>NZ_BLAE01000090.1 GCF_009687865.1 Acrocarpospora macrocephala
GTCGCCTTGGTAGGCCACTACCCCACCAACAAGCTGATAGGCCGCGAGCCCATCCCCAACCGAAAAAACTTTCCACACACAGACGATGCCATCGTGTGTCATATCCGGTATTAGACCCGGTTTCCCAGGCTTATCCCAGAGTCAGGGGCAGGTTACTCACGTGTTACTCACCCGTTCGCCGCTCGAGTACCCCGAAGGGCCTTTCCGCTCGACTTGCATGTGTTAAGCACGCCGCCAGCGTTCGTCCTGAGCCAGGATCAAACTCTCCAAAAAATGCTTGAAAAGAAGATCTCCAGCTGAAACATAATGTTCAACCAAAGGAATCCGTCAAATAGACGGGGTTGTGCATCATGCACTGGCTTTTAGCACACTGTTGAGTTCTCAAGAAACGCACACGAACACCCGAGGAACACGATCATGGTGTGATCCCGCCCTCAGGGGCGTCATCGTCCAGCTTGTGAAGCTTATGTCTCTGCTATGTCCGATATTTTTGCAGTTCGTTTAGATCTTGTCAAACCGCCCCAACTTCGGACTCTTGACTCTAACCCGATCTGACTGCAGAAATTCCGACCACCCCGAATCCGGGGCAACCCCTCTAACTTACCAGACCATCATCCGCTTGGCGAACAGCTACCGGATCAGGCATGTCATCGGGGGTGTCGGCTCGGCCGAGTCAGCCCACGACTCACCCGCGTAAGCGAGGAGGTGGATTGCGCCGGGCCGTACCGACTCCAGAAGACTAACAGTTCCGCCGAGTGCTCACGCCGCAAACCGCAGGCGAGAGCCTGACAACCATCCAGGTCACTCGCGCATCTAAGTAGCACCGGTCGAGCGGTTGGCCCAGCACGGAGGTGTGAACAAGCCGATGTCAAGCCAACCGCAATCGTCCCGGGATACGAATCAAGATGCGGGAGTCACCGCCGGCGCCAACCTGACGCCCGGTCTCCTGTCGTGGAGGTGGCCATCATGACGCAGCGGTCCGAGTTCGACGACATCCGCGCACACATCACGGCCGAGGGCACGCACGCGGGCGATCTCCTTCGGATTGCGCGCGAGTTGCTGGACGACCTTGAGCAGGTTCGCATGCGGGAAGCGACCTTGCGTACCTACTACCTGGCGCTACTCACCGCCAGCCGGGCGAGTGTGGCCGCGCAGGCGGCGGGCTCGGATGAGCCCCTGCTCTTCGTGATGCACGAGTTGGCCAAGCACGGCCAGTTGCCCACGGGCGAGGAGGTGTCGCGGATCCTGTCCGACGCGACCGCGGCGCAGGCCATGCTCTCCGCCATGGGCCAGACCCCGCCGCCGCCCCGGCGGACGGGCCCCAGCAGCAGCCGGTTGCGCCGTTGCGTGGGGATAAGCCGATCGCTGCCGCACTGATCGCGGTTCGCCCTCTTTCCTCCCGCGCCTGACGCTGTGACGGCCGTTCGGCCGTCATGGCGGGGGGCTCCTCTCATGGCTTATCCGGCGCTTGACTAAGCGGACCACAGTCCATATCGTTCCATCGAGGAACCGGACCACAGTCCAATTAGGAGGGTCTTTCATGAGCAGGCTGCTGCACATCTCCGCATCGCCGCGGGGATCCGCTTCACACTCGCGTGACATCGCCGACGCGTTCCTGGCCGAGTATCGGGACAGCCATCCCGACGTCCAGGTCGACCACTACGACCTCTGGGACGGGACTTTGCCCCAGTTCGGCCCGGCCGCGGCGGGCGCCAAGATGACCGTCTTCGGCGGCGGAACGCCAGTAGGCGAGGAGAAGGTGGCCTGGGAGGCCGCGGTCGCGACCTTCAAGCGTTTCGACGCGTACGACAGGTATCTGTTCAGCGTCCCCATGTGGAACGGGGGCGTGCCGTACATCCTCAAGCAGCTGATTGATGTGGTCAGCCAGCCGGGCATGGTGTTCGACATCGACGGCGAACGGGGATATGTCCCCCTGCTCACGGGGAAGCGGGCGGCTGTGATCTATACGAGCGCCGTGTGGGCTCCCGGTCTCGGCATCGAATGGGGTCAGAACGCGCAATCGCCGTACTTCGAGGGCTGGCTGCGCTGGGCGGGAATCAGCGACATCCAGGACATCCGCTTTCATCCGGCATTGTGGGGCGACTACCCGGACGAACTGAAGAAGGCCGCGGAAGCGGCCCGCGAAGTTGCCAGGACCTTCTAGCGCACATGCAGACAAAACGAAGAAAGGCCCGGAGGTTTCTCCGGACCTTTCTTATTGGTAGCGGGGACAGGATTTGAACCTGCGACCTCTGGGTTATGAGCCCAGCGAGCTACCGAACTGCTCCACCCCGCGTCGTTGTGTAGCTCAAGACTATCCGGGCCCTCACGCCAAAGCAAATCAGCCGAGTGACCTCTGTGATTACGTGGCGAAACCCGGCACCCAGCGGATCACTTCGTCCTTGAACCGCGCTGTGGTGCCGAGCTGGCACAACACCCCGATTCCCGCCGCGTGCACCCGGTGAATCAGCACGTACGACGCCGGCAGATTCAGCTGCCGGACCACATTGCTGGGGCGCAGGTCCGCCACGCTGGCGGCCTGCGCCTGTAGCCATTCCCGGCTGAAAGTGAACTCCTCCACCTGAGTCGGTTCAACGTAGGGCGCGAGAAACCCGCGCAGCGCCTCCACGTCCACCGTGATGTGCGGAAGGATGAACCCTTCGTCCCGCAGCCCCTGGACCACGGTCGTCATGTCACCCTGGTTGAAGATCCGGGTAAGTCGCCCGAATACCGGCGGATAGCCGTCCGGCAGGTGGTTGACCGCGCCGAAGTCGAGCACGCCCAGGCGGCCGTCGTCGAGCACCCGGAAGTTGCCCGGATGGGGATCCGCGTGCAGCATCCCCACCCGCGCGGGTGAGGCGAATAGAAAGCGCACCAGCAGCAGGCCGGCGCGGTCCCGCTGTTCCTGGGTGCCCTCGGTGATTATTTTTGACAGCGGTGTGCCGTCCATCCACTCGGTCACCAGGATCTGCTCGTTGGCCGCGATCACGTCGGGCACGCAGAAATCCGGGTCGTCCTTGAACTCCAGGGCGAACGCGTGCTGCGCCTCCGCCTCCTTGAAGTAGTCGAGCTCCTCGACCACCCGCTCCTTGAGCTCCCCGAGCACGGCCTTGATGTCCAGCCCGGGCAGCAGCACCCCGAACAGCTTGCCCAGCCGGGCCAGCTGGTTGAAGTCCGACATGAGCGCCCTGCCCGCGCCCGGATACTGGATCTTCACCGCGACCTGGCGCCCGTCGTGCCAGACGGCCCGGTGCACCTGCCCGATCGACGCCGCCGCGGTGGGCCGATCATCGAACTCCAGGAAGTTCTCCCGCCAGTCGTCGCCGAGTTGGTCGGTCAGCACCTTGTGCACGACCGCCGCCGGCAGGGGTGGCGCCGCGTCCTGGAGCCTGGTGAGGGTCGCCCGGTACGGCCCGGCGATCTCGGGCGGCAGCGCCGCCTCGAAGATCGACAGCGCCTGACCGAGTTTCATCGCGCCGCCCTTGAGCTCGCCGAGGATCTTGAATATCTGCTCGGCGGTCCGCTGCTGGATCTCCTGAGCGACGACCTCCGCGGATATTCCGCCGATGCGTTTGCCCAGCCCCAGCGCGGTACGCCCGGCAAACCCGAGCGGCAGGGCCGCCAGCTTGGCCGAGCGCGTCACGGCGTTGCGCGGTAGGTCAGTCACGCGACCATTGTTAGCGCAGCCTGGGGGTTTCGACTACAAGGGCAGCGTGGATGCGGCTGCCAGGACCGCTGCCGCCAGCGTCGATCAGGCAAAATATCTACTGTGCCATTACTCACAGCGGGCTTTCCGCCGTCGAGGAAAGCAAGCGCATGACCGGCGGCCAGGCTCGCCACCAGGGCGGACAGCACGGTGTCGCAGGCCGCTTCGCCGCCGGGGCGGATCCTGAGCGCGGGCCAGCCGGGGTCGCGGTCGCCCCGGGTGAGATCCAGGCAGTCCAGGCACGCGGTCTCGCCGGGCAGCACGAGCGGGCCGACGCCGCCGCAGCCCTCCTGGCAGGTCACCAGCAGGTGCGGCAGGCCGCGCTCGGCCAGGTCCCGGATCAGGAGGGGATCCAGGGGTTCCATGGGGGCCAGCACGACCAGATCCGGGCCCTGGGCACCGTCGCCGAGGCCGGAGGCTGTCCTTCCCGGCCAGGCGTTCACGCTCGGCGTCTGGGCGCGGGCCAGGGCGACGGCGCCGTCTTCCCGGGGTGACCCGACCTGGGCCCAGCCCAGTCCGCCGGGGACGACATCGTCATTGCGCGTGGTGCCGGGATCCACCACACAAAGGTGTCCGATTCCGGCCGCCGCCAGCAATATCGCGATCTGGGCGCCGACCCGGCCCGCGCCGTAGATCCGGACCTGGGTGTCGCGGCGTCGGGTCAATGCTCCGATTCCGCCGTCCATGCCGGAAAAGGAGAGGGTGGCGAGGTCAGGCCGGAGGCGTTCTCGCTCGGCTGTGGTGAGGGTGGCGTCCGGCCGTACGGACGCGTCGTCGAGCAGGCCGCGAACCGCCAGGAGTTTGATCGTTTCCGTTGCGGCGCCCGGGTCCAGTTCGCTGGTGGCGATGACCTGGTCCAGCGTTCTGGTGCCGTCCAGGGCTTCGATCAGCCGCCGTACCGGCGGTTCGACGTCGGCGAGGACGACCGCGCGGGCCGGATGCGAGCCGAATTGCAGGGTGCGCGAATCTCGCGCCCGCATCCGCAGGATCGGCTTCAGTCGCGGGCGGGCAGGCCACCCCGGATGTGCGTCACGCAGTCCCATAGCCGCGTGACCCTGCCATACTTCTTGCTTCTGGCGAGCGCCGATTTTCCGCTCTGTGGATAACCCTAGAGGTCAGCGGGGCTGTTTAACATCAGGGAAACGCTGATTGACCAGGGAGAACGTGTTGCACCCCCTGTGGAATTCCGCGCGTGTCGGATACCTTGCATATGTGCCCCCCGAGACAGTCGAGGTTCGTCGGAGCGCACGACGGCGGCGAACCGTTTCCGCATATCGCGATGGTGACAAGACCATCGTGCTGCTACCCGCTGGTCTGAGCACGACCGATGAAGAGCAGTGGGTCAGGCGCATGCTCGATCGCCTTGCGGCCAAGGAACAGCGAAAACGGCCCAGCGACGACGACCTCCTTGATCGCGCCCGCGAACTGTCGGCCCGCTACCTGGACGGCAGGGCCGAGCCCGCGAGCGTGCGCTGGGTGGAGAACCAGCTGCACCGCTGGGGCTCCTGCACGCCGGACCATGGCACGATCCGCCTGTCGGCCCGGTTGCGCGGCATGCCCGCCTGGGTGGTCGACTATGTGATCATGCACGAGCTGACGCACCTGCTGGTGCCCAGCCACGGCCCCCGCTTCTGGGCGCTGGTGGAACGCTACCCCAAGGCCGAGCGGGCGCGCGGGTTCCTTGAGGGATTCTCCATGGCCGCCAGTGGATCAGCGGAGGAATGTTGACCGATCGTATCGCGGCGGTGCTCGTCACCCCCGAGCAGGGTGACGCGGCGCCGCCGGGCGTGGATCGTGCCGCCTTCCTGCTCGCCCTGGCCGAGGACACCTACGAGATCGTGGCCGGGCTGGAGCTCGTCCGGCCGGTGATCCTGTCGGCGGGTGTCGCCGGGCTTGAGGAGATCGCCTGGCCGGGGACGCCGGTGATCACGATCGGCTCGCCGGAGAAGGCGTTCGCCGCGCTGCCCCCGGCCGACGAGGCCGTGGTGGTCAGCGCGGACGCGCCGGACCTGCCGCCGCTGCTGATCGGCAAGCTCTTCCGGGAGCTGGGCCGGGCCGAGATCGCGGTCTGCCCGGCCGCGAACGGCGGCGCGGTCGCGATCGCGGCCCGCCTGCCCTTCCCCGGCTGGGCGACGCCCGAGTTCGACCGTCCCGACGTGGTCGCGCACCTGCGCGGTCAGGCTCCCGGCCCGCGCCGGGTCGCGACCGGGCCCGGCTGGCACCGGCTGCGCACGCCCGCCGACATCGCCCGCCTGGATCTGGGCTTGGAAGGCTGGGACAACACCCGGGACCTGCTCAGCTGAGCGAGGCGGGCAGCCGCAGTTCGGTGAACAGGGCCCGATGGTCGGTGTCCCGGATGGTGTGCGCGTCCACCGCGAGCACCTGGACCCGGGAGTCGACCAGCACGTGGTCGATCGTGATCATCGGGGGTGTGGGCCAGTTGGCGGGCCAGGTCGGGATCAGTCCCGCGCCGACGACCTCGGCCGCGTCCACGTAGCCCTTGCCGAGCACCTGGCGGAACTCCGGGTGGTCGAGCGTGGCGTTGAAGTCCCCCGCCATGATCCGGATCGCGTCGCCGCCGGCCGCGGGCATCGACGCCATGCCGGCCCGCCACTGCTTCGTGCCCTGTTTCACCGGGTTGACGGGGTGCACGGCGGCGATGTCCACGGGCGGAGCCCCTGGCATGAGCAGCCGCGCATAGGGCATCACATGCCCCCGATCGGGTGCGAATTCGGGCAGGATGGTCAGCGGGAAGCGGGAGTACAGGCCGCCTCCCGTGGCCGCGCGCCGGGGCATCAGATGCGTGTACGGCAGGATCTCCTCCAGCCCTTCCCGCTCCAGCGAATTCGCCGCCCACGGCGTCAGCTCCTGCACGCTGAGCACGTCCGGCCGCAGCCGCCGTACCAGATCGAGCAGGGCGCCGAAGTCCGCGTCCCCCATCATGATGTTGATCGAGAGCACCCGTAGCGACGCTCCGGCGGCCGGCGCCTGGTCGGCGGCCAGCGCGCGCGGCGTCACCTGCGCCAGCAGGCCCGCCGCCGCGAGCAGCCCCACCACGGCGGCGGCCCGCGCCCGGGCCAGCACCGCCATCAGAACCGCCACAAGAGCCCCAACCGCCACGTACGGCGTAGCGCTGCTCGCCATCACCCCAAGCACGCCGAACCGCAGCCCCGCCACCTGGAACAGCGCCCAGACCGCGCACGGCACGACCAGGAACCACGCCAGCCGCCGTCGCCCCCGCCCGGGTTCGCGACTCGGGGTCGCGATGACGCCCCCCACCTCGATGACGTCCGACTCGACCACTCTCCTCCTGCTTCGCTCCCGACCCTAGCCAGCGTGACAGCGCCGATCGGCAGCGGATGTGTGCGGATTCGGTGCAGGTTAGGCCAGCTGTTCCAGCGGCTCGCCCCGCAGGACGGCGCGGGCTCGCCTGGCCAGCCGCCGGGTGGCGTCGTCGGTCGGCTCGGGGATCCGGGCCAGCGGATACCAGCGCAGGTCGAGCGATTCGTCGCTGATGACCGCTTCGGCCTCGGGCGGGGCGATCGCGCCGTACTCGACGTCCAGATGCCAGCAGCGCGGCGGATGGCACCACACCTCATGCCGATCCAGCGCCAGCGGCCCGGGCAGCAGGGTCAGCCCCTCGATGCCGGACTCCTCCCACGCCTCGCGCAGCGCGACGGCCGCCAGGGAGGTGTCGCCAGGCTCGCAGTGGCCGCCCATCGGCAGCCACATCCCGGCCTTGGGATGCAGGGTGAGCAGGATCTTCTCGCCGTCATGCGACAGCACCGCGGTGGTCGCGGTCAGGTGGCCGGGCACGCAGGCCCGCCACATCGCGTCGTCATGATCGGCCAGATGGGCCAGGAATTCCTTCCGGAGCAGTTCTTCCGCCTCGGTGGGAGCAACCCACCCATCTAGTACGGCTACCGCGTCTGTGTGCAAAGTCACCCAGAAAGCCTACTCTGCGTCATCGTTCGGCTTCTCTCCGGGTTCCTCGTCCAGCATGCTCAGATCGAACTCGGCCTCGCCCTTCACGAATCCGGACGGATCATCCAGGTCCGCGGGCGTCGGCATGAGATCCGGGTGCCGCCACACCGCGTCCCGCCCGTCCAGGCCGCGCTCCGCGCCGAGCGAACGCCACAGCGTGGCCGCCTCGCGCAGCCGCCGGGGGCGAAGTTCCAGGCCGACCAGGGTGGCGAAGGTCAGCTCGGCGGGGCCGCCGGTCGCGCGGCGGCGCCGGACGGTCTCGCCCAGGGCGGCGGCCGAGGGGAGCTTGCCCTCGGCGGCGGCGTCCACGACGGTCGACACCCAGCCCTCCACCAGCGCGAGCGCGGTCTCCAGGCGGACCAGGGCGGCCTTCTGCCGCTCGGTCTCCTCCGGCTTGAGCAGGTCGCCGCCGCTCAGCAGCTCCTGCAACTGCTCGGGGTTGTTGACGTCCACCGCGCGGAGCTTGTCCTCCAGCGCGGCCACGTCCACGGTGATGCCCCGGGCATACTCCTCCACCGCGCCGAGCAGATGGCCGCGCAGCCACGGCACGTGCTGGAACAGGCGGTGATGGGCCGCCTCGCGCAGCGCCAGGTAAAGCCTGATCTCCTCGGCGGGCGTCTCCAGGCCCTCGCTGAACGCGGCGACCCCGCCGGGCAGCAGCGCGGCCGTGTCCGACAGCGGCAGGCCGATGTCGGTGGAGCCGATCACCTCGCGGGCGAGCGTGCCGAGGGCCTGGCCGATCTGCTGGCCGACCATCATGCCGCCCATCTGCTTCATCATGCCCATCAGCGGCCCGGCCATGGCCTGCGCCTCGGCGGGCAGCCCGGAGGCGCCCAGCGTGCCGCTCATGGTCTCGACCATCCGCGCCGCGACCGGATCGCACAGCTTCTGCCAGACCGGGGTGGTCTTCTCGATCCACTCCGATCTGCTCCACGCCTGCGGATTCGACACGCCGCTAGGCAAAGTCGTGGCCTCATTCAGCCACAGATCAGCCAGATTGAGGGCGTCGACGATCTGCCGTCGCTCGCCTTCCATCACACTGGGATCGCCACCCTCGGCGAGCACCGCGTGCCTGGCGATGTTCTTGGCCATGTCCCAGTTGACAGGCCCGGAACTTTGCGGCGCCGACAGCATGTCGGCGAACTGCCGCATCGCCGCGGCCATCTGCTCCGGGTTGCCGAACATGGCGAACGGATTCTCGTTGGGGTCGTCGTTTTCGCGACCTGGCAGGTCAGTCACCGCGCCACCTCGTGCAGGATGGAGGAGTCCACATCCGCCACGTTATCCGTCGTGGGGCGGATCAGTGCAAAGTGAGGACCTCGTGCCGACCTCGAAACGCCATCGTCCGCCCGTCGTCGCCGTCACCGGCGCGGCCTCCGGGATAGGCAGGGTGTTCCTCTCGAAGGTCGCCTCGTCTGCGGATTTCCGCCGCGTCGTGGCCATCGACGACCAGCGCGGCGACGTCACCGACGTCACCTGGCGGGTCCTCGACATCCGAGATCCGCTCTTGGCGAACCGGATCTCCGACGTCGACGTCCTGGTACATCTGGCGGGCGACTTCGGGCTGGACGCCGAACCGGCCGAGCGCCGGGCGTACAACATCAGAGCCGCCCAGACCGTGCTGACCGCCTCGGCGGCGGCGCGGGTGCGCCGGGTCGTGCTGGTCACCAGCGCGATGGTGTACGGCGCCGCCGCCGACAACCCGGTCCCGCTGGCCGAGGACGCCCCGGTGGCGGCCGAGCCGGACACCGGTGTGGTCGGCGACTACCTGGAGATCGAGTCGCTGGCCCGCCGGGCGCTGCGGGTGCATCCTGGGCTCGAGGTGACCGTGCTCCGGCCGGCCGCCCTGGTCGGGCCCGACGTGGACACCGTGGTCACCCGGCACTTCGAGGCGCCCCGGCTGCTGGTGGTCAAGGGCTGCCTGCCGCGCTGGCAGTTCTGCCACCTCGACGACCTGGTCTCCGCGCTGGAGCTGGCCGCGCTCGGCCAGGTCACCGGCATCGTCGCGGTCGGCTCCGACGGCTGGCTGGAGATGGAGCAGGTGGAGGAGGTGTCCGGGCTGCGGCGGTTCGAGCTGCCGGCCGGGCTCACCTTCAGCACCGCCCAGCGGCTGCACCGGCTCGGCGTCACCCCCGTCCCCGCCACCGATCTGCACTACGTCGTCTACCCGTGGGTGGTGACCACCACCGCGCTGCACCAGGCGGGCTGGAAACCGGCCTGGACCAACGAGGCCGCGCTGCAGGAGCTGCTGTCGCACCGCGAGGGCAAGCACGCGGTCGTCGGCCGCCGCCTGTCCGGCAAGGACGCCACCATCACCGCCGCCGGAGCCACCGTCGCCGTCATCGGCACGGCGGCGATCGTGCGCGCGGCCCGCCGCAAGAAGAAGATTTAGACTCGGCGGGTGGACGTTATCCGGTTGGTGGAGATCCGTGACACCGCCCTGTCGGTGGACGAGGTGCTGCGCGCGGTCGGCGATCACGCCGCCGGCGGCACGGCGCTGTTCATCGGCACCGTGCGGGAACAGGACGAGGGCAGGCCGGTCACCCGGCTGTCCTACTCCGCGCATCCGAGCGCCGAGGCCGAGCTGCGCCGGGTCGCCGAGAAGGTGGCCGCCGACTTCCCGGTGACCGCGCTGGCCGCGGTGCACCGGGTCGGCGACCTGGAGCTGGGCGATCTCGCGGTGATCGTGGCGGTCGCCAGTGCGCATCGGGCCGAGGCGTTCGCCGCGTCCCGGCGCTTGATCGACGACCTCAAACGTGAGGTTCCCATTTGGAAGAACCAGCTGTTCGCCGACGGCTCCGCGGAGTGGGTCGGCGCCTGCCAGGGGTCATGAACGAATAGAGTCTCCGCATGTCCCGACGTGCTCTCACCTTGATCGTGGCGGGTTTCCTGACGCTCACGCTGGCGGTCGGCGGCGCCATGCTGCCGGTGCCGTACGTGGTGCTGAGCCCGGGGCCGACCGAGAACACCCTTGGCGACGTTAAGGGCAAACCGGTCATCAACGTGCAAGGCAGACAGACCTACCCCACTAGCGGCATGCTCAGCCTGGTCACCGTGGCCTACCAGGGCGGTCCTGGAAACCGGATCGGGTTGCTGACCGCGCTGCGCGGCTGGTTCGACTCCACCATCGCCGTGGTGCCGGAGGAGACGATCTTCCCCAAGGAGCGGTCGGTCCAGGAGGTCGAGGAGCAGAACACGGCCGAGATGGCGGGTTCCCAGGACACCGCGACCGCGGCGGCGCTGAACCAGCTGAAGCTGCCGGTGGAGGACGTGGTCAAGGTGTCCACCGTGGACAAGGGCACGCCCGCCGACGGGAAGCTGCTGCCCGGAGACATGATCGTCGCGGTGGACGGCACGCCGACCGCCGACCCCGACGCCGTCGTGGCCGCGGTGCAGAAGCACAAGCCGGGCGAGAAGATCGTGTTCACGGTGGAGGGCCGGTCTGCCAAGACCGACGTCACCGTGGTCAGCGCGGCCGCCAAGGACGGCAAGGCCGTCGTCGGGGTACGGATGGGGATGAGCTACAAGTTCCCCTTCAAGGTGGACTTCAGCGTCGGGGACGTGGGCGGGCCGAGCGCCGGTCTGATGTTCTCGCTCGGGATCTACGACAAGCTCACCCCCGGGGCGCTCACCGGCGGCAAGGCCATCGCGGGCACCGGCACCATGCGGCCCGACGGCCAGGTGGGCCCGATCGGCGGCATCGAGCAGAAGATGGTGGGCGCCCGCAAGGCCGGGGCCACGATCTTCCTCACCCCCGAGCTGAACTGCGCCGCGGCGCTGGCCGCGGTCCCCGACGGGCTGCGGCTGGTCAAGGTGAAGAACCTGGACGGGGCGATCAAGGCGCTGGACGCGCTGCGTACCGGGTCCGGGACGGTCCCCGCCTGCTCCTGAAAGCTTTACCCTTCGCGGATCGCCGTCCACAGGGGGAGGCTTCGTCCACAGGGCCGGTCCAGAAATCACAGCCGGGCTTTTCGCGGTGTAGGTTGCCAGGCACGGACCGTTGTGCTCACTGAGATTTATTAAGGGGTTGGCGTTGAGCTTCCGGAGCCCCGGAGCCGGTCGGGCGATGCGCTTGCCCCGCCGGCCGCGACTGCTCATTCCCGTCGCGATCACCCTCGTGGTGCTCGTGGTGGCACTGTTCATCTTCGCCGGGATCTACACCGATTACCTGTGGTTCGACTCGGTCGACTTCACGCCTGTTTTCTCCACCATGCTGCTCACGCAGATCCTGCTGTTCCTGGCGGGGGCTGTGCTGATGGTCGGCATCGTGGGTGGAAATATGGTGCTCTCCCACCGGATGCGGCCCATGTTCGGGCCCGGCATGTTCGGCAACGCCCAGGGCGCCGATCGTTACCGGCTGGCCGTCGATCCGCACCGCAAGCTGGTCTTCCTGATCGGCATGGCCATCCTCGGCCTGTTCGCCGGCTCCTCCACGGCCGGGCAGTGGCGCACCTGGCTGCTGTTCCAGAACGCCACCCCGTTCGGGCCCGGGCAGACCGACGCCGAGTTCGGATTGGATCTGTCGTTCTTCATGTTCACCTATCCGTTCCTGCGGATGGTGCTGAACTTCCTGTTCACCGCCGTGATCCTGTCGATCATCGCGGCCGCGCTGGTGCACTACCTCTACGGCGGGTTCCGGATCCAGACCCCCGGTGGCGTGCACGCCTCCCGGGCGGCCCGCTCGCACCTGTCCGTCCTGCTCGGCGTCTTCGTGCTGCTCAAGGCGGGGGCCTACTGGCTTGATCGGTATGGTCTGGTCTTCTCCGACCGGGGCAAGGTCTTCGGGGCGTCGTTCACCGACATCAACGCGGTGCTGCCCGCCAAGGGCATCCTGGCGATCATCTCGCTGATCTGCGCCGGGCTGTTCTTCGCCGGGGTGATCCGGCCGGGCGGCATGCTGCCCGGGGTGGCGCTGGGCCTGCTCGTGCTGTCGGCCGTGCTGATCGGCGGCGTCTACCCGGCGCTGGTCGAGCAGTTCCAGGTCAAGCCCAACCAGCAGGCCAAGGAGCAGGAATACATCAAGCGCAACATAGACGCGACGCGTAAGGCGTATGGGGTCGATACCGCCGTCGTGACGCAATACGACGCGAAGACCACCGCGTCGGAGTCCGTGCTGCAGAGCGAGTCGGCGGCCATTCCGGGCATGCGCCTGCTCGACCCCAGCCTGCTGTCCCCGACCTACCAGCAGAAGCAGCAGATCAGGGGTTACTACCAGTTCCCCGAGCAGCTCGACATCGACCGTTACCCGACGCCGGACGGCAAGTTCCGCGACACCGTGGTGGCCGTCCGCGAGATGGGCCTGCCGCCCAACGAGCAGCGCAACTGGATCAACGACCACCTCGTCTACACCCACGGCTTCGGCGTCGTCGCCGCGCCCGGCAACGCGGTGGACGGCAGCGGCGTGCCCAACTTCAGCGAGAAGGACATCCCGCCGACCGGCAACCTGGGCAAATACGAGCCACGGGTGTATTTCGGGGAGAGCTCGCCCGAATACTCCATCGTCGGCGGCCCCAACAGCACCAACCCCGTCGAGCTGGACTACCCCGAGCAGGGCGGCAGCGGCCAGAAGAACAACACCTACACCGGCCGGGGCGGCGTCCCCATCGGCGGCGTCTTCACCCGCTTCCTCTACGCGCTGAAGTACGGCGAGACCAACCTGCTGCTCAACTCCAACATCAACGAGGACTCGCGGATCATGTACATCCGCAAGCCGATCGAGCGCATCCAGCAGGTCGCGCCGTTCCTCACCCTGGACCGGGATCCGTATCCGGCCGTGGTCGGCGGGCGGATCGTGTGGATCGTGGACGCGTACACGACCTCGGACGCGTACCCGTATTCCGAGCCCAAGAGCCTCGAAGAGCTCACCACCGACATCTCCACCTCGCGCCTGGCCGTGCCGCAGGTGCCGCGGGACATCATCAACTACATGCGCAACTCGGTGAAGGCGACCGTGGACGCCTACGACGGCACCGTCACCCTCTACGAGTGGGACTCCAAGGACCCGGTCCTGAAGACCTGGCAGAAGGCGTTCGGCGGGATCATCAAGCCGACCGCGCAGATCTCCGCCGAACTGCGCAACCACCTGCGCTACCCGGCCGACCTGTTCAAGGCCCAGCGCGAGATCCTCACCCAGTACCACGTCACCAACGCCAACGCCTTCTTCAGCGGCCAGGACTTCTGGAAGGTCCCCGAGGACCCGGCCACCAAGAAGAGCAAGCAGCCGCCGTACTACGTGACCATGAAGATGCCCGGCAGCACCGAACGGTTCTCGCTGACCACCACGTTCGTGCCCAACGGCCGCCAGAACATGGCCGCCTTCATGGCCGTCGACGCGACCGCGGGCGCCGACGCGAAGCTGCAGATCCTGCAACTCCCCAGCAATACCGCCATCCAGGGTCCACCACAGGCGCAGAACACGTTCCTGTCCAACACCACGGTCTCGCAACAGCTGAACCTGCTGCGCGGCACCGGCGGCGCCACCGAGGTGCTGTACGGCAACCTGCTCACCCTCCCCTTCGGCGGCGGCCTGCTCTACGTCGAGCCGGTCTACGTCCAGCCGAAGGAGGAGACCTCGGGCCGCTTCCCGACGCTGCAGAAGGTCCTGGTGCTGTACGGCGAGAAGGTGGGCTTCGGCAACAACCTCGAAGACGCCCTGAAACAGGTGTTCGGCGGGGCTACCATCACGCCTTCCACGAATCAGCCGGAGACCACCACCCCCGAGCAGACGGAGAACACCACTCCCCAGGCCGCGACCCTGGCTCAGACCGTCGACAAGGCCAAGAAGGCCTATGACGACGCCCAGGCGGCCCTGACCGCCAACCCGCCCAACTGGGCCGCGTACGGAACCGCACAGGCGGCACTGAAGGCGGCGCTGGAGGAACTGGCCGCCCTCCAGAGCGCCGCGCCGACAACACCCGCGTCCGCCTCACCGTCACCATCACCTTCGGCCTCACCGAGCTCGTCTCCGGCGGCCGCGGCTTCGGGTGGGCCGTGACACATCGACCGAGTCCTGGCGTCTCAGCGTGAGCCGGCGGACCTGATGCCAAACGGGACCCCCGCATCGACTTCGGTGCGGGGGTTTCCTATTCGGTTTGCTTAGCCTCCCGGCTGTGGATAGAGTTAAGTCACACACCAACGCGGGGTGGAGCAGTTCGGTAGCTCGCTGGGCTCATAACCCAGAGGTCGCAGGTTCAAATCCTGTCCCCGCTACTCATATGTGAAGGGCCCTGGTCATCGACCAGGGCCCTTCATCGTTCCCAGGGCCTCGGGGGATCACCGGGAGATCCCGAGGCGGCTCCCCGGAGGCTTGCCTGCTGGCTGGGCTCGACATGGAACTGCTCGAGCGGCGCAGCTGAGTTGAAACCCTGCGACCCCTTCTGGGGCACGTCGGGCATGGGATCCAGAGGCGTGACGGACGTGAGGGTTCAGGGGAATGTCGGGCGCGAGGGCCAGGGGCATGTCGGACACGAGAGTTCAGGAGGCATGTCGGGCGCAAGGACCAGGGGCACGTCGGGTGTGAGAGTTCAGGGGGAATGTCGGGCGCGAGGGCCAGGGGCATGTCGGACACGAGAGTTCAGGAGGCATGTCGGGCGCAAAGACCAGGGGCACGTCGGGTGTGAGGGCCAGGGGCACGTCGGGCGTGAGGATTCAGGGGCATGTCGGGTGTGAGAAAGGCCCGGGCCAGAAGGCCCGGGCCTGGGAGGGCTCGGTTAGGCGCGCGCGAGTGCGGCGCGGAGGCGGGCGGACGCACGCTCGGCCTGCCGGCGTGCCTTCTGCACGCTCCTGACTCGGCTGGCGATGCTGTGCTCCGCGGCCTCCTGGTGGAGCCCTCGTATTCGTTCGTCTACCAGATCTTTGTAGATGGTCGAGGCGGCGAGGGTTTGGATGCTCATGGCAGTTCTGCTTTCTGTGGAAGAGCGTGGTCGGGGGGTTAGGCGGCGACGGGAGTCTTGCGGGGACGCCCGCGCGGCCGCTTCCGGGGAACGATGGTTCCCCGCAGGATGAGTTCGCCGCCCCAGACGCCCCACGGCTCCTCGCGCTCCAGCGCGCGGGCCAGGCAGGCCTCTCGGATCGGGCAGCCTCCGCAGAGCGCCTTGGCGAACTCCACGTCCTCCGGAGACTCGGCGAACCACAGGTCGGGCTCGGTACGACAGGGGATCTCGGCTTCGATCAGGTCCATGACCGGGGCCGCCATCTGCGTCACCTTCTTTGGGATTGGTTTGGTCGGATGTCCTCTTCGATGCGGGGATACGTGGCCGGACAAACAAGAAGGCCGCGGATCCGGTGTGCGGATCCGCGGCCTGGAGAGTGGAGACCGGTCAGGTTGTGACTGGTTCTCTCCAGGCATATTGCGGACCCTGCACTCCGCCATTGGCGGTGTGGCTGGTCGGTGCGTCGCCCATCAGGCGGTCCGTGCGGACCGCGACATAGGCGGCGGCGGGGGCGTGGGTGGGCACAAGGGTGGCGCCGTTGAACGCTTCCGGACGGAAGGCCTTCTCCTGGCGCAGTTTCGCTTGCGCAGCACCCGCACGCGCGGTGGCGAGCCACGACGGCGATGACATGCTGATGCTCTCCACTGGGCTCACCTCCACTCGAATGCGATTCGCCGGACAGGACCGTCCGACTTGCTTGAGCATGACCCTAAACGGGAACCCGACAACCGGGCAACCTATTTTCTACCTGGGAATATACGGCTGGCCGAACAGAAACGAGCGGTGCCGCGCCGACCGCGGGCCGATTTCCGCTGACAGCCCAGGTAGTACGGCATCTGCGCAGCTGAGGGCCGATAGCGGACAACTCACACCCCGGTATATAACAGTTCGGCCACGGGCTTCGGCAGCGATAAGCAGAGTCAGGAGGAAGGCGTCCTCATGACGCGACACGTCATCTCGCATGATTGAACCGGCGGCGGGAGCGGTTCCCCATGAAGGACCGGCTGGAACTGCTGGCTGTGCTTGAGCGCTGCCGGCCGGTCACACTGGTGGTCGACGTCGAGCCGTTCGTGGTCGGGTGGAACATACCTGCGGGAGCGTTCTCCGGGAGCGCGGCTAGCTCCCCCGAATCATGCACTCCTGCACCGCAGACACCGCCAGGTCCCCCGCAGGCGTGAACATCTGGCGGCGTGTCAGCCTTCGGGCGTGGCCGGACCAGGGCGGATGCAACGGGAGTAGTCACCTGGCATGCGGCCGGCCTACCCGCCCGGTCATGGGCGAGGCGCCCGGCGGTCCCGCCGCTCTTCTAGTTCTTCCGCGCTCACCGGGATGAGCATCGGCTGCCCGGCCACACCGAACATCGTGACGACGAAGGCGGTTTCCGCGCCCGGGAGGTTGTTCGCGTCCTGGTAGTGGATGACGTCGCCGCCCGGCTCCCAGAACGACTCTCCGGCCTTGACGACCCGCTGGGGTTCGCCTTCCAGCTCGAAGATCATCTCGCCTTTGATCATGTACCCGAACGCGGGACCGGTGTGGCGGTGCGGCGGATTGCCCGCGCTGCCCGGCGGCAGAGTGACCAGGATCGTCATCGCCTCGGCGTTGTCGGGCACCGGTGGCATCGGCACCGACGAGATGAGTTCCAGCTTCGGCGGCGGAGTAGTCGCGTTGGGGTTCTCGAGGTGGTGCGAATGTTCGATACCCATCGGTTCCTGCCTCCTCCGTGGTCGTTCCTGTTGCCAGCCTAGACAAGCGGCGATCCGTGAGTGTCACCAGGTGGTCACAGAGCGCTTATCACCCCTGGCGGCATAGGCCCGGTTGGCGCGGGAGCGCGGTTTCCCCGCGCAGGCGTGGACGGCGAGTCACCGGAGCCTGGCTCGACGACCCGGCGACTGGTTTCCCCGCGCAGGCGGGGTTGGCGACCGTCCCGCCCTTGCCGCGCACGTGGCCGGCTATTCGCCTGCCGTGACCCGGATGATCGTCCTGCCGGGGGTGCGCTGGGCGGGCGCGAACGCGGCGGGCGCCTCGGCGAGCGGCCGTACGGCCCCGATGATCGGGCGGAGCCGGCCGTCCCGGAGCCGCCAGGCCAGGTCCGCGAGCCGGGCGCGGTCGGGTTCGACGATGAAGAAGATCGCCTGCCCGTCGGGGGGCCGGACCGTGGGTGGCGAGGCGATGGTGACCAGCGTGCCGCCGGCGCGCACCAGCGCGGCCGAGCGGTCCAGGATGTCGCCGCCGATCACGTCGAACACCACGTCGACCTGGCCGGCGTCGTCCAGGGGATCGGCCTGCAGGTCGAGGAAGGCGTGCGCGCCGAGACCGAGTGCGGTGTCCCTGTCGCCGGCCCTGCCGGTGCCGATCACTCGGGCGCCCGCCTCGCGCGCGAGCTGCACCGCGAGAGAGCCGACGCTGCCCGCGGCGCCGTGGATCAGGACGGTCTGTCCGGCGGCGAGGCGGCCGTGGTCGAACAGGCCCTGCCATGCGGTCAGTCCTGAAATCGGCAGTGCGGCGGCCACGGTGTGGTCGATGTCGGCCGACAGTGGCGCGAGGTTGCGGGCCTCCACCGCCACGTACTCGGCCAGCGAGCCGTTGCGGGTCCAGTCGGTCAGCCCGAACACCCGCTGGCCGACGGTCAGGCCGGTCGTTCCGTACCCCAGCTCGGCGACGACACCCGACACCTCGTGCCCGGGCACGCTCGGCGTCCGGTCGCGGCCCGCGCGATCGGCCCACGTTCCCGGCCAGTCGAGCTCTCCGCGGGTGAACCCGGCAGCATGCACCCGTACGATGACGTCGTTCTCGGCGGCGTGGGGGTAGGGCTCCTCCGTCAGGGAAAGCCCGGCCAGACCGGCGGCGCGGTCTCGGACGGTGATGGCTCGCATGGTGGGTCCTGAGAGATCGCGTGCGTGTTCGGCCAGTTCAGAGCTAGCTTACGCGGATCATGCACTCCTGCACGACGGACACAGCGAACTCTCCAGCGGGCGTGAACATCTGGCCCTGGGCGAGTCCGCGCGCGCCCCCCGACCAGGGGTCAGCGGCGGTGGAAGACCAGGGCGAGCGAGCGCAGCGCGAGTATGAAGCCGACCAGCAGCATCGCGCCGCCTATCAGCGAGAACAGCCGCACGCCGGGGGCCACCGTCGGGCCCGCGTCCGCCACCATGAGCACGATCGCGCCCAGCGTCGCCGTGGCGGCGAGTATGGCGATCACCACCTGGTGCACGAGGCCGGTCAGGAAGCCGCGGTCGCGCTCGTCCGAAAGCGGCCTGATGTTGATCGAGATCCTGCCGTGCTCCAGGTCCTCGGCCAGCTTGTTGATCCGCCTGGGCAGCCGTTGCAGGAGCGGGAGGTAGGCCGCCATGCGGCTCTCCAGGTCGGCCCGCACCGCCTGGGGCTCGGTGGCCTCGCGCATCATCTCCCTGCCCTGCCGCCTGACCGCGCTCACCACGTCGAGGTCGGAGCTGATCAGGGTGAGGGTGCCGTCGAGTGCGGCCAGCGCGCGGAAGGCGCCCGCGATCTGCGGCGGCACGGCGAAGCCGTACGCGTGGATCAGCTTGAACAGCGCGGCGAACATCCCCGAGCTGCCGCCACTGCCGAAGCCGGCGCGGTAGCGGACGATGAGCTGGCCGACGTCTCGTTCGAGGTCCCGTTCCACCAACCCTTCCGGCCTGTCCAGCATCTCGATGAGAGAGTCGGTGGCGACGATCGCGTCGTTGTTGTCGATGGCCAGCAGCAGCATGCCGAGCGCGTTGCGGGTCGGCTGGTCGAGACGGCCGACCGAGCCGAAGTCGAGCAGGCCGAGACCGCTGTCCGGGGTGATGAGGATGTTGCCGGGGTGCAGGTCGGCGTGGAAGACGCCAGTGCGTACGAGCTGCCTGAGCACCTCGCTGAGCAGGCGTTCGGCGAGGTCCTTCCGGGTGGCGGCGGGCAGGGCCGCCAGCAGCGCGCCCGCGTCGCCGACCGGGGTGCCCTCCAGGCGGTCCATGACGAGGAGCCTGCTGGTGGAGTGCTTGTCGTGGGCGGTGGGCACGCGTACGCCGCCGTCCAGGGTGGCCGCGATGGTGCGCAGGTTGTCGAGCTCGACGGTGTAGTCGAGTTCCTCGTCCAGGGAGGCGGCGAAGCCCTCCGCCAGCCTGGTCACGCGCAGCGACCTGCCCCACGGCGTGGCGCGCTCCAGCCACCGCGCGAGCCTGATGATGATCTCGACGTCGGAGGTGACCTGTTTGCGCGCGCCGGGGCGCTGCACCTTGAGCACGACGGGTGTGCCGTCCAGCAGTTCCGCGGTGTGGACCTGAGCCACCGAGGCGGAGGCGAGCGGATCGGGGTCGACGGAGCGGAAAACCTCGCCGAGCGGCCTGCCGAGTTCCTCCTCGATGGCCTGCTCGATCTGCGGCCACGGCTCGGGCCCGGCCCTGGTCTGCAGGGTGGCGAGCTGGTCGGCGAAGACCTCGGGGACGAGGTCGCGCCTGGTGGAGAGCATCTGGCCGAGTTTGACGAAGGTGACGCCGCCCTCGTTCAGCGCGGCACGCAGTGAGCGGGCGATTGCGCTCTGCCCTTCGCGGGCCTTGCGGCGCCCGCCCAGGTAGCCGCTCAGCCCGTGCTTGGCCGCGATCCGTACGACCTGGGTGTAGCGCCGCGCCCTCTTCCTGCGCGCCTTCCACCCGCGCAGCAGCGCCGGCGGCGAGGGCAGCGTGCCCGTCGGGATGAAGAGTTCGAGCAGGACCAGGACGACCAGGCCCAGCACGAAGACCGATGCCGTGATCAGCGTGGCGATGGCGAAGAGCACCCCGAGCGGAGCGTTGGCCCGGCCGTCGACGTAGATGCCGGTCTGCTCGCTGATGTAGACGACGGCCCACGAGATGGTCGCGCCCGTGAACAGGCCGATGACGATGGAGCGCGGCCAGCCCGCGGGCACGCCCAGTGCCTTCCGGGCGATGACCGCGATGAGCAGCGCGTTCAGGAACGGGGCGACGATGGACAGCAGGTCAGGCATCACGGAACCCGTGTTTCACCTGGTCATCCGAATCATGCACTCCTGCACAACAGACACCGCCAGGTCTCCCGAAGGCGTGAACATCTGGCCCTGGGCGAGGCCGCGTGCGCCTCCCGACCAGGGGGACTCCTGGGCGTAGAGGACCCAGTCGTCGACGCGGAAGCGCTGGTGGAACCACATGGCGTGGTCGAGGGAGGCGCCGGTCACGTTGGAGGCGCCCCAGGCCAGGCCGTGGGCGAGGAGCACGGTGTCGACCAGGGTGAAGTCGGAGGCGTACGCGGCGAGGACGACGTGCAGGAGGGGGTCGTCGGGTAGTTCGGCGTCGTAGCGGAACCAGACGCTGTTCTCGGCGCTGATCAGGCTGGGATCTTTCTGGGCTTCCCAGGTGAGGGCGTTCACGTAGCGGGCGTCGACGGCGCGGGGTTTGCTGAGCCAGTCGCGCCATTCGGGGTTGTCGCCGACGACGGCGCGCATGCGCTCCTGGAAGGGGGCGAGGGTCTCGGGGTCGGGCGCGGCGGGCATGACGACGGCCTGGTGGTGCACGCCGGGCTCGGCGATGTGGAAGGAGACCGACATGGTGAAGATGGCCTTGCCGTGCTGGATGGCCTGCACCCGGCGAGTGGTGAACGAGCGGCCGTCGCGGACGCGTTCGACGTTGTAGACGATCGGGATGGCGGGGTCGCCGGGGCGGATGAAGTAGGCGTGCAGCGAGTGCACGTCGCGCTCGTCCGGCAGGGTACGGCCCGCGGCCACCAGCGCCTGCGCCGCCACCTGCCCGCCGAAGACCCGCTGGATGCGCTCCTCGGGGGATCTCCCCCGGAAGATGTCCAGCTCGATCTGCTCCAGGTCGAGCAGGTCGAGCACTTCCTTGAGCGCCGAGTTCACACGTCCTCCCCGACCTTCCTGCACAGTTCCAGCACGGCTTGACCGTATCGGTCCAGTTTTACCCTGCCGATACCGGCGATCGAGAGTAGGGCTTCCTCGGTGGTGGGAACCCGCTCGGCGATGGCCTGGAGCGTGACGTCGGTGAAGATCACGTAGGTGGGGACTTTGGTCTCCTTGGCCATGGTGGCCCGCCAGGACTTGAGGCCTTCCAGGAGTGCTTCGTCGTAGTGGGCGGGGCAGGTCGCGCAGCGCCCGAGCTTCTGTTCTGCGGCCAGGGCGAGGGTACGGCCGCAGACGCGGCAGCCGACGGGCGTGGCCATGGTGCGCCGAGGCGCCGCCGGTTGTTCGGGGCGGGGGGCGGGAGCCGTACGGGGTGAGAGGCCTTCGAGGAAGCGGGACGGGCGGCGGGCGCGGCGGGCGCCGGGGGTGCGGGCGAGGGCCCAGGAGATGTGCAGGTGCTCGCGGGCGCGGGTGACGCCGACGTAGAGCAGCCGGCGTTCCTCTTCGATCTGTTCGGGGGTCTCGGCATAGATGATCGGGAGCATGCCGTCGGTGGCCCCGACCAGGAAGACGGCATCCCATTCGAGGCCTTTGGCGGCGTGCAGGGACGCCAAGGTGACACCTTCCTGCGGCGGCGCGTGCTGCTCGGCCGCCCGGCGTTCGAGTTCGGCGACGAAGCCGGGGAGCTCGGTCCCGGTGGCCGCCATGTCCTCGGCGAGTTCTGCGAGGGCGTTCAGCGACTCCCATTTGGCCCGTGCGGTCCCCCCGGCGGGCGGCTCATGAGATAGGCCGATCCCGGCCAGAATCGCGTGTACGGCGGGCGCCAGCGGCTCCGCGTCGTTGGCCGAGCGGGCGGCCCCGCGCAGCAGCACGACGGCCTGCCGGACTTCGGGGCGCTCGAAGAACCGTTCGGCGCCGCGCAGCAGGTAGGGCACCCCGGCGTCGGTGAACGCCTGCTCGTACGCCTCCGACTGGGCGTTGATCCGGAACAGCACGGCGATCTCGCGGGTGGGCACCCCGTCGGCCATCAGCTTCTTGACGGTGAGCGCGACCCCGAGCGCTTCGGCGGGCTCGTCGTCGTACTCCGCGAAGACGGGCTGCGGCCCGGGGGGACGCTGCGCGACGAGGTCGAGCCGGTGCACCGACTTGCTCATGATCCGGTTGGCGAGGGTGACCACCTCGGGGGTGGAGCGGTAGTCGCGGACGAGGCGGATCACCTGCGCGCCGGGATGTTCCACCGCGAAGTTGGTCAGATAGTGCGGAGTCGCCCCGGTGAAGGAGTAGATGGTCTGGTTCGGGTCGCCGACCACGCACAGGTCGTCCCGGCCGCCCAGCCAGGTGTCCAGGAGCAGCTTCTGCAGCGGGTTGACGTCCTGGTACTCGTCGACGACGAAATACCGGTACTGGGAGCGGATCTGGGCGGCCACCTCGCGGTGTTCGGTCATCACGGCGGCGGTGAGTTCGAGGATGGTCTCGAAGTCGACGAGGTGGCGCGTTCTGCGCAGGTTCTCGTAGCCCTCGTAGAGGCGGGCCAGCTGGTCGGGCGGGACGGGCGTGCTGCGGCGGGCCTTGGCGGCGGCGGCCGGGTAGTCCTCGGGGCCGATTTGGGTGACCTTGGCCCATTCGATCTCGCTGGCCACGTCGCGGAGCTCGGCGCGGTCGGGGGTGCGGCGCAGCTGCCGGGCGGCCTCGATCAGCAGCGGGAGCTTGGACTCCACCACCTGGGGCGGGTCGCCGCCGATGACGCGCGGCCAGAAGTAGCTGAGCTGGCGGAGCGCGGCCGCGTGGAAGGTCCTGGCCTGCACGCCGGGCGCGCCCAGCCGGCGCAGGCGCTGTTTGAGCTCGCCCGCCGCGCGGGTGGTGAAGGTGACCGCGAGCACGCTCTGCGGATCGACGCCGCCGGATCGCACCGCATGCGCGATCCGGTGGGTTATCGCCCGGGTTTTCCCAGTTCCGGCCCCCGCGAGCACGCACACCGGTCCGCGCACCGCCAGGGCGACCTCACGCTGTTCCGGATCGAGACCCTCCAGAACGTCCAAATAGGGCTCCCCAACGTGCGGATGACCGGATCTGCTGGCATCATCCTTCCAGCAGCCGACCAAGTGTGTCTCAAGACCGGGTCAGCCACAGGCAAACAGGAACCGCTCGCGGGAGGAACGAGGACCTTGAGGAAAGTCTTTGGTTTCGGTGCGCTCGCGCTGGCCGCGATCATTCTCTCCTCGCCCGGGCCGGCGTCCGCGACGCCCGTCGGGGGTGATCCCACGCCGAGTCCCACCGCGACGCCCCCCGCCTCGGTGGAGGACCGCGCCACTTTCTCGTACGGCAAGCATGTCCGCCAGCGCATGGACATCTGGTGGCGCAAGGACGGCGTCGTCCGCCCGGCCGTGTTCGTGATCCACGGCGGGTGGTGGTCCGGTGGCGACAAGAAGTACATGACCGAGGTGAGCCGGAGCTACTTCCAGCTCGGCTACGTGGTGGTCAACATCAACTACCGGCTGGCGCAGGACGCGGCCTGGCCGGCCCAGCGGACCGACGCGCTCGACTCGATCGCCACCGTCCGGCGGCACGCCGCCCAGTTCAACATGGACCCGGATCGGTACGCGTTGATCGGCTTCTCGGCCGGGGGCCACATCGGGGCGGCGGTCGGCACGTATGGGGACGGGGTTCCCGGGTTGCGCGGCGTGGTCGGCATCTCGCCGGTGGTCTCGCCGCGGACGGCGTTCGAGGACGGCGACGAGGGCGCGGATCACGAGCAGCGCAAGTTGCGCAAGGCGACCATCGCGCTGGCGGGCGGCTGCGACCCGACCGAGTGCCCGCGGATCTGGTCGAGCATGGAGGTGCCGCTGCACGCCACCCCGCAGGACGCGCCGATGCTGAGCGTGCACTCGACCGACGAGTTCGTGCCGCCGTACCAGAGTGAGATGTTGAAGCAGGCGCTGAACGAGGTCGGGGTGGCGATGAACATCCGGGCGGTTCCGGGCGTCCAGCACAGCAGCCCGCTCTACCGGGAGCCGGGCGTGGCGGAGTCGGTGCAGTCGTGGATCATCGCGCGGCTGGCCCGCTGACGATCACCGGGAACATGAACGATCCTCGCTGTGTTGCCAATGTCGGCCTAAGGAAAGGGACGAACATGGCGCTCACGGTTTACACCACCACTTGGTGTGGCCCCTGCAAGCGGCTCAAGAGCCAGTTGACCCGGGAAGGCATCTCCTACCGGGAGGTCGACATCGAGCGGGAAGCGGACGCGGCCGAGTTCGTGATGAGCGTCAACAACGGGAACCGTACCGTCCCGACCGTGGTTTTTCCGGACGGGACGGCGTTCACCAATCCGTCGGTCATCGAGGTGAAGGCCCGGTTAGGGCTGTAGTTACCAGTCGCCGCTGAGCGTGTCGCCGTACCAGGTCTCGATCAGCCGGCGGGCGATCGAGACCGGGGGCGGCAGGCGCAGGTCGCCGCTTTCCAGGGCGGCGAGGAGTTCGGCGCGGGTGAACCAGCGGGCTTCGGCGATCTCTTCGGGGTCGCGGGTGAGTTCGGTGGTGGCGGCGCGGGCGAAGAAGCCGAGCATGAGGCTGCGCGGGAACGGCCAGGGCTGGCTGCCGAGGTAGCGCGGGGCTTTGACGGTGACGCCCACCTCTTCGAGGACTTCCCTGATGACGGCCTGTTCGAGGGATTCGCCTGGTTCGACGAATCCGGCGAGCACCGACATGCGGCCTTCCGGCCACTGCGGGCTGCGGGCGAGCAGGATGCGATCGTCGTCGTCGTAAACGGCCATGATCACCGCGGGGTCGACCCGGGGGAAGTGCTGGCTGCCGTCCTGCGGGCAGGTGCGGACGTGCCCGCCCGCGGTTATCTCGGTACGGCTACCGCATTGCGGGCAGAACTCGTGGGTGCCGTGCCAGGCCTCCAGGGCGACCGCGTAGACGAGCAGACCGGCGTCCCGGTCGCCGAGCAGCGCCCCCGCCTGCCGCAACCCCGCCACCTCCGCGCCGGATATTTCCGGAAGTTCGGTGTCAACGGCGAAATAGGCGATGCTCGCGGCGTCCACGCCGAGCAGGTATCGCTGGCCCTGCGGGGCCTGGCCCGGCGGGAAAAGGATCAGGTCCGCGCCCTGCTCGTGCCGCCTGACCAGGGTTTCTCCCTTGCGGACCAGCATCACTCGGGTCCTGTCTTCGGCCCAGGCACGTTCCAGCCAAGCGGTGTCCTGGCGCAGCACCGCGGACCGGTCGATCGTGCTACGCGCCAGGAGTAGTGGGCCGAGTAGGCCCTCAGAGATCTCCACAGGCTTTATCCTTCCTCATCTCGGCATCCACAATGGACCAGGGTCCACGGATTCCCCGCACGCCACTGAGTGATCGACTACGATGGCCGAGTTAGGTAAGCCTTACCTCAGGGGACTTCGTTGCGGCTGTACCTTGCCACGCTCAATCCCACCGATTCGGTCATCTCCGGGTTCCTGCCCGCGGCGGACACGCTCGGCTGGGACGTGACGATCCTGACCGACCGGCCCGAACGATACCCCGGGTGCGAGACGATCGGGACCGACGTCCGGGACGTCCGGGCGCTGATCGACACCATCGCCCGGCACCATCCCCCGGACGTGGTGTTCACCAATTCCGACCATATCCAGGCGGAGACCGCCCTCGCGGCGTCCTATTTCGGCCTGCCCGGTAAGGATTGGCGCGCTTGCCTGACGACCAAGAACAAGTCCCTGACGCGACGCGCGCTCGCCCTGGCCGGGGTGGAGTCGGTCCGGTCGGTACGGCTGCCGCCCGGCGATCCGCCACCCCTGGAGTGGCGCGGACCCGTGGTGATCAAGCCACGGGAAGGTGTGGCGAGTGAGGACGTGATCCTGGCGCGGAACGCGCGGGAACTGTGGACCGCCGCGTCGGCGATCAAGGCGCGGCGTCCGGGCGAGACCCTGGTCGCGGAGGAGTACCTGGAAGGCCCGCTGCTGACCCTGGAGACGTTTGGGGACGGGCGGGA
This sequence comes from Acrocarpospora macrocephala, assembly GCF_009687865.1. Lineage (GTDB taxonomy): Bacteria > Actinomycetota > Actinomycetes > Streptosporangiales > Streptosporangiaceae > Acrocarpospora > Acrocarpospora macrocephala. Next base: position 26,471 of record NZ_BLAE01000090.1, read on the forward strand.
GATCCGGGTGCTGGGCGGATATCGCACGACATTGGGGCCGTTGCCGCATTTCGTGGAGGAGCGTCTGGATTGGGAGCCTGACGGCCCGGGTCGGGACCATGTCCTGACGGCGCTGAACGCCCTCGGAGTCGGTTTCGGCGCCTGCCACACCGAATACGTCCTGACCGCCGCGGGCCCTCGGATCATCGAGATCAACTACCGCGTCATCGGCGACAACTGCGACTTCCTCCTCGCCGATCTCCTGGACATCCCGCTTTTCGAGTGGATCCTGCGAGTCCACGCCGGGGAGGTGATTGCCGACTTAGGCGAAATATCGCCTGAGCACGATGCCGGAACCCTGGGTGGAGAATCGCGATACACAAAGGCAGACAGTGCCCGGATGCGTGATTTCGCGCTGGAAACTGTCGCCCATAGCAGCTCGGCGCAGAAAGTCATCGCCCACGACGACACGCCGAAGGAAGTCGTCGCGCACCACGGCAGGGCGCAGGTAGTCATCGCGCCCAGTCGCATGATGCATGGTGCCACGGTCAGCCTGCTCGCTGATCGGAGTGGAACGATCGTCGCCGCGCCGCCCGCGCAGGAGCTGGTCATCGGGTCCGCGCGGGTCTGGCACAACCCGCTTCGGGCGCTGGGCGACTACGTGCAGCTCACCCATACCAACCGCGACTACCTGGGACTGCTCCGGGTGGTCGGGCCCGATCCGGTGGCCGTCGACGACGCCGTGCGCCGGTTCCGTGAGGAGCAACCATGGGTGATCTCGTGATCTCGCTGCCGCGACGGCGGGGCGTGCGGGCGGTTCCGGCGCGGGAGGCGTACCTGGCGGCGCGGGTGCTGAACGCGCTGCTGCGGGAGGACTACGGCGGGCTGGCGGCACGGGTCACCCGGGATAAGGCCGGGGTCGCCCTAGAGCTGGCCTCCGGGCGGAAGGTCCGCCTGACCTCGGGTGGTTTCGCTGGCCTATTTCAGGATTTCGTCGTGGCTTCCGATGAGGAATTGGAGCTCGACGAGGTCCTGGAGACGCTGGCCGACGTCGCCGAACCCGAAGACACCGCGGGCGTGGCGGCGTTCGCCGAGGAATGCCGAGAGACGCTACTCGCCCTCGATTTGTACGCCGCGCACGACATCGAGTCCGGTCTCTTCGTCGATCGGACGACGATCGGGTATGAGTCGTTGGCTGCGTGTGTCGATCATCCGATTTATCCGACCGCGAGATGCCGGTCGGGGCTGAGTTCGGCGGAGTTGCTGGCGTATGCGCCGGAGTTCTCGCCGGCGTTCGAGTTGCGGTGGGCGGCTGTTCCCAAAGAGACCGTTAGCTCGCGTGGGGTTGGGGAGTTCTGGCCGGGATTCTCCCAGGTCGGGCTGCCGGAGTTGGGGACGCATGTGTTGTTTCCCGTGCATCCGTTGTCGGTGGGGAGTCTGCCTGGGGTGATTGTGGGGCCGGTCCCGTATCTGCGGGTGCGGCCGACGTTGTCGATGCGGACGGTGGAGGTCGATTCGCGTACCCATCTGAAGTTGCCGTTGGCGACCAGCACGCTGGGGGTGCGGAACCGGAGGTCGATTCGGCCGGGGACGCTTAGGGACGGCGCCGAGGCCGAGCGGTTGCTGCGGGGTGTGCTCGATCGGGAGCCTGGGCTGCGTGTGCTGCTCGCCGATGAGCAGACCTACGCGCACGCGGGCGAGGAGTATCTGGCCTGGATGATCCGCCGCCTTCCGGAAGGCGAGATCGTCTCGGTGGCCGCGCTGGCCGCCCCCGGCGTGCTACCCGATCTCGCCGACCGTCATTACGAGGGTGACATCACCGCTCTGCTCAGGGACTACCTTTCCGTTCTGTTCGCCTGGAACGTCACGCTCTTCGTCCGGTACGGCATCGCCCTCGAAGCCCACCAGCAGAACCTCGCCCTCGTCTTCGGCGACGGCCCCATGCACCTGCTGGTCAAGGACAACGACGGCCTGCTGGCGGCACCGGACCGGCTGGCCGCCTCCGGCCTTGAGGTGCCCGCGTTCGGGGATCAGCGCATGTTCACCGACGACCCGCACGCGCTCGCCGACGTATTCGTCACGATCACCCTGCATCTGGCGGCCGCGGCGATCACGGTCGGCGCGCTCGGCGAAGCGGACCTGGTGCGAGCCACCCTCGCCGAAGCCCTGGACGCCTTCGGCGACGACCCCAAGGCCAGGCTGCTCAGGGCCAGAACCCTGGACGCGGCCAGGCTGGTGGGCAAGTCGATGGTCACCGCAGGCACTTTGGTTGACAAGCACCGCACCGGCGCCAGGGATATCAACAAGTTCTACGGCACCAGTGGCCCCAACTATCTCCTGATCACGCAAAGGAGCGTGTAATCCATGGACCGCCTTGTCGTTGAACCCTTCACGAGCTCGGGCGCGGATGATTCCGGTTGGTCCGGGGCTGCGGAGATCGCGGAGAGGGCCACGGTGGCCGCGCTGTTGCGGTGTTGTGTGCGTGAAGTGGCCGGGCCGCGTGGGCAGGTCTGGCCGTCGGACGACCATCTCCTGCTGGAGCTGGGCGGCCGGTGGTTGCGGGCCCGGACGAGTGGCGGGATCGCGTTGCGGCTGGAGCGGGGTGAGTGGCTGCGTGACGGGGTCTGGGAACCGCTGAGCTCCACGATGCTGGTCGAGCTGATCATGGCGGAGCTGGGCGGGGACAATCCGGAGTTCGCCGAGCAGGTGGCGTCCAGCAGGTCCGTGCTGGAGGTGCTGGCTCTGGTCCGGGAGGAGGTCGCGCCGTCGCAGGATCCGTGGCTCGCTTCCGAGCAGTCGCTGCTCTTCGGGCACGCGTTTCATCCCACGCCCAAGGCGCGGATGGCGGCGAAGGGCGACTGGCTGAGCTACGCGCCGGAGGCGTACGCGCGGTTTCCGCTGCGGTTGCTGGGGGTTCGGGCCGATCTGGTGGTCGAGGAGGGCGACCCGAGCGCGCTGGATCGGCTGGGGACGGCTCCGGAGGGGTACGCGCTGCTGCCGGTGCACCCCTGGCAGTACGAACTACTCGACCTGCCGATGGACGGACGGCTGATCGATCTCGGTTTCACGTCTGGGCTTTCCACGCCAACTTCGTCGGTTCGTACGGTGTATGAGCCGGATCTGGACAAGTGCCTGAAGTTCAGCCTGGATGTGCGGATCACCAACTGCGTACGGAAAAACGCCTGGTATGAGCTGTCCGGGTCGGTGGAGTTGTCGCGGCGGCTGGCGCCGGTGTTCGCGGATCTGGCGGAGACGTTTCCGGGGACGCGGTGGCTGCCGGAGCCGGGGTATCGGTCGGCTGATCTTGGGACTGGGCTGCTGGAAGGGCTCGGGGTGCTGGTGCGGTGCAGTCCGTGGGGGCGTTCGGGGAGCGGGGTGACGCCGGTGCTGGCGGGGGCGCTGGCCGTGCGGGATCTGCGGCGGGCGGATCCGATGGCGTGGTGGGTGGCGTATGTGGAGCGGGTGGCGTTGCCGGTGTTGGACGCATATTTCCGGCATGGGGTGGTGTTGGAGCCGCATCTGCAGAACGTGCTTGTCGGGCTCGACAGCGAGGGCATGCCGGTAGAGGCCGTGTTTCGCGACCTCGAAGGGACAAAACTCGTCGGTCACGATTTATCTGGACTTGCTCCGGAGGTGGCGGCCGCGCTGGAGTACGACGCCGAACGCGGCTGGAACCGAGTCGTCTACTGCTTGTTCGTCAACCACCTGGCCGAAATCGCAGCCACCCTCGAAGGCTCCCACACGCTCCGCGAACTATGGACGGCCGCCAGCGAAATCCTCACCGCCTACGCCGAAAGCCGCGGCTGGCCACCCCCACTAGCCGACCTACTCGCCGGCGTCCCACTCCCCGCCAAGGCCAACCTGACCGTGCGCTGGTCCCGCGCCGCCGACCGAACCGCCACCTACGTGCCGGTGGCCAACCCATTGTCGAGGCGCGCATGAACCTCCAACCCGACGGCGACCCAACTGCCAAGAGCCGGATAAACCCGCGACCTGACCGCCCCAACGGTCGAGACCGGATGCACCCGCAACCCAATAGCGACCCAACTGCCCCGACTGCCGCGAGCCGGCTGGACCCAGCCCGCGCGTCCATCCCCCAACCTCCCGATATCCGGACAGTCCTTCGCGAGTACGCCGGACGGCTGGGGGACGTTCCGGCCTATGTCTACGATCTGCCCGGTTTGGACGCGCATGCGGGGGCGATCCGGCGCGCGTTGCCGGGGATCGAGATCTATTACGCCGTCAAAGCGAACCCGGATCCGATGCTGTTGCGGGTGATCGCGCCGCATGTGGATGGGTTCGAGGTGTCATCCGGAGGTGAGTTCGCACACGTGCAGTCGGTGCTGCCGAACGCCCGGATGGCCTTCGGCGGGCCTGGCAAAACCGACACCGACTTGGATCTCAGCCCATACCGGCTTCATGTGGAAAGCTCCGGCGAAATGCGGCGGCTGCTCCGGCGGGCGCAACCCGTGGACGTCCTGCTGCGCGCCAATCTGGATGTGCCACTGACCGGAGCCGCCCTCACCATGGGCGGCGGGGCCACACCGTTCGGCATGGATCCCACCGGTATCGAGGAATGCCTCCGACTCATCGGCGGTCCGGTGCGATTTCGTGGCCTGCACGCACATCTGGCCAGCGGCCTTGACGCCCCAGACCTGCTCAAGCTGGCGACAGCGGTAATCGGGTACGCCCGGGAGATCGGCGCCACCGAAGTCAATCTGGGCGGCGGTATGGCCGTGGACTACCAGGATCCGGAACGACGCTTCGACTGGCTGGAGTACGGCTGCGGCCTGGCCGGATATCCGGAAAAACTCCGGATCGAACCCGGACGGGCAATGACCGCGTATTGCGGCTGGTATCTGACCAAGGTCCTCGACATCAAGCGGGTACACGGCGAACTATTCGCCATCCTCACCGGCGGAACACACCATCTCCGCACACCCGTCACCAAAGGACACAACCAGCCATTCACCGTGTTCAGCTCTTCCGCCCACCCGGAGGAGAAGTCCACGAACGCGGGCTATTCCGACCGCCCAGAGGAGAGATCCACAAACGCAGGCTATTCCGACCGCCTGGGGAGGATATCCGCACCTGCGGATTCCCTCGACCACCCGGAGGAGTGGGCCATAACCGCGGGCTCTACCGACCCGCCCGAGAAGGTCGCCACAACTGGAGGCTCTTCCAACCCACTCGGGACTGCAGGCTCTTTCAACCAACCCGAGACGTCCAGGGGCTCTCTACGTGTGCCCGAAGAGACGGTCACGCTGGTGGGGCAGTTGTGCACGCCGAAGGATGTCTTCGCGCGGCGGGTCAGGGTGTCGTTGGAGGTTGGGGATGTTGTGGCGTTCGGGATGGCAGGGGCGTACGCCTGGAATATCTCTCACCATGACTTCCTGATGCACCCGAAGCCTGATTTTCACTACATTTCGGGAATTTCGTAGATCAGGGCGGTTAGGTCTTCGGATTCCATTAGGTCGACTGGGCGGACGGTCTGGTTCGCGCGTACATAGTGGAAGGCGGCGCCGACCTTCTCCAGTGGTGTGCGGGAGAGTTGTGCCCAGGCCAGCCGATATGCGGCCAGCTGGATCGCGGCCGTGCGAGCGGCTCCGCCCCGGGGGCGTTCGCCGGTCTTCCAGTCGACTACGACATATCCGTCTCGTTCCCGGAAGACGGCGTCCATCCGCCCGCGGACCAGCCGGTCGGCGATCACGGTCTCGAATGGGACCTCCAGGTCGACCGGTGTCTGGTCGGCCCAGCGGCTCTCCTCGAACCTGGCGCGCAACTCGGTGAGGCGTAGATCAGCCTCGGAGATCGCGTCGGCCGCGCCGGGCAGTTCGAACTCGTCGAGCAGGCGCTGCTGCCCCCAGCGGGACTCCAGCCAGCGGTGAAAGGACGTGCCCCGGCGGGCCAGCGGTGCCGGTTTGCGCGGCAGCGGTCGGCGGATCTGCTTGGCGAACCCCGATGGATCCTGGGCAAGCGTGACCAGCGACGACACCGACAGCCGCACCGGAAGTTCGACAATGCCAGACTCGCGGCGACGATCACGTTCGCGGAGCAGGAGTTCGGTGTCACGCGCCCACGAGCGCATCCGTTCACGCTCCCATTCCTTCACCTCGCCCTGACCTTCCTCCGACAGCCCATCCATCGCCTCGGCGACCATGTCGGCCCCCTCCTTGATGGCATCCCGGACGACCACCTGCGGCCAGGTGGCCTCCGGCGGCTCCGCCAGCAGCGGGTTCTCGTCGACCTCGCCCTCGGTCCAGCGCGGCACAGCGGTGGCGTGCTCCTTGATCTCCTGAAGGAATTCGGACGGTTCGAGCGGCTTCGACGAACTCCCCCACCGGTAGCCGGAGGCGATCAGCAGATAATGCGCACGAGTCACCCCGACATACGCCAGCCGCCGCTCCTCCCGAAGGTCCCGTTCCCGGCAACGCTCGTCGAAATCGGCCAGCGCCTCCTTATCGAGACCGGTCAACTCCGGCAGATCAGCACTGTCCCCACGCAGCACGTAGGGAAGTTTGCGGGGATTCTCCGTCCACCGGGAGTTGGTAACCGGAGTCGCCGGAAAGATACTGCCCTTCGCCAGACCACCACGCTGCGTGGTCAGCTGGGACAAACCAGGCACGACGACGACCGGCCATTCCAGCCCCTTGGCGGCATGCACGGTCATCAGCTTCACGCTGTTGGTCTCACCGACCCGGCCCTGCTCCAAGCCGAATTCTTCGCTTTCCGCGGCTTTGATGTAGGCGAGGAACGCGCCCAGCGTGGGATCCTCCGCGTCACCGGCGAACCGGCCGGCCGCGTCCTGAAAGGCATCCAGATCAGCGCGGGCCGCCAGCGGGCTGCCACCCCGGGCGGCCACCTCCACATCCAGACCGAGCCTGCGTTCCACCTCACCGATCAGATCGGGCAACGGCTGCCCAGCGTGGGCGCGCAGCAGCCGGAGCTCCATCGCCAGGGTGGGCAGCCGCTCCTGAGCGAGCTCGGAGAACTTGGCCCGCCACTCCTCCTGGTCGGGCAGCTCGTCCAGCGCGTCGATCAGGCTGCCGCGCTCAGCCTCCAAGTCGGCGACGACCTGCTGCAGTGGGTCCTGTCCGGGCCGGTGCCCGGCGTCACGGTTCAGCTCCCGCGCCAGCTCCCCGAGAACCTTCAGGTCCGCCGGCCCGATCCGCCAGCGTGGCCCCGCAAGCAGCCGGACAAGCGCGTCGCCCGCAGTCGGGTCGTACATAACCCGAAGCGTCGCCACGATATCCGCCACTTCAGGCACGGTCAGCAGCCCACCCAACCCCACGACTTCCACCGGAATGTCCCGCGCTTCCAGCGCACGCCGGATCGCCGGAAACTGCGATCGTTTGCGCGCAAGAATCGCCACATCCTGGGGTTGTACGGCATTCGCCCCCCCAAACACGCTGGACTTCGCCTTGGCGCGTTCGCCCTCCCCCCACGGAAGACCGTCGGGCGCGGTCTCCTGCCCGAGCGTCCCGGCAATACCCTCCGCGATCCAGGCGGCCTCGTCCTCGGCGGTCTCATGAAAGGCGCAGATCACGCGGCCCCGGTCGGCGCGGTTCTCACCCGGGACCAGAACGGGCACCTCGGTCGCCTCCCGGCGCAACTCGACCTGAACCCGAGCGGCCACGTCGAGAATGCGCTCGCCGTTGCGAAAGCTCACCGAAAGCTGCCGGATCGGGGCAAGCTCACCACGCGAAGTCCGGAAATCCTCCGGAAAACGCGTCAGGTTGCCCGCCGACGCGCCACGCCAGCCGTAGATCGACTGGCAGGGATCGCCAACGGCGGTGACCGGATGCCCGCCACCGAACAGCGCGCGCAGCAGAACAAGCTGGGCATGACTGGTGTCCTGGTACTCATCCAGCAACACCACCGTGAACCGCTCCCGCTCCAGCTCCCCCACTTCCGGATGATTCGCCGCGATCCTCGCGGCCAGCGCCATCTGATCGCCGTAGTCGATGACCTCCCGCCGCCGCTTGACCCGCTGGTACGCCTCGACCAACGGCACCAACTGCTCCCGTACCAGCTGCACCTTGACCGGTTTCTGCTGCGGCAACGTGACCCGCCCGGACAACGCGGCCAGCCGTTCCCGCAGCCAGTCGCCGGTGCGGTAGACGTCGTCCGGTTCGCGCAGGTGCTCCGACAGCTCGCCCGCCAGCTCGAGCACGGCGGCGGTCACGCTGGCCGGGCCCAGATCGACGTGATCCATCGGGCCGTCGTACTGGCCGACCACGCGGGACGCCAGCTGCCAGGCCACCGCGGGCGTCACCAGCCGCATCGTCGGTTCCATCGCCTCGCGCAGCGCGTGGTCGGTGACCAGCCGGGCGGCGTACGCGTGATAGGTCGAAACCGTGGGTTCGGTCTCCAGCTCGGCGATCAGACCGGCCGAGACCAGACCGGTCAGGCGTTTACGCACCCGTTCGGCGAGTTCGCCCGCCGCCTTGCGGGTGAAGGTCAGACCGAGGATCTGCTCCGGCCTGGCGTACCCGTTGGCGACCAGCCAGACCACCCGCCCGGCCATGGTCTCGCTCTTGCCGGAACCGGCACCCGCGACGACCACCATCGGCTCGCGATCGGCCTCGATCACGGTGGCCTGCTCAGGCGTGGGCGGTAACACCCCGAGCTTGACGGCCAACTCGTCCGGAGTCAGCACACCTGGCCTCCGCTGTCGTTGACCGGGCAGGAGATCTTGGCGGCGCAGGTGCGGCAGCCGTCGTTGACCTTGGCGACGAAGAGCTGGGATGACATTCCGGCGGCCACGGTGGTGACCAGGTCCTCAGCCCAGCCGGGGTCGGGGTCGTCGCGGAGGGCGCCCTGGCGCTGTTCCTTGGCGTCCTTGCCCGCGGCCTTGCCGAGTTGCACGAGTGCGGCACCGCCAGGCTCGACCAGGCCGTGGCGTTTGAACGCCCCGAGCAGGGTGGCGAGCTGGTAGACGCCGAGCTGGGGGTGCCGGTCGAGCTCGTCGTCCTTGGGTTTGCTCGTGCCGGTCTTGATGTCGATGATCACCGCACGGCCTTCGCCGTCGCGTTCGACGCGGTCCACGCGGCCCTTGATGACGACACCGTCGGAGACGACGGCGGTGAACGCCTCCTCGGGGGCGATGAGTTCCCTCGGGTTCTCCGCGTGCCAGCGGAGGAAACGTTCGACCATCTGCTCGGCGACGTGCCGCTGCTTGCGGTTGAACCAGAGGCCGCCGAAGTCGAGTTCGTCCCAGATCTCGTCCAGCCGGCCGCTGAGGGCGTCGACGGGATTGTCCTCGGCGGCCAGCACGGCGATCGCGTGGATGACCGTGCCGAGGCTCTGCGAGACGCTGGCGCTGCTCGCGCCGACGGCTGTCTCCAGGACCCAGCGCAGGCTGCATTTGGTGAAATTCTCGACGGCGGACGGGGAGATGCGGACGATGTCGTCGGGCCAGGCGAGAGGGCGGTCGTCGGAGAGTTCGGTCAGGGCATACCAGGTTTTGGGGTCGGCGCCGGGGATCTTGGCTTCGGCCAGGCGGGCCAGGTGGCGGGCGGCGGCGCGGCGCAGCGGTTCCGGGCGGGACTGGTCGCAGACGGTGGCGCGCAGGTCGGCGACCAGGGCGGGCATGCTGAGCCAGCGAGCGCGGTCGTCCACGGTGGCCGCCTCGAGTTCGCCCGGCAGCAGTTCGGCCAGGAACCGGGACGGTCGCTCCTCGGCGTCCTCGCCGCCCACCGCGGTGACGACCAGCTTGCGCTTGGCCCGGGTCGCGGCCACGTAGAACAACCGCCGCTCCTCGCCCAGCATCTTGGACCCCAGCGCCGCCTTGACCGCGTCGGTCCCGTCCAGCCCGGACCCGCCGGCCACCTCGACAAGCGTCTCAGTGCCCAGCAGAGACCCGCGCAGCCGCAGATCCGGCCAGATCCCTTCCTGTACGCCGGCGACGACCACCACGTCCCATTCGAGCCCTTTGGAGCGGTGTGCGGTCAGGATGCGTACGGCCTCGCCGTCGGGCGCCTGCTCGGCCAGCGAGTCGGCCGGGATCTCCTGCGCCACGAGATCATCGAGAAAGACCTCGATCCCCGCTTTCGGGAGCCGGTCCACGAACTTGGCCGCGTAGTCGAACAGCGACACGACCCCGTCCAGATCCCGATCGGCCTGCGCCCCCCGCGCTCCCCCACCGAGACTGACCGACGTCCACTTCTCCGAAAGCCCCGAAGCCTGCCAGACCTCCCAAAGCACCTCTTCGGCCGTCCCCGACTTCCGCGCCGCCTCCCGCGCCACCTTCAACAACCGAGCCACCCGCTCCGCCGGCGCCGCCACATGCGGCTCCAACAACCCCAGCTCCCGCTCATCCCGCAGCGCCGCAATCACCATCTCATCCGACGACCGCATCCCAAACGGCAACATCGGCTGCCTTGCCCCATCCTCCTGCCCCTCAACACCCTCCTGCGCCGCGCCCAGCTCGTCGGCACCCCCCGCACTCAAACCATCGGCATCCCGCCCACCAGCACCTTCCTCCTCCGCGCCTAAACCACCCGCAGGCTGCTCACCGAGATCGTCGGCGCCCTCCATCCCTGCGCGCAAACCACCCGTATCCCCCTCGCCGGGACCCTCGGCGCTCTCCTCCCCGGCACCCAGCCCATCGGCATCCCGCTCGCCTAGATCGCGAACGCCCTTCTCGCCCTTGCCCAGACCATCGGCATCGCCCTCGCTGTCGGCGCCTTCCTCCCCTGTGCTGACGGCTTGCCCGTCGCCCACCACGACCGCCTCCCCCTGCGCGGCGGCCGCCAAAGCCTCATGTTCCGCGATCCGGAGCGCCCGCCGCAGCCGCCGTACGCCGATCATGTCGGTGGCCCCAACCGGCCCGGTCAACAACTCCTCCGCTGTGGCCACATCCAACGCCGACGGCCGGACCGCGGCCCGAAGCAACGTCACCAACGGCCGGACCCCCGGCTCCTGAATCAGCGGAACCTCATCCCCCGCCACCACGACGGGAACCCCCACCGTCAACAACGCCCGCCGTAACGTCGGCACCTGCCGGGTAGCACTCCGCACCAGCACAGCCATCCGCGACCACGGCACCCCATCAAGCAAATGCGCCCGCCGCAACACATCCGCGACAACCGCCGCCTCCTGGCTCTCACTATCAGCCAGGATCACCCGAACGCTCCCAGGCTCATCGTCATCGGCCGCCACCAAATCCCGATGCCCACCCCTCTTCCCCACAACTCGGACAGGGTTTCTCCCCACCAATCCGTCGTCGTTTGTGGGGAGAGCTCCTTCGGTTGGGGTGTCCCAGAGGGTGGGCTGGATGTAGAGGTCTCGTTCGTTGGTGGGCATTGGGGCTGAGGGGAGGCGGGAGGCGACTCGGCGGGAGGCGGTCAAGAGGTCGGAGCCGCTTCGGCGGGAGAGGTGGAGGGCGATTACGGGGGCCTCTTGGCCGGTTATGGTGCGGAAGCGGTCGGGGAATTTGAGGATGCCCTGGACGTCGGCGCCGCGGAAGCCGTAGATGGACTGGTCGGGGTCGCCGACGGCTACCAGGTTGCGGCCCTGGCCGGCGAGTTGGCGGAGGAGGGACTCCTGGGCGGGGTCGGTGTCCTGGTACTCGTCGACGAAGATCCAGTCGTAGGCGGCGCGTTCGCGGGTACGGGGTTCGCCGTGGCTGAGGAGGCCGGCGGCTTCGCGGATGAGTTCGGCGTAGTCGAGGCTGGGGGTGGGGTCGAGGTCGAAGCGGTCCTCGTAGCGGTGGGAGAAGTGGCCGGCGGCCTCCCAGTCGGCGCGGCCGTGGGTTCTGCCGAGGTGGATGAGGGCGTCGCCGTCCAGGCCGCGTTCGGCGGCGCGGGAGAGGAAGTCGCGGAGTTCTTCGGCGAAACCTCGGGTTTTGAGGCCTTCGCGCATACGTTCCGGCCAGAGTCTGGCGCCGTCTTCGAGTTCGCCGTGCAGGAGGCGGCGGACTTCGAGAAGTTGTTCGGGGCCGGTGAGCAGGCGCGGCGGGGGCTCGTCGGCGAGCAGGGCTTCGCGGCGGAGCAGGGCGTAGGCGTAGCTGTGGAAGGTGAGGGCCAGCGGGGTTCTGGTGGTTCTGCGAAGCCGGGCGGTGATACGTTCGCGCAGTTCACCGGCGGCTTTGCGGCTGAAGGTGAGGACCAGGACGCGTTCGGGGTCGATTCCGCGTCTTTCGATCCGTTCGACGACGCTCTCCACTAGGGTGGTCGTCTTGCCGGTGCCGGGCCCGGCCAGCACGAGCAGCGGCCCGCCCCGATGGTCCACGACGGCACGCTGATGCTCGTCGAGCACGGGAGCGATCCCCCGCCCCACGCCCCCACGCCGCACCAGCCGGTAACTCATAGCGCTTCATTCCACCAGATCGCGGGGACAGATCGTGCACCCTTGACGGCACGCTAACCCCGCCACCCCCACAGACCCGACAACGACACGGCCCCAGGCCGTTTCGGTCTATCCCGCCACAATTAACACCAGACCCACCGTCGGCGGGGCACTCACCGCTATCCGACGCTGTTCACGCGGATGATGGCCCTCACCGCACCAGCGCCAGGAGCGACAGCGGCATCGGGCTGGCATGCGGTCATCCTCGGCTGAGTGAGTGTCAGGGAGTACGGAGCTGTCACTTAGGCAGAGCGGGGTGGGTGCCGTAGCGGAGGCCGTCGACGAGCAGGGCGATCATGCGCTGGGTGTAGGCGTCGTCGTCCGGTTCGACGATGCCGCTGATGGCGCGCAGGAGGTCGTAGGGGATGACGTCGGAGCGGATGTCCCCGGCTGCCGCGGCGGCGTCCAGAAGCTGCGTCAGGGCGGGGACGAAGCGCTCCATGAAGTACGCGGGCAGGCTTTGGTAGGCGGGATCGCCGGAGTGCAGGGCGGATTTGAGCCCGCGTTTGGCGGCGACGAACCGTGCCAGGTGCCGCAGCCAGCGGGTGAGGGCCTCGACCGGCTCGTACTGGTCCGCCAGGGCGGGGGCGGCCTCGGCGCACGCGTCGACCTCGTGGCGGAAGACGGCGGTGATGAGGTCGGAGCGCTGCGGGAAGTGGCGGTAGAGGGTGCCCGCCCCCACGCCGGCCTTGGCTGTGATCCGTCGCACGGGGGCGTCCACTCCGTCGGAGGCGAAGACCTCGGCGGCCGCGGTCAGCAGAGCGTCCAGGCTGCGCTGAACGTCGGGCCGCATGCGGCGGGCGGGCGGTGCTTCGGCGGTGCGGTCAATCATGGCTGGCAACCCCTTGCAATACGGAACAGTGTTCCATATTGTGAGTGCTGAACGGCGTTCCGTTTTTAGTTTAACGGGCGCGCGACCAGCAGTCCACGCAGGAGGAGAACCATGCGGTACCGCACGCTGGGCCGGACCGGCATCAAGGTCAGCCCCTACGGGCTCGGCGCCTTGATGCTCGGCGCGTCCATCGGCAACCCCGACCACGACGACTCGATCCGCATCATCCACAAAGCGCTGGACGCGGGGATCAACCTCATCGACACCGCCGACGCGTACGCCCGGGGCGCGTCCGAAGAGGTTGTCGGCAAGGCGCTCAAAGGGCGGCGTGACAGCGTCGTCCTTGCGACCAAGGTGAGTCTCCCGATGGGTGATGATCCCAATCAGCAGGGCGCTTCGCGGCGCTGGATCATGGCCGAGGTCGAGAACTCGCTGCGTCGCCTGCAGACCGACCACATCGACCTCTACCAGATCCAACGGCCGGACCCCGACACTGACATCGAGGAGACGCTGTCCGCGCTCTCGGACCTGATCCGCAGCGGTAAAGTCCGTGCGATCGGGTCGTCCACGATGCCCGCCTCCGACATCCTCGAGGCCCAGTGGGTGGCCGAGCGGCGCGGCCTGGAACGGTTCCATACCGAGCAACCGCCCTACTCGATCCTCAACCGCGGCATCGAAGCCGAAGTGCTGCCGATCGCGCAACGCTACGGGATGGGCACGCTGGTGTGGGGCCCGCTCGGGCAGGGAATGCTCACCGGACGCGTCCGCAAGGGCCAGCAGACCGACCTCGTCCGCGCTGCCTTCTTCAAGGTCTTCAATGATGAGCGCCGGCTTGCTGCCGTCGAACAGCTCATCCTGCTCGCCGAAGAGGCGGGCCTGCCGATGACGCACCTCGCGATGGCGTTCGCGATCGCTCATCCTGGTGTGACCAGCGCGCTCATCGGGCCGCGCACGATGGAGCACCTCGACGATCTACTCGCCGGCTTCGACGTCACACTCACCGACGAAATCCTCGACCGGATCGACGAGATCGTCCCGCCCGGCACCGATATCGGCACGCTCGACCAGGCCTACTTGCCCCCGGCCATCAAGAGTTCAAGCCTCCGCCGCCGACCCGTCAGTGAACGCACCGCCGCCTGACGGCATCCCCTCACCAGCGGCAACCCTGGTGATTCCCTCGGGCTCGCCCGACTCCGCCCGAAGCGGCAGGTTGATCAGTGTGGTTCTCCCACCCACCCGACCCTTGTGATTCCCCTCGGGCTCCGCCCGACCCCGCCAGCACCGTGGTCGCGCGAACGAAGCGGCAGGTTGATCCGCGTGGTTCTCCCA
>NZ_BLAE01000091.1 GCF_009687865.1 Acrocarpospora macrocephala
CCCGCCCACCCTTTGTGTTTGTCCGGGCTCCGCCCGGCCCCGTGGGCGCCGTGGCTTCGCCACCATCCGCTACGGAACCCCCAATCGCTGCACGACGCCTGGTTGATTGCCGTGGAACTCCCACCGTTTCCTTGGGGTTCCGCCTTAGTCCCGCAGTTGTGGTGGTTCTTGTGGCTTACGCTTCGGGGCTTGTTGTCCCTCTGGGTTTCGCCTGGTTCCACGGTTGTGGTGGTTCTTGTGGGCCACGCTTCTGGGTTGCGGAGTTAGCGGAGCGACCGCTGGGGACCAGGCCGGCCCGCAGGGCAAAAAGGGAGGGTGGGTGGGAGAACCACTTTTAGGTGAAGACCGCCCTGCCGGTGCCGGGGGTGATTTCGCCGAGGATCCACGTGGGGACGCCGCGGGCGTTGAGTAGAGCTACTGCTTGGTCGGCGTTGTCGGCGGGGAGGATGGCGCACATGCCGACGCCCAGGTTGAATGTGTGGTCCATGTCGGCCTGGGGGACTTTGCCGCGTTCTGCGAGGGCGGTGAAGATCGCGGGTTGTGTCCAGGACGAGCGGTCTAGGCGGGCGTCAGCCGTACCAGGGAGGGAGCGAGACAGGTTTGCGGCCAGGCCGCCGCCGGTGATGTGGGCGAACGCATGGACAGGGGCCTCACGGAGCAGGGCCAGACAGTCGAGCGAGTAGATTCGCGTTGGTTCGAGGAGCTCCTCGCCGAGGGTTCGGGAGAGCTCAGGCAGGTGCTGATCCAGGCTCAGGTCCGCATTTTTCAGGATATGGCGGACAAGAGAGTAACCATTGGAATGCACCCCGGAGGAAGCCAACCCGAGAACCACATCGCCAGGCCGTACCCGATCGGGACCAAGCAGGGCGTCGGCGTCGACAACGCCCGTTCCGGCACCGGCCAGATCGTACTCATCAGCCCCCATCGCCCCCGGATGCTCAGCGGTCTCACCACCGACCAGCGCACACCCGGCCAACCGGCACCCCTCCGCCACACCCCCCACAATCTCCGCGATGCGCTCAGGCACCACCTTCCCGCAGGCGATGTAATCCGTCATGAACAACGGCTCAGCCCCACACACCACCAGATCATCCACGACCATACCGACCAGATCGATCCCGATCGTGTCGTGCTTGTCCAGCCGCTGCGCCAGCATCACCTTCGTCCCGACCCCATCGGTAGAGGTCGCCAACAAGGGCCGCCGGAACCTCAACAGCGCCGAGGCATCGAACAACCCCGCGAACCCGCTGGCATCATCCACCACCTCAGCCCGCCGCGACCGCGCCACCTTGGCCTTCATCAGCGCAACCGCACGATCACCGGCCTGGATGTCGACCCCGGCCTCAGCGTAGGAACTCATACTTTCGCCTCAAGCACGTACTTCCCCACCTGATCCTGATCGATCGGGATCGGATAATCGCCATCGAAACACGCCCGGCACAGCCGACCCGCCGGAATCGTGGTAGCCCGGGTAAGACCATCCAGCGAGATGTAACCCAACGAGTCCGCCCCCAGCGACTGGCAGATCTCATCCACCGACAACGACCCGGCGATCAGTTCCGCCCTGGTCGCGAAGTCGATCCCGTAGAAGCACGGCCACGAGACCGGCGGCGACGAGATCCGCACATGCACCTCGGTCGCACCCGCCTCGCGCAACATTTTCACGATCGCCCGCTGCGTATTGCCACGCACGATCGAATCGTCCACCACCACCAGCCGCTTACCCTGCACGATCTCGCGCAACGGGTTCAGCTTCAACCGGATGCCCAACTGCCTGATCGTCTGCGACGGCTGGATAAAGGTACGCCCGACATAGGAGTTCTTGACCAGCCCCTGCCCGTACGGAATACCGCTCTGCTCCGCGTAACCGATCGCGGCCGGCGTACCCGACTCGGGGGTCGGAATGACCAGATCAGCGTCAACCGGATGCTCCCGGGCCAACTGCCGCCCCACCTCCACCCGGGTGGCCTGCACACCCCGCCCAGCGATCGAGGTATCAGGCCGGGCCAGATAGACGTATTCGAACAAGCAACCCTTCGGCTCGGCGAGCGCGAACCTGCGGGACCGCACGCCACGCTCGTCGATGGTGATCAGCTCGCCGGGCTCGATCTCCCGGGTGAACACCGCGCCCACGATGTCCAGCGCCGCCGTCTCGGAGGCGACCACCCAGCCACGCTCCAGCCGCCCGAGCACCAGCGGCCTGACCCCCTGCGGGTCGCGCGCCGCGAACAAGGTCGTCTCATTCATGAAAACCAGTGAGTACGCACCCCTGACCTGGGGCAACACCTCAGCGGCCGCGTCCTCGATGGGCCGGGAGCCGTCCTGCGCGAGCAGCGCGGTCAGTACCTCGGTATCGGTGGTTGCCCGAATCGTGCCCGGAGCGAGCCGAACCGCCAGCTCGCCAGTGTTGATCAGGTTGCCATTGTGAGCCAGCGCGAGACCGCCGACCTCGGTCGAGTTCAGCGTGGGCTGCGCGTTCTCCCAGACGCTGGATCCGGTCGTGGAATAGCGGCAGTGCCCGATGGCCAGGTGGCCACGGAGGGTCCCCAGCACCGATTCGTCGAACACCTGCGCGACCAGACCCATGTCCTTGTAGACGAGGATCCGGGTTCCTTCGCTTACCGCGATGCCCGCGGACTCCTGGCCGCGGTGCTGCAACGCGTACAACCCGTAGTAGGTGAGTTTGGAAACATCCTCCCCTGGCGCCCAGACGCCGAAGACGCCACACGCGTCCTTCGGGCCCTGGTCCAGCGGGTCAAGGTCATGGCTCAGATGGCCGTCGCCCTTCAGCACATGCTTGAGTCTATTGCAGTCACATTGCCACGCCTCCGGCGCGGCGGGCTTGCAGTGACATGGCCGCGCCTTCCGGCCGCTCCGCGACCTGCGTTCCTCAGTCCAGACACAGGCGCGGCCACGCCGGGACATACGACTTACGGTGCGGAGGTTGCCCGAAGACGCTTCGTGGTGCAGGAGCGGGTGGCGTCAAGTTGATTACGCAATCCGGACCAAAGGATTGAACTGGCTTTGCCGTGTCGGCCCGGTTAGTCGCGCCCGTAGGGAGGGAGCCTGGGATCTCCGGCATGCCCAAATTCAGTCCGGGGGAGAAGACCGTGACGACACCTGAGGATCGCAGCCAAGGCGAGTGGGCCGACCCACGCGACGCGTATCCGGACAAGAGGCCTAATTCCTGGGAGGAGCCCGACATCGATCTTCCCTGGCCGTCGGCGGATTCCCAGCCGTGGCCTTGGCCGTACCCGCATCCGCAGGAGAATCAGGGGTTCCGGCGGACGCAGGATACTCACGAGGATCAGGGGCCGCCGAGCCAGCCGGATCCGAAGGAGTGGGCGTTTCCGCAGCCGAACCGGCTCCGGCCGACCCTGGCTCCACCGCCCAATCCGACACCGAACATCGCGATCCGGCCTTCCTTGCTGCCAAATCTCGCGACTTCGCCGGACGAGACTCCGAATGCCGGTACGTCCCCGGACGAGTTTTGGCCGAACGCGGCTCCGAACCCCGGGATGCCCCCGAATGAGACGTGGCCGAACGCGGCTCCGAACTCCGGGATGCCCCCGAATGAGACGTGGCCGAACGCGAATCCGAACCCCGTGACGTGGGGCAGCAGGATGCCGCCGGGGGCGATCCAGCCGACCTTCGCTCCCCATGACTCGGAGCCGGACGCCGTGGACACCAAGGTGTTCGCCGCAGACGAGCTCAGGGCCGCGTCCGATCCGCCGGCCAGTGCCTGGCCCCTTGGGCGATGGGGCCAGACGGATCACTTTGGTGACCGCATGTCACATGATCCAGGGATAAATCGACCCTCGGAGGGGGCAGGGCACCCGAGCAACAGCGAAACCTGGAACCCGGAAACGCCCGGCCAATCAGGTATGTCCGCCCAAGCAGGAACTCCAGACCAGTCGGGCGTGCCCGGCCAGCCAGGAACTCCAGGCCAGGCGGGTACACCCAGCCAACTAGGAACTCCAGGCCAACCAGGAACTCCAGACCAACCGCAAGCGCAGGGCCCCGAAACTCCTGGACAGCCGGGAGCCCACGGACAGCCGGGCGAGCAAGGACAGCCAGGCACTCCAGGGCAACCAGGCGCTCAGGGCCATCCAGGCACTCCGGGCGAAGGCCCCTACAGCGGGACACCGGGAGGCTACGGCCCTCCCGGCGCATATCCGGGCGTACCCGCCTATCCGCCGCCCGGAGGCGGCAGCCCGTACCCGCCGGAAGGTGGTGGTCCCTACCCCCCCACCCCGCAGCAGGGCGGCGGACTGGGCACTGCGGCACTGGTGCTCGGCATCGCCAGCATCATCCTGCTGTTCGTGTGCGGCATCGGCATGCTCACCGCGATCGTCGGCGTGATCATCGGCATCGTCGCGATCACCAAACGCTCCAACAAGCCCCGCGCGATCATCGGCCTGGTCCTCAGCATCGCCACCCTGGTCCTCGGCGCGATCCTGGCGGCCGCCCTCTGGAGCTGGGTCCACAACAAGGGCATCGACGAATGTTTCGACACCGCCCTGCACCCAACCCAGGAATCCGCCCAGCGCTGCCTGGAACGCAAACTCAACACCGAAACCTTGGACAATTGACCTCAAACAGCAACAAATGGGCCAACGGACCTGACTTTGGGCCAAGGGCAGAGAGCGGACAGATCTGCTGACCTCTGGCCAACGGCATCCTCAACCCAGCGGCAAATAAGCGGACAGATCAGCACGTGAGCCACTAGCCGTGGCACGCCCGTCCGCGATCGCGTCCCCCCACGCGGTCCGCCCGGTGGCCAGCTCCAGCCAGGTCCGCGCCTCGATCTGCACCACATTGGGCGGCGTCCCCCGGGTATGCCGCGGCCCCTCCACACACTGCACCGCCGCGTACGGCGGCACCCGCACCTCCACCGTACGCCCCGGAGCAACGGCCACCAGCTCCTCCAGCAGATACCGCACCGCCGCCCGAGCAGCCTCCCGTAACGGCTGTCCCCCCAGGTCATAGACCCGCAACACCACCGCCACACACGCCGGCCCCACCCCGGCCGCGGGACCGCTGAACGGCGGATCCCCCAACTCGGCCAACTGCGCGTCCAGCGCGGCATGGATCTTCGCGGGATCGAGTCTGCGTGCGGCCATCCACCCATTCTCCCGGCAGCACACGCTGGTCAGCACGATACTGACGAGGTCTGTGGGACGAGCGTTCACTGTTCGGGTAAACATTGTTCACCTCAGGTTCGGCTGACCGCCGTACCGTCCCGGCGGGGAGCATGTGCCGGGACGTGCGCGTGCTCCGCATTCCCGCGCAAACCCCCTTGGAGGAGCTGTGACGAATCCGTCACCGCGTAGAACCCTGCCGCTGCTGTCCGCCCCGCACGCGGGTGGCCGTAGCTCTCTCACTTGTGCCTTCCGTTGTGGTAACGCATGCGCCCATGAGGTGTCGAACCCCAGCGACAACCCCTATTTCGGAGACATCGTCACGGAGGCGATCTCCCGCCGGGGCGCGCTCCGGGCCGGGGCGCTTGGCGCGCTGGTGGTCTCGACTGGCGTCGTGGGTGTCGGGGCGGCTCTCCCCGCCGCCGCTGACCCTGTCAGAGACAAAGAATCAGTCATCGGAGGCCATGGCGGAAATGGCGGACATGGCGGGCATGGGTCGAGCGGCCTGAAGTTCACCCCGGTCGCGCCGAACAAACTGGACGCGTTGACCGTGCCGACGGGCTATGACCACTCGGTCGTGGTGCGCTGGGGCGACCCGGTGCTGCCGGGCGCGCCCGCCTTCAACTTCAACAACCAGACCGCCGCCGCCCAGGCGACGCAGTTCGGGTACAACTGTGACTTCGTCACCTTGATCCCCATGGGCAAGGACCGCGCGCTGCTCTGGGTGAACCACGAGTACACCGACGAGAACCTGATGTTCCGCGGCTACACCGACGGCACCGCCGCCACCGAGGAGCAGATCAAGATCGGTCTGGCCGCGCACGGCGGCTCGCTGGTGGAGATCGCGCGAGTCGGCAAGAGCGGCAAGTGGGCCCTGGTCACCAGCGGCCGCCGCAAGTACAACCGCCGCATCACCGCCCAGACCCCCATGCGCTTCAGCGGCCCGGCGGCCGGCAGCGACCTGCTGAAGACCGCCGCCGACCCGCACGGCAAGGTCGTCAAGGGCATGCTCAACAACTGCGCCGGCGGCACCACCCCGTGGGGCACCATCCTGACCGCTGAGGAGAACTGGAACCAGTACTTCGTGGGCGGCAACGGCGTCCCGGAGGACCAGAAGGCCAACCTCACCCGGTACGGCATCAGCACCACGGCCGCCATCCCCAGCGGCAGCCGGCGCTTCGACCGGATCGAGGAGCGTTTCGACCTGGCCAAGCACCCCCACGAGATCAACCGTTTCGGGTGGATCGTGGAGATCGACCCCTTCGACCCGGACGGCACCCCGATCAAGCGCACCGCGCTCGGCCGGATGGCGCACGAGGCGGCCACCACCACCATCGCCAAGGACGGCAAGCTGGTGGCGTACATGGGGGACGACTCGCGCTTCGAGTACTTCTTCAAGTTCGTGTCGAAGGACCGGTACATCCCCGGCTTCGACCGCCACAACCGCGACCTGCTCGACGAGGGCACCCTCTACGTCGCCAAGCTCACCGGTGACAGCCCGGCCGCCGAGATCGACGGCACCGGCAAGCTGCCCGCCGACGGCGCGTTCGACGGCTCCGGCGTGTGGATCCCGCTGGTCAGCGGCAACAAGTCGTTCGTGCCCGGGATGACCGCACAGGAGGTGCTGGTCTTCACCCGGACCGCCGCCGACAAGGTGGGCGCGACCAAGATGGACCGCCCCGAGGACATGGAGCGCAACCCGGTCAACGGCGCCATCTACCTGGCCCTCACCAACAACACCAACCGGACCGCCGCCCAGCTGGACGAGGCCAACCCCCGGCCGTCCAACCGGCACGGCCACATCCTGGAGATCGTCGAGTCCCGCAACGACGCCGGAGCCACCAAGTTCGCCTGGTCGCTGCCGCTGATCTGCGGTGACCCGAACGACCCGAGCACGTACTTCGCGGGCTTCGACAAGACCAAGGTCTCGCCGATCTCGTGCCCGGACAACGTGGCCTTCGACGCCGACGGCAACCTGTGGATCGCCACCGACGGCAACGCGCTGGGCACCAACGACGGCCTCTTCGTGATGCCGACGCAGGGCAAGGAGCGCGGTTTCGTGCGGCAGTTCCTGACTGTCCCGTTCGCGGCCGAGACCTGCGGCCCGTTCATCACCGATGACCAGCGCAGCGTCTTCGTGGCCGTGCAGCACCCCGGTGAGACCACCGGCGCCACCCCGGACGCCCCGACCAGCCGCTGGCCGGACGGCGACCAGCCGCGGCCGTCGGTCGCGGTGGCCTGGCACAAGCAGGGCAAGAAGATCGGTTCCTGAAAAAACGCGATGCCCCCGGGACGAACCGGGGGCATCGCGTTTTCTCATCCCACGGGTTCGAGGACACGTTCGGGGGTTTCTGTGCGGGTCTGGCGCAGGGCGTACAGGCTGACGGGGACGCCGACGAGCACGATGGCCGCGGCGATGAGCAGGGTGAACTGGTAGGCGTCCAGGAAGGCGGCCATGGTTGGCGCGGTCTGGCGCGCGTTCAGGATGGCGCCCAGGATGGTGATGCCGAGCAGGCCGAAGACCTCGCGGGAGACGTTCAGCACGCCCGAGGCGACCCCCGCCCGCCCGGCCGGCATGGCGCCGAGGATCACGTTGGTGAGCGGGACGAGCAGGCCCGCGCCCGCGCCGTACAGCAGGAACCAGGGCAGCAGGTCGAGATAGTCGGAACCGGCCCCGACGTTGGAGATCGCGCCGATGGCGACCGCCATCAGGGCCAGGCCGAACGCGACCACCCGGGCCGTGCCGAAACGTTCGGCGATCCGCGGTGACATGGTGGCCAGCACGGCCATCAGCAGCGCCATCGGGACGAACCCGGCGCCGGCCTGGGTGGGGGTGAAGCCCAGCGCGCTCTGCAGGTAGATCGCGGTGAAGAAGTAGATCCCGAAGACGCCGAACGCCCACAGGCCCATCGACAGCAGGCCGCCGCTGAAGACCCGCTCCCGGAACAGCGACAGGTCGATCATCGGCTGGCGGGAGCGCGACTCGATCACCAGGAAGCCCGCGAAGGCGAGCACCGCCAGCGCGAACGCGCCGAGGATCGGGGCCGACGACCAGCCCTGGGACTCGCCCTCGATGAGGCCGAAGGTCAGCGCGAACAGCGCCACCGTGGAGGCGGCCAGGCCGGGCAGGTCGAGGCGGGTCGCGGTGGCGCGAGCGGTGGGCTCGATCCGGATGTGCATCGCGGCCAGGACGGCGGTGACCAGGCCGATCGGGACGTTGATCAGGAAGATCCAGCCCCAGTCCACGTTCTCGCTGAGCAGGCCGCCGGTGAGCGGGCCGATCGCCAGGGCGAGGGCGCCGACGGCGCTCCAGATGCCGACGGCGGTGGCGCGCTCGCGCGGGTCGGGGAAGAGCCGGGGCAGCAGCGCCAGCGACGCGGGGGTGACCAGGGCCGCGCCGATGCCCTGCAACGCGCGGGCCCCGATCAGGATCTCCTGACCGTTCGCGAGCCCGGCGGCCACCGACGCCACGGTGAAGATCCCGAGCCCGGCGAAGAAGACCGCCCGCAGGCCGAACACGTCCGCCAGCCGCCCGCCGACGAGCAGCAGCCCGGCGAAGACCAGGATGTACGCGCTGACGATCCACTCAAGCCCGGAGATGCTCAGCCCGAGCTCCCGTTGGATAGTGGGGAGTGCGACATTCACCACATTATTATCCAAATAGGTCATAAAGGTCGCAAGCGCCACGGCTGTGAGCGCCAACCATCTGTTCATCTCGCCTCCTTATACGGTGTACATATACGGCGTACATGTACAGTGCATAGGAGAACGTGTACGTCGTATAGTTGTCAAGTGGCACCAGAGAAGTTGAGCCGGGAGACCGTCGTCGAGCAGGCCATCAAGCTCGCCGACGCCGAAGGCCTGGAGGCCGTCACCATCCGGCGGCTGGCCCAGGTGCTCGGCGTCACGCCGATGGCGCTCTACTGGCATTTCAAGAACAAGGACCAGCTGCTGGAGGGCATGGCCGATCACCTGCTCCGCGAGGTCACCCCCGAGTTCGAGCCGGATTCGCCGTGGAATGTCCGGCTGCGCGCGATGGTCGAGGCGCTGACCGGGGTGATCCGGCGGCACCCGGCGCTGATCGGGCTGCTCCCGTCGCTCAAGAATGAGGGTGTGGAGAGCTTCACGACCGCCACCAACACCGCGCTCGACCTGCTCGCCCAGGGGGGCTTCGCGCTCGACGAGGGCTTCCTGATCTCCTCGCTCCTGATGCACGGCGTGATCGCCCTGGTCGACGGGGAGCCTGGCTGCCCGAGTACCTTCACCACGGAGGAGGCGATCGAGTGGCGGCGGCAGAAGCGCTTGCACCTGGAGTCGCTGCCCGCCGACCGGTTCCCGCGGGTGGTGGAGTTCGCGAAGACCTTCGCCACGGAGCCGGATGTCGAGCGTTACTACGCGTTCGGCATCGACCTGCTCATGGCTGGGGTGGAGGCGCAGGCGGCCCGGCCTCGCCCGTGTGCCGGCTGGGGTAGGCCAGCGCAGTGAAGATCGCCCCCAGCAGGCTCACGCAGAACAGCGCCGCGTAGGTGACCCGGAACCCGCCCATCAGCTGCTCCACCGCGACCGGCGACAGGCGCGCCAGCGTGCCCTGGTAGACCTGAGCCCGCAGCTCCGGCGAGACCGACCCGGTCAGCAGGCTCAGTGTGGACCCGACGCTGAGCACGATCCCGATATTCATGATCATGAGCCGGAATCCGTTCACCACCCCCAGGCTGCCGGCCGGCAGCGCGGCCATCACCTGCGTGGTGTTCCCGGTCAGGAACGTCCCACTGCCACATCCCGCCAGAAAGAGCCCAACCCCGATCACCCAGTACGGCGACGCGGTGCTGAACACCAGAATCAGCAGCCCGCCCGCGCTCAGGCTCGCCCCGCCCACCGCGATCAGGTACGGACTGATCCGCCGCCCCAGCGACCCCGCGATCGGCGAGGCCAGCGCCATCCCGATCGGCACCGGCAGCAGGGCGACCCCGGCGGCCAGCGCGTCCACCCCGCGCGCGGCCTGGAAATACAGCCCGGCCAGCAGGATCAGCGACGCCCTGGCCAGCGCGTTGCAGAACGAGGCCACATTGGTCAGGGCGAGCATCCGGGCACGGAACAACGTGCCATCTAAGACCGGATATGTCGCCCGCCGCTCGACCATGACCAGGACGGGCACCAGCACCAGGAAGATCGCCCCGCCCACGATCACGACCGGACTCCCGAGCCCGCGCGACCCCGCCTCCGTGAGCGCCACCAACGCCGCCGATAAAGCCGCGAAAATGATGATATTTCCGGTTACGTCTACAGGCTTGCGTTCGCGGGGGGTCGTCTCCCTGAGCGTGAACATGCCCCAGAACAGCGCGATCAGCCCCGCCGGCACGTTGATCCAGAAGATCCACTGCCAGCCCAGGATGTCCGCGATCAGGCCGCCCAGCGTGGGCCCGGCCAGCTGCGCCACCGACAATGTCCCGATATAAACACCCATGCCCTGGCTGAGGCGATCAGCCGGAAACGCATCGGCGATGATCACCGTCCCGTTCGCCAGGATCATCGCCGCGCCCAGCCCCTGGATCGCCCGCAGCCCGATCAGCACCCAGACGTCCGGAGCCAGCCCCGCCAGCAGCGAGGCCACCGTGAACAGCGCGAACCCCACGAGATAGACCTCGCGCCGCCCGAGCAGATCCGCGACCCGCCCGAACAGCACCAGCGTCGCCGTGTTCACCAGCAGGAAAGCCAGCAGGACCCAGCTGGCCGCGAACGGGCTCGCCTGGAAGTGCCGCACCACCGACGGCAGCGCCACATTCAGCGTGCTCCCACTGATCCCGATCAGCACCAGGCCGAGGCTGGTGACCGAGCAGACCTTCCACGCGTATCTGAGTGCTCTTGCGTATTCGGGAGAACCTGGTTCCAGGGGGACGGCAACCACGAAATACCATTGTGAATCACCGCCCGGAGGCGGGGCTCACCGGGCGCGCTTCCGCAGGCCCTCCAGGTCGTAGATGATCACGCGGCGGCGGCCGGTCTCGATCAGGCCCCGGTCGCGCAGGCTGCGCAGCGCCTTGCTGACCGCCTCCCGCGACGCGCCGGTCCAGCCGGCCAGCTCGTCCTGGGAGAGCGGCAACATGACCCGGACGCCCTCGTTGGTGGCCTCCCCGTACCGTTCGGCCAGTTCGACCAGGCGGGTGGCGACCCGTCCGGTGGTGTCGAACGCGCCGTACTCGATGCGTTTGCGGTCGGCGTCCCGCAACCTGCCGGTGATCAGTTGCAGCAGCAGCACCGCGATCCTGCCGTGCTCATGCAGGAATCCGGCGAAATCGCGGACCACGATGCCCTCGATCGGCTCCAGCGCGGTCACCGTGCCCGACCTCGGGCCGCCGTCCACCGCCGACATGTCGCCGAGCAGCGCGCCGGGCCCGCGCACGGCCAGCACCACCTCGGTGCCCACGGCCGTGTGCGAGGACACCTTCACCCGCCCCGAGGTCAGCACCAGCACCCAGTCGGACTTGTCGCCCTCGCTCATCACCGTCGAGCCACGATCCCACCGGCGGGGTCTCCCGGCCGTACGAAAGTCCGCGATCTCCTCTGCGGTGAGCAGGGCGAGAAACTCGCCCGGTTCCGGAGTGTTCATGCGGTCAGTCTTGGGCCCCCGGGGGGTGCCCGTAAAGGGACTTTTACCCAAGTGCCGTCAGTACGTACGCGTGCACCGTCTGGTCCTTGCCTTTCAGGCTCAGATGGCCGAGTGAGCGCACGTCCGCGGGGGAGGCCAGCAGGTCGCGGGTGGACTGGCCGATCACCACCGTGCCCGGTTCGGCCAGCGCCTGCAGCCGGGCCGCCACGTTGACCGCGTCGCCCATCGCGTTGAAGCCGCGGAACTCGGGGCTGCCGATATTGCCCACCAGCGCGGGGCCGGTGTTCACCCCCACCCGGAACTGCGGCCATTCGACGTCCGAAACCAGCCCGGCGTTCTGCTCGCTCAGCACCTCGGCGTTCACCCGGGCCGCCGCGCGCTGCATGTCCAGGGCCGCCTGCGCCGCGCGTTCCGCGTGGTCCGGCTGCTCCGCGGGCGCGTTGAAGAGGGCCAGCAGCGCGTCTCCGACGAACTGCACGATCGTGCCGCCGTTGCCCAGAATGCACGGCACCGCCGCCGTGTGGAACCGGTTGAGCATCGCCACGATCTCCCCCGGCGAGACCCGCTCCGAGAACGTGGTGAACCCGCGCAGGTCCGCGAACAGCGCGGTCACCTCCACCAGCGACCCCCCGAGCGCGGCCCGGTTCGGATCCGCGAGCAGGCTCTGCGCCACATCCGGCGACATGTACGCCCGGAACAGCGTGTCCAGCTCCGCATACAGCCGGGCGTTCTCCAGCGCGATCGACAGCTGGCTGGCCAGCGTCGCCGCCAGCGCCTCATCCTGCGAGGTCGTCCCCACCGGAACCGTCAGCGCCCCCGCCAGCCGCCCCTTCACCGTGAGCGGATGCACCACCGCCCCGGTCACCGGCACCGGCCGCCCCGCCGCGAGCGCCGCCACCGGCGCCTCCCCCCGCGTTCCGTTCACCGCCGGGTACGGCACCAGCACGCCGTTCTGCATCAGGCTGAGGCGGACGTCGCCGTAGGCCTGCCGTACCCGCTCGAGGGCGTCGGTCAGCAGCTGCGTCTCGGCCAGCCCGACCCGGGCCCGGCCGCCGACGTGCACCAGCGCGGCCAGCCGGTCCGACAGCTCGCGCTCGTCCGCCAGCGCCTTCCCGGCCCGGTCCAGCACCGCCGCCTGCCCCTCGGTGAGCCGGAACCGCCCCGCCAGCCGGGTGGCCACCGGCACCCCCGACTCGGTCCTGCGCCGCAGGTGGCCGACCAGCTCTTCGAGAGCCTCCTCGTACTGGGCCTGGATGCGCCGTACGGTCGCCGACAGCGCGACGGCGTCGAACAGGCCGGCGCCGGAGCCTTCCCGCCGGAACTGGATGTACGCGCTGTAGGCCACGAACACGAACGCGAACGTCAGCAGCACGTGCCAGAGCCACCAGGACAGGTGCCAGTTGTGGTGCGACATGCCCGCGATCATCGCCTCGGCCAGCAGCGCGAACGAGGTGATCAGGCTGATCAGCACGGCCGCCGGGCGTTTGCGGTGCAAGGCGAACATCATGGCCGCGGCGGCGGCGTAGAGCACGATGCCGATCAGCGCGTACGGGCCGAGGCTCAGGCCGTCGGCGGGGAGCGGGTCGCTCAGCGGGGTGAGGCCGGGGACCAGCGAGGCGAAACCCCAGGCGATCATGATGGTCGCGAGCAGCACGCGCAGCGGGAGCTGGGCGCGGAGCACGGTCGCGGCCTGGCGTTCCCCGAGCGGGAGCCCCGCCAGGAACGCGAAGATCGACGCGATGGTGAGGCCGACCGGCTGGGCCAGGTCGAAACCGACCGTGCCGCCGTCCAGGAAGATCTTCGGGGTGGCCAGGCCGTGAAGCAGGAAGAATCCGGCGCTGCTCAGGAACACCAGCGAGACCAGGAACAACCGGGCGTCCTTGCGCCGGGTCGCTGCCTGGCTGATCAGCGCGCCGAGCACCAGGTTCACCCCCGCGACGGCCAGGATCAGCCAGAAGTGGCTGGGATTGTGCTGCCACTTGTGGTCCAGGTCGACGGTCGTCGGGTCCTGGTCGACCGGGTGGGCCAGCAGCAGCCAGAGGCCGAGCATGGGCAGCGTCATGTGGATCAGCCAGACGACGCCGCGCACCGGCTGGGTGGCGGGCGGCAGGAACGGTTCGCGCGCGCCCTCGTGGGGCCTGCTCAGGTCTGTCGTGGTGGGGTCGCTCGACGGCACAGCTGCCTCCGTATGAGCCAGTCAACGCACCCATCGCCCCGCGGCTCAGCCGCTCAGCCCTGGTTCGCTCCCTGGACGTGCGTGTCTACCGCGCCAGATTGGGCGAGGTAATCCTCCCGAACGGTGCCGATTATCCCGGCGCGAACCAGCATCGCCAACGCCGCTTGCGGCTACTACGGACTATTACCGGTTCACCGATACAGAGCCGTGATGTTTATCACGTGATCCGCCTGGATTGTTGAAACGTCTATCACTCAGTTCACCTTCTGTACCAGAGGGCACAGATTAAACGGAAGGAAGCTCAGTGGCTATCAGGTTGCCGGGCGGGCGCACGATCGGGATCTTGACCGTTGGCGCACTTGCTGGATCCATTTTTGCCGTGGGGGGCATGGCGACCGCATCGTCGGCTGCTGACACCGTCATCTACGCGTGTGTCAACAAGAAGACGCGCTACGCACGCATCGTGAACGCGACCACCAAGTGCCGCGTCACGGAGACCAAGATCAGCTGGGGCGGCCAGGGCGAACAGGGCCCCATGGGCCTCCAGGGCATGACCGGCGCCCAGGGCCCCCAGGGCCTTCGCGGCCAGACCGGCCCGCAGGGCCCGAAGGGCCAGACCGGCAACACCGGCCCCCAGGGCCCGAAGGGCGACACCGGCGCGCAGGGTCCCCAAGGCCCGCAAGGTCTGAAGGGCGAAACCGGCCCCCAGGGCCCGAAGGGCGACAAGGGTGAGAACGGAACCAACGGCCCCGCTGGCCCGGTCGGTCCCACCGGCCCGAAGGGCGCGGATGGCGAGAAGGGCGACAAAGGCCTGCAAGGCCTACAGGGCCTGAAGGGTGACAAGGGTGACAAGGGTGACAAGGGCGACCCCGGCACCGGCGGTTCGATCAGCCCGGCCGTAAAGTCGTCCTCCGATATCACCTTCAGCGAGCACAACAACTCCGCCACCCTGAACTGTGATAACGGCAAGAAACTCGTCAGCGGCGGCTACGAGATCATCAGCGGTGCCTCCAACGTCAGGCTCACCTTGGCCGACCGCCCGTCGAGCTCCAGCGGTACCCCCACCGGTTGGTACGTGAAGCTCTCGATCGACGACAACACGGCCAAGGTCAAGATGTACGTCGTCTGCATCTGACCGCACGCTGGACAGGTTCGATGCCGTCACCGGCGGAGTCCGTAGGGGTTCCACCGACCTGCTGACAACGCCATGCACCCGAAGGCCCTTCCGGATCGGCGCCGGAAGGGCTTTCGCATTCTCGTCCAACCATCTGGACGGCGGCGAAGCCGATCGAGTATGGCCTCGGTTGTTGTCACCGCACCGGTGATCGGCCGAGGCTATCCCGATCACGCCATAGCCCGGGTGCCCTGCCACGGCCTCTTCGGTGCGGTGCCGAGGGAGGAGATCGGCAAGTGATGATTGAGCGCTCTGAGTTGTTTTGGTGCCGGTTGGCCGCCGGTCCCTCTTGGCGCCGGGACGGCGAGAACTGATGCGGACGTGATCGGCGCCGGAATACGGCGAGTAACCCGACGAATCGCGGGTTAGAGCCAGTGCCACTCGATGGAGGCCTGGTTGCGGCGTTCGGTTAGCCATTGGGTGAAGGCGGCTGTGCCGGCGGCGGCCAGGGTGGGTTGGTCGGGGGTGGCGGGGTGGCGTTCCAGGATCAGGCCGGTGAGGTAGGTGTTGTCGTGCCGTACTGGGCCGATCAAGGTGTCGCGGGGGGCGTGGCGGAGTGGGGCGGGGAGGGTGTGGGCGTGGCGTTGGCCGAGGGTGACGGAGGCTTCGGCGCAGCCGAGGAGGCCGCCGAGGCCGCGGAGGAGTTCGCCGTGGATGGGGTGGGAGCTGGTGACCCAGAGGGCGCGGACCTGGTCGAAGTCGGGGCGGTGGGCGTCCAGGTAGGCGGGGGCGAGTTCGGCGGATTTGCGGCGGCGGAAGCGGGTGCGGCGGGCGATGCTCGCGATGAACTCCTCGAACTGGCCGCCGGTCATGCCCATCTCGGCCACCCAGGCGAGGGTCGAGGCGGGGTCGCGCAGGCCGATGCCCAGGCGGAACTCCTCGGCCGCGAACCGGAGTTCGTCCTCGGTCAACGGCTCGGGGTCGTTCCGGGTTTCGGCCTTGATCAGGCAGTGTTCGACGATCTCGTCTCGTAACCCGCGATCTCGCTGGGAGAGGTGGCGGACCACGGTCACTGCCTCGGCCAGGGATAAGTGCACGTCATCGACGCGTACCAGACAGTTATCCGGACCGATATGTCCGGCATCGCCGTCCCCGGGCCAGCGGACCGGGCTGATGTGCTCCACGCGTTCCGCGGTCACGGGATCCTCCAAGCGCCATCCAGGCACTGATCGCGCGGCGAGGCCCTTTCCGAGGGGGCCCGGCGCCGGTCTCGCCGCGCGACTTTTCAGCGAGGCTCCCGGAGTCCCGAAGGCACGGCACGCCTTCGAGGAGAACCTGCGTTCAGAGTAGGAATGTCCTCTTGGGGATTACTGGTCGCGACCTTGCAGCGCGGTTGCGGCACTCAAGATCAGCTCCAGGCGAGTATTCGTAGTGGATCCGTCAGCATTGCGCCGACGTCCCGGAGCACATACGAACCCAGTTCGCCGTCGATGATTCGATGGTCGAACGAGAGTGCCAGCGTGGTGACCTTGCGGACGGCCAGTTGCCCGTCTACCACCCAGGGCATGTCGCGAATCTGGCCGAACGCCAGGATCGCGGCCTCGCCGGGGTTGAGGATCGGGGTTCCGGCGTCGACACCGAAGACGCCCACATTCGTGATTGTGATCGTGCCACCGGTCAGCTCGGCGGGGCCGCATTTGCCCGCCCGGGCCCGATCGGTCAGCTCGGACAGCGCCCTGGCCAGCCCTGGCAGGGACATCGCGTCGGCGTCCTTGACGTTGGGCACGATGAGGCCGCGCTCGGTCGCGGCCGCGATGCCCAGGTTCACGTAGCGTTTCACCACGATCGCGTCGTCGGCCCAGGTGGCGTTGGCCATTGGATACCGCCGCACCGCCGTGAGCAGCGCTTTTGCCACCAGCAGCAGTGGCGAAACCTTGACTCCCTCGAAATCGGGCAACGCGCGCAGCCGTTGCACGGCGTTCATGGTCTCGGTGACATCGATCTGGAGGAACTCGGTCACATGCGGCGCGGTGAACGCGCTGGCGACCATCGCCGCCGCCGTCGCCTTCCGCACACCCCGGACAGGAATACGTTCCTCCCGGGCGATATTTCCGACATGTCCGGGCGCTAGAACTTGCCCGGTGGCCCCGGTGACCCCGGTGACGCTGCCGGGAGCTTCCAGCTGGACCCCATTGGACCTCTCCGTGGCGGGTTCCGCCACGGTCCCGGGCATCGCCGGTCGCGAAACCGCCGCCTGCACGTCCTCCCGGGTGATCGACCCGCGCGGTCCGGTTCCGGCGATGCCCGACAGATCCACGCCAAGATCCTTGGCCAGCTTGCGCACCGGCGGCTTCGCCAGCACCGTCACATTTCCGACGCCAGCCGCACTTCCGACGCCAGCCGCACTTCCGACGCCAGCCGCACTTCCGACACCGGCCGCACTTCCGACACCGGCCACATTCCGCACGCTGGCCGCATTTCCTCCGCCGGACGATCCGGCACTCCCACCGGAGGTTCCCGGTGTTGGGGGAGACTTGCGGGGGCGTCGTTTGGTGGCGCCCAGCTTCACGCCGTACCCAACCAAAACGGGCTGGCGTTCCTCCCGCGTCGGTTCGGGCACCTGGGGCACCATGTCCTCGGTCAGTGCGGGGGGCTGTGCCGGCGGGGGCGCGTCTTCGTCCGGCACCGTGTCCACCGCGATGATCGGCGACCCCACATCGGCCGTCTCCCCCTCAGGCACCAGCAGCGCCGCCACCGTGCCCTCGAACGGGCAGGGCAGCTCCACCACGGCCTTCGCGGTCTCGATCTCCACGATGGTCTGGTTCACCCGGACCGGATCACCCGGCGAGACGTGCCATTTGACGATCTCCGCTTCGGTCAGGCCTTCGCCGACATCCGGAAGCTTGAACTCACGTCGCATCGCGCACCCCCTCAGTACGCCAGGACACGGTCGACGGCGTCCAGCACCCGATCCAGATCCGGCAGGTAGTGATCCTCCAGCCGGGACGGCGGATACGGCGTCGAGAACCCGCCCACCCGCAGCACCGGCGACTCCAGCCGGAAGAAGCACGCCTCGCTGATCCGCGCCGCCAGCTCCCCGCCGAGCCCGGTGAACACCGGCGCCTCGTGCACGACCACACACCGCCCGGTCCGGTTCACCGACTCGGTGATCACCCCCATGTCCAGCGGGCTGAGCGACCGCAGATCGATCACCTCGACCGACCGCCCGTCGTCCTCGGCCGCCGCCGCCGACTCCAGGCACGTCTTCACCATCGGCCCGTACGCCAGGAGGGTCACGTCGTTCCCGGTTCGCACCACCTTGGCCTTCCCCAGCGGCAGTCCGGGAGCGCCGAGTTCCACGTCGGCCTTGTCCCAGTAACGCCGCTTCGGCTCGAAGAACACGATCGGATCGTCGGAGCGCACCGCGTCCTGAATCATCGTGTACGCGTCGACCGGGTTGGAGCACGCGACCACCCGCAACCCCGCCGTATGCGTGAAATACGCCTCCGGCGACTCGCTGTGGTGCTCGACCGCCCCGATCCCGCCGCCGCACGGAATCCGCACCACGACCGGAAGCTTGAGCTTGCCCAGCGACCGTAGCGGCATCTTCGCCAGCTGGGTGATGATCTGGTCGGCCGCCGGGAACACGAACCCGTCGAACTGGATCTCGCAGACCGGCCGGTAGCCGCGGATGGCCAGCCCGATCGCGGTCCCGATGATCCCGGATTCGGCCAGCGGCGTGTCGATCACACGATCTTCGCCGAAGTCCTTCTGCAGGCCGTCGGTGACGCGGAACACGCCACCGAGTTTGCCCACGTCCTCGCCCATGATGAGAACCTTGGGATCGGCGTCCATGGCGGCGCGCAGGCCCTCGTTGAGGGCTTTGGCCAGCGTGAGTACGGTCATCGTTCGAACCCCGCCAGGTAGCTGAGGTACTGCTCGCGCTCGTCCGCCATGAGGGCGTGGGGCTCGGCGTACACATGGTCGAAAAGGGCCTCGGGGGCGGGGTCGGGCAGCGCCAGGCAGGAGCGGCGCAGCTCCTTGCCGAGCGCGTCGGCCTCCGCCTCGACCTTGTCGAAGAACTCCTGGTCGGCGAGTTCGCCGCGGAACAGATACGCCTTGACCCGTTCTATCGGATCTTTCAGCTTCCACGCCTCCAGCTCGTCGGCCACCCGGTAGCGGGTCGGGTCGTCGGAGGTGGTGTGCGCGCCCATCCGATAGGTGAACGCCTCCACCATCGTCGGCCCCTGCCCGGCGCGGGCGTCGGCCAGCGCCTTGCGCGTGACGGCGAGACAGGCGAACACGTCGTTGCCGTCCACTCGGACGCCCGGGAAGCCGAACCCGGAAGCGCGCTTGTACAGCGGGATCCTGGACTGCTTCTCCAGTGGCTCGGAGATCGCCCACTGGTTGTTCTGGCAGAAGAACACGACCGGCGCGTTGAACACCGATGCCCAGATGAACGCCTCGTTCACGTCGCCCTGCGAGGTCGCGCCGTCGCCGAAGTAGACGATCGTGGCGGCCTCGGCGCCGTCCCGCTGGATGCCCATCGCGTAGCCCACCGCGTGCAGCGTCTGGGTGCCGATGACGATCGAATAGAGGTGAAAATTGTGCTCGGCTGGATCCCAGCCGCCGTGGTTGACTCCGCGGAACAGGCCGAGCAGATTGATCGGGTCGACGCCGCGGCACCAGGCCACGCCGTGCTCGCGGTAGGTCGGGAAGGCCATGTCGACGTCGGTCAGCGCGCGGCCCGAGCCCACCTGCGCGGCCTCCTGGCCGAGCAGTGAGGCCCACAGGCCGAGCTCGCCCTGGCGCTGGAGGGCGACGGCCTCCAGGTCGATCCTGCGGACCAGGACCAGGTCACGGTAGAGGGCTTTGACCTCCTCCGCGGTAAGGTCGATCTTGTAGTCGGGGTGCTCGATCCGTTCTCCCTCGGGGGTGAGAAGCTGGACGAGCTCAGGGGGTGCCGTTAGGCCGGTAGTGGAGGCAGTCATGTGCCACTCCTGCGCGGTCGGGGCCTATCACGGTTGGGGTCGCCACCGTGATTCGGCCGATTCCAGACGCTTCTGTTCCGTTTGGTGGGGGAACGTCCACGTATGCGGACATGGTTACAGAGGTCACACCCCCATGCACAAGGCCCCTTCACATTCTCCCCGTTCCCGGTGGCAGACCTCCCACACAATCCACAGCCTGTGGATAACTTACGCTGCCACGGACCGCTAGGCTGAGCCCGCATCCAGCACTTCTACCAGGAGGAACCGACAGTGGCGCGCGTGATCGTCGACGTCATGCTCAAGCCCGAGATCCTCGACCCCCAGGGCCAAGCCATCGCCCGCGCCCTCCCTCGCTTGGGCTTCACCACCATCACCGACGTCCGCCAGGGCAAACGCTTCGAACTCGAACTCCCCGGCCCTGCAACAGAAGCCACACTCACCGAGGCCCGAAAAATTGCCGAAACCCTCCTGGCGAACACGGTCATCGAAGACTTCCAGGTACGTGTGGAGGAAGACGCTTGAGCCTTGCTTTCTCAGGCCGTTGAGACGCTCGGATGCTGGTTTCTGCTGTAAGTGACCGGGTGGGGTGTGAGGGCTGGGGTCCGTAGCGGGTGGGCAGGGCGGACACTCCGGCCGACCGTGATAGTGGGCCTCTGGTGAGCCGCTGGTCAGCGGCCATCGCGGGCGCGGTGGTCTCGGGCACGGTCTTACGTCGGCCTACGTGTCCGCCCTGCCCACCCGCAGGGTGACCCGCCGTACTTCGCACCGGTCCTTGACGACAAACGGTGGCCGTGTCCACGGATGGTGGAAACGCCAACCGCAGTGGCGACGGCTTCCTCCGGCTGCACGAATGGGGCCTCACGCCAGACGGGGAGCGGCGCCGGACGGACAGGGCAGCCGGGCAGTTCACCGACGAATACCACGCGACCGGCGCGGTCGTCGCGGGACGGCGTACTGCGGAGCAGGTCGATCACTGGGGCGGAGATCACCACGGCCGCTGGTCGCGTCCGCGGATGTGGGCAGACGTTGTCGCGTCCAACGGATGTGTCGACGCTGGTCGCGTCTGCGGATGTGTGCGGAAGTTGTTGCGTCCAACGGATGTGTCGACGCTGGCCGTGTTCGCGGATGTGTGCAGACGCTGTCGCGTCCACGGATTTGTGGACGCTGGTCGCGTCTGCGGGTGTGTTGTAAGGGTTTGCGCTGGCCGGAGGGCGGGGCGAAGCCCCCGGAGTGGGCAATCTCCAGGGGTCGGGGCGGCAGCCCCGGAAACAAATCAAGGGTGGGCGGGTGGGAACAATCACGGCAACCATTCGACCCCCCGTGAGGTTGGCGCGTTAAGCGTGAATGACAAGCGCGTGATTTTGATCGCGTGGTTGCGATTAGGCCTGATCCTCTGGGGAAGCACGTCTTAGTGACCTACGTCGAAGGGAGGGCCCCAGTGGACATTGAGTTCTCGTTGGCTCTCCCGCGTGATGCGATCGGCATCCCGATGGTTCGTCGTGTGCTCGGGGATGCCCTGCGGTCGTTGGGCGTGACCGAGGAGTGCGTGTCGGACCTTTTGCTGGCTACTTCTGAGGCTTGTGCCAATGCGGTCAGACATGGGGGACCCGCGACCCGATACCAAGTGCAGGCGGCAATCGATGACTGGCGTTGCGAACTGCGCATTATGGATCGCGGACATGGGCTGACCGCGATTCCGCAGCAGTATCCGTCGGGGGAGACGGAGAACGGCCGGGGAATCATGATCATGCAGTCCGTGGTGGACGAGATTTCCTTCGACATCACTCCAGGCAGCGGAACCACCGTCCGCCTGAGCAAGGAACTCGACTGGGACGAGGACGCGATCGCCCATCACATCTCCCGCGACCGCCAACTCGTCGCGGTTTGATCACTCC
Organism: Acrocarpospora macrocephala; assembly: GCF_009687865.1. GTDB lineage: Bacteria > Actinomycetota > Actinomycetes > Streptosporangiales > Streptosporangiaceae > Acrocarpospora > Acrocarpospora macrocephala. The sequence goes on from NZ_BLAE01000091.1 coordinate 21,925, forward strand.
CTCCTGTCCCAGAACCGACAATTCAGCACGTCTGCCCCGTCCATCTCCCGAGCCTCCAACCAGTCACGGTTGCTCCACGCCATTTCTCGCGGAACGGCGACTCGTCGCGGTCAGACCGTCCGGGACCGGAAACTCGCCGTGCCTGCCCCGTCCATCTCTCTCGGGCGGGGCGATGTGCCATGGTCAGGCCTGCTTTGCTGGGGGATGCCCTGGGCGTTGAGCTCGGTGAGCGTCCGATAGCCTGAGGCGTACCGCCGAAGACTGCCGACCACCGGAGTCGGTGGCTGCTGCGTGTGCGTTGGGAGGGCCCTAAGTGATGCGGGTGGGCGTCGTCACCTTTCCCGGGACACTCGACGATCAGGATGCGGCGCGAGCCGTACGGCTGGCCGGAGCCGAGGCTGTGCCGTTGTGGCATGCGGACCATGACCTCAAGGGGGTGGACGCGGTCTTCCTGCCGGGCGGGTTCTCCTACGGGGATTACCTCAGATGCGGGGCGATTTCGCGATTCGCTCCGCTGATGGAGGAGTTGATCCCGGCCGCGAAGGCGGGGCTGCCCGTGCTCGGCACCTGCAACGGCTTCCAGATCCTCTGCGAGGCGCACCTGCTGCCAGGCGCGCTGACCAGGAACGCCGGGCTCCACTACCTGTGCCGCGACCAGGGCATCCGGGTCGAGAACAACACCACCGCATGGACCGGGCAGTTCACCGAAGGCCAGGAGATCCTGCTCCCGATCAAGCACGGCGAGGGGCGCTATGTCGCCGACGAAGCCACCCTGGCCGAACTGGAGCGCGACGGACGGGTGGTCTTCCGTTATATCGGCGGCAACCCGAACGGTTCGCTCAACGACATAGCCGGAATCTGCAACGAAGCCGGAAACGTCGTCGGCCTGATGCCGCATCCCGAGCACGCCGTCGAGGAACTGACGGGCGCACCGAGCGTGGACGGCCGGGGCTTTTTCGCCTCCATCCTCAGGAAGCTGGTGACCGCATGACCGTGGACAGCGTCAAGCGCGCATCCCAGTCTCCCGACGAGCACATGCCGTACGCCGAGCTCGGCATGAAAGAGGACGAGTACCAGCGGGTCAAGGAGATCCTCGGCCGGCGTCCGACGGGGTCGGAGTTGGCGATTTATTCGGTGATGTGGAGCGAGCACTGCTCGTACAAGTCATCGAAGGTGCATTTGCGGCAGTTCGCCACCAAGGCCCCGGCCTCGGAGGCGCTGCTGGTGGGCATGGGGGAGAACGCGGGGGTCGTCGACATCGGCGACGGCTGGGCCGCCACGTTCAAGATCGAGTCGCATAATCACCCGTCCTATGTCGAACCCCATCAGGGTGCCGCCACCGGCGTCGGGGGCATCGTCCGCGACATCATGTCGATGGGCGCCCGCCCGATCGCGGTCATGGACTCGCTCCGGTTCGGCGGGCTCGACCAGCCGGACACCCGCCGGGTGCTGCCGGGCGTGGTGGAGGGCATCAGTCACTACGGCAATTGCCTGGGTCTGCCAAACATCGGCGGCGAGGTCGTGTTCGACCCCTGCTACATCGGAAACCCGCTGGTCAACGCGCTCTGCGTCGGTCTGCTGAGGAAAGACCAGATCAAGCTGGCCACCGCACCGGGCCCGGGCAACAAGGTCGTGCTGTTCGGCGCGCGGACCGGCGCGGACGGCATCGGCGGCGCCTCGGTGCTCGCGTCGGCGACATTCGAGGACGAATCCCACGCCAAGCGGCCGGCCGTACAGGTCGGGGATCCGTTCATGGAGAAGCTGCTGATCGAATGCTGCCTGGAGCTCTACCAGGCCGACGTGGTCGTCGGGATCCAGGATCTCGGCGCGGCCGGGGTGTCGTGCGCGACCACCGAGCTGGCCGCCAAGGGCACCGGCGGCATGGCCGTGGACCTCAATCTCGTCCCGCTGCGCGATCCGACGCTGCGGCCGGAGGAGATCCTGATGAGCGAGTCGCAGGAACGCATGATGGCCGTCGTCACCCCAGACGACATTCCCGCCTTTATGGCCATCTGCGAGAAGTGGGACGTGCCCGCCACCGTCATCGGCGAGGTCACCGATTCCGGACGTCTGGTGATGACCTGGGACGGCGAGGTCATCGTCGACATCCCCCCGGGAACCGCCGCCGACGAGGGTCCGGTCTACCAGCGGCCCTTCCACGAGCCCGCTGGCCAGGCCGCCCTCAACACCCACGTCGAGCTGGAACGCCCGGCCGACCTGCGCGCCACCCTGCTCCAGCTGCTCGGCTCCGCGAACCTCGCCTCCCGCGAGTGGGTGACCTCCCAGTACGACCGGTATGTCCGCGGCAACACCGTCCTCGCCCAACCCTCGGACGCGGGCGTGCTGCGCATCTCCGAGTCGATGCCCGGAGCCAGCGAGACAACCCGCGGCATCGCGCTCGCCACCGATGGAAACGGTCGTTACGCCAAGCTCGATCCGTACGCGGGGGCGCAGCTGGCGCTGGCCGAGGCGTACCGGAATGTGGCCGTGACCGGGGCGACCCCGCTGGCGGTGACGAACTGCCTCAACTTCGGCTCGCCCGAGGATCCCGAGGTGATGTGGCAGTTCGCCGAGGCCGTGCGCGGGCTCGCGGACGCCTGCAAGACCCTCGGCGTGCCGGTGACCGGCGGAAACGTCTCCTTCTACAACCAGACGGGCGCGGCGGCGATCCATCCGACGCCGGTCGTGGGCGTGCTCGGCGTGATCGAGGACGTGGCCCGGCGGGTGCCGTCCGGGTTCACCGCCGAAGGGCTGCGCGTGGTCCTGCTCGGGGATACCGCCGACGAGTTCGGCGGCTCGGAGTGGGCGCATGTGGTGCACGGCCATCTGGGCGGGCTCCCGCCGCGGGTACGGCTGGAGCAGGAACGTGCCCTGGCGACCGTGCTCACCACGGCGGCCACGCGGGGATTGCTGGCGGGTTCGCATGATCTGTCCGACGGCGGCCTGGCCATCGCCCTGGCCGAGGCGTGCCTGCCCAAGGGCATCGGGGCGACGATTTCGCTGCCCGGTGAGGACACGTTCGTCGATCTGTTCAGCGAGTCGGCCGCGCGGGCGCTGGTGTGCGTCAAACCCCAGCATTTCGCCGCGCTGGCCGAGCTGTGCGCCAGGAACGAGGTGCCCTGCTACGGTCTGGGCGTCACCGGCGGCACGTCGCTCGTCGTCGAGAACGCCTTCGAGATCCCGGTCGCCACGCTGCGGGAGACCCACGAAGCCACCCTGCCCGCAATCCTCGGATAAGTCCTGATAGGAGACACATGTTCCGGCACATCGTGCTGCTGGCCTGGACCGCGGACGCCACCGCGGAGCAGAAGGCGGACGCCGCCGCCCAGCTGGCCAAACTCCCGGGAGCCATCCCGGAGATCCGGCACTACGAGATCGGCGTGGACGCGGGCGTCAACGAGGGCAACCATGACCTCGCGGTCGTCGCCGACTTCGACGACGTGGACGGATACCTCGTCTACCGGGACCATCCCGCCCACCTGGCCGTGATCACGGATTACCTCAAGCCGATCCTGGCCACCCGCGCCGCGGTGCAACACCAACTCTGACGTCATGAGAAGACCGCCGCTCCGATCGGAGCGGCGGTCTTCCCGGTTCTAAAAGGCCGCTACCGGAAGCTCCATCAGCTCCTGGCCGGTGGACATCAGCACCTGCCGCTCGGCGGCCAGCTTAGGCAGCACGGTCGTCGCGAAGAACGTCGCGGAAGCCACCTTCCCGGTGTAGAAGTCCCGATCCCGGTCCGAATCGCCGAGCGCGTTGAGCGCGACCTCAGCCTGACGCAGCAGCAGCCAGCCGAGAATCAGGTCGCCGAGCCCCATCAGGAAGCGGGTGGTGTTGAGGCCCACCTTGTAGACCTCCTTCGGCGTCTCCAGCGAGCTGATCGCCCAGCCGGCCATCGTGTCCGCCATCGCCTTGACGTCGTCGGCGGCCTGGTCCAGCAGCGCCCGCTCGACCTTCAGTCGCCCGTTCCCCGCCTGCGACCCGGCGAACGCCTTGATATCGGCCATCAGCGACCCGAGCGCGGCACCCTGGTTCCGCAGCACCTTCCGGAAGAACAGGTCCAGGCCCTGGATCGCGGTCGTGCCCTCATACAGGGAGTCGATCTTGGCGTCCCTGATGTACTGCTCGATCGGGTAGTCCTGCAGGAAGCCGGATCCGCCCAGCGTCTGGAGCGAACGCGTGAGCAGTTCGTAGGAGCGCTCGGAGCCGACACCCTTGACGATCGGGAGCAGCAGGTCGTTCATCTCCTCCGCCTGGCGGTCCTGCGGGTTCAGCTGGATCGTGTCCTGGAAGGTGGCGGTGTAGAGCACCAGGGCGCGCATGCCCTCGGCGTACGACTTCTGGAGCATGAGCTCACGCCGTACATCGGGATGAGCGATGACCGGCACCCGTGGCGCGGTCTTGTCTGTCATCTGGGTGAGATCGGCGCCCTGGATCCGGTTCTTGGCGTAGTCGAGGGCGTTCAGGTAGCCGGTGGAGAGGGTGGCGATGGCCTTCGTGCCGACCATCATCCGGGCGTTCTCGATCACCAGGAACATCTGCTTGATGCCCTCGTGCACGTCCCCCACCAGGTAGCCGATGGCCGGGTGCCGCTCGCCGAAGGTGAGCTCGCAGGTCGTGGAGACCTTCAGGCCCATCTTCTTCTCGACGTTGGTGACGTAGACGCCGTTGCGCTCGCCCAGTTCGCCGGTCTCCAGATCGACCAGGAACTTGGGCACCAGGAACAGCGACAGGCCCTTCGTGCCCGGGCCATGGCCCTCCGGCCGGGCCAGCACCAGGTGGAAGATGTTCTCCGCCAGGTCATGCTCGGCGCTGGTGATGAACCGCTTGACCCCTTCAAGGTGCCAGGTCCCGTCGGCCTGCTTTGTGGCTTTTGTACGGCCTGCGCCGACATCGGATCCCGCGTCGGGTTCGGTGAGGACCATCGTGGCTCCCCAGCGCCGTTCCACCGCCAGCTCGGCGAACCGTTTCTGCTCCTCGGTGCCGAGCAGGTGGAGCAGCCGCGCGAACGAGGGGCCGCAGCCGAACATCCACACGGCCGGGTTGGCGCCCATGATCAGCTCGCCGGCCGCCCACTGGAGGCTCCGCGGCGCGGGCGTGCCGCCAAGCGCCTCCGGGAGCTCCATCCGCCACCATTCGGCGTCCATCCAGGCGTCGTAGGACTTCTTGAAGCTCTCCGGCATCGTCACGCTGTGCGTGGCGGGGTCGAACACCGGCGGATGCCGGTCACTGTCCTCAAATGACGCCGCGATCGGCCCCACGGCCAGCCGGTTGACTTCGTCAAGGATGCTCCGGGCGGTCTCTTCGTCGATGTCGGCGAAGGGGCCCTTACCAAGGATCTCCTTACGCCCGAAGACCTCGAAGAGGTTGAACTCCAGATCTCGGACGTTGCTCTTGTAGTGGCCCATAACGAACTCCTACGGCTGGGGGTCTCGCCTACCGGTGAGTAACTCTACTGGAATGCTACCCGCCAGTAACACCCACTAAGCATGATTATCTTGCGTTATGGAGACGGATGAGCTGGCAAAACGGTGGAAGGCGGAGCTGGAGTCATGGGGGATTCCGCCGCGGATCCTGGCCCAAGCTCCGGTAGATCCGTGGACACACCGGGTCGAACGGTTCGCGAAACGAACCGACCGGCTGGTGGCCGAGCCGCAGGGTCCGACCTACGAGCGCTCCCGCGAGGCGTTGCCCCCGGGCGGCAGCGTGCTCGATGTGGGGGCGGGCACCGGCGCCGCGAGCCTGCGGCTGCGCCCGGCGAGGCTGGTCGCGGTCGATGAGAATCCCGGCATGCTCGCCGAACTCGCCCGCCGATCCCCGGAGGCGACCACGATCCTCGGCCGCTGGCCAGACGTGGCAGACGAGACCGAAGTCACTGACGTGGTGATTTGTTCACATGTTGTCTTCAACGTCCCCGATATCGTGCCGTTCCTCACCGAACTGACCGTGCACGCCCGCAACCGCGTCGTCCTCGAGCTCCCCGAACTCCACCCGACCAGCTGGCTCAACCCGCTTTGGGCCCACTTCCACGGCCTGGTACGCCCCACTCGCCCCACATCCGAGGACCTCGCCGGAATCGCCCGCTCTCTTGGGTACGACATCCGCCAGGAAACCCACCTCGCCCCTGACGCCCACTACGAAACCCGCGAGGAGATGGCCGACGCGGCCTGCCGTCGCTTGTGCCTCCATCCGGGCCGGGCTCCGGAAGTCATCGAGGTGGCCGAGTGGCCGGTGCCTCGCCAGACGTACGTGACGATGTGGTGGGACGTGGACTAGCCAGGGGGTCGTCTCTGGCTTGGTCAAGGGTGTCATTTGGTGCCGGATAACCCATTTGACGCTATTTCCGGTGGTGCGCTTGGGTGGGCGCATGATGGAGATTCATACCGTGACGATTGACTGTGCCAGGCCGTACGAGCTGGCCGAATGGTGGAGTGCGGCGATCGGCTGGCCGATCGTGGACTCGGCGCCGGAAGACGACGAGGTCCTGCTGGAGAGCCCGCAGGGTCCGCCGCACGTGCTGTTCATCAAGGTGCCGGAGGGCAAGACCGTCAAGAATCGTACGCATCTGGACGTGGCCAACAATGACGGGCGTACCCGGGATGAGGAGGTCGAGCGGTTGCTCAAGCTGGGGGCCACGATCCACGAGGACCACCGTCAGCCGGAAGGGCCCGGCTGGGTGACCCTGCTCGACCCGGAAGGCAACGAGTTCTGCGTCTGCCGCAGCGAAGCCGAACGTTCCGGGTCGTTCATCTGACGGGTCTTACTGGGCTTAACGGGTCTTCTTCGGCTTAGTTGCTCTTCTTGGCGCGGCTGCGCATCGAGAGGGTGAGCAGGGCCGTGATCAGGTAGATCATGGCGCCGCCGCAGGCCGCGTCCCAGGCTGCCCCGAAGACGCCCTCGCGGTCGAGGATGAGCTGGACCGGGTACATCAAGATCGCTGAACCGGCGGCAGGGTACAGGGCGAAACGCCAGGGGTGCCGCAGTGACCAGCGTCGTGCCTGCTGGGTGACCCGGTCGCCGACGTCCGGCTTGGAGATCGCGCCGATTCCCGCCACCAGCGAGAAGAGGGTGATACCCACGCAGAGCGCCCAGCTCAGGTCGGCCGATCCGGTGACCAGCCCCAGCAGCAGGCTGGTCGTCGCGACGGCGCCTCCCGTCACGGCCGCGGCCTTCCACGGAGCCCCGCGGAGCGCGGCCCCCGCCAGCGACATTTCATCGCGTCGTGTGAGTTCGTTCATATCTTCAGCGTGCCTTCTCGGCTGCTTTCTTCACATCGGGGAAGTCCCTGAGCGGCCCCTGACCCGGCTCGGGCGTGCTGTTTCGCAGGATCGTCCTGGAAGGGGACGCCTTACCCCGGGAGCTGATCGGTTCTTGTTCGGGCATGTTGTTTCGCAAGTCCGTCCTGGAGGGGACGCCTCGTCCCGGGAGCCGACCGGTTCTTGTTCGGGCATGCTGTTCCGCATGACCGCCCTAACTTTCCGTCCCGCGCGCCGCGAAGACGTGCCGCTTGTTGTCGGTTTGCTCAATGACGATGCGATTGCGCGCTCACGCGGCGTTGCTCCGGACATCGGGCCGGGGCACTGGGCGGCCTTCGACGCCATCGACGCCGACCCGAACAACGAACTCGTCGTTGCGGAGATCGACGGCGAGGTCGTCGGCACCTTCCAGCTGACCTTCATCCCTGGTCTCTCCAGGAACGGCGGTGAACGCGCCCAGATCGAGGCGGTTCGCGTCGCGGAGCCGTACCGAAATCAGGGCATCGGTCGCGCCATGGTGGCCTGGTCGATCGATCGGGCCAAGCTCCGAGGTTGCGCCCTGGTCCAGCTGACCAGCGACAAACGCCGCACGGAAGCCCACCGCTTCTACGGTGCGCTGGGCTTCACCGCCTCACACGAAGGGTTCAAGCTCCAACTGTCGTAACGGGTTTGTGGAGCTTCAGCGGCGCGATTTGTCAGGCTTCAGCTGTCGTGCGCGGCTGTCGTGATGGAGTTCGCGGGTGCGATTTCTACCCAGTTGTCGTGATAGAGCGGGCCTTTGGCCATGTCGGCGTCGGCCTCCTCGATGAGGGCGTTGGGGTTGGCGCCGTCGGGGGAGAGCTTGAGCCAGCGGCCCTTCGTGATGGCCGCGACCCCCGGGCGGACCTTGTCGGTTATTTCAACTTTCGCGGTGAGTTCGCCGTGGGCGTTGAAGACTCGGGCCGGCTGGCCGGTGGTCAGGCCGCGGGTGGCGGCGTCACCGGGGTTGACCAGGACGGTCGGGTCCTTTGAGCGGCGGAGGAGCTCCGGGTTGTTGGCGAAGATCGTGTTGAGGAAGGTGTGGGAGGCGGGGGTGATCAGCGTGAGCCGGGTGGAGGGCTCGCTGGCCGTCCGGGATGGCACGTAGGTGGCGACCCGGGAGTGGCCCGCCGCCGCGGCTTTGTCGGAGGTGAATTCGAGCCTGCCGCTCGGGGTGGGGAAACCCTCGGTGAACGGGACGAAGGGGGTGGCCACATCGAACCGGGCCCAGCCGTCCTTGCGGATCTGGTCCAGATTGATGGCGGAAGTTCTGGAAAGCAGCTGTTCGGCCAGTTCGAGGTCGGAGTCGTACAGGGAGGGCTCGGTCAGGCCCATCGTGCGGGCCAGGCGGCGGAAGGTCTCCGTGGTGGACAGGCACTCGCCCGGGGGCTCGACGGCGGGCTCGTTCCACAGCAGATACATGTGACCGTAGCCGGAATGAAGATCGATGTGCTCGGTCTGCATGGTGGCGGGGAGCACGATATCGGCGTAATCGACGGTGTCGGTGGGGAACTGTTCCATCACCACGGTGAACAGGTCCTCGCGGAGCAGCCGCTGCCGGATGCGGTTCTGGTCAGGCGTGGAGCCCATCGGGTTCGCCGCGTACACCCACAGGCATTTGACCGATTCGTCCAGCTCATCGGCTAGGCGGGTCATGGTGAGGGTGCGTACCGGTCTGGGAAGCAGGTCCTCGCGGGGGTCGACGGCGAGGGGCACGTACGGGGAGGTGGAGTACGCGACGCCGCCGCCCGGATAGCGCCAATCGCCTGTGACGCCCGGAATGCAGGCGATCAGGCGCATTGCGGAGCCGCCGCCTCTGTGGCGTTGCAGGCCCATCGTGGCGCGGATGCCGGTTGGGCGGGTATGCGCAAGCCGTACGCCAAGAGAACGGATGTCGGCTTCGGGCAACCCGGTGAGCTCAGCCACCCGACTAGGCGGATATTTCAGGATTTCTGCCTTGAATTCATCCCAGCCGAGGGTGTGGTTCTCCAGGTAGTCGCGATCTTCCGCGCCCTCCTCCAGCACGACATGGAGCAGGCCGAGGGCGAGCGCGCCATCGGTGCCCGGACGGATGGGCAGGTGCTCGTCGGCCTGTTCCGCCGTCCGGGTGCGGATCGGGTCGATGGCGACCACATGTGCCCCGGCGGCGCGGGCATCCTGGATGAACTTCCACAAATGATGCCCACTGGTCAGCGTGTTCGTACCCCAGAGCAGGATCAACCGGGACAGCGCAAACGTCTCCGGGTCCATCCCGGCTGCGGTCCCGTTCGTGAAGCGAAGTCCGTCTCGTCCTGCTCGGGAGCAGATGTTCAGATCGTGCTGAGACGCACCCAGCACATTCCAGAACCGCCGCCCGGCTTCTCCGGTCTCGCCCTGGATGTACCCGAGCGTCCCCGTCCCCTGATACGGCCAGATGGCTTCCCCGCCGTGCTCATCGATGATCTCGGTCAGCCGAGCGGCGCACGTGGCCAGCGCCTCGTCCCAAGAGATCCGCTCGAACTGCCCGGATCCCTTGGGACCGACCCGTTTCATGGGGTAAAGGATGCGATCCGCGGCCTTGGTGTGCTCCAGATACCGATTGACCTTCACACACAGCGACCCCCGCGTGAACGGATGATCACGGTTACCCCTGAGCTCGACCGCCTCCCCGTCCTGTACGGTCACCACCCACGAACACGTGTCAGGACAATCAAGAGGACACGCCCCCAAAACCCGCAGCTCCATGGGTCAACTGTACGAGCGCGCGCAATCCCAATTTCATCACCGGTCCTGGAACGCGTACGCGGCCACGGCGTGGGCGATGGCGTCGGCGTTCACGTCGAGCGCGACCAGGTGGATGTTCTTGATCGTGTCGCAGGCCAGGTGGTAGCAGGGATCGAGCGGTTTGCCGGGGACGCCGCCGAACTGGGCTGCCTGCTCCGCGGTCTTCTGCGCGTCGGCCCCGGTGAACACGCCTCCGGCGGGGATCCCCGCCTCGATGAAGGGACCGTAGTCCGATCGGCCGGTGAAATCCACCCCGGTATGCGGCAGACCGCGACTGTCATAGAACGCCTGGAAGGTCCGTTCGATGTCGTCCGAGCCGCGCGGCCCCGGCCCTTCTCCGACGCGATCGGAGTCGTCCCCATCGAAAATTCCATAAATACTGTTAGGAGACGCGATCATATCCAGATTCAGATATAGCCCGATATTTTCGCGTTCCTGCTGGGGCAGACTTCCTACATAGTGCTTGGACCCCAGCAAACCCAGCTCTTCCGCTCCCCACCAGACAAACCGCACGGCCCGATCCGGCCGAAACTGCCGCATCCGCAGCGCCAATTCCAGCACAGCCGCACTGCCGGACCCGTTGTCGTTGATCCCCGGCCCTTCCTGCACGGAATCCAGATGCGCCCCCACCATGATCACTTCATCGGTACGGCCCTGCGGGGTCTGCACGATGAGGTTCCGGGTCACCCGGCGCTCGCTCAGCGTCGAGGTGACAATCTCGGCGTACCCCCGCAGATCGCCATCCTGCTTGCGGACACCAACCACCGGTACGTGAGCCCGCGGCCCAGTGAGCCCTCCTCGCAGGTCGCCCTCACGATCGTTAACGATCACCACTCCGACCGCGCCGGCGGCCACCGCATGCTTGACCTTCAGATCAATCGTGCAAATTCCACGAACGACCTTCGCCACCTCACCCGCCTGAAAAGCCGCAAAACCCCTAGCCCTGCAGCCAGTCCCCGCATCCCGAACAGGCCCTCTCACCCGCCCCGACCCCGAAAACCGCAGCGTGGTCACCTTGATCGCCGACCCTGGCTCCGGTTCCATGCCCGTCGCCGGGCTTCCGTTCGGGTCCGACGCGGTGCCTGGCCCCGTGCCCTTGCGTGCGGCCGAGTGGCGATTGAAGGGTGATGAGAGGGGGTTGGCGGGGTATTTGACGGTCAGCTTTAGTTGGGCAGGGGCCAGTTCTTTGAAATACATGAACTCGAAGGGATCGGAGACGACCTGATAACCGGCGGCTGTCAACTGGCTTTGTACGTATTCGGCGGATTCGTCAAACCCAGACGTTCCAGCCGCTCGATTACCCCCATTCCGATCCGCGATGTCCTGAAATACCCGGAGATGGCGGACGAGATTGCTCCTAGACACGGCATCGGCCAACTCAGAACCAGGGCTTCCTCCCGGCGCGGCATTCGCTGCGCTGATAGCGGGATTCATGGCATGAAGACCCAGGGACAGAACGGCGGTGAAGAGCAGGCGCATATACATCCTCCGAGGTCACGCGAGCGCGACCTCCGATGTGGTGATCAACAACAACTGATCAACTATGCCGGGCGACCCCGTCCGGCGCCCGCCTCGACAGCGGCGAGTCGTCACTCAGTGGCGGAACGAGGTGATCTTCTCTCGCCTGATCACTTACCGCGCCCGCTCCATAGAGTGGTAAGCAGTGGACACCAGGGCCACCTCACCGACGAGGGCCGATGCACATGACTTCGATTGTGGACACTAGTAATAAAGATCGCAGAGAATCACGGTGGTGAGGGGCATCAAGGAGAAGGACGAATCGGTGGGGGCTCCGGATCACGGAGTCGTCCTCGTCGTCGAGCCCTTGCTGCCCCAGCGCATCCGCCGCCCTTCGGATGCCATCCGCTTCCTCCTCACCCTGCTCGCCCTGGTCGCCGTCGTCCTGCTGGCCCTGGTAGCGCAAAGCACCCTCAACGGCCTTGAAAACGACGTCGCCGCCGGAACAGGTCGCGCTCCCGCGTTCCTGTCCTCGGTCGCGGGCCTGCTCGGCGGCATCGCCGTCCTCGCGGTCCCCGTCGCATTCGCCGTCGAACGGGTCTTCCACCGCGACGGCATGCGCATCGCCCAAGGCTTGATCGCCGCCATCCTGGCCCTCCTGCTGTCGTACGCGGTGGACGAATGGCTCATCGCCGCTGGCCCTGCCGACCTCAACCAGCTGCTCACCGGCGGCCGCGACGTCGAACCCCTCAACACCGTCCTCACCCCCGCCATCGCGTACGCCACCGCCGTCCGCATGTCCCGCCGCCCGCAATGGCGCGCCCTGCTCTGGATGGCCCTCGCCCTCGACCTGTTCGCCCTGTTCACCGCCACCAAAGTCACCGCACTCGGCGCGATCGTCACCTACCTCGTCGGCCTCGCCGTCGGCTACGCCACCCTGTACGGCATCGGCAGCGCCAACACCCGCCCCCCGGGCAGCGCGGTCGTCGCCGCCCTGCGCCGGCTCGGCTTCGGCCCGGTAAGCGCCCGCCGCATCGACGACGACACCTCCGGCAGCCGCCGTTACGTGGTCGGCCTGGCCAACCAGAGCCGCCTCGACGTCACCGTGCTCGACCGCGACCGCCAAGTGGCCGGCGTCATGTACCGCCTGTGGCGACGCCTCCGCCTGAACACCGAAACCCGCCGCCGGGCCATCCGCTCCCTCCGCGCCGAACTCGAACGCGAAGCCCTCATGGCCTACGCGGCGCAGGCCGCCGGCGCCAGCCTTCCCCGCCTCCTGGGCACCAGCGAGGTCGGCACCGAAGCGGCCCTCCTCGCGTACGAACACCTGGACAGCCGCCCGCTCGCCGACCTCGGCGACGACGAGATCGACGACGAACTCCTGGCCCAGACCTGGGAGCAGGTACGGCTCCTGCACGCCCACCGCCTGGCGCACCGCCACCTGACCGGGGAGAGCATCCACGTCGGCGCCGACGGCCGGATCGTCCTGGTGGACGCGCGCAGCGGCGAGATCGCCGCCGGCGACCTGCTGCTCCGCCTCGACATCGCGCAACTCCTGGCCTACCTGGCCCTGCGCGTCGGCCCCGAGCGTTCGGTCAAATCGGCGACGGCCGTGCTCGGCGCGGACATGCTCGCCTCCGCGATGCCCCTGCTGCAGCGAATCGCCCTCGCTCGCGCCACCCGAGCGGCCACGCGCAAGGACAAGGATCTGCTGCCCGCCATCCGCGACCACATCGTGGCGCTGAAGCCGCAGGCCGAGGTCGAAGAGGTCCGCCTCGAACGTTTCCGCCCCCGGACCCTCGTCACGATCATCGCCAGCGCCCTCGCCGCCTACTTTCTGCTGTCCCAGCTCAGCCAGGTCAACCTGGTCACGGTCGTGACCAGCGCGAACTGGGCCTGGGGCGGAGTCGCTCTGGTCGCCGCCGTGGGCAGCTACGTGGCGGCCGCCGCGATGCTGCGGGGGTTCGTGCCAGAGCAGCTGCCCCTCGGCCAGACGGTGCTCGCCCAACTCGCCGGCTCCTTCGTCAAGCTGGTCGCGCCCGCGGCTGTCGGCGGCGTCGCGATCAACACCCGTTACCTGCAGAAACGTGGCGTCCCACCGGGTCCGGCGGTGGCCAGCGTGGGCGCCTCCCAGCTGGTCGGCCTGATCTCCCACATCCTGCTACTGCTGTTCTTCGGCTATCTGACCGGAACCCAGGCCGCGCCGTCCCTGACCCCATCCCGGGGCGTCCTGGTCGTCCTGCTCGGCCTCGCCGTCATCATGGTCGTCATCCTGGCCGTCCGCCCCCTCCGCCGGATGCTCACCACCCGAATCAGGTCCCTGTTCTCCGGCGTCATTCCCCGCCTGCTGGACGTGCTGCAGTCCCCCCGCAAGATCGTGGAAGCCCTCAGCGGCACGCTCCTGCTCTCCCTGATGTTCATCGCCTGCCTCAGCGCCTGCGTCCGCGCCTTCGGCGGCGAAGTCAGCTTCGCCGCCGTCGCCGTCGTCTTCCTGGCCGGCAACGCCATCGGCTCCGCGGCCCCCACCCCCGGCGGCCTGGGCGCAGTAGAAGGAGCCCTCTCCATCGGCCTCACCGTCGCCGGCCTTCCCCCCACCGTCGCCACCTCCGCCGTCCTCCTCTTCCGCCTGATGACCTTCTGGCTCCCCGTCCTCCCCGGCTGGGCCTCCTTCACCTACCTCCAGCGCCACAACGCCCTGTAACCCCACTTCGGCCCAATGAAGAGCGTGCTTCACCGGGCCGAAACAACCAGCCGAAGACGATCAACCGGCTTCAACTAGTGCTCGAGCCGCGCCAGAGGTGAATTGCTCGCCTCCACCAACTGGGCTCCTCATCTGGAGCAGCGCCAGAGGCCGGTGTCGGCTTCGACCAGCTGGGTTCATCAGCTGGTGCTGGAGCCGCGCCAGAGGTCGATGCCGGCTTCGACGGCGTCCTTGTCGATGGCGTCGAGTTCCTCGGCGCTGAAGTCGAGTCGCTCGACCGCGGAGAGGCTGTCGTCGAGTTGTCGGACGCTGCTCGCGCCGATCAGCACCGAGGTCACCCGCTTGTCGCGAAGGGCCCAGGCCAGCGCCATCTGGGCGAGCGTCTGGCCACGCTGCTTGGCGATCTCGTTCAGGGTGCGGACATGCCGAAGCGACTCATCGGTCAGCAGACCCGGGTCGAGCGACTTGCCCTGCGACGCCCGCGACCCCTCCGGAATACCGTTGAGGTACCGATCGGTCAGCATGCCCTGCGCCAACGGCGAGAACGCGATGCAACCGACACCCTCCGCCTCCAGCGTGTCCAGCAGACCACCCTCGATCCACCGGTTGAGCATCGAATACGACGGCTGGTGGATCAGCAGTGGCGTGCCCATCTCCCGCAGGATCCGGGCGGCCTCCGCCGTACGCTCCGGCGAGTAAGACGAAATACCCGCATAGAGCGCCTTCCCCGAACGCACCGCGTAATCCAACGCCCCCATCGTCTCCTCAAGCGGCGTCTCAGGATCGAACCGGTGGCTGTAGAAGATGTCGACGTAGTCCACGCCCATCCGCGCCAGCGACTGGTCCAGGCTGGCCAGCAGATACTTCCGCGACCCGAACTCCCCATACGGCCCGGGCCACATGTCCCAGCCCGCCTTCGTGGAAAGCACAAGCTCATCCCGATACGGCCGGAAGTCCTCAGCGAAGATCCGCCCGAAGTTCGTCTCCGCCGATCCGTACGGAGGCCCGTAGTTGTTGGCAAGGTCGAAATGGGTCACGCCACGGTCGAACGCCCGGCGCAGGATCGCGCGCTGGCTGTCGAGCGGTTTGTCGTCGCCGAAGTTGTGCCAGAGCCCCAGCGAGACGGCGGGCAGCTTGAGACCACTCCGCCCAGTCCGGTGGTACGGCATGGGCCCGTAGCGGTCGCCAGCGGCAACATAGGTCATTTCGATACTCCAACTCGGTCGAGGATCCAGGAGAGCGTGAACGCTTCCTCGTGCCAGGCGTCGTAGCGGCCACTACGTCCCCCGTGCCCGGCGCCCATCTCGGTCTTCAAGAGGAACGGCCCTCCCTGCGCTACCGCACGCAGACGCGCGATCCACTTGGCGGGCTCGTGGTAGAAGACTCGAGTGTCGTTGAACGACGTGATCGCAAGGATCGGGGGGTAGACGTCATCGCGGACATTCTCATACGGCGAGTACGACTTCATGTACGCGTACACGTCCGCATTGTGCAGGGGATCGCCCCACTCGTCCCATTCGATCACAGTCAGCGGCAGCGACGGATCCAGGATCGTGTTCAACGCGTCCACGAACGGAACCTCGGCCACGATCGCCGTGAACTCCTCGGGCGCCAGATTAGCCACCGCACCCATCAGCAGCCCGCCCGCCGACCCGCCCCGCGCGATGATCGGACCCGACCATTCGCCCTTCAGATGCCGCGCGACGGCCACGAAGTCGGTGAAGGTGTTCTTCTTCCGGTTGAGCTTGCCGTCCTCATACCAGTGCCGGCCCATCTCCCCGCCACCGCGCACATGCGCGACCGCGAACGCGAATCCCCGATCCAGCAGTGACAGCCGGGCGACCGAGAAGTACGGATCGATCGAGTTCTCGTAGCTCCCGTAGCCGTACAGAAGCGTGGGCGCGGGCCGCGGCGTGCCCTTCCTGATGACGAGCGAGATCGGGATTCTCGTGCCATCGTCGGCCGTGGCCCACTCACGGAACTGCTCGTAGTCCGCCGGGTCGTAACCGCCGAGCACCGGCCGCCGCTTCAACAGAATGAGCGTGTGACTCGGCAGGTCGAAGTCATACACCGAGGGCGGGGTGACCATCGAGGTGTAGCCAAGCCGAAGTCGCGACGTGACGAACTCCGAGTTCCCCGAAGGCGCGACGTCATACAGCGGTTCCGGAAACTCGATCTCGTAAGGCGCCGCGCCTTCGGGCAGGATCCGCAGGCCTGTGAGCCCATCCCGGCGGAAGTGCACGACCAGGTGCGACTGGAAGGCGTCCACATCCAGCAGCCGGGTGTCCTCACGATGCGGGATCACGGCAGTCCAGACCGCGGGATCCTCAACCGGGGCGCTGGCCAGTTCGAAGTTCGCGGCGCCCTGGTTGTGCAGCACGAGGAACCGGTCGTTCTGGTGGTCGACGTGATACTCGACACCGGTCTCCCGGGGGCGGATCACGGTGAACTCGCCCAGCGGGTTATTCGCGTCCAGGAACCGAACCTCGCTGGTGATCTTGCTGTGTGCGCCGAGGATCAGGAAACGCTCGCTTCGCGAGAGTCCGATGCCGATCCAGAAGCGCTCGTCGTCCTCCTGGAAGACCACGGGATCCGGATCTGCTGACCCCAGCGTGTGGCGGAACACCCGATTGGGCCGCCAAGCCTCGTCGACCATCGTGTAGAAGAACGCTGACCCGTCACCCGCCCAGGCGCCGCCGTAGAAGATTCCAGGAATCTCGTCGCTGAGCACTTCGCCGGTGCTCAGGCTCTTGAACCTGAGCGTGAACCTTTCATCCCCGGAGAAATCAGTGGAGTAGGCGAGCATCGTGCCATCGGGGCTCACCGAGCTGGTGCCGATCGCGAAGAACGGGCTGTCCCCGGCCAACTCGTTGCCATCGAGCAGGATCTGCTCCCCAGGCAACGGCTCCCCGGGCGTCAACACCGGTGGATCGTCGCCGTCGGCCGCCACACGGCATTGAATGCCGTATTGCTTGCCTTCCTCGGTGCGCGAGTAATACCACCAGGCCCCCTTGCGCGTCGGCACGCTGAGGTCGGTTTCCAGAGTCCGGCCCTTGATCTCCTGGAAGATGGAATCCTGAAGGGGCTTCAGATGCGCGGTGGCTGCGTTGGTGTAGGCGTTCTCCGCCTCCAGGTAGGCGACCGTGTCCGGATCGTCCTTCTTGATGAGCCAGGCGTATTCGTCGATCACGGTGTCGCCGTGATGTGTGCGCTCGGCCGGAACCCTCTTCGCCGCTGGGGGCATGTCGCTGCTCACCCGGACACTCTATGTCTGGCGGATCTGCCGGCACGGCGACTCCGTGCCGCCTGTGGATAACTCCCATCGCTGTGGACAGAGCCCTGGAGATCCCACCGCTCATGGCGTCGTCCCGGGGGCGTCCGGGGTCGTCGCCCCGGGGTCGTCCGGCGTCTTCCCGGCGTTGTTCGTGCTGCCGCACTCGTGGAGGCTGCTAATGTTTTGTTGTCGGGGTCGCCCGGCGCAATCCAATCCCTCTCACTTCGGTGGCGGTTGTTGGTGTGCCGGATCGATCACGACGATCCCTCGAAACATGGCGGTTCGGAAGATCGGTTCGCAAGAGTCGATTCGGGCTGGTAAGTTAGAGGGGTTGCCCCGGATTCGGGGCGGTCTGAAGTCCCGCAAGATGATCAGGTCAGTGTCAAGTCGGTTGATTTGACAGAGATCAGGAAGCTTGCGAAGATCGTGACACAGCGTGAAACGACACCTCCGGTTGAGAATCCTTCGATTCGAAGGCTGGATGTTCGTGTGCGTTTCTTGAGAACTCAACAGTGTGCTAAAAGCCAGTGCATGATGCACAACCCCGTCTATTTGACGGATTCCTTTGGTTGAACATTATGTTTCAGCTGGAGATCTTCTTTTCAAGCATTTTTTGGAGAGTTTGATCCTGGCTCAGGACGAACGCTGGCGGCGTGCTTAACACATGCAAGTCGAGCGGAAAGGCCCTTCGGGGTACTCGAGCGGCGAACGGGTGAGTAACACGTGAGTAACCTGCCCCTGACTCTGGGATAAGCCTGGGAAACCGGGTCTAATACCGGATATGACACACGATGGCATCGTCTGTGTGTGGAAAGTTTTTTCGGTTGGGGATGGGCTCGCGGCCTATCAGCTTGTTGGTGGGGTAGTGG
>NZ_BLAE01000092.1:0-29664 GCF_009687865.1 Acrocarpospora macrocephala
GCCCCCGGTCGAGGCGGTCCGGCCCGCGGCGCGGCTGCCGCGCCGGGCCCGCTCGCCCTGCGGCGTCGCGGGCCTGGCGGTCACCGGGCTGACCCGCGCGCCCGGCCGTTCGCTGCTCGGCGCGGCGACGCTCGCGATCGCGGTGGTCGCGCTGACCGTCCTGCTCGGCGTGACGTACGGTTTCCGCGGCCGGGTCGTCGGGTCGCTGCTCGGCGACGCGATCGTCCTGCAGGCGCGGGCCGTCGACTACGTGGCGATCGGGTTGATGTTCGCGCTCGCCGCCCTGGCCGTGGCCGACGTGCTCTACCTCGGCGTCCGCGAGCGGGACGGCGAGCTCGCCGCGCTGAAGGCGTTCGGCTGGCCGTCGGCGGCCCTGGCCCGGCTCATCGTGACCGAAGGGGTCGGCGTGGGCGTGCTCGGCGCCGTCGCGGGAGCGGGCGTGGGGCTGGCCGTCACGCTGGCCGTCACCGGGACCGCCGGGGCCGCCGTCGCCGTGGGGGCGCTGGTGGCCGGGGCGGTCGCGGTGCTGCTGGCGGGCCTCGCCTCAGTCGCCCCGGCGGTCCTCGTCCAGCGGCTGCCGCCGGCCCGGGTGCTGGCGCGCGAGTGAGGACGGGCCCTGAAGCGGATGCGCCTCAGGGCCCGTCAGGTTAGCGCAGGTAATCCTGCCAAGGGCCGGTGATGGCCAGGGTGATGCCCGGAGACTGGATGTTGACGAAAAGGATCTCGCCGTCCGGGGAGAACGTCGGACCGGTGAACTCGGAGTACGTCGGAAAGCCGTTGCTGGTGCCGATGGCGAGCTGGTTACGGGCGATCGCGTAGGTGGGGCCGCCCGGGATGGAGCTGAGCACGTGCGAGGCGCGGACGCCGTCCTCGGCCAGGACCAGCGTGCCCCACGGCGTGACGGTGACGTTGTCGGGGCTGTCGAAGGTCATGTCGGTGTACTTCGGGGACGCGCCCTCGCCCTCGGCGAACGGGTTGTGCGGGAAGTACGTGACCAGGGTGATCGTCTCGTCCTTGTAGTCGTAGAACCAGACCATGCCGTCGTGCTTGGCCGCGTCCGGGGGCAGGTCGTTGGCGGCGAAGGCGAAGCTGTTGACGATGTAGCAGCCGTCGCCGTTGCTCCACACGCCCTCGAACTTCTTGCCCCGGGTCACCGTGCCGTCGGCGAACTGGGTGCGGACCGTCTTGGTGGTCGCGTCCCGGTCCGGCACCTCGATCCACGTCACGTTGAACGGACGTCCCAGCTGCGCGGAGGTGATGTAGGCGACATCCGGCACGATGCTGCCGTCGTCCAGGCGGATCTGCATCGCCTCGAGCGTGCCCTCGGTGTCGCCGAGCTGGTTGGCGATGCCCTGCTCGAGGCGGCCGTGGCTCGCGGTCCACCGGTAGAACAGCCCGTTCGGGCCGCTGGCGTCCTCGGAGAGGTACACCCGCCTTCTCTTCGGCTCGACGGCGAGGGCCTCGTGGTCGAAGCGGCCGAACGCCTTGATCGGCTTGGGCAGCTGGCTCGCCGAGTCGGTCGGGAAGACCTCGAAGACGTAGCCGTGGTTCTTCTCGTACCTGCCGGTCTGGCCGCTACCTGACCAGGTGGTGCCCGCGAGGTTGGAGGCCTCTTCGCAGGTGAGCCAGGTACCCCACGGCGTCACGCCGCCCGCGCAGTTGCGGACCGTACCGGAGATGCCGACCCACTCGGCCGTGAGATTGCCGTTGGGGTCCGTGGTGACCACGGTGCAGCCGCCCGCGTTCGGCGCGCCCGGGTCGTAGACGGTGCCGGGGATGTGCGGGACGCCGTACTGCGACATGTGCGGCGACATCTCGTGGTTCTGGATGATCGTCAGGCCGGCGTGCTTCATGGCCACGACGCCGGTCCCGTCGTGCCAGCCGGGCGTCTTGCCCTGGCCGAACGACATATCGGTCACACCCTCACGGGTGACGATCTTGTACGAGAAGCCCTCGGGAAGGGCGAGGATCCCGTTCGGGTCGTCCTTCAGCGGCGGGAACGGACGCAACGGACGCCCGTTGGTCCCCGTGCTGGCGTCGGCCATTGCCGGGGTCCCGGCGAGGCTCGGCAGCACACCGGCGACGGACAGGCCGACGGCGGTGGCGGTGGCGGCGCTTCCGGTAAGGATCTGGCGACGAGAAATGCTCATACGTAACTCCTGCGGTACGGCCAGAGGCGATGGTCCCCCGACCTGAAGAGCTTTGGAGTCTCACCTGAACCCCAAGCCAACTCCCCGTTGCCACAAAATGTTCATCGGACCAGCACCTCGCGTGCCATGGCTATCGCTGCGTCCCCGGTGGCGGGGGCCCAAGGGCGTCGCGGGTCCAGGAGCCGAGCGCGAGCAGCGTCTTGGTGCCGGTCACGTCCCCGGTGCGGCGCAGGCGGTCGACGACCTGCTGGAGGTGGCCGAGGTCGCGGACGCGGATGTGGATGAGGGCGTCCGGGTCGCCGGCGATCGTGAACACCGCCTGCACTTCGGGCACCTCCGTGGCCGTTTTGACGATCCTGGCCACCGGCGTCGTACCGGCGTAGCGCAGCTCGGTGAACGCCTCGATGCCCCAGCCGAGCTTGGCGTAGTCGATCCGTACGGTGAAGCCCGTGATCACACCGACCTCGCGGAGGCGGTCCACCCGGCGCTTGACGGCGGCCACCGACAGGCCGACCTCGGCCGCCATCTCCGAGAAGGTCCGGCGCCCGTCCTCACGCAGCAGGCGCAGCAGCCGGTGATCGATGTCGTCTATGTCCGGCACAACATTCCTTCCTTCCACACGCAAAAAGTATCGGTCATTCCTCGCAATATGTCGCAATCTTTGCGTATTGCTGGCGTTTTATCTAGAGATACTTGCGCGACTCGTCATCGCGTTGCTGTGCTTGGGTCTCCCCCCACGTACCACCAGGAGGTTCGCGTGAGCGTGACCCCACCCGCGGTTTCACTCGAGGACAAGTACGCGGCCGCGGACGGCACCGTCCTCATCTCGGGCGTCCAGGCGCTGGTCCGCCTGACCCTGGAGCAGCGCCGCCTCGACGCGGAGCGCGGCCTGAACACCAGGGTCTTCGTCTCGGGCTATCAAGGCTCACCGCTCGGGGGCCTCGACCTGGAGATGGGACGCGCCGCGCGGTTCCTGGAGGCGGCGGGCGTGGTGTTCCGGCCGGGGCTCAACGAGGAGCTCGCGGCCACCGCCGTGGCGGGAACGCAGCTGCTGGGCCAGGTGCCCGGCCGCCGGCACGACGGGGTGACCGGCTTCTGGTACGGCAAGAACCCCGGCCTGGACCGGGCCGCGGACGCGATCAGGCACGGGACCTTGGCGGGCACCGCGCCGCTTGGCGGAGCGGTGGCCTGGATCGGCGACGACCCGGGTAGCAAGTCCTCGACCGTGCCCAGTTCCTGCGAGCCGATGTGCCAGAGCCTGTCCATGCCGCTGCTCGCGCCCGGCTCGGTGGCGGAGGTCGTCGAGTTCGGGCTGCACGCGGTGGCGCTGTCGCGTGCCACCGGCCTGTGGACCGGCCTGAAGATCATCGCGGATGTCGCCGACGCCTCGGCCACGGTCGATCTCGGCCCGCTGCGGCAAGGCGTCCCGATGCCGGACGGGGCCGACCGCGGTGCTCGGTCGGCCCTGGTCGGCCCGGCCTCCCTCGACGCCGAGCACGACATGCTCACCCGCCGGCTCGGGCTGGCGCGTGCGTACGCCCGCGCGCACGGACTGAACCGGGTGATGTTCGGGGCGAGGCGCGCCAAGCTGGGGATCCTGGGCTCCGGCACCGCCTACGCCGTGGTCCGGCGCGCGCTGGCCGACCTCGGCCTCGACGAGGCGGCGATGGACGACCTCGGGCTCCGGCTCATCAGACTCGCCATGCCGTTCCCCCTCGCGCAGGAGGACCTGGCGGCCATGACCTCAGACCTGGGCACGGTGCTCGTGGTGGAGGACAAGGTGCCCTTCCTGGAAGGCCAGCTCAAGCAGGCGCTGTACGGAGGTGGCCGGCCGCCCGAGGTGATCGGCCGTGAGCTGCTGACCGCGCGCGGCACGCTCGGCGCCGAGGACGTGGCCGAAGCGCTGGCCACCTGCGTCGGCCGGCACAGGCTGCCCAAGAAGGCGGCTGTCTCGGCGCCGCGCCGCACGCTTCCGCTGGTCGCCGCGCGCACGCCGTACTTCTGTTCGGGCTGCCCGCACAACGCCTCCACGCGCACCTCGGACGAGACGCTGGTCGGCGTGGGGATCGGCTGCCACGTCATGATCGCCCTGGACGGCGACGGGCGCGGCAGGCAGGTGGGGATGACCCAGATGGGCGGCGAAGGCGCCCAGTGGATCGGCCTGGCCCCCTTCACCGAAGACCGGCACTTCGTGCAGAACCTCGGCGACGGCACCTTCCACCACTCCGGCTCGCTGGCGATCCGCGCCGCTGTCGCCGCCGGGGTGCCGGTGACCTACAAGCTGCTCTACAACGACGCGGTGGCGATGACCGGGGGGCAGCGCGCCGAAGGCCGCCTCGACGTCCCCGCGCTGACCCGGTCGCTGGCCGCCGAAGGGGTCCGCCGGATCGTGGTCACCACGCCCGAGCCGGAGAGCTACCGAGGGGTGCGGCTCGCGCCGATCGCGTCGGTACGGCACCGCGACGCGTTGCCCGCCGCGGAGCGGGAACTGGCCGCGGTCGACGGGGTGACCGTGCTGATCCACGACGACCGGTGCGCGGCCGAGGAGCGGCGGCTGCGCAAGCGCGGAACGCTCCCCACGCCGACGGCGAAGGTCGTGATCAACGAGCGGGTGTGCGAAGGGTGCGGCGACTGCGGAGAGGTGTCCACCTGCCTGTCGGTGCAGCCGGTGGAGACCGAGTTCGGCCGCAAGACCCGCATCCACCAGGCGTCCTGCAACACCGACCTGAGCTGCCTCAACGGTGACTGCCCGTCGTTCCTGCTCGTCGAGCCACGCGTCCGCCGCAGGCGTGTGGCGCCCGAGCCGCCGGTGGCGCTCACCGAGCCGGTGCCGAGGTTCCCGGACCGGACGGTGCTGCTGCGCATGCCCGGCATCGGCGGCACCGGCGTCGTCACGGTCTCGCAGATCCTGCAGATGGCGGCCCACCTCGACGGCCTGCACGCCGCCGGGCTGGAGCAGACCGGGCTCGCGCAGAAGGGCGGCCCCGTCGTCAGCGACGTCCGCGTCTCGCCGCGGCCGATCACCGGCTCGATCCGCGCGTCGCGCGGCACGGCCGACGTGCTGATCGGCTTCGACCTGCTCGGAGCGGCGGCGGACGGCAACCTCGCGGTTGCCTCACCCGGACACACGGTCGCCGTGTTGAATACCGCCGTCGTGCCCACCGCCGCCATGGTCACCGGCCGCACCCCCCTGCCCGTGTCGGACGCCGACGCGGTCGCCCGCGTCGAGTCGGTCACCGAGAGGTCCGGCAACGTCTACCTCGACGCGGGCGCCTTGTCGGAGGCGCTGTTCGGCGACCACATGCCCGGCAACCTGCTGCTCCTCGGCGCGGCGTACCAGCATGGCTGCGTCCCGCTGTCGGCGGAGGCGATCGAGCGGGCGATCCGGCTCAACGGGGCGGCGGTCGAGCAGAACCTGTTGGCCTTCCGCTGGGGCCGGGCCGCCGTGCTGGACCGTGAGGCGGTGTTCCGTGCCGCGATCCTCCCGCTCCCGGCCGACGCCGCCGACGGGTCGCTGGAGGAGGCGCTGGCCATGCGGATCGCCGACCTGACCGGCTACCAGAACGCGGCTTATGCCCGCTCGTACGCCGAGGACGTGAGCCGGGTGGCCACGCTCGCGGCCGAGCGCGCCGGACAGGAGGCGGGCGAGCGTATCGTGCTCGCCTACGCCCGCGGTCTGCACAAGCTGATGGCCTACAAAGACGAATACGAGGTCGCCCGGCTGCACCTGGACCCGGTGGAGCGGGCGCGGCGCGAGCGCGAGTTCGGCCCCGACGCCGTCGTGTCGGTGCTGCTGCACCCGCCGCTGCTTCGGGCGATGGGCATGCGCCGCAAGATCAAGCTGCGCCGTACGGCGGGAGTGCTCTTCCGGGGCCTGCGCGCCGCACGCGGGCTGCGGGGCACCGCGCTCGACGTGTTCGGCTACGCGAAGGTGCGGCGCGTCGAACGCGCTCTGATCGCCGAGTACCGCGACCTGATCAGCCAGGCCCTCGATCGGCTCACCCCCGGCACCGCCGACGTAGTGGCGGAACTGGCGGCGCTGCCCGAGACAATCCGCGGGTACGAGAACATCAAGCTCGCCCGCGTGGCGGAGTTCCACGAGCACGCCCGCACCCTTCTCGCGAAGCTGACCGAGCCCGCCCTCCAGGAATCATCGTAACCGTCGACCGTCTGCTGCCCGGCCAGGGGCAGACCGGCCGAGGAAGGCTGGCCCTACCGGGGGAGCTTTCAGCGGGCTTGGGTGGGCAGGTCCCAGGCGGGCCCGTCAGGGTGGTCCAGCCAGAGCCGTGTCCCCGTGGGGTCGATGCTTAGGCCGAATCGCTCGTATCCGGGGCTGCCCAGCGCGAGCCATTCGAGATAGGCAGCGGACACCTCGTCCCAGAGCCGCCGTGGACCGTACTGCGTCACCCTGCATTCAGCGGCTCCCGGGGCGTGGTCGCAGGCCGCCCAGGAGCCCTCGGAGGTGTGGTCATCCAATTCATACAGCAGCAATGAGTACTCGGAGTCTTCGATGATGTCGTACCAGGCGACGCGGGGGGCCAGCGCGGCGCACAGCAGACGTGCGCCCAGGTCCGCCTCCCCGATGATGTGCGGATTGACCACTGTCGTCGAGTGCACCGCCTGTTTGTGGCGGTGGCTGCTCCATCGCAGATTGAACCGCTGCTCGCGCAGCATCATGTAGTCGGCCCTCTCGTGGAAGCGGCCGATCGCTGAGGCGTCGCCCAACACCGTCAGGCGAAGCTGGTAGCCGATGGGCCCGGCACCGTGCCACGGCAGAACGATGGTCCCGCCCGGCCGGGTCTGCTCGATCCAGGCCAGGGGGATCTGGGACACGCCCGCCGTGACGTGGACGCCGTCGAATGGAGCCCGTTCGGGGCTGCCCTTGACGCCGTCGCCGACGACCAGATGCGGGCTGAATCCGGCCGCGCGGAGATTGGCCTCGGCCTGGGCCGCCACCTGTGGGTCCAGCTCGATGCTGGTGACGCCGTCCGGTCCGATCGCCCACGACAGCAGGGCGGCTGTCCAGCCGGACCCGGTTCCGATCTCCAGGACGTGGTCACCCACCTGCGGATTCAGTAACTCCAGGAAGGGGAACACGATGCCGGGGGCCGACACCGAAGAGGAGGAGGTCCCTTTCCCGCTGGCCGGGTCGCCCGCTCCGTCGTCGGTCTGGGTGACGATGGAGGTGTCGGCGTACACCGCCGCCCACCAGGCTGGAGGGTTGGTGTGGACGTCGAACCTGCCTTTCGGCGCGTCGGCATGGTTGGGGGAGAACCAGGCGGCGGCAGGCACGAAGTGGTGCCGGGGCACCTCGCGTAGTGCCTGTTCCCAACAGAGCTGGGTGATCGAGCCCCGGGCTCGTAGCTGGTCGGCCAGCCAGGCGGCCAGCCCGTCGGCCGTCTGGCCGTCCGGAGGCGTCAGCGCGCCCATTCAGGTCCCTTCTGGAGTACGTCGGCCATGGCCGCAGGGACGGGCAGGCCCGTCTTCAGGTTCAGCCATCCCCACTCGCCGCTCTGGTTGGTTTCCAGGAAGTGAAACTGGCCTGTGACGTCGCAGATCAGGTCCACGGCCCCGAAGACCAGGCCCAGCCGGTCGTGCAGTTCGACGAGGCGGTCCCGGACTTCGCCGGGCAGG
The DNA here is from genome assembly GCF_009687865.1 of Acrocarpospora macrocephala. Taxonomy (GTDB): domain Bacteria; phylum Actinomycetota; class Actinomycetes; order Streptosporangiales; family Streptosporangiaceae; genus Acrocarpospora; species Acrocarpospora macrocephala. Next base: position 7,785 of record NZ_BLAE01000092.1, read on the forward strand.
TCGATCCGCTCGTAGCTGAGCGAGTCGTAGTCGCTGCGCCAGTCGATGCGGCCTTGCTCGCTGCCGCTGTCGATCCGCACCGCGAGCACCTGGTCGCCGACGACGACAGCCCGTGCCTCGTACGCCTTGTCGATCCACTCCTGGAACATCTGCGCCGTCCGGCCCACGGCCGGATCGAGCAGTTCGTCCAGGTCCGTTATGGGAGTGGTGTAGACGACCCTGACCTGCCCCTCGTCGGCATGCCAGATCCCGCCCACGGGTTTGTAGACGATGGGCCCTCCGAGGCCCTTCGCCCACGCGTGCGCCTCCTGGGGGTCTGAGGTGATGATGGTCTTGGGGATGTTCAGACCGGCACGCGCGGCTTCGACGAGCTGGACGGGCTTGTACTCGGCCCGCATCGCGGCCAGCGGGTCGTTGACCCACAGGCAGCCGCTCTGCCGCAGGGCGGTGAGGACACCGCCGAAGCCGTAGCGCGCTTCTGAGTACGCGAAGGCGCGCTCGGGGGAGGTCATTCGCTCGTCCATCCGGAACTGTGTCGGCCTCCTGACGTAGACCGCGCCCACGCGGGCCAGATCCAGTTCGCCGCGCGGAGTGCTGACGACCCCGGTCCAGCCGTCGCTTCCGGTCTGGATGTTGGCCGACATCGACACCAGAGACGGAAAGTCGGCGGTGTCCATGGTGACGACCGGAATTCCTCGCTCCACCAGCTCGACCGTGACGCGCTCGGCCACGGTGTCGGAATCGTCGGTGATGATCAGGACGGTATGCGCCACGATCTCAGTCCTTGCTCGTCTCCTCGTTGGGGCTGGTGCCGTCCGAACTGGACTCGCTGGTCTCGTTGCTCCCGCCCTCGTGCGCCCCAGCGGTGATGGGCGGAACGACGAGGTGCCGCAGCCCCCAGGGCCGCGCAGGGCTCGCCAGGGTGTATGGCGCGGACAGGATGTGGTTGCTCGGCGACATGGGGAAGAAGTCCCCGGCCCGGAAGAGCCTCCCCCTCGATTCCCCATCCGGGGAGTGCGTGATGAGGTCGAGGGCGGACCGGTCGCCCTGCCTGATGCCGGTAAGCATTGGCTAATCCTCTCTGCCTTCTTGCTGCTTGGGGCGATGCCCTTGTGCTTGCGAACTGGAGCGTCGGAGGCGGGGTTTCGTGCGGGGCCATGCAATCGACCGTAGGAATCCGGCAGGATTCGGGGCTAGGAAATTTCCCGAGATTGCAGCAACGCCCGTGCGGCGTCTATCTCCGCTCGTGCGGCGTAGCCGTAGACGGCTTGGGACTGCAACAGCTTGAAGATCCGTAGGTACGTCGCCATCTCGCTGGGACGCTTGGTGCGGTAACCCCCGGTCCAGTGCTCGCTACGAACCAGGGACTCGTCATAGACGTAGAACCCTTCCCCCGGCCAGATGGTTCGGAGTCGGCCGAGAGGGATGATGCCCAGCGCCACATTCGCGAAGCTGGCCGCACGTTCGATGTAGTCGAGCTGATCCAGCATCACGGTGACGTTGCCACGTTGCGCGTAGAGCGCCCCGGCCTCGACGACGAACGAGAACATGCACTTGCCGGACTCAAGGATGCGCAGGCGGTTCAGTCGTCCCTCGACGGCTTCGGCTATGTCGTCGGTCAGCCCATGGAATCGGGACACGTCTTCGATGACGGCTCGCGTGTATCCCGGCCTCTGTAGGAAGCCGGGAACGGTATGAGGCTCGTAGGCGCGTATCAGCTTGGTCTGTTCATAGAGCGGCTTGATTCGTTCGCTCTGCTGCTTGAGCCCGGCACGCATCGCTGGCCGGTGCTCCTCCCACATCTCGTCGATCTGCCGGTGTGCGGCAATGAGTTCGGGAACCTGGTCCTCCGCGTCGCACGCACGGCACCACACCCGTATGTCGTCTTCCGTGGGGTTCTGCCGTCCCAGCTCGATCCGGGAAATCTTGGAGTCGCGCATCCCGGATCGTGCTGAGAGCTGACGGCCGTTGAGGTGGGCGTCCAGGCGCAGGCTGCGAAGCCTCTGTCCGAACGCCTTACGGGCGGCTTGTACTTGGTCTTGTTCAGACAAGGCTGGGGCGCTGTCAGGCGGGCTGGTAATCGCGGTGCGGGATGGCATGCTCCCACAGGGCCGAGAAGGCGTCAGCGCAGTGCTTCACGATGGCGGGGTCTCGGTAGAGCTGAATCTCGGCGCGCTTGTCCGTACCGTCGAAGACGTTGAACACGACCGTCTCACCGTCGAGCAACCAGAAGTCATTCCCTGGCAGGCTCAACGTTGAGGTGAGCCGTCGCGGCACCCAACGTAGGTCTTCCCCGGCCTCGACCTTGAGGCCATTCGTCGCCTCGAAGCACCACCGTTGGTAGGCCGAAAGAGGTTCAGACACCACGCATACGCGACGGTATGCCTTCCCCTCTGCAACCCCGGCCCTGACACGGTCACACCACGGCCTGAGGACGCGAGGGACTTCCTCTCGGTCACCTGCCTCCCAGTTGGCGAACAGTTCAGCGTCTATGCCGTAGTTGTCCCGCATCTCGACGTGGAGCGCTTCCCGGCTGATGCGGTTGACCAGATCAGCCCGTTCCTGCGGGGAGATCAACTCCATAGTGCTCCCTCACGTACTTCCGGACGAACACGTTCATGGTGCGCTCGGAGAGTTCCCCGAACGTCTCATCTTCCCCGAGTCCGATGAGCTGGGCCCCTACCCTGGGGCCGCGCTTCTTGACCTGTACGAGCCAAGAGCCCCGATCCGTCCGGTAGAACGTCTCGCACTCGTTGTCCTGATTGGAATCGGGGTCCTTGCAGTAGAAGGTAAGAGAGAGATCGTCTCCATCGCCGTAGGATTGCACGAGATTTCGCCCTCCTGGTCTACGCCGTAAGCCCCAAGGGTCATGCGATGGAAGGGCACAGTCAAGGTTCCGGGGCTCGACCTGGCCTGGGCTTCTAACGTATTGGGAGGGGTCAGTACAAAGTCGGCACCAGTACTGACAAATACCGCAATCAACCGCAAACAACGAGAAGCCCCGGACTCCCGGCACAGGCCGTGAGCTGGGACTACGGTTCGTGTGCCGTGGCCCTGTATGAGTCCACGCCCGGGGCGACCTACAAGGGCATCGCCGCCGACCTGGGAGTGAGCCGGGGCAGCCTGCGCGAGTGGGTACTGCGGATGATCAGGCGGAAACCGGAGGAGTGGCGGCACATGGCGAACCCGGTTGAGCCCTGAGCCATCGAGGTCAGGGGCATCCTTGAGCTGAATCGCATTGAAGTCGATACAAACAACCCGTGTCAGCGCCTCCACAGTTTCAGGGGGCGTTGCTAGCATTGCTGCCGTGCGGTTACGGATTCTCGAGGTTGTGTCGACCGATGACAGTCGAAGTATCGGCCTTGCTGACGGTCACACCTCGGGGGTCCTACGATTGGCCAACGCCTCTAACGAGATATCCAGAATGGTGGGCGGCGGGCGGGGCGTAGTCGATTTTGTGATACGCAATCGAATCCACCTTCAGCCGGGTGCCGTTCTTATCATGTGGGCCATGCCGCCGTGGTATGAATCGAGCCCATCCTGGATGGCGGCGCCGTCCGTGCTGCTGGCCGGCTTTGGCATATATCAGCTCAATCGAGTTTTCGATTTCGTCGAAGACGAGATCAACGACCCGAGCGCATACGCCAAGGCCTATCTTGCGAGATTCGCGCTTCGCAACATGGCCATGGCCGCAATACTTGCAAGCCTTCTGCTGTCGGCGCTCTTCGTGGGACCCGCCGCCACGGCTCTCCTGACGGTGACACTGCTCGCGGGCGTCCTGTACTCGGTTCCGTTTTTCAAGCGAAAACGGGGCGAGTCCCGCCGGATCAAGCAAGTAATCGGTCTCAAGAATATCGTCCCATCTGCCGTGTGGCCGATCGCCGCCGTGCTCTATCCGGGTATATCCAGCCCGGACCCGCACATGCTTCAGCTCTTCCTGGCCATCGCACTAATATCGTGCAGTGTGTTCATCATAGAAGTGGCGTGGGACATAAGAGATTCTCGTGGCGATCGAGTTGCCGGCATCAGCACACTTGTCACTGCTTTCGGCCACACTCGGGCGCTTCTGATTCCCTTTGGTGCTTCATCCAGCTACGCTCTATCGGTTGCACTTCTTGTTTTTCTCGGCCACTTGTCGCCACTCTGGCTGCTCCCCGGGTTTCTCCCCGTCTTATCTGCGGCGATTGCCCTCCTCTGGAAAGACTCGCTCGCCGAAAGCCGCGATCGATCGCACATTCTAGTTCTAATCAACGTACTGGCGCTGATCCCACTGGGCTTGACGGGACGCTGGGGGGCGTAGCAGAGATGACTACTGACAAAATCGATCCGAACCGTGACGAGCTGTACCGAAAACTCCTCGAAATCAACGTCTGGGCCATGCTGCTCATCGTCGCCCTGGTTCTGGAGCGAGCCTCGGACGCGATCGTATCCGTTACCTCCGTAACACAGAAGGTGGACACGAAGGTGTGGGCCGCCGTGTTCGTCATGGGGCTGGTTTTCGGTTTATTACTCGCGACAACGGTCGGTATCCTGGCGCTACACGTGCGGTTCCAGGCACCGTACAGGTACTGGTACATCATTCTGGACAATATCTTTGTCACCGTTCCGCTCTATATCGCCGTTCGATTCAGTGCGGCGTCCATCAGCACGAAATCCGGCACTTCCGTATACCTCAACGAGGACCTGTTCCGGGTTGGTGCGGCCATGATAGCCGTGGCGCTCGCCTTTTTGTTTACGCGCGATCTCATCGTGCTCCCCAAGATTCGGGACAAGCTGTCGGTGCCGCCGCTTGTCGCCGTCAGCGCACTGCACCTGCTGGGAGCTCTGCTGTTCGTTCTGCTGGCCATCGTCCCGGGTGCCGTGCTGTACGTGGCCGTGCTGGGTTCGATAGGTCTCGGCCTCTTCTTCGCGGGGATGGCTGCGATTCCGGTCATTTCAATTCGCTTCGCCCCCGATCCCACAACCGTTTCAGGACCATGACCGCAGACAGCAGGCGGCGGGGGTTCTCTAGTTAGTGCCGACGACATCGACACCTGGCTTGCCGCCCTTCCGGGCGGAGAACACCGTTCGCCCGCCGACTTCCGTACGCAGGACGCGGAGCGCGCGCAGTTCGTCCGTCGCGACCGTCGTCGGGTCGGCAGACCACAGGACCCAGTCCGCGAGCATGCCAGGGCGCAGCATCCCCCGGCTCTCCTCGGCGAGGCTCGCATAGGCGGCCCCGATGGTGTAGGCCGCCAGCGCCTCCTGTACCGTGATCGCCTCGTCGAGGCTGAGCGGTCGCTGCGAGCCGTCGACGCGGCGTGTGATCGCCTGCCATATCAGCAGCCGCGGGTCGAAGGCGAAGAACGGGCCGTCTGAGCCGAACGCCACGACGGCCCCGGCGTCGATCCAGCTGCGTACCGGGTTGGCGCGCTCGGCGCGTTCTCCGAGCCGCTCCCGCAGCCCGCGGCCGTTGTGCCAGATGATCGACGGCTGCAGCGAGGCCACGACGCCGCATCGCGCCGCCTCCGTGAGGTCGATGAGGCGGGGTTCAAGATAGGCGTGGATGAGCTGGAACCGTCGCTCCCGGACCGCCGCCCCGGCGGTGGAGAACCGTCGCGTCACGGTCGCGATGGCCGCACCGCCCACGGCGTGCGCGCCGATGCCCCAGCCGTTCTCGGCACAGAAGCGCACCAGCCGGTCGAGGTCGTCGTCCGCCATCCGCTGCAGCCCGCGGTAGCCCGTCTCGTTCCAGGGCTCATGGAGGAGCGCCTCGCCGCGTAACCCCTCGCCGTCGACGTAGATCTTGATGGGCCCGAGCCGCAGCACGTCGTCGCCGAAACCGGTCGAGACGCCGGTGCCTTCGAGGTGGCCGATGACGGCGTCGATGTCCGGTGTCGCCGCGGAGCCGGGCTCGAGGTACGGCATCGCGACCGTGCGCATCGTCAGCGCGCCGCGACGGTGCGCCTCCTGGTAACCACGCATCTCCTCGATCGTCACCGCAGGGTCCACGACGCCGGTGAAGCCGAGGGCGTGCAGCAGCGGCTGCACGCGGCGCAGCCCGGCCACCCGCTGCTCGAGAGTGGGCTCGCCGCCCGGCCAGGACTCCTCGCCGAACGTGCGCCGCATCGCCTCGATGTACTCATCGGCGTCCGCACCGTCCTGGAGGTAGGCGAGCGCCTTCAAGCCGCCGCGCTGCATGTGCATGTGCGCGTCGATGAGGCCCGGCAGGATCACGCCGTCGAGCGCGTGTTCGGGAGCGCCGGCGGGGACGGTGGCACGCACCTCATCGACGCTGCCGACCGCGACCACGCGACCGGCCGCGACGGCCAGCGCCGCGGCGCGCGGTCGCTGCGGGTCCATCGTCACGACGGGTGCGATGTAGACGACGGGCGGTGTGGCGGCGCCATTCATGCGACCACCGCCTGGGCAGGCTGGCGCGGATCGGCGGCGGACTCCAGGAATCCCGTCCGGGCGTTGCGGTAGATCGCCTCGACGGCCGCCGCGTCCCGGGTGTAGGCGGGCCAGAGCCGCACGTCGTGCCCTCGTCGTTCCAGCTCCGCATGGACGCCGGGGTCGAAACGGTCCTCCAGGAAGACGTGCGCCGCGAGGTAGTCGAAGGGCGCGAACGAGTTCGGAAAGCTCCATGTCGAAAAGCGCGGCGCGTTCACCGCCTCCTGCAAATCCATGCCGAAGTGGAAGACGTTCAGGAAGACCTGGAGCATCGCCTGCACTTGCATGTCGCCACCAGGGCAGCCGAACGCCAGCACACTGCCGTCGTCACGTACGGCGATCGCGGGGTTGGGAGTCAGCCGAGGCCGCTTACCCGGCGCCACGCCCGACGGATGCGCTGGGTCGGGCCGCGACTGCAGGCCGCGCAGCGAGGGCACGATTCCGGTGCCGGGGATGACGGGCGAGGTCGACGCGCCGTCGGACGGTGTCGCCGAGAAGGCGTTCCCCCAGCGGTCGATGACGCACACGTAGCTGGTGCCGCCCTCGCCGATGTGGCGCACCTCCTCCGCTCGGATCGCGTCGGGCAGCACCTGCGACTCGCCGAAGAGCGCGGGCGGCAGGCCCGCGAAGGCGCGCTCGGGGTCGATCGCCGCCGCCCGGGCGGCGATGTGCTGCTCGCCGAGGAGCCGGTCGAGCGGCACATCGACGAACTCGGGGTCGCCGAAGTGGTGCTCGCGATCGGCGAAGACGCCCTTGAGCGCCTCGATGACCGTGTGCGCGTACCGGGGGCCGTTGTGTTCGAGCCCGTCCAGGCCGTGCCGCTCGAGGATGAGCAGCGCCTCCGCGAGGATCGGGCCCTGGCACCATGCGCCGCAGGTCAGGAGCGTGAAGTCGCGCCAGCGGGTCGCGACGACGGGCTCGTAGCGCGAGCGGAACTCCGCGAGGTCGTCGTGGCGCAGGTAGCCGTTGTTCGCCTCGTGGTAGGCCACGATGCGGTCGGCGATCTCGCCCTCGTAGAACGCCGCGCGGGCGGCCTCGAGGCCGGCGACACGCCCGCCGCCGGCGCGCTCCTCGGCGTCGATCATGGTTTGGATCGTGCGCGCGAGGTCGGCCTGGACGAACCGCTCTCCCACGCGCGGCGGCCGGCCGTGGGGCAGGAAGATCGCGGCGTTCGCGGCCCACTTCCGATAGCCCGCCTGCCGCTTCGTGATGCCGTCTGCGAGCAGGGGGAAGACGGCGAAGCCGTCCCGCGCGAGCCGCGCCGCGGCCGCCGCGACCTGCGCGAAGGTCATGGTGCCGTAATCGCGCAGCACCGTGATCCAGGCGTCGGGCGCGGCCGGGACCACGGTGCGCAGGATGCCGGTGGGGATCGTGCCGCCGTACTCTGTCATGAACAGGTCGGGGGGCAGCCGCCGCGGCCAGACCCCGAGCCCGTCCAGGCTCACGGTGGTGCCGTCGGCGAGGCGGATCATGATGGGTGCGACGCCGGCGAAGTTGACCTCGTCGGCGTGCAGTACGGCCAGCGCCATGCCGGCGCAGCAGCCGGCGTCGACCGCGTTGCCACCCGCTTCGAGGATCGCGAACGCCGCGGCCGAGGCCAGGTAGTGGCCGGACGACACCGAGTGCCGGGTGCCGAGCAACGTCGGGTTCGGTGCCGGCCAGGTGGATGACGTCATGGTCGAGCCTGCTCCGATCCGGGTCAGCTCGTCGCTCGCCACGCGGCCACCTCCTCGAGCAGCAGCCGGGCGACCTTCTCACCCATCACGACCGCCGGCATCGCCGTCGTCGCGCGGGGAATCCTCGGCATGATCGAGCAGTCGGCGATCCGCAGGCCGTCGATACCATGCACCCGCGCCCGCTCGTCGACGACGGACATGGCGTCGTCGCCGGTCCCCATCTTGCAGGTGCCGACGGGGTGCCAGTAGTTGTCGGGGTTGCGGTACAGGTGAGCGACGAGCGCGTCCCGGTCGAACGTCTCAGGCCCGGGGTGGATCTCCGCGCCGACGAGCGGCGCCAGTTCCGGGTCCGCCGCCATCTCGCGCAACATCGTGGCGCCCTCCGCGAGCACGGCGACGTCGACGCCCTCGGGGTCGGCCAGGAAGCGATGGTCGATGACCGGCTTCGCCTCCGGGTCCGTGCCGCGCAGCCGCACGAATCCGCGGGAGCGGGGTTGCAGGGCCGACACCCCCACGCTCCAACGCTTGCGCCCGGTCAGATGGGTCGGGCTGTACGGCAGAAAGTGCAGATCGAACGCCTCCGTGTCGAAGCTCGAAGCCGCCTTGCCCATCGCCTGTTCGTCGGGGCACCAGCCCACCGCCCGCGCCCGCTCCATCGCCGCGCCCATCTCCTCCGAGCCCGACCAGCTCATCAGCAGGAACGGCTGGTCGTGCAGGTTCTCGCCGACACCGGGCAGGTGCTGCACGAGCGGGATGTCCAGTACGGCGAGCTGTGCGTATGGGCCGATGCCGGAGCGCAGCAGGACGGTCGGCGAGTTGTAGGTGCCGCCCGCCAGCACGATCGTCCCGGCTCGTACGGTCACCGTCTCGCCCTGGTGCCGTACGACGACGCCGGTCGCCCGTCCGTTCGTCACGATGACACGGTCGACGAGGGCGTCGCCGGCGATCCGGATGTTCGGCAGCGGGCGTACGGGGTCGAGGTAGGCGAAGGCGGTGTTGATGCGCACGCCGTCCACGATGTTCACCGCTTCCGGGGCGAACCCCGCGGACTCGCCGACGTCGTTGAGGTCGGCGAGCCGCGGCATCCCGGCGGCGGGCGCCGCCTCGTACCACGCGCGCTGCCATGGCGTGAGATCATCCGCCCGATAGGTGCGCACGCGCATCCGTCGCGTGCCCTCCTCGAACAGCGGCAGCAGGTCCTCGGTCGACCACCCGGTCAGGCCGGCCTCGGCCCACGAGTCGTAGTCGCGCCGGTGCCCCCACGTCTGGGTGCAGCCGTTGAAGTCGGAGCAGCCGCCGATCGCGCGGGCGCGCTCGAAGCCGACGAGCCACGGGTAGCTGTCGCCGGAGTCATAGCCCCAGTCGTGCGAACGTCCCAGCCGCGTCGCGTCGACGAGGTCGGCGGGCCACGCGGCGCTGCCCTCGGGCCCGAAGTCGGGACCGGCCTCAAGGACGAGCACGTCCAGGCCGGCCTCGGCGAGCCGGGCCGCGACGACGTTGCCCGAGGTGCCACCGCCGACGACGACGTACTCGGCCTCCTGCGGCAGGGCGCCCACGCCTCAGTCCCCCTCGGGGGCGGCGTGCCTGGCCAGCCAGGCCGCGACGACCAGCGCCTCGATCGAATCCATCTCTTATCGCCCTTCCAATGGGGATCCAAAAGTAGCATAAGTGGATCCCAAGCGTGAAGTCACTGCACGGCGGTGAACCACGTCAGGACTTGTAGACGACGAAGACCTTGCGCAGCCGCTCGTGCACGGTCCACACGCCGCACCAGCCGATCGGGAAGTACGCCGTGGCGCCAGCAGCGATCTCGACCGGCTCCTCACCGTCGCGCTGCACCGTCATCCGCCCGGCGACGACGTGGATGATCTCACCACGGGAGAGGAACTCCCACCGCGACCTGCCCGGCTCGCTCTCCCAGACGCCGGAGACGACCGTCCGGTCGTCGTTGCTGAAGTCCACCCGACTGCGCACGAGGATCTCGCCGCCAAGGGGCTCGGCACTCGGCGGCCCCAGCGGCTTCTCCTCCAGGTCGGCGGCATCGAGAGGGCGATTGGTTACGGTCACGACAGGCTCCCGTTCGATCGAAGGTGAGCTTCACCCTAACGCGCCGAATCCAATCTAGAACACATGGGATCCAATATGGTCAGCCAATGGCCGACTGGAGGAGCGCTTCTCATACCACTCGGCCAACTGCTCACCGCCCTTGACGACGTGCTCACACATCACCACGAACGCGGGAATCGGGAAGGGCTGGCCTCCCCGTGAACTCCGGCACTCGTTCGTGTCGATCATGAGCGAGTACGGCGTGTCCATCGAGTCCATCGCCAATCTCGTCGGGCACGCGGGCACCCGCGTTACCGAAGCGATTGCAGCTCAGACCGGAGATCACCAAGGGTGCCGAAACCATGAACATCATCTTCAGCGACAACCCTCAGCAAAATCCGCCTGAGGTGGCTCCCCATTTGGCTCCCGAAGACGAAAAGGGCCCCGGAGAAACTCCGGAACCCTGGCTCACCCGGTGAACATGATGGACCTAACGACCACTTACTCGAACACGGCAACCGCGCTAGCAACCTCAGGGGGCGTGGGGGGCCGTGCCCCCCACACCGGGGGGCTCGGGGGGTCGCCCCCCCGTGTAACGACGAGGAGGCCCACGGGAGCGAGCAAAGCTCGCGACCACGGACCTCCGACTCCGAGTGGACGATACTGGGATTGAACCAGTGACCTCTTCCGTGTCAGGGAAGCGCTCTCCCGCTGAGCTAATCGTCCGGGAACTGCGAGCGGAAGACGGGATTCGAACCCGCGACCCTCACCTTGGCAAGGTGATGCTCTACCACTGAGCCACTTCCGCGTGGTCGTTGAAGGGGCTGACCCTCAGCGACGCTGGTCTTACTTTAGCGGACTTCACGGGGTTTCCGTGACGACCTTGGAGGTGGAGACGGGATTTGAACCCGTGTACGCGGCTTTGCAGGCCGCTGCCTCGCCTCTCGGCCACTCCACCGAGCGGAAGACGGGATTCGAACCCGCGACCCTCACCTTGGCAAGGTGATGCTCTACCACTGAGCCACTTCCGCGAGCATCCGGGCTGAACCCGGGCTACGGAGAAACCTTAGCGCGTTCTGGCCGCACTCGTGCGCACCGGCGGGGGCAGCGCCCGTTTTGGCGTCTCCAGGGAAGAGGTGCGCAATCCAGCGGAACACTGCGGTTGTCGCATCCGCCGAACGCGGGTCTGGCGTCTGGCTTTGGGGCGAGCCCTGACGGCTCACCGGCTTGGTGAGTGAAGTACATGAGCGATCAGGCGGCGCGTAGGCAGGTGCTGACGGAGTAGCGGGTGACGCGCCGGATGGGGTGGATGGCCAGGAGGGTGGTCAGGGTGAGGGCGGTGGGGATCAGGAGGAGTGTCGTGGGCAGGGCGAAAGGTGGGGCGTACCAGAGGGGGGTGATGTCGGTGACCACCCGCCACAGGATGCGGCCCAGTGCCAGGCCGAGGGGGATTCCGAAGAGGAGGCCGATCGTCGCGACCGTGGTGGCCTGGGTGAAGATCGCTTGGCGGCATTGGCGTGGGGTGAGGCCGAGGGCGCGCATGGTGGCGATGGCGTGGCGGCGGCGGTGGATGCCGGTGGCCAGGGTGTGGCCGTTGACGCCCAGGGCGAGGAGGGCCAGGAAGGCGCCGAAGGCCAGCGGCAGGATCAGGATGTTGCTGATCTGGGTGTGCTGGATCGGTTTCAGGGGCGGTTCGAATTGGGTGGCGAGGCGTTGGGTGACGGCGGCGGGATCGGCTCCGGCGCGGAGTGCCAGCAGGATCTGGTGGAACTTGAAGAAATTGTCGGGGAAGAGCCGCTGGTAGCCGGCGCCGGTGACCCAGCCGCCTGCGGCGTAACCGTTGTGGGGGCCTTCGGGGACGAACACGATGCCGGTCACCGTGAGCCGGCTGGTGGCTCTCGCCTTCAAAGTGATGATATTTCCGACTTTGGAGGAGGAGTCGCGGGCGGAGTCCGGTGCCAGGGCGATCTCGTCGGGGGCGGTGGGCATGCGGCCCGCCAGGACGACCACAGGGAAGGGGCGCGCGTAGGTGTAGAGGGTGACCGACGTGGCGCCCACGGTTCCCACGCCGATCCGGGCGTCGTTGACCGCCAGCACGTCCGGATCCTGGGCCCAGGTCGCGAGCGGCGCGGGCGCGAAGTCCCGACCGTCCCACCCCGCCCAGGCGGTCAGCTGGAAGGTCTGGCCGAATCTGGCCAGGTCGTCATACGCGTCCACGGCCCCGGCGCGGAAGGTCAGCGCCGCCACCACGCCGAGCACGCCGACGACCGCGCTCGCCAGCGCCGGCCGGGCGGACAGCGAGGACCGGCTCCCCGATTCCAGCGCGAACCGCACCCCAAGCCCGACCGGTACGGGCAACCCGAGCCGATCCACCACCCTCACCAGAGCCGACCGCCGGTGCCTGACGGCCGCCGGCCGCTGCGCGACCTCAGCAGCCAGCCCATACCGTACGGCGAAGCCGGCGGCCCCCACCGCCACCAGCACCATGATCGCCGCCACCGCACCGAAAACCACCCAGTCAGCGCGTACACCCGGATGAGGTTCGACGCCCCCCGCACCCCCGATCGGGAACAGCGGCGAAACCGCCAGCGCGGCGGCCGTCCCGGCGGCGCACCCGCCGAGAGCGGCCAGCCCGGGGCCGGCGGCAGCCGCCAGCACCGCCTGCCGCGGCGTCAGCCCGAGCACCCGCAAAACCGCCAGATTTCCGGCCGAGCCGGTCACATACCGCGTCACGGCCTGGCCGGTCAGCGCCAGCGCGCACACCAGCGCGGCCAGCGCCATCCCGCCCAGGATGGCGGCCTCGAACGTGTTGGCCTGCGCGCTCTTGCGCGCCATCATCGCCAGATCGAGGATCTCGACGTCGTCGCGGCCGGTGAGCTTCGCGAAAGCCTGCCGGAATTCCGGCAGGGCGGACTCCCCGCCCGTCAGCCGGATGATGGCGTTGGCCACGCCTCCCGAGCCTTTCATCATGGCGGCGTGATACCGCTCGGCGAAGGCGATGGTCGTGCTGAGTTCGGGGTTGTTCAGGAGAATCGGCATGCGGATGACTCCGACAATCCGGAGAGGCTGCCGCACGCCCTCGGCCAGCGCGACGACCGTGTCCCCGAGCTTGACGCGATGGGCGGTCAGGAACGGCTCGGAGACCACGGCTTCGTCCACCCGCGCGGGATCAGCCACGCGCCCGGCCAGCACGACGGGACGTTCCATCGCCGTCGTGAACTCCTTGTCCGTCGACGGGTAGCTCACGAACGCCCCGGGCAGCCCCTCCAGGGTGACGTCGGAGAGGAGGAAGGACCCGACGGCGGCCACTCCGGGCAGGCGGCGGACCGCGTCCCAGTCGAAGCCCTCCTGGTTCGGCTGGGCCATGGCGTGCGCGGGCAGCGTGATGGCCCGCAGCCGATCCATCGCCGAGTCGCCGCGCCTGGCCCCGGCGGCGGCCGCCATCACCGTCCCCGAACCCACGGCCACCAGCAGTCCCAGCAGTACCAGGGCTCTTATCCGGCCGCGCAGGTCCAGCCGCAGCCAGGTCCACACCGGAGCCAGCGTTGAGGTCACTCCGCCATTGAGCCGGACGGCGACCGCATCGCCTAGAGGGATAACCCTCAGGTTCGCAGCGCGTGGTGCGCGCCCGCGAGGATCGCGCCGTACTGCAGGGCCACCAGGTGTTTGATCGGGATCGTCTGGTCGGAGGTCTGGGACTCCGCGTCCGCGCACCATTTCTCGTACGTCTCCGACAGCGTGCGCGCGTGCTGCCGGATCGCGGGGGTGGCGTTGCCGATGGCGATCTCGCCGTCCAGCGCGCGGAGCAGGATGCCGCCGAACCTGAGCCGGTAGCTGTGCACCAGGTCACGGCAGGAGGACCGTTCCGCGGCGGTGGCGGGGCGGTCGGAGAGCGGGTCGGCGGCGCGCTGCTCGTCGGTGGTGGCGACGCCCGCGAGCATCGGGATGAAGAAGCGGCTGGCCCGGATGAAAGGGGATTTAGTCGCCAGATCGGCGGAGACTCCGATGAGGGTCTCGTCCAGGACGGTGACCGTGTCGCGCAGGTCGGCGGCCTGGGCGCGGATCAGGTCGGCGTAGACGATGTCGGTCGGCGAGGTGTCGCCCGCGGCGGGGTCCATCCAGTACGGAAGCTCCGCGGTCAGGCAGAGCGTGCCGTACCGGGAGGCGTAGGTGTCGCTGGCCGAGCCGGTGATCAGCTCGGTGGGGTCCTGGCCGAGGGCCTCGGCGTAGTCGTACGTGCGTTCCATCTGGGGGGTGAGGAAGATCGCGGGGGCGAGCTGGGTGATGGCGGGGTGTTCGGGTTCGCCGACGTGGAGGGGCAGGCCGTACAAGCCGGGAAGTTCGGTGAGGATCGCCTGCAGCTCGGGTTCGGGCCGGGAGAGGTAGTAGAAGACGCCGCCGAGTTCGCCGTTGTGCAGGGTGGTCATGAACGCGGGGCGGGTGGCGTCGATCAACCGCATCAGCGCCAGCGTTTCCGGCATGACCCGGTCGAAGTAGGAGCGTTTGTAGGCGAAGGGGAAGGTCCATTCGACCTGTTCGTCCCCGGCGGGGCGGTAGAAGTGGCGGCCGTAGTGCGCCTTGGTGAAGGGCCCGGCGAACCAGCCCTCGTTGAGGCGGGTGCCGTCGGGGTCCAGGCAGCCGACGATGTGCCAGGTCGCGGCCTTGCGCAGGGAGGGTTCCGCGCAGAGCCGGGCGGCCAGATGCACGACGGTGAGGCCGCCGATCGGCTCGTTCGGGTGCGGGCCCGCGGCCACGACCACGTCGCGGGGGCCGTCGCCGACGGTCAGGCAGAGCATGGGATCCCCGAGCCGGGAGGTGCCCACCCGCCGGATCACGGCGGAGTCAGGATGGGCGGCGGCCAGGCGGATGAGGCCGTCGTGGACCTCGTCCACGGTGGCGAAACGATCATAATCGGGTACGGAGTCGAGTTCGCGGCATAACACGGGATCGAGCACCCACCTAGTCTGCCGATCTGGCCCGATCTGTCACATCGTGAGGGGATCCAAGCCGGACCCCACGGACTTGTCGTGATGCGTTAATGGATGCCCATAAATCCGGATAAATCCCATTAAGGCGTGACCATGTGGAGTCGGCTGGTGACCCATCTGGTACGCCCCTGCTTCGCCAGGATTCCCGGCAATCCGACTGAACCACTTCCGACCCGTCAACTGACCCCGACTGACGCTTCTCAGTATAGTTTCGGAGTGATCCTGCCCGATTTCGGGCAGGATTCTTGGAAAACGACGCCCGCTCTCCGTAAGGTCCTGTCCTGTGCCGCATGATGACCTGATCGCGCACCTCACCCGGACCACCCCCCTCGGCCCGGGCGAAGCCGCGCGGGTGGTCGCCGACGTGCTGGCGTACTTCGGCGAACCCGTCGAGGAGTACGTCCGCCGCCGGCACGCCGAACTCAGGTCACGCGGCCTGGCGAACGACGAGATCTTTCGCCGGATCGCCGCCGAGCTGCCGGCCCGGCGGGTCACGGCGCCGGAGCTGTCCCCGCGACAGCTCCGCCGAATTATCTACGGAGGGTGACATGTGCGGAATCGTGGCCTATGTAGGACCGAAGGACGCTGCTCCGATCCTGCTCGAAGGGCTGCAGCGGCTTGAATACCGGGGGTACGACTCCGCGGGCGTCGCGGTCGTCGCGGCGAAAGCGCTCAAGATACGCAAAGTAAAAGGCCGGGTCGCGGACCTCGCCGCCGCGGTCCCGGCCAGATTCAAGGGCACCCTCGGCATCGGCCACACCCGCTGGGCCACCCACGGCGTGCCCAGCGATATCAACGCGCACCCGCACCCGTCCGCCGACGAGCGCATCGCCATCGTGCACAACGGGATCATCGAGAACGCCGACGCGCTCCGCCAGCGCCTGGAGGCCGACGGTGTCACTTTCGTGAGTGAAACCGACTCCGAGGTGCTGTCACACCTGATCGCCCGCACGGCCAAGGAGACCGAAAGCCTCGAAGAGGCGGTGCGGCGGGCGCTGAAACTGGTCGTCGGCACGTATGGAATCGCGGTGATCGACGCCGAGCGGCCCGGCGAGGTCGTGGTGGCTCGCAACGGCAGCCCGATCGTGCTCGGCATCGGCGAGAAGGAGATGTTCGCTGCCTCCGACGTCGCCGCCCTGGTCAGGTATACCCGTCAGGTCGTGCATTTGGAGGACGGTGAGCTCGCGGTTCTGCGCGCCGACGGATTCTCCACTTTCACCAGCGACGCCAGGGAAACCGCGAAGGAGCCGTTCACGGTCG
Source organism: Acrocarpospora macrocephala (assembly GCF_009687865.1). Classification (GTDB taxonomy): domain Bacteria; phylum Actinomycetota; class Actinomycetes; order Streptosporangiales; family Streptosporangiaceae; genus Acrocarpospora; species Acrocarpospora macrocephala. The sequence goes on from NZ_BLAE01000092.1 coordinate 24,187, forward strand.
ACTGGGACACCGGCCATTACGACACCGGCGGTTACGAGCACTACCTGCTGAAAGAGATCTCCGAGCAGCCGGACACAGTAGGGCGCACCCTCCGCGGCCGGATCGACGACCGATTCCACATTGCGCACCTGGGCGGCCTCAACATGGACGCCCGCGAATCCCGCTCATTCCGCCGCGTGAAAATCATCGGCTGCGGTTCCGCGTACTACTCGGGGCAGATCGGCGCGCAACTCATCGAGGAACTCGCCAGAATTCCCGCCGACGCGGAGCCCGCGTCGGAATTCCGGTATCGCAGCCCCGTCGTCGAGGCCGACACGCTGTACATCGCGATCAGCCAGTCCGGCGAAACCTATGACACGCTCGCGGCCGTGCAGGAATTGAAGCGCAAGGGCGGGCGCGTTCTCGGCATCGTCAACACGGTCGGCAGCGCGATAGCCCGGGAATGCGACGGCGGCGTTTACCTGCACGCGGGCCCTGAGGTATCGGTCGCCTCCACGAAGGCGTTCACCTCCACCTCGGCGGCGTTCGCCCTGCTCGCGCTGCACCTGGGCCGGGTCAGGGACCTGTCGCCCGCCGACGGGCGCCGGATCTGCGACGGCCTGCGCCGCCTGCCCGAGCAGATCAAGGAAATGCTCACCCAGGAGGAGCACATCCGCGAACTCGCCATGCGCTACGCGAAGGACGCGGCGGGAATGATGTTCGTCGGCCGGGTGCGCGGTTATCCCGTCGCCCGCGAAGGCGCCCAGAAACTCAAGGAAATCTCCTACGTGCACGCCGAGGCGTATCCCGCGAGCGAACTCAAGCACGGGCCGCTCGCCCTCATCGGCCCGGAAATGCCCACCGTCGCGATCGTCCCCGACGACGAACTCCTGGACAAGAATCTCACCACGCTGGGCGAGATCCGCGCCCGCAGCGGCCGCATTCTCATGGTCGGCCACCGCACCGCCGACCAGGCCGACGACTGCATCGTGGTCCCCAAGAACGAGACCGAACTCGACCCGATTCTCCTGACCATTCCGCTGCAGCTCTTCGCCTACCACGCCGCCGTCGCCCTCGGCCGCGACGTGGACAAACCCCGCAACCTCGCGAAGAGCGTCACCGTCGAATAACGCCTTTACGCGGTCCGGTACGGCACTCGCCGTACCGGACTTTTTAGCTGCGGACAGCGGTGAGCGCGCTGTCCAGCGTGGAGTATTTGGTCATCCCGCCCACGCGGCCGGTGATTCCGAGCAGGTAGAACGAGCGCTCCAGGCGGGCGGAGAGCCCGCACACCGCGACCCGGTCGCCCATGCCGAGCCGCCGGTAGACGTCGAGGATCACGCGTACGCCGCTGCTGTCCATGAAACGCAGTTCCGAGAGGTCGAACAGCAGCCGCTCCGGGTTCTGCTCCACGGCCTCCTCGACGTGCTTGCTGAACTCGGCTTCGGCCGCGATGTCGAGTTCTCCCCAGACCTTGATCACAGTGAAGGGAGGACGGTGTTCGGTGGACACGCGGAAGTATTGCACCTGACTCACCCCCGATGAGTACCCCCACACAGCAGCCTACGCGGCGGCTATTTTGGCTGATGTCGAGGTATGCGGAGGTGCGATGACGCCGGACGAAGCGCGGGCCCGGTTCCGGGGCGGGCTGCGGGTGCCAACCGCCGGGTTGTGTCCTGGGTGGACGCAGGCCAACCTCCTTGTGGTGCCGCGGGCGTATGCGTACGACCTGCTGCTGTTCGCGCAGCGTAACCCGCGCGCCTGCCCGGTTCTGGACGTGGGGGACGAGGGCGCCGTCCAGACGTCGATCTTCCGTGGCGACCTGCGTACGGATCTGCCGGGGTATGTCGTGTACGAGGACGGGGTGCCGGTGGCGGAACTGTCCGATGTGACCGCGTTCTGGCGGGCCGATCTGGTGCCGTTCCTGTTCGGCTGCAGCTTCACGTTCGAGGACGCGCTGGTGCGGGCCGGTGTTCCCGTCCGGCACCTGGAGGCGGGCTCGAACGTGCCGATGTACCGGACCGGAATCCCGTGCCGCCCGGCGGGCGCGCTGTCAGGGCCGCTGGTGGTGTCGATGCGCCCGATTCCGGCGTCGCTGGTCGCCATGGCCGTACGGGTGACGTCGCGGTATCCCGCGGTGCACGGCGCACCCATCCACGTCGGCGAGCCGGAGGAACTGGGCATTCGCGACCTGAAGGCGCCCGACTTCGGAGACCCCGTGGAGATACGCCCGGGTGAAGTGCCGGTCTTCTGGGCGTGCGGCGTGACGACCCAGGCGGCGGCGATGGCCAGCGGCGTCAGATTCGCGATCGGGCACGCGCCCGGTCACATGGCGATCACGGACGCCCGCGACAGCGACTACATCGTGCCGTGATCACGGGGAACAGCGCGAATTAAAAGGAAACCTTCCTATTGACAACGTCTATGACGACGGTGTTACATCCTCTTAATTTAAGCACTAAAGTACCCACGGTCCGTGCCCGGATGGACCAAACCGGAGGTCTCCATGCGCAAACCCCGGCTTCTCCTCACGGCCGCGGCCATGCTCCTCACCCTGACCAGCGGCCTGGTCGCCCTCACTCCGGCCGAAGCCGCCATCGGCCCGGTCACCTGGTCCGACGAGTTCAACGGCGCCGCCGGCACCTCCATCGACGGCTCCAAGTGGAAATTCGACATCGGTGGCGGCGGCTGGGGCAACAACGAGCTGCAGTACTACACCAACTCCACCCGCAACGTGTCCCACGACGGGCAGGGCCACCTGGCCATCACCGCCCGCCGGGAGAACCCGTCCAACCTCCAGTGCCACTACGGAACCTGCCAGTACACCTCCGGCCGCATCCTGACCGCCGACCGGTTCAGCCAGGCGTACGGGCGATTCGAGGCCAGCATCAAGATCCCCCGAGGCCAGGGCATCTGGCCGGCGTTCTGGACGCTCGGCGGCAATAACTGGCCCACCACCGGCGAGATCGACATCATGGAGAACGTCGGCAGCACGCCCAACACCGTCTACGGCACCGTGCACGGCCCCGGCTACTCCGGCGGCAGCGGCGTCGGCGGCAGCCGCACGATCGGCGCGCCGCTCGCCGACGGCTTCCACAACTACCGGATCGACTGGTCGCCCAACCTCATCATCTGGTATCTGGACGGCTCGGAGTACTTCCGCGTCACGCCCGCCGGCATCCGCGGCAACCAGTGGGTCTTCGACCACCCGTTCTTCATGATCCTGAACGTGGCGGTCGGCGGCAACTGGCCGGGCAGCCCGAACGCCAGCACCACGTTCCCGCAGACGATGCTGATCGACTACGTCCGCGTCTCCGCCTGGACCAACGACAACCCCGGCACCGGCAACGCGCTGAAGTCGAACCTGAACGGCCGCTGCATCGACATTCCCAGCGCCAACCCCGTCGACGCCGCCCGGCTGCAGATGTGGGACTGCAACGGCACCGTCGCCCAGCAATGGTCGATCAACGGCGACGGCACGATCCGCGCGATGGGCAAGTGCATGGACGCCGCGGCCGCCGGAACCGCCAACGGCACGCCGATCCAGCTCTACACCTGCAACGGCACCGCCGCCCAGCGCTTCACCCTCACCGCCGCCGGCGACCTGATCAACCCGGCCTCCAACCGGTGCGTGGACATCGTCGAAGTCAACCCCGCCGCCGGCGCACGCCTGCAACTCTGGGACTGCGCCGGCACCGCCAACCAGAAGTGGACCCGCGCCTGATCCAACCCGGAAAGGCCGTCAGCACCCGCTGACGGCCTTTCCGTACTTGAGTGCGGGTACTCATGACACCGGAAATTCCCCGGCGATTCTGGTCTTATGAGTATTCAAACTAGGCGCATCGTCGCGTGTGCGCTCGGCGGGGCGGCGCTCTGCGCCATCCCCGGCGTCATCCTCGCGCTAGAGCTGTCAGTGTACGTACGGCAATGCTGGCGCATGTCCGGGACCGTCGCGATCCCCGTGGAAGCCTACGAAGCCGGTTTCTCGGGATGCGTCTCGCTCCCTGTGCTCCCGTTCGGCCTGCCCCTGGGACTGATCGGCGGCGCCCTGACCGGCTGCGCCGCCGCACCCTTGCTGACCTCCCGCCGTTCCACGCCCAACCGGGCGGCGGCCCTCCTCATCCTGATCGCGGCGGTCCTCGCGGTGCTCGCCTGGTGGCGGTTCAGCCAGGAGGCCTTCGAAATGGAGACGCTCCTGATCGCGCCCCTCGCCATCGCCACCCTGCTCGCGGGAGCACTCCTGGCGAGCCTGGCCGCGGGCCTGCTCCGCGGGAGCGCCCGCGCCCGCTGGACCACGTTCGTCCTGTTCCTCTGGATCGGCTTCATCACCGTTCCGGGATTCGCCATGGCGACCCAGTGGGGAGGCGGCCTGGATCTCCTCTTCATTGGCGCGCTGGCACTGATCTCGGTGAGCACGCTCGTCCTCCTGCTTATCCCGGACAACCGGATGACCGCGATAGTGAGCTGAGCGACTTTACGTGGACACCGCCGACCGGTTCACGCAGCTGTAACTTTCAGCCTTGTATGCGGTGTTCCAGCAGGTGGACACGGAACCCGGCGAACAGTCCTTAGGCGACTGGCCTGCCCCGATCTAGCGTCTCTGGGAGCGCTCCCAACGCCCCCCCAGGAGGACCCGTGAAACGCTTGAAAGGCATAGGTCTGGCCGTCGTCCTGCTCCTCGGGACGGTCGTCGGCGTCGCGACGCCCGCGAACGCGGCCCCGGTGATCTGTGAGACGTTCGGTTCGACCAGCATCCAGTCCGGCCGGTTCATCGTCATGAACAACGTCTGGGGCGCCAGCACGCCCCAGTGCATCGACGTGAACCAGGCGGGCGGCTTCACCATCCAGTCCGCAGGCCACAACAACGCCACCAACGGCGCCCCGGCCGCCTACCCGGCGATCTACGCGGGCTGCCACTACGGCAACTGCTCGACCGGCAGCAGCCTGCCCATGCAGGCCAACAACGCGGCGTTCAACAACATCCGCAGCAGCGTGAGCTACACCTACCCGAGCAGCGGCACCTACAACGCCTCCTACGACCTCTGGTTCGACCCGACCCCCAGGACCAACGGCCAGAACACCGGCGCCGAGGTCATGATCTGGCTCAACCGGCAGGGCCCGATCCAGCCCTCCGGCTCCCAGGTGGCCACGGTCACGCTGGCGGGCGCGACCTGGCAGGTCTGGTTCGGCAACATCGGCTGGAACGTGATCTCCTACGTCCGGACCACCACCGGCACCACGCTGGACTTCAACATCAACACCTTCTACACCGACGCGGTGAACCGCGGGTACGCGCAGCGCAACTGGTACCTGACCAGCGTCCAGGCCGGTTTCGAGCCCTGGGTCGGCGGCGCGGGCCTGACCTTGAACAACTTCACCTACACCACCACGGGTGGTGGCGGCGACACCAGCCCGCCCACCGCCCCGGGCAGCCTGACCGCCTCGGGCACCACCGCCAACAGCACCAACCTGTCCTGGTCGCCCTCCTCCGACAACACC
>NZ_BLAE01000092.1:30120-39580 GCF_009687865.1 Acrocarpospora macrocephala
GTCGGCGTAGCCGGATACACGATCTTCCGCAGGCAGGGCACCACCGGCACGTTCACCAACGTCGGCACGACTACCGGCACCAGCTTCGCCGCCACCGGCCTGACCGCCTCGACGCAGTACGAGTTCTACGTGGTGGCTCGTGACGCGGCCAACAACAACTCCCCACAGTCGAACACCGTCTCGGTCACCACCACCGGCGGCGGCACCGGGACCGGCACCTGCACGGTCCACTTCGACGCGTGGAACAACGGCTACGTCGCGCAGATCACCGTCAACGGTCCGCGCTCCGGCTGGTCGTTCACCTTCGCGCTGCCGTCCGGCCACGCCATGACCGGCGGCTGGAACGCCCAGTTCACCACCAGCGGCTCGAACATCACCGCTAGCAACCAGTCCCACAACGGGAACCTGTCCGCCGGTCAGTCCACCGGCATCGGGTTCCAGGCCACCCGGCCGAACGGCAACACCCAACTGCCGACCATCCCCGGCTGCACGGTCGTCTGACCCTCCAGCCCCCTGGGCCCGCGCCTTCGACCTCCAGGCGCGGGCCCAGGCCTTCAAATCCCTCAGGCCTTCAAATCCCTCAGGCCTTCAAATCCCTCAGGCCTTCAAATCCCTCAGGCCTTCGAATCCCTCAGGCCGGATCCCGGCGCGCGGTCAGCCACCAGGCGGCCAAGCCCATCACCCCCGCGATGGCGACCAGGATCCCCGCCTCCACCGACTGCAGGATCCAGATGTCCGCCGCAGTCCAGTGGGACACCGCCTCTGACCGGTTGCGCATCCCCTCGGCGATGAACTGGCTGGCGGCCACGCCGAAGAACGCCGCCGCCATCGCCACCGTGGTCCTGCGGGTGATCGCGCTCCACAGCAGCCCGGTCGCGACCGCGAACACCGCCCACGCGTACGGCACGGAACCGGTCAGCGGGTACATGACGCTGTCCACCTCGAGGGTGAACTCCGGCGTGACGAACCCGACCAGCGTGCTGATGTATGCCGTGGTGGCCAGCGCCAGGCTCAACGCCACGACCACCTGCCAGAGGAACCACTGCGACCGGGAGACGCTCTGGGTCCAGGCGAACTGGTGGGTGCCGCGCTCGTACTCGCGGGAGACGATGGGCGCGCCCAGGAAGACGCCGAACACGAGCGGGATGTAGGCGAAGACCATCGCCGACATGCCGGACAGCACGGGGGCATAGAGCTCCATCCCGCAGAGGCCGCCCCACAGGACGAAGATCAGCCCCATCCCGATCATCCGGCCGCGGTGCTGCCGGAACGCGAGCCAGCTCATGCGACGTCACCCCTTTCCGCGAGCACGGGCGGCGGGTAGTGCGTGACGTCGGGGGAGCGCATGTAGCCGAGCACCACGTCCTGCAGGGACAGCTCGCGCGCGGTCCAGCGCGGGTCGTGGACCGGGTCGCTCAGCCGGGCGAGCAGGCTCGTCTGGCGTTCGGTCCGGTGCTCGCCGATCACCTCGTACGACCCGCCGGGAACGGTTCCGGCCGGTCCGACCAGCAGGCGATGCCCCTGGAGGATCTCCTCGATGTCCCCGGCCACCTGCACCCGGCCCCGGGACAGCAGCACCAGATGATCGCACACCTCCTCGAGTTCGGCGATCACGTGCGAGGAGAGCAGGACGGTCATGCCGGTGTCGGCGACCGCCATCATCAGGCCTTCCATGACCTCGTGCCGGGCCAGCGGATCCAGGCTGGCGAGCGGCTCGTCCAGCACGATCAGGTCGGCCCGCTTGGCCACCGCGAGGGTGATCGCCACCTGGGCGCGCTGGCCGCCGGACAGAGTGTGCACGCGGGCCCGGCCCGGGACGTTCAGGTCGTTCAGCCGGCGGGTGGCGCCCTTGGCGTCGAAGCGCGGGTTGAGCCGCTCGCCGACACGGATCATCTCGCCGACGGTGAACTCGTCGTAGAGGGGTTTGTCCTGGGCCACGTACGCCACCCGCTCCAGCGTCTCGCCGTACGGCTCCTCGCCGAAGACGCGCAGCCGGCCGGTGGTGGGGCGGCTCAGGCCGACGGCTACCCGCATCAGGGTGCTCTTGCCGGCGCCGTTGGGGCCGACCAGGGCGACGACCCGGCCCTGCGGCACGCTCAGGAAGACCTCGCGTAACGCCCAGGTGTCGCGGTAGCGCTTGCCGAGCCCCGCGGCCTCCAGGGCGATCACGCGATCTCCCTGCGGTGGCCGGAGAGCGCGAATTCGAGCAGCGAGCGCATGTCGTCGTCGCCGAGCCCCGCCTCGCGGGCGGTGGCCACCCATTCGCCCAGGGAGGCTTCCAGCTCCGGGTCGTGCGGCGCGACCAGCGAGCGCCGGACGAACGTCCCCAGACCGGGCAGGGCCTCCACCAGGCCGCGCGCTTCTAGCTCCCTATAGGCACGAAGCACGGTGTTCGGGTTGATGGCCAGTCGCCCGACGACCTGCTTGGCGGTCGGGAGTTGATCTCCGGGCATGAGCAGCCCGAGCCGCAGCGCGTGCTCGACCTGCTGGATCAGCTGGGCGTACGTGGCCGTGCCCGACTTCCGGTCGAGCGTGAAATCGATCAAGGTTCACCTCATTCCATTAATGAATTAGTTAATTGACGATTGATCTCCTGTCAACCCCGCCCGATGTGACGTTATGTCCTGAGTTATACGCTTAGTGTCACTATGGGGGGAAGTGGTGGGATTTGCGGCGTCGCCGGTTTCTCGCGTGGGGGGCGGGAACGCTCGCTGTGGCCCTGGGCTGCGCGCCTGGGCCGGATCGGAGGTTCGCCCGGCCCGTTCTCCTGTTCGTCCCGGCGCCGGCGGGGGACCTGTTTCCCCGGGCCTTCGCGACCATGGCCGAGGCGCGCGGCCGGCTCCCCAAGATCATGATCGCGCCGTGCGACGGCGGCATCGTGACGATCGCCGAGTTCGCCCGGGCCCGGCGCTCCGACCGGCTGATGGTGGCCGGGCCCGCGCTGGTCGCGGCCGCGGCGGGCAACGACGCCGGCGCGCTCATCGCCAGCACCACGCCGCTGGCCAGGATGGCGGGGGAGTGGCTGCTGTTCGTCGCCGCGCCGCGCTCCCGGTTCCGCGACTTCGACGGTCTGGCCAGGCTGTTGCTCCGGGACCCCGCCTCCGTCGAGATGGCAGGCCGCGGCCCCGGCAGCCCCGATCACGTCCTGTACGGCCTGACCGCCCGCGGCCTCGGCGCGGACGCCCGACTGCTCAGATACGCCCCTTTCGCCGACACCCCCCAGGTGGTCGAGGCACTCTTGGACGGCAGGTTCGCGGTCGGCATCGGCGGCTACCGCGACCTGGAACCCCGCCTCAGGACGGGCGTGCTCAGGGCGCTCGCGGTGTCCGCCCCCGAACGCATTCCCGGCGTGGACGCGCCGACCTTGATGGAATCCGGCGCGCGTCTCACGTACGCGAACTGGCGGGGGCTGCTCGCGCCCGGCGCGCTCGCCGACGAGGACAGGACCCGGCTGCTGGACGCCTGCCACGACCTCGGCGACTCGGCGGCCTGGCGGCACCTCCTGCTGCGGAACCGGTGGGCGCCCATGTATCTGGCCGACGCCGATTTCCGGACGTGGCTGGCCACCGAAGCGTACCGCGCCAGGGACGTGCTGGCCGATCTTGGGGTGCTTTAGAACACAACCTGTTGGGGTTGCGGATCTGCACGGCACTAGATGTAGGATTCTCGACGTTGCTGGTTCACTCCTCAGAGGGGTGTGAAAAGGGAACCCGGTGTGATTCCGGGACTGCCCCGCAGCGGTGAGCGGGAACGACCGCCGTCACAGGCACTGGGCGCGCACGCGCCTGGGAAGCCACGGCCAGTAGGACGCCCGCGAGTCCGAAGACCTGCCAGTGGCCGACGCGCGGGCCGATGCCCGCGCCGGGTTGTGCCGGGCCTCGTGGGAGGGCCCGCCGACGAGTGACGCGATCCTTCGCGCTGCTCCGACGCGTGCCGTAACCCCCGGACCCGGAGGCGCCGGACTCGCGAGGGAGAGCAGATGACCGATCGATGGGCGATGATCGAGGCCGCGGCGGCCGGGGTGATCACCGATCCGGAGCACTCGAAACGGGCCGCCCGGCTGCTCGGTGAGCTGATCGCCGACGAGGCCGCCGCCGAAGGGGTGCGCACGTTCGCGGAGTCGATCGCCGCGACCCACCGGGCCGGGCTGATCCAGGACCGGCTGGCCGATTTCGTCGCCGCGCACGCGGACAAGCTGAACGAGCTGATCGGCGATGACGACCGGTTCGAGTATTTCGGCCTGCGTACCGTCTATGACCGTTACCTGCTCCGCCATCCCGAGACCCGCCGCGTGCTGGAACGCCCGCAGCACTTCTTCCTCCGGGTGGCCTGCGGCTTGGCCGGGACGGTCGCGGAAGCCGACGAGCTCTACCGCCTGATGGCCGACTTCGCCTACCTGCCCAGCTCGCCCACCCTGTTCAACTCCGGCGCGCGCCGCCCTCAGCTGTCCTCCTGTTTCCTGCTCGACTCGCCCCGGGACGAGCTGGAGGGCATCTACGAGCGATACGCCCAGATCGCCAGGCTGTCCAAGTACGCGGGCGGCATCGGCGTCTCGTGGAGCCGCGTCCGCTCCCGGGGCAGCCTGATCCGGGGCACCAACGGCCTGTCCAACGGCATCGTGCCCTGGCTGCGCACCCTCGACGCCTCCGTGGCCGCCGTCAACCAGGGCGGCAGGCGCAAGGGCGCGGCCTGCGTCTACCTGGAGACCTGGCACGCCGACATCGAGGAGTTCCTGGAACTGCGCGACAACACCGGTGAGGACGCGCGCCGGACGCACAATCTCAACCTGGCCAACTGGGTGCCGGACGAGTTCATGCGCCGGGTCGAAGCCGACGAACCCTGGTCCCTCTTCGACCCCAAAGAGGTCCCCCACCTCGTCGACCTGTACGGCTCCGCCTTCGACACCGCCTACCGCGCCGCTGAAGCCGACGGCCGCTTCGTCAAGCAGCTCCCGGCCCGCACCCTGTACGGCCGGATGATGCGCACCCTCGCTCAGACCGGCAACGGCTGGATGACCTTCAAGGACGCCGCCAACCGCGCCTCCAACCAGACGGCGCTCCCGGAGAACGTGATCCACCTGTCCAACCTGTGCACCGAGATCCTGGAGGTCACCACCGACCGCGAGACCGCCGTCTGCAACCTCGGCTCCATCAATCTGGCCGCGCATCTCACTCCGGACGGCGTCGATCTGGTACGGCTGCGCGCGACCGTCCGCAGTGCCGTACGCGTCCTGGACCGCACGATCGACCTGGGCTTCTATCCGACGCCCGAAGCCGAGGTCGCCAACCTTCGCTGGCGGCCGATCGGGCTCGGCGTGATGGGTCTGGCCGACGTGTTCTTCGCGCTGCGGCTGCCGTTCGACTCGCCGGAGGCCCTGGCGCTCTCCACCCGGATCGCCGAGGAGATCGCGCTCGCCGCGTACGCGACCTCCGCCGACCTGGCCGAGGAACGCGGCCCGCACCCCGCCTACGCCGACACCCGCGCCGCGCGCGGCGTCCTGCACCCGGATCATTTCGACGTTCCCGGCAACCCCGAATGGGATCGCCTGCGGGCCAGGATCGCGCGAACCGGGCTGCGCAACTCGCTGCTCGTCGCCATCGCCCCGACCGCCACCATCGCGTCCATCGCCGGCTGCTACGAATGCGTCGAGCCCCAGGTCTCCAACGTCTTCAAACGCGAAACCCTCTCCGGCGAGTTTCTCCAGGTCAACCGCTACCTCGTACGCGATCTCCAGGCGCGCGGGCTGTGGACCCAGCGGATCAGGGACGCGATCAAACGCGCCGACGGCTCGGTTCAGGACATTCCCGAAATTCCCGGCGACCTCAGGCTGCTCTACCGGACGGCGTGGGAGCTCCCGCAGAAGGCGCTCATCGACCTGGCGGCGGGGCGGCAGCCGTACATCGACCAGGCGCAGTCGCTCAACCTGTTCATGGCCACGCCGACGATCGGCAAGCTCTCCTCCATGTACGCCTACGCCTGGAAGAGCGGCCTGAAAACGACGTACTACCTGCGCTCCCGCCCGGCCACCCGCATCGCGCAGACCACCGTGGCCGCCGAAGCGGTCGCCTGTTCGCTGGAGAACCCCGAGACCTGCGAGGCGTGCCAGTAATGCTGCTCGACCCTGGAATGGACCTGACCCTGCGCCCGATGCGCTACCCCGAGTTCTACGAGCGCTACCGGGCCGCGATCCGCAACACCTGGACGGTGGAGGAGGTCGACCTGCACACCGACCTCGCCGACCTGGCCAGACTCGGCCCCGGCGAGCGGCATCTGATCAACCGCCTGGTCGCGTTCTTCGCCACCGGCGACTCGATCGTCGCCAACAACCTGGTGCTCAACCTCTACCAGCACGTCAACGCCCCCGAAGCCCGCCTCTACCTGAGCCGCCAGCTGTTCGAGGAAGCCGTCCACGTGCAGTTCTACCTGACCCTGCTGGACACCTACCTGCCCGACCCCGCCGAACGCGCCAAAGCCTTCGCCGCCGTCGAGCACATCCCCTCCATCCGCGCCAAAGCCGAGTTCTGCTTCCGCTGGATCGACTCCATCGAAGGCCTGTCCCGCCTGGAGACCCGCGCCGACCGCCGCGCCTTCCTGCTCAACCTGGTCTGCTTCGCGGCTTGCATCGAGGGCCTGTTCTTCTACGGCGCCTTCGCCTACGTCTACTGGCTCCGCTCCCGCGGCCTGCTCAACGGCCTGGCCGCCGGCACCAACTGGGTCTTCCGCGACGAATCCATGCACATGGAATTCGCCTTCAGCGTCATCGACACCGTACGCGCCGAGGAACCCGCCCTCTTCGACACCACCTTCGCCACCCAGGTCACCCAGATGATCGAAGAAGCCGTAGCCGCCGAACTCTCCTTCGCCCACGACCTCTGCGGCGACGGCCTCTCCGGCCTCACCGCCCCCCAAATGGGCGACTACCTCCAATACGTCGCCGACCAACGCCTAACCCGCCTCGGCCTCCCCACCCGCTACAACACCCCCAACCCATTCCCCTTCATGGAACTCCAGGACGTCCAGGAACTAGCCAACTTCTTCGAACGCCGCGTCTCCGCCTACCAAACCGCGATACCCGGCAACGTCACTTTCGACGAGCCTTTCTAGACCGGGCGGATGGTGCCGCCGATCTGGTCGAACAGGGCGTTCTTGCCGGTCAGGTCGGTGCTGAGGGTGACCACGCAGGTGCGGCCCTTGTCGGAGGGGACGTAGTACTGGGTGCCGTTGATGAGGGCCTTCCCCAGGGGCAGCGTGTAGCGGATTCGTACGGCGGTGCCGTTGCCCAGGGGGACGGCGGCGGCTTCGGAGACCTTGGCGTTGACCGTGGTGAGCTGCTGTTTGGCTATCTCGATCAGTGCGTCGGCGGAGGCGCCCACGCTGGGCTGGCAGAAGCCGTTGAGGTTGGTGACGAAGCCGTCGGGGGACTCCTGCTGCGAGGCGGGGTCCATCGCGTACAGGGCCTTGCTCTTCTGGAGGGATCGGAGGCTGGTCTTGGCCTGTTCCAGGGTGGCGCCGCTCAGGCCGCTGGCCTCCAGCTCCTTCTCGAAGTCGGTCTTGGACAGGTCCACCGAACGCCAGCTCGAAGGGATCGCCATCACCAGGCCGTTGGAGAGTCCGCCGACCCGGGTGAAACCATCGGGAATCGCCAGCGCCGACGGCCGGCTCACCGGTGGCGCGTCACTGCCACATCCCGCGAGGAGGAGCGCGGCGGCGACCAGGGCGGCGGAGACGAGAACGCGCGACACTCCGCGAGCGTAGCCCACCACGCGGTCGGCGGGCACGGGCAACCATTCTCGTGATCTGATCTGGTAAACAACGAGGCTCGCGAGTCACTAGATTTCCAGCTCACCTTCCTTTGACGCTCTAAACAGGCATAAACCGGATTCTGGGTGGTACTCACCAGATGAGGTGTGAGATGGTCCAGAATCCTGTTTCGCGCGGTCCCGTTACCCGGCTCATCCGATGGCTGGGGCTCGACCGTAACCCGCTGCGCCGGCGCAGCGACCGGGTGGAGGCGGCGATCCGGCTGATGTCCGTGATCGGCGTGCTGGCCTCGGTCGTGTTCGGCGTGCTCCTCGGCGTACGGACCTATCGGTACGGCCTCGGCCTGGAAGTGGAACAGCAGCGGACCCGGCACCGGGTCGACGCCACCCTCCTGGAGACAGCGGGCCCGAAGGTCTCGCTCTCCGCCCCCGCCGCGGGCCCCGCCATGGCCACCTGGAAATCCCTGAACGGCGTCCCGCACCAAGGCCTGATCGACGCGCCCGCCATGTGGCAGAAGGGCCAGACCGTCCACGTCTGGATCGACAACCGCGGCGAGATCGTCCCCCGCCCCCGAGACCGCGAGACCACCTTGATCTCCGGCATGACCGTCGGCATCGGCATCCCCCTCTTCGCCCTGGCTCTGGTCAGCCTCCTCCTCCTGACCACCCGAATGCTGACCGCCCGCCGCGCCCGCCAGGCCTGGGCCGCCGAGTGGACCATCATCGAACCAACCTGGCGCATCAACGGCTAATCGACGACCCGTTGGCCAGCGTGAACGGCGAGTAGCAGGCGTACCAACGACCCGCCGGCTAAGCGTCGGCGGGGTGGAGATCGCACATCCCGGCCGGGCCTTGTCGCCCGCTTCAAGCAGCACCACGTCACCGGGCGCCAGCCCGTTGGAGAGCACTCGCTCGGCGGTCCCGTCACGGATCAGGGTGGCGAAGGTCCGGGTCAGTGCGGCCAGCGCCGTCAGCGCGTTCGGCCCGCGGTCAGATCAGGAAGGGACGCTCGCGGACCGCGCGGGTGTTGCGCCACCAGCGGCCCAGGCCGAGGGTGTCCCCGGCTCTGACCAGAGCCAGCCCCACCAGCAGTACGGCATAGATGAGATGGTCGTCCATGAAGGGGTTGCTGGCCGGCGGGAGGACCGCGGTCCACATCAGCACCATCAGCAGCGCACCCGCACCCGCCGCGATCCGCATCCCGATCCCGAGCATGAGGGCGGTGCCGATACCGGCGAGACCGAGCATGAACAGCCAGTCCGCCAGGACCGCCCCGGCCATGTTCTGGTAGAGGCTGGCGAACGGGCCCTTGGTCCCGGACTTCAGGAATCCCTCGGTCGGGTGGCCGCCGTTGATCCATGCCTTCGCGCCGGTCGTGGCGTGACCGAGCCCGAAAGCCTTGTCCAGGAATGCCCACAAGAAGATCCAGCCCAGCGCCAGGCGGGCGATCGCCCACACATACGCTGCTGCCGACCTCTCCCGCGTGGATGACTGCGCGGTGGTACCCGCGTCGTTCGATTTCGGTAGATGGAATCTCGTGCGGCGTGCTGCGGTGGCCATGGTGTCCCACTTCGAAAACGGATAATCGCGTTTTATATTTCACGCGGCATTTCAGACTCTATGCCCCCATCCGCTTAAAGGCCATATAATTCGAATGTCGTCTCGATATTGTTTAGCGATGTCTGTCTTTATCAATTATT
>NZ_BLAE01000093.1 GCF_009687865.1 Acrocarpospora macrocephala
CTCCCCGCCCCCACCCCCGGCACCCTGGTCGGCCGCACCGGCGACCTGACCACGATCGCCGCCCTGCTCGCCACCCACCGCCTGGTCACCCTGATCGGCCCGCCCGGCGTCGGCAAGACCCGCCTGGCCCTGGAGGCCGCCTCCGCCGCCGACCCGCCCGCCGGGGTGGGCGTGATCTGGCTGGGCAGCGTGGAAACCCCCGACAGCGTGGCCCCCGCCCTGCTGACCGCCCTCCGCGCCCCCGGCGACCCGCACGGCGACCCGCTCACCAGCGTCACCCGCTGGCTCGGCCACCGCCGCGCCCTGCTCCTGCTGGACAACTGCGAACACCTGATCGCGGAGGTCCGCCGCGTGATCGCCGCCCTGCTGACCGCCTGCCCGAACCTCCGCGTCCTGGCCACCAGCCGCGAACTCCTCGGCCTCGGCGACGAACGGGTGCACCTGCTCCGCCCGCTGGACGTGCCCGCCGCCGACACCCAAGAGGCCGTCGCGGCCTCCGACGCCGGCCGCCTGTTCCTGGCCAGGGCACGCCAGATCGACCCCGAGTTCGAGGTGCCCGCCGCCGATGTGGCCCGCGTGTGCCGGGCGGTGGACGGGCTACCGCTGGCGATCGAGCTCGCGGTCGGACGGCTGCGCGCGTTCTCCGCCGCCCAGGTCGCCGACCGGCTGGATCACCAGCTCGACCTGCTGGCGAGCACGCGCACGGGCACCCGGCACCGGTCGCTCCGCGCCGCCGTGGACTGGAGCCATGTGCTGCTGAGCGAGACCGAGCGGCTGGTCTTCGCCCGGCTCGCGGTGTTCCGGGATGGGTTCACGCTGGAGGCCGCCGAAGCGGTGTGCGCGGATGACGGGCTGTCCGCGACAGCCGTACTGGATGGGCTTGGGACGCTCGTGGAGCGGTCGCTGGTGCTGGCCGAGCCGGGGTCGCGGTATCGCATGCTGGTGGCGCTCCGGCAGTACGCGGAGGAGCGACTGGTGGAGCCGGAGGCCATCAGGGCGCGGCACGCGCGGTATTTCTGCCGGCTGGCCGAGCAGGCGAACGAGGAGCGGCGCGGCGCCCGGCGGGGGCACTGGCTGGGCGTGCTCCGGGAGGAGTACGCGAATCTGCGGATCGCCACGGCGTGGACGCTGGCCGCCGGGGAGCGGGAGGTGGCGCTGCGGTTCGCGGCGGCGTTGTGCTGGTTCTGGCGGCACACCGCGATCGGGGAGGCACTGGCCTGGTTGCGGCGCCTGCTGGAGATCCCGGATGGGCCGCCCGAGTTGCTGTCGCGTGCGCTGATCGGCGCCGGGTTCCTGTCGTTGCGAGCGTCCGTCGATGAGGCGGAGGGATTTTTCCAGGCTGCGCTCGACCTGGCTGAGAAGCAGGGCGCGGGAAAGTGGCAGGTGCTCGCGCTGTCCTGCCTGGCGTCGGTGAACGTCTATCGGGGGGATCGGCGCGCGGTGGCCGAGTTCGGGGGCCAGGCGGTGGCGCTGGCCCGGACGCACGGCGAGCCCTATTCGCTGGCGCGGACGCTGATGGCGTGCGCGCTCACCCGGGGCCACATCGGCGACCTGGACGGCGTGGCCGCGGACCTGGACGAGGCGCAGGCGCTGTTCCGCGGTCTCGGGGACCGGTTCGGCGGGACCGAGGTCGAGGTGGCGCGGGCCGAGCTGGCCTGGATCTACGCCGACGCGGACGCGGTGGCGCGGGCCCTCGGCGCGGTCGAGGTGGCCGGTTTCCCACCGGCGGCGGTGGCGTCCTACTGGTTGAGCCACGCCTGGCTGGCTTTGCACGAGGGCCGCCATGACCAGGTTCCCGGCCATCTGCGGGAGGGTTTGGCCGCGGTGCTCGACCAGCACGAAGGTCCCTACGCCGCCCAGCGCATCCTGGGTCCCGCGCTGGATCTGGCGGCGGCGCTCGCAGCGGCTCAGGATCGGCCAGTGCACGCGGCCATATTGCTGCACGCCGCCGACATCACGCTTACCTCCGGCGGTGCCTTCGCCGAGCGCCCGCAGGTCCGCTGGGCGAACTCGCTGCGCGCCCGGCTGAAAGCCACCCTGGCGGAGGATTCCTACGCCTGGGCGGCCGCCCGGGGCAGCGCGATGAGCACCGCAGAAGCCCTCCGGTATGCCGGACTGCCCGTTCCGCCGTGAGTACTGTGTGCTCGTGCTCCATCTGCGTGTGATCAGCCCCCGGGAACACACCGACGCGGCGGTCGCCCTGCTGCGGCAGTCCCCTGGGCTCACCAACCTCGTCGTCCTGCCGGGCGTCGCCCAGGAACCCCCCGGCGACCTGCTGATGTTCGACCTCGCCAGGGAGGCCGCCAACGAGGTGATCGAACACCTCACGAAGCTGGGCATGTCGATCGCGGTCGAGAACGTGGATCTGATGCTTTCCGACGCCGCCGACCGGGCCGAACAGGAGGCGCCCGGCCAGGGTGAGGACGCGGTCGTCTGGGAGGAGCTCGCCCAGCGCGTGGACGACGACACCCGGATCACCTGGGCTTTCCTCACGTTCCTCGCCATCGCCACCCAGATCGCGGGGATCGGCGTGGTCGTCGGCTCGCCGATCCTGATCGTGGGCGCGATGGTGCTCGGCCCCGAGTTCGGCGCGATCGCGGCCATCTCCTTCGGCCTGCTGCGCCGCCGCCCCCACCTGATCGCCCGCGCGGTCCGCGCGCTGGCCGTCGGCTTCGCGGTCGCGATGGCGATCACTTTCGCCTGCGCCCTGGTGTCCACCTGGCTCGGCTGGATCGACGCCACCATGCTCGACAGCCACCCCGAAGTCGAGTTCATCGTAAAGCCCGATAAATGGTCATTTATTGTGGCGCTGCTGGCGGGGACGGCGGGGGTGCTCTCGATCACGGCGGGCAAGTCGTCCGCACTGGTCGGCGTGTTCATCTCGGTGACCACGGTCCCGGCCGCCGGATACGCCTCGGTGGCGCTCGCGCTGGGCGCCTGGGGGGACGTGGGCGCATCCGCGCTCCAGCTGGCCGTCAACATCCTCGGCATGATCGTGGCCGGCACCCTGACCCTGCTCACCCAGCACTACCTCGGCGCCCGCTACCACCGCGCCGTCCCGCTTACCCACCGAGGACGAGGGCGACGCGAGCAACCTCCTCCTTTTGACTGAGGCCACCCGGCTGGTCGGAGCGGTACTGTCCGGATCATGACAATCCTCGCAACCGAGGGTCTCACCAAGCGGTTCCCCCGCGTCACCGCGCTCGACCAGCTCACGGTCGCCGCCGGAACGGGCGTCACCGGCCTGGTGGGCGCCAACGGCGCGGGCAAGTCCACGCTGATCAAGATCCTGCTGGGGCTGCTCCCCGCCAGTGCGGGCCGCGCGTCCGTGCTCGGCATGGACTCGGCCGTGCAAGGCCTGGAGATCAGGCGCATCGTGGGCTACATGCCCGAGCACGAATGCCTGCCACCCGACGTGTCGGCCACCGAGTTCGTCGTGCACATGGCCCAGATGTCCGGCCTGCCGCGCACCGCCGCCCGGGAGCGCGCGGCCGACACGCTCCGCCACGTCGGCCTGCACGAGGAGCGTTACCGCCCCATCGGCGGCTACTCCACCGGCATGAAGCAGCGGGTGAAGCTGGCCCAGGCGCTGGTGCACGACCCGAAGGTCGTCTTCCTGGACGAGCCCACCAACGGCCTGGACCCGCAGGGCCGCGACGAGATGCTCGCCCTGATCCGCCGGATCGGCAGCGAGTTCGGCATCAGCGTGCTGGTCACCTCGCACCTGCTCGGCGAGCTGGAACGCATCTGCGACCACGTCATCGTCATCGACGGCGGCCGGCTGCTGCGCTCCTCCGCCATCGGCGAGCTCACCCAGGTCACCCAGGCCGTCTCCGTCGAGGTCGAGGAAGGCTGGGAGCTGCTGGCCGGCCACCTCACCGAGGCGGGCGAGGCGGTGGCCGTGGAGGGCCGCCTGATCACCGTCCAGGTCCGCGCCGACGAGACCTTCGACGTGCTCAGGGACGCGCTCTGCGACCTGGACCTCAATCTGGTACGGCTGGAACAGCGGCACGGCCGCATCGAGGACGTGTTCAAGTGACCCAACCCACAGGTGTCATCCACGACATCGGCTATCGCCACTACGACGGCGTACGGCTCAGCCGGGGCTACGCCGCCACCGCGCTCGCGCTGCACAGCCTGCGCGGCGCCTTCGGCCTGGGCCGGCCGGCCCGATCGAAGATCATCCCATTCCTGGTGGCGGCCACCATGCTGCTGCCCGCCGTGGTGTCCATCGCGGTGATGGCCCTGCTCAAGCAGCAGCCGCTGCCCTACACCGGGCTCGCGGTGACCATGCAGGCGGTGCTGGCGGTGTTCCTGGCCGCGCAGTCGCCCTACCTGGTGGCGCCGGATCTGCGGTTCCGGGTGCTGCCGCTCTACCTGTCCCGGCCGGTCACGGTGCTCGACTACGTGGGCGCCAAGTTCGTCGCGCTGACGGTGGCGCTGTTCCTGCTGATGGCCGTGCCGCTGACGCTGATCTACATCGGCGAGCTGCTGGTCGAGCTGGAGACCCCCGTGCACCACGGCGACTACCTGGCCGCGATGGGCGGCAGCCTGATCTTCGCGGTGCTGCTGGCGTCGATCGGTCTTGCGCTGGCCTCGTTCACGCCCCGGCGCGGGCTCGGCGTGGCCTCGGTGATCGCCTTCTACATGTTCACGCTGGCCGCCTCGGCGGTGTTCTTCGGCGTGCTCCTGTCGGAAGGGCTCGACAACGCCGCCAAGTGGAGCATTCTCATCAATCCCTTCTTCCTGGTGGATGCCGTACAGGTGAATCTGTTCGGCACCGATCCCAGCAACGGCGAGGGCTATCCGCCGGGGTTCGGGCCTGCGGCTATCGCCCTGGCGGTCATCGCGCTCGCGCTGTCCGCCCTGTTCCTGCGCTACCGGAAAGCGGCGGCCTCATGAGCGTGATCGAGCTGAAGCAGGTCTCCCGCTGGTACGGCAACGTGGTGGCCGTCAACGACGTCACCATGACCATCGGCCCGGGCGTCACCGGCCTGCTCGGCCCCAACGGCGCCGGCAAGTCCACCCTGCTGCACCTGATGGCCGGCTTCCTGGCCACCTCCGGCGGCACCGCCACCCTGGACGGCAAGCAGATCTGGCGCAACCACGAGATCTACCGCACCATCGGCCTGGTCCCGGAACGGGAGGGCGTCTACGGCTTCCTCACCGGCTGGCAGTTCGTGCGCTCCGCCGCCCGCCTGCACGGCCTGCAGGACGACGCCGCCGAGCGCGCCCTCGAATTGGTCGAGATGACGGCCGCCAAGGACCGCAGGATCGAGACCTACTCCAAGGGCATGCGCCAGCGCGTCAAGGTCGCCGGGGCGCTCGTGCACGAGCCGCAGGTGCTGCTGCTGGACGAGCCGTTCAACGGCATGGACCCGCGCCAGCGACTGCACCTGATGGACCTGGTCAGGAAGCTGGGCGCGGCCGGGCGGACGATCCTGTTCAGCTCGCACATCCTGGAGGAGGTGGAGCGGGTCGCCCAGCAGATCGAGGTGCTGGTCGCGGGCCGACACGCGGCCTCCGGCGACTACCGGGAGATCCGGCGGCGGATGACCGACCGCCCGCACCTGTTCCGGGTGCGCTCCAGCGACGACCGCCGCCTGGCCGCCGCCCTGATCGCCGACGCCTCCTCCGGCGGGGTGTCCCTCACCGCGCAGGGCCTGGAGGTCCGCACCGAGGACTTCCGCCGCTTCACCCGGCTGCTTCCCCGCCTGGCCCGCGACCTCAACGTGCACCTCTGGCAGGTGTCCCCCACAGACGAGGACCTGGAAAGCGTGTTCTCCTACCTGAGCGGGCGCTCATGAACTCCGTCGTGGCGTCCATCACCTACCGGGCGATGCTGGGCCGCAAGCGGATCTGGCTGCTGGCCGCGCTCCCGCTGGCCCTGATCGCCATCGCGGTGCTGCTCCGCCTGATCGGCGGCGGCGACGAGAACACCGCCGTCAGGCTGATGGAGAAGTTCGCGATCGGCACCATCCTGCCGCTGCTCGGCCTGATCGCGGGCACCGGCGTGATCTCCCCCGAGATCGAGGACGGCACGATCATCCATCTGCTGTCCAAGCCAATCCCCCGGCCGTCGATCGCGCTCACCAAGTTCGCGGTGGCCGCCTCGCTGATCGTGGCCTTCTCGGCCGTGCCGACGTTCCTGGCGGCCTACCTGCTGATCGGCACGGAGGCGGGGGTGGCCGCCGGCTTCGCGTTCGGCGCGCTGTTCGCCGGGATCGCGTACGCGGCGGTGTTCCTGCTGGTGGGGGTGCTCACCAAGCACGCCGTCGTGGTGGGCGTCATCTACGCGCTGGTCTGGGAGGGCGCGATCGGCGGGTACGTCCCGGGGGCGCGCAAGCTGTCGATCCAGCAGTGGGGGCAGACCCTGGCCGACCAGGTGTCGTCCTCGCCGTTCCTCAAGGCGGACGTGGCGCTCAGCTTCGCCGCGCCGGCCATCGTGATCGTGACGGTGGTCGCGGTGCTGTGGGCCGGTCAGCGACTGCGTGGGCTGTCGCTGACCGGCGATGAATAACTATTAATTAGAAAGTCGTGATCTGGACAGCCGCGGCGGTGAG
Organism: Acrocarpospora macrocephala; assembly: GCF_009687865.1. Classification (GTDB taxonomy): domain Bacteria; phylum Actinomycetota; class Actinomycetes; order Streptosporangiales; family Streptosporangiaceae; genus Acrocarpospora; species Acrocarpospora macrocephala. The sequence goes on from NZ_BLAE01000093.1 coordinate 6,564, forward strand.
TCGCTGGTCGGCGGCTTTGCGGCTGTCTATGGGACGGGTTTCTGATTAATCGCAGACCTGGCGGACGGTGTCCGCCAGGCGGGCGGCCACGGATTCGGCGTGGTCGTGCGACTGCGCCTCGACCATCACGCGGATCATCGGCTCGGTGCCGCTAGGCCGGATCAGCACCCGGCCGGTGTCGCCGAGCTCCTCCTCCGCCAGCGTCACCGCGGCCAGCAGCTCCGGGTGCGCGGCTTTGTCCTTGCTCACGTCGCGGACGTTGACCAGCACCTGCGGGAGCTTGGTCATCACCGCGGCGAGCTCGGCCAAGCTGCGGCCTGAGCTCACCACCGCGGCCAGCAGGTGCAGCGAGGTGAGCAGCCCGTCCCCGGTGGTGGCGTGGTCGAGCATGATCACATGCCCGGACTGCTCACCGCCGAAGTTGTAGCCGCTCTCCTGCATCTTCTCCAGCACGTAACGGTCGCCGACGGCGGTCTCCACCACCGTCACGCCCGCCTCGCGCAGGGCCAGCTTGAAGCCGAGGTTGGACATCACCGTGGCGACCACCGTGTCCCGCTGGAGGCGGCCTTGCGCCCGCATCTCCAGCGCCAGGATCGCCATGATCTGGTCGCCGTCGATCTCCTCGCCGTCGCCGGTCACCGCCAGGCAGCGGTCGGCGTCGCCGTCGTAGGCGATGCCCAGATCGGCCGACTTGGCCACGACCGCCTTCTTCAACGGATCGAGATGGGTCGAGCCCACCCCGTCGTTGATGTTCAAGCCGTCTGGAGCGGTCCCAATGGTGTCCACCTGGGCGCCCGCCCGGCGCAGCGCCTCCGGGGCGACCATGTGGGCGGCGCCGTGCGCGCAGTCCACCACCACCCGCAGGCCGTCCAGCCGGTGCGGCAGCGAGGTGAGCAGGTGGGCGACGTAACGGTTGGCTTCCCCGTACGCCTCCCGGACCCGGCCCACGGCGGAGCCGACCGGGCGTTCCCACGGCTCGCCGAGCCGGTCCTCGATCTCGTTCTCCACCGCGTCGGGCAGCTTGAAGCCACCCCGGGTGAGGAACTTGATCCCGTTGTCGGGCGCGGGATTGTGCGAGGCCGAGAGCATGACCCCGAGGTCGGCTCCCAGCGCTGGTGTCAGGTAGGCGACCGCCGGGGTGGGCAGCACACCGAGCCGGAGCACGTCCATGCCCGACGACGCGAGGCCGGCGACCACAGCGGCTTCCAGGAATTCTCCTGAAGCCCGCGGGTCCCGGCCTACGACGGCGAGCGGGCGGCTCCTCCCGGCGTCCCGGAGCACGTGCGCGGCCGCCACGGACAGGTCCATGGCGAGCTCGGCCGTGAGGTCGCGTCCCGCGACCCCACGTACCCCGTCGGTGCCGAAAAGGCGGCCCAATTTAACGCTTGCTGTACTGCGGAGCCTTACGAGCCTTCTTCAGGCCGTACTTCTTCCGCTCGGTGGCGCGGGCGTCCCGGGTGAGGAAGCCGGCCTTCTTGAGCGGGGGGCGGTTGGTCTCGGCGTCCAGCACGGCCAGCGCGCGGGACAGGCCCATGCGCAGCGCGCCGGCCTGGCCGGTCACGCCGCCACCGTCGATGCGGGCCAGGACGTCGAACTGCTCCTCGGCGCCGAGCACCACGAAGGGCTCGTTCACGATCTGCTGGTGCACCTTGTTCGGGAAGTAGGCGTCCAGCGAGCGGCCGTTGATCGTCCACTTGCCGGTGCCGGGCACGATGCGGACCCGGGCCACGGCCTCCTTGCGGCGGCCGGTGCCGTACGAGTTGCCGGTGGTGACCGGCTTGCGCACGGGGGCGTCGGACGCGGGCGACGACTCGGTGGTGTACTCCGACGGGAACTCCTCGGCGGAGAAGTCTTCCAGCTCGCCCTCGACGAGCGTCTCGGTACCGGTGGTCTCAGCCACGGTTCTCCTCTTAACTTTCCTGGCTCGGCGTTACTGGGCGATCTGGGTGATCGTGAAGGGCACCGGCGTCTGGGCCTGGTGCGGGTGCTCGGGACCGGCGTAGACCTTGAGCTTCTTGACCATCTTCCGGCCGAGGGCGTTCTTGGGCAGCATGCCCTTGACGGCCTTCTCGACGGCGCGGTCGGGGCGCTTCTCCATCAGCTCGCCGTACGTGACGGACCGCAGGCCGCCCGGGTAGCCGGAGTGCCGGTACGCCTTCTTCTGCTGCAGCTTGTTGCCGGTGAGGGCGACCTTGTCGGCGTTGATGACGATGACGAAGTCACCGGTGTCGACGTGGTTCGCGAAGATCGGCTTGTGCTTGCCACGGAGCAGGACCGCGACGTGGCTGGCCAACCGGCCGAGCACGACGTCGGTCGCGTCGATGACGTACCACTGACGCTCGACCTCGTTGGGCTTCGGTGTGAACGTGCGCACGGCAGTGCCTTCTGTTGGATGTGAACTCTCGGTAGGTTGCGCAGGCACACGGCGACAACCTTCCGTCTCCACTGACTCACCCCACGAGCGTGGGGAGGACCATTTACGGGAGATGACGCCGGACGCGCCGTGCATCAGTCAGCGAAGGACTGATCCACACACAACGAACTAGCAGACTACCGGTCTACCGGCCAAACGGCAAAACGATCAGCCCGAGTCGCGCGAGTCTAGGGCCTGACCGACCTGACTAGTCAATCCCGTCACCCTGTTCTCATTTTCAACACGCCAGGAAATCCCTATATTTGGCTGCGGAATGTCGCAGCCCCCTCACACCCGGCATACCCAATGGACGTCCCGGCGCGGGACGCTCTTGGGCCTTGTCGCATGCGTGACGGCGGTTCTGCTGCTCGGCATCGTGATCGGCCGCCTGACCATGACCCCGGCCGGCAGCGACGAGGTCTTCCTGCGCAACAACGAGCCGACACCGCAGGCCAAGGCGTCCACCACGCCGGCCCCGGCCAAGCGGCGGCACCTGTCCGCGCTCGCCCCGGTGGCCCGCGCCGTCACCCCGGACGCCGCCCCCGCCACCGGCCAGGCCGCCACCCCCGGCGAGAAGCCGCGCAACCGTTCGAACAACATGATCGACGGCTCGTACGGCGGCGACCAGACCAGCACCCACAACGGCGACGAGCTCTCCTCCTCCGACAGCGGCTCCCTGGTCACGCTGGAGAACGAGGTGGTCGCCCTGGTCAACGCCGAGCGCGCGAAGAAGAACGGCTGCGTCCCGCTCCGGATCGACCAGCGCCTGGTCCAGTCGGCCAGGACCCACTCGGACGAGATGGCCGCCTCCGGCTCCTTCGTTCATGAGTCCCCCAACGGCGCCACCCCCTGGCAGCGCATGGCCCGGGCCGGTTACCAGCATGGCGGCGCGGAGAACATCGCCCGCGGCTACCAGACCGCCCAGGAGGCCGTACGCGGCTGGATGGCCAGCTCCACCCACCGCGGCAACATCCTCAACTGCCGCCTCACCGCCACCGGCGTCGGCGTCACCCTCGGCCCGGAAGGCCCCTGGTGGACGCAGGACTTCGGCTACCCCTGACGGCACTGACGGTATTCCTGACCGGTCCGCATCTGATGGGATAGGCGGCTAATCTCAGGCCATGGGTTCCCGCGACTACCCGACATCCTCCCTCTGGCGCCCCCCGGTGATCATCGCCGCCATCGCCATCGGCCTGGTCCTCGTCGTGGCCGTCACCTTCTGGGTCTCCGCCAGCGGCGAGAAGGCCCCCGAGGCGATCGCCGCCCCGAAGGCGACCCCATCACTCCCCGAGGGCCCCACCGGCCAGTACGGCTACGCCGCGGCCCGCAAGACCGACCCGAAACCCCTCACCGCCAAAGAGCTCTTCGGCAAGGCCAAGTTCACCAGCGAGGGGCGGTCTTACCAGCGGACCACCCACAAGTCCGACAAGGTCTGCAAGGGCGCCATCTCCGGGGCGAAACTCGAGAAGGCGCTCAAGGACGCGGGTTGCAACCAGCTCATCCGGGCCAGCTTCCGGGACGCCAAGGGCCTGGTCATCGGCACCGTCGGGGTCGCCAACCTGAAGACCTCCGCGGGCGCCAAGAAGGTCGCGAACGCGGGCGCCGGGGCGGAGAGGAAGGACTTCCTCAAGCCGCTGCCCGGCAAGGATGAGATCAGCAAGTTCCTCGGCCAGGGCGAGGCGTACGCGGGCGGCTGGTATCACGGGCACTACGCGGTGCTGCTCTGGTTCCAGTTCAAGGACGGGCACAAACCGAAGAAGTCCGAGCTCAAGCGGCTCAACCAGGCCGCCGTGGACATCACCAACCTGACCGTTTTCGCGGCCCTGGACACCCGTTCCATCAGCGGCGCCCCCGCCTGAGAGGCTCGGGAGCCCTGCGGAAACGCCCATAGCGGCACGCCGATCTCGTCTGCGCCGATACGCTTCCGCCTATGCGTGGCCAGGATCCGGGTTCCGAACACGACTACGACCGCAGCGGTCCCGCGGCCTCGGCGGTCCCTCCGCCGAGCTTCGGGCAGTCCGGTCGTGGCGACGACCTGCAGTTGAACGCGGGCTCCCCGTGGCGCCCCGGCTACAGCTGGTTCTCGGCGCCCATCCGGGAAGACGACATGACGTGGTCACCCTCCGTCCCGGAACCTCCCGGGCCTATCGTGGGGTCCGCGCCCGCCAGGAACCATGACCCGGCATGGTCGCCCTCTGTCCCGGACATTGCCGGGGAGGGCGCGTCCAGCCGGAATGACCTGGCATGGTCGCCCTCCATCCCGGAAGCCCCCGGGCCTGTCGTGGGGTCCACGCCCGCCAGTAACCATGACCCGGCATGGTCATCCTCCGCCCCGGACGTTGCCGAGGAGGGCGCGTCCAGCCGCAATGACCTGGCATGGTCGTCCTCCATCCCGGAATCTCCCGGGCCTGTCGTGGAGTCCACGCCCGCCAGGAACCATGACCCGGCATGGTCATCCTCCGCCCCGGAAGGCCACGGGCCCGTCGTAGAAGCCGCACCAACCGCGTGGTCGTCCTCCGTCCCGGAAGTTCCCGGGCCTGTTGTAGAAGCCGCACCAACCGCATGGTCGTCCTCCTTCCCGGGAACTTCTGGGCCCGCGGTGGAGGCCGCGCCGCCGGTGATTCCGGGGGCTCCGCCGTGGCAGCCGCCGCCCGCGTTCACCGCGGCCGCCGCTGGGATGCAGGTGTGGCCCGGTGCGAACGACTCCGCCGACCAGCCCGTCTGGCCCGCTGCCACTGGCGAGTCGATGGGCGACCCCGCCGGATGGCCGCCCCCGACCACGCCTTCATCTCCGGCTTCGCCTCAACCTTCGGTTCAATCGTCGCCCCCGCCCGGATCCGCGTCTTCATCCTTGCCCCCGTCCGAGCCGTCACCCCCGCACTCGTCCGGCTACTCGCCCTCGTCGGAGCCTCAGCCCGAGTCCTCCGAGGCTTCCAGGTCGGGGCTGCCGTTATTGCCCGAGTGGCCCGCGAGCGCCGCCGTCGAGGCGGAGGCAGAGGCGGCGCAGGAGCCGGTCCGGTCTGGTGAGCGCGGGGACGTTCCGGTCTGGCCGCCGCGCCTGCCCGGCGAGGCCGTGCACGACGAGGATGCCGAGGGCGACGATCCTCCGGTGGTGCCCCGGCACTGGCCGCCCACCGAGAACCCCGGCCCGACCTTGCGCCCGTGGTCCGCGCCCGGCCGGTTGCCCGCCACCTCGGAAAACGAGCCGCCCGGAGAGACACTCCCGCCCTCCCCGGAGCCGGATGCGCCGGTGTGGCCGTCGGCGGTAGGCGCGCACGCGAGTTCCGAGCCCACCATTGCCGAACCGGCCGCCTCCGAAGCCCTGGCCACCGAAGCCCTGGCCACCGAGCCTGCCGCGCCCGGCACTTCAGGTGCCTTCGAACCGGAGCCGGTCGGGCAGCACTGGCCCAGTTTCGGTTCCTGGCCGTCCGTTCCCGAGGCCCGGGTGGCGGAAGCCGTACCGGCGGAGGAGCTGGCGGACGGGGCCGAGGAATCGCATGAGGTCATCCCGGAGACGAGCGCCGGCGTGCCGTCCTGGCCCGAAGCCCGCCCCGAAGACCAGAACGTCCCGCACAGCCAGAGCATCCCAGACAGCCAGCACGGCCAGGGCACCCCGGGTAACCAGCAGGACCAGGGCAACCAGCACAGCCAGGGCAGTTCGGACAGCCAAGGCGGTTCGGACGGCCAAGGCAGCCTGGAAGGCCCGGACGGTCAGAGCGGCAGCCCGGACGAGGCTCAGGAGGATGAGCGGGATCAGGTCACCCTGCCTGGGGAGCGGGAAGCCGGGCTGACCTGGCCCGCCGAGTCCACCGAGTGGCCGCCAGGCCCGGGCAGGTGGCGTTCCGCGGTGCCGATGCCGCCCCCGGCCGAGGAAACCGTGGCCGAGACCACGATCCCGCGCCGCGAGGTGATGTTCCCGGTCACCGACTCGACGCCCCCGCCGCTCCGGCGCATTCACGGCGAGAACACCCCGGCCGAGGGCATCGTCCTGCCGCCCGTACCGCAGCAGCAGGCCTTCCGCCGCCAGCAACTGCCGCCCCCGCCCAAAACCGAGGAGCGTTCGTCCGGCGGCGCGGGCCGCAAGGCGGTGCTCGCGCTCTGCTCGGTGATCGTGGTGGGCGCGATCGGCACCGCGGCCTACTTCGCCTACACCGACGCGGGCGACCCGGCCGCAACCGGCAAAGCCCCCACGGTCACCGGCGCACCCGCCGTCTCGGCCGAGGCCCCCGATCCCGCACCCGTGACAGCGGCCGTGCTGGACTCAGAAGCCACCGACCCCCGCAAACTGACCCTCGCTGAAGCGTTCCCGGACGCCCGGATCAGCGTGGACGGCCGAACCTTCCGCCGCGTCAAGGTGAACATCACCGACAAGTGTGAGGAGGCCGCCGCCGGCGCCTTCGCCGAGGCCCTCGCCCAGCAACAGTGCCGCCGAGTCCTCCGCGCCACCTACGTGGACAACCGCAAGCAGTACGCGGTCACGACCGGTATCGCCGTCCTCCCCACCAAGGAAGCCGCCCTGGTGGTCGACAAAACCAAAAACCTGGGCGGCAACCTCTGGTTCCGCGGCCTGGACGGCGACCCCGACACCGGCGCCGACCGGGTCTCCATCTCCGGCGGCTACGCGGCAGGCATGGTCTGGGGCCGCTACATCGTCTTCAGCTACGCCACCTACGCCGACGGCCACACCCCAGTCGAAAAGGAAAAGGACCTCGGCCCAGTAAGCGGCGCCTTCCGCGACCACACCGCCGAAATAATCGAAAAACGCATCGCCGACTCTTAGGGCCCGCAGCGAATTGACCTGCGTGCTCACCAAGTGTTCGCCGAGGCCAGAGGCCTGAAATCTATATGCGGGCTCTAACAGGGCGCGCTACAGACTGCCGCTCTTGGCGCCGGTGCGGCGAGAAGCATCGCCTGCGTGAACGGTGCCGGATTACGGCGAATAGCCCGGCGACCTGCTCATTTCGTTAGGTGTTCGCGGCGAGATCGCGCACTCGGCGGGTTTGCAGGGCTCGTAGGGCCAGTTCGGGGTCTGGTGGGTAGCGGACTTCTTCCAGGGTGAGGCCGAGAGCGGGTGCCACGTGGATGCCGGAGTCTCGTTCTGCGCGGGCTAGGGCTTCGGCGGGCCATTCGACTGGGCGGCGGCCCTCGCCGACTGCTAGGAGGGAGCCGACCAGGGCGCGGACCATTGAATGGCAGAAGGCGTCCGCGACGACTGTGGCCAGGAGTACGCCGTCGGAAGCGCGGGTCCAGTCCAGGCGCTGGAGTTCTCTGATCGTGGTGGCGCCTTCGCGTTTCTTGCAGAATGCGGCGAAGTCGTGTTCGCCGAGGAGGCGGGTGGCGGCGGCGTTCAGCAGGTCCACGTCGAGTGGGCGGTTGTGCCAGTAGATGTCGCGCCGACGTAGCGGATCCACGCCGCCGGGGGCGTCCGCGACGCGGTAGCCGTACCGGCGGGAAAGGGCCGAGAAGCGGGCGTCGAAACCGGTAGGAGCCACGGACAGCCGATGAACCCTGACATCTAGGCTCAATACCCCGGCGAGGCGTCGCAGCAGCGCAGGGAGCTCCACATCGGCCTCCAGGTCCACGTGCGCGACCTGGCCGCGCGCGTGCACTCCGGCGTCGGTGCGGCCGGCGACCGTCAGTGCGGGCGCCGGATCCACCCGGAGAATTCGGCCGAGCGCCTGCTCAATCTCGCCCTGCACGGTCCTGCGGCCCGGCTGCCGTGCCCACCCGGAGAAATCCGTGCCGTCATACCCCAGATCCAGGCGCAACCTGACCATCGGATCCTCTCCCATCAAAACAAACGGGTCCGGCGCCCTGAGCGGACACCGGACCCATCAAGAACCTGAAATATCAGGCTTCGTCCTTCTTGGCCTCGGGAGCCTCAGCGGCTTCCGGAGCCTCGGTGGTCTCAGCGGCGGCCTCAGCAGGAGCCTCAGCCGTGGCCGGAGCCTCCTCAACCTCCGCGTCGGCCTTCGGAGCGACCGGCTCAGCCGGAGCCGCCTTCGCGACCTTGACCGGGTTCATCGGCTCGGTCACCAGCTCGATGATCGCCATCGGGGCGTTGTCGCCCTTCCGGGGACCGATCTTGGTGATCCGGGTGTAGCCACCGGGACGCTCGGCGAACGTCGGGGCGATCTCCGCGAACAGGTGGTGAATGACACCCTTGTCACGGACGATCGTCATGACCTGGCGACGGTTGTGCAGGTCGCCCTTCTTCGCCTTGGTGATCAGCCGCTCGGCCAGCGGGCGGAGCCGCTTGGCCTTGGCCTCGGTGGTACGGATCCGGCCGTGCTGGAACAGCTGAGTGGCGAGGTTCGACAGGATCAGCCGCTCGTGCGCCGGGCCACCGCCGAGGCGGGCGCCCTTGGTGGGCTTGGGCATGGAATGCTCCTTGGAGATAACCCGCCCCGGCCGTATCAGGTACCGGGGTCGGGCCGATCGGCGAGCCGATCGTTACGTGAAATTTCTAGTACTGCTCGGTCTCGATGAAGCCGCCGTCCTCATCGTCGTACCCGCCGCCGGCGACCGCGGTGGGGTCGAATCCGGGCGGGGAGTCCTTGAGGGCGAGGCCCATCTCGTGCAGCTTCTGCTTGACCTCTTCGATGGACTTGGCACCGAAGTTCCTTATGTCGAGCAGGTCCTGCTCGCTGCGCGCCACGAGCTCACCCACGGTGTGGATGCCCTCGCGCTTGAGGCAGTTGTAGGAGCGGACCGTGAGGTTCAGCTCCTCGATCGGCAGCGCCAGATCGGCGGCCAGAGCCGCGTCGGTCGGCGACGGGCCGATGTCGATGCCCTCGGCCTCGACGTTGAGCTCGCGGGCCAGGCCGAAGAGCTCGACGAGGGTCTTACCGGCCGAGGCCACCGCGTCGCGGGGCTTCATGCACGGCTTGGTCTCGACGTCGAGGATCAGGCGGTCGAAGTCCGTGCGCTGCTCGACACGGGTGGCCTCGACCTTGTAGGTGACCTTGAGGACCGGGGAGTAGATCGAGTCGATCGGAATGCGCCCGATCTCCTGGCCCGGCTGCTTGTTCTGCGCGGCGGAGACGTAGCCGCGACCGCGCTCGACGGTCAGCTCCATCTCCAGCTTCGCCTTGCCGTTCAGCGTGGCGATGTGCAGGTCGGGGTTGTGCACCTCGACACCGGCCGGAGGCGCGATGTCGGCGGCGGTGACCTCGCCAGGGCCCTGCTTGCGCAGGTACATGACCACCGGCTCGTCATGCTCGGACGAGACCACCAGCGCCTTCAGGTTCAGGATGATGTCGGTGACATCCTCCTTGACCCCGGGGACGGTGGAGAACTCGTGCAGCACGCCCTCGATGCGGATGCTCGTGACGGCCGCGCCCGGAATGGACGAGAGCAGCGTGCGGCGGACCGAGTTGCCGATGGTGTAGCCGAAGCCCGGCTCCAGCGGCTCGATGACGAACTTGGAGCGGTGCTCTTCGAGAGATTCCTCGACGAGGCTGGGACGCTGTGCGATAAGCATGCGTTTTCTCCTCTTTCACGGCGACGCCCGCTATTTGACGCCGCTCGCCTACAACCATGATGCCGCACGACCCGCGATGCGCGGGCCGTGCGGCAAAGACAAGCCTTACTTCGAGTAAAGCTCGACGATGAGCTGCTCCTGGACCAGCGTGTCGATCTGCTGGCGGACCGGGAGCTGGTGCACGAGGATGCGCATGGCCTCCGAGGAGACCCCCAGCCACGCCGGAACGGTCTTGTCCCCGGCGGTGGCCCGAGCCACCTCGTACGGCAGCAGGTTGCGCGACTTCTCCCGCACCTCGACGATGTCGTGCTCGCGCACGCGGTACGACGGGATGTCGACCTTCTTGCCGTTCACCAGCACGTGCCCGTGGCGGACCTGCTGGCGGGCGGCGTCGCGGGACTCCGCGAATCCGGCGCGGTAGACCACGTTGTCGAGACGGCTCTCCAGGATCTGGAGGAGGTTCTCGCCGGTCTTGCCGGACTTGCGGTTGGCTTCCTCGTAGTAGTTGCGGAACTGCCGCTCGAGGATGCCGTAGATGCGGCGGGTCTTCTGCTTCTCCCGGAGCTGGAGCTGGTACTCCGACTCCTTGGGACGGCCTCGGCCGTGCTCACCCGGCGGGTAAGGACGGATCTCGATGGGGCATTTCGCGGACTCGCACTTCTTACCCTTGAGGAAGAGCTTGGTCTTCTCCCGACGGCAGAGCTTGCAGTCCGCACCCGTGTAACGAGCCATTGTTCTCTAATCTCCTGGTCAGACGCGGCGGCGCTTCGGCGGACGGCAACCGTTGTGCGGAACCGGGGTCACGTCCTGGATGGACCCGACCTCGAGCCCGGTCGCCTGCAGCGAGCGGATCGCGGTCTCCCGGCCGGAGCCAGGGCCCTTCACGAAGACGTCGACCTTGCGCATGCCGTGCTCCATGGCCCGGCGGGCGGCGTTCTCGGCTGCCATCTGCGCGGCGAACGGGGTGGACTTACGGGAGCCCTTGAACCCGACGTGGCCGGCGCTGGCCCAGGAGATCACGTTCCCGTTCGGGTCGGTGATCGAAACGATCGTGTTGTTGAACGTGCTCTTGATGTGGGCGTGCCCGTGAGCGACGTTCTTCTTTTCCTTGCGGCGCACCTTCTTCGGTGCGCCCTGGCGGCTCTTCGGCGGCATTTAAAGCGCTTCTCCTGGAATGTGGCTGCTAAGGACTACTTCTTGCCCGGCTTCTTCTTGCCGGCCACGGTCTTCTTCTTGCCCTTGCGGGTACGCGCGTTCGTCTGCGTCCGCTGACCGTGGACAGGCAGGCCCTTGCGGTGCCGGATGCCCTGGTAACAGCCGATCTCGATCTTGCGACGGATGTCCGCCTGAACTTCGCGGCGGAGGTCGCCCTCGATCTTGAAGTTCGCCTCGATGTAGTCACGCATGGGCACGAGCTCGGCGTCGCTGAGCTGGTGCACGCGCAGGTCACCGCTGACGCCGGTGGCCGTGAGGATCTCCAGGGCGCGGGTGCGACCGATTCCGAAAATGTAGGTGAGAGCGATCTCCAGCCGCTTGTCGCGGGGGAGGTCGACGCCAACCAGGCGAGCCATGGTCGGGCATTCTCCTTCGTTTGGGCGGAGGTCCTGCGCCTCACTTCCCCTCCCCATGCCCGGGGTGAGGGCCCCGGCCTCCGACCGGGGGTCGCCCGCGCGGTTCGCCTTCCGAAGAGGACGCCTACGCGAGTGTGACGCGCGTTTACTTTTCAGCCCACATGCGTCGAGTCCGCCACCCTGGGCGGACTCATGAGGGCCGTTTCCGCGACTAGCCCTGGCGCTGCTTGTGGCGCAGGTTGTCGCAGATCACCATGACGCGACCGTGCCGGCGAATCACCTTGCACTTGTCACAGATCTTCTTGACGCTCGGCTTGACCTTCATAGTCCTTATTCGTTCCTCAGACGGTCACCCGGGAGGGCGACCTACTTGTACCGGTAGACGATCCGCCCACGAGTCAGGTCGTAGGGGCTCAGTTCGACGACAACCCGGTCGTCAGGAAGAATCCGGATGTAGTGCATCCGCATCCTCCCGCTGATGTGGGCCAGGACCTTATGGCCGTTGTCAAGTTGCACCCTGAACATCGCGTTCGGGAGCGACTCAACCACAGTGCCCTCGATCTCGATGGCGCCGTCTTTCTTGGCCATGTCCCTCGCGTTTCACTGATCGGTCGTCTGAGGCTTCGGAACACTAATCAGCCGCGACCTTTCCGCGCTTCCAGAGAGCGGCAGCCAGCCAGGCCGCCTTGCGCAAAAGGTCATAGTGAACCGACAAAGGAGTGTACGACAACCCGCCGAGGAAAGCGAAACGATCGCGCATTCCCTCGTGTTCTGCGGAGCCAGTACACAGCCGTCTAACAGCCTACCTCAGTCCGCGAGCTACCCGTACCCACCCACCCAGCCCTCCCCCGCCATCTCAGTGGTCGCCTGGATGAGATCCCAGCTTGACCCGGGTGGTTCCCCCACCCACCCAGCCCGTTGTTTCCCCTCGGGCTCCGCCCGACCCCGCCATCCCCGTGACCGCCCAGACGAAGCGGCAGCTGGATCCGGCTTGTCGGCCTGGATGGGCACGGTGGTTCAAGTCCTACGGCGTCTGCGCACCACGACCGCCACCACGCCGCCGAGCGCGAGGACCGCGCCAAGCAGCCAAGGCACCCGGCCAGCGCCCCTGGACCCCGCCGCGCCGACGGTGAACTCACCCGTGAACGGGCCGCCCGCGCAGTAGACGTACACGGTTTTCAGGCCGCTGGCGGAGTACGGGCTGAGCTTGGCCGTGCCATGCCACCCGGACCCAGACCGGGTCAGCGTGGTGTAGGCAGCGAACGCCGAGGAAGTGGCGGTCACGCTGGGGGCCGCACTAGAGCAACTGGATGTGGCGACCTGAACGGTGCCACCGGGCGCGGCCGAGCCAGGCGAGATCGTGACATGCCGGGTGTCCGGGATGGCGGCCGGGAACAGCAGCATGGCGGCCAGGACAGCTGGCGCGAAATATTCGGACATGTCCCTCCCCTGGCTCGATGGAGATCATCTACCCGGGGACGCACCGAGCGAGGGCGCGGAAGCGGCAAAGAGTCCGTCTAACCCCGGGTCGATGCCGACGATTCGGCAGGCGTGCATGCTGCTGTAGCCCTGGTGCATGAGCTGGAAGTATGCCGCCCGTTCACGGGTCAGTTTCTTCCGCCCTTGTGCTTTGCGGTCCTTACGGATCTCGAAGTCCATCGCATCCCCTGAGATGGGGTGTTGCGACAACCACTAGAACCCAAGGGGAACAAGCACGGCAACAGCGGAAGCGGGCGAAGTCCTGGCAGAACAAACAGGTAAAACACCGGGGCATGCGGAAAGCGGGGCCCGTCCCGAGATTTACGGGCCCCGCTGGATTTAGGGATTACCCCCCGTTACACACGACTCAGATCGAGTCAAGAGCGCTCTAGAAAGCGTCGCCCCAGTTCCCGCAGTCCTCGAAGCGGCTGTCGCCCTCGCAGACCTTGATGTCGAAGTCGTCGAACTTGCCGGACTTGAACTTGAAGAACTTGTTGAACTTCAGGTGGTTCTTGGTCTTGCCGAAGTACTTCTCGTGGTAGCCACTGCCGTCGTGGTACCGGTACCACACGTAGGAGTACTCGTTGTCCCGGTCACGGTCGTACAGGTCGCCGTAGAACCAGTAGTAGCCGTCCTTCTTGTACCAGTAGCCCTTGAAGTAGGAGCGGTGACCGAAGTCGTCGTCCTCGCTCGGGTGCCACTTGGAGTAGAAGTTGCCGAAGAAGTGCTTCGAGGGGGCCGACGCCGAGGCGGCGGCAGCGGGAGCGGCGGCCGCGTTGGCCGCGGGGGCGGCCAAGGCGCCGGCGGCGAGTGCGCCGGCGAGCGCGGTGCCGACCATGATGCTGCGAATGTTTCGCACGATGTCCTCCAGGGAGACCACTCCGGGATGCTGCTCATCTCCGGACATCGCTCACGTTATGAAGCATCAAGCGTTCGTTCTGTGGACGAATACGCATAACCCCCCGAGGGTGCACAACGGCACATTCAGGATGGCTACCGCCGATTGCCGCCCGCCGCCGCGGAAAGCGTGCCGACCAGCAGAACCACACCCCACGGACCCATCACCCACAGCGGCCACGGATACACGGGCCCATCCGAGGTGGTGCTCACGATCAGCCAGATCACCCAGTTGATCGAGCTGGCGAAGGCCCAGATCGCCCAGTTCGCGCGCAGTTCCTCCCGGGCCTTCTTCGGATCCTTGCGCGCCTTCGGGTTCGGCTGAGGCGTGGTAGCGGGCAGCGTGTGCAGGTCGGTCGCGGGCAGATCCGAAGTCACCTTGGCCAGCTCGCCGTACGTGCGGCTCTTGTAGACCTGCTCCAGGCGCTCGTTGAACTCGTCCACATCGAGGCGGCCATCGACCATGTGCTCGCGCAGCGCGGCCGCGACCCGCTCCCGATCGCCATCGGAGGCCCGCATCTCGGGGCTAGCCACCATAGCCATCTCCTCGCTCTGCGTAATAAATCCCATTATGTACGGCGAACGCCGCCCACCGCGGCCCTCATTCGCGCGGCCCCAACCGGGACTCCCCACCATCCAGCGCCGTCAGCACCCACGGCCCACTCTCCGTCACCGCCACACTGTGCTCGAAATGCGCCGACGCCTTCCCATCCAGCGTCACCACCGTCCAGTCGTCGGCCAGCACCCGGGTCTTGTCCGTACCCAGATTGAGCATCGGCTCGATGGCCAGGCACATGCCGACCTCCAGCCGCGGCCCCCGCCCGGGACGCCCGTGATTGGCCACCCACGGATCCATGTGCATCTCGGTGCCGATCCCATGCCCGCCATACTCGTGCGGGATCCCGTAACGGCCCTGAGAGCGCGCGTAACGCTCGATCTGATGGCCGATGTCGGACAGATACCCCCCAGCCCGCAACGCGCTGATTCCGCGCCACATGGCCTCCTCGGTGACCCGCATCAGCTCGATCAGCTTCGGATCCAGCTCCTCCGCCGGACCCACCGGCACCGTGATCGCCGCGTCCCCGTGCCAGCCGTCCAGGATCGCCCCGCAGTCGATCGAAATGATGTCCCCGGCGCGCAGCTCCCGCGCCCGGCTCGGGATGCCGTGCACCACCTCGGCGTTCACCGAGGCGCAGATGGTCGCGGGAAAGCCCTGGTAGCCCTTGAAGGACGGCACGGCGCCCGCGTCCCTGATCGCCTTCTCGGCGATCACATCCAGATCCAGCGGCGTCATACCCGGCTCGACGGACTCACGCAGCAGTTCGAGCGTGCGGCCCACCACCAGACCGGCGGCGCGCATCCCGCGCAGCTGCTCCGGCGTCTTGATCTGGATCCCGTGCCTGTTCTTCTTCAACACCTACAGCACCCCCTGGGGTGGTTTTCGTGAATGTTCCCGCAAAATGACCGAACGCCACCCCACGGTATGGGGTGGCGTTCTCGGTCATCGGTTGGGCCGGCCCAGCGCCTAATCGGCGAACCGGCGAAGCTCCGACATCGCCCGCTGGGTGACCTCCTCGACCGGACCGGTCGCGTCCACCCCGCGCAGAATGCCCTCGTCGGCATAGAAACTGATTAAAGGAGCGGTCTGCTCCTGGTAGACCTCCAGCCGGTGCCTGATGGTCTCCTCGCGATCGTCATCACGCTGGAACAGCTCGCCGCCGCAGGCGTCGCAGATCCCGTCCACCTTCGGCGGATCGAAATCCACGTGCCACACCTTGCCGCAGGACCGGCAGGTACGGCGGCCCGCCAGGCGACGGACCACCTCGTCGTCGTCGACCACCAGCTCCAGCACCAGGTCGAGCCCGATGCCGAAGTCGGCCAGCATCTTCTTGAGCACCTCAGCCTGGGCCACGTTCCGAGGGAAGCCGTCGAGCAGGAAGCCCTCCTGCGCGTCGTTCTCCGCCAGCCGGTCGCGAACCATCGCGATCGTCACCTCGTCGGGGACCAGGTCCCCGCGATCCATGAAACCCTTGGCGAGCTTGCCAAGTTCCGTGCCCCCAGAGACGTTGGCGCGGAAAATGTCACCTGTCGAGATTTTCGGGATCGACAGATGCGATGCGATGAACTGGGCCTGCGTCCCCTTGCCCGCTCCGGGGGGCCCGACCAGGACGACGCGCACTATCTCAGGAAGCCCTCGTAATTACGCTGCTGGAGCTGGCTCTCGATCTGCTTGACCGTGTCCAGGCCCACACCCACCATGATCAGAATGCTGGTTCCTCCGAACGGGAAGTTCTGGCTCGCCCCGGCCAGCGCCAGCGCGAAGATCGGGACCATGGAGATCGCGCCCAGATACAACGAGCCTGGCGCCGTCAACCGGGTGAGCACGTAGTTCAGGTACTCAGCGGTCGGCCGGCCCGGACGGATGCCCGGAATGAACCCACCGTACTTCTTCATGTTGTCGGACACTTCAACGGGGTTGAAGGTAATGGACACGTAGAAGTAGGTGAAGAAGACGATCAGGAGGAAGAACGTAGCCATGTAGATGGGGGTGTCCCCCGTGGCCATGTTCTGCGCGATCCACTCGACCACCACGTTGGGCGTGGTGCTGTTGGCGAACAGCGTGACGACCAGCTGCGGCAGGTAGAGCAGCGAGGAGGCGAAGATGACCGGGATGATGCCGGCCTGGTTGACCTTGAGCGGGATGTAGGTCGAGGTTCCGCCGTACATCCTGCGGCCGACCATACGCTTGGCGTACTGCACGGGGATGCGGCGCTGCGCCTGCTCGACGAAGACCACCGCGGCGACCATGAAGACACCGACGATCATCACGATGACGAACGTGAACCAGCCCTTGGTCCGGAAGATGTTCATCAGCTCGGACGGGAAGACCGCGATGATCTGGGTGAAGATGAGGATGGACATGCCGTTGCCGACGCCACGGTCGGTGATCAGCTCGCCCAGCCACATGATGACGGCGGTGCCCGCGGTCATGGTGACGACCATGGTGACGACGGTGAAGATGTCGTCGTTCAGGAGCACCGGAAGATCAGCGCTGTTCTGGAACAGCTGCCCCGATCGGGCCAGCGCCACGAAAGCCGTCGACTGGAGCACAGCCAGCCCGATGGTGAGGTAACGCGTGTACTGCGTGATCTTCGCCGTACCCGCCTGCCCCTCCTTCTTCAGGGCTTCCAGTCGGGGAATGACGACGGTCAGCAGCTGCAGGATGATGCTCGCGGTGATGTACGGCATGATGCCGAGCGCGAACACCGAAAGTTTCAGCAGCGCACCGCCACTGAACAGCTGCACCATCCCATAGATGTTGCCCAGTTCACCCGCCTGCGCCTGTTCAAGGGCGACACGGACGTTTTCAGCGTTGACACCGGGGGTCGGAAGCACCGAGCCGAGTCGGAACAACGCGATGATGCCCAAGGTAAAGAGCAACTTCTTGCGCAGGTCCGGAGTACGGAATGCCCGGGTGAGAGCGGTTAGCACGGTCCCTCCTGCGCGCCTAAGACGCGTTACGGTCAGCGATGGTCCGGGGGTCGTCCATCAGTCAGGTCTTCAAGTACGAACTGCACAAACTGTACGGGTGGACAGCGAACGAACCCCACTGTCCAGCGAACTCTAACGCACTACGGGCGCGGAAACTCATTCCGAGCCCCCGCGCCTCGTGATGCATCTGCTTACAGCTCCGTGACGGAGCCACCGGCGGCAGCGATCTTCTCCTTGGCGCTGGCGGAGAAGGCGTGCGCCTGCACGTTCAACGCCACGGAGATGTCGCCGGTTCCCAGCACCTTGACGAGCTGGTTCTTCCGAACCGCGCCCGCCTCGACCAGCGTGTCCACCGTGACGTCGCCGCCGGCGGGGAACAGCTCGCCGAGCCGGTCCAGGTTGACGACCTGGTAGGTCGTCTTGAACAGCGAGTTGGAGAAGCCCTTCAGCTTCGGCAGCCGCCGCTGGAGCGGAACCTGGCCACCTTCGAAGCCGAGCGGGACGTTCGTCCGGGACTTGGTGCCCTTGGTGCCGCGACCGGCGGTCTTGCCCTTGGAGCCCTCGCCGCGGCCCTTGCGGACCTTGGACTTGTGGGCGCCCGGGGCCGGACGCAGGTCGTGCGGCTTGAGCGGGGTGTTATCAGTCATGACTAGTCGACCTCTTCAACCTCGACGAGGTGCGTCACCACGGCGACCATCCCGCGAATCTCGGGCCGGTCCTCCTTGACGACGACATCGCCGATGCGCTTCAGGCCCAGCGAGCGCAGCGAGTCCCGCTGGTTCTGCTTGCCACCGATCTTCGACCGGGTCTGGGTGATCTTCAGACGAGCCATCGACTAGCTCACCGCCTTCGCCGCCGCGGCGGCCTCGGCGAGACCCTCGGCGCGCGCCTTGAGCATCCGCTTGGGGGCGACGTCCTCGATCGGCAGACCGCGGCGGGCCGCGATCTCCTCAGGCCGGGACAGGCCCTTCAGCGCCGCCACGGTGGCGTGCACGATGTTGATCGGGTTGTCCGAGCCGAGCGACTTGGACAGCACGTCGTGGATCCCGGCGCACTCCAGCACCGCGCGCACCGGGCCACCCGCGATCACACCGGTACCGGGCGAGGCCGGCCGCAGGAGCACGACGCCAGCGGCGTCCTCGCCCTGCACGGTGTGCGGGATGGTGCCCTGGATGCGCGGCACCTTGAAGAAGTGCTTCTTGGCCTCCTCGACGCCCTTGGCGATCGCCGCGGGCACCTCCTTGGCCTTGCCGTAGCCGACCCCGACGAGGCCGTTGCCATCGCCGACGATGACCAGCGCGGTGAAGCTGAAGCGCCGGCCACCCTTGACGACCTTGGCCACTCGGTTGATCTTCACGACGCGCTCGATGTAAGAGACGCCCTTGTCCTGGGCGCCACCGCGGCGATCGTCACGACGTTCCCGCCGCTCGCCACCGCCGCCGGCACCGCGACGCGGAGCTCCAGCCATCAGTGGTTCCTCTTCTCATTGCTCATAAGACGGGTGGTCATCAGTTGCGACCCTCGGATCGGATTCATCAGAAGTCCAACCCGCCTTCACGGGCGCTATCGGCGAGCGCCGCCAGGCGGCCCGCGTAGCGGTTGCCACCGCGGTCGAAGACCACGGCGGAGATCCCGGCGGCCTTGGCCCGCTGAGCGAGGAGCGCGCCGACCTGCTTGGCCTTCTCGGTCTTGTCGCCCTCCGCCGTACGGAGCGAGGCGTCCAGCGTGGACGCGCTCACCAGCGTGTGACCGGCGGTGTCGTCCACGATCTGCACGAACATGTGCCGGGTGGACCGGTTGACGACCAGACGCGGACGCTCGACGGTCCCGACGACCTTCTTGCGCACGCGACGGTGGCGACGGGCTCGCGAAATGGCGCGAGCGGCGGTGTGCTTGCCGTACTTCGCGGCCATTTTACTTACCAGCCTTTCCGACCTTGCGGCGGATAACTTCACCCTGGTAGCGCACGCCCTTGCCCTTGTACGGGTCGGGCTTGCGCAGCTTGCGGATGTTCGCGGCGACCTCGCCGACCTTCTGCTTGTCGATGCCGTCCACGTGGAAAAGCGTGGGGCGCTCGACCCGGAAGGTGACACCCTCCGGAGCGTCGACGACGACGGGGTGGCTGAAGCCCAGTGCGAACTCCAGCTGCGTCGGGCCCTTGGCCTGCACGCGGTAACCCACGCCGACGATCTCCAGCGTCTTGGTGTATCCCTGGGTGACCCCGCTCACCATGTTGGCGATCAGGGTCCGAGACAGGCCGTGCAGCGCGCGGACCTTGTTCTCGTCGTTGGGACGGGTGACGGCGATGGTGCCGTCATCGGCGCGCGCGACCTCGATGGGCTCGGCGACCGTGTGTGAAAGCGTGCCCTTCGGGCCCTTGACCTGGACATCCCGGCCGTCGATGGCGATCTCGACACCGCTCGGTACGGGGATGGGCAGTCGTCCGATTCGCGACATGCTGTGGTTACTCCCCTCTTACCAAACGTAGGCGAGGACTTCCCCGCCCACTCCGCGCTTGCCGGCCTGCTTGTCGGTCATGAGCCCGCCCGACGTCGAGATGATCGCGACGCCGAGCCCGCCCAGCACCCGAGGCAGGTTGTCCTTCTTTGCGTAGACCCGCAGGCCGGGCTTGGAAACCCGGCGGATGCCCGAGAGCGAGCGCTCCCTGGTCGGCCCGAACTTGAGCTCCACCACGAGGTTCTTTCCGACCTTGGCGTCTTCGACGGTCCAGGCCTGGATGTAACCCTCCTGCTGGAGGATCTCGGCGATGTGCGCCTTGATCTTCGAATACGGCATGCTCACGGATTCGTGGTACGCCGAGTTCGCGTTACGCAGACGCGTGAGCATGTCCGCGATCGGGTCGGTCATCGTCATGGCCGGCGGCCTTCCTCACCGCGGTTTCCCAGCGGGACCTACGGTGTGGTCGTGGGCGTTCGAAAGGAACACCCGGTGAATATGACTCTGGTCTTTACCAGCTGGACTTCGTGATACCGGGCAGCTCGCCCCGGTGGGCCATCTCGCGGAAGCAGACTCGGCACAGGCCGAACTTCCGGTAGACCGCACGCGGGCGTCCGCACCGCGTACAGCGAGTGTACGCGCGGACGTCGAACTTCTGCTTACGCGCTGCCTTGACCTTCAGCGACGTCTTCGCCATGATCAGGCCTCCTTGAAGGGGAAGCCGAGGAGCTTCAGCAGCGCCCGGCCCTGTTCGTCGTTGGTCGCCGTGGTCACCACGGTGATGTCCATGCCGCGCTGGCGGTCGACCTTGTCCTGGTCGATCTCGTGGAACATGACCTGCTCGGTGAGACCGAAGGTGTAGTTGCCGTGGCCGTCGAACTGCTTGGGCGACAGGCCGCGGAAGTCCCGGATACGGGGCAGCGCCAGCGACAGCAGCCGGTCCAGGAACTCCCACATGCGGTCGCCGCGCAGCGTCACGTGCGCGCCGATGGGCATGCCCTCACGCAGCTTGAACTGCGCGATGGACTTGCGGGCCCGGACCACGGCCGGCTTCTGGCCGGTGATCGCGGTGAGGTCGCGGACCGCGCCCTCGATGAGCTTGGAGTCGCGCGCGGCCTCGCCGACGCCCATGTTCACCTTGATCTTGGTGACACCGGGCACCAGCATGATGTTCTCGATGCCGAACTGCTCGCGCAGCTGCGCCACGATCTCCTCGCGGTAGCGCTGCTTGAGGCGCGGGGCGACCCGCTCTTCCGTCTGGGCAGTCATCAGTCGTCCTCACCCGTCTCGTCCGCGGCCTTCTTGGCCGACGCCTTGGCGGGCTTCTCCTCGTGATCCTTGTCCTTATCCTTAAGGTCCTCATCCTTGAGCTTCTTGACGTTGCTCACGTGGATGGGAGCCTCCAGGGTGGTCACGCCGCCCTCGCGGGCGCCACGCGGACCGTTGTTGGTCACCTTGGAGTGCTTCTTGATCATGTTGACGCCCTCGACGACCACGCGGTCCTCGCTGGGCAGCGCGACGATCACCCGGCCCTTGGCGCCCTTGTCCTTGCCGGCGATGACCTGAACCAGGTCGCCCTTCTTCACATGCAGCGACTTCGCCATTTACAACACCTCCGGCGCGAGCGAGATGATGCGCATGAACTTCTTGTCACGCAGCTCGCGGCCCACCGGGCCGAAGATACGCGTGCCCCGGGGGTCACCGCTGTCCTTGATGATGACCGCCGCGTTCTCGTCGAAGCGGATGTACGAACCGTCCGGCCGCCTGCGCTCCTTGACGGTGCGCACGACGACGGCCTTGACGACGTCGCCCTTCTTCACGCCGCCGCCCGGGATGGCGTCCTTCACCGTCGCAACGATGATGTCGCCGATCCCCGCGTAGCGCCGGCCCGAGCCACCGAGCACGCGGATGCAGAGAATCTCCTTGGCACCCGTGTTGTCGGCGACCTTGAGTCGCGACTCCTGCTGGATCACGTCTAACTCCTGTGTGTCTCGCCGGTTCTCATCCGGGGATGAGCCTGGCGGAACCAATGTGGTCTTTTTCCCCCGACGTCAGTCCGCGTGGAACCGTCGCCGCAGGCGGGCCGTGCGGCCCCTTGGACACCACCATGGGGGGCGGTCACCCACCCCCCACGAGGCGCGTCTGTGTTACTTGGCGCGTTCGAGCACTTCCACGACCCGCCACCGCTTGGTGGCGGACAGCGGCCGGGTCTCCATCAGGAGCACGCGGTCGCCGACCCCGGCCGTGTTGGCCTCGTCGTGCGCCTTGTACTTCGTGGTACGGCGGATGACCTTGCCGTACAGCGGGTGCTTCACGCGGTCCTCGACGGCGACGACGACGGTCTTCTCCATCTTGTCGCTGACCACCAGGCCCTCGCGGGTCTTGCGGTAGTTACGCGTGGTCTTCTCGGTGTTCTCAGTTGCTTCAGCCATCGCTCGACTCCTTCTCGACCGTGACGATGCCGAGCTCCCGCTCGCGCATCACGGTGTAGATACGGGCGATCTCGCGGCGGACGGCACGCAGCCGCCCGTGGCTCTCCAACTGACCGGTCGCTGACTGGAAGCGGAGGTTGAACAGCTCCTCCTTGGCTTCCTTGAGCTTCTGGACCAGGGCTTCCTGGTCCTCCACCCGCAGCTCACCGGCGGTCAGGCCCTTAGCCATCACGCCTCACCCACTTCACGCTTAATAAACCGGCACTTCATGGGCAGCTTGTGGATGGCCCGGCGCATCGCCTCACG
Organism: Acrocarpospora macrocephala; assembly: GCF_009687865.1. Classification (GTDB taxonomy): domain Bacteria; phylum Actinomycetota; class Actinomycetes; order Streptosporangiales; family Streptosporangiaceae; genus Acrocarpospora; species Acrocarpospora macrocephala. The sequence continues at coordinate 29,094 of NZ_BLAE01000093.1, forward strand.
GGCGATGGTCTCGGGGACACCGGACAGCTCGAACATGACGCGGCCGGGCTTGACATTGGCGATCCACCACTCGGGCGAACCCTTACCGGAACCCATGCGGGTCTCGGCCGGCTTCTTGGTGAGCGGGCGGTCCGGGTAGATGTTGATCCACACCTTGCCGCCACGGCGGATGTGCCGGGTCATGGCGATACGAGCCGACTCGATCTGGCGGTTGGTCACGTAGGAGTGCTCCAGCGCCTGAATGCCGAACTCGCCGAACACGACCCTGGTGCCGCCCTTGGCGGCGCCGTGACGGTCGGGCCGGTGCTGCTTACGGTGCTTGACCCTGCGCGGGATCAGCATGGTCAGCTCCCTTCAGCACCCGGCTGCTCCGCCGGGCCGCTCTCAGGGGCGGCCTGCGCGGCCGCCTCGGTACGGGGTGCGCGTTCGGTACGGCCACCGCCCGCGCCGCCACGACGGGGACGATCACCGCCACCACCGCGACGAGGACGCTCGGCGCCACCGCCACCACCGCCGCCACCGCGACGGTCGTCACGCTCGCGACGCTGGCCCGCGCGGGCTCCGGCCGCCGCCGCCTCGCGCTCGGCGCGAGAGGTCGGGGCCTCACCCTTGTAGATCCACACCTTCACGCCGATCCGGCCGAAGGTGGTCTTGGCCTCGTAGAAGCCGTAGTCGATGTCCGCGCGGAGCGTGTGCAGGGGCACGCGGCCCTCGCGGTAGAACTCCGAACGGGACATCTCCGCGCCGCCGAGGCGACCCGAGCACTGCACCCGGATGCCCTTGGCGCCGCTCTTCATGGCGGACTGCATCGCCTTGCGCATCGCGCGGCGGAACGAGACCCGGCTGGAGAGCTGCTCGGCCACGCCCTGCGCGACCAGCTGCGCGTCGATCTCGGGGTTCTTCACCTCGAGGATGTTGAGCTGGACCTGCTTCTTGGTCAGCTTCTCCAGGTCGCCGCGGATGCGGTCGGCCTCCGCGCCGCGACGGCCGATGACGATGCCCGGCCGGGCGGTGTGGATGTCGACCTGGACGCGGTCGGTGGTCCGCTCGATCTCGACCTTGGAGATACCGGCCCGCTCCATGCCCTTCTGCAGCATGCGGCGGATCGAGACATCCTCGGCCACGTACGCCTTGTACAGCTTGTCGGCGTACCACCGGCTCTTGAAGTCGGTCGTGATACCGAGACGGAACCCGTGCGGGTTAACCTTCTGGCCCACTAGCGGGTCCTCCCCTTCGGCTCGCGGGACTCCACGATCACGGTGATGTGGCTGGTCCGCTTGTTGATCCGATAGGCGCGACCCTGGGCCCGGGGACGGAACCGCTTGAGCGTCGGTCCCTCGTCCACCCACGCACGGCTCACGACGAGCGTCTCACGGTCGAGCTTGAAGTTGTGCTCGGCGTTCGCCATGGCGGACGAGAGCACCTTGTAAACGGTCTCGCTCGCCGCCTGCGGGGCGAACTGCAGTACGGCCTGCGCCTCCGAAGCGGGCAGGCCGCGAATGAGGTCCACCACCCGGCGGGCCTTCCGGGGCGTGTGGCGCGCGTACCGCGCCTGTGCCCTGGCTTCCATCGCTGTCTCCTAGTTGCTTATGAAGGCGCTACCGCCGACTGCGGCGGTCTTCCTTGACGTGGCTGCGGAAGGTCCGCGTAGGCGCGAACTCCCCGAGCTTGTGGCCGATCATCGACTCGGTGATGAACACCGGGACGTGCTTGCGGCCGTCGTGCACGGCGATCGTGTGCCCGAGCATGTCGGGCACGATCATGGAGCGCCGCGACCACGTCTTGATGACGGTCTTGGTGCCCTTCTCGTTCTGGACGTCGACCTTCTTCTGAAGGTGATCGTCCACGAAGGGACCCTTCTTAAGGCTACGTGGCATTTCGGCTGCTCCTACCGCTTCTTCCTCTTGCTCCGACGTCGGATGATCAGCCGGTCGCTGGCCTTGTTCGCCTGCCGGGTCCGTCCCTCGGGCTTGCCGTTGGGGTTGACCGGGTGGCGACCACCGGAGGTCTTGCCCTCGCCACCACCGTGCGGGTGGTCGACGGGGTTCATGGCGACACCGCGGACGGTCGGGCGCTTGCCCTTCCACCGGTTGCGGCCCGCCTTGCCGATGTTGATGTTGGCCTGCTCGGCGTTGCCGACCTGTCCGACGGAGGCCCGGCAGCGCACATCGACCTGACGCATTTCACCGGACGGCATACGCAGCGTGGCGTAGGTGCCCTCCTTGGCCAGCAGCTGGATCTGCGCGCCGGCGCTGCGGCCCAGCTTGGCGCCGCCGCCCGGGCGGAGCTCCACCGCGTGGATGAAGGTACCGGTCGGGATGTTGCGCAGCGGCAGGCAGTTGCCCGGCTTGATGTCGGCGCCGGGACCGTTCTCGATGCGGTCACCCTGCTTGATGCCGGTCGGCGCGAGGATGTAGCGCTTCTCGCCGTCGGCGTAGTGCAGCAGGGCGATGCGGGAGGTGCGGTTCGGGTCGTACTCGATGTGAGCGACCTTGGCCGGGATCCCGTCCTTGTCGTGCCTGCGGAAATCGATGATCCGGTAGGCGCGCTTGTGACCGCCGCCCTGGTGCCGGGCCGTGACCCGGCCGTGGACGTTGCGGCCGCCCTTGCTGTGCAGGGGAGCAAGCAGCGACTTCTCGGGCGTGCTGCGCGTGATCTCGGCGAAGTCCGAGACACTCGCGCCGCGGCGACCCGGGGTCGTCGGCTTGTATTTACGGATGCCCATCTTTTTCGTTCATCCTTGTCGATTCATACCGGCGGGGGTCCGCCGCCCGGCGGTCCCCCTCGGTGCTGACGTGCAGCTTCAGCCTCAGCCGATCTGGCCGAAGATGTCGATACGCTCGCCTTCGGCCAGGCTCACGATCGCGCGCTTGGTAGCCGGACGCTGGCCGTATCCGAACCGGGTCCGCTTGCGCTTGCCCTGGCGGTTGATGGTGTTGACGCTGGTCACCTTGACCCCGAAGATCTGCTCGATGGCGATCTTCACCTGCGTCTTGTTCACCCCCTGCCGAACCAGGAACGTGTACTTGTTGTGCTCGTCGATCAGGCCGTAGCTCTTCTCAGAGACGATCGGCTTGATGATGATGTCGCGCGGGTCGGCGATCTTCTGCATCAGGCCTCTTCCTTCCCGCTCTTCGCGAGCCGCGCCACCACCGTGTCGTACGCCTCCTGCGTGAAGACGACGTCGTCGTGGCACAGCACGTCATAGGTGTTCAGCTGCCCGGCGTCCAGCAGGTGGACCTCCGGGGCGTTGCGCAGGCTCAGCCAGGTGATCTCGTCGTCCTCGCCGACCACGACGAGCACGCTGCGCGCCTCGGTGATCTTGCGAAGCGCCTGGAGCGCGGTCTTGGTCTTGGGCGTCTCGCCCGTGACCAGCTCGCTCACCACGTGCACCCGGCCGCCGCCCGCGCGGTCCGACAGCGCGCCGCGAAGCGCGGCGGCCTTCATCTTCTTGGGCGTCTTCTGCTCGTACGAGCGCGGCTGCGGGCCGTGCACGGTGCCACCGCCGGTGAACTGCGGCGCCCGGGTGGAACCCTGGCGGGCCCGGCCGGTGCCCTTCTGCCGGTACGGCTTCTTGCCACCGCCGCGGACCTGGCCGCGGGTCTTGGTGGCGTGGGTGCCCTGCCGGCGCGCGGCCAGCTGGGCCACGACGACCTGGTGGATCAGCGGGATGTTGACCTTGACACCGAAGATGTCCTCCGGCAGGTCCACACTGCTGCCCGTCTTGGCGCCACTGGCGTCGAGAACGTCAATCGTGCTCATTTGCCGGCCCCCTTCTTGGCTGCGGTACGGATGAGGACCAGGCTGCCGTTGGCGCCGGGAATCGCACCCTTGATCAGGATGAGATTCTTCTCGACGTCCACGGCGTGCACCTTCAGGCTCTGGATGGTGGTGCGGACGTTGCCCATCCGACCGGCCATGCGCAGGCCCTTGAAGACGCGGCCCGGAGTGGCGCAGCCGCCGATGGAACCAGGCGAGCGGTGCTTGCGCTGGGTGCCGTGCGAGGCGCTGAGACCCTTGAAGTTGTGGCGCTTCATGACGCCCGCGAAGCCCTTGCCCTTGCTCTTGCCCGTCACGTCGACGTGCTGGCCGGCCTCGAAGGTGTCCGCGAGGACTTCCTGGCCCAGGGTGTAGTCGGAGGCGTCGTCGGTGCGTACCTCGACGAAGAAGCGGCGCGGGGTGATGTCGTGCTTGCGCAGGTAGTCGCCGAGCGGCTTGTTGACCTTGCGCGGGTCGACCTGCCCGTAACCGAGCTGTACGGCGGCGTAGCCGTCGCGCTCTTCCGTGCGGACCCTGGTCACCACGCACGGACCGGCCTCGACGACGGTCACCGGAACCATCCGGTTGCCCTCGTCGAAGACCTGGGTCATGCCGAGCTTCTTGCCCAGGACGCCCTTGATCTGCTTAGCCATGTCAGTGCGTTCCCTCAGAGCTTGATCGAGATGTCGACACCCGCGGGCAGGTCGAGCCGCATGAGCGAGTCGACGGTCTTGGGTGTCGGGTCGATGATGTCAATCAGCCGCTTGTGCGTGCGCATCTCAAAGTGCTCGCGGCTGTCCTTGTACTTGTGCGGCGAACGGATGACGCAGTACACGTTCTTCTCGGTCGGCAGCGGCACCGGGCCCGCGACCTTCGCGCCGGTACGCGTCACCGTCTCGACGATCTTCTTGGCCGAGCTGTCGATGACCTCGTGGTCATACGCCTTGAGCCGGATGCGGATCTTCTGTCCCGCCATAATGGCCTCGGTGTCCTTCGCTGTCGTCTGAACAAGTAACGTGCGGCAGGTTGCCGCTTAGCTAGTTAATGAGAAACCCGTCCCATAGCCAGCCGCATGACCGCCGACCAGGCGATTCACTGCTGCGGCTGTCCAGTTCACGACTTTCTCATTAATCCGTGATCCGGCAGCTCCTTCGGATTCCTCCGAAGGGACTGCGGCATCACGGGGTGCGGCCGGGTCCTGGTGGACCCGGCCGCCTGGTACTACTTGATGATCTTCGTGACTCGTCCGGCGCCGACGGTGCGGCCACCTTCGCGGATGGCGAACTTGAGTCCGTCCTCCATCGCGATCGGCTGGATGAGGCTGACGTTCATCTCGGTGTTGTCCCCGGGCATGACCATCTCGGTGCCCTCGGGGAGGTTCACCACGCCGGTCACGTCCGTCGTCCGGAAGTAGAACTGGGGACGGTAGTTGTTGAAGAACGGCGTGTGCCGGCCGCCCTCGTCCTTGGACAGGATGTAGACCTGTGCCTCGAACTCGGTGTGCGGGGTGGTCGTGCCCGGCTTGATGATGCACTGGCCACGCTCGACGTCCTCGCGCTTGATGCCGCGCAGGAGCAGACCGACGTTGTCGCCGGCCTGGCCCTCGTCGAGCAGCTTGCGGAACATCTCGACACCGGTGACGGTGGTCGTGGTGTGCTTCTCCTTGATGCCGATGATGTCGACGGTCTCGTTGACCTTGACGACACCGCGCTCGATCCGGCCGGTGACGACGGTGCCACGACCGGTGATCGAGAACACGTCCTCGATCGGCATCAGGAACGGCTTCTCGGTGTCACGGACCGGCTCGGGGACGTTCTCGTCCACGGCGGTCATGAGCTCGATGATCGAGTCGCCCCAGGCCGCGTCGCCCTCCAGCGCCTTCAGCGCGGAGACGCGGACCACCGGCAGGTCGTCGCCGGGGAACTCCTGAGCCGAGAGCAGCTCGCGGACCTCGAGCTCGACGAGCTCCAGGATCTCCTCGTCGTCCACCATGTCGGCCTTGTTGAGGGCCACCACGATGTAGGGAACGCCGACCTGGCGGGCCAGGAGCACGTGCTCCTTGGTCTGCGGCATCGGACCGTCGGTCGCGGCGACCACCAGGATCGCGCCGTCCATCTGCGCGGCACCCGTGATCATGTTCTTCACGTAGTCGGCGTGACCAGGGCAGTCGACGTGCGCGTAGTGGCGCTTCTCCGTCTGGTACTCGACGTGCGCGATCGAGATGGTGATGCCACGCGCCTTCTCCTCGGGCGCCTTGTCGATCTTGTCGAACGGGGTCGCCTCGTTGAGCTGCGGGTAACGGTCGTGAAGCACCTTGGTGATCGCCGCGGTCAGAGTGGTCTTGCCGTGGTCGATGTGCCCAATGGTGCCGATGTTCACGTGCGGCTTGTTCCGCTCGAACTTGGCCTTGGCCACTGGTCTGTCTCCTTAGAGATTTCTGACTTGACTTTCGTCTTCCAACAGGCCTGGGGCTACTCGCCCCGGACCTTAGCGACGATCTCCTTGGCGATGCCCGGAGGCACCTCCGCGTAAGAGTCGAACTGCATGCTGTAGCTCGCGCGACCCTGCGTCTTGCTCCGCAGGTCACCCACATACCCGAACATCTCGGACAGCGGCACGAGCGCCTTGATGACGCGGGCACCAGCCCGCTCGTCCATGGCCTGGATCTGCCCCCGGCGGCCGTTCAGGTCGCCGATGACGTCGCCCATGTAGTCCTCGGGCGTGGTGACCTCCACGGCCATCATCGGTTCGAGGAGCACGGGGTCGGCCTTGCGGGCGGCCTCCTTGAAGGCCATCGAGCCGGCCATCTTGAAGGCCATTTCAGAGGAGTCCACTTCGTGGAAAGCCCCGTCCTGAAGGGTGACCTTCACGCCTACCATCGGGTAGCCGGCGAGAACGCCGAACTCGGCGGCCTGCTGGGCGCCCGCGTCCACCGACGGGATGTACTCCCGCGGGATGCGGCCACCGGAGACCTTGTTCTCGAACTCGTACCCGTCGTTGCCCTCGCCCAGCGGCTCAAGGTCGATGATGACCTTGGCGAACTGGCCGGAGCCACCGGTCTGCTTCTTGTGCACGTAGTCGACCTTCTCCACCTTGCGGCGGATGGTCTCCCGGTACGCCACCTGCGGACGACCGACGTTCGCCTCGACCTTGAACTCGCGGCGCATGCGGTCGACCAGGATCTCCAGGTGCAGCTCGCCCATGCCGTGGATCACGGTCTGGCCGGTCTCCTCGTCGCGGCGGACCTGGAAGGACGGGTCCTCCTCGGCCAGGCGCTGGATGGCGGTGCCGAGCTTCTCCTGGTCACCCTTGGTCTTCGGCTCGATCGCGACGCTGATGACCGGCGCCGGGAACGTCATCGACTCCAGCACGACCGGGTGGGCCGGATCGCACAGGGTGTCCCCGGTGGTGGTGTCCTTGAGGCCCATCACGGCGACGATCTGACCGGCGTGCGCGGACGGGCGCTCCTCGCGCTTGTTCGCGTGCATCTGGTAGATCTTGCCGATCCGCTCCTTGCGGCCCTTGACCGAGTTCACCACGCCGGTGCCGGTCTCCAGGGTGCCGGAGTAGATCCGGATGTAGGTGAGGCGGCCCAGGTGCTGGTCGCTCATGATCTTGAACGCGAGCGCCGAGAACGGCTCGTTCACGTCCGAGCTGCGCTCGACGATCTGGTCTTCCTTGCCGACCGCGTGGCCCTGGAAGGCCGGGAGGTCGATCGGCGCGGGCAGGTAGGCCACGATCGCGTCGAGCAGCGGCTGCACGCCCTTGTTCTTGAACGCGGTGCCGGTCAGGACCGGGTTGATGGCGCTGGTCAGCGTGGCCCGGCGGATCGCCGCGACCAGCTGCTCCTCGGTGGGCTCGATGCCCTCGAGGAAGAGCTCCATCAGCTCGTCGTCGTTCTCGGCCACGGTCTCGACCAGCTTGTCGCGCCACTCGCGCGCGATCTCGACGTGGTCGGTCGGGATGTCGACGACGTCGTACATCTCGCCCTTGGCCGCCTCGGCGCTCCAGAGGAGGCCCTTCATCTTCACCAGGTCGATGATGCCCTTGAAGTCGGACTCGACGCCCCAGGGAAGCTGGATGACGGCCGGGGTGGCCGCGAGACGGCTGACCATCATGTCGACGCAGCGGTGGAACTCCGCGCCGACCCGGTCCATCTTGTTCACGAAGCAGATGCGTGGCACGCCGTAACGGTCAGCCTGGCGCCACACCGTCTCCGACTGCGGCTCGACACCCGCGACAGCGTCGAACACGGCGACGGCGCCGTCGAGGACGCGGAGCGAGCGCTCCACCTCGATGGTGAAGTCGACGTGCCCCGGGGTGTCGATGATGTTGATGGTGTGACCGAGCCACTCGCAGGTCGTCGCGGCGGAGGTGATGGTGATGCCGCGCTCCTGCTCCTGCTCCATCCAGTCCATGGTGGCAGCGCCCTCATGAACTTCACCGATCTTGTAGTTGATCCCGGTGTAGAACAGGATGCGCTCGGTCGTGGTGGTCTTGCCCGCGTCGATATGGGCCATGATCCCGATGTTGCGGACCTTGGCCAGGTCAAGAGCCAGTTGGGTGGCCACTTCTCTGCGTCCTTTGCTTGGTGGTGCGCCCGGCTACCAGCGGTAGTGAGCGAAGGCCTTGTTGGACTCGGCCATCTTGTGGGTGTCCTCGCGCTTCTTGACACTCGCGCCGAGGCCGTTGCTGGCGTCGAGGAGCTCGTTCATGAGGCGCTCGGTCATGGTCTTCTCGCGGCGGGCGCGGGAGTACTGCACCAGCCAGCGCAGGGCCAGGGTGGTGCTGCGCGCCGCGCGCACCTCGACCGGAACCTGGTACGTGGCGCCACCGACCCGACGGCTGCGGACCTCGAGAGTCGGCTTGACGTTGTCGAGAGCGCGCTTGAGCGTGACGACCGGGTCGTTGCCGGTCTTATCCTTGCAACCCTCGAGGGCGCCGTACACGATCGACTGGGCGATCGAGCGCTTGCCGTCCAGGAGGACCTTGTTGATCAGGGCGGTGACCAGCGGCGAGTTGTGCACCGGGTCGGACATGAGCTGGCGACGCCCAGGAGAACCCTTGCGAGGCATTACTTCTTCTCCTTCTTGGCGCCGTAGCGGCTGCGAGCCTGCTTGCGGTTGCGGACGCCCTGGGTGTCGAGCGAGCCGCGGATGATCTTGTAGCGAACGCCGGGGAGGTCCTTCACACGACCGCCACGGACGAGCACGATCGAGTGCTCCTGCAGGTTGTGACCCACACCAGGGATGTAGGCCGTGACCTCGATGCCGTTGGTCAGGCGGACACGCGCGACCTTCCGAAGCGCCGAGTTCGGCTTCTTCGGGGTGGTGGTGTAGACGCGGGTGCAGACGCCGCGCCGCTGCGGGCTGCCCTTGAGCGCAGGAGTCTTGGTCTTGGAGACCTTGTCCTGCCGGCCCTTGCGGACCAACTGCTGAATCGTGGGCACTACAACTCCGTTTCGTGCCTATGCCGGTGATACGGTGACATGCTTTTTCGCAGGTGCTGCCGGTGTCATGACCTGCTGGTTTTCCCTCTCCGCCGACCCACGCGGTCGGGCGTGTCGCGATCTAATCGCGTTACACCCTTGCTGGATTTGGAGAGAGCCACGCGGCGCTACCTGCGCGCACGCATGCGGACCCACGAACCATGGGCACGAAGAGCAAGACTACCCAGCCCCCCGCAACACGTCAAAACGGCCGCGCTCAGCGGGTCATCGGGATCCCGTGCCCGGGTCCCCGGCCCACCTTTCTCACGCAGGCCGAAATTGAGTCCGCCACCAGTTTACCCCGCCACCCCGACTCCCCCGACCATTTCCCCCAAACCCCGGGTTCTCCCACCCACCCAGCCTCCTTTGCTTCCCCCGGGCTCCGCC
>NZ_BLAE01000094.1 GCF_009687865.1 Acrocarpospora macrocephala
GCCAAGAAGGACGGGCTGCACCACCTGGTTCTGGACGGCACCCTCATCCGCACCGACCGGGTGAAGGCCGACCGCCCGTACTTCTCCGGCAAGCACCGGGTACACGGCATGAACATCCAGGTCATCGCCGGTCCCGACGGCACCATCGTGTGGACGTCCGGCGCGCTGCCGGGCAAGACGCACGACCTGACCGCCGCCCGGATCTGGGGCATCCTGCGCGAACTGGACAAGGCCGGGATCATCACCCTGGCCGACAAGGCCTATCAGGGGGCGGAAGCCGAGATGGTGATCACTCCGTACAAAGGCAAGAACAAGCCCGAATCACAGAAGCGGGCCAACCGGTCCCACGCCAAGCTCCGCGGACCAGGCGAGCGTGCGAACGCCCAGCTGAAAAGCTGGCGCATCCTCCGGAAACTCCGGTGCAGCCCCAGCAAGGCCGGCCACCTGGTCAAGGCCATCGCCGTCCTTCAAAACCACAGGGTCGCCCAAGGATGAAAAAGGTTCAGTCATCGGAGATCGCCCAGAGAGTGCCAATGACGTGGGGGAATCCGGCCATCTGGAAGGCCGAGGTCAAGTGGATGGCCTCATCCAGCAGCCGGACCTCCCAGTTGAGCGCGGTGGAACACGCCGAGAGGTACACCAGGCGGGCGTGTTCCAGGTTGATGGGAATCAAACTGGCCACCGTCAAGGGGTTGTGCCGGTGGTCCTGGAGCAGGAGGCGGCTATTGGACGGATCGGCCGGGTCACTTATGCCGTGGCAGGCGAAATGCGCGATCGTGCAGTCCGGCAGGTGGGCCATGACGTTGGCCCTGGTCGGTAACGCCTGAACTGCACCGTCGGCAGCAAGAGACGCGGCTGCCGCCGAGAGGGCACCCGACCCCTCGCCCGGGGCACCGGTGGAAGGGGCGGCGTTGGTGGAAGGGGCGTTGGTGCCGACTGACTGCCGGGTGAGCTGTATCGCGCCGGGCAGGTGGGCGGCCACCAGGGCAGCTTCTCGACGTACTTGCGGCAGATAGCGCAGCCCCGGCGTAACGGGCATGGCCACGATCAACGCCCGCTCAACCACAACAGTGGACTGCCGCCCTTCGACATCCTGGCGGGCTTCCCGATCGACGTCCTGGCTCACGTCCTGACAGTCGTCGTGCTGGCTGACATCCGGGCGGTCGGCACACCGACGATCCACGTCCCGACGATCCACGTCCTGGCGGTCAGCGTCCCGGCGATCCACGTCCTGACGATCGAAGTCCCGACGGTCGGCGTATTGGCGGTCGGCGTATTGGCGGGTGTGACGTAGGGCGGTGATTGTGGGGATGTAGGAGGACACCACTCGATCCATCACCGCTCGGTGTTCTGGATCCGGGCCAGGGGTGTGGTAGCCGGCGGCGTGGATCGGTAGCAGGCCCAGCAATCCGCCGGGCGCCCACCAGACCCGCAGCCATTCCATCGGATCCATGCTCGGGGGCGGCGGCTGGTGGTATCCAAGCGCCGTGAGGACCGGTCCGGCCGCGACATCCCACAGCCAGGCCAGCACCTCACGCACCCGATTCTGCGCGGCCTCCGTGTCCTGGCCGGAGTCGGTGCCATCGGCCAGGGATTCGTGGAATGCGGTGACCTGATCGATCAGCATCTCCTGGTTCAGGTCCGGCAGACTCAGAGAGGTGACACCGTCCGAGGTGAGCAACAGCGCATCGCTGCGCAGATCGCTGATGTTGAAAGTGACCACCGGCCCGGCATCGGCCTGCGCGCGGAGTTGGTCAAGGGTGGGCGGCAGCGCAAAGGAGTTGAACCCTTCCAGCGCCCGGATCTGCCGCAGCAGCGCAGCCATTTCGGCCGCCGCCCGGTGACGATCAGACTCCTCCTGCCAGCGGGTGGCTTCGCCTGCACTTGCCCGCCTTGGGGTGGCATCGCCTGCCTGCCGTAGATCTTCAGTTGGCGAAGAGACCGACACGGGCTCCGCCAACGCCGCCGCTGACGTGCTCGATTCGGCGGGAGTGGGCTGGTCCAGGAGGTCGCGCAAGGCGATGAACTGGTCGGCGAGATGCGGATGCCGGGCGCGTAGGTCGGTCAGATCGCTGCGGGTGTGCAGGGTTTGGCTGAGCAGTACCGCCCGGCCGGCTTCCAGCAGTCGCAAGGCTCGGCCCGCCCGATCCCCGGCAGCGACGCTGAGGTCGTTGAGGGCGAGGGCGGCGGCCTCCGAGGCCAGACCGGCGAACTGGCCGATCATGTGCTGTTGGTCGGTGCGTTCCAGTTGTCGCGGGCTGATCTCCGGCAACAGCAGAACCGCCTGCTCCAGCAACCTGGCCGCCCCGATCGGATCTGAGGTGGCCGACAATCGTGCGGCCTTTCGCGCCGCGCGGATCCGCCATGACGGCGGCGCGGCCGCGATTCCCACCGCCTGCGCGTACACCTCCACCGCCGCCGCTAGATCGGCCTGACCGCCAGTCCGCTCAAATCGGCCGCTCAGCGCGTTCCCCAGGTTGTTGAGGCGTCCGGCCCGTTGAGGATGGTCAGCAGGGGTGGCCTGGATCGCTTGGCGTCCGGCAATGATCGCCTCATCCAGATCCGCCACGTTCCCGCTCCGCCCAAACCGGACGCTCAGCGCAGTCGCCAGATTGCCGAGCATTCCGGCCTGGTCGGGATGATCGGCAGGACTGGCCTGTATCGCTTGGCGCCCGGCGGCGATCGCCTCATCCAGATCAGCCAGATTCCCGGTCTGCTCAAACCGGTAACTCAGCGCAATCCCCAGATTGTTGTGGATTATGCGCCGATCAGGGTGGTCAGGAGGACTGGCCTGGATCGCTTGCCTCCCAGCGGCGATCGCCTCATCCAGATCAGCCTCGTTCCTGACCCGCTCAAACCGGGCGCGCAACGCGATCCCCAGATTGGCGAGGCGTCCAGCCCGATCGGGGTGGTCGACGGGGGTCGCCTGCACCGCTTGCCGTCCTGCGGCGATCGCCTCCTCCAGATCGGCCAGGCCCCCATTTCGCCCAAACCGGGTCCGCAGCGCGGCCCCCAGATTGCTGAGGATTACGGCGTGGTCAGGGTGATCGGCAGGACTGGCCTGGATCGCTTGCCGTCCGGCGGCGATCGCCTCATCCAGATCAGCCAGATTCCCGCTTCGCCCAAACCGCGTGAGCAGCGCGATCCCCAGATTGGCGAGGCGCTTGGCTTGGTCGGCAGGACTGGCCTGGATCGCTTCCCGGCCAGCGGCGATCGCCTCATCCAGATCAGCCACGTTCCCGACCCGCCCGAATCGGGTACTCAGCGCAGCTCCCAGATTGTTGAGGCATCCGGCCAGGTCGGGGTGGTCGGCGGGGGTCTCCTGGGTCGCTTGGCGTACGGCAGATATCGTCTCATCCAGATCCGCCAGGTTTCCAGTCCGCCCAAACTGCGTGAGCAGCGCGGTCCCCAGATTGCCGAGGCGCTTCAACCGCTCAGGGTGGTCGGCGGGAGTAGCCTCCACCGCCTGCCGTCCAGCGATGATCGCCGCTTCCAGATCGGCCACGTTCCCGGTCCGCTCGAACCTGACGCTCAGCGCGTTCCCCAGATTGCCGAGGATCGCTGCCTGGTCAGGGTGATCGGCGGGGGTCAGCTGAATCGCTTGCCGTACGGCGGTGATCGCCTTTTCCTCGGCCAGGTTCCCGCTCCGCTCGTACCGGGCGCGCAGCGCAGTCCCCAGATTGGCGAGGCGTCCGGCCAGGTCGGGGTGGTCAGCGGAGGTCGCCTGGATCGAATGCCGCCCAGCCGCGATCGCCTCCTCCAGGTCAGCCAGGTTCCCGGTCCGCTCAAACCGGACACGCAGGGCGATCCCCAAGTTGCCGAGGTACACGACCGGATCTGGGTGGTCGGCAGATGTCGCCTGCACCGCTTGGCGCCCGACAACAATCGCCTCCTCCAGATCGGCCAAGTCCCCGGCCCGCTCAAACCGGACACGCAACGCGATCCCCAAATTGCCGAGATGCCCAGCCAAGTCGGGGTGATCGCCGGGGGTGGCCTGGATCGCTCGCCGTCCGGCGGTGATCGACTCTTCCAGGTCGGCCAGGTTCCCGCTCCGCCCATACCGGACGCTGAGCGCGACCCCCAGATTGCTAAGAAACCCAGCCAGGTCTGGATGATCGGCGGGGATGGTGGCCACAATCCGCTGCCACAGCCGGACGGCGATCTCAAGCAGATCCAGATCGGCCGACCCTAACGCCCGCTGCAGCAAGGCGATGCCATCGGTGCCGGCAGCCTGTTCGGCCGCAACGGGCAACATCGGTTCGGGAAAACGGTCATCGGGAACGCCGGCGACAAAGCAACGCGTGAACATCGCGACCGAGACAGTCAGATCCTGCCGATTCTCCCCCGCAGGAACCACCTGATAACGAAACCAATGCCACCAGCCGAGCACATACCAGGCCTCAGTATCCCCGTCAGCACGCCCAGCGGTGCCGAGCATCTCGGCCAAACGCCGCGCTTCGGCAGGACCATCTGGGGCCAACAGCAGCGACCGATCCCCCTCCCCGGCCCGCACCATCCGCTCCTGCAGGGCGGCCAGCAGCTCATCCCGTTCCGCCAACGGCCCCTCCCCGCGACGACACCACAACGCTATGCCGCGAAAACGAGATTAACCACTCCTCCACAAAAGGAAAGGCGATCGGACAGACCCATTACACCGCCTCCAACCCCACGCACCCCACCCCGTCACCTGTTCCGGGGTCAAATAGCGAGATGTTCCCCCAGCGCCCGGTCGATCTGTTTCATAAGCAACGGAGGCAGTTGCCCGATTCGGTTCCCCACCCGTTGAAACGTCACCGCCCGTAGCTGCTCTACCTGCGCCTTGGAATCCCGTGCCAGCCCTGATTCCTCGGCCGGTATCAAGACCTGGAAGGACAGGACTTGGACAGTGTTCGATGTCAGCGGGACGACTGTGATCACGCCCCTGCCGTTGCGCTCGACAGAGCGGTTGGCCGCATCCCGGCTGACAATGACAGCCGGACGAGTTTTGTTGGCTTCCGAGCCTCGCACAGGTTCGAAGTCCACCCAGAAGAGATCACCTCTCCGCATCGCTCAACCCGTCCCCCGCGACGCTGTCCCAAAGGAGAGCGTCTTCGCTGGAGTCCCACTCCTCGAACGCGACCGTGTACGCCTCCTCAAGATGAGCCTCTCGCAGCAGGTTCAGGGCATCGTGAATCACAGCGGACCGAGACTGACTCCGATGTCGTGCCACGTACTCATCGATGAACGCGAGGTCTTCTTCCGGCAGGCTCACACTCAACTTCATGAATCTATGCTACCCACCTTCCCACTAGCGATGCCACCAGTAGTAGGAGATCTAGTCGGGTGAGGGGATGTAGCTTCGGGTTGAGATGTCGGGGCATTGGGGGTTGGGGAGGACGGGATGGGCGGTGAGGGTGGTGCGGGCTTGGGTGCGGGCCCAGTTCCAGCCGTTCCAGGGGTCGGGCCGGTCGAGCGCGTGGACGCGGACGATTCTGTCGAGGACGCAGCTGCGGATGGGTTCGGGGAGGCGGTCCAGGGCGGGAACGGCTTCCACGCCGAGGCTGCTGAGGTAGTTGTGGTCGAGGCGGTCGACACCGCGGACGGCGTGCTGGGTTTCGACGATGCGGGCGTCGGGGTTCCAGAGTGCGAAGGTCAGCAGCGTGACGCCGGTGAGCAGGACGAAGGTGCGCGGGAGCCAGGTGGTGGAGCGCCGGTTCAGGCGTACCGCTCCGGCTGCCAGCACCAGGATGAAGACGGCGGCCAGCCACCAGATCGTGACACCTACCGTGGCGCGCAACCGGGTCAGGCCGTACGCGTCGAGGTAGAGGTCCAGGCGGTGCAGGGCCGAGGCGAGGATGACCAGCGTGAAGGCGCAGAGCAGGCCGAGCAGGCCGGCGAGCAGCCAGCGATGGGTGGCGGGATCCAGCAGCGCCCAGCAGAGCGCCACGATGCCCAGCACGATGAAACTAACCGTGACCAACTCGAAGAACCCGGACCGGGCGTACTCGGCGTAGGTCAACCCGGCGGTTTCGAGCACACGATCGTTGCCGCCGAAAAGCACCGTGATCTGAACCGCGACGAACGCCGCGAAAAGCAGGTTGAGACCTGCCAGCGGGATGACCCAGAGCGTGCGAGCGATCGGCACCCGCGGCAACGGAATCTCGGTCTCGGCGACCGGACGCAACGCCACCAGTACAGCGGCCGCCACCACCACACCGAAGACCACGAACAAGAAGATCCGGTAGGGCAGCGTGTCCGCCCACCCCGGCGCTTCCAGCAGGTCACGGGCGAACTGCGAGAACACGGCGTCCGCGGCCATGAACAGCAACCCGAAGATCACCAGTAAGAGCGCCGTGACGCCCAGACTCACCAGAATCGGCAACAATCGCCGCCGCTTCATGAACGACTTCATCGGAGCGGACAGGAACCACGGCATCGGGAACACGGCCAGCCCAACCGACAACCCTCCGCGGATCGTACTGAACCACCCCCGACCGCTTCCCGACAGCGCCAGCGAGGCGACAAACACCCCCGCCACCAGAACCGGCTGCAACACCCACTCCGCGTCCCGAACCAGCGTGACCCCTACCAACGCGTAGGCCAGCACCGCGAACCCCACCGACCAGAGCGTCACCCTCCGCCGCGCCGCGGGCAGCACCGCCAGCCCCATCACGACAGCGGTCAGCACCAGCCCCAACCCCTTCGGCGCGTACGGCAACAGCACCGCCGCCACGACCCCGACACCAGCGGCGGCAGGCAGCACCCAGGGCGGCGTATCCGGCAAATCAGGCCGGGGGAAGATCGGCGGCGGCACATACACGGGCGGCGGCCCACCGGGCGGCCCATATACGGGCGCCGCCCCACCTCCGGATGGGTAGGACGGATAACGCACGGGGGGCACACCTCCACCGGGTGCGTTATGTACGTGGGCCGCCCCACCAGCCGACGGGTTATGTATCGGCGGCGCACCTCCACCGGACGGGTTATGTACGGGCGGAACCCCACCACCGGACGGGTTATACACGGGCGACACCCCACCACTAGGCGGACCGTAACCGGAGCCGACCCCTTCCCCATGCGGCGACTCCTCCGGCAGCCGACCAGTTCTGGCCGAATTGTCGCCTTCCGAAGGAGCATGCGGAGACGGCGTCGCCCGGGCATCGGCTGGAGCATGATCTGTCGATGGCGCCTCCTCGCTTTCCTCCTTCTTCGTTTCAGCGGAAGCGTCGCCTTCGACGGGGTCGGCGACTTCAGTCGCCCGAGTTGGATGCACGATCCCGCTGGGAGGCGGTCCCCAGGGCTGGTGCACGAATTGCGCCGCGTTCGGATACGCCTGTCGGCCGCTGCTGGAACCGATCGCGGCGCCGGCCACGGCCCCGCCCCCACTGAACGCGAGCAGCAGAGCCGCCCCCGTCACTTCGCCCAGGACGTCGCTCGCGAGGATCACCACGAACATGCCAAGGATGAACCCGGCCAGCATGCCAATTCCCGCGCCGAGCCCGGCCCGTCCACTGCTCGATGAACGGGGACCGTCCGGCGGGCGCGGGTAGTAGGGACCTCCCGGAGGCGGCCACCCATAGGGAGGTCCGCCCGGACCATACGGCGGACCAGCGGGCGACTGACGCGGCGTCGGCATGGCCGCCACGACTGGAGGTGTCTCCAGCGATTCCCCAGAGG
Source organism: Acrocarpospora macrocephala (assembly GCF_009687865.1). GTDB lineage: Bacteria > Actinomycetota > Actinomycetes > Streptosporangiales > Streptosporangiaceae > Acrocarpospora > Acrocarpospora macrocephala. The sequence continues at coordinate 7,657 of NZ_BLAE01000094.1, forward strand.
ACACCCCGGGCGACACCACGTCCGCCGCTTCGCTGTCAGATTCGTGCGCCGGACCGGGCGACTCAACGGAATCGATCGACGGCCGCGTGGTTATCGGCTCGTTCAGAGCCGAGGACTCCGTGCGCCCCGCCGGGGCCGTCGACGCCGCTAGCGCCGGACCGGCCGACTCAGCCGAACCGGCCAACGGGCCCGCAAGCATCGGCTCATTCAAAGCCGAGGACTCCGTACGCCCCGCCGGGACAGTCGACGCCGACCGGACCAGGGCCGAACCGGCCAATGGACTCGTAAGTATCGGCTCGTTCAAGGCCGAGGACTCCGTGCGCCCTGCTGGGGGTGCCGTTTGGGCTGATGCAGTCGGTGCTGTGCGGGCTGATGACGAGGGTGCCGTTTGGGCTGATGGAGTCGATGTTGTGCGGGCTGATGAAGGGGGCAAAGCCGGGCGAGTCGCGATCGGAATGTCAGCTGGGGTCACTACCGGCTGCGTGATGGTCAGCTCAGTCTTCTCCGCCGGAGGCGCTTCGGGATCAGCCGGGATTCCGGACATGTGGATTCTCCCTGGAAGTTGGACGAGCATGTGGCACCCGCGCGGATGGTCGATCACGCGGATGGTGCCCTGGTGGAGTTCGACGATCTCCTTGGCGATGGCCAGGCCGAGACCGGCTCCGCCTGCGTCGGCCGCGCGACCGGCGTCGAGACGGGAGAACCGTTCGAAGACCCGGGTTCGTTCGCTCGCGGGGATGCCAGGGCCCTCGTCATGGACGGTGAGTTGCACACCGGAACCCGCCCCCCGGCCTTGGAGGCGTACGGTGCCACCGGGCGGGCTGTGCCGTACCGCGTTGTCGAGGAGGTTGGCGAGGACCTGGGCGAGCAGGGCGGGGTCGGCTTTGAGGTGCAGCCCAGCGGTGACGTCGCTGCGGACGGTGACGGTGTCGGTGGCCAGACCGGCTTCGCGGGCGGCCTGCCCGCAGAGGGAGCCAAGATCGAACGGTTCCGCCTCGATCAGCCGCGCGCCCGAGTCGAGGCGGGACAGGTCGAGCAACTGGGCGACCAGGCGGCCGAGGCGCTGGGTCTGGGCAAGGGCGGTGCCGAGAGTCTCGCGGTCGGGCGGGGAAACCCCGTCGACAACGTTCTCCAGCACCGCCTGCAGGCCGGTGATCGGCGTACGCAGCTCGTGGCTCACGTTGGCGACCAGTTCACGGCGTTGCCGGTCGACTTCGCCGAGGTCGGCGGCCATCGCGTTGAAGGCACGGGCGAGCTCGCCGACCTCGTCGCGGGAGGTGGCGGAGACGCGCAGGCCGTACCGGCCTTTGGCGATGGTCTGGGCGGCGGCGGCCATCTCGCGGAGCGGCTTGGTCATCCCCCTGGCCAGGAACTGCACCATGATCACCGCAAGGACGACGGCGATCGCGATGCGCAGATTGCCCGGCAAGTCCGCGCCCAGACCAAGCTCATTGACACCAAAGGCGGTCACCACGGCCAGCACGATCACCAGCCCCAGCTTGATCTTGATCCGCCCAAGAAAATCCAGCGGTCTCATAGGCGAACCAGAGTCTGATCGATCGGTTGGACCTCGATCCACCTGAGAGAGTCCAGCGGTGTCATAGGCGAACCTCGATTGGTTGAACCCCGATCCGCCGAACGCCAGAGTCATAGGCGAACCAAGGTGATCGAACCTCGAGGGGAACGTGGTCGATTAGTTGGACCTCGATCCGTCCGAGAAAGTTCGGCGATTTCATGGGCGTACCAGGGCGTAGCCAATGCCGTGGACGGTTCTGACGACCTCGGAGCCGAGTTTGCGGCGTAATGCCCGGACGTGGCTGTCCACGGTTCGGGTGGCTGCCGCCTCGGAGAATCCCCAGATGTCCGACAGCAGGCGCTCCCGCTCGAAGACCTGGCCGGGCCGCTCGGCCAGCCGTCTGAGGAGATCGAACTCGGTGCGGGTGAGCTGAGCTTCGACGCCGCTCACGAAGACCCGGCGCTCCGCGGTGTTGATCTCGACGGTACCGACCCTGATCACCGTGTCCTCGGCCGCGAGCTGGCTGGCCCGCTCAACCCGCCGCAGCAGCGCGTGGATCCTCGCGACCAGTTCCCGCATGCTGAACGGCTTGGTGATGTAGTCGTCCGCGCCGACCCCGAGCCCCACCAGCACGTCGGTCTCCTCCCCGAGCGCGGTCAGCATCAACACCGGCACCGGCCTGGCAGCCTGCATCCTCCGGCAGACCTCCAGACCGTCCACCCCCGGCAGCAGCCGATCGAGAACCACCAGATCGGGCTCCGATTTCGCATAGGCCGCGAGCGCACCCTCGCCATCGCTCGCGACCCGCACGTCAAACCCCTCGGCGACCAACCGGGTCTGTACGGCCCTGGCGATCGTCGCGTCATCCTCAACCAGGAGAATCCGCCGCTGCTGGGGAGATGCCATGACCCGCAGCGTAGAGGCCCAACGTGCAGACGAGTTACCCCTCAATGTGCAGAAATCGTGCATCCACCCGCCGGGACACACTCGCGCCACCACGTCCACGACCGCGGCCCCACCACGACTCGGGCTGGGGCTCGGCGCCACCGGCGGCTCGGCGGAGGGGATGACCGTCGCGGGCGGATTCGTCGCTGGAGCCTCGGGGACCGGGGTCGGCGTGGGCGAGGCTCAACGGAGTCGCTACCCTTCACGTCCTACGCGACGACGACCGATGGTGGCGTCGAGGGCTGCCAAAGTCGATGGCGCGAGCCGCCGTCCTCCACATGTCATGCGCGACAACAACGCCCAATGAGGCCGCAGCTACCGAGTCCCCTCCTCACACGTCATAGCAATGGGGAAGGTGGCGCCGGAGAATGTCGGTGGCAACAGCTACGGTGTGCGTGTGATCGATGTTGAGGGTTACTTGCGACGGCTACGGCTGCTGCACGACGGCCCGCCAAGCGTGGCCGGGCTGTTCCTGCTGCAGCAGACCCACGTCGAACGCGTGGCATACGAGAACCTGGCCATCTGGCTCGACCAGCCCACGACCGTGGACCCGGTGGAGTCCGCCGAGCGCATCATCGCCGGTCGCGGCGGCTACTGCTTCCACCTCAACGGGGCCTTATGGGCGTTACTGACCGCCCTCGGCTACCAGGTCACCCGCCATTACGGCAGCGTCCAGGGCGCCCCGGAATCACCCTCCGGCTCGATCGGCAACCACCTGGTCCTCACCGTCGCCGGCCTGCCCAGCGCAGACAACCCGACCGGCGAGTGGCTGGTCGACGCCGGCCTCGGCGATGCCATCCACGATCCCATCCCGCTGATCGCCGGCACCTACCACCAGGGCCCGTTCGTCTACGGCTTACGCCCCTCGGAAGCCGAACCCGGCGGCTGGCGCTTCGACCACGACCCCCGCGGCAGCTTCACCGGCATGGACCTGCGCCCCGGCCCTGTCGGCATGGACGCCTTCGAAAACATGCACAAACACCTCAGCACCTCCCCCGACTCCTCCTTCGTCCGCACCTCCGCCATCCAACGCCGCGACGCCCACGGCGTGGACACCCTCACCGGCCTCGCCCTCCGCCGCGTCGGCCACAGCGACACCACCACCATCCTCGACCGCGAGGAAGACTTCGCCGAAGCCCTAGCCGACGTCTTCGGCCTCACCCTCACCTACCAAGAACGCACCCAACTCTGGCCCCGCCTCTGGACCGCCCACGAAAAGTGGCTCACCACAAAGAGAGCCTGATCAGCCTGCGTGGCGGACGCACGCGGCACCGAATGCCACCCGAGACGCCACGGGCACAGAAGTAGATCGACCGTGCACAGCAGCGTGGCGATCGGGACAAGGAAATTGCACGCCAGATATTCCAGCCGAGGGCACCCCGGGCGCAGGGGCAGGAGTCGGACCTTGGCGCCCCCAGTGACCGGACACGGGTCGACAGCGGCAGGACTGTGGGGACCGGGGTCTTCTGCGAACAGGGCGGCAACGGTGGCATCCCGATCGGGGGCACCTCGTCAGCGCGTCTGGGCTGTCCGTTCCGCAGGCAGGCGCCACTTGGGAGGGAAGCGGTAGTCGATCGGTGCCGTCGTACGCCGGAATTCCTGCTTGATTCTGGTTCGGCCGGATACGCCGGGTACAGCGGGGTGGCTGGCGCGGGTGTATTTCGAGACCTCGCAGAATACGTTTTGCCAGTCGATCAGAGTTGGCCAGCGGCCCCACAGGTCGCGGAAGTCCAAGCCGAGGCGGTCGAACTGCTCGTGCGAGATGTCGGCGATCCAGGCCACCACCTCTGCGGGCTTCAGGCCTCCGGTGTCGGCGAAGATCTTGGAGATTCCGTCCAGGCAGCCTGGACCTGCCACGACGAACTCGTTCTCGCCGACGTCGACCATGGGCGAGTAGGCCAGATCGATGGCGTACTGGTAGGCGAGGAATGGCCCCAGCGAGGGCAGCGCGAGCAGCAGTTCGTATACCTCGCGGAGCCCGGCGGCGTCCGCGAACTGCTTGGGCAGGGTGGAGGCCATGGCCCGTTCGATCAGCCGCAGGTGGTTGCCGTGCTTGCGCGCCTCGCCGAATCCTGGATTCGGAACGATGTACGCCCCTGAGTAGACGCGCTCCCCCCGAGCCATCGCCGCTGTGAGCACGGAGTTGTAGGCCGCGAAATCGTAGCCGTCCCACGTGGGAGGCGCGCCAAGGGAGTCGGTGAGCAGTTCCCAGGTCTCGATCCGGTTGAAGATCTTGAACATCAGGATCCGGAACACCACCTCGTCGAGTTCCTGCGGCCCGGTGTGGATGACGTCACGGATCAGGTACTGCGAGACGCGGTCGGCCGCGCGGTACACGTTGGTGAACTTGTGCCGTCCGATGATCCCGTCGGTGGTCCACGGTGGCGGGTCGCCGGCGGCGCGGCGGTGGAACACGCGCTGGCGTTCGGCGGCGAATCGCCAATAGGTGTCGAACACCTCCGGACGGATCCACACTGTTCGGCTACCAACCCGCACAGCGCGGACCTCACCCGGGAACGGCGATCGGTTCTGCGGCACACACGGAAGTTAGCGCAGCCCAAGCGGCACGTCAGCGAGTTCGCCAGCACCTGGAGAGCCCGCGCATGACGAGTTGGCTAATGGTGGTTCTCCCACCCACCCAGCCCTCTGTTTTCCCTCGGGCTCCGCCCGCCCCCGCCAACGCCGTGGGACCCGCACGAATCCCATGGCACGGGGTTCTCCCACCACCCAGCCCCTTTCCGCCCCTCGGGCTCCGCCCGCCCCCGCCAACGCCCTGGGACCCGCACGAATGCCATGGCACGGGGTTCTCCCACCACCCAGCCCCTTTCTTCCCCTCGGGCTCCGCCCGTCCCCGTCATCCCGTGGTCGAGGACGGCATGACTGCGGACATCGAGGAGGTAGCGGGCGTAAGACGTCGGGTTGGTGTGACCTGAGCCTGCGATGGGCGTCATGCGCCCGCGTGGAGGTGCGCAGCCCATTGCGATGGGGTGAGCGGGTCCTGGCGGCGGAGGGATTGAACGGCCTGGTGCAGAGCATAGGGGGCGCGGCGGGTGTCCACCTTCCCGTCCCCCGTGGCCAGTGCGGAATAGAAGGTGTCGGCGATCTGCACGGCGGATCTGTCCGCGATCTCCCACAGGGTGCCGATGACGTGCGGGAATCCGGCCATCTGGAAGGCCGAGGTCAGGTGGATGGACTCGTCCAGCAGGTCCGTGTGGCTGGTGAGCGCGGTGGAGCAGGCCGACAGATAGGCCAGGCGGGCGTGGCTGAGGGTGATCGGGGCCAGGCTGGCGACGGTGAGCGGGTCGTGCTGGTGGTCGTGGAGCAGGAGCCTGCTGGCCGACGGGTCGGTGGGGTCGCTGAGACCGTGGCAGGCGAAGTGGGCGATCGCGCAGGTCGTCAGGTGAGTCAGGACGCGGGCCTTGGTCGGCGTCGTCTCCGCCGGAGGGCCGGCTGCGCGACCGGGCGGTTCGGTGAGCGCGACAGCGCCGGGCAGGTGGTCGGCGACCAGGCGAGCCTCCCGGATGACCTGGGGTAACCGGCCACGGTAGAGCAGGCCGGGTGTCGTGGGCATGGCCACGATCAGCGCCCGCTCCGCGCCGGTGGGCGGGGTACGGGCGGCGGGGTGCTGGCGGGCATGGCGCAGAGCGGTGACGGTCGGGGTGTAGGAGGACACGACCCGATCCAGCACAGCGCGATGTTGTGGGTCAGGGCCAGCTCTGTGGTGTCCGGCGGCGTGGATCGGCAGGAGCGTGAGCAGTCCGCCCGGTGCCCACCACACCCGCGGCCACCGCGTGATGTCACCCGGAGGCGGGCCGTCAATGCCGAGTTCGTGCAGGACCGGGCCTGCGGCGACGTCCCACAACCAGGCGAGCACGTCCAGGATGACCACGTCGTCCCGGCTGCTCAGAGCCTGGCGGAACCGGTCGATCCGGTCGACCAGGCTCGCCTGATCGAGGCCGGGCAGTTCCACTGCGCTGATGCCGGTACGGGTGAGGATGAGGGCGTCACTACGAAAAGAGCTGACGTTAAAGGTGACCACCGGTCCCGAGGTCGCCTGTTCGGTCAGTTCCTCGATGCTAGGCGGGAGGGCAAAGGACGCGAATCCGCCCAGCGACCTGATCCGTTCCATCACGTCGGCCAATTCAGCCGCCATCCGGTGGCGGTCATCCATCGGTGATACGGCCTGCCCAGCGGCCTCCCGTAAGACCGGCTGGTCGAGCTGGTCACGCAGGGCCATGAACCGGTCGGCCAGGTCCGGGTGCCGCTCGCGAAGGTCGCTGAGGTCACTTCGGGTGTGCAGGGTCTGGCTGAGCAGAACGGCCCGTCCCGCTTCCAGCAGCCGCAGAGCCTGCTGGCCGCGAACGTCGGAAGGTGTGGTGGTGTCGGCCAAGGCATAGGCGGCCGCGTCGGCGGCCAGCCCGGGGAATTGGCCGATCATGTGTTGCTGATCGGAGCGTTCGAGTTGCCGAGGGCTCACCTCAGGCAACAGCCGGACCGCGGTTTCCAGGAGTCCGGCGGCTCGCGTGGGATCTGCCTCGATCAGCCTGGCGGCTTGGTGCGCCGCACGGATCCGCTGGGATGGAGCTCCCACCGCACTCCGAGCCGCCTCTTCATAGGCCTCCACCGCTTCATCTCGGTCCGCCGCATGCCCGCTCTGTTCGAACCGGATCTGCCCCGCGATGCCAAGGTTCGTGAGACGCGCGGCCCGTGCGGGGTGATCGGGCGGAGTGGCCCGTACGGCCTGCCGGAGGGCGTTGATCGCCTGGTCCAGGTCTGCCGGGCTACCGCTGTGCGTATAGCGCGTTTGCCGGGCGATGCCGAGGTTGGTCAGCCGGGCGGCGCGCGCGGGATGGTCGGGTGGGGTGCTGTCCACGGCGAGTTGCTGGATGATGAGGGCTTCCTCCAGATCTGACCCGACGCCGCTGTGCTCGTACCGGGTCTGGAGGGCGTTGCCGAGATTGTTCAAGATCATTGTGCGGTCGAGGTGGTCGGGTGGAGTGATCTCCGCTGCCTGCCGCAGGTGGGTGATGGCTTCTTCCAGGTCGTACGGACCGGCGCTGCGCTCGTACATTGCCAGGAGCGCGGTGCCGAGATTGTTCACGATCGTTATGCGGTGATCGGGTGGAGTGATCTCCATAGCGTGTCGCAGGCTGATGATCGCTTCTTCCAGGTCCGCCAAGGCTTGGCTGCGCTCGTACCGCGTCTGCAGGACGTTGGCGAGATTGGACAGGCGGAGGGCGCCGTCGGGGTGGTCGCGTGGGGTGGCTTCCACCGCCTGCCGTTCGATGGCAATGGCCTGTTCCAGGTCCGCCGTGTGCCCGGTGCGGGTGAATCGTGTCATAAGCGCGCTGCCGAGGTTGCTCAGGTGCATGGCACGGCCCGGGTGGTCGTGGGGGGTCGTTTCGGCCGCCTGGCGCAGGCTGGTGATCGCTTCTTCCAGGTCCGCCAAGGCGCCGGTGTGGACGAAGCGTGTCAGCAGCATGTTGCCGAGATTGTTCGAGATCATCGCCAGTTCCGCGTGATCGTGCGGAGTCGCTTCGACGGCCTGGCGCACGCTGGTGATGGCCTCTTCCAGGTCGCGCAGGTCGCCGATGCGGGCAAACCGTGTCTGCAGCGCGTTCCCAAGACCGCTCAGGTATGCGGCGCGAGCAGAGTTCCCGAGTGGGGCGCTTTCCACCGCGAGGCGCATGCCGGTGATGGCCTGCTCCAAGTCCGCGACCGCTCCGCTGCGGGCGAACCGCGCCTGTAACGCGTCGGCGAGATTGCCCAAGATCGTCGTATGGTCGCGCGGGGTGGAGTCCAGCGCCTGGTTCAGGCACGAGATGGCGAGGTCCAGATCTGCCAGATCACCGGTACGGGCGAAGCGTACCTGGAGCGCGCTGCCCAGGTTATTCAGGCGTGCACCGCGGCCGGGGTGATCCTTCGGAGTGATCTCGACGGCCTGCTGGTGGGCGACTATGGCCTGATCCAGATCGGCCGGTTCGCCCACGCGCGCGTACTGAGCCTGAAGCACGTTGCCGAGCGCACTCAAGATCGTTGCCCGGTGTGGGTGATCCGGCAAGATGCTGTCGATGGCTTGCCGCTGAACGATGATGGCCTGGTCCAGATCGGCCCGATCGCCGGTGAGAGCGAACCGCACCTGGAGCGCGTTGCCAAGATTGGTCAACCGGCTGGCGTTACCGGGATGATCGAGTGGGGTTGCCTCCACGGCTTGGCGCAGGCAGGTGATGGCCTCCTCCAGATCGGCTGGGCCGCCACCATGCTCGAACCGCACCCGCAACGCGCTACCGAGGCTACTGAGCATCGCCGCATGGTCAGGGTGATCGGTTTTCACGGCCTGACGCAAATTGGTGATGGCCAGTTCCAGATCCGCCGGATCGCCGCCGCGCTCGAACCGTTCCCGCAACGTGATACCGAGGTTGGCCAGGAATCCACTACGGGCGGGGTGATCGGCCGGAGTGAGGTCGGCAATGCGCTGCCACAGCCGGACGCCACGTTCCAGCAGATCCGGATCAGCCGAGTTCAACGCCTCGTTGAGCAACGTGATCGCATGCGACACCGCTTGGGCGGCCAAGATCGGCAACAACGGTTCCGGAAGATCCTCGTCAGCGACCTCGGCCAGAAAGCACGCGCCGAACATCTCGGCCGCGGCGACCAGATCGTCCTGGTCCTCTCCCTCGGGAAGCGCCTGATAGCGGTACCAATGCCACCAGCCGAGCACACGCCGCGCCTCAAGATCCTGGCCAGTCAGGCCTGCGGCCAGGTGCCGAGCATCGGCGATCGCGACAGCTTCCAGCAGCGGTGACGAGTCACCGGTCACCGTCACCTGCCTGAGCCGTGCCCGCACCGTATCCAGCAGGTCGTCCCGTTCGCTCACGGTTTCTCCCGCGACCGCACCACAACACCTTGTCGCGAACGACAATAATCACCCCCGTTCTGCGGCACACACGGAACGTAGCGCGGCCAAGCAGTACGTGAGCCCGGCGCCCTGGCGTGGCCGCGTCTGCGCGCTGCGGCTGGCTATGGTCTCTTTTATGCGCGTCGAAGTGAGCGCCGCCGGCCGATGGGGTCGGCCCTCCCTGTTCCTGCTGCTGGCGGCGCCCATGGCGTCGCCCTTCGTACTCAGCGGGGCCAGTGGCGAGCCCGTCCCTCAGGTGCTCGCCGACGGCCCCGGCTGGTACCTGCCCGCGATCGCCACCCAAGTCTCGCTCGCGGGCATCGCGTACGCGGTGATCATGGCGCTGATGGTCAGAGCGGGGAGCTGTCAGCCGGCTAGGCCGTGGAGGGTTTCGGCTACCAGGGTGCCCAAGGACGGGAGGTGGTAGCCGCCCTCTTGGACGGCGACGATGGGGATGCCGAGGGAGGCGATGATCGTCCCGGTCTGGTGGTAACCGGAGGTCGTGACGCGGAGCGGGCTTTCTGGGTCGTCGGCTGCGGCGTCGACGCCGAGGGAGACGACGACGGCTTCCGCGCCGAACATCCCGGCGGCGTCGCGGAGGCGGGTGAGGGCGGAGAGCCAGGCCGCGTCGCCGGATTCGGGGGTGATCGGGATGTTGAGGGTGGTGCCCTGGCCGGAGCCTGTGCCGATTTCGTCGGCGAAGCCGACGTAGTGGGGGAACCATCCGGCGCCGGGGTCGACGTGAGCGGAACCGTAGAAGACATCCGGGCGCTCCCAGAAGATCGCCTGGGTGCCGTTGCCGTGGTGGGCGTCCACGTCGATGATCGCCACTTTTGCGAAGCCGTGGTCGCGGAGGGCTTGTGCGGCGACGGCGGCGTTGTTCAGGTAGCACGAACCGCCGTAGCCGGCGGGGGTGGCGTGATGTCCAGGCGGGCGGCAAAGGGCGTAGGCCACCCGTTCCCCTGCTGCGACCAGGTCGGCGGCGGTCTGGGCCGCGTCCACAGCGGCTCGCGCGGCCTGCCAGGTGCCCGGCCCGACCAAGGTCATCGTGTCGTAGCAGTACAGGCCCGCGCGGGCATGCGTCGCTACCGGATGATGCGCGGGCATTCCGGCGAGCATGGCCTCAGTCGGGAAAACATACGGCACCACCCGATCCTGGCCGTAGTCCCGCGGATAGCCGCCGTCCTCCCACTTCTGCCACACCTCCCGCAGATGATCCACGAACGCGGGCTCGTGCACCGCCCGCAGCACCTCGTCCCCGTGCGGCACTGCCTCGACAATCGGAAACCCACCCGCGGCCAGCTCGTCCCGAATGACCGTGACCCGCTCCGGGACTTCAGTCCCCGGCGTCCGTACCCCAATCCAGATCTCGGCCCCGGGCACATGCGCCAACGTCTCAGCTGACCAGACCACCGTCGCCACGACGCTCACCTCCGAAGATCCGAACGCCGGAAGAAGCGGTCCAGGACGCGTACGCCGAATTCGAGGGCCGCGACGGGGACGCGTTCGTTGACGCCGTGGAACATGGCGTTGTAGTCGAAGTCGGGAGGGAGGGCGAGGGGGGCGAAGCCGTAGGTGACGATGCCTCTTTCATTGAAGGCTTTGGCGTCGGTGCCGCCGCTCATGACGTACGGGATGGGGAGGGCGGCGGGGTCTTCGGCGATGAGGGAGGCGCAGAGGGCGTCGAAGGTGGGGCCGCCGGGGTCGGCTTCGGGGGCGTCCTCGAAGCAGATGAATTCGCGGGTGATTTTGGGGCCTAAGAGAGTGTCGATGGTGGTGAGGAACTCCTCGCCGGAGCCGGGGAGGAAGCGGCCGTCGATCTGGGCTTCGGCGGAGCCGGGGATGACGTTGACCTTGTAGCCGGCGTTGAGCATGGTGACGTTGGCGGAGTTGCGGAGGACGTGCTTGAAGAGTTCGCCGACTTTGCCGAGACGCTCTGCTTCGCCGTCCAGGTCTGTGAGGTCCAAGGGGCGGCCGAAGGCGGTGGCGATGCCGTCGAGCATGCCGCGGACGCCCGGTGTGAGCTGCAGCGGCCACTCGTACGCGGCGAGGCGGGACATGGCGTGGCAGATCTCGGCGACCGCGTTGTCGCTCGCGCGCAGGGAGCCGTGCTGGGCGGTGCCGTGCGCGCGTACGCGCATCCAGGCCATGCCCTGTTCCCCGACGGCGACCGGATAGATCCGCTTGCCGGCGTGGACGACGCTGTAGCCGCCGTCCTCGCTGATCGCTTCGCGGACCCCGTCGAAGAGGTCGGGGTGTTCGCGGACCAGGTAGTAGGAGCCGTACTCGCCGGTGGCCTCCTCGTCGGCGGTGAAGGCGAGCACGAGGTCGCGGTCGGGGCGTACGCCTGATCGGAACCATTCGGCCACCATGGCGAGGGTCATCGCGCAGGTGCCCTTCATGTCGACGGCGCCGCGTCCCCAGACGACCCCGTCGACGATCTCGCCCGAGAAGGGATGTAACGCCCAGTCCTCGGCGGCGGCGGGGACCACGTCCAGGTGCCCGTGGATCAGGAAGGGATCGCCGGAACCCGTCCCCGGGATCCGCGCGACCACGTTGGAGCGGCCTTTCGAGGTTTCCAGGATCTGGGCTTCGACGCCGCGGTCGGCGAGGAACGTGGCGACGTACTCGGCGGCGGCGCGCTCGCCCCGTCCCCGGTTGTCGCCCTCGTTGGTGGTGTCGATCCTGATCAGATCGGAACAGATGGCGCCGACGTTCATGGGAGTACGCAGGCGGCGTGGTGGCCGCGGTCCGAAGGCAGCACGGGCTGGGACTCCTTTTCGCAGCGGGTGGCGAGCTCGGCGGGCAACCCGGTGGCGTACGCGGGGCAGCGCGGCCGGAAGCGGCAACCCTCGGGGATTCGGGACGGATCGGGTGTCTCCCCGACCAGGACGATCGGCTCCTGCCGGGCCACTTCCGGCACGACCGACAGCAGCGCCTTCGTGTACGGATGGCGGGGATTCATCAGCACCTCGGCGGTGTCCCCGGTCTCCACGATCCGGCCAAGGTACATGACGGCCACCCGGTCGGCGATGTTCCAGGCCAGCCCGAGGTCGTGCGTGACGACCAGCACCGACAGGCCGAGTTCCGCGCGCAGGCGCAGCAGCAACGCCAGGATCTCGCCGCGTACCGAGGCGTCGAGGGAGGAGACGGGCTCGTCGGCGACGAGCACGTCGGGGTCGAGCACGAGCGCGCCCGCGATGACGACCCGCTGCCGCTGCCCCCCGGACAACTCATGCGGATATTTCATGAAAAATCGGTCAGGCGGGCGGAGGCCGGCCTTCGACAACGCCGCGGCCACCCGGACTTCCTCGTCGTCCGAGACGCCGTGAATCCGCAACCCCTCCGCCACCGCTTCATACACGGTGTGCCGAGGATTCAGCGACCCGCTCGGATCCTGCAACACCAGCTGCACATGCCGCCGGAACTCCTTCAGATCCCCCCGCGAATACCCCAGCGGCCGAGCACCGTACTCGACCTTCCCCGAAGCGGGTTTCACCAGCCCGAGCAGGCTCCGCGCCAGCGTCGTCTTCCCGCACCCCGACTCCCCGACCAGCGCCACGATCTCCCCGGCGCCGATCTCCAGATCCACCCCGTCCACGGCCCGCGCCGCCCCGAACCGCACGCAGACCCCACGCGCAGCCAGCGCCACCACATCCGACATTTCCGAAATATCCGCCGAGCTCATCGAGCACCTCGCAGATCCAGGCCAGTCTCCCCGGCACGCAAGCAGGCAGCGCTCCGGCCATCATCCGACTCGGACAACTCACGCCCGGACGGTTCGGATCCGGACGACGAGGAGAGCGCGGTCAACCCCACCTCAGAAGTCGCGCACCTCTCCACAGCGACCGGACAACGCGGATGAAAATCGCACCCACCCGGCAAATCCCCCGGAAACGGCGGATCCCCCGGCAGCCCACGCGGCGCATACCTAAACCGCTCATCCCCCACCCGCGGAAACGCCCCAGCCAGCGCCGCACTGTACGGATGCCGCGAATCATCGAACACCGCAGAAGCCGGCCCCTGCTCCACAACCTTCCCCGCATACATGACCGCGACCCGATCACACGTGGTCCCCAGCACCGACAGATCATGCGAGATCAGCACCAACGCCAACCCCAGATCCCGTACCAGTCCCCCCAGCAGCTCCAGCACCTGCGCCTGCACCATCACATCCAGCGCGGTCGTCGGCTCATCCGCGATCACCAGCCGCGGCCGGCAGGCCAGCGCCAGCGCGATCATCACGCGCTGCCGCTGCCCACCCGACAGCTGATGTGGATAATCCCTGGCCCGCCGCGCGGGCAGTCCGACCTGTTCAAGCAGCTCCCCCACCCGCCGATCCGCCTCCCGCTTGGAGGTCTTCGGCTCGTGCAGCAGGATCGGCTCGGCGATCTGCCGCCCGATGTTCTGGACCGCGTTCAGCGAATGCAACGCCCCCTGGAACACGATCGACGCCTCGGCCCACCGAATCGCCCGGAGCCGCCCGAACGACATGCCGTACACATCCTCGCCGTCGAGCAGCACCTGCCCCTCGACCTTCGCCGAGCGCGGCAGCAGCCGCAAAGCGGCGTTGGTGATGGTGGACTTGCCACACCCGGACTCCCCCGCCACCCCCAGCACCTCGCCCGGCGACACCGCCAGATCAACCCCGCGCACGGCGGGCACATCCCCGGCATAGGTGACCCGCAGGTCCTTCAGCTCAAGAAGGCTCATCGACCCTCCTTCAGGCGCGGGTTGAGCACGACCTCAAGCGCCCGCCCGACCAGGGTGAACGCCAGCACGACCAGCACCACGCAGATCCCGGGCGGCAACACGAACCACCACTCGCCGTTGGACATCGCCCCCGTGCCGTACGCGGCGTCGAGAATGTTCCCCCACGACTGCGCGGTCGGATCGCCGAGCCCGAGGAACGACAGCGTGGTCTCCGACAGGATCGCGATCGACACGGTCAGCACGACATGGGCCAGCACGACCGGCATGACGTTCGGCAGCACGTGCCGCGTCATCTGATGCCAGTCGCCCGCCCCGAGCGCTTTCGCCCTTTCCATGTACGGCCGGGACCGCACGCTCAACGTCTGCGCGCACACCAACCGTGCCGTACCAGGCCAGGAGGTGACGCCGATCACGACGATGATGTTGAACAGGGACGCGCCCAGCACGGTCGCCAGCACGATGGCCAGCGGCAGGAACGGGATCACCAGGAACCAGTCGGTGAAGCCCATCAGCAGCGAGCGCGCCCAGCCGCCGTAGAACCCGGCCATGATGCCGACCAGGGTGCCGATCACGATGGCGATCGCGGTCGCGGACAGGCCGACGATCAGCGAGACCCGGGTGCCGTGCACGAGCAGGGTCAGGATGGACAGGCCGTTCTGGTCGGTGCCGAGCCAGTAGTCGGCCGACGGCGGCTGGTGACTCTTGGCGGTGGCCTTGGCCACGTTGAGCCCGTCGGGGTCGGCCAGCAGCGGCGCGAAGATCGCGACCAGGGCGAAGACGGCCAGGATGGCGAGCCCGGCCATGGCGCTGTGGTGGGAGCGGAAGTCCCGCCAGAACCGGGCGAGCGTGGTCCGGCGGCGGGCCCAGGTGATCGATCTGGCCGTCATTGGGTGCTCACCCTCGGGTCGAGCACCGCGTAGAGCAGGTCGGCGAGCAGCGTGAACACGACCACCCCGATGGAGAACAGCAGGAACACGGCCTGGAGCAGCGGGATGTCCGGCCCGCGCAGCGCTTCATAGGAGAGCAGCCCGAGCCCGGGCCAGGAGTACACGGTCTCCACGGTGATCGCTCCCCCGATCACGAAGCCGAGGTTGAGGAAGATCAGCGTCATCGTGGGCAGCAGCGCGTTGGGCACCGCGTGCCGCCGCCTGACCAGGTCCTCCCGCAGGCCCTTGGCCCTGGCCAGCTGCAGGTAGTCCTGCCGCAGCTCGTCCACCAGGGAGGCCCGCATGATCGAGGTGTATTCGGCCAGGTAGACGATGGCCAGCGCGGTCACCGGCAGCACCATGTGCCAGGCCGTGTCCAGGACGGTGTCCAGGAACCCGGTCACGCCCGGCGTGGAGATGCCGCCGCTCGGGAAGAACGGGAGCGCGATCAGCAGCACCATGCCGACCCAGAACTCCGGCATCGCGTAGAGCGTGTTGGTGACGCCGGTGGTCACCCGGTCGAAGGTGCCGCCGCGCCGCCAGCCGCTGCGGATGCCCAGCCAGACCCCGGCCACCGAGGCGATCAGGATCGCGGTGCCGACCAGCAGCACGGTCGGCCAGACCCGCTCGGCGACCAGCTCCCAGACCGGGCGGTTGAACCGGACCGAGTTGATCGTGCTGGCGAACGGGTTGGACAGGTATTCCAGGAACTGCGCGCCGATCGGCCGGTTGAGCTCGGCGCGCAGCTTGATCAGCTGCTCGGGGGCCATGTTGCGGCCCCGCGAGTAGAGGCCGATCGGATCGCCTGGCAGCAGCCGGAACAGGAAGAAGTTGAACACCACCACGAACAGCATCGTGCCCAGCGACCAGCCGATCTTCCTGATCACGTAACCCCGGGTCCCGGTGAGGAACGCGGTCATTCCCGCTCGTCCGCGTCCGCCGTACGGCGCCTGCGGGCGACCAGCACGCCGCCCACCGCCAGTACGGCGACGGCGCCGACGATCCCGCCGATCAGGGCGGAGCTCATGCCGCCGGATTCCTCCGCTGCCGCGGCGGCCGACGCCGGTGAGGTGGCCCTGACCGGCTCGATGGAGAGGTAGGAGTGGATGCCGTACTGGAACAGCAGCGAGCCGTCCGGGTCGGGCTGCGGGACGAAGCCGGTCCACTTGTCGCTACGGTAGGCGACCAGGTCGTCGTAGTAGTAGGTCATCGCGTACGCGGCGTCGTCGTAGACCATCTGCTGCATGCGCTTGGCCAGCTCGGCGCGCTTGGCGGGGTCGGTCTCGCCGGCCTGCTCCTCGTAGAGCTTGTCGTATTCCGGGTTGCAGTAGAACGAGTCGGACAGGTCGGCGAAGATCGAGTCGCCATCCTTGTAGCTGCGCTTGCCGCAAGTGAAGACCGACATCTGGTAGTCGGGGTCGGGCTCGACCACCCAGCCCCACTCGAACATGTCGTACTCGCCCTGGCCGATGACCTCGGTGAGCGCGTCCTCCGACATCACCTTGATGGTGACGTCGATGCCGATGTCCTTGAGCCAGGTTTTCACGAACTCGCCGGTGGCCTGGGATTCCTCGCTGCTGTCCCGGACGAACAGGCGCAGCGCCAGCTTCTTGCCGTCCTTCTCGCGTACGCCGTCGGCGCCCTTCGGGTATCCGGCGGCGTCCAGGAGCTGGTTGGCCTTGGCCGGGTCGAAGTTCTGCTTGTTGGCGGGGTCGAGGTGCAGGGCCGGATACACCGGCGGGATGAAGGTGTCGGCGGGCGAGCCGTTGCCGCCCAGCACCCGGTTGACCAGGACGTCGCGGTCGATGGCGTGCGAGATGGCGAGGCGGACCTGCTTGTCCTTGAGCGCGGGGTGGCCGTCGCCGATCGGGGTGCCGTCGGCGAGGGCGGCGCCGGTGTTGAAGGCGATCTCGTCGAAGCCCGAGTAGGCGGAGCCCCTGGTGGTGATGCCGGGCTTGTTCTTCAGCGATTCGAGGACGTTGCTCTGCAGGTCGTACGCGAAGTCGATCTCCCCCCGGGTGAGCGCCTGGGCTTCGGCGTCGGCGTTGAGGAAGACCCGGAAGACCAGCTCGTCGATCTTGGGCGCGCCGCGCCAGTACTCCTTGTTCGCCTCGAACCGGAGGAACTGCCCCTTGCGCCGCTCGATCAGCCGGAACGGCCCGGACCCGACGATCGCCTGGCCGTTCTCCGGCTCGTTGGCGAACGACTTGACCTCGGTGCCGTCGATGTCCTTCCAGATGTGCTCCGGCAGGATCGGGACGGCCAGCCGCTCCATGATCGGCGTCGGCTTCTTCACGTGCAGCACCAACGTCGTGTCATCGGTGGCCTCGGCCCGCTCGATGTTGGTGACGTAGTTGCCGTAGTTGGTCTGCTCGAAATCGCCGTTGATGATCCGGTTGAAGGTGTAGGCGGCGTCCCTGGCCGTCAGCGGCTGCCCGTCCGACCATTTCACCCCGGCCCGAATCTTGTAGCTCCAGCTCTTCTTGTCCGGCGCCTCCTGGTACGACTCCGCCAGGCTGGGCATCGCCGACACGTCCTTGGGGCTGGACGTGACCAGGTAGTCGTACATCAGGGCATAAGCCTCGTACGCCTCGACCACGATGCCGGTGAACGGGTTCGTGGAGTCCACATCGGACAGGATGCCGACGGTGAAGGTGACCTTCCCCTGCGACGGGGCGGGCGACTGCGCGAGCGCGGTCGCGGCGGGCGCCGTCAGCAGCCCGGCGGCGAGCGCGACGCTCAGAGCTCTTCTGACGAGGTGGTGCATATCGTCCTCCGGGGGCGGGAGTCGATCCGAGGTCTTGACTGGTCAATCAGTCGGTTGGGTACTGTCCTGCCATGACACAGCCCCCCATCGCTCCCCGTAGACCGGTGGTGCACCGGCTGCACGGGATCGAGCGAATCGACGACTACGACTGGATGCGCGACCCGGAGGCGGCGCGCGAGACCTTGCTCGCCGAGCGGCGGCACTATGCGGCGGAGACCGCCCATCTGGCCCCCTTTCGGCAGGTTCTCGCGGCCAAAATGGCTGGACGGACGCCCGAGACTGAGTCTTCAGTCAGTTGGCGTCATGGGGCTTTTGTCTACTACACCCAGATTGAAACTGGAAGGGAGTTTGGTGACTTCTGTCGAAAGCGTGATGCTTCTGATGGCGGTTCTGTGCTGCTGAATCTCGACGAGCTGGCAGCGGCGGGTTACGTGGAGTTGGGCGTCCGGGAGGTGAGCCCGTGCGGGCGGTTCCTGGCGTATTCGGTGGATACGAGCGGGGATGAGGTGTACGAACTCCGGTTCCGCGATCTGGAGACGGGGGTGGATCTTCCTGATCGGGTGGCGGGGACGTACTACACGGGGGCGTGGTCTGCGGATTCGTCGAGTTTCTTCTACACGGTGGTGGATGAGTGTTATCGGCCTTATGAGGTGCGGCGTCATGTTCTGGGGGGTGGGGACGCCGTTGTGCTGACTGAGCCGGATCGGCGGTTCGAGGTGACGGTCGAGGCGACGCGGTCAGGGGCGTACATCGCGATCACGGCGGCCAATCGGGACACCACCGAGGTGTGGTTGATCCCCGCAGCGACCCCGGAGGCGGAGTCGCGCTCGGTGCGGGGGCGGACGCCGCGGGTCGAATACCGGGTGGATCACGACGCGACGAACGATCGCCTGGTCATCACGACCGATGACGGCTGGCCGGAGTTCCGGGTGGACCATGAGCTGGTCACTCCGAATCCGGCCGAACGTGTCTACCGGACCGACTGTTTCGCCGGATATATCGTCATATCTCTGCGCAGGGGTGGGGAGCCGCTGCTCCGGGTCGTCCCGATGGATGGAACCGAGCCCTGGGAGATCCACCCGGAGACCACCGCGGGCCGGATCGCGCTCGTGCACAACCACGACTACGACACGACCGAGATCCTGATCGAGACCGGCTCCTACAGCGAGCCCACCCGCTGGTCCACGGTCGACCTCGCCACCCGCGAGCGCACGGTGCTCAAAACCGCCGAAACCCCCGGCTACGACCCCGCCGGCTACGTCAGCGAACGCCACTGGGCCCCCGCCCCCGACGGCGTCATGATCCCCGTCACCGTCGTCCGCCGCCGCGACGTCCCTCTCGACGGCACCGCGCCCTGCCTGCTGTACGGCTACGGCGCCTACGAAGCCGTCTTCGACTTCACCTGGGAAGCCCCTCTTTCCGTGCTCCTGGACGAAGGCGTGATCTTCGCCCACGCCCACATCCGCGGCGGCGGCGAGATGGGCCGAGCCTGGTGGCAATCCGGACGCCTCACCGCCAAACCCACCACCTTCTCCGACCACGTCGCCGTGGCAGCCTGGCTGGAAGGCAAGGTCACCACCATCGCCACCCGCGGCCTCTCCGCCGGCGGCCTGCTCATGGCCGCCGTGTACGGCATGCGCCCCTGGGCCGCCGTCATCGCCGAGGTCCCCTTCGTCGACGTGGTCACCACCATGCTCGACGACACGATCCCGCTCACAGTCAACGAATGGGAGGAGTGGGGCGACCCCCGCAAACCCAAAGACTTCGCCTCCATGCTCGCCTACTCCCCCTACGACAACATGCTTATCCCGGAAACCAAGACCCCCCTGCTGGTCACCGGAGCCGTCAACGACCCCCGCGTCCTGGTCCGCGAACCCGCCAAATGGGTCGCCAAACTCCGCGCCCACGGAGCGAACGTGCTCTTCCGGGTCGAGGTAGAAGACGGTGGGCACACCGGACCGAGCGGCCGATATGCCCACTTGGACTACGAAGCGGAGATCTACGCCTTCATCCTGCGGGCGCTACAGCAGTGACTCGCGGAGCTCGCGCTTGAGGATCTTGCCGACGGCATTGCGGGGAAGAGCTTCCACGATCTCCAGGCGTTCCGGCAGCTTGTACGAGGCGATGCCGGTGGCCCGCAGGAACTCGATCACGGACTCCAGCGTGATCTCAGTGTCCGGTTTGGTGACCACGAGCACGCAAACCCGCTCGCCCAGCACCTCGTCGGGGTAGCCGACCACGGCCGATTCGGCCACGGCGGGATGCCCGGCCAGCAGGGCCTCCAGCTCGGCGGGGGCGATGTTCATGCCGCCCCGGATGACCAGATCCTTGGTCCGGTCCACGTACCGCAGGTAGCGGTCGCCCGCCAGCTCGAAGACGTCTCCGGTGATCAGGTAGCCGTCGTCGTCGAAGGGGTCGGCTTCCGCCGTACCGGCCAGGTAGCCGGCGAAGACGGTCGGGCCGGAGAGACGCAGCTCGCCGGGCACGCCCTCGCCCGCGACCTCGGTGCCGTCGGCGGCGACCAGCTTGACCTTGGTGCCGCCGAGGGTGCCCGGCCAGGTGGTGCCGGGAGCGTCGGGGCGGGGGAAGAAGCGGGCGCGGTCGTCCGGGTCGGGCATGGTGTCGGGGTCGGAGAGCAGCGCGATGCCCTCGTTGGAGCCGAAGAAGTTGATGATCGCGATGCCGTGCTTCTCCTGCCAGCCGCGCACCATCGGCGGCGGCAGCGGGGCCGAACCCGAGCCGATCCTGCTCAGCGAGGAGATGTCGAACTGGGCCAGCACTTCCGGCTTGTGCAGCAGCAGGGTGAGCAGCGCGGGCGGCGCGAGCGTGTAGGTGACCCGCTCGGTGGCGATCTGCGTGAGGTAGACGGGCAGCTCGAACGGGTGGTGCTGGACCAGGGTGCAGCCGGTGCGCAGCCACGGCAGCATGACGCCGCCGATCCCGGCCATGTTGACCATGGGGAACGGGTTCAGCACGACGTCGTCGGCGGTGAGACCGGCCGCGTCGGCGCAGGTCCAGGCGACCGCGAGCCAGTCGTAGTGGCAGCGCGGCACGCCCTTCGGGGTGGCCTCGGTGCCGGAGGTCCAGCAGATCGTGACGCAGTCGTTCGGGTCCCGCTCGAAGCTCTTGAGGTGCGCGTCCAGCGTCGCCGGGTCCGCGGTCGCGGTCTCCAGCTCGCCGCCCCAGGCCAGCACCTCCCGCATCGACGGCACGGCCAGCTCACCGATGCCCCCCGCCCGATCGGCGGCGGTGACGAAGACGCTGACGTTGGCGAGCACGCCGAGCTGGGTGAGCTCGTATTGCCGGTATTGCACCGGGAAAGGGGCGACGATCGCGCCGATCCGGATTCCGGCCAGCATGGTCACGGTGAGCTCGACGCTGTTGGGCAGCTGGACCGCCACCACGTCGTCCACGCCGACGCCGTGCCCGAGCAGCACTCCGGCCACGCGATCGACTTCGGCGTCCAGGTCAGCCCAGGTCAGCCGCTTGGGCACGCCGCCCATCAGGGCGGGTTTGTTGGGCGGGTCGACCACCGCGAGCCCATCGGGCCGCTCGGCCGCCCGCGCCCGTAAGAGCCGGTCGATCGTGTCGTCGGTCCACCAGCCTTCACCGGTGTAACGCTCCACGTGGTCTTTCGGGTGCAGCCTCATTGCGACTCCCGCGCTCGATGTTCCCGAGACCCTACGAAAGCGAATCGCCTCGGTCAACATATGTCGGGCTATACCGAGAAATCACGTGATGAAGTGGACTTCGCGGCGTTCGAGGGTGTCGCCGCAGGCCGTACAGAGCAGGACCGGGGTGAGGGCGGAGCCGCAGCTGTGGTGGGTGATGGTGAGTTCGGAGCCCGGCGGGGCCGGGAGTTCGCGCTGGGCCCAGGTGACCAGGAACGCGAAGACCTGGAAGAACGCCAGGCCGCGTTCGGTGAGGCGGTAGTGGCCGCCGATCAGCTGGAAGACGCCCAGCTCGACGAAGCGGCGCAGCCGGTCGGTGAGGACCGAGGGCGCGATGCCCAGTTCGGCCTGGAAGTCGCCGAACCGGCGCGAGCCGAGGAAGGCGGCGGCGAGCACGCTGGTGCTCCAGCGGTCGCCGAGGATCTCCATCGCGTCCGGGCAGTAGCCGCTGAAGTCGGTCCGGGAGGCGAGCGTGCGGCGGTGTTGCCGGGGCAGCCCGACCCGGGCGAAGGTGGCCAGCGGCCCGCGCACGGTCCGGGTGTCGCGCGCGGTCATCGCCTCCCGGCAGACGCCACAGGCCAGGTACGCCCGCGTCTCGTTGCCGCAGATGTCGTGAATGAGTGGCGGCTGCGGCCGATCCGTCCAGGCGCGTTCCCAGGAGTAGATGGCGACCAGCAGCGACCACAGATCGAGGCCGCGTTCGGTGAGCCGGTATTCGTAGCGGGTGCGGCCGTTGCGGTAGGCGGCGGTGGTGAAGATCCCGTGCGCGAGGAGTTCCTTGAGCCGGGAGGCGAGCACGGATTCGGAGATCCGCAGCTCATCCCGCCAGCCCGCGAAGGTGCGGACCCGCAGCAGGAAGGCCCGCTGCAGAATCAGGAGCACCCAACGGTCGCCGAGAATGGCCAGACCCTGCCCGATCGCGCTGAGTTCTATCGCGGTGTCACGCTCTACTGTCGCCGTCGGGGTTTGCACACCCGGCATGGGAACTCCGGTCTTTCTGTACACCAGTGGAAAGTGTCCACTCTAAAGGGCTCATTGACTAGCTGACTTTTGTTATCGTAGTGTCTCATTATGGCACAACCCATGACGGTCCCTTCGGTGATCATGGACGAGTCCGGCGAGCCGAACCCCTACCTGCTGGGTGTGTACGCCCCGGTCCAGGAAGAGATCACTGCGGCGGACCTCAAGGTCATCGGCGAGATCCCGGCCGACCTGAACGGCGTCTACCTGCGCAACGGGCCCAACGCGCGGTTTCCCATGCGGGGGCGTTATCACTGGTTCGACGGCGACGGCATGGTGCACGCGATGCACTTCGAGGACGGCCGGGCGCGTTACCGGAACCGGTACGTCCGGACCAAGGCGTACCAGGCCGAGACCGATCGGTCGTTGTGGACCGGGGTGATGGAGAACCCCAAGGGGAATCCGTTCGGGAACACGCGAGGGTTGAACCTCAAGGATTCCGCCAATACCGATCTGATCTATCACCGGGGGAAGGTGCTGGCGACCTGGTATCTGTGCGGGTCGCCGTACCAGTTGGATCCGTTGTCGCTGGAGACGCTGGGGGTCGAGACCTTTCTCGACACGCTGACCGGGGACTTCATGGCGCATCCGAAGGTGGATGAGCGGACTGGGGAGCTGTTCTGGTTCGATTACGGGCCGCGGCCGCCGTACCTGCGGTATGGGGTGGTGGGCGCGGGTGGCGCGGTCGAGCACTGCGTGGAGCTGGAGCTGCCCGGGGCGCGGCTGCCGCATGACATGTCCATCACCGAGAACTACGCCATCCTCATGGATCTGCCGCTTTATCAGGACATGGAGGCCGCGCGTCAGGGGCGGTACAAGCTGACCTTCAACCGGGAGCTTCCGTCCAGGTTCGGGGTGATCCCGCGGCGCGGGACCGCCGACCAGATCCGCTGGTTCGAGGCTCGGCCGTGCTACATCTACCACGTCATCAACTCGTGGGAGACCGGCGACGAGATCGTCCTGGACGTCTGCCGGGTCAGCCGCCCCGCGCCCAAGGGCGACGGCGGTCCGTTGGCCCGCATGATCTCCTACCTGAAGCTGGACGCCCGGCTCTACCGGTACCGCTTCAACCTGGTCACCGGCCAGACCAGCGAAGGCTACGTGGACGGCGACCACAACACCGAGTTCCCCAGCATCGACGCCCGCCTCACCGGGCAGCGGAGCCGCTACTCGTATAACGTCTCCGTCATGGACGCCGACACCAACCTTTTCAACGGTCTGGTGAAATACGACAACCTGACCGGCGCCAAGCAGGAGTACTACTACGGCGACCACCGCTACGGCAGCGAGGCCCCCTTCGCTCCCCGCGACGGCTCGACCGCCGAAGACGACGGCTACCTGGTCACCTTCGTCACCGACGAACGCGAAGGCACCTCCGAAGTCCAGATCCTGAACGCCACAGACATCACGCAAGGCCCGATCGCGCGGGTCCTGCTGCCCCAGCGGGTCCCACTCGGCTTCCACGCCACCTGGGTACGCGCCGACCAGTACCGCAACGCCGAGAACTCCGGCACCCAGAACGCTGCCGCCGAGAACCCTGTTGGTCAGAGCGGCAACGGTCGCTCCGGGGAGTCCGTGTGAAGCTGACGGTCTCCCTCGGGTTCTGGCAGGACCGCCCGGCGGAGGAGGCGCTGCGCACCGCCCAGGCGGCCGACGAACTCGGCTACCCCGAGGTCTGGGTCGGCGAGATGGCCACGTATGACGCGTTCGCGCTGGCGACCGCGATCGGCTTGGCCACCTCCAGGATCGCCCTGACCATCGGCCCGCTGGCGGTCGCGGTCCGCGACCCCATGATGATCGCCATGGGCGCGGCCTCCGTAGCCGACCTCACCGGATGTCCGGTCCGGGTCGCGCTCGGCACCTCCAGCCCTCTCGTGGTGGAACGCTGGCACGGCCGCCCCCACGCCGGCTCCACCAAAGCCCTGTCCGAAGCCGTCGACGCCCTCCGCCCCCTCCTGGACGGCGCGAAATCCGAGCACCCCCGCAGCCAGGGCTACCGGCTCCGCCTCCCCGCACCACACTCCGACCTCACCGTCGCCGCCTTCGGTCCCGCCGCCGTCCGCATCGCCTCCCGCGCCGACCGCATGGTCCTCAACCTGATCACCCCCGCCTCCGCCGCCCGCCTGATCGCCGACCTACGCGCCCTCACCGGCACCACCCGCGTAGCCGCCTGGGTCACCGCCGCGGCAGACCCCGACCAGGCCGCCATCGAACAGATCCGCCGCGCCATCGTCGGCTACCTCGCCGCTCCCGGCTACGGCGAAATGTTCGCCGAAGCAGGCTTCCCCGACGTAGTCGACTACGCCCGAACCCGCCCCCACCCCCGCGACCTCCTCACCGCAATCCCCGACAAACTCCTCGAATCAGTCGCCCTCCTCGGCGACTCCATCGAATCCCGCCTGGCCGAGTACGCAGCAGCGGGCGTGGACGAGGTGGCCATCGTCCCCGTCAGCACGGAGAAGGACCCCGGCGGGGCTCAGACGCTCCGCGCCCTCGCAGCACTCAACTCCGAATCCGTTTGAGCGGGCATGCAACGTCCAGCGAACGCCGCAGACGTACTGAGCGATGGGGACGAGGCACAGCTGGTGGACGCTGTCCAATTTCGTCCCGGTTCTGAGTTCTCGAGGGCGTTCTATCGCGAGATCGTCGGGCCTGCCGGGCGGGTGACGCACGGGCGGCGTGGGGTGGCGGTACAGGCCCACGTGATCACCGCGAACGAGAAGGCCGCCGATCAAGAGAAACTGAGCGTCCTAGGACGCTCCGTGCCCTCGCCCCACTCAACTCCGAATCCGTCGAGCGGGCATAGAACGTCCAGCGAATGCCGCAGTCGTATTGGGGTGGCGGTGCTGGCCGAGGGATCGCCGCGTGGGTCGTCGATCAGGAGGATCTGGTGTCGATTGCCGCGCGGAGCGAGTGACCCTTCTCAACAAGCCGGGCTGCCGACCTGTCCCTGCCTCTTGTGCGCGAGATCACCCGCGGGAAAATCAGAGAGACCGGCCGCGGACGCGTTCCTGAACTTGTGAAGCGCGGCGAGAGCATCCATGGGGCAGTATTGAGATGTATCGCGAAACGAAGGGGCCGACATGTCGCCACTCGGGAAGTACTACATCGGTGCGGGCGTGGGCTCGCTGCTCGCCATCTGGCTGTTGCCTGGCCTGATCTCCTGGCTCGTCGTGATCGGCCTGCTGGCCGCGCCCGCCGTGGCCTACTTCATGCTGGACGAATCCCAGCGCAAGCGGCTGCGCAGAATCCGCCGCCGGGGCATCGGGAGCTGACACTCGACCACTACCTGGCCGCGTACCAAGCGGGAACCTGACCGGCGCACCCGGTCGTGCTACACGGCCGCACTCCATGCGGGCACCTGAGCGGCGCACCCGGTCTGCGCCGCCGGTCCCGCGTCTTTGTCCGGCACTCCTTTTGCGGCCTTCGCTACGCGGCAGGCTGGGCGGCAGGCTGGGCGGCGCTCACTACGCGGCGTTCGCTACACGGCAGGCTGGGCGGCGAGCTCACGGTGCACGCGGTCGGTGACGCGGCGCTCGAAGACGAACGACAGGAACGGGATCGTGCCGGCCAGCATCACGCCCAGGATGTACGCCCACGACCAGCGGGCCTTCATGCCCAGGTTGACGGCGGCAACCAGGTAGACCATGTAGAGGAAGCCGTGGATCGGTGACACGATCTTGGACGGGCCCTCGATGTCGAAGCCGTAGCGCAAGATGATGCAGGTGGTCAGCACCAGCAGCATGACGCCAACGACGTAGGCCATGACGCGGAACGGTTTGAGGGCGGAGTCCACGATTACTACCTGCTCACGGGTTCGGGGTGGGAGTCGGATTCCGGATCGGGTTCCGGGGTGGATTCGGGGTTGGTCAAAGATACCCGCGGCGTTCTGGCGGTTCGGACGGCGTCGCGGACGAAGTGCCACCACATGAAGACGGCGAACAGGGCAAAGATCCACCATTGGGCCGCGTAGGCAAGGTTGCGCCAGGTCAGGGCCGCGCCTTGGGTGGGTGGGGGGACGGCCACGGGGGTCGCGGTCAGCGGCGGTTCCTGGGTGGCGGCAATGAGGAAGCCGTCGTGTAGGGGACCGTCCCAGAGGTTGATGAGTTGCGCGGTGGAGACGGTCGCGACCTGGCCTTCAGGCAGGGCGCCGCTGCGCTGCACCGCATCGCTTTGATCCGGCGGGCGCAATCGCCCGGTCACCTTCACCGACTCGGCCGGTACGGCTACCGCCGGATCCTGCGGCGTCCCAACCCAGCCCCGGACGACAGCCAATGTGCTTCCATCGTCGAGCCGCAGCGGCGTGAGCAACCAGAATCCCGCGCCACTGGCGGCCCTGCCTCCGACCGCTTCCACATCCGGTCGGCGGTCGGCGACCAGCAGTTGCCCGGCCGCGTCGTAGACGCCTTCGGCGACCACCTGCCGCCCCGCCAGGTCGCTGGTAAGCCGCTGCCCAACCCGGCTCAGCGACTCCACAGCCACCGGGGCCGGGTCTGCGGCCGCCGCCGGGCGCCCGGATTCCTCAAACACGGCCAACTGCCAGCGCCCGAGCAGAGTAAAAGCCACCAGAACCCCGATCACCAGCAGGTGAAGAACCACCAGCCGGAGAGAGAACAGGGTACGCAGCATGGCTAACACGGTATCCGGCACCACCGACAGTCCGCCCACGGGCACCGGTATGAACGACCATCCAGCCCACACTCCAAAGACCTACCGCCAGCCCACCACAGGCAAGCCATCCACCAGCCGCATCTTCAGGACCTACAAGTGAGCCCTCGGCCAGCCCACCCCAAGACCCACCGCCGCCGCAGGTAAGCCATCCACCAGCCCACGTCCTCAAAACCTACGAGTGAGCCGCCGGCCAGCCCAAACCCACGAGACCTATCGCCATCCCCCATCAGCCGGACTTCGTTTCCGATGTTGTTCACCACACCCTCAAGACCTACCGCCATCCCCCACGGGCAAGCCATCCACCAACCGCGTCCTCAGGACCCATGGGTGAGCCGCTGGCCAGCCCGCACCTCCCAAGAGTTACCGTCGGCCCACACGGATAAGCCGTCCGTCAGACCGTGTCGTCACTTCGCCTCCATCCCGCTAGCCCATCCATGCGTACCGGGGTGGGCCAGTCCGCGTCCTGAAGGGCTACCGGCGCTCCACCCATCAGTGGTGTCGCAATTCCGACAAACAGGTGTCATGTGCGCAGGGTGTGTCGCTAGAGTTTCTTTCATGTCCGACCCTCAGGTTGACCCAGCCGGGAACACGCAGCAGTTCAAGGCATTCGCCCGCCAGCAGGAGACGGCGTCCGCCCAGGAACCGCCGTCCCGGCTTCCGATCTGGATCGCCGTCGGCGTCGCGCTTCTTGTCGTGATCGCCGTCGTCGCGTACCTCGCGATCGGCTGACAACCTCATAAGCAACCGCCGACGACCGCGCCCGTCGGCGGTTTTGTCATGCTCGGGAGCAGATCGTGACCGATCACGCCGTGCCCCCGGTCGGCCGCGGTTCTGGATGGCCGAGCGGGTGGCCATCATCGCCGCCATAGAGCACTTCACCGCCGTGCTGGGCTGCGCGGCCCCGGGGCGGGGGCGCGGGAGCCCGAGCGGGGGCGCGGGATGCCAGGCCTCTGGACGAAGCCGGGGTGGACGTGGTCATGATGGACTTACTGCGCTGGCACGGCTGCGGCCTGGGTCCATCCTCGGGACGAGGGTGATCTCCGGCTAGCCCTGGCTACATCCGGGTGTCGGCCGTGCATCGGGAGTTCCGGGAGGGCCAGTGGGGATAACGATCATCGGCTCGGGCTTCGCTGGAATCGGCATGGCGATCAAGCTCAAGGCGGCGGGGTACCACGACTTCGTCATCCTGGAGAAGGCCGCGGAACTGGGCGGAACCTGGCGCGACAACACCTACCCCGGATGCGCCTGCGACGTGCCGTCCCACTTCTACTCGTACTCATTCGAGCTCAACCCCGGCTGGACTCGGATGTTCTCCCCACAAGAGGAAATCTGGGCCTACCTACGACGATGCGTCGAAAAATACGGCCTTGAGAAGCACTTTCGCTTCGGTACGGAAGTCACTGGCCTGGAGTACGACGACACGGCCAACCAATGGCAGATCGCCACGGGAACTGGAACGACGTTCCGCACCAACGCGGTGATCTCCGGGATCGGTGCGCTTCACATCCCGTCATATCCCGAAATTTCGGGACGTGAGTTGTTCGGAGGGCCTGCCTTCCACTCCGCCGAATGGGATCACTCCGTCGATCTCACCGGCAAGCGGGTTGCCGTCATCGGGACCGGCGCCTCCGCGATCCAGTTCATTCCCAAGATCGCCCAACAGGCCGCCAGCCTGCATATTTTCCAGCGCACCGCCCCCTGGGTCCAACCCAAACCCGACATCCCCGTCCCCACTCGCCTCCGCCGAGCCCTGCACCTCCCAGGCGCCACCCGCGCCTTCCGCAACACGATCTACTGGCTCCTGGAAACTCGCGCTCTCGGCTTCGCCCTGGACCCCAAACTCATGAAAGTCCACCGAATCCTTGCCGAACGCCACCTGGCCAACCAGATCCAGGACCCGGCCCTGCGCGCCCGGCTCACCCCCGACTACACCATCGGCTGCAAGCGCATCCTGCTCTCCAACGACTACTATCCGACCCTGACCAGGCCCAACGTCGAACTGATCACCAACGGCATCACCGAGATCCGCGACCACACGATCGTCGCGGGCTCCCGCGAAGTTCCCGTCGATGTGATCATCTACGGCACCGGCTTCAAGGTCGTCGACGCCCTCCATGAGCAGCGCATCATCGGCAGAAACGGCCTGAAGATCCAGGAAGCCTGGCGGCACGGCATCGAGGCCTACCACGGCATCACCACCCCCGGCTTCCCGAACCTCTTCTTCCTGCTCGGCCCCAACACCGGCTCCGGCCACACCTCGGTCATCTTCATGATCGAAGCCCAGGTCCGCTACATCATGAGCTGCCTGCGCCTGCTCTCCCGCGCCAAGGCCGCCGCCATGGACGTAACCCCCGAGGCCTCCCGCGCCTACAACGACCGCCTACAAGAACGCCTAGAACGCCTCGTCTGGTCCAAAGGCGGCTGCCGCAGCTGGTACCTAGACGAACACGGCAAAAACCGCACCCTCTGGCCCGGCTTCACCTTCGAATACTGGGCCAAAACCCTCAAAGCAAACCCAAACGCCTACAAACTCCTCAAGCCGTCCCCAGACCTATAGGCCCCACCCACCCAGCCCCTTGTTTCTTTCGGGCTCCGCCCGACCCCGTCATCGCTGTGGCTCCCCTCACGAAACGACAGCCACAGGGTTCTCCAACCCACCCGGACCGTTGTCTACCCTCGGTCTCCGCCCCCTGCCACCCCTCGCTGGCGGAGACGTGACCATAGCTCACATGGCCAAGCAAATCACCACAGGCTCCGCCGTCCCCGTAAGCGGGGAGACGTGGCCATAGCCACATTTCATTCCTTCCGACTAAATCAATAGCCACCGCATATTCATCCCGTGCTACTCTCTAAAGCATATAGAGACCCTATGCACCACGAAGAATGCGGTCACATGCCCTAACCCACACAATCGTAATAGATCAGAACTTGGCGCAATTGGCTGTGCGCCTTTAGTAATGCTCCGGCCATGGTTAGTGCAACCCACGAAGGTCTCATCGGTATCGCCACCCTCGACCCCGGCCGAACCGCCCACGCCCTTCGTACTCTTTTCGAGCTCTCCATCCCCTCAACCGAAGACGCCCGCATCATTTCCGGCGATATCACCCAGCGCGCACCCACCGAATACCGCGCCGACGCCGCCATCCTCTACGGCACCAAGAGCGACCGCCTCGGCGTCATCGTCGAGGTGCAGCTCCACACGGACCAGCACAAGCGCATAAGCTGGCCCGCCTGCATCACCAGTCTCCGCGCCCGTGACAAATGCCCTACCTGTCTCGTGGTCATCTGCCAGGACAGAGCCACCGCTACCTGGGCCGCCACTCCCATCGAGATCGGCCACCCGGGCCTCACCCTGGTCCCCCTGGTGATCGGCCCCGACAACACCCCCGTAATCACCGACCTCGCCGAAGCCATCAGCAATATCGGCTTGGCCGCGATCTCCGCCATAACCCACAACAACCACCCCGAAATCGACACCATCCTGAGGACTTTCACCGAGGCCCTGGCCACAATCGACCCGGACACGGCCCCCCGGTACGCTGAGTACGTCACCACATCACTGACCGGACCCGCGCAGAAGGAGATGGAAAGGCTCATGGCCACACAAAGCTTCCTCTACCAACACGAATACGCCCAGAAGCTCCTAGCAGAGGGCAAGGCGGAAGGTAAGGCCGAAGGTGCGGTGGAGAAGGAAACGCGGATACTCCTGATGATGGTGGAGACCCGAGAAATCACGCTCTCGGAAGATGAGCGTCAGCGCATTCTCGAGTGCGGCGATGAGACCGTGCTCGATTCCTGGGTCAAGCGGGCCATGTTCGCTGATTCGGCTAAAGAGATCTTCGAGGACTAGATCCAGTCCCAGGGGGACAGACCACAACTGCAGTCCCTCCCCCCACCATCCCAAGCCTTCTTGAGACCGGTTGGTCCCACCCACCCATCCCTGCGCTTT
>NZ_BLAE01000095.1 GCF_009687865.1 Acrocarpospora macrocephala
CTTTTGTTCTCCCTCGGGCTCCGCCCGCCCCCGTCATCGCCGTGGTCGCCCGAACGAAGCGGGAAACCGATCCCGGGGTTGTCCCACCCACCCTTTTGTTCTCTCTCGGGCTCTGCCCGGCCCCGTCGGCGCCGTGGTTTCATGCGAGCGCGGTAGTGGGCAGAATGGGCCACTATGCGTGAGATTCCGATCGTGATCGTCGGATTGATGGGAGCCGGGAAGAGCACGGTCGGCCGGTTGGTCGCCGAGGCGCTTGGGCGGGTGGTTCGGGACAGTGACGCCGATCTGGAAGATCGCTACGGGATGACGGCGGCGCAGATCGCGGCCGCGCTCGGTGCCGAGGTGTTGCACGAGCGGGAGTCCGAGGTGTTGCGGGAGGCGCTGGGACGGCGGCCGCCTGAGGTGATCGGCGCGGCGGCCAGCACGGTGGAGGACGCGCGGGCGCGTAGCGCGCTGAAGAGCGCGTTCGTGGTGTTCCTGGATGGATCGCCCGCCCTACTGGCCGAACGGATGCGGTCGTCGGCGCATCGTCCGCATTTCCTGCCGGATCTGGAGCGCATGCTGACCGAGCAGCGCGAGCGGCGGTTGCCGTACTTCCAGGAGGTGGCCGATCTGACGGCGGACGCGACCAGGGTGCCCGAGGAGATCGCCGAAGAGGTGCTGGCGGCGTTTCGAATCAATCAGAAACCCGTCCGATAGACAGCCGCATAGCCGCCGACCAGCCGACTCACCGCCGCGGCTGCCCAGATCACGACTTTAATAGCCGACCGCCGCGTGCGGGCGTGGGGCCATTGGGTGGTTGGCGAAGCCGGTGCCGAGGATGAACCAGACGATTTTGCCGCCGCGTAGGGACTGGACCACGCCCCAGTCGTCGGAGAGCGAGCCGACGATCAGGAGGCCGCGGCCGTCGGTGGAGTCGGGGGCGGGGTCGCGCTGGCGGGGGACGCCGTCGCCGGTGTCGAAGATCTCGCCGTATACCCAGATGCCGTTGCTGCACAGCCGGAGCGCGAACGCGGTGCCAGCGTGGCGGATGACGTTGGTGACCAGCTCGCTGACGATGACCGTGCAGTCGTCCACGAGGCCGTCGGTGCCCCAGCGCTCGAGTTCGCGGCGGACCAGCGCGCGGGCGCCGCGCACGCTCGAACCGACGGCGGGGAGCAGGCATTCCGCCGTTCTGGTCGGGCCCGGGTCCAGCGCCACGGTGGCGAAGGGGAGAGTCACGTAAGCCTCCTTGGCATGGGAGCGCTCCCATAACCAAGGTACGGCACCCTGATCGGCTATGTGAATTCCTCGCTACGAGATTGTTACCTGTCAATTGCCCCGACAATCTCCACCAGCCCTGTCAGACCCCCCAAAGCCGCAGGTCAGCCCAGACCACCCCCTCGACGGCGATGGCGCGCGACACTCCCCCAGGTACATGAAAGTAGCTGAAACACTGCATTCCGCGATCGGAGCAGATTAGACGGCAACCACCGCCATCCGGTTCCACGGAAAAATGTGATCTGGGTCACAGATTCCTGGGATTTCCCTGACTTGCGGAAACGTCACCGGTAGGGTCCCTGACAATCCATTTACTGACGGATGGGGCGCATGTGACGTTCCACGCCAGAGCAAGGGGGATCCAGCACGTGAACCGCACCCTCACCCTCGGTGCCGCCTCCGGCCTGCTGGCCGCCGCGCTGATCGCCGTCCCCGCGCACGCGGACCCGACGTACATCGAGAAGGAAGTTCTGGCCGGTTCCAGCCAGGCGCAGGCCATCGCCTATTTCTGGGACAAGGCACAGCTTCAGGACGCGACGCCGTACAACGTGGAGACCACGGTGGCGGCCAAGCACGTCTCGACCGGCGGCCCGGCGGCCTCCAGCAAGCCGGGAACCGTGCCCGCGATCGGCGACGAGAAGAAGTCCAGCAGCACGACCAAGAACGTGAACCTGCCCAGGACCACCGGCAAGGTGTTCTTCATGGGCGCCGACGGCAAGCCGCACTGGTGCTCGGGCACCTCGGTGCAGTCCAAGTACCGCAACGTGGTGGCCACCGCCGGGCGTTGCGTCTACGACACGGTCAGCAACAAGCTCACCCTCGAACACTGGGTCTTCGTGCCCGGTTACTACCAGGGCAAGACGCCGTGGGGCATCTACGTGGGCAAGACCGCCTACACCCACTACGACTTCGACGTGTACGAGGACGGCGACCGCGACTACGCCTTCGTCACGGTCTACAACGGCGTGCAGCTCACCGGCGACAAAGAGGTCGACAAGAAGGCGTACGACGCCTGGAAGGGCGCCAAGAAGATCCTCGCCGAGGAGGTCACCAAGGCCGAGTTCGAGGAGAAGTACACCGACGGCGGCCCGTACTGGAAGAAGACGCTGTCCCCGGTGACCTCCCCCGTGGACCCGCCCAAGGACAGCTTCACCCAGGCCGAGGCGGAGAAGTACTACACCGAAGGCGTGGACGGGGTGAAGCTGACCACCGAGTCGGTGTCCCTGGCCGCCTACAACGCCGCCCCCGCCGGCACGAACGCGCTCAAGAACGGCGAGAAGTGCCCGAGCTGGTGCGGCCCGGACAGCGGCACCTGGTACCCGATCGACGAGAAGACCTACAACGAGCTCAAGGCCGACGCCGCATTCAAGGGCGAGCTCAAGAAGGTCGACCCCGGGCAGTACTTCAAGCGTGAGTGGTTCATCAAGAAGTGGGTGAAGACCTCCACTCCCGAGGTCTACTACAAGGACCACTACATCATCCGCGGCCTGGAGGACGTCGGCCGTCTGGGCGACCGGGTCGGCGGCCAGGGCCTGGCCTACAACCAGAAGATCGGCAAAGCGCACTTCATCTTCGGTTACCCGAGCGGCTCCCACCCGGACGGCAACCACGCCTTCTCCGGCAACACCCTCAAATGGTCGTACGGCAAGACCTTCGCGGCGGCCTCGGCGGAGATCAAGGCCGAGGAACTGGTCGGCATCAAGTCCTCCTTCACCGGGCAGGGCGCGCTCGGCTCCGCCTGGCTGGCGGGTTACAAGAACGCCCGCCGCCTCGGCTACCTGAACGGGGTCACGATCGCGGTGGCCGACCGGGACGGAAACAAGCGCATCGACACCTCGGTCTCCCCCTATTTCGACGGCGAGACATACGGCGTTTACAAATCGGCTGCCAACGTTTGGTCCGGCTCAATCGTCTAAGCAGGTGACTCAACGCCCGTGCTCTTCTGGGGCACGGGCGTTGTGCGTTGTGTTTTGCGGGTGCAGAGGGTTATCGGGACTTCGCATCTCAGGCTGGATCGTGAAGTATGGTCGCAAGCGCAGATGACATGCGATTGAAGGGGATTCTCCGGATGCCGCTTCACCTCGCCGGGCTGTTCAGCCCGCGCCGGGGTCGGCGCCGGGCGGCGGGGGCTCGCACGGCGCTGGCTCTCAGCGTGCTGCCCTACATCATGATGCTGATCGTCACCGTGGTGGAGGCGGTCACCGGCCCGGACAAGGGCTTCCTGCCCCTGCTCGCGGTGGGGCCCGCGTTCGCCAGCCTCACCGGCGGGGTCCGGCGCACGCTGATCGTGGGTTTGACCGCGTTAGTGCTGGCGGTGGCGCTCTCGGCGTACAACTCGCTGGAGGTGAGCCGCGCCTATGTCACGGCCGGATCCATCGCGGGGGTGACGGCGGCCAGCGCGCTGGCCACGGTCGGTCGGCGGCGCAGGGAGAAGGAGCTGGCCAGCGTGCGCTCGGTGGCCGAGGTCGCGCAGCGGGTGCTGCTGCGGCCGGTGCCGCGCCGGGCCGCGCACATGCGGATGGCGGTCTCCTACACCTCCGCGATGGCCGCGGCGCACATCGGCGGCGACCTGTACGAGGTGGTGACCGCGCCCGCCGGGGTGCGCGTGATCGTCGGCGACGTGCAGGGCAAGGGCCTGGAGGCGGTGGAGACCGCCGCGCTGGTGCTGGGCGCCTTCCGGGAGGCGGCACACGACGAGAAGGATCTCCAGGGCGTCAGCGCCCGGCTGGAGAAGGCGCTCAACCGGCGGCTGTCCGGCGAGGAGTTCGTCACCGCGGTGCTGGCCGAGGCCAATCCCGAAGAGACCACCATGACCCTGCTCAACTACGGCCATCCGGCGCCGCTGGTGATCCGGGCCAGCGGGGAGATCGAGTGGGCCGAGCCGGGAGACCATGTGCCGCCGCTCGGCCTGGCCGCTCTCGGCCCTGAGGGGCCGGTTCCCTACGGCGTACGGTTCGAGCCCGGCGACCAGATCCTGCTCTACACCGACGGTGTGGTGGAGGCCCGGGATCAGTGGGGCGCCTTCTATCCGCTGGCCGACCGGGTCTCCCTGCTGAAGGACGAGGATCCGGAGGCGGCGCTGGAAGCGCTGCGGCGTGATCTGATCGCGCACATCGACGGGACTCCCAAGGACGACGCCGCGATGCTTCTGCTCCGCTGCCGCGAGCCCGTGTTACCAGATGGACTCGCGGCAGACGGAACCTCTCAGGTATGAGTCGTGGTCCTGCCGAGGAGGACCCCCAACCGCGGCAGGACCACGACGATCAATCGGCTACAGCGCGTCCCTTAAAGGGGCGGGTACGCGTTCTGCAGCAGCTGGCGGAACTGGGCCGAGAACCAGTGCCCGGACAGCGGCGAGTTGGCCAGTGCGCCGGTGGCGCTGTTGCCGTTGCGCTCGTTGCCACCGTAGGTCGGGTCACACATCCGGTCGAAGCCCTTGCCCTCGTCGTTCGGGATGGCAGAGCTGGAACCGTCCGACTCGCCCGGAGGCTTGATCCACACGTAGGCGTCGATACCGGTGGCGGGGTTCGCCCGCGGCCGCTCGCCCAGACCCGCGCCGCTCTGGTTGCACCAGTTGCCGGCGTGGATGCGCCGGTCGATGCGGGACTGGTTGACGAAGGTGTTCAGGTCCGTCGAGGTGCTCGGACCGGTCGGCCGCGCCGAGCCGCCCCAGCCGTTGCGGGAGGTGTCGATCAGCATGCCGATGTTGGACGAGAAGCCGTCCTGGATCAGCCGCTGGCGGAACGCCTGCGCGAAGCTGAGCTCGTCGATGTAGAAGTTCCAGTCCACCCAGCTCGACTGGCGGATCTGCTGGCCGTTCACCGTGCCGTTGACCGTGAAGTACGGCTCGGTCAGCGCGGAGTAGTTGGCGGTGTTGGTGATGAAACCGTCAACCGTGGCGCGACCACCGGTGGCGCTGTTGGCGGTGGAGGAGAACAGCTGCGAGGACGGGCCGAAGTTGGTGTCCCAGCCCAGCCAGCCGTGGTGCCCGGCGTCGACGTAGTTGTAGACGTTCGGGATCGCGTGCAGCTTGCCGAGGGCGTAGGCCACACCCTGGACGTAGGCGCCGGTCTGCTGCGCCTCCTGGCACTTGGCCACGTTGGTGTTGGTGATCAGGTTGGGCAGCGAGTCGATCTCGATGATCGCCGCGATGCGGAGCGGGGCGTACTTCGGGTCCGCCATGATGGCGGCGATGACGTCGATGTACTCGGTCTTGTAGCGGTTGAGGCCGTTCTGCGCGATCAGCAGCTCGCCGTTGGAGGCGAGGGCCGAGCAGTCACGGTTGGGCAGGTTGTAGATGACGACCTGGATGATCGTCTTGGTGGCGCCGTTGGCGGCGTCCTGCTGCAGGGCCAGGTCCAGGTGGTCCCTGAGGCCCTTGCTGTTGCTGCCGGCCGAGCCGGAGGTGATCGCGGCGATCCGGTCCAGCCAGACACCGGTGGACACGTTGGCGACCGCGGAGCCGCCGGGCTCGGAGGCGGCCTGAGCCGACCAGTCCGGGTTCACGTAGCCGGTGGCGCCGGCGAACGGGTTGTCCTGGTGCGGCTCGTACGTGCCGGGGGTGGTGTCGTTGTCGACCTCGGTCGCGGTGACCGAAACCGACGTCAGACCAGTCGAAGCCACGGTGATCGTGCGGGTGCCGTTGGTCTGGTCCGTGTCCTCGGCCGCCGCGAGGGTCACGTTCTGCGGGGTGGCGAAGTTGGCGGGAGTGAAGGTCAGCGAAGCGCCGGCGGACACGGTCAGGTTGGCGTCGCCACCGGACGCGGCGGTGTTGGTCACCGTCACGTTGGCCGAAGGCGCGATGGCCAAACGCACCGAGTACGTCGCCGTGCCACCCTCGGGCACGCCCACGCTGGTCGGGGTGACCACGAGCGACTGCGTCCCGGTCGTGTCGTTGTCAGCCTCGGTCGCGGTGACCGAAACCGAGGTCAGACCAGCCGAAGCCACGGTGATGGTCCGGGTGCCGTTGGTCGTGTCGGTGTCCTCCGCTGCCGCGAGGGTCACGTTCTGCGGAGTGGCGAAGTTGGCCGGGGTGAAGGTCAGGCTGGCGCCACCGGAGACGGTCAGGTTGGCGTCGCCACCGGACGCGGCGGTGTTGGTCACCGTCACGTTGGCCGAAGGCGCGATGGCCAGCCGCACCGAGTACGTCGCCGTACCGCCCTCGGGCACACTCACGCTGGTCGGGGTGACCACGAGCGACTGCGTCCCGGTCGTGTCGTTGTCAGCCTCGGTCGCGGTGACCGAAACCGAGGTCAGACCAGCCGAAGCCACGGTGATGGTCCGGGTGCCGTTGGTCGTGTCGGCGTCCTCGGACGCGGCCACGGTCACGTTCTGCGGTGTCTGCCAGTTGGCGCTGGTGAACGTCAGCGAGGCGCCACCGGACACGGTCAGGTTGGCGTCACCGCCGCTCGCCGCGGTGCTGGTCACCGTCACGTTGCTGGTCGGCTGGGCGTTCAGGCGCACCGAGTAGGTGGCGGTGCCGCCCTCGGGCACGCTCACACTGGTCGGCGTGACCACCAGCGACTGGGTGGGCTGGGGGTTGGAGCCGGTGCAGGGGGTGCCGTTCAGCGAGAACGCGGTCGGGTTGGTGCTGCTCGAGCTGAAGGTGAAGTTGGCGCCGGGCTGCACGACCGCGTTGGCGGCCAGGTTCGGGGCGTACGACGGGGCGTCGATGGTGATGTTCGAGCCGGACTGGGACCAGGTGCCTTCCCAGCCGTTCTGGAGCGACTGGCCGGCGGCGACGGTGTAGGTGATCCGCCAGTTGGAGACCGGGTCGCCGAGGTTCTGGAGCCGGACCTGGGCGCCGAAGCCGTTGCCGCCTTCCCACGTCTTCGTGAAAGTGACCTGACAGGCCACCGCGGCGTTCGCGGCAGTCGGACTGGCGACGAGCCCGACTCCGGCGAGTAGCGTTACCGCTACAGCCGTGAGGGCTCTTCGCCAGGAACTCTTGTGGGGTCCCATGTGTGTTTCTCCTTGACGAAACTGATTACGAACCTTGGGAGCGCTCCCAACATCCGTTCGTTTCGTCTGGATGTACAGCATGTTTCCTCACGGCGGCGAATCTCAAACGTCCCACCTGCGCCTGGACTGCTTAAAGTGGTCATCTGTCCGATAAATCCGATGAAAAGTTCAGAGCTCGGGGAGTGACGGGCGTTGCACAGAATGTCACGGTCGCTTCGCGGGTATTGCGGTGAGGGCTCGCGAGCGCTTCAATGACGGGACCGAGAGAGCGCTCTCTCGGGGCTTTCTGAACCACTTCCTGACCCCCGCACGTGGAGCCGCCCAGTGTCTTCCCCCTTCTTATCTCGCCGCCTCTTCGTC
This sequence comes from Acrocarpospora macrocephala, assembly GCF_009687865.1. Classification (GTDB taxonomy): domain Bacteria; phylum Actinomycetota; class Actinomycetes; order Streptosporangiales; family Streptosporangiaceae; genus Acrocarpospora; species Acrocarpospora macrocephala. The sequence goes on from NZ_BLAE01000095.1 coordinate 7,582, forward strand.
GCCGCCTCGGCCGCCTCGGCGGTGGCGCCCTTCGTTCTGTCCGGTACGGCGTCCGCGTCCACCGGCGACCTCGTCGATCATCGTCTGGGTGGGTCCGTCGATCGGGCCTTCGGGTATCTGAACGCCGTTCTCGACGGGTACCAGCAGGGGTCCGGGCTGCGGCTGGCGCAGAGCTACAACAACGAGTCGGGGTTGATGACCACGGCGTTCGTGTACGACAACGCGCTGGCCGTCATCGCCTATCTGAGCCGGCCGAGCAGGGAGAACGTGCGGCGGGCGAAGGTCATCGGGGATACGTTCCTGTGGATTCAGAACAACGATGAGACGTTTACTGACGGGCGGGTGCGGCAGGCGTACGCGGCCGGGCCGATGTTGTTCTACGGGGGTGGGCCGGAGTTTTCCGGGGTTCAGCGGGCGGATGGGAAGGCGGCCTTCCTGTGGCCGTTCGGGTTCGGGGGGTCGGCGGTCGGGGATGTGGCCTGGACGGCGCTGGCGCTGGCGCGGCTGTATGAGCGGACTCGGGAGCGGAAGTATCTGGATGGGGCGGTGACGCTCGGGGAGTGGATTGTGGGCAACAGCGTCTCGCCGTACAGGTATGGGGGGTATCTGGGCGGGGTGCAGGGGGACGGCACGACCAAGCAGCGGTGGTGTTCCAGCGAGCACAACATCGACGTGTACGCGCTGTTCCGCGGGCTGGCCAAGTTCACCGGGGATCGGGTGTGGAAGACCAGGGCGCGGGTGGCGGAGGACTTCCTGGACGCGATGTGGAATCCGCAGGGGCGGTTCTACTGGACGGGGACGAAGGGGGCTAATCCGGCGGACGATCCCAATGAGATCAATCCCAGTCCGGTTCCGGAGGACGTACAGACCTGGGCTTATCTGGCGCGCGGGGATCGGGGGCGGGCGGTGGACTGGACGGCGGACGCGCTGGCGACCACCGATCGCGGGGGCGTGTCGGAGAACTCGCAGCTGCCCGCGGGGTACGCGGTGTCCGGGGTGACGTTCAGCGATGTGTCGAAGACGCTGACCGGCCCCGTGCCGAATGGGACGGGGAACAACAATCGGGACGCCGTCTGGTTCGAGGGCACCGCGCACCTCGCGGCGGCGCTGGTGGCTCGGGGCGATCGGGGGAAGGCGCGGGGTTACCTAGGGCAGATCGCGTCCGGGCAGGCCGCTCTGGGCGCGGGCCAGACCATCGGCCTGACCACCGACCCGAACGGCGGCCGCCTCTCCAATCCGGGCGAAGGCGGCACATGGACCGGCACCGCCCTACCCGCACGCTCCGGCGTCGTCGCCGCGTCCAGCGCGTTCGACACCGGATTCGGATTCGGCTACTTCCAGAACCAGCACGTCGGAGCCACGAGTTGGTACCTCATGGCCGCACTCGGCTCCAACCCCTACCGGTTCTGACCAGCCGGGCCGGGGGCCCCGGCGCGGGCCCCCGGCTCACCCCGCGCTCGCCAGCGCGGCGCGGATCTCCGACGCGGCGTCTCCCGCGTGGTAGCGGCGCTCGGTCTGCTCGATGCCGTCCATGAACTCCTGATAGCGGATGGCGTAGTACAGGCGCGCCAGCGGCTCGGCCAGGACGACCGCCCGTTCCGGGTCCGCGCCTGGCAACGCGTCCGCCCACGCCTTCACCCATGTTTCGGTCACCTGCTCCCGGCGCTCCTCCGGGGCGAAGTCCCGCAACCGCAGCCCGTCCAGCGCGGGGTGCCCGAAATGACAGTCGGCGAAGTCCACGACCACGCCGCGCCGCCCGTCCCACCGCCAGTTTCCTGGGTGAAAATCCCCATGCACCACGGTGTACGGCAGTCCGCACGCCTCCAACGCGGCGACCAGGTCCGGCAGCTTCCGCACGAGCCCGCGCGCGTCCCGGAGCTCGTCCGCGGTGAGTTCCTCCGCCAGGTCCCCGTCGAGGAGCTTGGTCGCGAGGGCCGGCGAGGTGCGATCCGCGAGTCCGGCCGAGGCCGCCCGGCCGGCGAGCCTGACCTGTGCCGCGACCATGCGGGGCACCATGTGGTCGACCGCGTCCTGCGGCGCGCCCCAGCAGTCCTCCCCCGGGGCGTGCCCGAGCAGCACCCATCTCCGCTCCGGATCCGCGTCGATCAGGCGCGGCACGATGTCGGGGACAACGCTTCCGAAAAGACCGATAGCGCTGGACTCACAAGCCGCGAACCCCGGCGTCGCCTTGAACCAGACCGCCTCGACATCCCCCTCCACCCGGATCCTGAAAAGTCCGGACAGATTCCAGGTCTTCACCTGCTCGACCCACCCCATCGGCACGAGCCCCGCCCGGCGAATCGCCCCCTCCGCCCAGGCCAATCCCGCCCGAACCCCATCAGCGGTCGCCCACTCCGCCCGCTTCCCATCCGTCGCCAGAACCAACCCCCGAGCAACTTCAAACGCAGAACCACCCACTCCCTGAAGCCCCCCGAAAGAATCCCCACCCAACACCTTCACGGAGTCTCCGCCCAATGCCTTCGCAGGATCTCCAGGCAACACGTCCGCAGGATCGCCACGCAACGCCTCCGCGTGATAAATCACGTGCCCACCCCGCGACCAGCCACCCCCCTCCACATCCAGCAACCGCAAAACCACCACCGGCCGACCCAAGAGATCCGACAAGTGCGCCGAAACCGGCTCAACATCAGCCCACCAAGGACTCTCCACCGAAAAGGGGCCGACTCCCCCAAGAACGCGACCCCCACCACTAACCACCACACTCACCAAACGCTCCACGAACCAAGTCTGCCGACCCCCCACATCCCCCCGCCAAACAATTTCCCCGCCCTATCTCCAACCCATGACACGGGGTTCTCCGGAGAACCACGTTGGTTAGGAACGGGAACCGGGGAGGAGGTCTGTGAGGTTTTTGAGGTTGCCGGTGCGGTTGCCGTTGCCTGGGTCGATCCAGGCGATGACGGAGAGGAGTAGCCAGGTGACGGCGACGGGGAGGACCTGGTCCACGATCTTGTCGGGGATTATGGAAGTTGTGGTGCGGAGCAGGAGGTAGATGGTCAGGGGGGCGATCGCTACAAGGATTCCGCCGACGATCCTGAGCGACACCCGTAACCGGGAGTGAGGGATCACCTGAATGTCGGCGCGGGCGAGTCGTTCCCAGTCGCCGTCGACGATCGGGACGACCGCGGGCACCAGCCGGGCGGCCATCTCGGCCGGGGGGATGCGCTGGTTGAGCAGGAACTCCATCTTCAGTTCGCGCAACCGGGCCGCCATGCCACGACAGCGCTCACTTATGATCCGGTCCCCCATGGGATCCCAGGTCGGAAGCTGGCGCGGGAGATACCGTTCAACCACCCGAGCCAGGGACTCCAGATGTGACGCGGTAACAACGGGATCCCCGAACGGGTACGCCTGCCCGAGCGCCGAACGTTCCTCCAGCGGCAGATGCGCCTCCTCCATCCGCAACCCGAACCAGAGCAAGGTCTGCACGATCTCACCAATGGCCCACACACTGTTCTTACGCCGCTGAAAAACACTCGATATCAGGTATGTCAGGATGAAAACCGCGCCGGCCACGAGCATCACCACCAGCGCCGTCCAGAGCCCGGCCCACAGGCCTCTGGCCCAGCCGGGCCCGGTGCCCCGGTCAACCGCCAGCGCCCCCATCGCCACCGCACCCACGATGATCAAATAGATCGCGGCCCGGGTGCGAATCCGTCGGATCTCCAGCGCGGCCAGCGCAACGAACGCCACGACCAGGCCCAGCACGCTCACCAGCAGCAGGGTGCCCGTCACGGCCAGCCACCCGGCATCCGTCCACGGGCCGTACAGCAGCAAACCGGAGACGAGCAGGAAGGCCAGGCCGAGCAGCCAGGTGCGCCGCGACAGCATGAAGTCCAGATGGCGAAGTGCGCCCGACAACCCGCCTAGCGTGAACAGGGCACCTAACGCGATATGGGCGATCGCCCAGCCGGCAGGCGGCGTGGCGACGGAGAGCACCATGATCACAGTGGCGGCCACCGGCAGCAGCGGCCAGATGGCGACGTAGTAGACGGCGTCGCGGTATCGGTCGATGACGTCCAGCCAGGCCTGGCGGGCATTCGTCTGCCGGACCCACCACTCGCAGTCGGCCTTGATCCGCTCACGGTCGACGTCGTCGATCAGCCGGGTCTCGGCCAGGTAGCCGAGCATCGCGGTGTCGTACATCTTGAGCTTCTCCGCGTAGAGGTCGCGAACGGGCGCGACCAGCGGCAAGCTGAGCAGCCATTCACCCACGGGCGGCACAGCCGATGGCGCAACGCTCTGGCCCACGACGTCTCCCATTTTCGGTGGAGTCGACTGATGGTACTGAGCGAGTTTCGCGTCAGAACAGTCGCAGATCCGCCGCCGGGTCATCCGGATCTCAGAGATTCGCCGGTCACGCGGTGAGAATTATCACGATCTCGAGGCGGAATATCCGCCGTTCTGGACAGCGACCCGCGACAACGTTGCCGACTTTATCGCGCAGCTATTCCGCGGATTATCGCGTGCTCAACGCCGTCACCGGTATTCAGCTCGACGAACGGTGAAGAGGGCACCCGGCCTCGTTGACGGATGCCCGTTGTGCTGTTCAGGCGCTCGGGGCGCGCCACATCGGGTACATGACCGGCCCGTCGGGCAGGCGGAGCAGTTCCGGCATGTCCACGTATCCATGGCGAAGATAGAGCCGGCGGCTGTCGGCGCTGCTGGCCTCCAGGTAGGCGGGCATGCCTTCGGCGTCCAGCCGCTGGTGGTGCTCGCGCAGCAGCTGGCTGCCCAGGCCGCGACCCATCCGCCCCTTCACCAGCGCGATGAACGCCAGGTAGTGGTGCGGCTCGTGCGGATGGATCTTCTCCATCTGCTCCCCGAGGATGCCGAACCGCCCGGCGTGCTCCCCGGCGAACGAGGCCACCGCCTCATCATGTCCGGGAATTTCGGGGTACGGCGCGGTGAACCAGACCGCGACTCCGGCGAGTTCGCCCGACTCGTGGATGCCGTACACATCGCCGTGATCGAGGGCGTGGGCCGCGTACATGGTGAAGAAAGCCCGCTGGATCGGCGGGCGATCCGCCACCGGCGGGATGAGCCAGGTCGAGATCGCGTCCATGCCGAAGGTGTCGGCGATGACCCCGCCGACCACGGCGGCGTCGGTCATCCGGGTGATCTCGGCGGTCACTTCGAGGCTCCGGTGACGGCCCTGGCGCCAAGGCCGATGTTGGCGTACACGTCTGGCTTGGTGGCCTTGAGCACGCGCGCCCAGACGATTCCGAAGATGATCGCGACCACGAAGATGCCGGGCAGCACCCAGCGGATCGGCTCGTCGGGCGCGACGCCGAGAACCGTGTCGAAGTTGACCAGGGTCAGCCCGATGATCGTGCACAGCGCCATCGCCGCCAGCGCCGGAGCGATCTTCGTCCGCCACGTCGTCTCCTCCGCGGGGCGCCGCGCGAAGAACGCGATCACCGCGATCGAGGTGACCGTGAGCAGGGTCAGCAGGCCGAGACCGCCGAACGCGCCGAAAGTGAAGAACAGCTTGGTGAGCGGGTCGAGGCCGAGCACCGCGTAGATGGCGATCACGATGAGCCCGAGCGCCGTCTGCAGCAGCGACCCGGCCACCGGCGCGCTCGTCCGGGCCGAGGTGCGCCCGAAGACGGACGGCAGCACGTTCTCCCGGCCCAGCGCGAAGATGTAGCGGGCCGTGGTGTTGTGGAAGGCGATCATGCAGGCGATGCTGCTGGTCACGAACAGCACCGAGCCGAGGGTGGCGATGGGGGAACCCAGGTGGGCGGCGGCCTGGTTGAAGATCAGTTCCGTGCCCTGCTGGGTCGACTGCGCGACGATCCCGTCCACCCCGGTGGGCACGGTCAGCGCCCAGGCGGAGAACGCGTAGAGCACCGCGATGATCGCGATGCCCGCGTAGGTGGCGAGGGGCACGGTCCGGTTCCGATCCTTGGACTCCTCGGCGAACACCACCGACGACTCGATCCCGGCGAACCCGGCGACCACGGTGGCCAGCGCGGCGCCGACCCCGGGGACGATCAGCGCGCCCGGGGAGAAACCCTCGAAGCTGACCCCGCCGGGCGCGGCGTTGAACAGGTTGCCGATGTCGAACACGAGGACGACGGCGATCTCGCTGAGCAGCAGCACCATGAGGATCCTGCCGTTGACGTCCACCCGCAGCACCCCGAGCAGGCCGGTCAGCGCCCAGGTCACCAGTGCGATCACCCACCACGCGGGCGAACCGCCGAACCAGTCCACGAGCAGCGGCTCGGCGGCTAACCCGATGATCCCGTAGAGCCCCAGCTGCAGGGCGTTGTAGGCGAGCAGGGCCACCCAGGCGGTCGCCACACCCGCCGTGCGGCCAAGCCCTTGAGCGGCGTACGCGTAGAAGGCCCCCGCGTTCACCACGTGCCTGGCCATCGTCACGTACCCGACCGCGAAGAGCGCGAAGATCCCGCCCAGCAGCAGGAACGCCAGCGGCACGCCGATGACGCCCGTCACGGTGTACGCCGTCGGAACCGAACCGGCGACGACCATCAGCGGCGCCGCCGCCGAGACGACGAAGAACACGACTGACGGCACACCGAGCCGGTCCTCGGCCAGCGCGGCGGATACCGCACTCGGTCTTGGTTGTGTGAGGGACATCCAGAACTCCAGGAATATGGGGGGAAGTGTTGATGTTTCTGGAGCGCCCGCGAATCGTCAGGATCGGCGGTGAACGCGGGATCGCCGTCGCGCATGGCGAAGAACGGGCCATCGGCGGACGACCCGGCCAGGAAGATCAGCTTCAGCCACGAAGGGCGATGCTATAGGCGAAATGCTAAATCTGTCATTAGGCGAAGGGAATTCTATTTCCTTCGCCTATGTAGCGCGGGTGTACCGGAATGTCACACATCTGAAACAGAGCGCCATCAGCCCACGACGCAATGTCATTTCATGGAGTGGCATCCTCAGGCAGGGAGAGTACGCGCTGAGTCAGCTGATGCAGGTGCCCGCGGAACCGGGCCAGCTCCTCCGCCGAGTCGGGCCCGACCCGCTCCCCCTCGAGATCCAGGACGCCACCCTGCACGAACCCGTGCACGCACCACACGAGCGTCCACACGCAGTACTCCATGTCGACGCCGGAGCCGACGAACCCGTCAGTCACCGCCTGTTCGAGGACCCGGGTGGCCATGGTGATCAGAGGCTGGGAGAACTGGCGCTCCAGACCGGTGAGGTCGGCCGCGTCGTAGAGCCAGCGGTGGATCCACAGCGCCGGGAATTCGGGGTGCTCGACGCAGAAGTCCAGATACCTATCCACAATCGTGTGGATCGCGGCCGCCGCCTGGGCCGCGTCGGCGACCACGACACCGGTGATGGCGGGCCCCATGGCCTCGGTCTCGATCCGGTACGCGCGCTCGATGACCGCGAGATAGAGGTCGCGCTTGTCCCCCGTGAAACCGACCTTGACCGGGTCGATCCCGAGGGCATCGGAGATCTGCCTGAGGGTAGTCGAGTCGTACCCGAGCGCGGCGAACAGTCTCGTCGCGCCCTGCAGGAGGGTCTCCATCTGCGGCTCCCGGTCGATCATGTTAAATCCAGTCCACCACCCAACGGGTCACGCCACGGCAAAACAGCTCCCATCGGACCATCAACGCCCGGAGCCAGTTATGGACTCGGAACACCTGGCGGTGCCTTTACCCTCCCGGGCTGGTGGTTGACGTTCTTCCGGTGAACTAGGGGTTCGGCGTCGTCCTTGGGATGCGAAGGGAGATCTTAAGGGCGTTTTGGGGTGTTTCATTTGCTCTGTCATGACTTGGTGGGTAGAGTCCAGTTCGTTACTGAGTGGTGACCTTCCTACGGGAGCCGCTTGGCGCCGAGTCCGGCGGAGCCGTCCAGGCCCTGCCGGAGCCGGGAACCTCCGGTAGGCACGCCCGTGCCCCAGCCTGCCCTTGCCCCTCGCAGGTCCGATCGAACGGGACGCACGCGGCCGCCCCTGTCGTCTCATGAAAGACCCCTTCTTCATGACCCGCATCTCCGATCTGTTCCAGCACCCCGCCCTGCGCGAGTTCGCCGCCAACGTCAAGAAGGCCGATCTGCGCGAGCTCATGGCCAAGGTCAAGAGCGCCGATCCGCGCGAGCTCGCCGACCGGCTCAAGACCGCCGACCCGCTCAACATCTCCGGCGTGCTGGAAAACCTCGCGCAGCTTCGGGACACCCGCGCCACCGTGGCCATCGCCACCATCGCCGTGCTCACCGTCTCCGCCGTCGGCACCGCCTCCGCCATGTCGGCCCCCGACACCGCCCCCGTCGCGGCCTTCCAATCCACCGATATGGCCCAGAACTTCGAGACCACCGCGAAGGCCGCCAAGGCCCTGCACATGGGCAAGACCACCGCGTCCTACTTCTGGGACGACTCCTCCGGCCGCGCCGGGGACACCGGCATGCCCGCCATCGGCAAGCCCATGCAGCGAGGCCTCGCCGCCAGCCCCAGCTGGCCCCTCGGCACCGAGGGCTACGTCACCTATAACGGCAAAACCGTAAAATTCTTCATCGGCGACCGCGGCCCCGGCAAACCCTCCGAGCGCGGCGTCATGCTCGACCTGGACGCCAAGACCTTCGCCGACCTGACCCAGGGCATCTTCGACCCGGCCACCCTGACCGTGAAGAACAACGGCGGCTTCGGCCACATCGACATCACGTACAAGATCACCAAGTGGGGCCCCGGCGTCGGCAAGAAGGGCGCCCCCGTCCCCTTCTCCACCGGCGCCTGGAAGTCCTGACCCCCACCCCACCCGGCGTCCCTTTCGATGTGCGACCACCCACCTGGGACTGCTATCGTTACGGACGCAAGCGCCGCTAGCTCAGTTGGTTAGAGCAGCTGACTCTTAATCAGCGGGTCCGGGGTTCGAGTCCCTGGCGGCGCACCCGGAAGAACCCCAGTTCACATGCCGTGAGCTGGGGTTTCTTTATTTGGTATCTAGTCTTATCGGCCTTGCGGGGGCCGATAACTCGCGCAGCGCATGGAGCAGATGGCGCCTGTTCCAGATGAGGGTGCGATCCAGCAGCTCGTCCCGACAGGTCCCCACACGGTGGAGGCGGCGACCTTGATCCCGAGTGCGGCCAGCTCGGGTCCTCCGGCGTGAATGCGGGCTTGACCACCTGCCGTTGCAACACCGTCACCTGATGCCGGAGCACCAAGATTTCGAGCTCCTTGTCCCGATCACTCCTGTGGAGCAGCCGCAGGAAGGAGAAGGTGTTCGTCACGGCAAGGTAGGCCAAGCGCACCAACATGGCCACCCATCATGCCGTGGCGACGCATGCCGCGGCTCTCCCCGGCCCCGAGCCATGCGAATACCGATCATGCCTGCGACCTGCACGGATGGATTTTCGGCACCCACAATGTTGGTGTCAAAGTTCGGTGGTGGGGCTGGTGGGGCGCTTCGCAGGTGGGTTACTGATCGCGCTACCTGCAGTCCACGTGCCCGCGGCATGGAGTAGGCGGTCGATCAGATCGTCGGACACCGGGCCGGGTTCGAGCAGGCTGCGGTAGAGCAGGGGGCCGATCAGCAGGGCTGGGGCATCGCGGGGATCGCAAGCCGTCTGGAGTTCCCCGGCCTGCTCCGCCATGGTCAGCGCCGCGCGGAGTTGTTGGCCGATGGTGGTGGCGAGCCGGTCTCTGCGGGTGGTGATCTGTGGTTCCGAGCGTGCGCCCTGCACGAGCGCGGTCGTCACCGCCAGGACATCGGGCAGGGCCAGTTGGTCGGCGAGCATGCGCAGTTGCCGTTCCAGCCACGGCCGCACGGGAGTGGCCGGGTCGAGGAAGAAGGGCATCGGGACATCGGCCATCGCGTCGGTCAGCAGCTGTTCCGGGCGGGGCCAGTGGCGGTAGACGGTGGCGCGGCCGACCTCGGCTCGCGCGGCCACGCGCTGGTGGGTGACGGCGGAGGGCCCTTCCTCGCGCAAGAGTTCTCGCGCGGCGGCGAGGATCGCCTCGCGGCTGCGGGTCACGCGCGGATCGGGGGTGTCGGCCATGCCTCATCTTATGAGACAAGTTGACTCATAAGCCGGGGGAATGCCAAGCTTCGACTATGAGACACAATGACTCAGAAGTCTTCCGGATGGTCGTCCTCGGCGCCGCAGGAGGTACCGGCAGGGCCGTCGTCGAGGTCGCCCTGCGGGCCGGTCACACCGTCACCGCCGTCACCCGCCGCGCCGACGCCCTGCCGCCCGCCCCCGGCCTCACCGTCGCCGTGATCCCCGACCTGACCCTCCCCGACCCGGCCGACGAGCGGCTCGCCAGCGCTGTCGCGGGACACGACGCGGTCGTAAGCGCCCTGGGCCCCCTGGCGCGCGGCCCCGTCACGGTATGCACCGACGGCATCCGCTCCGCGCTGCATGCGATGAAGGCAACCGGCGTCCGCCGGCTGGTGGTGGTCAGCGCCCACGGCGCAGCCGAGAGCCGGGACCGCTCCCCCTATTCGCTGGCGCTGTGGGCCTCGGTCGGGCCCAAGATGCGCGACAAGGAGACGATGGAAGCGCTGATCCGCGCGTCGGACACCGACTGGACGATCATCCGGCCACCCGCATTGAGGGACACCGCGCCGACCGGCCGCTACCGCACCGGCATGGACCTGCGCATCCGGCTGACCACAGCAGTCTCGCGCGCCGACCTGGCCGACTTCATCGTGAAGGAGACCGTCGAACCGGCCTACCTGCGCCGCGCCCCGCGGATCGCGTCGTGAGCGCCGCACGCGTCCCGGTCGACCTGCACGACCGCACCGCCTTCGTCACCGGCGGCACCGGCGGGATGGGCCGGGTCATCACCACCGAACTGGCCAGGGCCGGCGCGCACGTCGTCACCACCAGCCGCGACCATGACCGCGGCCAGATGCTGCAGCGGCAGGTCGCCCGGGAGATCGGCGCCGACCGCGTCGAGGTCCTGACCGGCGACCTCACCTCCCGCGCGGACCTGCACCGGCTCGCCGCCGAGTTCACCGCGCGCCACGATCGCCTGCACCTGCTCGTCAACAACGCCGGCGCGCACTATCGGGAGCGCCTGCTGACCGCCGACGGCGTGGAAGCGCACCTGGCGGTCAACCACCTCGCCGGATTCACGCTCACCTACCTGCTGGAGAGACACCTACTCGCGGCAGGGAACGCCCGCGTGGTGAATGTCGTGTCGGCCACGATGTCCGACGCCCGCCCTGTGCCGCTGTTCGGCCGCCCTCAGCCCGTCCCGCTCGACCTCTCGCGCGTCACCGATGTGCGCGACCTCAATCCGGCCGACGGGTACGTCCCCTTCGCCGCCTACGCCAGAGCCAAACTGCTGGCCACGATCTGCGGCTACGAGTTCGCCGAACGCTGGCACGATGTAGGCATCACCGTCAACGCCGTCCATCCCGGCATCGTGAGCACCGGCATCATCGACGACCTCGTCCCCGCCATCCTCGCCCCGTTCCGGTCACTGATCCACCAACGCCTGCTCACCCCCGAACAGGGGGCCGAGGCCGCGCTACGCCTGGCCACCGCCCCCGACCTCGCCGGCATCACCGGCCGCTACTACGTCCGCGACCGGGAGACACGCTCACCCGACGTCTCCTACGATGCCGCCACTCGCGCCGCGGCCTGGAAGCTCAGTCTGATCTGGGCCAACGCAGTGGTGTGACCCAGCGGCCGACCGCTTTCCTTGCGGGGCAAGCACGTCGCTAAGACGGCCAGGCGCTACTGCGAACCGCCCGCGCGGCTTCGTCGGCCACGGAAGCACGCACGTGACCGAGACCGTCTACCGACACGAGATCAGGCCAGCCCTCACCAAGGGTGCCAGGCCACGGACACACCCGATGGACTCAGCAACAACTCCGACGTGGCGCAGCGCAAATGAGGCCCAGCGCCAGTTCAAGGACACTGATCGAACCTAAAGCGCGGCGGATGGCCGGCCAGGTCACTTGTGCGTGAGAACCGGGCATCGGCGTCGCGAACCTCGGCGTGCCACCCCCGCCGAGATCGTAGACGGCGACGCGGACCTGGCAGGGAGCCAGCAGGCACTCCACGATCACCGAGCCTGCGGCCGAGCCCGACCGGGGCGCGTGCCGCAGCGCGTTGGTCATCAACTCTGAGGTGACGTACTCGGCGTCCTCGGCGAACGCGGTATCCATCAGCAGCGCCCGGACCAGATGACGCGCCCGGGGAACCTGATCGTCAGTACCGGGGAAGACCTTCCGCCACAGCAGCGCACCCTGATAGGTGCGTCCCCGCACCGAGGTCCAGACCGGCTCCGGCACAAGCTCGCGGAACGTTGTCTCTGTCATCTCACCGTCCCTCCATCGCGGGTACGGTTGATCGACTCGGAGCTATTTGTCCAGTCCACAGCCCCGGGACAGGCTCACGGCATCAACGCGACGTACTCGTTCGCCCCGAAATGCCAGGGAAGGTGGCCTGACGGTACCGGCTTTGATCAGGCGTCGCGGTTGGCGGTCCACCGCTGGGTGAGTTCGCCGGACGAACACCGCGCGGTCGTGCCGGTCACCAAGACCCTCCCTGAGGGGAAGAACTACACTTCCTGGATGATCGCCAACCTCGACACATCTCAGCGGCCCCACGATAGGTGCCTACCTCGCGGTAGGCAGCGATGATGTCCCTGACTTCCCCCGAAGATTTCATGGCCCGGCAGACTCCCTGAACGGTGACCTTGTGACTGGCTGACACCGTCACGATCACCGTTCAGGGGCACACCCCGCCCCACGACACCCCCGGCAGGCACACACCGGAGTGGGGATTTAAATCTGGCCACCAGCGGTGACCTCAACCCGGCCACCTGCGGCTACTTTGACACGGCGCCGTAGCGTAGTCCGTCGACGAGGAGCGCGACCATGCGCTGGGTGTAGGCGTCGTCGTCCGGTTCGACGATGCCGCTGATGGCGCGCAGGAGGTCGTAGGGGATGACGTCGGAGCGGATGTCCCCGGCTGCGGCTGCGGCGTCCAGCAGTTGCTTCACGGCGGGGACGAAGCGCTCCATGTAGTACGGGAGCAGGCCTTGATAGGCGGGATCGCCGGAGTGCAGGGCGGATTTGAACCCGCGCTTGGCGGCGACGAACCGTGCCAGGTGCCGCAGCCAGCGGGTGAGGGCCTCGACCGGCTCGTGCCGGTCCGCCAGGGCGGAGGCGGCCTCAGCGCACGCGTCGACCTCGTGGCGGAAGACGGCGGCGATGAGGTCGGAGCGCTGCGGGAAGTGACGGTAGAGGGTGCCCGCCCCCACGCCGGCCTTGGCGGTGATCCGTCGCACGGGGGCGTCCACCCCGTCGGAGGCGAAGACCTCGGCGGCCGCGGTCAGCAGGGCGTCCACGTTGCGCCGAACGTCGGGCCGCACGCGGCGGGCGGCCGGTGCTTCGGTGGTGCGATCAATCATGGCGGGCAACCCCTTGCGCTGCTGAACAGTGTTCCATATTCTATGGACTGAACGATGTTCCACTTTTAGTTTAGCGGACGCGCGACCAGCAGCGCACGCAGGAGGACAACCCATGCGGTACCGCACACTGGGCCGGACCGGCATCAAGGTCAGCCCCTACGCGCTGGGCGCGATGATGTTCGGCGCGTCCATCGGCAACACCGACCACGACGACTCGGTCCGCATCATCCACAGAGCGCTGGATGCGGGGATCAACTTCGTCGACACCGCCGACGCGTATTCCCGCGGCGAGTCCGAAGAGATCGTGGGGAAAGGCGCTCAAGGGGCGTCGCGACGACGTCGTCATTGCGACCAAGGTGCATCTCCCGATGGGGGATGATCCCAACCAGCGAGGCAACTCGCGGCGCTGGATCATGACCGAGGTCGAGAACTCGCTGCGTCGCCTGCAGACCGACCACATCGACCTCTACCAGATCCATCGGCCGGACCCCGACACCGACATCGAGGAGACGCTGTCCGCGCTCTCGGACCTGATCCACAGCGGAAAGGTCCGTGCGATCGGGTCGTCCACGATGCCCGCCTCCGACATCGTCGAAGCCCAGTGGGTGGCCGAGCGGCGCGGCCTGGAACGGTTCCGTACCGAGCAGCCGACCTACTCGATCCTCAGCCGTGGCATCGAGGCCGAGGTGCTGCCCGTCGCCCAGCGCTACGGGATGGGCACGCTGGTGTGGAGCCCGCTCGCGAAGGGGATGCTCACCGGGCCCTCCAGCGCGGGGGCCCTCCGCCGTCGGCCCGTCAGCGAGCGAGCCGCCGCCTGACCGCATCCCCTCACCGCTCCCGCACGGCGGGCGCGTCGCCTGACCGTCGGTATCCCATCGCCTATCCGGACAAAGGATTTCAAGGAAGCGACGATAGAAATGAAAAACGTAGCAATTCGGATCAATGGTTCCGCGGTTGCGCCGCCGGCCGACCCGCGTGTGTCCCTGTTGGATTTTCTGCGGGAGACGCTGCATCTGCATGGGACGAAGAAGGGCTGTAATCAGGGCGCGTGCGGCGCCTGCACGGTGCTGGTCGACGGCGAGCGCATCGTGTCGTGCCTCGCGCTCGCGGTGCAGTACGTGGGCCGCGACATCGTCACGATCGAGGGGCTGGCGGGCCAGGACGGGCCGCATCGGCTGCAGCAGGCGTTCATCGAGCACGACGGCTTCCAGTGCGGTTACTGCACGCCCGGTCAGATCTGTTCGGCGGTGGGCATGGCGGCGGAGGCGAGGCGTGGGCTGCCGAGCCACGTGACGGACGACCTGTCGGCCAGGCGGATCGCACTCACCCGTGACGAACTGCGTGAACGGATGAGCGGCAACCTGTGCCGATGCGGAGCGCACAACGGCATCATCGCCGCGATCGCCGAAACCTATGCGAGGGCGGCGGAATGAACCCCCTCACCTACGCCCGGGCCCGCGACGCGGCCGAAGCCGTCCGGTTCGCCGGGGCGAGGGACGCCACGTATCTCGGCGGTGGCACGAACCTGGTCGATCTGCTGCGCGAGGGGGTCGAGCGACCGGCCGCGCTGGTCGATGTGACGGGCCTGCCCGCGACCATCACCAAGCGCCGGAACGGCGGCCTGCTGATCGGCGCGGCAGTCCGGAACACCGCGCTGGCCGAGGATCGCGATGTCCGCACCCGCTACCCGGTGCTGGCCCGCGCGATCCTGGCGGGTGCGTCGGCGCAGATCCGCAACATGGCGACCGTCGGCGGCAACATCCTGCAGCGGACGCGGTGCGCCTACTTCTACGACATCGACGGATCGCGCTGCAACAAGCGCACCCCCGGCCAAGGCTGCGACGCGATCGGCGGGTTCAACCGCACGCACGCGATCCTCGGCGCGTCCTCCGCGTGCGTGGCCACCCATCCGTCGGACATGTGCGCGGCGCTCGCCGCGCTCGACGCGGTCGTCCACCTCGAAGGGGCCGCGGGCGCGCGCACGCTGCCACTGACGGAGCTGCACCGGCTGCCGGGCGATCACCCTGAGGTCGAGACGCTGCTCGAACCCGGCGAACTGATCACAGCGGTCGAACTGCCGCCGCTGGCCTCTGGAGCACGCTCGGCCTATCGCAAGGTACGCGACCGGGCCAGTTACGCCTTCGCGCTGGTGTCGGTCGCCGCCGTCCTGGAGGTGAAGAACGGCAGGGTCAAGGACGTGCGGCTGGCACTGGGCGGGGTCGCGCACAAGCCCTGGCGCGCCCGGGAGGCGGAGAACGCGCTCAGGGGTGGGCCCGCCACAGCACGGGCCTTCCGCGCGGCGGCGGAGGCCGAGCTCGACGCGGCCACTGCCCTGCACGACAACGGGTTCAAGATCGAGCTCGCGAACCGTACGATCACCGCCGTACTCGCCGAGCTGGCAGGGAGGAAGTGACGCATGAGTAACGTGGAAGGTTCCGGCCGGCCCACCCAGCACGAGGGCGCGGCACAGCAAGATACGTCGTTGACCCGGCGGGGCGTGCTCGGCATTTTCGGTGCCGCCGGTGCGGGTGCGTTGGTGTCGACGTTCACCGGCCCGCCCGGAGTGGGCCCGGTGAGCTTGGTGTCCGAAGCCGCGCCCGAGGTGTTGGTCCAGCGCGGCAGCGGGTGGGTCGGTGCCGCGCTGTCGCGTATCGACGGTCCGCTCAAGGTGCGGGGCATGGCGCGGTTCGCGGCCGAGTTCGCGCTCGACGACATGGTCTATGCCGCGCTCGTCTTCAGCACGATCGCCAAGGGACGGATCGCCACGCTCGACACCGGCGCTGCGGAGGCGGCGCCCGGGTTCGTGCTCGTGATGACTCACCGCAATGCTCCCCGGATGCAGCCGATGGTGCCGTTCGGGCCGAACGAGAAGGCGGCAGGCAACGACAACCTGCCGATCATGCAGGACGACCGGGTCCGCTGGAACGGCCAGCCGATCGCGGTCGTGCTTGCCGAGACCCAGGAGCAGGCCGACCACGCCGCCTCGCTGATCCGGGTCACCTACGAAGCGGAGCCCGCAACCACGTCTTTCGCGCAGGCGAAGGCGAACGGCACCGAAGGCGCCGTGTATTTCCACCATGAGATCGGTGATGCGGAGGCCGAGTTGGCGGCTGCGGCGGTGTCAGTGGATGCCACCTACCGCACGCCGTATCAAAACCACAACGCCATCGAGCCGCACGCGGTCACCGTGGCATGGCATGGCGACGAACTGGTGGTGCACGACGCGTCGCAGTCGGTTGTGCACAATGCCTGGTCGCTCGCCCACATCCTCGGTATCGAGGAACGACAGGTCCACGTCACCTCGCCCTACGTTGGTGGCGCCTTCGGCGGGAAATTCATGGGGAGCCATCAGGTGCTGGCCGCGGCGGCGGCCAGGCTCGCCGGCCGCCCGGTGCGGCTCACGCTCTCCCGCGAGGGGGTGTACCGGATGGTCGGTGGCCGCGCGCTCACCGAACAGCGGATGGCCATCGGCGCCCGCCGGGACGGTCGCTTCGACGCGATCATCCACACCGGGACCGCCACGCACACCAGGGACAGCCCGCATCCCGAGGCGTTCCCGTTCGTGAGCCTCAGCGCCTATGCGACGGGCAGCTTGAAGACCGACCTCCAGTGGGCGTTTCTGGACCAGGTCGCCAACGCCGCCATGCGCGCCCCGGGAGAAGCAGTCGGCAGCTTCGCCCTCGAGAGCGCAGTGGACGAGGTGGCGGTCGCCCTTGGCATGGACCCGATCGAGCTGCGGATCCGCAACGAGCCCAAGACCGATCCGCTCAACGGCGCCGAGTTCTCCTCCCGCAACGTCGTCAAGGCCTGGCGCGACGGCGCGGAACGGTTCGGCTGGGCGAAACGCAACCCGATCCCCGGCGCGGTCCGAAAGGGCGAATGGCTGGTCGGCATGGGCTGCGGGACCGCTTCGCACATCTACAATCGGGAGAACGGTGGGGCGGCGCGGCTCACGCTGACCAGCGACGGCACCGTCACGGTCGACATCGCCACACATGACGCGGGCATGGGCACCGAGACCGCACAGACCCAGATCATCGCCGAGAACCTGGCACTCCACCCGGACCAGGTCGAGTTCCGGCTCGCCGATTCCGCAATGCCCGGCCTGGTCGCGGGCCGCGGGTCCAGTCAAACCACCACCGTCGCGGCGACTGTGGTCGAGGCCAAGAAGATGCTGGTCGCCGAACTACTCACGCTGATCCGTGCCGACTCACCGCTCGCGGGGCTCACCGCACAACAGGTCGGTCCCCGCAACGCCGGCCTCGCCAAACTCGACGACCCCACCCGGCACGAGACCTACACCGCCATCCTCACCCGCGCCAAGCGCGACAAGGTCACCGTCGAGGCGAGCCCTGACGAACCAACGGAAATGAACGAGCGGTCAATGCACTCCTACGGGGCGATGTTCTGCGAGGTCCGCGTCAACGCCGTCACCGGCGAGACCCGGGTCAGCCGCATGCTCGGCTCGATGGACTGCGGGCGGGTCATCAACCCCAAGACCGCGGCCAGCCAGTTCCGCGGCGGCATGATCATGGCCATGGGGTTGGCACTGACCGAGCACACCCACTACGACGAGCGCACCGGCCGCATCATGAACCCCAGCCTCGCCGAGTACCACATACCCGTACACCTGGACGTGCCGGAGATCGACGTCATCTGGACCGGCATCCCCGACCCACACGCACCCATGGGCGCCCGCGGCATCGGCGAGCTCAGCGTGACCGGCACCGCCGCCGCCATCGCGAACGCCATCTACAACGCCACCGGCAAACGCATCCGCGAACTACCCATCACCCTCGACAAACTCATGTGACGGCAGCCCCGGTCGGGAGCGTGCCGCGTCAGCAGTGCACCCGGCGTTCGGCGTTGGGCTCATGAGTGAATCCCGCTGGGTTGCGGATCGCGACGCCGGGGCTTGATGGTGATGGCATAGGCGGTTATCGCGAGGCCGGCGGACCCGATCGTGACGAGACCGAGAGGGACGGCGGTGTCGGCGCCGCCGAGGCCGACCAGGGGCGCGGAAAGGCCGCCGAACGCGAAGGAGTACTCCTGCGGCGACGGCCGGTAGATGCCCTGCAGGACGTAGGTGGCGCCGCCGAGATAGGCGAAGATCGCGGCGCCGCTCGGGGTCGTAGCGGAAGTGCCGGTCGAACATCAGCCGGCAGAGGCCGACGAACACGACCAGCAGCACGATGATCATGGACGTCATGTGGACGAGGAAGTCGTTGAAGCTCAGCCCGGCTCAAGCACTTCGGCCTGTTCCTCGCCCGCATCGACCCCGACCTGGACTCGATCGCTTCCCTGGACCGGCAACGACATATCGAGCCCTACCTCACCTCGCTGGTCGACGCGGTCAACCCGAAACTCCCGCAGGCTCTGCCTCGCTACCTGCCTGTCGATGCCGACCGTCGCCTGGCCGAGGTCTTGCGGGACCGACCGAGCAACGAGCTGGCCGCCTGCGCCTTGCGGCTGCAACGCGCCTGCGGGCTTCGGATCGGGGAACTGCTCGATCTGGAACTGGACTGCCTCCACGAGGTTCCCGGTCACGGCAGCCGGTTGAAGATCGGTCTCGGCAAGCTGGAGACCGAGCGGATGGTCCCCCTTGATGACGACATCCTCGACCTGATCGACCACATCATCGCCCTGCGCTCGCACGGCAGACCGATGCCGCACCCGCGCTACCGGCGTCCGGCCCAGTTCCTCGCCCTGGACGCCATCGCCGCCCGAGTCCGGCAGCATGAAGAGCAACTCCGCCGACTCATCGCCCGCACGAACTGAAAGCGTTAACCGGCCAACCCGAGAACCAAGACCATTAGCCGGATAAGCGCTCGACAACGCCGCCGCCGAATCGTTCAACTCCACCCTCAAGGTCGAATACGTCCACCGGAACCGCTTCGCAGCGCGGGCCGAAGCCCGCCTCAAGATCGCTACATGGATCGCCGATTTCTACAACACCCGCCGCCGACATAGCGCCGCCGACGGTCTACCCCCGATCGTCTACGAGCGGCAGATCATGACCGCGCGAACAGCCACCAAGGCAAGGTCATAGGAGACCATCGCCGCATAACCGAGTCTCCACGCTTTCAGGGGATGGACAGTCTGGTGTTGGGGTTCTGGGGTGGTGATCATCGGGGCGGGTCGGCCGAGGTGTGGGCGGGCAGCGGAAGGGGCCGATCGGTCAGGAATGACCGCAGGAGGCGGGTGTAGGGGTCGGGCTGGTCGCCCGCGATGGCGTGACCCGCACCAGCGATGGGCACCAGTGTGGAGTTGGGGAGAGTGCGCCGGTAGTCGTAGGTCCCTTCCCAGGGCACGAAGTCGCAGGAGCCGCGCATGATCAGTACCGGTACCCGGATCTGGCGCAGCTTAGGGCGGGGGTCGGGCACCTGGCGGAAGTCGTCGCTGGTGATCTGGTTGACGTAGAAGCCCTGGCGGTTGTGGTGGGGCTCCCGTACGGGCATGCCTGGGCACGAGCCGGTGCCGCGACTCACCAGCGCGAGTTCATGGAAGCGCTCGTCGGCCTCGCGATCACTCATCAGGGCGTGCGCGGCGTTGGGGTTGATGCCCAGTAAGAGGGACATGGTGAGCATCCGGGGCGAGCCGGTCAACTCGTCGTAGCGTTGCTGCTGCTCGGGGGTGAGACGCTGCGAGAGATCGCTGTCGGGTTGAGAGCCGGGCCACAGCGCCCCGGGTGAGGTGAGGACCACCTTGGCGACGCGATCGGGATGCGCTTCGAGATACTGGGCGGCGAGCGAGCCGCCCCAGGACTGGCCGACAATGATGATCTTGTCCGCGCCGATGGTGTGGCGGATCGCCTCGAGGTCGGCGACGTGCCGGGCGACCGTGTAGCCGGTGACGTCGGACAGCCGGGTGGAGCGGCCGGCGCCGAGTTGGTCGTAGGAGTACACGTCGAAACCCACCGCGGTCAGGGCCTCGCCACCGACCGGGATGCCTTCGCCGGGGGTGCCGGGGCCGCCGTGCAGGAAGATCACCGGTGCGGTGCGGGGCTTGCCGGTGGCGGCGGCGTGGACGTAGGCGATGCGGGAGCCGGTTGGCAGATCCCAGTAACGAACGCCTGCGGGAGCCGGGACGGCTTGTGGGATCGCGCCTGGTCGCAGGACGGTGGCGGATGCGAGCACGGCCACGGCGGCCGTCACGCCAATCGCGGCCAGAATCGCGGGCTTGCGGCCGCCGTGCGCGCCGAGCAGGGTGAACGCCGGTCGGCTGAGCAGGAAGGTGGTGCCGGCCGTCGCCACTAGCCCGACAGCCGCGAGGATGGGGATGGCCGTGCTGGCGGCTGCGGTGACGAGGAAACCGGCGGCGCCGACGAGCGGCGCCGTCGCCATCGCGGTCAGAAGAAGAACGCCGCCGAGCAGGCGGCGGGTGAGAGTGCGTGCCATGGAGTTCACGCTAGAAGCGGGGAAACGCCCTTCCCTGCGCCTTCAGGACCGTCTTGGACCCTGTGGAACCCCGCTGTCCGGCGGATGCCGCACCCCGCCTCACGGCGGAGGCGCGGTGGCACGGCTCAGGTGCCGTTGCCTCTATCACCCGGCTTCACCAGGCCGGTTTCGTAGGCGGCGATCGTCGCTTGGACCCGGTCCCGGACCCCGAGCTTGGCGAGGACGGCAGCGACGTGATCTTTGACGGTGGCCGGGCTGATCTCGAGGTCGGCGGCGATCTCGGCGTTGGTCAGGCCGCGCGCCACCCGCAGGAGCACCTGTCTTTCGCGGGCGGTGAGGACGGACAGCCGCTCAGCGTCGACCGGGCCGGGTCCGGCGGCGAAATGGTCAAGCAGCCGCCGTGTCACGGCGGGATCCAGCAGCGCCTCTCCGCCGGCGACCACGCGGATCGAATCGATCACGCGGTCGGGGTCGGTGTCTTTGAGCAGGAAGCCGACCGCGCCGGCGCGCAGGGACGCGAACACGTACTCGTCGAGGTGGAACGTGGTCAAGACGATGACCCTCGTGGCGGGCACTGCAGCGGTGATCTTTGTGGTGGCGGCCAGTCCGTTCATGCCCGGCATCCGGATGTCCATGAGCGCGACGTCGGGCCGCAGGGAGGTCGCGAGTTCCACGGCCGCCGCACCGTCGGCCGCCTGGCCGATCACGCTCAGGTCCGGCTCAGCGTCCACGATGGCGGCGATCCCTGCGCGCACTACGGCCTGGTCGTCGGCCACCATCACCCGGATCACGACAAGAACACCTCTGGCAGCCACACCTGTGCCGCCCCGCCGTCGGCGATGGTGAGTGTACCGTCTGCGGCGTCCGCAAGCGCGCGCAGCCGCCGCTGGACAGCGGGACTGGTCGGCGACCGACCCGACACCGTGATGCCCTCGTCGAGGAAGATCACGGTGACGGCCGCTCCTTCGGTGAGCAGTTCCCGTGCGACCTGGTGGGCGGTGGCCTCGGTAACCGGTGGCAGTGGCCTGCGAAACCCCAGGTAGCGGGCCGCGCCGCCGTGACGTGCCGCCAGAGCGGCGATGCCGTCCACGGTCGGTGGCGGGTCATCGCTGACATCGCGTTCCCGTGCCTGAGCCAGCAGCTCCCGCAACGCGCTCAGTCCGGCCTTGGCCTCAGCGAGGACGACCTCCAGGTTTCCGACGTCGGCTCCGTTGGCCACCCGCTGGGCATGCTGGCGTGCTGTACGGTGCAGGCCGCCGACGATCCGGTGGCGCTCGACCGTCGCCGCCATGACCGCGTCCCGCTCGACCAGGTCCCGCTCTCGAGCGAGTGCCGTGCCGCGCCGCCGACGACGCGACGCGACGAACCTCCCCAAAGCCCAGGCCGCCCAAGCAGGCAGGGCCAGCGCCGCGGTCAACACCAGCCATGCGGCCGGACGATCACCTGTGATGCCATCGCCGCTAACAAGCGCCAGTCCGCCACAGCCTGCCACCGCGGCAGGTGCGAGCCAATCTCGGGCACTCCTACGGCAGGCGCCGATCGCGTAGACCAGCACCAATTCCACCCACCAGCACCACAGGAACGCGTCGTTGATCGGCGGTCCCGGCCAGCCCGCAATGTCCATGCCCAGCCACACCATGATGGTGGCGAGTGCGACCACCAGACTGCGGCGAGAGGCGTTCCTGCGCCACCAGAGGGGCAGCGCGTGCAGGGCGAACAGCACCGCTAGCAGCACGCTCGCGCCTGGAGAGGCGAACGGGTCGAGGTCGTCCTCGGGCAGTAGGTTCGCGCCCAGTGAGAGCGCGATTGCCAGGATGACCAGCGTACCGTCGAGTGCTGATGAACCGCGCCAGCCACCCGTGCGCCCCGCCCCGGTCAGGCCCGGTCCATCGGTCGTCGTGCCGTGCGGAGACCACTCGAACGCGTCGACAGGCTGGGGGATGACGGCCCGCACCTCCCAGCCGCCGTCCTTGGGGCCGGCCCGCAGCGATCCGCCGACGGCCTGCACGGCCGAGCGCAGTCCGGCGAGCCCGCTCCCTGTGCCGAGACCGGGCACCGCCGCGGTGCCGCCGGAGTCGATGACCGTGACGGCCAGTTCCCCGGACAGACCGTCGATCCGGACAT
Organism: Acrocarpospora macrocephala; assembly: GCF_009687865.1. Taxonomy (GTDB): domain Bacteria; phylum Actinomycetota; class Actinomycetes; order Streptosporangiales; family Streptosporangiaceae; genus Acrocarpospora; species Acrocarpospora macrocephala. The sequence goes on from NZ_BLAE01000095.1 coordinate 30,469, forward strand.
GGGACGCGCCCCCCGCATAACGCATCGCATTCGTCAGCGCCTCGCGAACCACCCGGTAGGCGATGACAACGACCTGTGGTGGCACGACGGCGATCGTACGCCGGTAGTCGAGGCCCTCGTGCTCGGCGACGAGCGCATCGATGTCCTCCAGCGTCCTGGGTTCGGCCGCCTCGGCCAGGCGGTCCAGTTCCGCCACCGCCTGGCGCCCGGCTTCGGCGGCGTGCCGGGTGGCCTCCGTGGTGAGCCGCGGGTCGGCGAGGCGGGTGGCGGCGGTGGCCGACACCACGATTCCGGTGAGCCGGTGCGCGGTCACGTCGTGCAACTCCGCCATCAGCCGTGCTCGTTCCGTGCTGGCAGCCAGGAGCGGCACCGACGAGGCCCTCGCGCGGTACGCGGTGACAGCGGCTCGGCCAGCCTGCCTGCGCCGCCGAGACCGGCCCATCACCCAGACCACGGCCGTCATAGCCGTGGCCTGGAGAGCGAGCCCCGCAACGGTCCTCGCCGGTGCACCGGCGGCAAGAGCCACCCCACCCGTGACCAATACGGCGGCGAAGGCCCCGGCCGCGGCAAGTCCAGCCGTGCGGTGCACGGCCAGCGCATGAAGAGCGACCAGCACCGCCACCGGCCCCGCCAGAGCGCCACCGGCCGTGCCGATGCCCAGCACCGCTGCCAGCAGCGTGCCGCCAAGGGCCCACACAGGTATGACGCGGCGGCAGGTGAGAGAGACAAAGGCGGTCCCCGTACTCACAGCCGAGAGCACCGATTCGGGAAGCCCCTCGTACACAGAGGAGAATCCCAGTTCCGGAACCCTCGGCAATATCCCCCAGAGACCATGCGATGCTGAGAGCAGGATTTGCGCGACGACCAGGCCGCCCGGAAGCAGCGTCTCTCGCCATCGCGGCCTACCAGCGCTCACAAGGATCAAGCGTAGGCTGCTGCGTGGAATGGGCGACCCATTCGTTTCCACCAGGAGGGCGCGCGAACCGGCGGATGTCCGGAACCCCTCCCTCCGACTCCGTCCGATCGAGCGACGTGGTCCGGTCAGCGGTCGTCTGCGCTGGTGAGGCCAGAGCATTGACGGCGAGCTGGGTCCTGCCGCGGGTGTGGAGCCTGGCGAGCAGTCGGCTGACGTGAGTCCGGACGATGGCGGGGCTGATGAATAGGGGCCGCTCGATCTCCTCGTTAGTGGTTGTCTCGGAACCGGAACTCTGAGTGATTTCGTTCGGGATTCGGCCTTAGCCAGCCGATCAAGCGGTCACTGATTGCCTACGATCACAGGGGCCGTGTTCATGCCATGGCGACGAGCACACCGGAGGGGTGCGGTGTGCCCGTATGTCATGAACCGATGTGACACGCGCTGGCATAATCCGGTACGAAAATCGGCGGATTAATGGCTAGAACGGCACGAATTGACACACCTGAGGGCTGAACGGGACAGGCCGTCACGCGAGGTAGCTGACTCTTAATCAGCGGGTCCGGGGTTCGAGTCCCTGGCGGCGCACCAGAAGAACCCCAGTTCACATGCTGTGAGCTGGGGTTTCTTTATTTGGCGCCTAGTCCCATCGGCCTTGCTACGGAGTTTTCGATCTTTCGACGAGCCGTCACCCACGAATCGGAGGCCCGAGTCCACCGAGGGGAATACGTTCGGCCAGCAGCAGTTGGTGCGGCGCGGGGGCCGGGAGCGGCGGCACCAGCGTAGGGGTTCAGCGCCGGCTGCCCCGCACCGCGTACACGAGCGTCCCGGCGACGGCCAGGACGACGGCCGCGACGGTGGCCGCCTGGGTCCCGGCCGGTTGCACCATCCAGGTGAGGATCACCTTGTACGCCGGTCGGGTGGGTGGCTCTCCCATCGGGGGCGCCCACCACAGCACGAGCACCGTCCAGAGCACCGGCAGCAGTGCGGCCCGGGCCGCGCCGAGGACGACCGCGCCGAGCGCCACCAGCCCGGCCAGACCGGCCACGTTGCGCGCGAGCTGGGCCGTACCGGCCAGCTGCTCGCCGGCGAGCGCGATGGCGAGCAGGCCGGCCAGGGCCGTACCGGCCACCAGGACGTGAGCGGCCCGCCGCGGCGGCCAGGCGATCGCCGCGGTCCGGTCCAGGTCGTGGTCAGGCCCGGCCAGGCCGGGCGCGAGGGCGGTGGTGGCGGCCAGCGCGACCAGGAGGGCGGCGAGGGTACGGCCCTGCGGGTGGTCGATCGCCAGGCCGAGCGCCCACAGCGCCACCACGCAGCCCAGCACCGCCGCCGCGGTCGCCGGCACGGCCCGCGAGCGCAGGTACAGCGCCAGGGGTCTCACCGCGTCCCGCCCGTGAGCAGGTCCAGCCGGTCGCCCCGGGCGCAGGTGAGCTCGGCGGCGCGCAGCGCGGCGACGCGGGCCCGCTGCTCGTCGGCGGGCAGGGCGTACAGCGCCGCCAGCGCCTCGCCCGTGAACGCCGCCGCGGGATCGCCGTCGTCCAGCGTCTGCGGCGGCCGCCCGCCGACGAGCCATCCGTACGCCGCCTGCCGCGCGGCCAGGTACCGGTGATTCGGTTCCGGGGGCGGCCCCTCGATGAACCGAGTCGGGTCGAAGCCCAGCTGGTTCACGCACGGCCGGACGCCGGCCCCGGCGAGCATCCTCCCCAGCAGGTTGTCGGCGGTCTCCTCCGTCAGGTCGTCGAAGTGCGAAACGAACAGCTGGATCGTGTCCGCCGGCTGCGGAGCCTGGGGGATGCCGGCGCTGACGACCCGCACCTCGGCCCGGGCGGCCCCCGGCGGCAGCTTCGCCGCGAGAGTCGACAGCGCCTGGCGAGCCGGCCCGCGCAGCCGCGCCAGCAGGTGGGACTCCACCCGGGAGACGCACACCGCGGGCTCGTCGCGGGTGCAGACCACCTCGGTGGCGCGGTCGTCCTCGACCCAGGCCGCGGCGAACCTGGCGGGCGCCGCCGGTACGGCGACCGCGGCGCCGATCAGCGCCGGGAGGAGGGCGGCCACCCGGGTGCCGCGCCGGGCCGCGGCGAACAGGGCGAGCCCGGTGGCGGCCACCGCCGCCAGCCACAGGGCCTGGGTCAGGTTCGCCTGGGCGGAGAGCATCCGCACCGCGTACTCGCCGTCGCGCGGGCCCCGCAGGTACGGGAAGAGCAGGATCACGCCAGGGTCGCCCTGTTCCCGGTCCCGGAACAGGGGCGGCAGGACCGCGAATCCGATGAAGCCGGCCACCACGAGCAGCGGCGCGATCAGCAGCGCCGTCCACAGGGCGACAGAACGGCGCAGCTCGATGCGCAGGATCCGGGCGGTCATCACGCCTCCGTCTCGCGGTGGCGGCGCAGGATGGCCGAGTAGCCGCGCTCGGCCGCGCTGTCCCCGGCACCGGTGTCGGCACCGGCCGCGGCGGCGAGGCCGGCCGGCGCACCCTGGAAGACCAGCCGGCCGGCGTCCATGAGCACCACGTCGGTGCAGGCGGCGGCCACGTCCTCGACCAGGTGGGTCGAGACCAGCACGCAGGTGTCCGTACCGAGCTCGCGCAGCAGCGCCCGGAACTGCAGGCGCTGGTCCGGGTCCAGCCCGGCGGTGGGCTCGTCCAGCAGCAGGATCCGCGGGTCGTTGACGATGGCCTGGGCGATCCCGGCCCGGCGCAGCATGCCGCCGGAGAGCGTCTTCATCCGGTCGTCGGCCCGGTCGGCCAGCCCGACCCGTTCGATCGCGCGCTGCACCGCGCCCGGCGTCTCGGCCGAGGGCATCTCCTTGAGCCAGGCCATGTACTCGACGAACTCGCGCACCGTGAAGCGGCGGTAGTAGCCGAACTCCTGCGGCAGGTACCCGATCTGGCGCCGCAGGCCGCGCAGGTCGACGCGCCCGTTCACCTGCTCGCCGAGCAGCGTCAGCGTGCCGCCGGCCGGGCGCAGCACGGTGGCGATCGAGCGGACCAGCGTGGTCTTGCCCGCGCCGTTCGGGCCGAGCAGCCCGTGCACGCCGGTGTCCATCGCCAGGTCCAGCCCGTCGACGGCCATCCGCCGACCGGCCCGCACCCGCAGCCCGTCGGCCTGGATCGCCCAGGCATACGTCCTCGCCGCGGTCTCCGCCGCGCTCACCGCCCGAACCATGTGCTCCTCCTCAATCCCGTGTACGAGTCACGGCGCAGCACCAGCACGACCGCGCCGACCCCGACCAGCCCGGCCCAGTACGGCAGGGTGGCCGGCTCCAACAGCAACGGCGGCCGAGCGGTCAGCACGGTCGGGGCGATCACGCCCGAGGTCCACGCCAGCGCGAGCACGGCCGCCGCCCGGTTCAGCCCGATCAGCTCGCCCAGCGCCAGGGCGCCCGCGGTGAACGCCAGGCACGGCAACAGCCAGCGGGCCGGTGCCGCGCCGGCCAGCCAGCCGGCCACGGCCAGCGCGGGAATGACCACGACCAGCACCGCCAGGGTGCGCCGAAGCACCAGGTAAAGCCCGGCCCGCGGGCTGGCCACCACCAGCTCGTGCACCGGGTCGAGGCCGGCCGACCAGATCGCGGCCACCCCGAGCAGCGGCGCCACCGGCGCCACCAGCAGCACCAGTGACGCCAGCACGTTGCTGAACGCCAGATCCAGGCCGAGCGCCGCCGCGATCACCAGCGTCGTCATGGCCAGCCGCGGCCACAGGCCCGGTGGCGCCCATCGCGCCACCCGGCGCGGCCACCGCCGCGCGGGCATCTGCGCGCCGCGAGACAGCTCGCCCGCCAGATTCGCCTGTACGCGCGCCAGCAGCGATGTCGTTTCCGAGTCGTCCGTGGCCACTACTGCACCAAGGCGCTCCCGGCAGGACGCGCACCACTCCAGGTGCGCCTCGACCGCCCAGAGCGCGTCCGCCGCGATGCCCGCGTCGCCCGAGGCGTACCGGCGCAGCAGCGCCGCCGGGATGTGTTCCAGCGACTTCATGACAGCACCTCCCTTAGCGCGATCCGCGCCCGGCGGGCCCGGGTCTTCACCGTTCCCTCCGGCACGCCCAGCAATATGGCGGTCTCCCGTACGGTGAGCCCGTCCAGCACCATGGCTTGCAGGACCTGCCGCAGCTCGGGGGCGAGCCGGCACAGCGCCGCGCCCATGGTGTCGCTGAGCTCCGCCATCAGCGCCTCGTCCTCTGCGGTCGGCGCGGTCAGCGCCGCGTGGGGAAGCTGCGCCTCGCGGGCCCGCTTGCGCAGCGCGTCGACCAGCCGCCGGGCGGCGATCGTCCACACCCAGCCGACCGCGCTACCCGCGACCGCGGCGCCGGCGAACGCCGCCGCCGCGCGCCACACCGCCAGGTACGTCTCCTGCATCACCTCGGCGACCAACTCGTCATCGCGGCACCGGCGGCGCAGCCGCACCGCCAGCCACGGCGAGGTGCGCCGGTACAGCTCGTCGAACGCGTCGCGATCTCCGCGAGCGATACGACGCACCAGCTGCTCCTCGTCCATGGAGGTGACGGCACCCACCCTTCCCTTCACACCCGGACAGACGATGGGACACCATGATCAGGTTCTTGCCCGATTGTGACCCTGGTCACAGGCATCCACGGCCGACCTAGCCGCGTACGACGCTTGGTGTCGGCGAGGTGGGTGTCGTTGGCCCCGATCTGGCGGGGATCCGCTCGGTGAAGATCTCCAGGCGTCCGGTGCGGGAGTCGTTCCAGAACTGATGGACGATGCCGGCGGTGCTGGCCAGGCGAACGCGATTCCCGGCCGACCGGTGACCAGTTGCCCGGAACTGGCCGGCGAGGTCGTCGGCCGCGGCCGGCGGCGGCATGGGGGTCTCACCGCCGGCCGCCTGCTCGATGGCGCCCTACGGGCCGGCCCGGTGGGTACGCGAACGCATGTGCATTGTGTCTCCTATCCGGGTTTATTACGGGATCGCCGGGATCACGAGCAGGACCACCGGTTCGTTGGAGACGAAGGTGCCGCTGTTGCCGGCGGTGTAGGTGGCGCGCAGCAGGTACTGGCCGGGCTCGGATCCCGACAGGGAGCCGATGCTCACCTCGTTGTGGACACAGTTGGAGCCGGTGAGCCGGAAGGAATTGTTGCCGAACCAGTACTCCCCGAATTTGGAGATCTGGAAGGTGATGGACGTGTCTTTCCTCAGCCCGTTGCCGCCGATCGACAGCGCGAGCGAGCCGAAGGGGGAGAGAACGACCACGGGTACACCGAACTGCTGGTTTCCCTCGTAGCCGGACTGGTGTAATCCGGCGGCGGATCGGACATAGACATGGCCCGCCGTGGCGCACGCGGCGGCCTGGGCCGGCTGCGCCGCCACCGCCAGCGGCGCTGTTAACGCCAGGCCGAGCGGTAGGAGCAGGCGCCGCCATCGGCTGTGGGTCAAGAGTCTGGACGTCAAGAGTCTGGACATGGACAACCTCACATACGGTGGCCGGGGCCTACGAGGCGGGTATGGGGCAGTTGAAGACGAGTTCCTGCTCGAAGCGGCTCTGTGAATCGGGGTTGGAGCCCCATGGACCCTCGTGGTTGGCGGGAAGTTTGCCGGTCAGGTGGGCAACTTCGTGCAGCACCTTCAACGCTCGCATCTGGTCGACGCTCCAGTTCCTGATGGCGTTGGCGTACACGGTGAGCGCGGAGCTGTTGCGGATGCTGTTCATGTACTCCTGAAGATGGGTGTCGTTGAAGAACGGCTGCCAGAGGGTGATCGGGCCGGCGCCGGTGCCGAGACTGGTGTCAGGAACCGAGGCCACGGCGTCGGGCTTGCCCGCGATAGTGCTGCCCGGCTCCAACTTGACGCTGCTCTTGTGGAACACGTCGGCGACCTGCTCGACGGTGATCCCCGCGGTCGCCAGGAATCTCTTGCACTTATCCTTCTGGACCGCCTTGGAGGCGAGATTCCAGGCTTTGGAAGTTTTCTGCCCCGGCGTGTCGGGAGGAGGCGCGGTCGACGTCGGCGGCGGCGGGGGCGGCGGACCCGGGTCAGTGGTCGGGAT
>NZ_BLAE01000096.1 GCF_009687865.1 Acrocarpospora macrocephala
CTGCATATTCGCAGTCTCGAGCTGATGGCGATGCGCGGACTGCTGGATCGCATTCTCGAACGCGGAAGACGGCGTCCGGTCGGCGGTATCTTCGCCGCCATCCCCAAACCCGCGCCCGAGGGCCTGGATTCCGCGTACGCCTATCTGCTGGGCATCCCGCAGCCGGTCATCGAACATCTCCTCGAAGACCACGCGATCGAACTGGGTGCGCAGGTCCGGCGCGGGTGCGCGGTCGCCGGTTTCGAGCAGGACGACGAGGGCGTGACCGTCGAGCTGGCCGACGGGGAACAGCTGCGTTCGCGCTACCTCCTCGGCTGTGACGGCGCGCGCAGTACGGTGCGCAAACTGCTCGGCGTCGGCTTCCCCGGCGAGCCCGCACGGACCGAGACGCTGATGGGCGAGATGGAAGCAGGCGTGCCGCAGGACGAGATCGCCGCCAAGGTGACCGAAATCCGCCAGACCCATCAGCGCTTCTGGCTCCGGCCCTTCGGCGAAGGGGTCTACAGCGTCTTGGTCCCCGCCGCGGGAGTCAGCGACCGCGCGGAACCGCCCACCCTCGAGGATTTCCAACAACAGCTGCGCACCATCGCCGGAACCGATTTCGGCGTCACCTCTACGGTCTGCTGCATCGCGGCCGCGGCCTGCTGCTGGACCGCACCGAACGCCTGACCGTCGGCGGCTGGTCAGACCGGGTCGATTACCTCGCGGACCCCTCAGCGGACCTGGATGTCCCATGCGTCCTGCTACGCCCCGACGGCTACGTCGCCTGGATCGGCGACGATCAGCAGGACCTGGACGACCGCCTCTCCCGCTGGTTCGGCAAGCCCGCCAGCTGATAAGGCCCGTGAGGATGATCGGAACGGCCAGTAGCGACTGACCATCGGAAGGCTGGAGGCAGCATCAGCCGTGGTGCTCTGGCGCCAGGGTCGGCCTGCCAGGGAGGGTTAGCCTCCGCGTTTCTGAGAACGAGGAGGCGCTCTATTTCTGACCGGCCGCCCGGTCCCGCCATAGCGCCAGATTGTGGCGGCTGGCCAAGGTTTGGGGGTGGTCGGAGCCCAGCACCCGCTGCTGGTCGACCAGCAACTCCTCGAACGCGGCGACCGCACCCACCGCATCCCCCACCTCACCCCGCCATATCGCCAGATTGACACGGGCACCCAGGGTGTCGGGGTGGTCGGGACCCAGCACCCGCTGCTGGTCGACCAGCAGCCTCTCGTAGGCCGCGAACGCCCCGGCCGCGTCGCCTAACTGACCCCGCCATAGCGCCAGATTGTGGCGGCTAGCCAAGGTTTGGGGGTGGTCGGAGCCCAGCACCCGCTGCTGGTCGACCAGCAACTCCTCGAACGCGGCGGCCGCACCTGACACATCCCCCGCCTTACCCCGCCAGTACGCCAGATTGTGGCGGGTGGCCAGGGTGTCGGGATGGTCCGGGCCCAGCACCCGCGAACGTTCGGCCAGCTGGCTCTCGTAGGCGGCGACAGTCCCGGCCGCGTCGCCTAACTCACCCCGCCACCGCGCCAGAATGTGGCGGGTGGCCAAGATTTGGGGGTGGTTGGGGCCCAGCACCCGCAGCTGGTCGGCCAGTAGTTCCTCGCACGCGGCGGCCGCGCCTAACACGTCCCCCGCCTTACCCCGCCACCATGCCAGATTGTGGCGGGTGGTCAAGGTGTCGGGGTGGTCCGGGCCCAGCACCCGCGAACGGGCGGCCAGTAGCTTCTTGTAGGCGGCGACCGTACCCGCCGCATCCCCCGCCTCACCCCGCCACCGCGCCAGATTGCTGCGAACGGTCAGGGTATTGGCGTGGTCGGGGCCCAGCACCCGCTCGTGGTCGGCCAGCAGCTTCTCGAATGCGGCGACCGCACCCGCCGCATCCCCCGACTCACCCCGCCATATCGCCAGATTGTTGCGGGCGCCCAGGGTGTAGGGGTGGTCGGGGCCGAGATGCTGCTGGCAGGTGGTGTGCAGGTTGGTGCAGGCGGCGATGGCGGCGGTGACCTGCCCGGTCTCGCCGAGGCTGACGGCGGCGTGAAGCAGCACGGAATGGACGCCGGTGTCGAGGCTGTAGAGAGCGATGCCGGCGGCATGCTGCAGGGCGGTGGTGTTGGCGCGCAGGATCTGACCGAGCTGGTCGTGTTCGACCGGCGGCCACAGGTGCAGCAGCGCGTCGGCGGCAGTGCGGGCGACTTCGTTGAACAGGTGCGGGCCGAGGTCGGGCCGGGCGGTGAGGTTCTCCCGGGTGGCGCGCTGGATGAGCTGATGGATGCGGATCTCGCGATGGCGAGCGGTTCGGTCGTGGTCCAAGAGGCTGTGCCGGTGCAGCACCCGCAGCACCTCGTCCACCATGACCTCATCCACCGCGCCCGCCTCCCCGGTTAAGGAGTCGGCCGCGGGGTCGGGCAGGTAGCTGGCCAGGTACTCCAGGGCGGGCGGGCTGGTCAGCACCGCTTGCGGGATGCCCGCCGGGTCCAAGACGCTGACCAGGCACAGCACCGGGCGGGCGAGCCCGGCCGGCGCGGCCTGGTCGGCGTGGTCGATGGACAGCTCCCAGGTGGCTGTGACGATCCGCTGATGGCCATCAGGCAGGTAATCCTCGCCAGGCACGGAGTGAGCCAGCAGCCGGGTGGCCAGCCGCTCCCGATAGACGGCGCAGGAGAGGTCGGCATTGATGATGTACGCGGCCGCCTGGGCCAGCGCCAGCGGCAGCAACCCCAGATCGGCGGCGAGTCCGTCCAGGTCGGCGCCCGGGACCTGATCGCCGAGCTTGGCCTTCAGGTAGGACCGGGCCTCAGCTTCGGTGAAGGTGCCGATGCCGACCGTGCGCCGGTCCGCCCCGGCCAGGGCCGCTTCCCGCAGCCGAGTGGTGACCAGCACCCGCCCGCCCGCTGCCGACGTGGCCGCCGGTGGCCACCACCCGCTCAGATCCTTGGGACGCTGCACATCGTCCAAGACCACCAGCCAGGACCGGTCGGTGGTCTCCGCCCAGACCAGGAAATCCCGCGCGGCCTGCTCGGGATCATCGCGGTCGGTCAGCGGCAGGCCCAGGCGCGCTGCGGCGGTCGCGTAGGTGGAGACGATGCCATCGGGAGTGGCGGCGTTCACCCACACCAGCACCTGTACCCCCTGCTGCCAGGCGCGGCGGGCGAAGTCGGCGGCCAGCAGGGTCTTGCCGACCCCGCCCATTCCCGCCAGCACCTGGGTCAGCATGACGGTCCCGCCCGCATCGGCCGCCGCCCGCACGCGCTCGGCGACCTGCCGGTTCTGGAAGCAATCGACCGGCTGCGGGATCCATCCGACGCGGACCCGTTCCGCCGTTGCGGCCTGCCCGGACTGGCCGGCACCAGCCGGGGCCGCCGCAGGAGCCGGGCGGGCACGGTCGGCGGCCATCAGCCGATCCCATTCCCACGCCGACGGGGCACGCTCATTCGCCCACCCGGCCAGGGTCGCGCCGACCTGGACCAGCTGATCCAGATCACGTGGCTCCGCGGCCCCCGTCGCCCACCCGTTCACCGTCGAATGGGGCACCTTCGAGACCTTGGCGAGTTCCTTTTGCGTCACCTGACCGGGAAAGTGGACGCGGGCCTGGTCCCATAGCCGCGCCAGCTCCGCCAGGACCTGGGAGGTCGACCCCTCTGGCCGGAACACCGCCACGATGCACCCGCCTCCTCAGCGCAAAGGACCGTCATCCGGATCCGGGACGGACCGGCCCGGATCCCCGCTCACCGGGAGCGTAGCCTCGCAGACCCGGACCCATCCGGCATACCTTCAACATCGTCGGCGTGTTGGATGTGATGCGGGCATGACCAAAACCGACACCCCGGCGCCCCCCAAGGCCGTGTCCTCACCACGACGCCGCTCTCCCGGCCTCCGACGTCTCCGCCGCACCATCGGTATCGCCTTTGCCTGTGGCGCCGCCCACGCCACCGGTACCGGCCTCATCGGCCTGCTGTTCTGGTGGATCACTCACCGCTGAACCGCACTCCACCACGAGTGGTCTGCACACCACCTGCGGGCGTGCAGACCACTTCGCACATCCGCCTTCACCAGCGCCGTCACTTGGCTGACACCGGGCACACCGCACGCCGTCACCGCGTGATCGCGTACGACATATCCGCCGGTCACCGGAAGATCTTGCGGCGGCGCGCCGTCGGAGTTCAGCGGGCTTGCTGGACCTTCGGGCGCGGTGAACCCGACTTGATAGGCAAGTGACGACTTGCGTATGGTGAGGGTTATGGAGGAGGATGTCTTCAAGGCCCTGGCCGACCCCACCCGCCGGCGCATCCTCGATGAGCTGGTGGAACGGGACGGCCAGACCCTGTTCGAGATCTGCGCACGGCTGGTGACCAAGCACGGCCTGGAGCTGTCCCGCCAGGGGATCAGCCAGCATTTGGCGGTACTGGAATCCGCAGATCTGGTCCGTTCGCGGCGCCAGGGCCGCTACAAGTTCCACGATCTGAACACCGAACCCCTTGAGCACATCGTGACGCGGTGGCTCAAGCGCGACACCGGAGGCACCTCATGAGGATCCACATTTCCAGCGTCTTCGTCGATGACCAGGACAAGGCCCTGCGCTTCTATACCGACGTACTCGGCTTCGTGAAGAAACACGAGATCCCGCTGGGCAAGGACCGCTGGCTGACCGTGGTCTCACCGGACGACCTCGACGGGACCGAACTGCTGCTGGAGCCCGACGGCCATCCCGCCGTGAAGCCGTACAAGGAGGCTCTGGTCGAGGACGGCATCCCGGCCGCCTCCTTCGCCGTGGAGGACGTAACCGCGGAGTTCAACCGGCTGCGCGAACTCGGGGTCCGCTTCACCCAGGAGCCACTGGAGATGGGCCCGGTCACCACAGCGGTCCTGGACGACACCTGCGGCAACCTGCTCCAAATCGTGCACAGCAAGTAAGGACCCGCGCCGATGCCAGCCAGGACCGCATCCGCGGTCAAGTTCGGCGCCGGGCTCAGCCTGAGGAACTCTCAGGTTTTGCCGTGACCCCCAGTTCAGCGGTGACAGCACGCTCGCGCAGAAGCGCGGCTTCTGCGCGGGCCTCCTCCAGCGCGATACGAAGATCAGCCGTACGCGCCCGCTCGACGGCCAGCTCGGCCCGTGCCGCGTCCCGCTCGGCCACCGCCCCAGCCGCCCGCTCCCCCTCCCGTGCCAGCGCCGCCTCCGCCGCCCGCACCTGGTCACCGGCCGCCTTCACACGCTCCCGCCCGTCCCGCTCCGCCTGCTTCCTCGCCTGTACGGCCTCCGCCGCCTCCCCCACCGCCCGCGCCCGCGCCACCTCGGCCGCCTCCGCCCGTACCACGGCACGATCACGCTCCCCTTCGGCCGCCTCCGCCCGCGCCAGCGCCCGCACCACATCCTGCTCGGCGACGACAAGCTCCGCCCGCGCCCGCGCCGCGTCCTCCACCGCCCGCGCCGCCTTCGCCGCCGCCCGTTCCGCCCGCTCCCCCTCCCGTACGGCTTTCGCCTCCGCGTCCCGCGCCTCGGCCGCCGCCCGCTCGACCCGCTCCCCCGCCTCGGCCAGAACCTGATCGCGGTCCGCCTCGGCCCGGCTCGCGCGCCGCCCCGCCTCCTCCGCGGCCTGCCGCGCCACCCGCTCGGTCGCCGCCGCCTCCCGCAGCGCCGCCAGCGCCTGCTCCCGCGCGTTCTCCGCATCCGCGAACGCGCTGTCCCGCTCCGCGTTCGCCTCCTCGGCCAGCCTGCGCGCCTCCGCCGTCTCCCTGCGGGCTTCCTCGGTGGCCTCGCGCGAGAGCCGTACCTGCTCGAAGGCCTGTTCCCGTTCACTCCTGGCGACCGCGACCCTGGTGTGCGCCTCCGCCTGCACCGCGCTCAGCTTCGCCTCCACCCCCGCCGGACTCAGCTCATCGGCCAGCACCTGCGCCAACGGCGCGATCGCCGCCGCCAGCCCGCGCTCCATCCGGTCATACAACTCCTCCGCCCGCGCCAGCGCCCCATCCAGCCCCGGCGTGGCCCGCCGCATCTCCCGCTCCCGCTTGGCCGCCGCCTGACAGTCCCCCTCCGGGCAGTACTCCTTCGGCCTCCCCCGCCCATTCCGCTGCTCGATCGCCGTCCCACAGTGCTTACACGTCGTCGCCACAAGATCACCCTAGCTGATTTTCTAGAAACAGAAAATCAAAAAAAGCGATCTGTTCCATCTGAGCCCTTCGGAGCGATCCCACATAATCCTCGTTATGCAGGATTCGGGATTCTTGAAGACGGCGCGGGCCAGCGCGGCCAGCTCGCCTGTTGTTGAGCGCCGAGTTTCTGTCACCGAACGCCGAACAGATGTCACCACGAAGCCGGGGCGGAGCCCGGCTCTCCGCGTCGGGTCGGGTTCCTGTTTTCCCTGGTCAGAGGCCGACGTTGCGCATGGCGTTGTCCCGCCAGCGGTCCACCGCGCGGATGTAGCCCAGTACCACCGGGGAGTTCGGTGCCCATCGGCCGTGCGCGGCGATGACCGAGACCGGGACCCCGGCGGCGTAGGCGACGGTCGCTCCCCCGGCGCGCAGGCTGTGCGCGGTGACCGCCTCGGCGTTGGGAACGCCGGCCCGAACGGCCAGATCGCCGACGATGACGTTCACCGACTCGCCGGTCAGCGACGCACCGATGGTGCCGTGCCGGTCGATTCGCCGCAGCAGCCGCCCGCCGCCCGGCCGATCCGTCTGCCTATCCCCCGGCCCCGCGCCCGTGGCGCCGTCATCTTCGTGCTGTTCGGCCTGGTCCAGGGCCTGTAGCTAGTCCCGCCAGGCGGCGACCGGGTCGGTCAGCGGGTGGCTGCCGCGCGGGATGGCCACGGTCTGCCCGGCCGAGTTCTTGTCGGTCTTGGAGGTGCCGATCCGCACCTCCAGCCCGTCGGGAACCTCGCGGACGTCGGCGCGGTGCAGGGCGACCAGCTCGCTGCGGCGGCCCATCAGGGCCAGTCCGAGCACCAGCATCAGCCGGTCGCGCAGCCCGGTCACGCTGGTCAGGTCGCAGGCGTCGATCATGGCGCGCAGGTCTGGGATGGTCAGCGGTGGGGCCTGGCGGCGGCCGTTCCCGGCGGTGGCGCGCCGTCTCTTGTGGGCGCGCAGGGCCAGCCGGGCGGCCTCGGTGCCGGGCTGGCCGGCATGCCCGGACAGCCGGTGCATGGTGCGGATGGCCGCGATGGCCTGCTCGATGCTGGCCGGGGCCTGGTCGGCGGCGCATAGCGCGGCGGTGTATTCGGCCAGTGTGTGGCTGGTGGCGGGCAGCGGCAGCCGGTCCTGGGCGGCGCACCAGGCGGTGAAGGCGGCCCACTGCCGGGTGTAGGCGCGTTGGGTGTTGGCCGGTACCCCTTCGGCGATCAGGGCCCGGGCGGAGTCGCTGAGGGCGTAGTCGGCGGCGGTGTGCGCGACGCCACCTCCGGCGTTCTGCGGCCCGGCCGCGACGGCGAGCGGATGGCCACCCCCGGCTCGGTGCGGCTCCGGAGAACTGGCCGTAAGCGGCCGTCTCGGTATCAGTTAGAACTCGACTGGCATGAGCCCGGAAAGTAAGGCGATTCCGGCGGGCGGTTCAGCCCGAAGATCCAACCGTTCCGGGAGGGGTCTCTTGACGGGACTTTTCGTTCCGATGTTCGAAGCATCAATCTCCCCTTACAACCCCAAAGCCGGTGGCAGGCAGGAGGAGCTGTTCAGCGTCCACCGGCGTCACGCGGTGTTCACCGATAGCCCGTTCCACCTGGTCCAGGCCGAACAACAGCACCGTGACCACGCTATCGTCGAGCAGGTCTTCGCCGACCTGGTCGGCGGTCTGCTCGCGCACCTTCCCCTCAGGGGACTTCGCCGCGAACTCCGCCTGGGTGACCTGCGCGGCGATCGCCTTCAATCTGCTGCGCGCCGCAGGCTGCCTGGCCGGTCCCCGCCATGCCAAGGCTCGTGGCGCCACGCTGCGCCGCAACCTGATCGCCGTCCCCGCCCGCCTGGCCCGGCACGGACGCGGTCACCTCACCCTCCACCTGCGGCAGGTGGAGGGCGTGGATGAACCTCTTCGACGCCGTCTGCGACCCGCCGCCCCTCCTCATGGCCTGACCCGCCGGAATCTCGGTCACCACCGCCACCACGACCACCGCGGTCACCCGGCCATCACCGCACGAACCCCCGCCTCCGAACCTTGTGGACATGCGGACAAGCTGCGACCCGCACGCAGCGGCCCTCACATGCCCGGAAACAGCGCTTCATCCGGCGAAAGGATCCTCGCGGAGGAATTGGAACAGAAAACGATCAAGAAAATCACGCGGTGAATCCAGGCTCAGAACTCCGAATGGTAGATGGCCCGATCGGTGCCGACGTGCAGCACATCGAGACGTCCGGGGCCCCGACTTCCCGAGGCGATGCCGTAGTCGGTGACACCGCCCAGGTTTTCCCATCCGCTCCACCCGCCGTCGAACCACGCGTGGTAAACCGCACGGTTCTGCCCGCGGTGGAAAAGGTCTATGCGGCCTGACCCCCACGAGGTAGCCGACAGACCGTATTCGGTGACGCCTCCCAGGCTCTCCCACCCCGACCAGCCGCCGCCTCCAGTCCACTTGTGGTGGATGCCGTAGTCGTCGCCCACGGCGAAGACGTCCAAATGCCCACCGCCCCACGAGATGGCCGCCGGCTTGCACAACTTGCTGAAGTGCCCGCCCAAGCTCTCCCAGCCCGACCAGCCGTTTTGAAACCGCTTGTGCAAGACCGAGAAGTCGGTTCCTGAAATAGCGAAAACGTCGAGCAGGCCGGGGCCGCGCGAACAGACAACCGGGGAACTGCCGAGGACCGGGCCGCCGGGCCCGCCACCAAGATTTTCCCAACCCGACCAACCGGACGGCCCGTCGCTCCACCGGTGCAGAAGCGCGGCTCCGGCTACCACAAACAGATCGCGACGGTCTTCGTTCCACGAGACCAGCGTTGGCGAGCCGTAGATGTTCACGGCGTGCGGCTGTCCCATGTTGAAGTGCGGAGTCCAGTAGTCGTTACCGAGGTATTCAGACTGGTACAGGTCACCGCTGTATGGACCGTTGTCGGCTTGGGCGATGACTCTCAACACGTTGCCTTCGCCCGCGGCGGCGGGAGGAGCCACCGCGCGGAAGGTACCGGGGCCAAAATGAATATTCCGCCATTCAGACCATCCCATCCGGGCAATCCCTCCCTAACCGTCGTGGCGCGTTGGTGCTGTCGGCGAATCGTAGGTCCTTGCTCTGGCAGGCGGTGCGGAGTCCGCATTCTGCCCTGGACTGGCTGCTCTGAGCTCTTCTACGCCGCCGTGGCGATCAGCCGCCTTTCGAACGGTAAGGGAGGGCAGGGCTCGGGGCAATGCTTGAGACTGTGGATCTGTCGGGGAGGGTGTACCTTCCCGATGATCACGACTCGTCTCAAGCATGATCGGCGCGTCGACGTCGGTCGGGAAGGCACTCCCATTGCTCATCGTCGTTCTTGCATCAAGGCAGTCGGAGCGGTGTGCGGAGGCGACTCCTGCGGGCTTGTGGCGGAGATCGGTGATCTGAACGTCGTGGTCCAGGCGGGGATCTTGGGGGTGCCGCAGCAGCAGCGCCGGCAGACCGTCACCGTGACGCTCCGCGCGGAAGGCGCGGGGTAGGGAGCTTAGGATCCGCGGATTGTTTGTAAGCCGGGTCAGGGTGTCGCGGTGCGGGTGTTCGTGGACGGTGTGGGGGTGGGTTTGGTCGGGAGCACAGGGTGAGGGCGTCGGCCGCGGTGGGTGGGAGCGTGTAGCCGCCACACGGTGGTGTACTTTCGCAGGGAGATCGATCGTATGGAGGGCCGGTTCCCCATGTCGCAACTGTCGCTCGTCAGCGCCGTCTCACCGCGGCCCACTCGGGGATTGCGATGGTCTTATTGGCCTTCCTTGTGTGGGGTCTGGATATCTGGTCAGGGATCGGCAACTGAAAGTGCCGCGCCCGCGTGGCTGACCGCTTGCCCCACGCGCGTGGAGCCGTACAGGCGACTGCTGGCCAACAAAATGATCAGATAGGTGGTTGGCCGACCGTGACGCGGGTGGATGCTGAATGAGGCAGAGCCGCGCAATTAGTGGGTCATGTCCCCGTTCGCAAAGCTTTTTTACGAGACAAGAACTCTGATTTCGGGGAACTCTTTTCGGACCCTTTTCAGGTTTTCCCGGGATGGGTGGACCATGATACGTTGCTCGGCCGTTCGCAGTAGCGGCAGATCTGCGGCGGCGTCCGTGTACGCGGCCTGATAGGGCGGTTCGAAACCGCGTTCCCGGAGAAGCTCCATCTTCGTGCCCCGGTTGCAATAGGTCCGGACGACGAGCCCTCCGTACGCTGCCCGCAGAATGGTGCCGACCACCGCTACCTCGTCAAGACCGAGCGCTCGGCACAGAGCCTGAGCGATGTGTTCCTCGCAGCCGGTCGCGACGACCACCTGGCGTCCTGCCCGGCAATGTTCGCGTAGTTCGGTAAGTGCCGCCTCGATCGGTCTGCCGCGCCCGCGCAGATGCCGCGAAGCGAACCTCGCGGCATGTCTCGCGCGCTGCTGCTCAGTGGTGAAGACGGTGGCTGCCCAGACCCAGATGCTCAGACCGACAGGCCGTGTCCGCAGCCGCCAGAACAGCAGTGCCGCGATCGGGCTGACGATCACACCCAGGAATGGCCTGCGTAACATTCGGCCGGTCACGAAACCCAGCATGCTGTCGCTGCGGATGAGCGTGCCATCCAGATCGAAGACCACCACCTCCGGCATATGTTCGACGATAGAGCTATAGGGTCCGGCGCGCGACGAGCTTCGGAACGTGATTTACCCATGCGGTCTATTCGCTCTGGACGTGTGAACCGTGGCCTGGTTTGGTCGGTCTAACAGGATGGCGAGAAGCGTCATGGGGAGGGCGACATGCTGGCGGAAACACTGACCGCCTTGGCGGCTGCGGCCGCCACAGTTCTCGTCGAAAGCGCGGCGACCGACGCGTGGGCCGCGCTCAAGAACAGGCTCGCCAAACTGGTGGGCCGAAACGACCCTGCCGCCACCACCGAGGCCGAGGCCGCGCTGGAGCGGACCCGGGCCAATCTCGAACGGCTTGAGGACGCGGAACTCGCCGACACTAAAGCCGAAGAGGCCGATCAGTGGGCGCGGCGGCTGCGCACGGTGCTGGAGCGAGATCCGGAGGCGGCCGCCGAACTGCGCGCGTGGCTCGCCGCGGCCCGGCAGAGTGGCCACGGCTCGGTGACCATCACCGCCATCGCCCGTGACAACGCCTCCCAGATCATCCAAGGAACAGGCGTTCAGAACATCACGGTCGAGAAGAAGTGGCCCGGATGAGGATTGGGGCGATGTTCCGCTGGCTGGTGCGGTTGATGGCCGGGCTCACCCCGGGGCAGGCGCGGGCCGACATCGCGCTGGACAGCGAGGCCTCGGGCGACGCGACGGTGATCAACCAGGGGCATGGGGTGATCAACATCCACCACCCCGACCCGGCACCGGAGACCCCGATCTCGATCGCCGTCCCGCAGTACGCCGAGACCAGACTGCGCGGCCGGGACGAACTCCTGGCACGTCTGACGGGCGCCTGGTCCTCGCCCGATTCCCGCGTCCGCATCCTGTACGGCCTGGGCGGGTGCGGCAAGACCACGATCGTGGCAGAGCTGGCCAGGCGGGTGTCGGAGACCGTTGACGTCTGGTGGCTCTCCGCGGCCGACGAGGACCAGTGGCAGAGCGGTATCCGCGCCCTGGCGCAGGAGCTGGGCATGGGCCCGGTCGAACTGCAGCAGGGTCGCCGGGCCGACGAGCTGTGGAAGCGACTCCACGCCCACCGCCAGCAGTGGTTGCTCATCATCGACGGCGCCGACGACCTCAACGTGCTCACCATTGAGGACCGGCTCCGCCACGGCAGGGGATGGTTGCGGCCCGTGCACGCGAACAGCAAGGGGCTCGTCGTGGTCACGACCAGGGACCAGGGCGAGGAGTGGCCCGAGGACTGGTGCCTGCGGCACCGGGTGCCCGTGCTACCCACCCGGCACGCCGCGCAGGTGCTCATGGACTACACGAAGGGCCGGGCGGGAAAGCGGAGCGAGGCCGCGATCCTGGCCGACCGACTCGGCGGGTTGCCGCTGGCGTTGAAGCTGGCCGGGGCGTATCTGGCGGAAAGCACGAAACGGTTCCGGGCTGCCTACGCCAAGCCGGGGGCGATCACGAGTTTCGCCGCGTACGTCACCGCAGTGGACACCGGCAAGCTCGATCTGGGACAGCCTGAGCGGAAGGAGCTGTCACCGAAGGAGGCGCGGCAGCTGATCAGGCAGACCTGGGAGCTGTCGCTCAGCCTGCTCGACCAGCGCGAGGTTCCCGAGGCGAGGCCGATTCTGCGGCTGCTGGCCTGCTTCGCCGACGCGCCCATTCCCTACCAGCTGCTGATCCGGCCGGAGCTGCTCCGTGGAACCGACATCTTTCCAGGACTTCAAGATGAGCACATGGCCGAAGTCCTGGCCTGCCTGGAGGACTTCGGACTGATCGACGTCCTGCCCGACCCAGTCGACGAGGACGCGGCGGATACCGTACGGACCGTGAAACTGCATGTTCTCGTCCGGGACGCGAGCAGGGCCAATGCCGGGGTCGGCATCGGCAGGGACGAGCGGGGATTTCTCGCGCTGGGGCGCTGGCTGCTCAGCGTCGCGGCGCGGAATCCGGAGGTCGCCACGCCTGAGGACCCCGCCAGCTGGCCGCTCTGGGGGATGCTGGGGCCTCACTGCCTGGAGTGGCTGGAGGCCGTCGCGGTCGGCAACGAGGCACACGCCGCCCACGAGGCGGCCGAGGTCGGCCTGATGACGGTCCACTACCTGGGCGCGCGCGGCTCCTACGCCCTGGCCGAGGAGCGGCTTCGTGAGGTGCTGGCGGTCCAGTCGGGAGCGCGCGGGGCCGACCAGGCGCAGACGCTGACCATCCAGCACGAGATGGCGGGCCTGATCGGCGTCCGGGGCCGGTATGAGGAGGCCGAAGCGCTGTTCCGAGAGGTGCTGGCGAATCGGGAGGCGGTGCTCGGCGCCGCGCACCCGGACACGCTGATCACCCGTTACGAACTCGCCCGGATCCTGGGGATCCGAGGCGACTACGCAGAGGCGGAGCGGCTGTTCCGGGAGGTCGCCGCGGCCCGCGCCACCGCGCTCGGACCGGAGGAGCCCAAGACGATCAGCGCTTCGCACGGCGTCGCGTGGGTGATCGGTGAGATGGGGCGCTACGCCGAGGCGGAAACGCTGTTCCGCGACGTCATGGTCAGGCGGACGCATGTTCTCGGCAGCCAGGACCCACACACGCTGACCACCGGCTACGAGGTCGCCCGGATGGTCCTCCTCCAGGAACGGTACGAGGACGCGGAGCAGCTCTTCCGTCAGCTCTCGAAGGACCTCCACGACCTGCTGGTGAACGCCACAGGGCTGCCCGATCGCGGAGCCGCGCAGATGACGTTCAGGGACCTGTTCAGCCCTCGGGCCGCGCTGCTCGGCGCGGAACGTCTGGATACTCTGAATCTCGGTCCCGGCCCGGGGCGGGGGCAGGCGCTCGAAGCAGCCGTGACCCTGGTCGAGACGCTCCGCATCGCTTGCGAGCACATCCTCACGGCCGACCACCCGCACACGTTGCATGTACGGACCTGGATCGCCTGGCTTTGGTCGCGGCAGGGTCAGACCTGGAAGGCCCGGCGGGAGTACAAGGCGGTCCTGGAGGCGCGGAAGTGGGTGCTGGGCGAGCAGCATCCCGCCACCGTGCGGACCGAGGAGGAGCTGCGGAGGCTCAGCCTCTCCCCCGATCGGAACTGACCGGACCCGTCAGGTGGCGTACAGGTCGAGGTGGGCCTGGGTGGCGGTCGCCAGGTGTTGCGGAAGGCGAGCGCGCACCCCCACCCTGCGGAGTTCCGGTGACCGGCCGACGGACCTGCCCGTCCTCCATCACTCCCGCGCGCAACATCACGCGCAGCAGCTCGAGCACAGACTGATCGCAGACACGTTCCTCGATCGCCCATCGATGAGCACTTGCAGGGCATCGTGGGCTGACCGCTTCGGGTGGAACCCGAACGAACAGTCAGCGAAATCCGCCTCGAAGACCGGTTCGAACACGATCTTCAACGCGGCCTGCACGATCCGGTCACGCACTGAGGGGACGGACGATTTCATACTGCCCCTCTTGCAATCGCGTGTCTGGATGTTCCGGATGAGTGTGGAAGTGTGCTGGTCGGGCCGTGTTCGGTGAGTCGTTGGGAGGAGTCTGCCAGAAGGCTCTGACATTCTCGGTGGGGGTCAGCTTCGTCGCCCGACCTTATGCCCACCCCGCCGAACCGTGCTCCTCCGGAAAACGATTGCGCCATACGAGGAGACTCTGGCAACCATCGGTGTGTTCACCAAGTAGGGCGGGTCCGCATCCCATCACGTGAGCAGCGCCCAGGCGTACCTCAACGTGATCCGCGTCGGCGTTCGCCGCGTGGCTGCGCGAGCACCCCGGCGTTGAGATCGTCTGCCGGGATCGGGCCAGCGCCTACGCCAACCCTCGGGAATTGCATCAGACGGGCGAGGAGCCGCAGGTCGCCAGGTCGTAAGTGGTTCATTCTCGCGCCTGCTGCGGCTGTGGCTCGAGCGTCTGATCAGGTAGTTTGCCAGAGAGATCCCGTCTGATGCAAGATCTTCCCTTCGGAAGGGATGGTCCGGAGTGGTGCATCGAGGCAGGGCGGCCTTAGCGGGGTCAGCGGGGCTGGAGTTGGTCTCCGGGGTGACGCTGCTGCGGCCTGAGGAGGCGATGTTCGATGCGATGCTGCGGGGTTGGCGTGCTCAGCAGAAGTCGCGGGGGCTTCGGGATGAGACGGTCGAGGACCGGGAGAAGCTGATCCGTCGCTTCCATGAGTACACCGACGAGTTCCCCTGGCAATGGTCGCCTGCGCATATGGATGAGTGGTCGGCGTATTTGACGAGCGAACGGCATCTGGCTCCGTCGACGATCCGGGCGTATCAGGGCGACGTCCGGTTGTTCACCGAGTTCCTCATCGATGCCCGTTACGGCTGGGTATCGGCTTGCGAAGAGGAGTTCGGCACCTTCCCGGTGGCGATCTGCCATGAGTGGAACACCCGAGTGCACCTCAACGACTACGAGGGCAGTCCGGAGGCCAGGCCGTTCACGCGCGCGGAGCTCCAGCGGTTCCTGGACTACGCCGATGATCAGGTCGAGCGGGCGGTGCGTTCCGGGCGCAAGGGCACCTTGGCCGCCTACCGAGACGCGACCATCTTCAAGACCATTTACGGGTGGGGACTGCGCCGGACCGAGACGTCCAAGCTGGACCTGGTCGACTGGGGACGCAACCCCAAAGCGCCCCATTTCGGCCGGTATGGCATCCTCAACGTTCGCTACGGCAAGGCGAAGAGGGGGCAGCCGCCGCGGCGCAGGAACGTGTTGTCGGTGATGGACTGGGCGGTGGAGGCGGTCGCTGACTACGTCGAGAACGTCCGGCCCCGGTTCGGTTACCCCGACCATCCGGCGCTCTGGCTCACCGAACGCGGCGGGCGGGTGAAGCCCTCGGAGATCAACGCCCGGTTCGTCGCCTACCGAGACGCGCTGGGCCTGCCGAAAGAGCTGACTCCGCACTCCGAACGGCACGCCTACGTCACGCACCTCACCGAGGACGGGGTGGACCGGCGGTTCATCCAGCAGCAGGTCGGCCACGAATGCGACAGCTCTACCGCGATCTACACCCACGTCAGCGACGACTTCATGAACACGGCCCTGACCAGGGCATTGGCACCGGCGTTCGCCGGAGGGCGAGGAGGCGACCGGGAATGAACGGCAAGCTCGACTACCGCTGGCATCTACGCAAGGTGATGGCCGACCGCGGCATGTTCTCCACCACCGACCTCCTCGCGCCGCTGGCCGAACGCGGGATCACATTGTCGACCAGCCAGGTCTATCGGCTGGTGGTGGAGCGGCCCGAACGGCTTAGCCTGAAGATCCTCATGGCGCTGCTGGACACCCTGGACTGCACGATGGACGACCTCATCGAACCCATCGCGGCCGCCATACCCAGCACACGTCCCAAGAAGGCCGCTGCCGGCGGAATCACGACCACCGACAGCATCGGTGACCTGCGTCCTAAGCGCGCCCGGATCACCGGGACCACACCGTGACCGGCCGCCCTGAACCTCCGGCTCCGGACGATCCGGTCGATGCTCTACTCGACCTGCTGGCCGGGCTCGAGCCCGCTCTTGCGCGGGAGGCCCTCCTCGCGGCGGTGAACCGGGCCGCGGCCCGACCCGACGGACACCGCCGTCTGGCCCAGGCCATCGTGAGCCAGCCCGATCTGCTCACGGGCCAAGGCGCTCGCGCCGAGACGCCCAGCGTCCTGCGTCTCATCGACGCTCTCGCCGAGGCCGGCGCCAGGGCCGTGGTCGTGCCGTCCTGCCCGCGCTGCGGCAGAGGCAAGCAGCTCGGTCCGCCCATCGAGGGAGTACGCCTCTGCCACGGATGCGGGCCCAAAGCCCGGGCAGTGGCCTGCGGCCGCTGCGGCAAGATCAGGCCGACCGCGCGCCGCAACGACAACGGGCAGCCTCTCTGCCAGAACTGCTGGCACCAAGACCCACGAAGCTGGAAACCATGCGTCAGCTGCGGAAACAACCGGCGCATCGCTGCGGTCACCGAGGCCGGGCCGGTCTGCCAGAGCTGTCGACCCGGCCACGATCTTCCCTGCAGCTTCTGCGGTTCGACCAGCAGCCGGGTCGGTATCTCCCGCGCGATCGGCAAGCCCGTCTGCGAGCGGTGCCGGAAGCGCTGGATCGTGTGCTCGAACTGCGGCACCGGCGCCATGCTCAAGGGCGGCACCCTCGACGAGCCGCTCTGCGCCCGCTGCCTCAACCCCGATCCGACGTTCTGGAAACGTTGCGCGGTCTGCCAGACGACCTGGCAGCTCTCGACCGCCGAATGCGCGCGCTGCTCTCTGGACCGCAAGCTGACCGAGCTGTTCACCTCGCCCGCTGGCGCCACGCCGCGCGAACTCGATCAGCTCCGCGAGGCCCTGGTCCAGGCTGACCGGCCCGACAGCGTGGACACCTGGCTGACCAGGCCCGGAGTCAGCACGACGCTACGCGAACTCGCGAGCGGGCACCGACGGCTCTCCCACGAACTAATCGACACCATGCCGGCCGGCCTCACCCTGAAGCTCCTGCGGTCGATGCTGGTCACCGCAGGAGCACTCCCAGACCGAGACGAGCGTCTGACCGCCCTCCAGGGGTGGATCGACCAGACCATCGCGGCACGCACCGTCCCTGAGCACCACCGGATCCTGCACGGATACGCCGTCTGGCACCACCTCCGCCGACTCCGCGGACGCCTCAACAGCCAGCCCGTTTCCCACCAGCAGGCCAGGAACGTCCGCCAGCACGTCACCGCCGCCGCGGCCGTCCTGGACTGGCTCGAAGCACGCGAGCTGACCTTGGCGACCTGCACCCAAGCCCACCTCGACCTCTGGCTCACCGATCACACCCAGAGCCACCGGGACCGGTCGGCGAACTTCGTGCGGTGGGCCGTCGTCCACCGGCACGCATTCCGCCTCACCGCACCAAGCACCCGCTGGCATGCCCCATCCGGACCGCTTGACCAGGACCGCAGATGGGACGACGCGCGCCGCCTCCTCCACGACGAGACCTGCCCAACCGCCGACCGGGCCGCCGGGCTGCTGATCATTCTCTACGCGCAAAAGCTCACCGACATCACCGCCCTGACGATCAACCACGTCCACCAACGGGACGGCCACACCTTCCTCTACCTGGGCAGTCGGCCCATCGCCCTGCCCACTCCGTTGGACGACCTCGTCAACGAGCTCGTCGCCATCCGGAAACCGCGCGGTGGCGGAGTCCTCAACCCAGAATCCGCCTGGCTGTTCCCCGGACGCTGGTCAGAACGCCCTCTGACCGAAGGCGCTCTCGCCCGCCGCCTCCACGAGCTCGGGTTGAACCCCCGCCAGGACCGGAACACCGCCCTGTTCGCACTCGCCGCCGAACTCCCCGCAGCGATCCTCGCCAAGACCCTCGGCATCAACATCAAAGGCGCCATCCAGTGGCAGAAGATCGCCGCTGGCGACTGGTCCACCTACGCCGCCGACCTCAGCCAGAGACCAAGAACCTGAGGATTCGGACAGTTCCAATACCCGACTGCACCGTTGGAGGCCATCCGCACAGCCGCGCCCGAGGCGATCCAGGTCGCCGACCGGTTTCATCTGTGGAGAAACCTGGCTGAAAGCGTCGACAGGTGCGTGATCGCTCATCGCCGCTGCCTGAGCGATCCCGACCCGAGCCTGATCGCCGAACCGCCGGCAGAGCCTGCCGCAGGTGAGGCACCCGTGGCGCAGCCCGGCGGCAGGCGGGTGGAGAACACCCGTCGGTGGCATGCCGCCGTCCATGAGCTCTACGACAAGGGTGTGGGCACCACCAGGATCGTCAAGCTCCTGGGCCTGGACCACAAGACCGTGCTGCGCTACGCCCGGGCGGCCACCGCCGAGGAACTGCTGCCACCCTCCGGCAACCAGCACGGCCCGCTCTACCCCTACCAGAGCTATCTGCATCACCGATGGAACCAAGGCTGCACCGACAGCAGCCGTCTGTTCACCGAGATCCGCGCGATGGGCTACCAAGGATCCGACCGCACCGTCCGCCGCTGGCTGGAACCCCTGCGCTCCCAACCCGGACCCGCGCCGAAAGTCAGCTCCGGCCCCAGCACCCGCCAGGTCACCGGATGGCTCACCCGCCACCCCGACGCCCTGACCGGCGAGGAGAAACTCCAGCTCAAACACGTCCTGGCGCGCTGCCCGCACCTGGCCACCCTCTCCATCGCCATCCGCGACTTCGCCCTGATGATGACCAACCGTGAAGGTCACCGCCTGCCAGAATGGATCGCCGCCACCGCCGACAGTGACCTGCCACCGCTACGCGGCTTCGCCCGCAGCCACGATCATGCAGAATGTTGGATGCGCCCTCCTGTCAGATTGGGAAGGAGTAGCTTGACGACAAGGGTGTCGACCAGGGCATCTTGGACTACCTGCGGGGGAACCAGGAACCGAGGTGGCGGGCGAATACCACCTCGGTGGTTTTGCCTCGCGCTCCAGAAGGCCGGTTGACCGAGGCGGACGTCAAGTCGTCCGGTTCATCGTTGCCGCCGCCGGTTAGATTGTCGTTGTCCCTCCCGCGCGGCTGCACGGGTGCGGCGGGCGATAGAAGTCGGCACAGTAATGCGACGATCGTTAAGCCCGTTGGCAGGCGCTGCGGCCTGCTCTTGATCCGATGGCTCGCACGGATCAAGGGCGTCAGAGTTTGGCTTTCGATCCTCAGGCGGGACTCCGGGCAACGCGTCTTTCAGCTTCTGGTCCCATTCTTCGTTGATGAACTTTGTTATGCTGCTCGTGAGGAACGTGCAGAGCCTCGGCCTGTTGTCTGGAAACCCGATTCCATACCTCTCGCTACCGACCCGAATTCCCGGGACCAGACGGAGGCGGCCCGGATGCCTCGCGGCAAAGCTTTCGAGAATTACCCGATCAGTCGATACGGCGTCGACTTCTCCGTCCAGCAGGCGCTCCACGCACTTTTGTAAGGTATTTTCGGGTGCCGGCTGTATGTCCATGTCAAAGAGACGTGTTTCTGTTGTCGACCCACGAGACGTGCAGATGATCTTGTTCCTGATGTCCTCAACCTTGGTGATATCGCTGCCTGCGCCGACTAATACGCCCTGAGAGTCAATGAAATAAGGGCCGGCGAAGTCAACGTCCTGTCGCCTCTCATCGGTAATGGAGAAGTTGGCCATGACCAACTTGATCCCAGGTCCGTTGCCGTTGGACTGCTCGGCCTCTGTTGTCTCCTTGAGTTTGATCATACGCTCGTCGTCGGTTAGCGGGGTGTACTGCGGCCGGAAGCCGATCTCCGTCCCCAACCAGTTTCCCAGCTTGATATCGAATCCATCCCATACACCATTGGAGTACAAGCTCCAGCCGGGAATGTCCGTGTTGACCCCGATCTGGACAGTTCCTGAAAGATACTTCTCTGGAGGCGGCTCACTGCTTCCAGGGGCGCAGGCGGGAACCAGACCAAGCAGCATGGCAAGCGGAACGACGGCGTGTCTTCTGCCGTTCCAAGATCGGGATGCCATCAGCCACCTTCTCTTTCTTGTGTTCGGGCGCTAGCGAACCAAGGTTCCACGAGCAAGGGTCAGATCCAGGACACAGCCTTGATTGCCGGGCACCTTCAACCGGACGCCAAGCCCGACCTTACGGGAATCCTCAGGAATGGGAATCGAAATTTCCTGATCGTGTTGGACGGTCTGCTGAGGGAGCTGGTGGCCGTCCACCATCGGCGTGATTAAGAGCTCTGCCGGGAGAAGGCAATCGCCCAGCGTTTGCGTTGTCGCCAACTTCGGCGTAAAGGAAAGGTCCCCGGCGGGCCATCGATCCTCATCGACTCGCGGTTCTAGCATGATGACCTTCTCTTCATCCAGTCGGGTCGGTGAGCCAAAGTGGACGGGCAGATCTGAATGCCGCGCGGCAAGTAACCAAGTTACGGTCAGCAACAGTAGGACGATCAACGGAATACCTACGATCAGGATCACCGCTCGCACAGTCGGGTGCTGACCACTGTTGCCCTCGGATGCTTGCGTCGCCCATTGACTAACGATGGGTGCGACAATGGCGGCGATTCCCAATGGGATGGCAAGGACGGTGGCGATGGTGCCGCCATCTTCTCTGAGATACAGCAGAAAGGTCGTGAGCGCGGTCGTCACCACCAGGATTAAAAATATCACCGCGATCTTTACCGAGGACAAGGATAATCGCCCCATCCACATCCCCATTCGTTAAGCAGAAGTCCCTGATCTTTTCGTGCGGTGACGTCTTCGTGCGCGAGGGGCGAGCTCACAACAGCAGACTCCAAGAACCGGCAACATGAGCCATCGTCACCACTCATGTCCGGTGCACGCGACCTAGATGAGAAATCTAGCCAGATCGAACCAAGCTAGGCCACCTGATCCCAGTACGCATTCTGTACTAATTGGGGATTAGTATCCCCAAACGGACAATCGGCAAATCGCCATTCCGCGACTTCCGACCGCCTGCTGTGATACGAGCGTGCTGACTCGCCGAACCCCGAACATCGACAACACCAGAGCTCGAGAGGGAGCCGCCTGATGTTCCGTCGCCTCAGCGTCCTGGTCGCCGCCGTCATCCTGCTCGCCGTCGGCGCGAGCCGTGCCACCCGTCGCCAGCATCGCCGACATGAAGACCCTGGCCGACCTCAAGGGCAGGACAGTGGTGGCCGAACAGGGCACCGGGTGGTGCTGCGCGACGGCAACGGAGTGATCTGGGCCTCCGGCGCGCTCACCCTGGATCCTGCATGGGTGTCGGCGGCCACCAGCTACGGCCACGTCGTGGCCTTCTACGGGCCCAAACTCGGCGTCCGGACCCCGCCCGGGCTCACCGAACGCACCTACACCACCGCTGCGCGCCGCGCGGAATTCCTCGAAGGCCGAACTCAAGGCCTGACGACCGTGGCCACCGTGACCTGGCACGGCGCGGCCGAGGAGGACCTGGAATGGCTGGTGGCCGAGCCAGGCAGCTACGGCCAGCCGTTGCCGGTGGTGTTCGCTCCGGCGGCCAGCTTCCGGATCCACGGCGGCCCGGACATGTTCGGATTGACCCCGGTGCAGCCGGGGAGATCGGTGCCCACAGCCCCGATCTCTGCCCTGATCGCCCACATCAGCCGGACCGACGTCGATCTGATCTGTCCCGCCCAGCCGGCGGCGACCAACTACATCGCCGGTGTGCACTACGGCGAGGGCCACGAAGGTCACGCCGAAGCTGGCGATCTCGATGACCGTTCCGGTGATGCCCTGGCCCCGGTGGAGTGTGCTGAGGAAGGCCAGTTCGCGTTCGTTCAGAGGCGGCCTTCCGTGAGTTGCGGTAGTGCTCGTTGAAGGTTGATCAGGACGGTGCGATCGGTTTCGATCTTCAGCAGGGCCGTGAGGTGCGGCTGGAGGTGACGGAGATTTCGGCGTACGACGACCTGGACCGCGGTCCAGCGAACCTGCGCCTGGCTGTCGCCGAGTGCGGTGGTGAGCAGGGTGTCGATTCCGTCGCCGACTGCGTCTTGCAGGTAGTGCGTGGCGGTGGCACGAACGCGCGGATCTGCGGCTGATGTCAGCGGGGCCAGGTCCTCGACGGCCAACTTTCCGCTGTCGCGCAGGGCCCAGATGGCACGGAAAGTGACATCGTGATCGGGATCGCTCAGCATGGTTCGGGCGATCGTTGCCAGATCGGATATCTGCAGAGCTTGCAGGGTGCTCATGGCCTCCGACCGGACAGCGGGATCGGTGTCTTGGAGCGCGGTGCGGGCTTGGTCTTCCGCCTCAGAGGCTCTGAAGTGGCGGGCGGCTCGTAGCGCCGCACTGCGAACCGAAGCGATGGGATCGGTGATGACATCGGCCAGAGCCCGAAGGCCCGCAGGTGTCAGTGCGGGCAGCGCGCAGAGTGACCACGTGCTCCGGGCACGCCGCTCGGGGCTGGGATCGGTCGCCGCGATCGCCAGCAGTTCGTCCTCGCCACCGGGGATCTTTTCGAAGACACGGGATACGTCGTAGCCGGCTGCCAGTTCGTCGAGCCACCGCTCGTACCAACAGAGAAAGTCGTTGTCCTCCAGTACGTACGGGGCAGGGACGCCGTTGAGGTCGATGCTGACCAGTCGGCCGCGGGCCGGGCCGGAGACGATGAGCAGCGTGTAGGACGTGCACCCATGGTGAACGACCGCGATAGCACCCTGGCACGGGTCCCGGTTGTCTTCCTCATCGAAGAACTCATCCCACCACTCGTTCCCGTAGGTCATTCCTGGCTCGAACGGGCTGGGCACCGCGAGGTGGCCGTGGAAGATGCCGCTGAGCTCAGCGTAGGCGTCTGCCAGCGGCAGCAGACCGTAACTGGGGCCGACCCCGCCGTCCGCGAGCGAGGTGATGAACACCCGGTACGCCTCAGGAAGCCGAATCTCGTGGGTGTGCTCGAACTCGATGACGGTGCCGGCTGCCAGAGGCGGGTTCAGCACGAACTTGTGCTTGCTCGCGCCGAAGATCGCCAAGTTGCCAGGCACGGCAGCCGCGGCCCTGACCTTTGCTGCGATCCGTGTGAGCTGCTGATTTATCGGGATCACCTGTGTCCGATTCGACGCGGCGGTTGGAGGATCTGTTTCGAGTGTTCCACTTCGACGCTTTCACAGACCGGTGCTGCACTGACTCCGCAAGTAGTCCGGCCGGACGCGGCGAGGGATGCCTGAGAGGCGACCCAGCCGACCTGGTTGCAGCCTCGATCAAGTGATGGACCAATGTTGATGGTCTCGGCGAGGGCATCAACATGGCTTACGGTCGGTCCGGTGGTTGTGCCCATATGTGCCGGACCTGGATTCCGCTTACGCCATGGGGGATGAGGCTGGCGACGTCGGTCGCACATCGAGCGCGCTCTTCGTGCACCGTTCGACGGTCTACTATCGGTTGGGGCGACTCGAAGAGCTTCTCGGAGTGAGCTTCGAAGACGGACTCGTGCGCCTGGAGCTCCACATCTGGCTCAAGCGCCGCGCCCTGCGCACGTCGACGGCGGCGATCAGCACTCGATCACGTTGACGGCGAGACCGCCGAGGGAGGTCTCCTTGTACTTGTGGCTCATGTCAGCGCCGGTCGATCGCACCGTGGCGGTCGCCGTGTCGAGGCTCACGCGGTGCGCTCCGTCTCCGCGCAGCGACATGCGGGCCGCCGTGACCGCCTTGACAGACGCGACTGCGTTGCGTTCGATGCAGGGGATCTGAACGAGGCCGCCCACCGGGTCGCAGCTGAGCCCCAGGTTGTGCTCGATACCTATCTCGGCCGCGTTCTCGATCTGCTCCGGCGTCCGCGAGTCCGAGCACGACCGCAGGAACCGTCCCATGTCCCACACCGGTGGCGGCGAGCGACCCGAACAGCTCGACCGTCACCGACTCTACCGGACCGCGGGTCGTCGCACGGGCGAAGTCGCGGGCCGCTCGCATCGGACCGACTGTGTGAGAACTCGACGGTCCGATCCCGATGCTGAAGAGGTCGAAGACGCTGACGTAGTCGGCGCGCGCGCTCACGCAATCGCCGCCCGGTGCGCCGCCAGGGAGAACAGCGGATGCGGCGGCAGTCCGTCCACCAGGTCCGCGAGTATGCGCCCGACAGACGGGGTGAACTTGAATCCCTTGCCTGAGAATCCCGCACCGATCGCGATCGGGCCCGTCCTGTCGATCACGAAATCCTCCGACGCGGTCGAGGTGTACGTGCAGCTGATCGTCGAGAAGCGGTCGGGATCGAGACCGGGGAGCCACTAGCGGACGTAGCGCCGCAGCGTGGAGAGCTGAACCGGCTCGTCCTCGTAGCTGCGGGCATCCGGATCAGTTTCGGGGCCGACTCCGTGCCAACCGACTTTGATGCCCTCGCCCGGGGTCTGCATGCCGTAGGTCTCGCTTAGCCAGTAGGCGTCTGCCGGCTCATCGGGATCGGGAGTGTGATTGAAGCTCGGCCAGGTCGCGTCAAGATCCGTGATGGCGAAGTGCGCCGGCTGCTCCTGGGTCACCCTCAGCGACGGTAGAGGAAGCAGTCCTGCAGCCAGTTTCGAGGTCCACGCACCCGCGGTGATCACGACTTGGGCGGCCGCGATCTCCTCGGCGCCTGTGGTCACGATCACACCGCCCGCCGGGTCACGCTCGATGGAGACCACGGGGGTCCCATAGCGGAACTCGGCGCCCAGCGCCTCTGCGGCCAGCCTGAGTGCGACCAGAGCCTCGGTAGCGCGGACGCGACCGGCTTCGGGTACATACAGCACCTCACTCCGGAAGCGCATCCCGGTCCACCGCGCAGACGCCTCGTCGGCAGCCAGGAACTCGCTATGGACTCCCGCCTGTCGATGCGTCGCATGGATGCGCTGCAGCGGCGCTACCCAGCCGTGGTTGACAAGACCGACGAGATCCAGCAGCGGAGTGCCGGCGATCTCGGCTAGGTGGTCCCAGTGTCGGCGCGACTCGTTGACCAGGGTCACCCAGTCGAGAACCGGATACGCGTTGTTGAAGTTGCGGGTGGAGCCATGTGAAGCCCCGTTGGTATGGCCGGGCTCGAACCGTTCGAGCAGCAGCACCTCGTGACCTCGGAGGGCCAACTGCCATGCGGCGGCGGAGCCCATCGCGCCCCCGCCCACGACCACTACCTGCGCAGATCCTGCCATCGCCTCACCTCTTGCTTGAAGTCTTGCTCAAGCCTGACTGAGGCGCCGGGTGCACGATATGGACGTCGCTCTCAAATACGTCGGAGAGCCTCCGACAGTCACACAGGGCGCACACCAGCGGTTAACTACTCTTTCCGCTGAAGGTCATGCTAGCGGTCATGGAAAGCTGGGCTCTGGCACAAATTCCGTGATCTTAATCGGCGAGGAGGGATCCGGCGGTCCGATGACCTCCTCCGGTGAAGCGGGAGGCAGGAGATTCGGGAGCGCTCGAACTGCTTCGATGATCTCATCCTCTAACATGTCCCCATTGTGGGATATCACGACAAGACCGCTACCCGGCTCGCCTCCGAAGCAGGCGGGACATGGAGCCGCTACGCCCCAAACGATCACGCTGAGTGAGCAGGAGAGCAGAGACGGGGCGGGAATACAGATCACTAGATCATCGACTTCTACCAGTCTCAACCCCCGGGCCCCCGGTCCCCCCACCTTGGCCGGTTCTGCCACAGGTGGAAGCGGTCGGCGACCTGGACCGCCTCTGGTGCCCCGGTGCGGGCGCCGTCCGCGAACGCCCCGGAGCGGTCCCGGCAGGTGACCTCGACGCCGGGATGGGCGGCCAGCCAGTCCGCAAGGGGCTGGGCCTCGCGGCCTTCGAGGAGGTCGAGCGGTGCGCCGGTCTCGCAGTCGATCAGCAGCGTCCCGTAGGCCTGACCGCGCCTTCTGACCGCACCTGGTCGTCGCGCGAGTGGGTGCCGCTGCGGAGCCGAAAGGACGGCGACGCTCAGACGGGGCGGACGAGCCCGCTCTCGTAGGCGAACACCACGGCCTGCACCCGGTCCCGCAGCTCCAGCTTCGCCAGGATCCGGCCCAGGTGCGTCTTCACCGTCGCCTCGGCGAGGTGCAGGGCGGTGGCGACCTCGGTGTTGGACAGGCCACGGGCCACCTGGACGAGGACCTCGCGCTCGCGGGCCGTCAGCCGCCGCAGCCGCTCGTCGTCCCCGAGGCCGCCGCCGTTCAGGAGCTGGGGCGAGAACTTCTCCAGCAGGCGGCGGGTGATCCGCGGCGAGACCACGGCGTCTCCCGCCGCGACGCTCCGGATCGCCCCGAGCAACTCCTCCGGCTGTGAATTCTTCAGCAGGAAGCCGGACGCGCCGGCCTTGAGTCCGGCGAAGGCGTATTCGTCCAGGTCGAAGGTGGTCAGGATGAGCACCCGCGTCGGCGGAGAGTCTCTGACGATGTGCCGTGTCGCCTCGATGCCGTCGGTGCCGGGCATGCGCACGTCCATCAGGACGACGTCGGGCCGCAGGTGCCGCGCCAGCCGTACGGCCTCGGCGCCGTTCGCGGCCTCTCCGGCCACGACCATGTCGGGTTGCGTCTCTATGATCATGGTGAATGCCATGCGCAGCAATGACTCGTCGTCGGCGAGCAGGACCCGGATCGTCACGCGGCGCCCTCCCGGGCGCGGCCGGGGTCGAGATCGAGCCGCGCCGACACCC
Source organism: Acrocarpospora macrocephala (assembly GCF_009687865.1). Lineage (GTDB taxonomy): Bacteria > Actinomycetota > Actinomycetes > Streptosporangiales > Streptosporangiaceae > Acrocarpospora > Acrocarpospora macrocephala. The sequence goes on from NZ_BLAE01000096.1 coordinate 26,730, forward strand.
GCCAGCCGCCCACCGAGACCGGCCCGGCCCGCAGCGTCCCGCCGAACACCGCCACGCGCTCGTGCATGCCGATTATGCCCTGACCAGGGGAGCCCACGGCGGCTCGCGCGGCGCGGCCGTCGTCGGTGACCTCCACAGCGACGGCCTCGGCAGAGATGTGGACCCGCACCTCGGCCGTGGTGCCGGGCGAGGTGTGCTTGAGTGCGTTCGTCAGGGCTTCCTGCGCCAGCCGGTAAACGGTGAGCTGGGCGGCGGCGGGGACCGGGGTGGGGTCGCCCGCCACCTCCAGGCGGGTCGGCAGTCCTGCGGCGCGCATCCGATCGACGAGGGCAGGCAACTGGGCGACGCCAGGCATCGGATGCCGCGGCGCGCCGGGTTCGCCGGGCCGCAGGACGCCCAGGGAGCGTCGCATTTCGGCAAGGGCCTGCCGTCCGGTGCCCGAGATCTGCTCCACAGCGGCGGCCGCCCGGTCGGGTGAGCCGGGCAGCACGTAGATCGCACTGTCGGCCAGGGCGACCATGACGGACAGGTTGTGGGTGACGATGTCATGCATCTCCCGGGCCATGTGTGCCCTCTCCTCCGCCACCGCGAGCCGCGCCCGCTGGTCGCGGTCACGCTCCAGCGAGGCGACGTACGCCCGGCGGTCCGCCATGGCGGTCCCCATGAGAGCGGCGGCGGCGGCCATCGCGACCGACGCGACGGCCGTGAGCGGGAACAGGCCCTCGGGCGCCCAGCGAGCGGAAGCCATCAGGATGCCAATCCCGAGCACAGCACCCGCAGTCAGCATGCGCCGCCAGGTGGAGTGCGCGCCGAGAGTGTAGAGGGCGACCAGCAACGCCGCATCGGCGGGCAACTGGACGCCGGTGAGCCACTGGACGAACGCGGCCGCGGCGATCACGCCGAACACCGCCAGCGGCGCCCGTCGCCGCCACACCAGCGGCAACACCAGGGCCGTCTGGAGGACGACGATCCCCGGACCGCCCTGCACAACCTGGCCAGGGCCGAGGGTCACGAGGAACAGCAGGGCCGCGAGCAGCGCGTCGAGCACCAGGGGCCGGCCGGCGAACCAGGCCCCGATACCCGACGCCCATCGGCGTGTATCACCCCAGGTCATGTTGCATCACCCTAACCTCCGACCGGGTGAAACCCCGTCCTCCTTCCGGATGAAGAACCAGGCAGGTCAGCCCCGAGTCGTACGGCCGGGTCAGCCCTCAGTCGCTCGCCCGAGCCGGAGAGCCGCTGGCAGGCTCCTCAACTGCACATCCGGAACGACCCGTGAGGAGCCGATCACATGCTGACCGCGACACCCGATCCCCGCCCTTCCCGCCGTGGCCGCCGTACAGTCCTCGGGCTGGGAATCGCCGCCGTCCTCGTCGCCGCCACCCCCGCCGCCTCGGCCGCCGCCATGGAGGCGCCCGTCACGCTGACCCTGCCGGCTCCCACCGGGCCGCATCCGATCGGCACGGTCGCCCTGCACCTGATCGACCGGTCCCGTCCAGACCCCCTGAAACCATCGCGGCCCTACCGCGAGCTCATGGTGAGCCTCTGGTACCCGGCAATGGGGAACAACCGGAATCTTCCCCTGGCACCGCACATGGCGTCCCGGGCGGCGGCTGACTGGGACAAGCGCTCGGCGCCGCCGCTGGACATCGAGTCGGGCGTGGTGGACTGGGCCGCCACCCGCACGCACGCCCGCGTCGGAGCGCCCGTCGACCAGCGAGCGGGAAAGCTGCCGATCGTCGTATTCGAGCCGGGAGACGGCGGCCCGCGCACGCTCGGCACCGTGCTGGTGGAGGAACTGGCGAGCCGGGGCTACCTGGTCGTCAGCGTGGACCACACCTACGAGGCCGACCAGGTCGAGTTCCCCGGCGGACGGGTCGAGCGGGCCGTTCCCCTGCCCGACAAGCTCACACCCGAAGTCATCGAGAAGCTGCTCAGGAAACACTTGGCGATTCGCCTCGCCGACATGAGATTCGTCCTCGATCAGCTCTCGGTCCTCAACCGGGGCCGTAACCCCGACGCGGAGCGCGCCCCGTTGCCATCCCGGCTGCCCGGCGCCCTGAACCTGTCCCGGGTCGGAGTGCTCGGCCAGTCCCTCGGCGGATCGGTCGCCGCGCAGCTCGCCCACGACCGCCGTGTGCACGCGGGGGTCAACCTCGACGGCGGATTCATCGGCCCGGTCGCGCGGACCGGGGTCGCCAGGCCGTTCCTGCAGCTGGCGCGTGAGTCGCACACCCGGAACAACGACCCCACCTGGAAGTCCTTCTGGGCCGCCTCCACCGGTTGGAAGCGCGAGCTGAGGTTCGCGGGGGCACAGCACGGCTCGTTCACCGACCTGCAGGTGATGCTGCCGCAACTCGCCGCCACCCTGAAGAAGGTGCCCGCCGCCGACCTCATCGGGACGATCAACCCTGCCCGGTCGGTCGCGGCCCAGCGCGCGCACGTCAGCGCGTTCTTCGATCTCCACCTGAAGGGACGGCCCACACACCTCTTCGCCGGTCCCGTCAGGCGCTACCCCGAAGTCAAGCCGATTCCCTGACCAGGCTCGGCCTGGTGGCCACCAGCGGCGGGGATTTCGTCACGGTGGCCACCGCCTGTCATTCCTCTTCATATGCTGTGCCCAGCCGGTAGTGCCCATCTGATTCGTCCACGATGTACAGGTGGGCGATCCGAAAAGCCGTGTACGCCATGCCCGTACGTCCGGCCTTCCATAGCCATGTCGGATGCCGCCGCGCTGCTTCGCCGTGAGGGCTGGAAGCGGCGGACGAAGTAGCGGGGGTGCACGTAGGTACACCGTCGGCGGGTACCTGGCCGGATTCTGCGGGGCGGCGGCCTGCCAGACCATTGCGGGCATGAGATTACTCAAGGCGAGCATCCTCCTCTCCGTGGTCGCCGGTTGGCTGCTGATGGCCGCGCCGGCCGAGGCGAGCACCGGCATTGTCAGCACCGGCGTCGTCAGGACCGACGCGGGCGCCGTCCGCGGCACCGTCGCCGCGGACCACCGCACGTTCCAGGGCATCCCCTTCGCCGCGCCACCCGTCGGCGCGCTCCGGTGGCGGGCGCCGCAGCCGGTCGAGCCGTGGCGCGGGGTGCGGGACGCGACGCGGCCCGGCCCCCGCTGCGCGCAGAACGCCGCGATCGGCAGCCCGGCCGGCGACAGCGAGGACTGCCTCTACCTCAACGTCACCACTCCCCGCCCTCTGCACGGGCTCAGGCCGGTCATGGTCTGGGTGCACGGCGGCGGCTTCAGCGGCGGCGCGGGCAGCGACTACGACGAGCGGCGCCTGGCCGTACAGGGTGACGTCGTGGTTGTCACGGTCAACTACCGGCTGGGCGCGTTCGGGTTCTTCGGGTATCCCGGACTCAAAGACTCCGGCACGTACGGGCTGATGGACCAGCAGGCGGCGCTGCGATGGGTGCGCCGCAACGCGGCGGCGTTCGGCGGGGATCCCGGCAGGGTGACGCTGTTCGGCGAGTCGGCGGGCGGCGACAGCATGTGCGCGCAGCTCGCCTCCCCGGCGGCGGCCGGGCTGTTCCAGCGGATGGTGATCCAGAGCGGGTCGTGCACCGAGCTGAACGTGCCCGACGTGATCTTCCCCGGCGTCGGCGCCGAGTACGACACCTGGAAGCCGCGCGAGGTCCTGGAGGGGGTCGGCGCGCGCGTGGCGCCCGCGCTGGGCTGCGCGGACCCGGCCACGGCGATGGAGTGCCTGCGCGGGCTGCCGGTGTCCGCGCTGCTGGCCGCCCAGAACCCGCCCGTCTTCTGGAGCCCCGCGTACGGCACTGCGACGCTCCCCGTCCACCCCGGACGCGCGCTGCGCGAGGGCAAGTTCAACCGGGTGCCCGTCCTGGCCGGGACGACCCGGGACGAGGGCGCGTTCTTCGCGGCGACGTTCCCGCCCCTTGCGGAGAACGACTACAGGGGCCTGCTCAGCGTGGCGTTCGGCGACAAGGCGGACCTGGTCGCCGAACGCTACCCGGCGGGGACGTCGCCGCGGGGGGCGTGGGGCTCGATCATCACCGACCGCGGCTACGCCTGCCCGAACAGGCGCAACGACCTGGTGCTGGCCCGCTGGACGCCGGTTTACGGGTACGAGTTCGCCGACCGGGACGCCCCGCTGCCGTTCGAGTTCCCGCGACCCGAGGACTTCCCGCTCGGCGCCTTCCACGCCTCCGAGCTGGCCTACCTGCACGACTTCAAGGTGACGTTCCGGCCCGACCAGCAGCGGCTCTCCGACACGATGATCCGCTACTGGACGCGTTTCGCGGCCGTCGGCAGGCCCGCCGCCTCCTGGCCGGCCGTCCCGCTCGTCCAGTCGCTGGAGCCCGGCGGCAACCGTCCCGCCGACCTCAACGAGCGGCACAACTGCGACTTCTGGGACAGTCTCGGCTGACTCCCGGCTGGACGCGGGTCGGCGGCGATGCTGCCGGCCCTCGTTCGGCGTGTGATGCGTGATCGCCGCCCCTAGGCTGAACGGGTGTCCCCGTTTAGCGGCCCGCCTCCCACGGCCCGTGCTCGACGCATGGCAACGCGGCGAACTGGTGCGTGACTGGTGGCGTCGTAGTGCGGGACGACCTGGAACGGTGGCGGATCAGCCCGCCAGTCCCGTCGGGTCGGCCGGGGGCGGGGCGGAACCGCCCGGATCACGATCGGTTCGGGTGGGCGGGCATAACCTGGGCATCGTCTCCACCGGCGACCACGCGGGAAGGGAGCGTCGTGACCGGCGTTCTCGTCCCCGGTCACGACACGCCGTTTCCCGCCAACGGACCAAACTCCGGAAATCAGCCTCCGTGCTCGTAGGGGGACTTCTTCGCCAGGGTTCCGTCGGCTGGCGCGGGCGCGAATACCGCCACGGTAGTCACTGTGGCCGCGATCAGCGCGGCGATGACGACCAGGATCCTGCGGGGCTTATTGGTGGCTCGCATGTCAAACCTCTCCATTTCATGATGGAAGAACTGACAGAGGTACAGCCTACGCGCGCTGCTCGACCGACGAACAAGACGTGATCATCCATACCGAGCAGCTGCTCGCGCTCGGCGTGACCGTCCTCGGGCGGGCCGGGCGCGCCGGTCTTCTCCTCGCCCGAGAGCGAGGAGTTTCGGCAGGTGCCGCAGGCCGCCGGGCTCTACAGCAGCTTGTCGAGGGTGATGGGGACGTCGCGTACTCGGATGCCGGTGGCGTTGAAGATGGCGTTGCCGACTGCGGCGGCCGAACCGACGTTGCCGATCTCCCCGAGGCCGCGGGCGCCGAGGCTCCTGGTCCCGACCTCCCCGCCGTCGTCGCCGAGGGGCCCGATGAGGAGCGGGTCGGGTCGGTCGAGCAGGTGCACGTCGATGTCGGGGATGTCGGCGTTCACGGGCACCAGGTAGTCGGCGAGAGTGCTGCCGGCCAGGCGCCCGGTGTCGAGTTCCAGCGGGTTCTCTTCCAGCAGGGCGTACCCGATGCCGAAGATGACGCCGCCGACGAGCTGACTCCGGGCGGCCCGGGCGTTGATGACGCGACCGACGTCCGCGACCGTCGTGAACCGGGTGACGCGGGTCTCGCAGGTGAACCGGTTGACCCTCACCTCGCAGAAGTGGGCGCCGAAGCTGTGGTACGCGTACCCGGCGGGAGCGCCGCCGGGCCCGGAGGCGGTGGCGTCGACGCCCCGCGATCCGAGGGCGGTCAGCAGGCGGCCGAAGGACATCGAGCGACCGTGCGCGCGCAGGCGGCCCTCCTCGTAGCGCAGGTCCTCGGCGTTCGCTCCGTGCCACGGCGACCGGGGATCGGTCACCGCGAGCTGCTTGAGCGCGGCGATCGCCTCGCGGGCGGCGCCCACGATCAACGGCACGGTGGAGTGCGTGGCGCTGGAGCCCACAGCGGGTGCGCCCTGGGGCAGCGCCGAGTCACCGATCTCGGGCGTCACCCGCTTCAGCGGGATCCCCAGGGCGTCGGCGCCGGCGATCGCTACCATGGTCCACCCGCCGGTGCCCAGGTCCGCGGTCGCGGTCGACACCACCGCGGTGTCGTCGTCGAGCAGCCGGACCCGGACGCTCGCGGGGTGGCGGGTCGCCGGGTACACGGCGGTGGCCATGCCGACGCCGAACAGCCACTGCCCGTCGACGCGCGCGCGGGGCGTGGCGTGGCGGCGGGACCAGCCGAAACGCCGGGCGCCGACGCGGTAGCACTCGTCGAGGTGCTTGCTCGACCACGGCAGGCCCGTGGCGGGACTGACGGTGGCGTAGTTGCGCAGCCGCAGCTCGACCGGGTCGACACCGGTGGCGACTGCCAGTTCGTCCATCGCCGTCTCCAGGGCGAACGCCCCCGGGGCCTCGTTGGGCGCCCGCATCGCCCGGCTGCCGGGCAGGTCGAGGATGACCTGCCGGGGGCCGACGCGCAGGTTCGGCGTGCGATAGAGCGTGTCCGAGGTGGCGTGGGCCGGGGTCACGTTGAAGCCGCCGACGACCGGCATCTCGGCGTCGCTCTCGTGGCTGACGGCGTTGAGGACCCCGTCGCGGGAGGCGCCCAGCCTGACGATCTGGGTGAGGTGCGGGCGGTGGCCGACCAGGGTGAACATCTGTTCCCGGGTGAGGACGAGCTTGACGGGGCGGCCCAACTCGCGGGCCGCCGCGGCGGCGACGAGGGCGTCGCTCCACACGACGACCCGGGCGCCGAAGCCGCCGCCGACGTACTTCGAGATCAGACGGATGTCCTGCGGGAGGACGCCGAGCCGCTGGGACAGCAGGAGCGCGTACGCCGGCGGAATCTGCGCACCGGCGTGCACGGTCACCCGGTCGCCGTCCCAGACGGCGAGGGTGGCATGGGGTTCCATCGCGACGTGGTGCTGCACCGGCTGGTGGAACTCGGCCTCCACGACGACGTCGCTGGCGGCGAGCGCCGCGTCGATCGACTCGACGCCGGGGGCGAGGATCGTGAGGTTGCTCGGCGACCCGCTGACCGTGGGGCCGGCCGGCACGCGGGGCTCGTCCGCGAGGGAGGTGCGCGGCGGCTGCGCGTCGTAGGTCGCGGTGACCAGCGCCGCGGCGTCGCGCGCCTGCTCGACGCTCTCGGCGACGACCATGGCGATGACCTGTCCGTGGAAGCGCACGGCCGTGTCCTGCAGGGGGGCGTAGTTCTCGACGAGGCCACGAAACTGGGGTGCGACCGGGTACAGCTTCAGGCGCGGGTCCGGCGCGGCGTACACGCGCAGGACTCCGGGAGAGGCCAGCGCGGCCCCGGCGTCGATCCTGGTGATCGTGCCCCTCCCGATCGTGCTGGTGACGACGTGGGCGTATGCCGTGCCGGGGGCCGGGTAGTCGGCTGAGTACTGGGCGGCGCCGGTGACTTTCAGCCGGCCGTCGACGCGGTCTATCTCACGCCCGACTGGGGAATTCGTCATCGTGACTCCTGATAGTTGATGAAGGCTTCCGGTTCTGGCGTCACGACCCCTGTCGGCGGTGTCATGGGGTCGTTCATCGGCGCTCCTGCAGGACCGTCAGGGCCCGGACCAGCGTGCGTCGCAGCAGCGCCGGCTTGAACGCGTTGTGCGCCAGCGGCCGGGCGCCGTCCGCGGCGCCCCCGACCGCCGACTCGAACGTGTCCGGCGTCGCGGGCCGACCGGTCAGCGCCCGTTCGACCTCCGTCAGGCGCCACGGTCTGGTTCCCACCCCGCCGACGGCGATCCTGGCCTGCGCAACAGTGCTGCCGCGCAGCTCGAGCGCGACGGCCGCCGAGGCGAGGGCGAACTCGTACGACTGCCGGTCGCGGACCTTCACATAGACCGAGTGCCCGGCCCACGGTGAGCGGGGCACGGAGACGCCGGTGATGAGCTCACCCGGTCGCAGCACGTTCTCGACGTGGGGGGTGGTGCCGGGAAGGGCGTAGAACTCGTCGAGCGGCACGGTGCGCGTGCCCCGCGCCGAGGCCAGATGCACCACTGCGCTCAGCGCCACCAGCGCGACGGCCAGGTCGCTGGGGTGGGTGGCCACGCAGGCGTCGCTGGTGCCGAGGATCGCGTGGCTGCGGTTCACCCCGGTCAGTGCCGAGCAGCCGCTGCCAGGTTCCCGCTTGTTGCAGGCGGTCGTGACGTCGCGGAAGTAGCCGCATCGGGTGCGCTGCAGTAGGTTCCCGCCGATGCTCGCCATGTTGCACAGCTGAGCCGAAGCGCTCAGCTCCAGCGCCTGCGCGATCATCGGATAGTGCTGGCGCACGGTGCGGTGGGTGGCGACGTCGCTCATCCGCTCGAGCGCCCCGATGTGCAGCCCGTCGCGGTCCAGGGTGATGCCGTGCAGCGGGAGCCGGTTGATGTCCACGACGCGGGCCGGGGTCATCACGTCGAGCTTCATCAGGTCGACCAGGGTCGTGCCGCCGGCCAGGAAGGCGGTGTCCGCCCCGGCGTCCGCGACGGCCTCACTCACCGAGCGCGATTGGGTGAAGGTGTAGGGCCGCATCAGCGCATCACCTTCTCCGCGTCGCGGATCGCTGCGACGATGAACGGGTAAGCGCTGCACCGGCAGATGTTGCCCGACATGCGTTCGCGGATCTCGTCGTCGGAGCTCGCGTGTCCTTCACCGACCATGGCGACCGCCGACATGATCTGCCCGGGGGTGCAGAAGCCGCACTGCAAGCCGTCGTGGTCGATGAAGGCCTCCTGCATCGGATGTAGCCGGTCGCCCTGGGCGAGACCCTCGATGGTGGTCACCGCACGATCGTCAGCCGCGGCAGTCAGGGTCAGGCAGGACAGCACGCGCCGACCGTCGACATGGACGGTGCACGCCCCGCACTGACCCCGGTCGCATCCCTTCTTCGTCCCCCTGAGCTCCAGCCGTTCGCGGAGCGTGTCGAGCAGGGTGGCCCTCGGGTCGACCCGCACCGTGACCGGGTCGCCGTTGACCACGACCCGTACCGTCACGAGACCGGCACCCGCCGCGGCAGGGTCCGGTGCGGTAGGGTCCGCCGCGGCATCCGCTGCCGCCGTCAGCAGCAGCGGCGCCGCCGCCGCAGCGACGACGAGGCCGCCACCCAAGAAATTTCGCCGGGACACACCCGACCCGCCGGGGCCCGCGTTGTCGTCAGAATTCATCGAGTCTCTCCTGGTCAGGCAGCAAGATCAGGCAGGGAACGGGACAGCACCGCGACCGCCGTATCCGGTCCAGGTGCTGCTACCAGGCTGACCAACGAGGTCGATCACAGCCAGGACCTGCCGATCCCAGGCTGAGGTCGGCCGGGCGCACCCACGGCACAACCGGGCGGGGTATCTCACGCGGTATCTGCGGCGTAGGCGGCGAGGTCGTCGACCATGCGCTGCATCACGCCCGGGAGGACGAACGGCATCAGCCAGCCGGCCCCGGGCCGTGCACGCCAGGTGATGGTCGTCCCGCCCGCAGCGGTCGGCTCCAGGTCGATCACCGCCCGGTAGTCCTTGTGACGGCCACCTGACTGCACTGCTTCGTCAGCGGCGTGAAGCGGAGCTGGTGGCGTCTGCGCCGAACACCAGCCCCTTGATCTGCTGGAATTCCTCCAGTCCGTATCGTCCGTACTCCCGGCCGGTCCCTGATCGCTTGTAGCCGCCGAACGGGACGCCGGGGTTGAACCCGGCGCCGTCGATGAAGACCTGGCCGGCCTGAAGCTGCCGGGCCACCTCGACGGCTTCGGAGCGGGTGGCGCCCCACACACCGGCGCACAGACCGTAGGGCGTTCGGTTCGCGAGGTCGATGGCCTCTTGGATCGATTCGTAGGGCTGGATCACCAGCACGGGCCCGAAGATCTCGTCAGTCACGAGAGCCGAATGGGGCGGGACGTCGGAGAAGACTGTCAGCGGCAGGTAGTAGCCATGGCTCAGCGTCGCCGGGCGATCGGGGCCGCCGGTCAGCAGCCGCAGGCCTTCCTGCTGTCCTCGGCGGATGTAGTCCTGCACGCGTTCCTGCTGGGCTTTCGACGCGAGCGGCCCGTAGTCGGTGCCAGGGGCGGACGGGTCGCCCACGACGTAGCCGGCGACCGTGTCACGGACGATCGTCTCGGTCTCGGCCAGGCGTGCTCGGTCGACCAGGATTCGGGTCAGGGCCATGCACGTCTGGCCAGAGTTCAGGAAGCCCGAGCGCAGTGCCTGCTGCACGGCCGGTTGCAGTGGCGCGTCCGGCAGGATGACGGCGGGGCTCTTGCCGCCCAGTTCCAGGGATACCTTCTTGACGGTGGCTGCTGCCGCGGTCGCGACTTGGATGCCGGCTTGGGTGGAACCGGTGAACGACACGAGGTCGACGTCCGGATGACTGGCGATGCGCGCGCCGACGGTTGTGCCGTCGCCGATGACCATGTTGAACACGCCGGGCGGCAGGCCGACCGAGTCGATTGCCTCGGTTAGGGCATAGGCCCCCAACGGAGTGATCTCGCTGGGCTTGTAGACGACGGTGTTCCCGGCTGCCAGCGCCGGCGCGATCTTGGCCGCGCTCTGATGCAGCGGGTAGTTCCACGGTGTGATCGCGCCGACCACCCCGTACGGCTCGCGCAGCACCGTCGCACCGGGGATCGTCTCGTCCGGCTTGGACTGCTCGATCAGGTCGGCGGCCGAGGCGAAGAAGTGTATCGGGCTCCCGGCGTGCGCTCGGCGAGACAGGGTGATCGGAGATCCGACCTCCGCCGTCTCCAGCTGTGCGATCTCCTCATGACAAGAGGTCAGCTCAGCGGCGATCGCGCGCAGCAGCGCGGCACGCTCGGACACGGGCGTCCGCGCCCAGCCCGGCCCGGCCCGACGGGCAGCGTCAACCACTGCCTCGACGTCAGTGACGTCCCCCAACGTGACCTGGCCCAGGCTTTCCTCGGTGGCCGGGTTGGTCACCACGACCTGCTGCGTACTGTGCGAGCGGACCCAGCGCCCGTTCACGTAGAACGTGTCCATGTACCGTCCATTCGTCTGCATCAGGTTCTCTCTTCCGCTTGGCTGAGGTCCTGGCACATGCTGTCGCCGTGGATTCGGCGGGTGATCGCGTTCAACGCCGGCCGGGCCAGCCCGCGCGGGGCCTTCAGCATCTCGTGCAACCTGGAGGTCACCGATGCCAGCGTCGCGTCTGCCAATAGTGCGGAGTCCTCCGTGACCGATCCGGTCACGGTCTGGAACACGGCATCGAGCCGCTGCGCCGCCTCGTTGCAGGGCCGGAGGCGGGTCGTCGAGGGACGCCAGGCCCTTCCGGATGCCCTTGCTCAGCACGAGCAACGACCGCGTCGGCGAGCACGTCGCCGGTGGCCAACGCCCACCGCATCAGGTCAGCCCGAGCCTCGCCGAACTGAGCCAGAACGGTCGACCGACACGCTCGCCCAGTCGGCCACTCAACCTGCTCGATCACGACGTCTCCCCTAGAAAACTAGTACTGACCGTCCGCCCAGGTCAGGGGGTATCTCCATACGCCCTTTCCTGGGCAGACGCGGCTAGACCCGTTTTCCGCGCATCGGTGATCTTCAGCGAAGTTGCCGAGGGTCGGTATCGAGGAGGTCGAGCAAGCGGAGTTGAAGGACCGTCGGTTGCGGGATGATCGGCGGGTCCTGGCCGTTTCCAGGGATGATCTTCATGGTGGCCAGCGCGTCGAGGATGAGCCTGCCGGTGGGGATGGCCGGTCGTCCGGCATACAAACCCTCGACTCTGATCTGGCCTTGTTCGGCCAGCGCGTGTCTGACCTGGCGTTCGATGAGGGAGAAGATGAGCAGGGCCAGGCAGATGACGGTGACCAGGGCGGCGATGCGCCGGTTGTTCTTCAGGTAGAGGGCTGCGACGGCCAGGGGGCCTTTGAAGGCGGAGTAGCGGCGTTCGACCGCTTCCTGTCCTTTGTAGAGGGTCAGGACGGTGGCGGTGTCGGCCTGATCGGGGGGCAGGTTGGTGAGCAGGGCGTACC
>NZ_BLAE01000097.1 GCF_009687865.1 Acrocarpospora macrocephala
ACCTGGTTTTGGGTGGGTTAGGGGTTGGTGAGGAGGGTGGTTATTTCGCGGGCGCAGCCCCAGGACATGCTGACGCCGGTGCCGGCGTGGCCGTAGCAGTGGATCAGGTGGGGGTTGGTGGGGTCGGGTTCTAGGCGGATGGTGGGGCGGCCGGGGCGGAGGCCTACCTCTACGGCGAGGATTTTGGCGGTGGCGAGGCGGGGGTCGATGGCGATGCAGCGGGCGAGGATGGCTTGGGTTTCGGTGTCGTCGGGGGTGAGGCTCCAGTTGCCGGGGGTGGCGTTGCCGCCGAGGACCACGCGGCTGGCGTGGGGCATGTAGCAGGTCCAGTCGGTTTCGACGCCGCCCTCGTAGAAGAAGTCGTCCAGGCCGGGGTTCTCGACGACGACGTGCTGGCCCCGGATGGGGTGGACCTGGTTGTCGTTGGCCAGGGCGGCGGCTCCGACGCCGGTGCAGTTGACGACGACGGGGGCGGCGGCGGCCGGTTCCGCCAGGGAGCTCACGGTGCGGACTTCGATGTCGCCGCCTGCCGCGATCAGTCGGTCTATGAGGTAGTCCAGGTAGACGGGCATGTCGACGAGGGGTGAGGTGATCCAGAAGGCGACGGGGAAGCCGGCGCTCTCGTCGGGAGTGCAGGGCCGGAAGCCGGGGAGCTCGGTCGCCCACGGCGGGATGCTGTTGCCGAGGCGGCTGACCAGACGGCCGCGGGCGACTCTTGAACCGGTGCCCGGATCCTTAGCGAGTTCGGTGAACTCGTCCATGGAGGCGCGCTGCCAGCGGACGGTCGATGCCAGCGGCTCGCTGAAGACCGGGCCGCCGATCATGGCTCCGGCCACGGCGGACGTGGTGCGCTCCCGGAACAGCGAACCCCACACCTTGACCCGCAGGCCGCTTTCCGCGAGGCATACGGCCGTGGTCAGGCCGATGACGCCGCCGCCGACGACTATGACATCTGCTCTGTCTGCCATGGTGTCCCCTCGACGAGCCTGATGTCAGGATCATGCCCGTCAGTCAGTGGTGATAACTGTGCAGGACGGCGTGCCCCCGGCCGCGGCCGATGATCCACTTGTTGATGGGCGTGGTAACGACGAAGGCCACCGCCAGGGAGCCGATCAGGGTGCCCCAGAACAGCGCGGTCGTCAATCCCGCGTCCATCGCGCCTGGAACCGCCAGCATGACGGTATTGTCCACGATCTCCATCACCAGAATCGACAGCGTGTCGGACTCCAGGGCCAGCAGCGTCAGCGCGTACCCAAAGAAGGCCAGCATGCTGGCCAGCGGCTTCGGCCGGAAGAGGATCGGGCGCCCGTCCTCCACGGTGGAGGACGGGCGCCGGGGTTCAGCGATCGGCTGGGGCGGCCAGCCGTTCTGCTTCCCAGTGCAGGGCCTCGACGAGGACGAGTTCCAGGTGGAGCTCGGTGTCGACAAGGCTGTCCAGGACGTCCATTAGGGCCTCCCTGACAATCATGACGCCCCATCAGTCACATAGGTTCACACCCTCTGGCCACAAAACCGAAAGAGATTCAAGTGGGTCGATCGGCGGACAGGATCCGGCTCCCGCGAGCCACTTCGGGTGCCGCCCAGAGGCGGGACAGCCTGGTCAGGGAAGGGTGGGGAGCTTTGCCGTGTAGAGCCAGGAGGAGAAAAGGGCATCGAGGGGTTCTGGTGTGAAATGTCGGGCTAAATCGGTGAACATGCCGGTGTTGATGGTGCCGTGCCGGTGGGCGGTGGTCCATTCGCGGAGCATGGAGAAGAAGGGGACGTCGCCGAGGGTGTGGCGGAGGGCGTGCAGGGTGAGGGCGCCGCGTTTGTAGACGCGGTCGTCGAAGAGGCGGCGCGCGCCGGGGTCGGCGAGGACGAAGTCCTGGGGCGCGGTGGCCAGGCGGCGATGCCACCGCCGGGCGTGTACGGCGGCCGGATCCCCGCCGGACGCCTCCGACCACACCCACTCCGCGTACGCCGCGAACCCCTCATGCAACCAGATATCCCGCCAATGCCCCAACGTCAGGCTGTTCCCGAACCACTGATGCGCCAGCTCATGCGCGACCAGCCGCTCACTCCCACGCCGCCCGTCGACATGATTGGCCCCGAACACCGACATCCCCTGCGCCTCGACCGGGATCTCCAGCTCGTCGTCGGTGACCACCACCGTGTACCCCCCGAACGGATAAGGCCCGAACCGATCGGCGAACGTCGCCATCATGCGATCCTGCCGCCCGAAATCATGCTGGATCCGGGTGGCCAGCCGGGCCGGGTAGTACACCCGCTGCGGCACGACCCCATCCAGATCCACCGAGGTGTACCGCCCGATCTGCACGCTCGCGAGATAAGCCGCCATCGGCTCCGCCTGCTCATACACCCAGGTCGTGGTCGACGCCCCCCGCGTCGAAGAGATCCGCACCCCGTTCGCCACCACCTGGTACGGCGAAGCCGCCGTCACCGCGATCCGATACGTCGCCTTCTCCGCCGGCCGGTCGTTACACGGAAACCACGACGAGGCCCCGATCGGCTGGCTGGCCACGATCACCCCGTCCGCCAGCTGATCCCACCCCAGCTCCCCCCACGGACTGGACACCGGCCGCGGATTCCCCGCATACCGCACCTCCACCGAGAACGGCCGCCCCTCCGCCAGCCAGCTCCCCGGCGTGACCCTGAGCTTGCCGTCCCGATGCGTGAACCGCGCCCGCGCCCCGTTGACCAGCACCTGCCCGACCCGGAACACCCCCAGATCCAGCTCGAACCGGTCCAGCGGCGCGGTCGCGACGGCGGCCAGCACGGCGGTCCCGGTCAGCCGGTTGGTGACGATCCGGTAGTCCAGCGTGAGATCGTAGTGCAGGACGCGGTAACCCTCGTTACCACGCTTCGGAAAATAGGACACCGCTCTCCATCAGAACCACGCCGCGATCGGGTTTCCGAACCAGCGGGTCTGGGCGGGCAGGGATTCCCCGCGCATCACCAGGGACGCCGGTCCGACCGTGGTGTTCTCCCCGACCACCGCGGCGGGCAGGACGACCCCGTGCGGGCCGAGCGTCGATCCGTCCCGCAGGACGACAGTATCGATGCTCATCACCCGATCGTGGAACAGGTGGGTCTGCAGCACGCATCCCCGGTTCACCGACACGCCGTTCCCCAGCGTGACCAGGTCGATCTCCGGCAGCCAGTAGGTCTCGCACCACACCCCGCGCCCGATCTTGGCGCCCAGCGCGCGCAGCCACAGGTTCAGCGGGGCGGTGCCGAGGAACGGCTGCGCGAACCAGGGCGCGGCGAGCACCTCGACGAAGTTGTCGGCCAGCTCGCTGCGCCACACGAACGAGCTCCACAGCGGCCGGTTGCCGGGCCGGATCCTGCCTACCAGCGCCCATTTGGCGGCCACGGCGACCAGCGCCGCGAGGAGTCCGGCGGTGGCCAGGACGAACCCGCCGAGCAGGGCGGCGATCGCGAAGCCGTACCGGATGGTGAGGGTTTCGAAGGCGGCCAGGACCAGGACGGCGACGGCGACGGTGGCCATCGCGGGGATGATCCTGCACGATTCGACCGCGGCGCGGGCCAGTTTGAGGCGCAGCGGCGGGTCGTAGGTGCGGCTGCGGTCGGCGTCCTCGGCGGTGCGGCGCAGCTCCACGGGCGGCATGCCCAAGTACGACGAGCCCGCCTTGGCCTTCTTCGGAGCCGCGGAGAGCACGCCCACCAGGCCGTCCTTCGGGACCTTGCGGCCGGGCGCGGTCATGCCGGAGTTGCCGAGGAAGGCGCGCTTGCCGATCCGGACGTGGTCGATGCGCATCATGCCGCCGTCCAGCTCGTACGGCGCGACCATCGTGTCGTCGGCCAGGAAGGCGCCGTCCCCGACGGCGGTCATGGACGGCAGCGCGAGCACGGTCGACAGCTCGACGTCCCGCCCGACCTTCATCCCCAGGGCGCGCAGCCAGACGGGCGTGAACGCGCTCGCGTACAGCGGGAACAGCCACACCCGGGCCGTCGACATCAGCCGCGCGGTCATCCAGGCCTGCCACGCGGTACGGCTGTGCACAGGATGGCTGCCCGCGTGCAGGCAGATGGCCAGCATGCGGACCGAGACCACGGTGAGCAGCGCGAACGTCGCCATCGAGAGCACGGTCGCGAGCGGCACGCCCAGCAGCGCCCCGGTGAGGGCCGAGCCGGGCGAGGATCCCATGAACGCGCGCAGCACCAGCAGGCCCGGCAGCGCCGCGACGGCGGGGAGCAGGCTGAGCAGCAGGGCGGACACGGCGTACTGGGCGACCCAGCGGCGCGAGCGCGGCGGGCGTTTGGCGGGGTGGCGGGCCTTCCCGGTCCGCGTGGCGGGAGCGCCCGCCCAGCGTTCCCCGGCCGGAACCGCCTTGCGCATCGCGGATCCGGCGACGACCTGCGCGTTCTTCCCGATCCTGGCCCCGGGGAAGATCGTCGACCGGGCCCCGAGCGTGGCGCCCGCGCCGATCCTGATCTCGCCCACCCGCAGCAGGTCGCCGTCCAGCCAGTATCCGGTCAGATCGACCTCGGGTTCGACGGCCGCGTGCTTGCCGAGCCGCAGCATGCCGGTGATCGGCGGCAGCGTGTGCAGATCCGCGTCCTGCCCGATCTGCGCGCCCAGCGCCCGCGCGTAGTGCGTGATCCACGGCGCGCCGGACTCTTCCGCCACGCCGATCCTGGCCGCGAACTGCTCAGCGAACCACAGCTTCAGGTGCGTGGCGCCGCCGCGCGGGTACGCCCCCGGCTTCAGCCCGCGCAGCAACCCGCGGGCCACGCCCGCCGCCAGGCCCATCCGCCCCAGCGGGGAGACGACCAGCAGCCAGCCCAGCGCCACATACCACCACGACACGACCGGCATCCAGGGCAGGCCGACGATGTTGTTCAGCGCGGCCAGTCCCACGATCCAGCGCAGCGCGCCCACCGTGAGCAGCGGAATCATCAGCGCGGCCTGGATCAGCGCGGCCTTGCGGGGGAGTGGCGTCACGGCCCGGTCATTGGCGGCCAGGTCGTGGGCGTCCATCGCCTTCAGGAACGCGCCGAGCCCGCGCAGGGTCGGATGTTCGTACAGGTCGGCGACGCCGACGCCCGGGTACTGGTCGCGCAGCACCGACACCAGCCGTGCCGCAGCCAGGCTGGTCCCGCCGAGGGTGAAGAAGTCCGCGGCCGGATCGCCCGAGGTGACGCCGAGGATCTCCTGCCACCGCTCGGCCAGCCACTTCTCCACGCCGGACAGGCCGCCGGTGTCCTCGGTGGCGGCCAGCGGCCACGGCAGCGCGTCCCTGTCGATCTTGCCGGAGGTGCGCGTCGGCAGCTCGTCCACCACGGCGAGCCGGGGGACCAGCGCGGCCGGGAGCGCCTCGCGCAGCCGATCCCTGGCGGAACCGGGATCGAAGTCGTCGGCGGCCACCACGTAACCGACCAGCAGCTGATGGCCCGCGCCGGTGGTCCGCACGGCCGCGGCGGCGCCGGCCACGCCGGGCAGCGCCCGCAGCGCGGCGTCGATCTCGCCCAGCTCGATCCGGCGGCCACCGATCTTGATCTGCTCGTCCGCGCGGCCGACGAACAGCAGCCCTTCCGGCTCCGCCTTGACCAGGTCGCCGCTGCGGTAGGCGCGCTCCCAGCCCAGCGCGGGCAGCGGCGCGTACTTCTCGGCGTCCTTGACCGGGTCCAGGTAGCGGGCCAGGCCGACGCCGCCGATCACCAGCTCGCCGGTCTCGCCCATCGCGACCGGCGTGCCGGTCCGATCGACCACGGCGAGATCCCAGCCGTCCAGCGGCAGCCCGATCCGGACCGGCTCCTGCCCGAGCGGCGCCGCGCAGGCCACCACGGTGGCCTCGGTCGGCCCGTAGGTGTTCCACACCTCACGCCCGGGCACCGCCAGCCGGTCGGCCAGCTCGGGCGGGCAGGCCTCGCCGCCGAAGATCAGCAGCCGGACCTCGTCCAGCGTCTCCACCGGCCACAGCGCGGCCAGCGTCGGCACGGTGGACACCACGGTGATGCCCTTGTCGATCAGCCAGGGCCCCAGATCCATGCCGGTGCGCACCAGCGCCCGCGGCGCCGGGACTAGGCAGGCGCCGTGCCGCCAGGCCAGCCACATCTCCTCGCAGGAGGCGTCGAACGCCACGGAGAGCCCCGCCAGCACCCGGTCTCCGGGGGCGATCGGCTCGGCCGTCAGGAACAGCCGTGCCTCGGCGTCGACGAACGCGGCGGCGCTACGGTGCGAGACCGCGACGCCCTTGGGCTTCCCGGTGGAGCCGGAGGTGAAGATGATCCACGCGTCGTCGCCCGGTCCGGGCCGCCCGCGCTCGCCGGTGGGCTCGCGCCGGATCGTGAGCGTACGGCTCTCGCCGACGACCGCGCACGCCTCCGCCTCGGCGAAGACCAGCTCGGCCCGCTCGTCCGGATCGTCGGCGTCCACGGGGACGTAGGCCGCGCCCGCCCGGAGGACGGCCAGGATCGCGACGTACAGATCGGCCGTTCCCGACGGGACCCGCACGCCCACCCGGTCGCCACGGCCCACTCCGGCCAGGACCAGTTCGGCCGCGAGCCGGGTCACTTCGAAGGCGAGCTCGGCGTAGGTGAGGCCGACAGTGCCGTCGTCGAGGGCCGGCGCCCGGGGATGCCGCCTTACGGTCGCGTCGAAGACGTCGAGCAGCGTACGCGGCTGGGGGGCAGCCGCACCGGCGAGAAAGAGAGCCGCGGGTTGTGTCGTTTGCCAGGTGGGCAACGCCAGGTCGGACAGCGATGAAGGCAAGGTTTCCCCCGGTGGTCAACGGAGAGCAGCCACCGCCCGAGCGGAGTCCCCCGCTCGCTCGGGCCGGTCTTCCGGGCCGCCGGGCGCTGTTGGCGCCATCTGCATTCAATCACCCGGTGCTTAGTAACATTCCCGATGCGCCCGGTTTATACCCATAACATTGCGAATAGGAATAATCATGGAGTGAACCTGACACGGCATCCCCGCGTATCTCGATTGTGTTGACAAGTTCGCGCCAGATCGCGCTCGCCGTCTCGGCATTCGCACTGCTGTCCACCGTGGCCTGCTCAGGGAGCGAGCCCGGCGGTGAGACGGCCAACACGGAGGCCGTCCTCGGCCCTCCCCCCACCGTCGAGCAGCTCGCCGCCAAGGTCGGCTGCACGCCGGACATCCAAGTGGACGCCGCGGAGCTGCGCACCGGCGCCTGCAAGACCGACGACGGCCAGTTCTTCGTGAACACCTTCGCCACCCAGCAGGGCAAGGACGAATGGATGGACCAGGCCCCCGAATACAACCCGCACCTGGTCGGGAACCTCTGGACGGTGCTGGGCGAACGCCCGGTCCTGGACGCCCTCAGGGTCAGGCTCGGCGGCGACCTGCACCTCAGCGACCACCGGGTGAAGAGCCCGGCCCCGGCCGCCGACCCGGTGGTGGATACGGGCTCGGACACGGGCGGCTACTAGGCAGCGAACCGGGGTTCTCCCACCCACCCTCCCTTTGATTTCCCCCGGGCTCCGCCCGGCCCCGCCGGGCCCCGTGGTCGCCCAAACGAAGCGACCCGGGTCCCGTGGTTGCCCGGACGAAGCGACCCGGGCACTGTGGTTGCCCGGACGAAGCGACCCGAAGGCGACGGCTTCCTGGGGGCCGGTGAAACCCGATCCCGCCGATGTGGTTGGGTTTCCGGGTGGTCGCGGGGGAGATTCTTGGTCTGTTCGCCGCCGGTGTGCTGGCCGGGTTGCTGAGCACGGTCGTCAGCCTGGCGTCGATCGTCTCCTACCCGGCGCTGCTGGCGTTCGGCCTGTCGCCGCTGGCCGCCAACGTCACCAACACGGTCGCGCTCGTGTTCACCGGACTCGGCGCTGCGGCGGGCTCCCGGCCCGAGCTGTCCGGGCAGGGCCCGCTGCTGCGCCGCCTAGGCGTGGCCGCCGCACTCGGGGGTGCGGCGGGCGCGGCATTGCTGCTGGTCACGCCGCCGAGCGCGTTCGAGTTCGCGGCCCCGCTGCTGGTCGCCACCGCTTCGCTGCTGCTGCTCCGGCCGCCGCGCCCACGCCCCCACGAGCGCCTGCCGGTACGGCTGACGGTGTTCGCGGTGGCGATCTACCTCGGCTATTTCGGCGCGGCCGGAGGCGTGCTCATGTTAGCCGTGCTGATGGCGGCGCTGCCCGAGCTCCCGGCCAGGATCAACGCCGTCAAGAACGTCCTGGGCGTGTTCGCCAACGCGGTGGCCGCACTCGGTTTCGCCCTGTTCGGCCCGGTCGACTGGCTGGCCGCGATCCCGCTCGCCGCCGGCCTGCTGCTCGGCGGCCGCCTCGGCCCCGGCCTCGTCCGCCGCCTCCCCGGCCAGAGCCTGCGCATCCTCGCCGCCACCTGCGGCCTGCTCGTCGCGATCAAACTCGGCATCACCGCGTACGCCTAGCGCGCCAACCCCGCCTGAATGATCGCCTGCGCCCGATCGGCCACCTGAAGCTTCGCGAACACCGCGGACACGTTGTCACGCACGGCCTTAGGCGCCGGCACCGCGGCCGCGGGCCGGGCGTGCAAGCCGGTCGCGATCGTCACGGTCCTCTCGGGAACCGTCTCTCCCGTTCTCAAGGTTCGATGGTCACCTTGATGGCCGCGCCGCGCGCCACCGTGTCGATCGCGGCCAGGATGTCGGTCAGCGGCAGCCGTTCGGTGATCAGGTCGGCGACCGGGACCGCGCCGGTGGCGATCAGGTCCAGCGCGCGGGCGTTGTGGGCCGGGCTGGAGCCGTTGGCGCCGACGATCGTCAGCTCCCGGTAGTGCACCAGGTTGGAGTCGCAGGCGATGATCGGGTTGTCCTTGGGCAGGCCGCCGAAGAAGCTGATCCGGCCCTGGCGGGCGGCCATCCGGATCGCCTGCTCCTGCGCGGAACCCGCCGCGGCGGCGGTGATGATCACGTCGGCGCCGCGGCCGTCGGTCAGCTTGGCGATCTGCTCCTCGATGTCGGTGTGGATCGCCGCGTCGGGCCGTACCAGCGCGGCGGCCATGGCGAGGCGGTCCGGGTTGATGTCGGCGAGGAAGACCCGGGCGGCGCCCCTGGCCCGCGCGAGCCGTACATGCAGGCAGCCGATCGGGCCCGAGCCCATGATCACCACATCGTCGCCCGGGCCCACCCTGGCCAGCTCCTGGCCGTTGAGCACGCAGGCCAGCGGCTCGGCCACCGAGGCCTCGGCGAAGCCGACCCCATCCGGGATCCGGTTGAGCCCGTCCACGGCGAGCACCTTCGCCGGGACGGTCAGGTATTCGGCGAAGCCGCCGTCGTAGTGGTAGCCCATCGACTCCTGGTTCGGGCAGACCGTCATCCGGCCGCGCGCGCACTCCGCGCAGCGGCCGCAGGGGATCGCGGCGATCACCTGCACCCGGTCTCCCGGCGACCAGCCGGGGGCCGCCGACTCGACGATCTCCCCGGCGATCTCGTGGCCCATCACCCGGGGCGGGTCGATGTGGTGGTGGCCGTGCTTGTAGATCTTGACGTCGGTGCCGCAGGTGGAGCAGTTGCGCACCCGGATCTTGACCTCGCCCGGGCCGGTGACCGGCTCGGGCGCCTCCTCGACGCGCAGGTCGCCGGGGGCGTGGAAACGCGCGACCTTCACGCGCCACCGCCCAGGATCGCGATGACCTCGTCCACCTCGGCGGTCTCCCGCAGCACCCGGGCCCGATCAGGGTCGAGCAGGATCTCGGCCAGCTCGGCCAGCACGGCGACATGACGGTCGCCGGTGGCGGCGATGCCGATGCAGATCGTCACCCGCTCGCCGCCCCAGTCGACCCCGTCGGGGAAGCGCAGGAACGACAGCGCGTCCCGCAGCACCGCGTCCTTCCCGGCCAGCGTGCCATGCGGGATCGCCACCCCCTCCCCGACGTAGGTGGAGATCGACTGCTCCCGCTCCAGCATCGTCACCAGGTACGGCTCCCGCACCGCCCCCACCGCCAGCAGCGCCTGCCCGCACTGCCGGATCGCGTCCTCCCGGTTGACCGCGACCGCTTTGAGATGCACGGCCCGCCGGTCCAGCACGCCCTCAGCCATGAACGGTGCCACCATTCTTGATCGTGGAGATCAGCCCGGTCACCGCCGGGTCGCCGATGAAGATCTGGAACGGGATCAGCACCGTGCCAGGCGCCGACGCCCGGGCCCTGGCCGCCAGGCCGGCGTGGCAGAGCACCACGTCGGCGTCGGCCGGAATCGCGTTGACGGGAGTGTGCGCCACCTCGATGTCCTGGCCCTTCAGCGTCTTGCGCAGCTGCCCGGCCAGCATCACGCTGCTGCCCATGCCGGCGTCGCAGGCGACGATGATCTTGTGGATGTCCTTGCTCTCGATGCTCGCCATCTGATCAGGCCTCCGATTTCACGGTCATGCGCGGATCACCTCGGGTCCGGCGGCGGCCAGGTCGGCGGCCAGGCCGCTGTCCAGGCCGGTGTCGGTGACGACTGTGTCGATGTCGGCCAGGGTGGCGAACCTGGCCAGGTAGCTGTTGCTGAACTTGGTGTGGTCGGCCAGCAGGACCGTGCGGTGGGCCGCGGCGATCATCGCCCGCTTGATGGCGGCCTCGGCCGGGTCGGGCGTGGTCAGGCCCCGGCTCACCGTGCAGCCGTTGGTGGCCATGAAGGCCACGTCCACGTGCAGGTTGTCGAGCGGGCGCAGCGCCCAGTCGTCGACGGTGGCGAGGGTGCGCCCGCGCACCCGGCCCCCCAGTATGATCACCGACAGGTTGGCCCGGGTGGCCAGCACCGTGGCCAGCGGCGGCGAGTTGACGATGACCGTGAGCTCCCGGTCGGCGGGCAGCACCTGGGCCAGGCGGCCGGTGGTGGTGCCCGCGTCGATGATGATCGCGCCGTCCTGGGGGAGTTCGGCCAGGGCGGCCTTGGCGATACGCTCCTTCTCGGCGGTCAGCACCTCGTCCCTGGCGGCCAGGGCGGGCTCGAAGCCCAGCCGCTCCACCGGGATGGCGCCGCCGTGCACCCGGCGCAGCACGCCGGTCCGCTCCAGCGCGGTCAGGTCCCGCCGGATGGTCTCGGTGGTGAC
This sequence comes from Acrocarpospora macrocephala, assembly GCF_009687865.1. Lineage (GTDB taxonomy): Bacteria > Actinomycetota > Actinomycetes > Streptosporangiales > Streptosporangiaceae > Acrocarpospora > Acrocarpospora macrocephala. The sequence goes on from NZ_BLAE01000097.1 coordinate 10,999, forward strand.
CAGCAGCTCCTCGGCCAGCGTGACCACGTCCACCCGCCCGGCCTCCCGGGCTCGGCGCAGGATCTCCTGCTGGCGCTCCTCCGCGTACATGATGTTGATTAACCGCCGTTTCCATTTGGTTTCATTTTTATTTACACCTGTATGTGTTGGATGTCAACGTGACCCCGTTGTGTAGGAAATCTTCCCCCTCTTGTAGATTTTTGGAAGGTATCTCCAGAGGGGACGGCTGTGACTGCTTTGATCATCGGGTTGGACGGCGGGGGGACCAGCACGCGGTGCGTGGTGGTCAGCGAGACGGGGGAGGTGGCGGGGCGCGGGCGCGCGGGCGGCGCGAACGTGGTCTCGGTCGCCGATCCGGCCGCCAACCTGCTCGCCGCGCTCCGCGCCGCGATGGACGGCCTCGATCCCGCGCTCGTCGCGGGTGGTGTCTTCGGCCTGGCCGGGTCGGGCGCCGAGCGGGCCAGGCGGCTGGCGGGGGAGGCGTGGCGCTCGGCCGGGCTGCCCGGTCACCCGTCCGTCGTGGCGGATGTGCTCGTGGCCTTCGCGAGCGCCACCGCCGAGCCGGACGGCACGGTGCTGATCGCCGGGACGGGCGCGGTGGCGGCCCGGATCGCGCGGTGGGAGATCGCGGCGGTCGCCGACGGCCACGGCTGGCTGGTCGGCGACGAGGGGTCCGGGGTGTGGATCGGCAGGCGGGCCGTGACGGCGGCGCTGAAGTCGCTCGACGGCCGCGCCGGGCCCACCGTGCTGCTCGACCGGCTCGCCGCGCTCGGGACCTCGGTGGGCGATATCGTCTCCACCGTGTACGCCCAGGTGGCCGACTCGGGCCCGGCCTGGCTCGCGACCTTCGCCCCGCTCGTGGACGCGGCGGCCCGCGAGGGCGACGAGGCCGCAAGCGCCATCCTCGACGAGGCCGCCTGTCGCCTCGCCGCCACGGCGCGCGCGCTCGGCCCCGGCGAGGGACCGCTGGTCCTGGCGGGCTCCCTGCTCACCCAGCCCACCGAGCTGGCGCGCCGGGTCCGGGCCGAGTTCGGCGACGCCGCCCGCCCCATCCCCGCCCGCGACGGCGCGGCCGGGGCCGCCGCCCTCGCGCTCCGCGCCGCCTTCCCCTCGGCCGACCTGCACCGGCGAGTCATCGGGGAGTGCGCGTGAATCTTGAGCGGACGGCGATGAGCGTCCTGCAGCCGGGATTCGACGGGACCGCGCCGCCCGACTGGCTGCGGCGGGCGCTCGGGGACGGGCTCGGCGGGGTCGTCCTGTTCGCGCGCAACCTCGCGGACGGGGGGCGGACGGCGGACCTCGTGGCCGCGATCCGCGCGGAGAGCCCGGACGTCATCGTCGCGGTGGACGAGGAGGGCGGGTCCGTCACCCGGCTCGAGGCGAGCACCGGCAGCTCATGGCCGGGAAACCGGGCGCTCGGCGTCGGCGGCGACCTGGCCGTGACCGGGAGGGTGGCGCGGCGGATCGGCCGCCTGCTCGCCGCCGCAGGGATCACGCTGGACTACGCGCCGGTGGCCGACGTCAACGCCAACCCGGCCAACCCCGTCATCGGCGTCAGGTCCTTCGGCCCGGAACCCGGCCTGGTGGCCCAGCACACCGCCGCCTGGATCGGCGGGCTGCAGGGCGCGGGGGTGGCGGCGTGCGCCAAACATTTCCCCGGGCACGGCGACACGGTGACCGACTCCCACCTGGAGCTGCCCACCGTGACCGCGTCGCGGGAGACGGTCGAGGCCCGGGACCTGCCGCCGTTCCGCGCCGCCATCGGGGCGGGCGTACGGGCGATCATGTGCGGGCACCTGCTCGTGCCCGCGCTCGACGACGTGCCCGCCACGCTGAGCCGCCCCGTGCTGACCGGGCTGCTCCGGCAGGAGCTGGGCTTCGAGGGCCTGGTGGTGACCGACGCGATCGAGATGCGCGCCGTCGCGGCCTACCACGAGCCCGGCGAGATCGCCGTCCGCGCCCTGGCCGCCGGGGCCGACGCCGTCTGCGCGGGCATCTCCTCGCCCGACGGGTCCAGCGTGTACGCCCTCCGCGACGCCATCGTGGCCGCCGTACGCCAGGGACGCCTGCCCGAGGAACGCCTGGCGGAGGCGGCGGCCCGGGTGCGGGCCCTCGTCGACTGGCACGCCGGGCAGGCGCCCGCCAGAGCCGCCGCCGCGAACGACCCCGACGACGATCTCGGCCTGACCGCCGCCACCGCGGCACTGCGGGTGACGGGCCAGGTGCGACGGCCCGTGCTCGCGCGGGCTCCGCTGGTCGTCGAGCTGTCGGCGCGGCAGAACCAGGCGGTGGACGGCGTCGCGCCGCCCGGGTTCGCCGGGGCGGTCGCCGAGCTGCTGCCCGGGACCCAAGGGATCTCCGTGCACCCCGGGGACCCGCTTCCCGATCTGCGCGACCGCGAGCGGCCCCTCGTGATCGTCGTGCGGGACGCCGCCCGCCACGGCTGGATCCAGGAGCTTCTCGGGGAGGCCCTGCGGGCCAGACCGGACGCGGTGGTGGTGGAGATGGGCCTGCCGGGGCCGCCCGCGGGAGCGGTGTACGTCGCCACCCACGGAAACTCCCGCGCGTCGGCGCGTGCCGCCGCGCGCTGGCTCACCAGTTGACCCCCCGAACAGGAGAACCCCCGATGAGCACGAACCTGGTGGCGAGCGTGCGGGCCGTGCTGCCCTCACTCACCCCGTCGGCGCGGTCCATCGCCCGGCTGATCCTCGACGATCCCGCGACGGTGGCCAAGAGCACGATCACCGAGCTGAGCGCGGCGTCGGGCACGAGCCAGGCCACGATCGTGCGCACCGCCCGCGCGCTGGGCTTCTCGGGCTACTCCGAGCTGCGCCTGGCGCTGGCGGCGGCGTCGGCGCAGGGGGAGCGGGACCGGCTGGTGCCCGGCGACCTGGCCCCCGGCGACCCGCTGGCCGAGGTGATCGCGAAGGTGACCCGGGCGGAGTCCGACGCGCTCGCGGACACGGCGGCCCAGCTCGCGCCCGAGCGGCTGGGCGCCGTCGTGGACGCCCTGATCGGCGCCAGGAGGGTCAGCGTGGTCGGCGTGGGCGCGTCCGGCCTGGTGGCGGCGGACATGGCGCAGAAGCTGATGCGCATCGGCATCGCCGGCCACCCCTTCGCGGACGTGCACCTGGCCCTCACGGCGGCGGCGCTGGCCGGGCCGCAGGACGTCTGGGTGGCCGTGAGCTGCACGGGCGAGACGGCCGACGTGGTCGAGCCGGTCAGGACCGCGCGCGAGGCGGGGGCGACGACGGTCGCCATCACCAACAACCCGCGCTCCACGCTCGCCGATCTGGCCGGCCACGTGCTGATCTCGGCGGGCCGCGAAACCGCCTTCAGGCCCGGCGCGCTCGCCAGCCGCATCAGCCAGTTGCTGATTGTCGACTGCGTCTTCGTGGGCGTCGCGCAGCGCACCTTCGAGCGCTCCGACGCCGCCCTGAGGGTCACGAAGGGTGCTCTCGACAGGTACGGTGGAAGGCGTATCCGCAGCTAGACGGGCATTGGTAAAAATTAACTCCACGTTTGCCGTCGCGGAAGAAAATAATTGACGGGCCTGGGAGCCCGCGCGTAAGGTCCGGGCAATCGGCATCCAGGAGCAGTTCATGAGACGACTCGCGGCGATCACGGTCACCGCGCTGATCGCCACCGTCACCGCGTGTGGCGGCGTGGGGGGGTCCGCCGACTCGGGCGTCTACACCACGATCGACGGCGCCAAGCAGATCGACGCCACCGCGCCGATCAACCCGTTCAATCCCCAGGGGAACACGTTCCTGGGCTACGACGCGATGACGCTGGCGTGGCCCAAGAACGACCCGGTCGACCCCAACAGGTTCTACCCGGGCATCGCCGCGAGCTGGACCGTGACACCCGACCAGGGCGAGGTCGTCATCCACCTGCAGCCGAAGGCCAGATGGTCCGACGGCAAGCCGGTGACCAGCGAGGACGTGCGCACCTCCATCGGCCTCGCCTACACCCAGGGCGGCACGGCGTACGCGGTGGACCCGAAGGCGGCCGGCTCGGCGGCCGATGTGCGGGTGGTGGACGCGCGGACCGTCAAGGTCACGCAGGGCGCCAGCAAGAGCAACCTGTTCCTCCGCAACGTCCTGTCGACCGTCGTCGTGCCCGCGCACGTCTTCGGCCACCTGCTGCCCGCCGACTTCTGGACCACGCTGAAGGCGGCCCGGGGGACCGGCCCCGCCGCCGAGAAGGCCAAGGCGCAGATCACCGGGCTGGCGGAGAAGGTCATCTCCTTCGCCCCCGCCAAGGACGTCTCGGCGGGCCCGTTCACGCTGGAGCGGGTCAACCCGGGCGAGGCGCTGCTGGTGCGGAACAAGCACTTCTACGCGAACCAGAACATCGCCCCCGACCGGGTCAAGGTGCTCAACTACACGGGCAACCAGCAGATCTGGAACTACCTGATCTCCGGCTCCCTCGACAGCGCGCCCTTCACGGCGGTGCCGACCGGGGTGCTGAAGCGCATCCGCGAGACCGAGGGCAACGAGGTGGTCAAGGGCTTCTCGCCGGTCGCGGTGTCGCTGGCCTTCGGGCAGACGCGCAAGCCGTACGACAACGTGCACGTGCGCAGAGCCCTGGCGTACCTGATCGACCGCAGCCAGGTCACCAAGGTGGCCTCGCCCGAGGCGGGCACCCCCGCCAAGACGACCACCGGCATCCACGCGAAGTCGGCCCAGGCCTGGCTGGGTAACGGGATCGGCGAGCTGGACCAGTACCAGGTCGACCCGGCCAAGGCGGCCAAGGAGCTGGAGGCCGCCGGGATGACCAGGAAGGGCGGCAAGTGGGCGATGCCGGACGGCACGCCGTGGAAGGTGGAGATCCACGTCCCGGCGTCGTTCTCCGACTGGGTCGCCGCCGCCAAGGCCATCACCAGCCAGCTCAACGACCACGGCATCGACGCGACCGTGCTCACGGCGGCGGACTACACGCTGTACCTGGACGAGCTGGCGGCCGGGAAGTACGACGTCGGGTTCTGGCTGATGGCGCTCGGCCCGTCGCCGTACAACATCTACCAGCGGATCTACGGGTCGGCCAACGGATGGCAGCTCCTCGCGGGGCAGCTCACGCACGTGCCGCCGGGCACGCAGGGCAACTGGATGGGCGGGCCGGAGATCATCGACGGGATCAACCCGGGCGCGCTCACCAGCCGGCTCAACGCGGCCAACCCGGACGAGCAGCGGCGGATCGTCGGCACGCTGGCCAAGCTGACCAACCAGCAGCTTCCCGTCATCCAGCTCTACGACTACGTCAACACCCAGTTCGTCAGCACCTCCCGCTACACCGGCTGGCCGCCCGCCGACAGCGACGTGCTGCGGCTCCCGGCGGGCGTGTGGATGCAGCTCGGCATGATCAAGGAGAAGGCAGGCTCATGAACACCGTCATACGGCGTCTCACGGGCCACCTGGCCCGCGGGATCGCCATGATCTGGGTGGTCACCACGATCAGCTTCGTGATCATCCGCAACATCCCCGGCGACCCCGTCAGGGGCCAGTACGAAAAGCTCATCGAACAGGGCATGGGCCCCGACCAGGCCGAACGGGCCACGGCCGCGCTGTACGGCTTCCTGCCGACCGGCAGCCTGTGGGATCAGTACACCGGCTACCTGAACGGCCTGATCCACGGCGACCTGGGCCAGTCGCTCAGCACCCCGGGCACCGGCGTGGCCACGCTCATCGGGTCGGCGGCCAAGTGGACCGTCCTGCCCGTGCTCGGCGGCACCCTGCTGAGCTTCCTGCTCGGGGTGACGCTGGGCGTCTACGCGGCGATCAAACGCTCCGGCAAGCTCGGCGACGCGCTCGCCATCTCCGGCTCGCTGCTGCACGGCGTTCCGCAGTACGTCATCGGGCTGCTGGTCACGGCCATCTTCACGACGCTGTGGCCGATCCTGCCCGCGGGCGGTCCGGTGGACATCTCGTTCGAGCCCGGCTTCAACGCGGCCTATATCGTCTCGCTGGTCCAGCACGCCACGCTGCCGGTCCTGACGTACGCGCTGGCGAGCTACGGCGGCTGGATCCTGGCGATGAAGTCGAGCGTGGCCACCGTGCTCGGCGACGATTTCATCCTCGCCGCCGAGCTGCGCGGCCTGAAACGCAGCGTGCTGTTCCGATACATCGCCCGCAACGCGATCCTGCCGCTGTTCACGATCCTGGCGCTGTCGCTGGGCATGCTCTTCGGCGGCGCCATCTTCATCGAGACGATCTTCAACTATCCGGGGCTCGGCCTGCTGCTCGTCAACAGCATCGGCGCGCGCGACTACGCGCTGATGGGCGGGACCTTCCTGGTGATCACCGTGGCGATCGTCGTCGCCAACATCGCGGCCGACCTGCTGTACGCCGTGATCGACCCCCGAGTCCGGACGGGAGGCGCGGCATGACCGTCACCCAGCTGCTGCCCGCGCCCGCCACGCCGCGGCGCAACTTCTGGCGCGGCGTGCTGCGGGTCATGCGGCGCAAACCCAGCCGGATGGCGGGCGTCGCCATCGTCGCGCTGTTCGCGTTCATGGGCCTGTTCGGGCCGCTGCTCTACCCGAGCCCGCTGCCCCGCGACGACAACGCGCTCTACGCCGCGCCGAGCTGGGCCCACCCCTTCGGCACCGACTTCGAGGGCACCGACGTGCTCGCCCTGGTCGTCACCGGCACCAGGTACGTCCTGCTGGCCGGCCTCGCCACGGCCGTCATCACGGTCGCGCTCGGCACCGGGATCGGGCTGCTCGCCGGGTTCCACCGGGGGCGCTGGGACACCGTGCTCATGCGCCTCACCGACCTGCAGCTCACCATCCCCGGGCTGCCGCTGCTGCTGGTGCTGTCCACCGTGTGGAAGTTCACCAGCCCGCTGGAGATGGGCGTGGTCCTCGGGGTGCTCGGCTGGGGCGGCATCGCCCGCGCGGTGCGGTCGCAGACGCTGTCCCTGCGCGAGCGCGGGTTCATCGAGGCGGCCAGAGGGCTCGGGCTGTCCACCCGGCACATCGTCGGGCGCGAGCTGCTGCCCAGCATGGCGCCGTATATCGCGATGAACATGCTCATCGCCGTCACCGGGGCGATTTATGCGCAGGTGGGGTTGTTCTTCCTGGGAGTGCTGCCGTTCGACGCCAACAACTGGGGCGTGATGCTGAACCTCGCGGTCTTCGGCGGCGGGGCGCTGACCAGCGCGGCGGCGTTGCCGTACCTGCTGGCGCCGCTGCTGGCGATCCTGCTGCTGACGCTGGGCATCGTGCTGGTCGTCGACGCGATGGACGAGATCTTCAACCCACGGCTGCGTGAGGAGTAGGGGCAGATGACCGAATCTTTCGCGCCGGGCGTGCGCGTTCAGGACCTTACCGTCGTCTACCGGACGCCGGTGGGTGAGCTGCCCGCCCTCGCGGGCGTCGGGCTCACGCTCGCGCCCGGCACCATCACCGGGATCGTGGGCGAGTCCGGTTCGGGCAAGTCCACCCTCGCGCTGTCGCTGCTCAACGCGGTCCAGCCGCCCGGCAGGATCTCCGGCGGGAGCGTCGAGATCGACGGCCTCGGGGATGTCGTGCGGCTGACCGGAGACGATCTCCGGCGCGCCCGTGGCCGCCAGGTGGGCTACGTCTTCCAGGCCGCGCAGAACTCCCTCAACCCATTGAAGACGGTCGGCAAGCAGCTCCTGGACCTCGGCCGCTCGCACGACGTGGCCGACCTCCCGGCCCTGCTGCGCGAGGCCAGGGCGCTGCTCGGCCGGATGGGGCTGGACGGCGGGCGCGTGCTCGACTCCTACCAGCACGAGCTGTCCGGCGGCATGCGGCAGCGTGTCGGGATCATGCTCGCGCTCGTGCTCAACGCCCACCTGGTCGTGCTCGACGAGCCCACCACCGCCCTCGACATGATCACCCAGGCGACCATCCTGCGGATCGTCAAGGAGGTGCACCGCGAGCGCGGGCTCACCACGCTCATCGTGACGCACGACATCGGCGTCGCGGCCGAGGTCACCGACAGCCTCGCCGTCATGTACGGCGGGCGCGTCGTCGAGCACGGTCCCACCATGGACGTGCTCGGCTCGCCCAGGCATCCGTACACGCGGGGCCTGATCCGCGCGATCCCGCGCCTGTCCGGCGACATCGGCGAGGCCACGGCGCTGCCGGGGCGGCCGCCCACGCTGGGGACCATCCCGGCCGAGGGGTGCGTGTTCCGGGAGCGCTGCCCGCTGCGCATGGCCGTCTGCGACACCGTGGACCCGGCCCCCGCCGCCTACGGCGAGCGCACCGTCGCCTGTCACGCGGTCGGCCGGCCGGTCAACCTCGCCGTCCGGAAGGAGTACGTGTGATCACGGGGACCGGCGTCACCAAGACGTACAGGCAGCGCGGGAACCTGCTCGGCGGGCGTGATGTCCAGGCGTTGCGGGGTGTGGACTTCGCCATCGAGAAGGGCGGGGCCGTCACGTTCATCGGCGAGTCCGGCTGCGGGAAGACCACGCTGGGGCGGATTGTCGCCGGGCTGGAGACCTATGACTCCGGCGAGATCGTCATCGACGGGACGCCGATGTCGGGGTTGCGGCACCGGCAGCGGCAGGCGCACTTCCGCAGGGTGCAGCTCATTCACCAGGATCCGTACTCCGCGCTCAACCCGACCCGCACGATCCATCAGACCCTGCACGCGCCGCTGGCCTTGCGCGCGCGGCAGAAGGGCCGATCGAAGGCGTGGGCGGAGGAGCGGGCGCGCGAGCTGCTGACCCTGGTGGGCATCGATCCCGGGTACGTGCTGCCGCGCTACCCGCACCAGCTGTCCGGCGGCATGCGGCAGCGTGTCGTCATCGCGCGGGCGCTCACCGTCGATCCGGAGGTGCTCGTCGCGGACGAGTCCGTGTCGATGATCGATGTGTCGCTGCGGCTTGGCATTCTCGCTCTGCTCAAGGACCTGCGGGAGCGGCTGAACGTCAGCGTGCTGTTCATCACTCACGACATTGCCACGGCCAGGTATATCGGTGACGATGGCGAACTGTACGTCATCTATCGCGGGCAGGTTGTGGAACGCGGGCCTACGGAGGCCGTCATCTCCGAGCCCGTGCATCCGTACACGCAGGCGCTGCTCTCGGCGATCCCCGTGCTGCGCGGGGTCGAGCGGCCGGGGGCGGAGCGGGTCGTGCCCACCGAGGCGCTCGACGAGCGGCACGCGGACACCGGCTGCCTGTTCGCGCGCAGGTGCCCATTCAGGACCGAGCGCTGCGAGAGTGAACGGCCTTCCCTGGAAGGTACGGTGCACGGACACGCGTGCTATCACCCGCAGCCTCGCGCCGTCATCCCCGTGGAGGCCAGCGCGTGATCGACATCCTTCCTGCTCCTCTCGACGCGGGCGAGCTGGCCCGGGCCGCGCTCACCCTGGACGACGCCGCGCCGGAACTCGTGGCCCGGCTGGCCGCGCCTCCTCCGGGACGCCGGTGGACGGCACTCGCCACACCGGACCTCGACGGCGTGATCTTCGCCTCCATGTCCGGAAATATCGGGCATGTGGACTTGCTGGCCGTCGATCCCGGCGCCCGGCGGCGCGGCCTGGGCCGCGCGCTGGTCGGGGCGGCCGAGGAGTGGCTGCGCGCGCAGGGGGCCGAGGAGGCGCGCTTCGCCGGCAACCCGCCCTGTTACGCCTGGCCCGGCATCGACGTGCGCTACACCCCCGCCCACTGCCTCGCCGAGAGCCTCGGCTACGAGCGGTATCACGCCGCCTGGAACATGACCGTGGACCTTAGCGGCGACCTCTCCTGCGACGCCGACCTCGCCCGCCTCGCGAACGAGGGGATCACCGTGCGGGCGGCCCCGGCGGGGGAGCGCGCCGAGGTGGTCGAGTTCGTGCGGAAGCAATGGCGCGACTCCTGGGCGTGGGAGGCCGAGCAGGCGGCCGGCTGTCACTACGCCGAGCGTGAGGGCGAGATCCTCGGTTTCGCCTCCTGGGGGGCGCGGCCCCTCTGGTTCGGCCCCATGGGCACGGCCGAGGCGGCGCGCGGGCTCGGCGTCGGCCGGGTCCTCCTGCGGCGCTGCCTCGCCGACCAGGCCGCCGCCGGGCTGCGCAGCGCGCAGATCGGCTGGGTCGGCCCCATCCACTTCTACGCCAAGGCGGTCGGCGCGCGGGTCGAGCGGGTCTTCTGGCTCTACCGCCGCCGCTTCAAGGAGGTGTCATGACTCAGTCGCTTGGTGCGCTGGTCACCGAACAGAGCGATCCGCGGTACCGCCGGATCGACAGGCTGTCCACCGAGGAGATCGCCCGACGCATGAACACGGCCGACGCCACCGTGCCCGGCGCGGTGGCCCTCGCCATCCCGGCGATCTCCGCCGCCATCGACGCGATCGCCGCGCGGATGGCGCGCGGCGGGCGGCTGCTGTACGTCGGCGCGGGCACCTCGGGGCGGCTGGCCGTGCTCGACGCCTCCGAGTGCCCGCCGACCTTCGGCACCGACCCTGACCTGGTGTGCGGCATCATCGCCGGTGGCGCGGAGGCGCTCGTCCGGTCCGTCGAGGGAGCCGAGGACGACGCGGGCGCGGGGGCGGCCGCCATCCGGGCCGAGGGCGCTGGCTCGCTCGACTCCGTAGTGGGCATCTCCGCCAGCGGCCGGGCCCCGTTCGTCGTCGCTGCGGTCACTGAGGCTCGCCGCGTCGGCGCGCTCACGGTGGGCCTGTCCTGTAACACTGGAGGCCCGCTCTCGGCTGCTGCGCACCACGCCATCGAGGTCGTCGTCGGGCCCGAGGTGGTGACCGGGTCCACCCGCCTGAAGGCGGGCACCGCCCAGAAGCTGGTCCTCAACATGATCTCCACGATCACGATGATCAGATGCGGGCGCACCTACGGGAACCACATGGTCGAGATGGCCGCGACCAACACGAAGCTGGCCGATCGCGCCGCCCGCATCGTCAGCGACATCACCGGTGTCGGCCTCCACGACGCCCGAGCCATCCTGGAGGCCGCGGACCTCGAGCTGAAGACCGCCGTCATCATGATCGAACGCCGGGTGACGGCAGAGCATGCTCGTGTCATCCTCGCCGCCTCAGGGGAGCGCCTGGACAACGCCTTGAACGCGTGACGGGTGCTCCTTGAAGTGCACGTGAGAGATGTTCCTTGGAGTGTGCGTGACGGGTGTTCCTGAGGGGTGCGCGTGACGGGCTTCCTTGGAGTGTGCGTGACGGGTGTTCCTGAGGGGTGCGCGTGACGGGCTTCCTTGGAGTGTGCGTGACGGGTGTTCCTCAGGAGTGTGCGTGATGGGTGTTCCTTAGAAGTGCGCATGACGGGTGTTCTTTGAAGTGAGCGTATGTGGCGAGGGCCGAATGCTTGACGACCTGCTCAGGGCGGCGGTGCCGGAGGCAGCCTCGGCGGCTGTGGCCATCATCGGGGTGGACGGGGTTCCTATGGCCGCGGCGGTGGCCGGGGAGGTCGTCAGGTACGCGGATGCGGCGGGTACTCTCGCAGCCGAGCGGCCCGCCGCCCGGATCGACACCATCTTCGACATCGCGTCGATCACCAAGCTGTTCACCACGGTGGTCGTGCTGTCCCTGGCCGAGGACGAGCGCCTCGGGCTCGACGAACCGGTCGCGACCTGGCTGCCCGGTTACTACGGCGACCGGCCCGCGGTCACGGTCAGGCACCTGCTCACGCACACCTCCGGCCTGCCGCCGGTACAGCACGTCGACGCGGCGCCGCCGGGGGACCCGCGATGGGACCTGATGCTTTCCACGCCCTCGGGCCCGCCCGTGGAGTACGTCTACTCCGACGTCGGCATGATCACGCTGGGACGGGTCGCCGAGATCGCGGGCGGGGCGCCGCTGGACGTGCTCGTCCGCGACCGGGTCACCGGGCCGCTGGGGCTCGCCGACACGACATACCTGCCCGATCCCGGCCTCGTGCCGAGAATCGCCGCGACCGAGTACAAGCCCTGGCGCGGTGGCTGCGTACGAGGTCAAGTGCACGACGAGACCGCGCACGCGCTCGGCGGCGTCGCCGGTCACGCGGGCCTGTTCTCCACGGCGGGGGACCTGCTGCGCTTCGGCGAGATGCTCCGCACCGGAGGCGCGGGCGTCATCTCGCCGGACACGGTCGCCGAGATGACGCGCGACCAGAACGTGACGGGCGCCGACTTCCGCCAGGGACTCGGCGTGCGCATCGGCGACCCCGCGATAGTGGGCCCGCTCTCCGACGCCTACGGCCACTCCGGATTCACAGGCACATCCCTGGTAATCGACCCCGGCCACACCCTGACGGTCGTCCTACTCACCAACAACATCCACCCAAGACGGGGCAGACCCGGCATCCGCGACCTCAGAACCGCCACCGCCACCGCCGCCCTCCGCCACCACCTTTAGCCGTCACCTACGCCGTGCAGATCCACCTGGGCGCTGGGCGCCAAGGGCGGTCCGGTGACCGACGCCACCGGGAACGTGCTGCGTGCCTTCGGCGGGCCAGCGGCCCGCGGGTGGGGCTGGCGGTTCCGGCGTCGGGCCCGTAGTCGCCCCATGAGACGGTGCCGGTCGCCACCTTTAGCCGCCAGCACCTTAGGTCGCGACCACCACCTTTGGGCGTGACCGCCTTTGGCCGGCATCGCCATCGCTCTTGAGCAGGATCGCGCCGGGTCCCTCCGGGATCCCGCTTGGTAGTGCCCCTGGTGAGCCGGATGCGGCGGTATTGAGGCAACGCCGCCAGAGACAATAGATGACTTGTCGGTCATCATCCGGACATGGGGACGCGGAACATGGTCGCCGTGCTCGCGGCCGGGGTGGTGGTGGCGTCGCTCGCCGGGCAGACCGGGGTCCGGGAGCGCGCCAACCCCCTGGACAACCCGGACGGCACCAAGCCCGGCCTGGTGCCGATCACCTCGGCGAGGGACCGCTCCGCCGCGCTCGACCTGATCCGCTCGCTGCGGGTGGCCGGGATGGGGCCCAAGACCGGTTACCGGCGCGACCGGTTCGGCGAGAACTGGGCCGACGCCGCGACCGCCGTGCCGTACGCGCGCAACGGCTGCGACACCCGCAACGATCTCCTCGCCCGGGACGGCGACGACGTTCGTTTCCGCGAGGGCTCCACCTGCGTGGTGGAGGCGATGACCCTGGACGATCCGTACACGGGACGGACGATCCACTGGCGCAAAGCGGACGCCGACCGCATCCAGGTCGACCACGTCGTCCCGCTCTCCTACGAATGGCGCATGGGCGCGTCCCGCTGGTCCCGCGCCAAACGCCTCCGCATCGCCAACGACCCCCTCAACCTCCTCCCCGTGTACGGCCCCGCCAACGAAGCCAAAGGCGGCTCAGGCCCCGCCTCCTGGCTCCCTCCCTCCCGCCGGATCCGTTGCGCCTACGTCGTACGCTTCGCCCAGGTCGCCCTGAAATACGACCTCCCGGTCACCCGCCTGGACAAATCCCACATGCTCGCCCAATGCCGGTGACGCTAGTGGGTGTCTCCGAACCTTGACCCGGTTCGAGGGCTGCCGACCGGGAGCGCGAATCACCGGGTCAAGGTTGCGGGCCGGGCCACTAGACCATGCGGTGGGTCATCAGCCCGGCCAGCGTGGTGAGATCCGCGGCCGGGCGGGGAGCCAGACCGGCCGCGTTCAGGCGGGTGAGAGCCTCTTCCAGCAGGGCGTCGGCCGTGGACTGGCTCCACGCCCTGCCCCCGGCCTCCTCGATGAGACCCGCGGCGCGGGTGAGCTCGTCGTCGGAGAGCAGGGCCTCGCGCCGGTAGAGGGCGGCCAGCTCGCGCCCGGCGGCCGTGCCGGAGGTGAGCGCGGCCACCACGGGAAGCGACTTCTTACGATTCGCCAGATCCGAGTAGACCGGTTTGCCGGTGACCACCGGATCCCCCCAGATGCCGAGCAGATCATCGGCCAGCTGGAACGCCAGCCCTAAGCGGTCGCCGAAGGCCCGCAGATGTTCGACCTGCGCCGCCGTCCCGCCGCCGAAGATGCCGCCCAGCGCGCACGCGCACGCGATCAGCGCGCCGGTCTTGCCGCTCGCCATGCGCAGGCACTCGGCCAGCTCCACCTCCGCCCGGCCCTCGAACTCGACGTCCGAACTCTGCCCGTTCAACAGCTCCTGCACCGTCGCGCTGAGCGCCGACACGCCCTCCCGGGCGAGCGGGTGACCGCTGGACGCCAGCACGTCGAACGCCAGCGTCAGCACCGCGTCACCCGCCAGGATGGCCTGGCTCACCCCGAACGCGCTCCAGGCCGTCGGCCGGTGCCGCCGGGTCGCGTCCCCGTCCATCACGTCGTCATGGAGCAGGGAGAAGTTGTGCACCAGCTCCACCGCGACCGCGGCGGGCAGCGCCTCGCCCGCCTCGCCACCGGCCGCCTCGCCCGCCAGCAGCACCAGCGTGGGCCGCACCGCCTTGCCGCCCCCGCCGGCCTCGGCCGGGACGCCGTGCGCGTCCCACCAGCCCAGGTGATACCCGGTGATGTGGCGCATCGGGGCCGGCAGCTGGTCCACCGCCGGGCCCAGGGCCGGGCGCAGCAGCGCCCGGCCCCAGTCCAGCACCGCACCGGCCGTGCGCCGCTCGATCGACTCCGCGGTCATCAGTGCCCGAGCTCCACGTTCTCCAGCACGCCCAGCGCGTCCGGGATCAGCACGGCCGCCGAGTAGTACGCGCTGACCAGATACGAGATCACCGCTTGCTCGTTGATCCCCATGAACCGCACGTTGAGCCCCGGCTCGACCTCGTCCGGCAGGCCCGTCTGGCGCAACCCGACCACGCCCTGGTCCTCCTCGCCGGTCCGCATCGCCAGGATCGAGGTGGTCTGGGAGTCGCTGATCGGGATCTTGTTGCAGTTCAGGATCGGCACGCCCCGCCAGGCCGGGACATGGCTCCCGTTCACGTCCACCACCGGCGGATACACCCCGCGCTTGGTGCATTCGCGGCCGAAGGCGGCGATGGCGTGCGGGTGCGCGAGGAAGAACTGCGTCTTGCGCCTGCGGCTGAGCAGCTCGTCGAGGTCGTCGGGCGTGGGCGGCCCGGTCCTGGTGTGGATGCGCTGCTTCAGGTCGGCGTTGTGCAGCAGCCCGAACTCGCGGTTGTTGATCAGCTCGTACTCCTGCCGCTCGCGCAGCGCCTCGATGGTGAGGCGCAGCTGCTGCTGCGTCTGGTTCATCGGGTCGTTGTAGAGGTCGGCGACCCGGGTGTGCACGCGGAGCACGGTCTGGGCGACGCTCAGCTCATACTCCCGAGGGGAGACCTCGTAGTCGACGAACGTGCCCGGCAGGACGGCCTCGCCGTGGTGCCCGGCCGCGAGCGCGATGGCGGCCTGGCCGTGACCGTCCTGCGGCCGGTCGGCCGCCGACAGGTAGCCGTCCACCTGGGCGCGCAGCGAGTCGGACTGGGCCAGCAACTCTTCGAACGCCCGCCGGGCCAGGGTCAGCACGGTTCCCGCCGTGGTCGCCTTGACCGTGAACTCCCAGGTGCCGGGCCCGAGCAGGGACCTGTCCCCGAGATGGTCCCCGTCCGCCAGGTTCCCCAGCACCGCCTCGTCCCCGTAGGGGCCGACCCCCAGCCGGTCAAGCTTCCCGTGCGCCACCAGCACCACCTCGTCGGCGGGGTCGCCCGAGGCCACGATGATGTCACCCGGCTCGAAGTCACGCTGGGTGAACCGGCCCGCCAGGCGCTCCAGCGTGTCCGTGTCCTCGTAGCCGCGCAGCAGCGGCAGCTCGCACAACTCCTGCGGGACGACCCGGATCGAGGCCCCCACATTGGTGAAGCTGACCCGGCCGTCGCCGACGGTGTAGGTGAGCCGCCGGTTGACCCGATAGGCCCCGCCCGACACCTCCACCCACGGCAGCACCTTCAGCAGCCACCGCGACGTGATGCCCTGCATCTGCGGCACGGTCTTGGTGGTCGTGGCGAGCTTCCGCGCGGCGGCGGTGCCCAGGCTCAGCTGATCGTTCTGAACGGTCACAATTCACTCCTCAGGTCGCGAAGCGGAGTGGCCCTATGGCGCCGGGCCGGTGACATCCATTCCGGAGGAAACGCCCTCCAGGTCCTGCTCTCAGCGGCCGATGGTTTCGCTGACGTCGAATTCGGTGGCCTTCGGTGGTTTACGTGCGGCAGCCGTACCCAGTCTCAGCTGGTGCTTCTCCACCGTCACTAGCCACCCTCCCGACGATCGGCGAAAAATAACCGGGGCACGGTATTTGACTCAACCTTTAGACGACTTTGGGCCCCCGGTCGGGATCAATAATGGTCCGCGCCCATTCCCGGTGTCAAATTCGAGTTCTCATTCGAATGCGCAAACACAATTTCAAAGTAAATAAACGAAATTGCGGGATATGTCGCGATTGGCCAAGGATTCCCGGAGTGGACGCGGGTAATGTTGTGGCGCGCGCGGGAGCGGCGTTTGGTCCGTCACCGATTGGTTTGACCGTTAGGCGGTCATGGAGGAGGGTGAAGGTTCATGCCGCCGAACACCTGCCCGGCCTGGATCGCCGTTTCATGGACGCGCGCGTCTCCGCCGACCGTGTTGGTCGTGGTGTGCGATTGCTGGACGAGTTGCGCGTTGGCGGAGTCCCACGAGGACAATATGGCCTGGTCGGCGAGTCGCGAGAGAAGTGGGCAGTCGGCGTAGTTCGCGGAAGATCGCGATTTCGTATTATTCTGGATGAGAGACGAACATTACCGCCTCTCATCCAGAGTCTGCCGCTGAGCTACACCTAATTGCTTATGCTTGTTACGCTATGCTTGGTGTGACTCGGCGAAGAATTCACGAAATCGGCAAACTGCACCGACGTCATGAACATGAGAGCGCTCGCGAGGAGCGCTGCACATTTCTTCTTCACTTGTCTCCCAGAGGAGCTTGATCTCGACGTGGGCAGGGCACACGTATATGAAGCACATATATGGCGATGTGCCCGGCGTTGCGAGAGTAATTCTATACCTTCAGATAGGTGCCCTTGACCGCCAGATAGCACCCATTTTTCGGGCTGTTAGGGTGTTTGTGAATAGAATAGCTATTGCTAGATATATGGGGTGGTCTGTCGGGTTTTAGTCGTATCTCTCTACTTGCGCGAGTCGCAAGCGTGCCGCAGGGCCCTCCGGCACGCCCATACGTTCGAACTCCCCGATTGCCTGGCGCCAGTACCGTTCCGCCTGGCTGGGGTCGCTTCGCACGAGCGCGCTGCCCATCCGATCCAGGTTCAGCGACTCCTGATACACGTCGCCTATGCCCCGGGCGATCTCCAGAGCCTGCCGGTAGTAGTCCAGGGCGGTCTCCAGCCGACCGGCCCTCTCATAGACCTCGCCCATGCCGCGCAGAGCCAGGCACTGCTCGTACCTCTCGGAGATCTCCCGAGCGAGCGACAGGGCCCTCTGATGGTGCGCCAGGGCCTGGTCATCGCGATCCATGAGCCCATAGCAGAAGCCGGTCTGGTTGAGCACATCCGAGATTCCCCGGCGGTCGCCCACCTGGCCGTAAATCTGCGACGATCGGCGATACGAGTCAAGAGCCGCTGAATAGTCGCCGATGTGCTGCAGGACGTTGGCCATGTTGCACAACCAAATTGCCTGGTGCTGGCGGCTCATGTCGGGGCTGATCGTCGCCGCCTGCTCCAGAAGCGCCCGCGCCGAGGCGTACCGGCCCAGGCGGAGTTCGAACTCCTGCCAGTTGTTCAGGGTGACCAGTTGCCCCCGCGCGTCCCCGAGCCGCTGATAGACCCGCAGCGCCTGCTGCATCCGCTCGGCCGCCTGTGAGAAATCCCCCTGATGATAGGCGAGGATGCTGATGCTGTTCAGACTCGCCGCCTCGCCCCGCAGATCCCCCAGCGACCGGCGGATGTCCAGCGCCTGCCCGCAGTAGTCGAACGCGGCCTCGAAGTCCGAACGATGCCAGTGAACCAGCCCGATCTGGTCTAGGAGTTCCGCCACCCCGGCCTGGTCGCCGAGCCCGCGCCGGATGGCCAGTCCCTCCGTCGCGTGCCGTAGCGCGTGCTCCAGGTTCCCGCCTCGCCACCGAACCTTGGCGAGATCGCTCAGGGCGGTGGCCAGCCCCGCTTGGTCTTCCAGTTCGTGCCATGCGGTGACCGCGCACTCGTGCAACTCGGCGGCCATGTCCCAGTGCCCGGCGTCTTCCAGGAAGGTGCTGAGCACATGCGGGAGCAGGGCCGCGTGCCGGGTCCACCGCTCTTCGGCGGCGTGCCGGACGAGTTGCCGCAGATTATCGAGTTCGGTCTCCAGCCAGTCTCGCGCTTGCTCCGCGCTGGCCATGCCAGGCCGTACCGGCGGCAGATAGGTCACCACGACGGCGGCGCGCTCGCGCTGGGGGTGGAGGAGGCGGTCGGCCTGGTCGGCGGCGAAGAGGTACAGATCGAGGATCCTGATCAAGGTCTGGCGGCGCTGGGCGAGCGGCTCGCGACCGGCTAACAGGCGGGCGTACTCGCCGATGAGGTCGTGGAAGCGGTACCGGCCGTGCTGGGGTTCGGCGATGAGGTGGTGGTCGAGAAGGCCGTCCAGGACGCCTTCGACCGTGGCCTTGTCCCCCTGGAGCAGGGCGCACGCGGATTCGATGGTGAAATCGGTGCCGGGATGCAGGCCGAGAAGGCGGAACGCGCGCTGGTGAACCTCGTCGAGTTCGTGGAAGGACAGTTCGAAGGCGGCCGTGATCTCGCGGTTCCCCGCGTGGATTTCGGACAGCCGGCGCCGCTGGTCACCGAGTCGGGCCAGCAGGTCGGCGACGCGCAGGGCAGGGCGGACGCGCAGACGGCTGCCGACGAGCTGGATGGCGAGCGGAAGATAGCCGCAGAGCCGGACGACCGAGGCGATGTGCAAGGCCTCGCGGTGGCGGCGCGGGCCGATGACGCGGTCGAACAGGGTGGTGGCGTCGTCGGGCGGGAGGGCGTCGAGGGTGACCGACAGCACGTCGTCGAGCCCGGCCAAGCGGCGGCGGCTGGTGATCAGGACCAGGCAGCCGGGCGTGCCGGGCAGCAGGTGGCCGATCTGGTCGTGGCCGGTGGCGTCGTCCAGGACGATGAGCATCCGGCGCCGGGCCAACTCGGTGCGCCAGAGGGTGGCCCGCTCCTCCAGGCCCTGCGGGATCTGCGCGGCGGGCACTCCCAGCACGCGGAGCAGCCGTCCCAGCGCGGTGGCGGCGTCGACCGAGGATTGTTCCGCGTGATGGCCGTAGAGGTTGAGGTAGAGCTGCCCGTCAGGGTATTCCGGGGTGAGCCGGTGTGCCAGGTGCAGGGCCAGCGCGGTCTTCCCGACCCCGGGCATGCCGTCCACAGCCAGCACCGTCACCGCGTTCGCCCGTGCCGCCGCCATGGCCGTGAGCTGCCGGATCTCATCCGTACGTCCGGTGAAGGTGAACACGTCGCGCGGCAGGTTGTTGGGCGCGTCCGGCCGGCGGCGCGGAGCGGGCCGCAGCGACGGGTCGCCGCGCAGGATGCGCTGGTGGAGTTCGCGCAGGCGGTGGCCGGTCTCGGTGCCGTGGTCGGTGGTGAGGCGGCGGTGCGCTGCCCGGTAGACCTCCAGAGCGCTGGTCACCCGCCCACTGCGGTGCAGGGCGAGCATCTGCAGTTCGACCAGCTTCTCGTCGTACGGATAACGCGCGATGAGTTCGGCGAGTTCGGCGGTGATGTCGGCGTGGTGGCCGAGCCGGAGTTCCAGTTTGCTCCGCTCGACGCTGGCCGCCAGGAACTCGTCGTCAAGGTTCTGCCTGGTCCTGGCCACCCACGAGCCGGAAAGGCCGCCCAGCGGCTCGCCCCGCCAGAGTCCGACCGCCTCCCGCAGCAGTTGCGCGGCCTGCTCGCCGTCGCCGGTTCCCTCGATGGTCCTGGCCTGCGCCCGCAATTGCCGGAACCGGTGATAGTCGACGTTCTCCGGATCGGTTTCTAGAACATATGCGCCAGAACGATGGTGCAGATATGCGTCTTCTCCGATATCCTGCAGTCGAGCCTTGATCCGCGACATGTTGGTGTGAATTCCGGACCGTGCTTTTGGTGGCGGATCGTCGTCCCATATCTTGTTCATCAGAGAATCGATGGATACCGGCTGGCCCGGGGCGAGTGCTAGAACTGCCAGGATGAGGCGTTCTCGGGCATAGCCAGCGTGATGGCGTTCCCGGGCAGCCCAGAGTTCTACCGGGCCCAATATGCGAAATTCCACACAAGCCCCTTTGTGGGGGACGTGTATTCCTTAGGCCAAAGTTTTTCACCTTCGTCAATGGAAATCCAGTTGACCAGGTCGCGTGAACTGTACTGACAGAGTCAGTAAGGTTTCCGCAAGGGTTTCTGCAAGGTCTGGCGCGGACGCTCACGACAAGGGGTGATTCGGGGGGATTGCCCACATCTGGAGCGTGAGCGAGGGGGCTGCAGAGGCAGTATGCCAAGTCTGGAATGGAGCCGGGTCCCGGTCGGGCCCGAGGCCCGCAGATGGGTCACACGAGGGAACTGCAAGACCGTTCTGGTGGTCGTCCACACCGTCACGTCGGGACAGCGCCTGCTGGAGGCGGTCCAGCTGGTCCAGTCGGACCTGCGGGTCCAGGTGCTGTTCACGATCGCGAAGGATGTGTTCAACAACGGGGTCGAAGAGTTCGTGGAGAGCCTCGACGGCGGGGTGCTGCTGCCCTGGCAGCAGGCCGTGAACGAGCGCTTCGACCTGGCCATTGCGGCCAGTCTCGGGTCGGTACACGAGATCAACGCGCCGCTGATCGTGATGGAACATGGGGCCGGATTCAACAAGTTCGTCCCGCGTACGCCCGGCCGGCGCGTGGCCGGCGCGCGCGCCACGTACGGGATGGACCCGCAGCGCCTGCTCCGGGACGGCGCCGTCATCCCGGACGCGATCGTGCTGCCGCACCAGAGCGATCTGGTCCGGCTGGCCAGGCAATGCCCGCAGGCGCTGCCGTCGGCGGAGGTGATCGGCGACCCGATCTACGACCGGCTGGCGGTCAGCCTCGACGATCGCGCGCTGTACCGGCGGGCGCTGGACGTACGGCCCCGCCAGAAGCTGGTCGCGGTCAGCTCCACCTGGGGCACCGAGTCGTTGTTCGGCAAATCCGACCTGATGAGCCGCCTGGTCCGCCAGCTGCCCGCCAGCGAGTACAAGGTGGTCGCGCTGCTGCACCCCAACATCTGGTCCGCGCACGGGGCGAGGCAGGTCCGCGCCTGGCTGGCCGACAGCCAGCGCCGGGGGCTCCAGGTGGTGCAGCCCCAGGACGAATGGCTCGGCGTGCTCGTCGCGGCCGACTGGGTGGTCGGCGACCACGGTTCCGCAACGCTTTACGGCGCGTCCATCGGCAAGCCGACCCTGCTGGCCAGGTTCCCGTCCGAGGACGTGGACCCGAACTCCCCGCTCGGCGAGCTGGCCGCGGTCGCGCCGCGGATCAACCGCTACCAGCCGCTGGCGACCCAGCTCACCCGGGCCGCCGCCGCGCTCAAGCCCGAGCACTCCCAGCGGGTGGAGGAGCGGCTCACCTCGGCCCCCGGCCAGTTCCACCGCAACATGCGGCGGCTGATGTACCGGCTGATGAACCTGCGCCAGCCCGCGTCCATCCCGGTCGCCACCCCGGTCCCGATGCCGTTCCTCACCCCGTACCACGGAGGCTGATCGTGCTCGACAAACTCGTCGTCGCCCACTTCTTCGGGCAGCGCCAGCCGCTGGCGCTGGACCGGACGCCGCCGCTCGCCCCGCGCGCGGCCGTGCCCGCGGTCCTGGTCATCCCCCGGGAGGGTCCGCCGCTCGAGCCCCACCTGATGGTGGTGACCGGCCCGTCGGCCGCCCAGGGCCTGCCATCCGCCGACGCCCACATCGTGGTCGACTCCGACGACGCCCGGGACCAGCGCTGGCAGGAACTGGCCGACGTGCTGATCACCCGGCACGAGGTGGCGGGCCTGCTGGACCGCCACGTCGGCTGCGCGGTCGCCGTGGCCCGGCAGCCGGGCGGCTGCCTGGTCGGCCTGCGGCACGGCCCGCTGGCGCAGATCACCGGGCTCGCCGGGCTCCTCGCCGGCGCCGACCCGTGGCCCGCCACCTTCGGCTCGCTGCTCTACTGCTGGCTGTCCGCCAGGCTCCCGCTGTACGGCCTGACCACGGCCACCGTGATCGCGGGCCACTACCGGGACGGCCGCCACTTCGAGGTGGCCGGCCGCGTACGGATCACGGTGAGCGAGGCGGCGGCATGACCCCGACCATCGTGGTCGCCGGCGCGACCAGCTTCTACCTCTCCCTGGGCGTGGCCGAATTCCCGGTCCACTACCTGCCGACCTGCACGCCCAGGTGGCTGACCGGCGGCGTCTCCGGCGCGGCCGCCCACATCGCCCGCACCGTGCGCACCCTGGGGAGCCACGCCAGGCTCTGCACGGTCGTCGGCACCGACCTGGTCGGCGCCGGCATCCGCGCGGACCTGGACGCGCACGGGCTGCTCGGCCCGGGGGTGATCTCCGGCGAGGGCTCCTCGATGGGCGTCGTCCTGGTCGGCCCCGACGGCCGCCGGATGGGCTACCCGTACCTGGCCCCCGTCAACGACGTCAACTACCCGTTCGACGTGCTCGCCGGGCAGTGCCGGGACGCCGACCTGCTGGTGCTGACGAACGCGAAGTTCGTCCGCCCGCTGGTGGCCCGCGCGGACGGCCTGGGCATCCCGATCGCGGTGGACGCCCACCTGATCGCGGACCCGGGGGACCCGTACAACGAGCCGTGGCTGCGGGCCGCGCGCGTGCTGTTCTGCAGCCACGAGCGCCTCCCGGTGCCACCGGAACGCTGGATCGCCGAGATCTTCGGGCGGTATCCGCGCTGCGCGCTCGTCGGCGTGGGGCTGGGGGCGCGCGGCGCCATGCTGGGCCTGCGGGACGGGCGTCTGATCACGGTCCAGGCGGTCGCGCCACGCGGCGTGCTCAACACCTCGGGCGCCGGTGACGGGCTGTTCGCCACGTTCCTGCATCTGTGGGTGAGCACCGAGGATCCCGTACGGGCGCTGCAGGGCGCGGTACTCAACGCGGGCTGGAAGGTCGGCGACCGCACCCCGGCGGGCGCCTCCCTCACCTCGGCCGACCTTCGCGCGATCCCACCACCCCCGACTATCGTGGGGTTGTGGTGACATAACTACACAAAGGGGTTTTAACGGGATAAATCGGGTACGCGAAGTAGATGGGGGAAGGAGGGACCAATGTCTGTCCACCAGAGAGAGACTCAGTCCACCGCGTCCACCGCCGAGCTCGTGCAGCAGGCGTCCGACCAGGTATCCCGCCTGATCAAGGATGAGATGCGCCTGGCCAGGGCCGAAGTGGTGGGTAAGGGGCGGCAGGCGAGGACGGGCGCCGCCCTGTTCGGCGGCACCGGCGTCATGGCGCTGCTCGGCGCGGGGGCGCTGGTAGCCTGCGCGATCATCGCCCTGGCGATCCCGTGGCCGGCCTGGCTGGCCGCCCTGGTCGTCGGCGCCGCCCTGCTGATCATCGCGGGGATCATGGGCGCCATCGGCAAGAACCGCGTCAAGGGGGCCATGCCGCCCAAGCCGACGCAGGCGGTGAACGGCGTCAAGAGCGACATCGACGCGGTCCGCTCCGGCGTCACCGAGGGGAGGGCGCATCGATGACCCGTCCGCACCGGACAGCGTCCGAGGACGTCGCGGCGATCGCGGAAGACGCCGAGCGGACCCGGGAGGAACTCGGCCGGACGGTGGCCGCCCTCGCCGCCAAGACCGACGTCAAAGGCAGAGCCAAGACCAGCGTCATGGCCAAGGCCCAGACGGCCAAGTCCGGGGCCCACCGGGTCGCGGACAAGGCCGGCCGGCACCCCGGCGCCGTCTTCGCGACCCTGGCCATGCTCGGGGGCGCGCTGGTCCGGGCCCTGTTCAAGCGCAGGAGACCGCAGCCCCGCGGCCGCATGTTCGGCGGGCGCCGCCGCGGCGCCATGCCCATGTCCATGCGCTCGCGGCGCCGCCAGGCCAGGGGCGCGAGAGGCATGATGGCGCGCTTGATGACCGGGATCATGGGCAGATCCACGAACAAGACCATGATGGGGCGAATGCGCGCTCCCATGGGCAAGTCCATGATGGGGCGAATGCGTGCTCCCATGGGCAAGACCATGATGGGCAGAACCATGGGCAAAGCGCGTACTCCTATCGGAAAGACGATGATGGGCGGAAGCATGGGCAGAGCGCGCACGTCCATCGGTAAGACGATGGGCAAGACCATGGGATCGCCCGTCCGATATCCCGGCAGGATGACGCGCTGAGCCGCGTCATTCCAGCTGGGCGAGCAGCCGGTCCAGCCGGGTGGTGGCGGAACCCATTCCGTTCAGCACCTGGCGGGCCCGGCTGAGGAGTTCGCGCGCGTCCTCGGGCCGCCCGTGGCGCAGGGCGACCTCGCCCAGCGTCTGGAGCGCGAACGCCTCGCCCGAGGCGGAGCCAAGCTCGCGCATCACCTGGAGTCCCCGGTTGATGTCCGGCTCGCTCCCCTGGACGCGCCCCAGCAGGATGAGCGCCCGGGTCCGGTTGTACCGATCGGACTCGGCCGCCTCATACGCCGCCGTCAGGTACGGCACCGCCTCCTCGGCCCGGCCGCTCTCCACCAGCGCCCGGCCCAGATCGCATCGGGCCAGCGCCACCCGCCTGACCTCACCGGCCGCCTGGTACCCATCGAGCGCCTCGGTGAACAGCCTGATCGCGGCCTCCGGCCGATCCCGATCCAGCTCCAGCCAGCCGAGCCGCCGATACCCGCCGGCCACCCGATACGCGTTGCCCAGCCCTCGCCAGATCTCCAGCGCCCGCCCGAAATCCTCGGCGGCCTCGTCCCACCGCCCGAGCGTGCGTAGCGAAACCCCGGTCCTGTTCAGCATCTTGGCCTCGCCGACCGGGTCCCCGGCGGCCCGCGCGGCGGCCAGCCCGAGCCGATCCACCTCCAGCCGCTCGGCGTAGAAACCGCGATGCAGGAACAGCGGCCACAACGCGTCCACCAGCTGCCAGGCGATCTCGTGCCAGCCCCGCTCGAACGCGACCTGCGCCGCCGCGCGCAGGTTGCGGAACTCCCGATCCATCCAGTCAAGCCCGTCCGCCGCGTCGGCGAACTCCATCGCCCCCGTTGCCACTGGAATCCGCCGGTACGGCGCCGCCGCGTCACTGGCCGCCCTGGCGGTGTCCAGAAACCAGCTCACCGCCCGCCGCACGCTCTCCTCCCGCGCGGTCGCGGAATCCTCCAGCTCGGCCGTCTCCCG
This sequence comes from Acrocarpospora macrocephala, assembly GCF_009687865.1. Lineage (GTDB taxonomy): Bacteria > Actinomycetota > Actinomycetes > Streptosporangiales > Streptosporangiaceae > Acrocarpospora > Acrocarpospora macrocephala. Next base: position 36,132 of record NZ_BLAE01000097.1, read on the forward strand.
CGCGTGCAACCGGACCAGATCGTGAAACCGGTACTCCCCGCCGGGCAAGTCGTCGAGCAGGTTCGCGTCGGCCAGCACCCCCAGCAGCCGCCGGCTCTCCTCCGGCGGCAGCCCGGCGGCCGCGGCCGCCGCCGCGCCGCCGAAACTCCCCCCGGGAAACAGCCCGAGCAGCCGGTACAGCCGCGCCGCGTCCGGCGCCAGATTCTGGTACGACAACGTCAGTGCGGCCCGGATCGTCATATCGTCCTCCACAGAAAGCGCGCTGAGCCGTCGGCTCTCCTGCGCGAGAGCAGCCACCATCTCGGTCAAGGGCCAGCGCGGCCGGGTGGCCAGCCGGGCGGCGGCCACCGACACGGCGAGCGGCACCCCGGCGCACAGATCCACCAGCTCGGTGGCCGCGGCCAGCTCATCGCCCACCCGATCGTCCCCGAGCGTGTGCCGGAGCAGGTCGAGCCCCGCGTCCACGCCGAGGCGTTCCACCTGGAGCCCGCGCGCGCCGCCTACCACCAGCCCGGCCAGCCGCCACCTGCTGGTCACCAGGACCATCCCGTCTCCGGACGCGGGCAGCAGCGGCCGCACCTGCGCCGCCGAGATCGCGTCGTCCAGCACCACCACGATCCGACGCCCGTTCACCAGCGACTGGTAGAGCGCGGCCCGCTCGGCCAGGCCGCCCGGAATCCGGTCCGGCGCGATCCCGAACGCGCGAATGAACAAACCCAGGACTTCGGCCGGATCGACCGGGGGATCGGTGGCATGTCCGCGTAAATCCGCGTACAGCTGGCCGTCCGGGAAATGGTCGTGATTCCGGTGCGCCCAATTCAGGCTGAGGGTTGTTTTCCCGACCCCCGCCGGGCCGCTCACCACCACCACGACGGGGGACCCGGACGCGGATCGGCGGCCGTTCACCCGATCCAGAAAGGCGAGCGTTTCCCGCCGGTCGATCAGGAGCCCGGCGGGCGGTAACTGGCGTGGCGTGGGCAACGGAACGGACGTCTGATGAATGTGAATACCGCCTCTGACGTCCCGCGCCTGGACCGCAGGCCCATGCACGGTACCGTCCAGGCTGTTGATGTGCTCGCTATGGGGATCTCTGCTCATCACCATGCAGGAGAAATTAATTCGTACCGTTCGATTGCTTATCACAGAAATCCCGCCAGTTGACTTTCCTCCCCTCGATAGTAAGGATCTGTAGAGCCTGAGATCCTTTTCAGTGGTGCGGGTCCACTTTCGCTGAGAAGGCGAACCAGTTCGGCGACGTAGCAAATGACAGCCATGTTTCCTAGTACGGCAGCCGGTGCGCCCAGAGATCACGGAGGTGATTGTCCAGCGATCATGACCTGATCGGAAGCTCGTCGTCGCCTGCCGGTGTGAGTCCGGTCCGGGTAATCGCCAGGGAGCCCGGTAGCAGGCTGGCGGCCCGGTCTGGAAACGGGCCGGGTCGAAGCCCAGCGTCGAAAGCCCCGTTGGGGGAAGCAACTGAGCGGTCCGTAGCGGAAGCGAAGCCTGCCGCGTCGTTAGACACCGAGAGAGAGCCGAGCCGGGCGACTCACGGCGAAGGCCATGGAAGCGGTGAAGATCCTGGAGTGCTGCCGTCAGGGACTCTCCGGCGTAAGAGGGCGCGGAACGTTCAGAGGGTGGCGGCGGGAACTGGGGAGGCCCTCCCCGGCCGGAGCGTGCTGCGGATAGGCGTGGACGACGCCGTCTTATAACCGGTGTGGAGCCGGGAAGTGGGCGGCGGCCGGGAGGGAGTCGGAGGCGGTCGTAGTACCGATC
>NZ_BLAE01000098.1 GCF_009687865.1 Acrocarpospora macrocephala
ACCCAGCCCTTTGTTTTCCCTCGGGCTCCGCCCGACCCCGTCAGCGCTGCGGTTGCCGGATGAAACGGCAGTCGCGGCACGTGGTTCTCCGTCCCACCCACCTCCCTTTGATTTCTCTCGGGCTCCGCCCGGCCCTGTCGGCACAGTGGTCGCCCCAAATGAGGGGGCAGCTAATCCAGAGTTCTCCCACCCATGGAGATAAGCCATCGGGGGAGGGTGAGGTGTGAGCTTCCCCCACTGGGCGCGGGAGTCGAGAGGCGGTAGCTCAAATGGAACGGGGTGGAACGCCTTTCAGGTATACCAACCTGGAAGGAGCTCCAAATGGCACCAACAGATCAACCCGCCAACCCCGGTGGTCGCGCGCCTGAATGGGGCCAGCCGCTGATCCTCGGCATCGTAAGTCTGCTCTGCACCGCGGCGATATCGTCGATCATTACCCAGCAGCACGGGTCCGTCCCCGGCATCTTGGCGGGGATCACGTACGGAGCGATATTCCTCCCCAGCATCCTGTGGAGCGCATGGGCCGCCGCCTGGTACCAACGGCATCCCTGGCTCAACGTCATACAGTTCGCAGTCATCTACTTCATCCTGTTCGTCGCGATCTTCCCCGACTATTCGTTGATCCGCTCCGGCCTAAGTGCGTTGGTAGTGGCCGTGATCTTCGGTGGTTTGATGGCGCTCGTACGGCGTCGCCAGCGGCGTTCGACGCCCTGACGAGCGGCGGAGCGGGCCGCAGGTCGGCGTGCCGCAAAGGAAGGTCCTGTTGGGGGGCGGTCCACTGCGGGGTTATTTCGTTGCGGGCGGGGATGGTGGCGGCTCAGACTGTGCCGGTGTTGATTCGACGTGAAGGGCCGCGGGATGTGGCCGTGATCCGGGCTGTGGTGGGCGCCGCGTTTGCCAAGCCGGGGGAGCCTGAGCCGGTCGAGGCTCCGCTGGTGGATGAGCTCAGGGCCGACGTGGGGTGGTTGCCCGCGCTGTCGATGGTGGCGGTGACGGGGGCGGGTGAAGTTGTCGGGCATGTGGTGTGCACGCGGGGATATGTCGGGGACACGGCTGCGCTTGGGCTTGGGCCGCTTAGTGTGCTGCCTGGGCATCAGCGGCAGGGTGTTGGGCTCGCGTTGATGCACGCGATGCTGGGTGCCGCGGACGCGCTTGGGGAACCGCTGATGGCGTTGCTCGGGAACCCCGCCTACTACGGTCGTTACGGGTTTCGGGCGGCCACGGGATTCGGCATTGAGTCGCCCGACCCGGCGTGGGGCGATTACTTCCAGGTTCGGCCGTTGACGGAGTACCGGCCGTCGATCAAGGGAGTTTTTCGTTACTCCGCGCCGTTCGACAATCTTTGAGTGTCGTCCGGCTATGCCGGGCGGATGGCTGCGAGCTGCTGGGCGAAGGGAACGACCTCGAAGCTCTTCGCGTCCTCGAAACTCTTCGCGTCCTCGAAGTCCTTTGTGTCCTCGGCGCTGTTCGCGGGCTCGGCGGTCCCGGTGGGGACGGTGGTGAGGGCCGGGTGGTGGAGGAGCAGGGCGGCGAGGCCGTGCGCGGCGCGGGTGATGCGGGTGGAAAGGGCGGATGCGCCGGTTGAGGCCCAGTCCTCGGAGGCCGCGTAGACGGCGGTGGGGACGACTGTCGCGTGGAGGTAGCTGAAGAGTGGCCGGAGGGCGTGTTCCAGGGCCAGGGAGTGGCGGGCGCTGCCGCCGGTGGCGGCGATCAGGACGGGCTTGCCGGTCAGGGCGGTGTTGTCGAGTACGTCGAAGAAGGACTTGAAGAGGCCGCTGTAGGAGGCGGTGAAGATCGGCGTGACCGCGATCAGGGCGTCCGCCTTGGTGACCGCGTCCAAGGCGTCGGCGAGGGCGGGGGAGGGGAAGCCGGTGACCAGGTTCTTGGCGATGTCGACGGCCAGCTCGCGAAGTTCGATCACGCGGACCTCGGCCGGGCGCTCGGCGGCCAGGGCGAGCCGGGTCGCCTCCGCCAGGCGGTCGCCCAGCATCCGGGTCGAGGAGGGCTGGCTCAGTCCGGCGGTCACGACGGCGAGCTGGTAGGTGTGCATTGATGTCCTTCCTGGTCGACTGACGACGTCGGATGGCGGCGCCGGAAACGTGAGGTCGAATCGCGGTCGGTGGTGAGGTCGAGGTGGGGCCGAGTGGTGAGGTTGAGTCGCGGTCGGTGGTGAGGGCGGGGTCAGGTGGTGACGTCGAATCGCAGTCGGGTGGTGAGGTCGGGGTGGTGACGTCGAATCGCCATCGATCGGGGTCGGGTGGTGAGGTCGCATCGCGGTCGGGTGGGCCGCCGAGGTGTTCGTCCGCCGCTTCGAGGCCGCTGTTCGGGGCGGCTCAGACGGGGATGAAGACGAAGTCCTCCTCGCGATTGGCTTAGACGGAGACGGAATTGGCTTGGGTGACGAGGGACTCGTGGGTTGGGCCGGCGGGGACGTCAGCGGGGCGGTTGATGGCGAATTCGCGGCGGAGGACGGGGATGACCTCCTCGCCGAGGATGTCCAGTTGTTCGAGGACCGTCTTGAGGGGCAGGCCCGCGTGGTCCATCAGGAACAGTTGCCGCTGGTAGTCGCCGAAGTACTCGCGGAAGGTCAGGGTCTTGTCGATGACCTCCTGCGGGCTGCCCACGGTGAGCGGTGTCTGCTCGGTGAACTCCTCCAGCGAGGGGCCGTTGCCGTACACGGGGGCCTTGTCGAAGTACGGGCGGAACTCGCGGACCGCGTCCTGGGAGTTCTTCCGCATGAACACCTGGCCGCCGAGCCCCACATATGCCTGCTCGGGTGTGCCATGGCCGTAGTGGGCGTACCTCTCCCGATAAAGGCTGATAAGGCGGACGAAGTGTTCCTTCGGCCAGAAGATGTTGTTGGCGAAGAAACCGTCACCGTAATACGCGGCCTGCTCGGCGATCTCGGGGCTGCGGATCGAGCCGTGCCAGACGAACGGGGGCACGCCGTCCAGCGGGCGCGGGGTCGAGGTGAAACCTTGCAGGGGCGTACGGAAGCGGCCTTCCCAGTCGACCACGTCGTTGCGCCACAGCTCGCGCAGGAGGGCGTAGTTCTCGACCGCGAGGGGGATGCCGTTGCGGATGTCCTGGCCGAACCACGGGTAGACGGGGCCGGTGTTGCCCCGGCCGAGCATCAGGTCGACCCGGCCGTCGGCCAGGTGCTGCAACATCGCGTAATCCTCGGCGATCTTGACCGGGTCGTTGGTTGTGATCAGGGTGGTCGCCGTGGACAGGATCAGCCGCTCGGTCCTGGCCGCCACGAAACCGAGCAGGGTCGTCGGCGAGGACGGCACGAACGGCGGGTTGTGGTGCTCGCCGGTCGCGAACACGTCCAGCCCGACCTCTTCGGCCTTCAGCGCGAGCGTCACCATCGCCTTGATTCGCTCGTGCTCACTCGGGGCGCGTCCCGTAGTCGGGTCCGGCGTGACATCGCCCACGGTAAAAATTCCGAACTGCACTAAACCCCACCATCCTCATTGACCTGCACATCCGATAACGGGCGGCACCAGCCCGGACAGCGCCGGGACACACCAACTTATTCCGCGCCGCAACAATCACCACTCGCTAGGATCGGGCCTCATGACCGACGCGATGATCCGGACCATCTCCTCCCGAGTGGTGTACGCGAACCCGTGGATGACCGTGCGGGAAGACGAGATCGAACGGCCGGACGGCTCGCCCGGTCTGTACGGCTACGTGGACAAGCCGGATTTCGTGCTCGTCATCCCAATGGAACGTGACGGGTTCCATCTCGTCCAGGAATTCCGGTACCCGATCGGCCGCCGCTCGTGGAGTTTCCCGCAGGGGGCCGCCGTCGCGCGGGACCGGGAGGAGGAGGCGCGGATTGAGCTGGCCGAGGAGACCGGGCTGACGGCGGTGAGCCTGGAGCCGATCGGCCGGTTGGACAACGCGCACGGAACCACCAACCAGGGCTTCCACGTTTATCTTGCCACCGGGCTGACCCCCGGCCCGGCCCGGCGGGAGGCGTCCGAGCAGGACATGATCCAGACGTGGGTGCCCCGGGCGGAGCTGGAACGCATGATCGACGACGGCCGGGTCGGGGATTCCTGCACGGTCGCGGCATACGCGTTGCTGCTTCTCCGTGAGCGAACCGGCAAGTAGTGCTTAATTAGAGGTATCCAGAGATATATGGGGGCGGATGTGCGGCGGGACGGACAGGTGCTCATCTTCGATGCGGATGACACCCTGTGGGAGAACAACATCCTGTTCGAGCGGGTCATCGATGACTTCTTCGACTGGCTGGCTCATCCCACCCTGGCCAAGCCCGAGATCAGGGCGATCCTCGACGACATCGAGCGGGCCAACGCGGTCGTGCACGGCTACGGCAGCAAGGTCTTCCTGCGCAGCCTGGCCGAGTGCCTGGAGCAGCTGAACGAGCGCCCGGCCACGATCGAGGAGCAGCGGCGGATCGAGCAGCTGGCCGTGCGCCTGATCCGGGGCGAGATCGAGCTGATCCCCGGCGTCGCGGACACGCTCGCCGAGCTCGGCCGGCGCCACCGCCTGCTCCTGCTCACCAAGGGCGACCCCGCGGAACAGCAACGCAAACTAGACGCCTCACAACTTGCCCGACATTTCGGAAATATCCATATTGTTCCGGAAAAGGGGGTGGAGGTGTATCAGTGGCTCGCCCGGGAACACTCCCTGGCGCTCCCGTCCACCTGGATGATCGGCAACTCCCCGAAATCCGACATCGGCCCGGCCAGGCAGGCCGGGATGAACGCGGTCTTCATTCCCCACGAGCACACCTGGGTCCTGGAACACGCCGAACTCGACCCGCACGACCAAGGCGTCCTCCGGCTGACCCGATTCCCCGAACTACTCGACCACTTCTAACAAAGCCATAGACAGCCGCCGACACCACTGCGGCTGTCCAGATCACGATTTCTCATTAATAGTTCGGCCTCGGCGAGGGGGTCCCGAATGTCAGGAAATCCCAGGTACGTGGATGTGGCGCTGGCCGGGGAACGTGCCAGGGAGTTCGAAGGCGAGCGCCGCCGCAGGATCGAGGAACGCCGCCAGCAGGAGGAGGACCGCCGCCGGGCCAGGGCCGCCGCGCACGCGTCCCGGCTGGCGGTGGAGCGGGAACGGTTATCCGGGCGGCTGGTCGCGCTGGCCCGCCGTACCGAGGCGCTGGCGGGCATCCGGGTGAGCGGCACGGCCGAGGACGAGCGGCAGGGGGTGCTGCGCACGCTGGCCGTGCTCGGCACCCGGCTGGCCCGGGTCTCCAACCAGGCCGACGCCGACGCCGTGCACCTGGACCTGGTGGCCGCCGCCCGCCGCCTGGAGGCCGTCCGGGCCGGTCTTGCGGCCGCGCTGGCCGAGGACGAGCGCCTGGCGGCCCTCGCCCTGGTGGCGACCCGCCTGGACGAATGGGACGACCGGGAGGCGCTGGACGCCGACGGCGCGCAGGCGGTGGCCGACCAGCTCGCCGCCGTACGCGCCGGGGTGGCGGACACCCGCACGTTCCGCTTCGGCTACGCCCGCCTGAACGAGCTGGTCGGCGAGCACCTCACGCTGGTGGCCCGCAGGACCGCCCTGCTCGCCGAGGCCAGGGACAGCGCCCAGGAGGCGGCCGAGTCGCTGGAGGCCATCCTCACTGAGGCCGACGCCCTGGACGTGGAGCTGCCCGGCCGCGCCGACGCCCAGGAGATCCGCGACCTGCTCGCCGTCCACCTGGCCGCGGGCCGCTTCCAGGAGGCCGCTCACGGCGCGGTACGGCTGGCCGGCGCGGCCCCCTCGCTGGAGAAGGCCCTGGAGGAGCACCTGGACCGCCGCGAGCTCGCCCGCCACGTCACCGAGGCCGCCGTCCTGGCCGGGCTGGTGATCGTCGAGGTGAGCCCGGCGGTCCGCGCCGCCCGCCTGGCCTACGACGGCGACCTCACCGCGGAGGTGGTGGCCCGCCTCCGCGACGAGGGCGTGGATCCCGTCTCAGCGCAGTAACACCGCGGCGCGGTACGGCCGCATGATCACGTCCAGCCAGGCGAGCCCCTCGGGGGTGTCCAGCTCGACGTGGAGCGGCGTGGCCGCGATCGGGGGCTCCGGGCAGCGGTCCTCGAACAGGATGACGCTGCGTTTGGGCAGGTCCCGGCGGGAGATCCAGTCGAGGCCGGCCGCGGTGGTGTCGTGCTCGCGCATCCAGTGCGCCCACCGCCGGGTCCGCGGGTATTCCCGCGGCTCGGCCTGGATCAGCCACTCGTCCTGGGCCACCGCGGCCAGCGCGGGCGTGCTGGACAGCGAGATCAGCGGCAGCTCCCGGGTGGTCTCGACCAGGGACAGTCGCCGCCCCTCCAGCTGGGACACCGACAGCTCGCGCGGCCCGTCGTCGTTGAACTGCATCGACCGCAGCAGGCATTCGGCCAGCGCGGTGCTCTGCTCGTAGGCGAGGTAGCAGTGGCCGTACGGGTCGGTGGACTCGCCGTCGAAACGGCCGCCGTTCTTTCCCGGGTGCGGCCGGTGCGGGACGAAGGAGTCGACCGGGAACTCGCGGTAGTGCACCCGCCAGAGCTGGGTGCCGCGGGGCAGCAGCAGGCGGTGGGCGGCGATGGTGTGCTTGTCCGGGGGGTCCTGCGCGGGCACCTCAGTACTCCTCTCGAAGGGTCTGCGCGGCCTCGATGACGTCGCCGGGGCGGCCGGCGACGAGGGACGCGGGGATGTCGCCGAGCAGGGCGTTGCCCCGGAGCCACCAGTGCGCGGCGCCCCAGGGGTCGCGCCCGGCGGCGAGGATCTCGTTGACGGCGCGCACGGCCGGGAGTTCCGTGCCGTCGGGGCCGAACTGGAAGGCGGGGATCGTGACGCCGCCGGGGCCCGGCAGCCGGAGCAGGTCGGGCGCGGCGGGGTCGCCGCCCCGGGCGCGCACCTCGTCCGGGGTGAGGGAAGGAGTAGCACGGAGCCGATCGCGTACCCGGCGGATGTCGTCGTCGATCCCCTCCGGCGGGCTGATGCGAGCGAGGTCGGGGAGCATCGCGCGGAGCACGTCGAGGGTGGCGGCGATCTCGGTGTCGGCGGCCGGGCTCCGGTATCCGCCGGACAGCTCCTCGGTGATGGTCCGCCGGATCTCGTGGCCGCGCGGCAGCCCCAGCTGGATGAGTTCGAGCAGGTCGTACCAGGCGGCCTCGGCGTTCTCCTCGGACTCGACGGCGATCTGGTCGAGCAGCGGGAGCAGCTGCGCCCAGATCGCGGGGTCGAGGGCGTCGCGGATCTCGTCGAGGCGTTCCATCACGTAGCGGGCGAGGTCGGGAGGGCGCATCAGATCCCCTGGTGGGTGAAGGCGGCCCAGACGGCCGGGTCGGCGAGGTCGAGGCCCAGGTCCTCGATCTCGTGGGCGATGGTGTCCGGCAGCAGGGGGGCGCGGCCGGGGTCGGCCATCCAGCGCTGGGCGGCCCGCAGCGCGCGCGCCGGTCCGGTGCTCGCGAGATGGTGGTGGAGCACGAACATCAGCGCGGCGGTGCGCGGGTCCTCGGCCACCAGCCAGCGCGAGCCGATCACCCCTGAGGCTCCCGCCTGCAGGAACGCGGCGGCCAGGGTGAGGGTCTCGTCGTGGTCGCGGACGCTCAGGTCGCTGACGCAGGCGGACAGGACGACCAGACCGCCCGGCCCGCCGGTGCGTTCCAGGGCGAGGATCTCGGTGACGCTCAGCTCCCGGTCCGCCAGTTTCAGGTGGGAGGCGGGCGGCGGGTCGGCGGAGACGGCGTGGCAGGCCAGGTGCGCCATCGACGCGGACATCCGGCCGAGCACCCGTTCCGCGGTCGCCGTCCCGTCGGAGCCGGGGAAACGCCCGTACGCGGGCGCGCCGGGGTAGTGCGCCCGCCGCAGTTCCGCCACCTCCCGGCGGGACCAGAACAGCTCGTCGCGGGTGGGATTGCCGACCAGGACCGGGCTCTCCCGCAGAGGCGCCCGGCCGCGCCCCGCCGCCTGGGTCAGCTGCCGGGCCGACGCCGCGTACGAGACGACCGCCTCGGTGGCCGCGTGCCAGGGCACCAGGCCGAGCACCCCGGTGGGCACCAGCACGAGCGGCCCGTCCGGTAACCGCTCCATGATCTCCCGGGCGGGCACCTGTTCGAGCGCCTCCCGCCAGGCCTTCCTGTCGAGCGTCCGGCGGAAGGCCTCGTGCGCCGCGACGTACCCGCTGAAGTCGGTGTCCGGCAGCGGGATCGGGTGCGCGTCGCCCGAGGCGGGCACCACAAGCGCGACCGACGGCAGCAGGTAGACCAGCGCCGACGCCTCGCCGAGCGCGCCCGCGATCTCCGGAACCGACGGCGCCGAGCGGAGCGCGCGATGCGCGGGCGTGCCGCGGAGCACGGCGAGCACCCGCTGCCGCAGCTCGTCGGGCGGCTTGCGGTCCAGCACCTCGTTCATCAGCGCTGCGGTGCTCCCTGCGGCGCCCTCGACCGACCAGACGTCGGGCGGCCTGGCGCTCTCCCAGGCGGCGGCGAGATCCGCGTGCCCGTGCGCGGTCAGCAGCGCGGACAGCTCCCCGGCGGCGGTGGCCGCGTGCAGGACCAGGCCGCGCCCGAGCTCCAGCGCCTCGACCGCCGCCTCGGCCCGGCCCTGGGCCAGCGCCCAGCCAGCCACCTGGACCGCGCGCTCGGCGGCCCCCCGCGCCACCATGAGCCCGTGCCCGGGACCCGCCTGCGCCAGCACGTCGTCGGCGTGCCCGCGCAGCGCGTCGAGCCCGGCCGCGACCGCGTCCGCACCCCGCCCGGCCTCCCGGTAGGCCTCCGCCAGCTCGCCGGTCCCCGGCGACGCCTCCAGATGCCGGATCGCGCTCTCCAGATCGCCGGGAGCGTTCCCCGCCTTGAACCGCGCCAGGTACGCGTTCCCCAGCGCCTGCTCAAGCCGCGGCCCCAGCCAGTACGGCGGCTCCGGCAGCTCCTTGGCCCGCTCCAGCAGCTCGATCGCCCGGCTCAGCAGTCCCCGATCGCCCTTGGAGATCCCGCGCAACAGCAGGGCCAGCCCGGCCCTGGTCACCAGGGCGGCCCGATCGGACTGGTCCGTGCGCGCCGCCGTGGCCGACGAGATCATGAGATCGATGCCCTCCTCGGTCTCCTCGCCGTCGTCGCGCGCGTGCCCCCGGAAGATCCTGGCTATCGCCAGCACCCCTTCGACCCGGCCACGCCCCGGGTCCAGCGGCGTCATGGCCGCGTGCGCCCCGGCGAGCTGCTCGATGCCCGCGTCGAGGCCGTCCAGGTCGCGCAGGCGCATGGCCAGGATCACCCGGGTCAGCCCGGTCATGATCCGCAGCGCGCGCACGTCCCGGTCGGCGGCCTCCTGCAGATCCATGATCTGGCGGGACCGTTCGAGGAAGAACCCGGCGGCCTCGGCGTCCTCGATCCGGCCGAGGAACTGGTGCCGGTCGCTGAGAGCCGCGCCCAGCACGCCGACGATCATCGGCGCGAACTCGTCGCCGGGCGGGATCAGTTCGGCCGCCCGCCGCAGGTTGCTCATCGTCTCCTGACCCGCGGCCCGGTCGCCGAGGTGGGTGGCCTGGACCAGCTGGGCCATGCCCAGCAGGAACAGGTCCTTGGCCCGGGTCGTGTCGTCCACCGTGTCACCGTGCTCGGCGATTCCCCGCGCGGCCAGCGCCAGCAGCCGCGCGATGCCCCCGGGCGTGGGGTCGAACGCGGTCCTGGTGAGCAGCGCGCCGCCGACCATCCGCATCGTGTCCTCGTACAGCGGGTGGCCCGGCCGCAACGCGTCCAGGGCCTGCTCCAGCAGTTCCGGCGCGGCGGCCAGGTCGGCGTCGGTGGCCGGGGCGCCCGCCTGGCCGCGCAGGGCCCGCGCCAGGCCGAGCTCGCGCAGCAGGATCACCCGCAGCAGCTCGTCGGACCCGGCCAGGCCGACCGCCTGGGCCAGCTCCTCGATGGTGTCGTCGATGATCTCCGCGTCCGGGTCGAGACGCAGGTGGGCGGCCTTGAGCAGGGCCTGGAGCGCGGTGCCGTGAGGGCCGGAGGGCGGCAGCGCGGTGGTCAGCGTGACGGCCTTGGTGAGCAGCGGCAGCATCTCCTCGTAGGACAGCTCGCCGCGGTGCAGCCGGGCCAGGTGGCGCAGCAGCGTGGCCATGGTGAGCAGGCCGGTGGCATGCGCCACGACCTCGGGCGGGGCCTGCCCGTCCCGCGTCACCGGGGTGATGAGCTCGATCACCGCCGCCACGTCGGCTTGAGCGCCCGCGCTCAGCTGCCGCCCGGTCAGCAGCGGCATGACGACGGCGGCGAAGTCGGCCGGGCGGCCGCCGCGCCTGCCGATCGGGACCACCCGGGCCAGCCGCAGCACGCCCGCCCCGAACCGGGCCATGTGCTCGCGTTCGGCGTCCAGGCGACCCAGCAGGCCTTCGAAGAGGCCGATCGCGGTGTCCCGGTCGGAGTCCTGGCCGTCGAAGCCGAGGTGGCGGGAGCAGAGCAGCCCGGCCAGCTGGAAGTCGGCGAGGGTGTCGCGCGGCGCCGCGAGCAGCGCGGCGATCCGCTCGTCCAGGTTCACGGGCGCTCCTTGCCGCGCCGGGCCAGCACGATGGTGATGTTGTCCCGGCCTGAGGCGTTCATGGCCAGCGCCCAGAGGCGTTTCACCGCCTGGCTGTCGTCGCCGGCCGAGTTCAGCGCCTCCTCCATGTCGGCCACGGGCACCAGGTCGGTGAGGCCGTCGGTGCAGATCAGCCAGCAGCCTGTCCGGGTGTCCACGCCGGTGTGCACGTCGATGTCGGCGCCGAAGCCGCCGATCACCTGGGTGACGAGGTGGGTGGGGGGCGGGGGAGCGCCGGGTTCGCCGAGTCCGGGGGAGTCGTCCACCGAGAGCTGGCCGAGGAACCGGTCGTCCAGGCGGTAGACGCGGGAGTCGCCCACGTTGAACCAGGTCGTGGTGGCGGGGGTGAACAGCAGGCCGGCCAGGGTGGTGGCCATCCCGGTGAGGACCGGATGCTCGGCGGACATGGTGGTGATCTGGGCGTCGATGTCCTTAATCAGGCCGGCCAGGTCGCCGGGGGTCTCGGCGGTGGAGCCGTGGCGGGCCAGCACGCCGACCGTGTGCGCGGCGGCCACCTCGCCGCCCGCGTGCCCGCCCAGGCCGTCCGCGACCGCCACCAGGACGGTGCGGGACAGCGTCAGCGAGCAGGTGATCGGTTCGGCCATCGAGATCTCCGAGATGACCAGCCCGGCGGCGGTCACCGCGTCCTCGTTGTGATCGCGCACCGCGCCGACGTGCGTCATGGCGGTCACCACCAGCCGGTCATCCATGGGTGTCCTCTCCTAGCCGTACCCGGGCCTCCACGTCGGCGGCCAGGCGGAGCAGGTCGCCGTCGTGGAGGGAGATCGCCTCGCCCGTCACGGCGGGGACGCCGTTCACGAACGTGCCGTTGGTGGAGCCCTCGTCCCTGACCCAGGCGGAGCCGCCGTGGTCGACGCGGAGGGTGGCGTGCAGCCGGGAGACGTTCTCGAAACGCTGGAACACCCGGGCGTAGTCGCTGATCGCCGGGTCCCGGCCGAGCACGGCCGACCCGCCGGGCGGCACGGTCACCAGCCCGCCGGGGAACTCCAGCAGGAGCGCGCGGGGCGCGTCCCGCCGGGTGCCCGCTGCCCGGTCCTGCGGGCGGGTGAGCGGTTTCAGGCATTCGACGCAGACCAGGTTGCCCGGATCGGGGATCTCGGCCCCGCATTCCGGGCAGCCGGCCCGGGCCGCGGGGAGCGGTCCCACCTGGGTCCCCGCGGTCAGCAGCGGGCCGCCGCAGGCCGGGCAGAGCGGCGCGCCCTCCGGTCCCAGGTTTCCGCAGAACGGGCAGATCAGGTCCGCCATGACGCCTCCTCGATCTCCACTCCGGCGCGGCGCAGGGCCTCCGCCGCGCGGTCGAGGTCGTCCTTGCGCGGCACGCCGATCAGGTAGACACGATCTCCTTCCACACCTACCTGAAGGCGCGGGCCCGCGGGCTCGTCCCCGCCGTACCTGGCCTGGCCGAGCGGGGTGATGGGGGTGATCACCTGGTTGGCCGAGCCGCGCAGCCAGCCGCCGCCTGGCCGGTTTCGCGCGTACGGCCCGGTCACCACCGCGTCGCAGGCGTCCACCAGCAGGGAGAGCCCGGCCCGGGAACGCAGCCGGGACAGCGTGTACCCCGAGTACGCCAGCACGTCCACCGGCCGGTCGCCCGCCCAGGCCCGGATTCCGGCGATCAGCTCGGCCACCGCCTCCGGCTGCTGGAACGGCTCGCCACCGGAGATCGTGACCCCGTCCACCGGGCCGCTCAGCGAGGCCAGCCAGCCGAGCACGGTGCCCACGCTCACCTCGGTGGCCGGATCGGCCGGCCAGGTGTCGGTGGCGACGCAGCCGGAGCACCCGATCGAGCAGCCCTGCACCCAGATCCCGGCCCGCACCCCGGGCCCGAGCGCGGTCACCGGGTAGTGGCACCGGTTCAGCCGCAGCCCCGTCACGCCAGCTCCAGCGTCACGGTCGGCCCGTCGCGGCGCACGGACACCACCTCCACCCGCCCCCGATGCCCGGGCGGCAGCTCGAACAGCGCCCGGGCCAGCGGGTTCACCAGCAGCGACTCCAGCGCCGCGCCGATGCCCCGCCCGCCCTTCTCCAGATCGGCCGTGCACCACTCCCGCAGCGTCTCCCGGACCGCCCCGGCCGGCAGCACGTCGATGCCGTGCTGCTCGCTGACCGCCCGCAGGATGTTGTCCAGCTGCGAGTCGAAGATCCGCCCGGCCGCCTCGGCGCCGATGAAGTCGAACACCACGATGTTGTCCCCGAGCCGGTTCAGCAGCTCCGGCCGCCCGAGCACCCGGGTGAAATGATCGGCGATCGCCGCCCGGATGGTCCGCTCGATCCGCTCGTACGGCATGCCAGGCCGCACGTCGCTCCCCGCCATGCCCAGATTGGAGGTGAAGATCAGCACGCACTCGGAGAAGTGGGTGGTCGTGCCCCGCCCGTCGGTCAGCCGCCCGTCCTCCAGCACCTGCAGGAACTTGTCCAGGATCCGCGGATGCGCCTTCTCGATCTCGTCGAAAAGGATCACCCGGAACGGCTGCTGCCGGACCGCGTTGGTCAGCTCGCCCCCCGCCTCATGCCCGACATATCCGGGCGGAGACCCGATCAGCCGGTCGCCCGCGTGCTCGGCGGAGAACTCGCTCATGTCGAACCGCAGGTACGCCGACTCGTCCCCGAACACCAGCGCCGCCACCGTCTTGGCCAGCTCGGTCTTGCCCACGCCCGTCGGCCCCGCGAAGAACAGCACCCCGCGCGGCCGCGACGACGACCGCGCCGCCTGCGCCCCGGAGAGCCCGAGCGCGGCCCGCTTGAGGATGTCCAGCGTCTTGACCACCGCCGCGTCCTGGCCGACGATCCTGGCCGGGACGCTGGTCTCGCCCTCCTTGATCCGCCGCCGCAGGAAACCGCGCCGCCACGGGTTGTCCAGCACCCCCAGCTTGTAGGTGCGGACCGCGTCCGGCAGCTGCTCGAACCCGAGCCCGCGATCGCGGGCCAGCCGGGTCACGTCCACCATCTGCTGCAGCGCCAGCCCCTCGGCCTGCTCGGCGAACGCGTCGCACACCGCGGGGTCCGGATCGGTCACCCGGAACGACCTGGCCAGCAGCCGGGCTGTCTCCTGCCGGTCGCCGAAGTCCGGGCTCGGCACCCCGATCGCGCGGATGCGCTCGTTGCCCGCCGTCAGCCACGCCGGCAGGTCCAGCTCCCGCTCCACCAGCCAGATGACCGGGTTGTAGAGCGGGCCGGGGCGGGCGTTTCCCGGCAGGAACAGTGGCAGCGCCGTACGCGAGGATTTCAGGCAGAACAGGAAGAAGTCCCGCTCCGCCGGGTCGAGATGGTCCGGGCTGACCACCAGCCGGGAGGCGTAGTCGACCAGGAACGCTCCCCGCACCGGCGGCTCCCCGGGTTCCTGCGGGCGGCAGAACGCGGTCAGATCCGCGCGCAGCCGGGTCAGCGACGGCGGCTGCTCGCCCGGTTTGCCGCCGAGCAGCCGGGTGGTCGCGTCCAGCGCTCCCGGCTCCGGTGGGTGCACGCTCAGCCCGTCCACCGGATCGAAGCACAGCAGCGCCGAGTACCCGTTGGATTCCAGCACCCGCCACACCAGGTCACGCAACGGCCGCAGGACCGGTTCGCCCTCCGGGGAGCGGACGAGGAAGAAGTCGCGGAGGTTTCCGTACAGCACGTACTGCGACTGGACCGCCAGGGTCGCGTCGATCTCCCTGGCGAAGGCCGGCCAGCCCATCGGCGCTCCGGTCATGCGGACGCTCCTGCCCTGATGCCATCGAATCCAACCGTGCCGTCCGGACCTCAGTCCGGTCGTTCGCGATGCCTGGCCTGGGTCAACCGGCGCGGGCGGGCGCCACGCGGGCGGGCCAGCGGGGCGGGCCGCGTGCCGGGCGGGAGCAGGTGCTCGACCTCGGTGTCCACGCCGTCCGCGCGCAGGCGCGCTCTGGCCTGGTCGAAGGCATCGCACCACTCCCGCTCGCGGGCCGCGTCGGCGTCGCCTCCCTCGGCGGTGCGGACGACGGCCGAGCGGACCTGGCCCTCGTCCGTGACGACCAGCTGCACGGCGTGCTGGTCCCAGCCCTCCTTGGCCAGGCGCAGCGTCTCGAAGCCCTCCTCGACCTGGTAGCCGAGGTCGCCGAGCGCGCCCAGCAGGCTCTCCCTGACGTGGGCCCGGTCGGCGGCGGCCACCACGGCGGCGCACGCGGCGTGCGCCTCGGCGCGCAGGGCGGGAGGGAAGGCGGCGCGCCCGGCCACCACCTCGGCGAGCCCGGCCTCGATTGCGACGTGCTCGCCGGGGGCGTCGAGCTGGAGGGCGTGCAGCAGCCGCGCGGCCTCGACCGCGTCCGTGCGGCGGCCGGCCGCCGCCAAGCCGGCCAGCTGCACCCGATGGCGCACGTCCACCACCCGGGTGCGCGCCTCCGCCGGACCGGCCGCCTCGCCGACCCGGCGGGCGGCGTCGCGGATGGCGCGCAGATCATCCGCCGAGACGTGGGCCGGGATCCTCGCCAGCACGCGCTCCAGCGTCTCGGCGATCTCCAGGTCGGCGGGCGCCGCCGGCAGATCCGCCAGCAGGGCGGCCAGCTCGGCGGCGGAACCGGCCTGGCCGGTGCCGCCGAGCGCCTGGATCAGGTCGTCGAACACGGTTCTGGTCATCGCCGCCGCGTTGAGCCCGGCCAGGTCGCCGTCGACCCGCTCCATCCGGTCGTCGGCCTCCGCGCACCAGCGCAGCAGTTCCTCGGCCGTGCGCCCGGACGGCGCCAGCGGCTCCGGCAGCTCCGCCGCCAGCCGCTCGCCCCCCGGGGCCCGCGCGCACGCCTGCGCCAGCACGGCCAGCCGCGCGTTCCGGTCCAGCACGCCGCTGGCCACCGCCCCCCACGCGCACGCCTGCTTGTGCGCCTCCTCGGCCCGGGCGACCACGCGGTTCATGTGCTCGCCCAGCGCGCTCACGCCCTCCAGCGCCAGCGTCGTCCCGGCGATCGCGGTCCGGCTGGCGAACCCCACGGCCACCGCCGCGCCCGCGCCCGCCAGCGCCGCGATCACGAATACCTCGCCACTCATGCGTTCCCCCCGAGGGTGGTCGTCCTGGCCTGGCCGAGCTCCCGTTCCCAGTTCTGCCAGCGGCGGTGCGTCCACAGCCCGTACGCCACCGCCACCCCGGCCGGCAGGATCAGGTAGTGCACCAGCAGCCCCGCCACGATGTTGACGACGATCAGCAGGAAAATGAAGATCACCGCCGCGGCGATGAGGCCGCCCCGCCCGCTACCCGCCAGCTCCGACAGCGAACGCATGATCCCGGCCGAACCCCGTGCCCCCGCCGCGATCCGCCCCAGCGGCCCCAGCAGCGAGTAGCGCGGATAGTACGACCCCGCGATCTGCGCCGCCACCGCGACCTCGGCGAACCCGACGCACACCCACACCAGGACCATCACCAGGAACGGGATCGACGGTTCCGCGGCCACGACGGCCCCCGTGACCGGATCCCTGGTCTCGCCGGGCAGCGCGTCGGCCAGCCACAGGATGATCAGCCAGAGCACGCTGAAGATCCCGAGCGCCAGCGCCGCCCAGCTCACCGCCCTCGTCCGGCCCGCCGCACGCTGGGATTCCAGCTCCTGCCAGCGCTGCTCCCTGGCCAGCTCGGCGGCGCGCTGCTGGGCCTGGCGGCGGGCCTCGTCCTCGGCCCAGGCCCGCGCGGCGCCGGTGCTCAGGTGGGCGGCCAGCAGCCGGGCCGGGTCGCCGGAGTCGATCAGCTCCGCGAACCAGGGGACCGGCACGGGCAGCGCGGCCCGCACGTCGTCGACGGAGCGGCGCAGCACCGCCGTGGTGCCGTCCTCGTCCAGAGCCAGGGCGAGCAGGCCGCTGCGAACCTGCGCGCCGTCGAACTCCTGGTGGGCGGGAAAGGTGGACTCCAGGTGCCGCCAGCGGGCGTCCACGCCGCGCAGCTCCTCGGCGCCGGTCAGGTCGGCCAGGACGGGCAGCAGGTGGTGGCTCCACAGGTCGGTCATGGCCGCCCGCGCCTCCCGGGGGCGGGCCAGCGCGGACGCGGCGAGCTCCAGCAGGGTGGCCCTGGTCATGGCCATGCCGCGATAGAGCGGCGGCAATCCCGGGTCGAGCCAGTAGAGCAGGTAGAGGAGCTTGACGTCGGGGGAGAGGGCGGCGGAGGTGAGGCGCAGGTCGATGAGCTCCTGGCGGCCCTCGACGTCGTCGGTCAGCGGGTCGTCGAACTGGCGGAGCCAGGCGCGGAGCGTGCCCCAGCCCTCGCTGGGGTGTTCCGGCGTGCCCATGGTGACCAGGAAACGGCGGGCCGCGTCGTCCCAGCGGGCGGCCATGGCCCGCGCCAGCGGGACCCGGGCGGTGTAGTGCTCGCCCAGGAACAGCAGCGGAATCCGGGTGCCGTCGCCGTGCGGCCCCTGGTCCTCGGCCACCTCTGGGGTGCCTCCGGCCAGCCACGCGCCGACCTGTTCGGCGCCCCACCGGACGGCGGGATCGCGGCGCAGCAGTCCCCGGCAGAGCAGGCGCAGCCGGGGGTCGGCCACCGCCGACACGTCCATGCCCTTGGTCAGCAGGTGGTGCATGACCGCCTGCTCGGTCATGCCCTCGAACGGCGACCGGCCGGTGGCCAGCTCCAGGACCACGACGCCCAGGGACCACCAGTCCCACTGCCGCGAGACGGCGCCGCTGAAGGATTCCGGCGGCGCGTAGGCCAGCGTCCGCGAGGCCGTCCCGAACACGATCGAGGCGTCGATGCCTCGGCTGAGCCCGAAGTCGGCCAGCGCCAGATCGAGCGGTTCGGCCGTACGGACCAGGATGTTGGCGGGTTTCAGGTCGCGGTGCACCGCGCCGAGCGCGTGCAGCTCGCGCAGCGCCTCGGCCAGTTGCGCGACCACCGCCGCGGCGTCGACCGGGCCCTGGCGCAGCAGCTCGGCCAGGGTTCCGCCGGACACGTACTCCTGGACCTCGAAGTCCCGGCCGTCGGCTTCGCCGGTCTCGAAGATCCGTACGACCCGGCGCGAGCGCAGCCCCCGCACGGCGGCCCACACCCGCGGATCGGCCCGGTACCCGGCGCGATACACCTTGAGCACGAACTCGGTCCCGGCGCGATCCCGCACCACCGCCAGATCGGCCTCCGCCCCCTGACCGGCGATCGGCCGCACGACCTCGTAGGTCTCCGCGAGCGACGGCGGGAACCCCCCGACCCCGGCCCGCACCCCGTCCCTGCGCGTCGCCGGGACGGCGTCCCTCCTGGTCGCAGGCACCTCTCCTGGGGGGAATCCCATGGGACACGACTCCTCGGTGACGAAACGCCCGGGCCCCCCAACCCACCACGTACGACCCTAATATAGGCAAGACCGAAGATTCATAGAACGAGATATATAGTTAGCACTACATCACAGATCTTCCCAGAGCCGGTCCTCGGGCAGCGTCGACGGCGGGTCGCCGACCCGGGTGGCCAGCGCGCGGGCCTCCGCCAGCAGCGGGTGGCCGTCGCCGAGCGCGGGCTTGCGGTGCGGCAGCACCTTGCGGTCCAGCAGCGGCGCCAGCAGCTCGCGGACCTCGCTCGCGTGGCCGGTGCGCGCCCGTTGCAGGGCGGTGTCGAGGCGGCCCGCGAGCACCAGCGGGTGCGTCGGGTCCATCGCCTCCTTGCCCAGCGCCGCCAGCGCCGAACTCGCCGTGCTCGCCGCGTCGTCGTCGGCCAGCACGGTGGCCGCCCGCGCCATCAGCAGCAGCGTCTCCGCCTGGCCCGGATGGTCGTCGTCCAGCTCCCGCTCCGCCTCGGCGATCGTGGCGAGCAGCCGGGAGGCCGCCTCGGTCTCGCCCATCGCCAGCATCGCGGCCGCCCGCACCCGCCGCGCCGCCCGGTCCGGCGGCAGCCGCTCCAGATCGTCCAGGGCACGCGCCACGTCACCGGAGGCGACCAGCGCGCGGGCCCGGATCAGGACCGCGTCGCGCCGCAGCCGGGGCGAGACCCGCTCGGCGAACCAGGGGCTCATCACGATCGCCTCCTCCAGCAGCCGCACCGCCTGCGCGGGGAAGCCCGCGGACAGCTCGATCTCGGCCAGCCGGACCAGGTCGTACTGCGGCCAGTAGCCCTCCTTCGGCAGGTGCAGCTCGCGCAGCCGCATCGCCTCGGTGAGATGGTGGCGGGCCTGCGCCGGATGCCCGGCGGCCAGCAGCGCCTCGGCCAGCGTGACCCGCGCCGAGGCGGTGTTCACGTTGTCGGGGCCGAGCCGCTCCTCCCGGTCGGCCACCACCTGCTCGGCCGCCGTCACCCCGGCCACCACCCGGCCGGACCGGGTCTCGGCCCCGGCCAGCGCCTGCCGGGTCAGGGTGAGCCGCCGCCACGCCGGGCCGACCCCGATCTCCGGCACCCCGCGGGCCCGCTTCTCGGCCACCCGCAGCAGCGCCAGCCGCCCCGCCGCCGGGCGGCCCTCCTCGACCAGCACCTCGGCCAGGTTGTGCTCGGCCCTGATCGCGTACGACTCGCGGTCGTAGGTGTCGGGGAAATCCGCCGCGATCCGCGCCGACTCCTCGAAACCGGCCCGCGCGCCGGCCGTGTCGCCCAGCCGGAGCAGGGCCAGGCCGCGGCGGCTGGCCACGTCGCACCGCCACGGCTGGTCGCCGGGATTGTCCCCGATCAGGCCGGTCAGCTCCGTGCCCACCTCGGCGGCCCGCACCAGCAGCGGGCTGTCGTCCAGCAGGACCTGGAAGACCACGTCGAGGGCGCGCACCCGGGCCCGGCCGTTGGGGCCGATCCGCTCGGTCAGCTCGCAGGTGCGCTCGGCGGTGTGCAGCCGGTCGGCCCACTCCCCGGCCAGCGGCACCAGATCCCGGGACAGCCAGTAGGCGGCCAGCGCGTTGGCCTGGTGATCGACCGGGCCCTCCGGGTCGTCCACCATGGCCCGGAACGCCAGCTCGGACAGGCGCTCCGCGCTGTGCCGGTCCCAGCCCTCCGGCGGCACCGTCACGGTCAGCGCGGCCTCGCGCAGCCGCGGCGCCAGATACTCCGCGTACGCGGTGACCCGGCCCTCCCAGCCCGCGGCGGCGGCGGCGCCGAACGTGCCGGGCAGCCAGCCGGGTGGGGTCTGCGCGGCGGACGGGCGCTTCTCGGAGGTGGAGATGTCGCCGATGCCCAGCCGCACCTGCGCGAGCATGAACCGTTCGAGCTGGTGGAAGCGGGCGATCCGGCGCAGCGCCGTGGTCACCAGGGCCTGCGCGCCGAGCACGGACCTGGCCGGCTCGGGCGCCGGTTCGCCGCTGGTGAACTCGTCGAAGGCGTGCTTGACCGCGAGCGCCACCAGGACCCGGCGGCTGCGGACCTCGTTGTACAGCCAGACCGCGCTGCGCCCGCTGTCCTTCTCGGCGCCGCGGGGCAGCCTGACCCGCTCGGCGACGTCCTCGGCTCGGACCTGGTGGTAGTCGCTGCGACGGAAGGCCGCGGCCGAGGCCGCGGCGATCGCGGCGAGCCTGCGCTCTTGAGCCAACACTCCTCGACTCCCCCTTGCGTCGTTTCTCTACAAGCATCTACAAGTGAATGTATCTCACTATGGTTGAGCGAACCTTAGGCTTATGACCTGACTCTCGCAAGGCCCGCCCGCAACTCGCCCTGAAGCCGACCGGAACGCGACCGGGTGCCGCACCCCCGCCGGCTGTTGGCTGGAGACCACGGGAAACACCGGTTTCCGCGAGACGGGGTTGATCATGAACGGATACCAGCGCGCTGGCGCCGAGCTGGCCGAACAGGGCTGGACGGTGCTCCACCGGCAGCGGTTCGGCGCCGACCACACGTCGGTGCTCGCCATCGCAGAACACTTCGGCCGGCCGTCGACCAGGGACGGCGGCCAGGCCGTCTGGGAGGTCAAGCCGCGCCCCGGCCGGGCGCACGGCACCTTCTCCGAGCGCACCGGGCCGGCCGCCTTCCACACCGACGCCCAGTACCACGCGCGCCCCGAGGACTACGTCTGCCTCTTCGTGGTACGGCCCGCGGCCGACGGCGGCGACACTCGCCTGCTCGGCGCGGCGGCCGCCCTGTCGACCGTGCGCCCCGGCACGCTGGCCGCCCTTCGCCGCCCCGCCTGGTCCTGGACGGTCCCCGAAGTCTTCCGCGCCACCGTGCCCGCCTCGCGCCCGGCCACGGTGGCCACCGCCGACGGGACGATCCGCTGGCGCGCCGACAATCTCGCCCAGCCGCTCCCCGGCGACCAGCGCCGCGCCGCGACCGACTTCGCCGTCGCGCTGGAGCGGGCCGAGGCCTGCGAGGTACGGCACCGCCCCGGCGACGTGATCATCCTCGACAACCGGCGCACCCTGCACGCCAGGACCGCCTTCCAGGACACCGACCGGCTCGTCCTCAGGGTCAGGCTGTGGAGAAGCTGAGCCGCGACGCCGTACACGCTTGGGCGGCGGCGCGGGCGGGCGCGGCCATGGCGGTGCCCGCGGCCGGCGCGGAGGCGGCGGCCTGGACCGTGCGCGGCTGGGCCGAGGTGGCGCTCGGGTGCGCGCTGCTCGGGCGGGCGTTCGACGGGCTGGACCAGGTGATCAGGACGGCCGGGATCCGGCACGGCGGCCCCGCCGCCACGCGGCTGCGGGCGCTGCGCGCGCTGGGCGGCCGGGTGCCGCCGTCCTACCCGGACGCGGGCGATCCCGGCCCTGTCGCTCCCATCGGTCCGGAAGTGTGGCGGCTGGGCCAGCTCGTCGCTGAGTTCTGCGCCGCCGTCCCGATGGGGCCCCCGGCGGGGTTGTCGCGGGGGCGCGACTCCGCCAAGGGGCAACTCCGGTGGGGCGAGCGATACCGGCCCGAACCCGCCCGCGGCTACCGGATCGTGCGCGGCGACGCGTACGCGGGCATGGTCTGGCGCACCTGGCTGCGCCTGCCCACGCGAAAGGGGAGCGAGAACGTGCTGGTGGCCGTGGGGCGGCCGGAGCCGGAGCCGCGCCGCCGGGTCTGGCTGGGCATCCACGAGGGCGCCCACCTGGACCGGCTGGCCGCCGTCGACGGCGAGCTGGAGTTCGGCGCGGGGCTACTGGCGGCGGAGTCGTACGCGATGGCCGTCGAGTTCGTCGCCCTGCTCGAGGCCGCCGCGGACGGGCAGGTGGAGCTGGCCCGCTGGCTGCGCCTGGGCCTGCTGGAGCGGGTCGGCCGCCTGCCCGGCTTCGACGGCCGGATCCCGCAGGCCAGGGGATTCCACGCGCCCGAGCTCGTCCCGCTGCCCACGCTGGCCGCGAACTACGTCACCGGCCCGCTGAGCCTGCTCTGCGCGCCCGGCGACACCCCCCTGCACGCCCGCTGGCGGGCGGCGCTCCAGGAGGCGCCGCGCGCGGCCGAGGTGGTGGCGCGGATCAGCGCGACAGCGCCCGCACCACCGTCTCCGCGACCTCCGGCGCTGGCACGGTGAGATGCACCTCCCAGGCCGGGTGGCGTTCCAGGTTCTCCACGATCGCGGTCCACAGCCAGTGCAGGCCGGTCCGCAGCGGCAGCGACCCCCGGCCGGTCCCGATCAGCGGGAAGCACAGCGAGCGCAGCGGCGGCGCGAACGTGTCCCGCTCGCTCTCGGCCAGCTGGAACACCTGGTGCACGGCGAGGGCGATCGCCGCGGGCGGCACGTCGTAGCCGTTGCTGCCCGTGCGCGGCGCGGCCACCGCCGCGTGGTAGACGCGGCGGACGCCGTTCATGGACAGGCTGCCGGGACCGGTCGGCGCGACCGTCCCGACGGCCACCGGCAGGCCGGTCCGGCCGTGCGCGGCCAGCCACTCGCGCAGCTCGCGCTGGATGACGTCGTCCACCACCTCGCCGGTCGGGCCGCGCCTGGCCCCGGTCCTGCGCACCGCCGCCGACACCGACGGCATGAACGGCTTGGACATCTCCAGGTACACGTTCTCCGGCGACACCAGGATGTCCACGCCGGTGACCAGCTCGATCGGCTGCACCTGCACGATCACCCAGGCCGCGCCGGCGGCGACCGGGATCCTGGCCCGGTCGATCGTGCGCGGCTCTGTCGCGACCGCGCCACCGTCGCCGCACAGGGCCAGGATCTGCTCGGCCACCTGGGCGAGCACCAGCCGCTCCTGGTGCTTGCGGAAACGTTCCACGCTCACGCCGTACTCGCGCGCGGCCCGCCGCCTGCGGTCCGAGGCGGCCCAGTCCCTGGTGCCCTGGACCAGGCCGAACGTGTACGCCGCCGCCGACCCCAGGTTGCCCTCGCCGAGCCGCCGCACCGCCTCGCCCAGCAGCCGTTCTAAGGCCGCGACGGCGTCCAGGCCGGGATGGCGCTGCCCCGCGGCCAGCAGCGCGGCGGGCAGGTGGGTATCGCGCAGCCGAATCAGGCCGCGCTCGCGCAGGACCCGGAGGTCGGCGACGAGCCCCTCGTGATCAGGCAGCTCAGGGGGCACGCCTGAATAATGCCCATTTCTTTAGTCAGCTATCACTCCGCCGGGCGGCAACCGCCACGAAAGCCGCCCAGGTCCGCGGATGGCTCGCCGTGTCCAGCCAGCTCCAGTACTCCGCGTTCTTGGCCGCCAGGGCGGCGCGGGCGTCGGCCAGCCGTCCGTCCGCGTCCCCGGACGCCGCCAGCAGCCGCATGACCGCGCGCTGATGCTGGGCTGGGCTGCGCCGCCGGAACACCTCCTGGGTGCGCCGGAGCGCCTCCGGCACGGAGCCCGCCGTGCGCAGCCGCCGGTGGAAGTCGGTCATGAACAACGCCGTCGCCAGGTCGTGCACCGGCCACAACGTGATCACGGCCGCCCTCGCCCCCGTCGCCAGCACCCCGCTGATCAGCCCCCGCACGTCGTCCCCCGGCGAAACCCCGCCCTGCCCCGTACGGCAGGCGCTCAGCACCACCAGATCCGCCCCGAGCGCGGCCCCGGCCAACTCGGCCAACTGCAGCGCCTGCCCGTCGGCGAACAGGACCGCTGACGACAGCGGGCTCGACTCGTCCAGCCATGCGTGGGTGGCCAGATGCAGCACCGACGCCCCAGCCGCCAGCACCGCGTCCTTGGTGGCCGCGTCGCCGAGCAGCGCCTCCCCTTCGCCGGGGAACTGCCGCGCGATCATCCCGGCCTCCAGGCCGCTGGCAGGCAGCCTGCGGGCGTGCCGGCCGGGCTCTCCCGCCGCCCCGGGGGCACGCATGAAGGCGGGATCGCCCACGGCGAGCAGGCACCCCTCGGCCAGGGCCTTCGGCAGTACAGGACGCAGGAACGGGAGCGCTCCCGCGCCGGGCAGCACGGAGAGCGTGCGCTGGGCGGCGAGTGGCGCTCCGCGCCACGGCAGCACGCCGAACGGCAGCGAGTGCAGCGCCCCCGACGGCACCACGAGTACGTCCCGGTGGGTCACCAGGGCCTCGTGCACCGGCGCGAGCAGGACCGCGGCCAGCTCCCGGGCCGGTCCATCCGGGTCGCCGCCGTTGGCGCACGCGTTCCTGACCGCGCGGACCAGGCCCGCCACGCCGTCCACGTCCAGCACCCGGGATACCAGCGGGCCGGAGTCGCCGATCGCCCAGACCAGCAGCCGATCTTCCCGCAGGAGGTAGCTGACCAGGAGCGTGCCCTCCGGCAGCAGCCGGGCTACGGCCTCGGCGCCGAGCGGCTCCGCCCGGGTGTCCAGCTCTCGCCACATCGCGGGATAGTCCCGGGCCAGCTCCTTTTCCAGAGCGGCCAGCCGCTGTTCGGCCCGCGCCGACCGCTCGGCCAGCCGCGGGTCCGGCGGCTCGCCCCCGGCCAGCCGGGTCGCCGCCAGGTGCTGCGGCAGCGCCACCTCGGCGTTGGCGGCCCGCCAGCCCGCCAGGGCCGGGATCTCCGCCTCGCCGGTGGCCCGCCGCGCTTCCAGCAGGTCCAGGAAGGCGCGGTCCCGGGAGCGCTCTCCCACCGCGAACGCCTCCGCGGCCAGCGCGTCCGCCCTGGCCGCGTCCTCGGACCTGGCCGCCTCGGCGGCCTGCAGCAGGCAGTGCGCCGCGCCGAACTGGATCCGGGACACCACGCGCGGGTCGGCGGGCGCTCGGCGAGCCGCCTCGCCCCGCACCACCTCGATGGATCGCAGCGCCTCGCGGTAGAAGCCCACCGCCCGGCCGTAGCCCACCCCAGGACCCCGGCCCGCGGCGCGGGTCTCGGCGGCCAGGCCGCGCGCGGTCTCGCCCTCGATCTCCAGCGCGGTCCACGGTTCCAGCGAGCGCCGCCACCAGTCCTCGCCCAGCAGGCCGCGCAGCGCCCGCAACTCGATCTCGGCGTCGGCGTAGGCGCGGTAGCTCAGGAAAGTCGCCGCGGCCAGCTCGTGCTCCCCGGCCCGGACGAGCGTGTCCGCGCCCGGCTCGATCAGGTCCGGCATCCCGAAAGCGGCCGCCCGGCCGGCCTGATGAGCGCGGTAGGCGCGGTGCGCCCGGTAGGCCGCCGCCGCCCGCGCCCATTCCCGCCGCCGGCCCAGCACGTGGGCCCGGTGCAGGTCGCGGCGCTCGGGGTCGGCGCGGTCCGCGGCGCGCATCGCCTCGGTGAAGAGCAGGCTCGCCTCCCGCGCCTGGCCGCGGGCCAGCGCGGCCGCCGCCCGGGACGCGGGGACGTGCACCTCGGCGGCCTCCAGCGCGTCCCCCGCGTTCTTGACCAGCAGCCACGCTTCGAGCAGTTCGTCCAGGTTGGGGGCGAGGGTGTCGTCGTCCTCGTCCTCCAGATCGGCGGGTTCCGGGTCGTCGTTCAGCAGGGGCAGCCTGGCCATGGCCGACCTGATCCGGTCCGCCGTGCGCCGCAGCGCGTCCGGGTCGCCGCCGGTCGTGTTCAGCAGGCGCAGGTGCTCCAGGAGGATGTCGACCAGCCGGACGCTCTCCCGCAGCGCCAGCGCCGGGCGGCGGCGGATGTCGGCCTCGAACAGGGCCGCCGCCTCCGCCAGCGACACCTGCGCCCCGGCCCGGTCCCCGACCGACAGCCGGAGCATGCCCAGGTCGGTGACCGACTGCGCCTCGTTGCCCGCGAACCCGAGCGCGCCGTGGATCCGCCTGGCCAGCCGGTGGCAGCACGCCGCGCGCTGGTAGTGCCCGGCGCGGGCGGCGTGGTGGCCCTCCTGGGAGCAGAGCGCGCCCAGCCCCTCCGCCAGGCTCAGGCTGCCCGGGCCGTGCGCCCAGATGGCCAGCTCACCGATGCCCTCGGCCGGGTCGAACGGCTCGCCCGCCGCGATCGCGGCCAGCGCCAGGTGCGTCCACGCGGTCCAGCGCAGCCGCTGGTCCCCGGCCTCGCAGGCCATCTTCTCCGCCTCGGTGGCCAGCGCCACCGTCGCCGCGCCGTCCCCCGCGAGCCGGGCCAGGTAGGCGCGGCGCAGCTTCAGCGCGGCCAGCAGGCGCTGCGCGACTATCTCATCCTCGGCCGCGTCGCCCAGGACGCGTTCCGCCGCCGCGTACGCCCGCTCGGCCAGGTCGGGCCTGATCTGGCGGCCGGGCAGCACCCGGGCCTCGGCGTGGCCGGTGCGCGCGCCGAGGCTGAGCACCGGCCAGTGGTCCAGCAGCAGCGGCGAGGTGCGGATCGCCGCCGCCCAGTCGCCGCGCATCAGCAGGGCCAGCGCGTAGCCGTGCGGGTCGCCCGCGCACCGCTGTTCGGCCTCGGCGAGCAGCTCCGCCGCGCGCTCGTCCATCCCGGCCTCGTGGCACAGGGTGGCCATCGCCCGGCAGACCAGCGCGGCCACCGGATTCAGGCCGGGATCGGCCAGCGTGCCGCGCAGCCCGGACAGCCGGCCGGTGACGACCTCCAGCAGCTCGTTCAGGTCCTCCGGGGTGCTGCCCGCGGTCACCGCGGAGCGCAGCGTGGACTGGGCGGCCGGCAGGTCGGCCGCGACCCTGAGGATCACCCCGGCGTTGAGGTCCAGGCTGAGGTTCGCGGCGTTCCCCCGGGTCGCCGCCTGGTAGGCGCGGCTCAGCCGTTCCTCGTCCAGCCGGGAGGTCTCCGGCCAGGGTTCGCGGGCCTCCATTTCCGGCGTCACCGCGCCGCAGCCGTCCGGCCACTGCGCGTAGCGGCCGATCCGCGCCAGGCGGGTCCAGGCCAGGCAGTGCACCAGCAGCGCCGAGCCGTGCGGCGCCAGCCAGGTGGCGCGCTGGAGCAGGTCGAGGGCTGTGCCCATGTCACCGGCCCGGGTGGCGGCGGTGGCCTGGGCCAGCAGCCGTTCGGGCGAGTCCCCGGGTGACTTCCCGGACGGTCCACCGTACTCGGGAGCGAAGAAATCCACTGAAATCCACTTATTCCGATCTAGGGCCGGATTCGGCTGGGCGTGGTCCCCGCCCGCTCAGCCGAGCCTCCAGGCTTCGTATGATCTTGGTGATCTTGATCAGGGTGATGAGGACGGGGTGGTCACGGAGGTGGACCGCCATGGGGCCTGCTGCGGGATCAGCAGCAGGGCCACGACGACCGCGAGGCCGACCACGAACGTGGTCAGGATGCCCAGCAGGATGTAGAGGCTCTTGGGAACGTCCCGGCGCGGCGCCGGGGCGTAGGTGACGGGCAGGCGGGTGGCGGGAATGAACACCGTGCCGTGGTGGACTTCCTGCTCATGTTGTTGCTGTGACATTGCCTCGCCGATCGCTGAAGGGGAGCCTGGTAGGGCGGCACTCGAAGAGTTCAGTCAGATTGACGGTTCCCTGTCGTCATTGGTTTACCCCACTATTCCTAAGCGTGACACAACTGGATGAGCCGGACCAGTCGCCAACGATGATCGTGTGTTTGGCAGACTTGGCGTGTGTCCGGTCTGACCAGGAATCGTGGGAGTGTGAGCAGCCATGGTGCATGAGCGAGCGGGACAGCCCGCCCAGCCGTCCGACCTCGCCGACATCGCCCGGCTCGTCACCGCGTACTACGCGCTGCACCCCGATCCGGGCCAGCCGGGACAGCGGGTCGCGTTCGGCACCTCGGGGCATCGGGGTTCGGCGCTGAACACCGCGTTCAACGAGGACCACATCCTCGCCACCAGCCAGGCCATCTGTGAGTACCGGGCCGCGCGGGGCGTGGACGGGCCGCTCTATCTGGGTGCCGACACGCACGCGCTGTCCGAGCCCGCCCAGGTGTCGGCGCTGGAGGTTTTCGCCGCCAACGGCGTCCGGGTGCTGATCGACAGCAGGGACGGCTACACGCCGACGCCCGCCGTGTCGCACGCCATCCTCACCTACAACCGGGGCAGGACCACCGGGCTGGCCGACGGCGTCGTGGTGACCCCCTCGCACAACCCGCCCGTGGACGGCGGCTTCAAGTACAACCCGCCGGACGGCGGACCGGCCGGGTCCGAGGCCACCTCCTGGATCCAGGATCGGGCCAACGTGCTCATCGCGGGCGGGTTGAAGGAGGTGGACCGCATTCCGTACGAGCGGGCGTTGCGCGCCGACACGACCGGGCGGCACGACTTCCTCGCCGCGTACGTGGCGGATCTCGGCTCGGTCGTGGACCTGAACGCGATCAGGAACGCCGGGGTGCGGATCGGGGCCGACCCGCTGGGCGGCGCGAGCGTGGCCTACTGGGGGGAGATCGCCGACCGGCACCGGCTCGACCTCACCGTGGTCAACCCGCTGGTCGACCCGGCCTGGCGGTTCATGACGCTGGACTGGGACGGCAAGATCCGGATGGACTGCTCCTCGCCCTACGCGATGGCGTCCCTGATCGCGAACCGGAACGCGTACGACCTGTCCACCGGCAACGACGCCGACAGCGACCGGCACGGCATCGTCACCCCCGACGGCGGCCTGATGAACCCCAACCACTACCTCGCCGTCGCCATCTCCTACCTGTACGGCAACCGCCCCGGCTGGAGCGCCGGCACCGGCGTCGGCAAGACCATGGTCAGCAGCAGCATGATCGACCGCGTCGTGGCGGGCCTCGGCCGCCGCCTGGTCGAGGTGCCCGTCGGCTTCAAATGGTTCGTCCCCGGCCTGCTCGACGGCTCGATCGGCTTCGGCGGCGAGGAGAGCGCGGGCGCGTCGTTCCTGCGCAAGGACGGCTCGGTGTGGACCACCGACAAGGACGGCCTGATCCTGGCCCTGCTCGCGGCCGAGATCACCGCCGTCACCGGCGCCACCCCGAGCGTGATCTACCAGGGCCTGGCCTCCCGCTACGGCGACCCCGCCTACGCCCGGGTGGACGCCCCCGCCACCCGCGAGGAGAAGGCCGTGCTGGCGGGGCTGTCGGCCGGGCAGGTGACCGCCGACACGCTGGCGGGCGAGCCGATCGTGGAGGTGCTCACCGCGGCCCCCGGCAACGGCGCCCCGCTCGGCGGCCTCAAGGTCGTCACCGAGTCCGCCTGGTTCGCCGCCCGGCCGTCCGGCACCGAGGACGTCTACAAGATCTACGCTGAATCTTTCCTCGGCCCCGGCCATCTGGCCCAGGTCCAGGAGGAGGCCCGCACCGTGGTGTCGGCGGCGCTGGGCAGCTGACCATTGACCTTTCCCGGGGGGCGGCTGAGAGGATGCCGTCATGCCGCTCTTTGATCTTCCGGTCGCCGACCTGCGCCGTTACACCCCCGCCGTCGCGGAGCCGGCGGACTTCGACGACTTCTGGTCCGCCACCCTGGCCGAGACGCGGGGGCACGCCCTCGCGCCGGTCTTCGAACCCGTGGACATCGGGCTTGAGCTCGTCGAGGTGTTCGACGTGACGTTCGCGGGCTGGGCGGGGGAGCCGGTGCGCGGCTGGTTCCTGGTGCCGGCCGGGCGTCCGGGGCCGCTGCCGTGCGTGGTGCAGTTCCAGGGGTACGGGGGCGGGCGCGGCCTGCCGCACCAGTGGCTCTACTGGGCGAACGCCGGATACGCGCACCTGTTCATGGACACCCGCGGGCAGGGGAGCGGCTGGTCGGTCGGGCACACGCCGGATCCGGCCGGATCGGCGCCGGCGCATCCCGGGTTCATGACGCGGGGGATCGAGGATCCGGAGACGTATTACTACCGGCGGGTGTTCGCGGACGCGGTCCGGGCGGTGGAGGCGGCGCGCGCGCATCCGCGGGTGGATCCGGAGCGGGTGGCCGTGACCGGGGTGAGCCAGGGCGGCGGCATCACGATCGCGGTGTCCGGGCTGGTGCCGGATGTGGCCGCGGCCATGCCGGACGTGCCGTTCCTGTGCGACTTCCGGCGCGCCATCGAGATCACCCCCAAAGACCCTTATCCCGAAATAGTGCGATATTTGACTGTTCAGCGGGACAAGGTGGAGGCGGTGATGCGGACGTTGTCGTACTTCGACGGGGTGTCCTTCGCGCGGCGGGCCGCCGCGCCCGCGCTGTTCTCGGTGGGGTTGATGGACATGGTCTGCCCGCCGTCCACCGTCTACGCGGCCTTCAACTCCTACGCGGGGGCCGACAAGAGCATCGTCGAATACCCCTTCAACGACCATGAGGGCGGCGGTGCTTTCCAGGAGCGCGAACAGCTGAACTGGCTGCGGGCCAGGAAACCCTCGGAAGGGACGTCGGCTTCGTGAACACCGCGACCGGCGAGGTGCCGCTGTGATCGCGCTCATCACCGGCGGCGCCAACGGCATCGGCGCGGCCGTGGCGCGGCGGCTGGCCGCCGACGGCGCGAAGATCGTCCTCGCCGACGTGGACGACGCGGCCGGCCAGGAGCTCGCCGCCGACATCGGCGCGTTGTACGTGCGCTGCGACGTCTCCGCGCTCGCCGACAACGAGGCGGCCGTCGCCGCCGCCCTGTCCACCTACGGGGGCCTTGATCTGGCCTTTCTCAACGCGGGCGTGACCTCGGGCTGCGGTCTGGGGGAGGACTTCGACCTGGCGAAGTACCGCCGCGCGATGGGCGTCAACCTGGACGGGGTCGTGTTCGGCGTGCACGCGGCGCTGCCCGCGCTGACCGCGTCCGGCGGGACGATCGTGGCCACGGCCAGCATGGCGGGGATCGTCGGGGTGGAAGCCGATCCGATCTACGCGGCCAACAAGCACGCCGTGGTCGGCCTGGTGCGGTCGCTGGCCGGGCAGCTGGCTCCGGCCGGGGTCCGGGTGCAGGCGTTGTGCCCGTCGTTCGCCGACACCGCGATCATCGGCGAGCACCGGGCGCTGCTGTCGGAGCTGGGCTTTCCGATCCTCCCCGTGTCCGACGTCGTCGAGACGTTCCTGCGGGTGCTCGAAAGCGACGGAACCGGGGAGTGCTGGTTCGTGGTGCCGGGGCGGGAGAGCGCTCCATTCCAGTTTCGGGGCGTGCCGGGGCCACGCTAGGGTGAGGGCATGACGTGGCGACATTGATCCTCACCTGAGGCACGGTTCACGCGCAGGCTCTACGCCTACGCGTTTTTTGAGGACTTCGTCCTGCTCTACCCGGTGTATGCGGTCCTGTTCACCGACGCCGGGTTGTCGCCCGCGCAGATCTCCTCGCTGTTCGCCATCTGGTCGGTGACGGCGTTCGCGCTGGAGATCCCCTCCGGCGTGTGGGCCGACGTGTTCTCCCGCCGGACCATGCTGATCGCCGCACCCGTGCTGACCGGCGCCGGTTTCGCGCTGTGGACCTTCTTCCCGGGGTACGCCGCCTTCGCGATCGGCTTCGTGCTCTGGGGCGCGGGCACGGCCGCCTCCTCCGGCACCCTGCAGGCCCTGGTCTACGAGGAACTCGTCAAGCTGGACGCCGAGGACTCCTACGCGAAGGTCATCGGCCGCCAGGACGCCATCGGCAACGGCGGGGGAGCGATCGCCACCGCGCTGGCCGCCCCGGTCCTGGCCGCCGGCGGCTACCTCGCCGTCGGCGTCGCCAGCGTGGCCGCCTGCCTGATCGCCGCCGCCCTGGCCAGGACGCTGCCGGAATCCCGTACCCAGCCGGAGGATCGCGAGAGTTACGCCGCCGTCCTGCGGTCGGGCCTGGGCGAGGTGCGCGCCTCGCCCAGGCTCCGGCACAGCCTGATCCTGGTCGCGGTCATCATGGGCGTCACCGCCCTCGACGAGTACCTCCCGCTGCTGGCCGCGGCCACCGGCGTCGGCGCCGCCGGAGTGCCCTGGCTGATGCTGATGCTGTTCGCCACGGCCACCGCGGGCGGCTGGCTCGCTGGCCAGGGCGCCCGCTGGACCGCCCTCGGCGTGGCCACCGCCGCCCTGCTGCTCGCCGCCGGCGCCGCCTGGCGCACGCCGCTGGGGTTCGCTCTGGTCGCCGCCGCGTACGGCATCGTGGAATGGGCCACCGCCGCGCTGGAGGCCGACCTGCAGGACGACCTCACCGACCGCTCCCGGGCCACGGTCACCTCCATGTCCGGCCTGGGCGCGGAGGTGTTCGCCGTGCTGGCCTTCGCCGGGTACGCCCTGGGCTCGGTGTGGGCGCAACCATGGCTGCTGTTCACGCTGGCGGCGGTGCCGTACCTGCTGATCGCGGCGGCCGTCAGGCGGGGACCGCGCGGACCCAGCCGCGATCGGGAGTGAGGAAACCCGAGATGGTCAGCCCCGCCGCGTTCAGCGACTCCTCCAGGAAGTCGTCCTCCAGGCGCTTGCTGAGGTAGTAGTGGGTCCAGGTGCGGTCGCCCAGCGTGTAGCGCATGGTCATGCCGAGCAGGCCGGGTCCCGGGCGCTGGATGTCGGTCACCGCGACCGTGTGGCCCTCGCCGGCGACCCGTTCCGTCAGGGTGACCGTGTCGTACCATTCCGGCGGCTGCCGCTGCAGGATCACGCTCCCGCCGTCGGCCACGTGCCGCCGGCAGGTGCGCAGGAACGCGGCGCGCAGGTCGTCGTCGGCCGTCTCGATCACGTACGACATCAGCAGCACGACGTCGAAGACCTCGGCGAGGGCGAGACCCTGGATCGAGGACACGACCGTCGTGGCCCCTGTGATATGTCCCAGCATCTCCGGCGATTCGTCCACCGCGACCACCTCGTGGCCGAGCGCCAGCAGCCCGTGCGTCACCCGCCCGGTGCCCGCGCCCAGCTCCAGGATCCGGGCCCCGGCGGGCACCGCGCCGTGGATCAGCTCGGGTTCGCCGCGCGGCTTGAGGGTCGCGTAGTAGTCGACGGCGCAGCCGTCCGGCGTGATGGTTCCCGGCCCGGTGCCGTGATACAGGGGTCCTGTTGTCATACGGCCATCCTGCCCCGGTTAAGGGCGGATCGCGGAGAACAAGATCTGATCGTGCCAGCGGCCGCCCCGCCACTGGGCGCGGCGCAGCGTGCCCTCCCGGGTGAAGCCCGCCTTCTCCAGCGCGCGCTGCTCGGCGAAGTTGCCCGCGTCGGTGAAGGACTGCACGCGCTCGGCCCTGGTGTGCGCGAACAGGTAGGCGACGAGCTGCCGCTGCGCCTCCGACCCGGCGCCCTTGCCGCGGAAGTCGGCGAAGACGCAGATGCCGATGGTCCAGCACCAGGAGGTCGCGTCCGGGCCCCAGGAGTTCATCCACCAGGCCACCCACCCGGCCTGCTGCCCGTCGGCCTCGATCGTGAGACGCCCGGAATCATGCCCGAGCAGGCCGTTCTCGGCGAACTCCCGGCGCAGGCCATGCGAGCTCCGGTGCCCGAACCACTGGAACTCCCCGGTGCCCTCCGGAGTGGTGCGTTCCCGGTCGAAGATGTCCAGATCGCTCACCCTGACCGGCCGAAGCGTGACCTCCATCGATCGCCCTCTCTGTGTTGGCGTTCAGCCTGTGTCTTCCCTCGTCTCTCCGGTCACCGCACTCCCCGCGTCCCTCAGCCCGGACGCGGGCGCGCCTTCACGGGTCGGCGGTACAGAATAAGGCGTCAAGGGTCGGCGCGCGTCAGGTAGGTGCCGAAACCGGTCTCCAGGAGATCGAAGCCCACGTTGGCGGTGGCGACGGCGTCGGGGTAGACGTCGTCGGCCGCCTCCCCGGCGACGAGCCTGCGGGTGTTCATCACCTGCAGGCGACGCCAGAGGGCGGTCAGCTGACTGGCCACGATGGGCGCGCGCGGGTCGCCCGGAGCCTCAGCCTCCAGCAGCTGGGCCAGCCGCTCCTCGGCGAAGACCTGGATCATGTACAGCCGGGACATCAGGGACGGGGTGTTCCGGACGAGATACAGCAGGTCCTGGAGCATCTGGCCGTCATCGAGACCGGTGTCGGGACTGCGCCGCTCCAGGCGTTCCAGGAACGCCCGGCGGGAGGCGGCGACGATCGACTCACCGGGCCGCCGTTCCCCGAGGATCTCGGCGGCGTCCGCGTTCATCTGCTCTTCCATGGGGGCGAGCACGAGGTCTTCCTTGGTCGGGAAGTAGTTGAAGACGGTCATCTTGGAGACCTGGGCGGCCGCGGCCACCTCGGCGACGGACACGGCGTCGAACCCCCGCTCCAGAAACAGCGCAAGCGCCGCCTCATGGATGGCATGCCTGGTCTGGAGCTTCTTCTGTTCACGCAGGCCCATGCCGCGAGCCTATCAACGGGTCTAAATATTGACTCGATCTAAGTTTGAGGACCGCTCTTGTCATGGACAAATCGCACGGTGATCCGCGGGAACGCGGACGCCCCGGTCGTTGTCGGCCATCGCCTGGAGGAGGACGTAGGCATCGGGGCAACCGATCTCGCCGTAGGAGTGACATTCGGAGAGCACGCCAGGGGTGTCGATTACCGTGATTCCACGTCGATGGGCAAAATCCGCAGCGGGGCGGTCATCGGTGACGAAGAACCCTCCGGGTTCGACTTTTTCGAGGTAGTAGATTATTTCGGCCTCACCGAGGTGTTGGAGTTGCTGGACGGAATTGCCGCCAAGGCCACGGCGGATAAATTCAATCGAGCTTAGAGTCGCCGGGTCTCCACTTATCTCGATTGGGTCGCCGAGCCATTCCGCGTCCAGAATCCTTTGCAGCCGCGGCTCCGCTCGGATTCCGCGCTGGACCTCGAAGCGGACCGTCTCGGTCCAGCGGATGCGGGCGCCGTAGTGCGCCTTCAAAAGGTCAAGGCGGTCGACGACTGCGAAGTTCTGGAGGGTGTTGGCGTCGAAGAAGGCATCTCCTGCCTTGGCGTTCACAGGATCATGTCCGGGTCGGTCGTGGGGGAGAGCTCTTCGAGTAGCAGGTAGGGGTCCACGTCGAGCAGCGTGGACAGGGGTCTGATGCTGATCTGGCCCGCGACGTAGGCCTCCATAGTGCGGAACAGGAGGTTGCCGGGGGCTCTTCGGTAGTTTCTCGTCTGGAGGTCGGTGGATCGGCCCTGGCGGAGCGAGATCTGGCTCGATGACATCGAGCGGATGCGGTCTCTGGTTTCGGCGGAGATGAGATCGCGATTGTGCAGCCTGTAGGCGAGGGCATCGAGGCTGACCGCGTAGCGCGTGAGCAAGTCCGCGACGTTGGCCTCGGAGATATAGCCCTTTGGGACCGATGTCCGCAGTGAACGCTCGGGCATGAGGAACGCGGCGGCGAAAGCGTTGGCTCGCTGCTCGCCGGGAGATTTTCCGCCCAGGACGTTCTCGTCGATCCTGAGTTGCGACGCGTCCCCGGCGACGAGGTGACCGAGTTCGTGGGCGAGGGTGAACCGCTGGCGGGTGGCGGACGATTTGCTGTTCACCAGTGCGAGCTTGAATTGACCGCACGAGATGCTCAGGCCGTCCAGGCCGGGCTCCAGCGGAATGAACGCGATATCGATGCCCAGTTCTGATTCGAGGAGCTTGGCGAAGTTGAAGATCTCGTACGGGAGGTCCTCCTCGGGCAGCCCGATCTTCTCCCGTAGCCAGTTCGCGAGTCGTTCTCCCTGGACGTAGGGCGGCTCATCGCCTACGGCGCCCGCGATGTCGGTCGCGGGGGATTCATAGCCCAGGTCGGACAGCAGCCGATTCAGATCGAGAATCTCGTCGACCTGGCGAAGTGCGGACTCCATGACCGGATTGGCACCCGTTTGACGCCGGGCGGCGAGTGTCACCTCCGGCACGGGATCGTTGGCCAGCAGATCTTGCGTCCGAACGTCCAGCGCCTCGGCGATCAGAGCTAGCTCCAGGGATTTGAAGTCCCGCTTCCCGGAGAGCGCCTTCGACAGAGCGGTTGGATCGAGGTTCACCCGCTGCGCCAGCTCTTGCTGTGTCATTCCTTTTCTGGCTACGGCGTCACGGATGCGTCCGGCGAGAGTCTCACGAGTAGGCGCCACACGTCGGAGTCTAGTCGAGCTTGCGAAAATCGCAAGCTTGATTCGTTTATCGCAAGTCCTCGAACTTCTCGGCAAGGTATTGCCGCTTGGAGACCTGGCGGCGGCGACTTCGGCAACGGAGACGGAGGCGAACCCCCGGTTCAGGGAAGCGCGCCGCCTTGTGCCTGGTCTGGAGCTTCTCTTGTTCACGCGGGCCCATGTGTGGGCGTAACAACGGATCTAAATATTGACTCAATATAAACTTTGACTCAGTCTATGTACTATGACTGAGACGCAGAAGAGACTTGCGATGGCGGGGTGCCTGCTCACGCTGGTGCTGGCCATCCTCGATCAGAACATCGTGTCCACCGCGGCCTGGTCGATCGTCAGCGATCTCGACCCGGCGCACGGCATCGAGCGCCTGCCCTGGCTGGTCACCGCGTATGCGCTGGCCGCCACGGTCGCCCTCCCGCTGTACGGGAAACTCTGCGACGTGTACGGCAGCAAGCTCGTCTACATGGGCGCGGTCGCGCTGTTCCTGGCCGGATCCGTGCTGTGCGGGGTGGCGGGGGACATGACCTGGCTCATCGCCGCCCGCGCGGTGCAGGGCCTGGGTGGCGGCGGATTGATGAGCGTCACGCTGGTGGTGTTCGCGCATCTCGTCCCGGCCGAGCAGCGGGCCAGCGCGGGCGGCGCCGGCGGCGTGATGGCCGGTCTCGGCCTGGTGGCGGGTCCGCTGCTGGGCGGGCTGCTGGCCGATCACTTCGGCTGGCGGTGGATCTTCCTGGCCAACCTGCCGCTCGGGCTGCTCGTCCTGCTGTCGGCGACCACGCTGCGCCTGTCCGACGGCGGCCTCCGCCACCGCATCGACTACCCGGGCGCGGCGATCTTCGCGGCGGCCGCGTCGGGCCTGCTCCTGGTCACCGAGTGGGGCGGCGACGAGCACGCCTGGACCTCGCCCACGATCCTGGCCCTCGGCGCGGCCACGCTGGCACTCGCGGTCGCCTTCGTCCGGCGCGAGTTCACCACCGCCGAACCGATCGTGCCGCTCGACCTGTTCCGCCACCCGGTCATGCGGATCACCGTGCCGGTGCAGTTCCTGAGCAGCTTCGCGATGATCGGCTCGATCCTGTTCGCCATCATCTACCTGCGGGCCGCCCGGGACGTGCCCGCCGCCGAGTCCGGCCTCTACCTGATCCCGATGGCCGCCGGAATGGCCCTGACCGGCCTGATCTCCGGCCGCGCGATCGCCAGGGGAGCGGCGCCGCGCACCTTCCTCCTGGCCGGGCTTGGCTTCTCCACCCTGGCCATGATCCTGCTCGGCTTCCTGCGCCAGGACACCTCGCTTTGGCTCCTCGACCTCGACCTGGCCCTGCTCGGCGCGGGCTTCGGCCAGGTCCTCGGCATCATCATCCTGCTCGTCCAGAACTCCGTCCCCCTCAACCGCCTCGGCGTGGCCACCACCACCATCCGCTTCGTCCAGACCCTCGGCATCTCCCTGGGCTCCGCCGTCTTCGGCATCATCCTCGACCGCGTCACCACCGCCCACCTCCCCCCAGGCCTCACCCCCGCCCAGTCCCCCACCGCCATCGTCACCGGCATCAACGCCGTCTTCTTCACCGCCGCCGCGACCATGCTCGCCGCCCTCGCCCTCACCGCGTACGGCCACGCCGGCCGCAACCCCGCCCCCGAGATCACGGAGACCCGGTCCGGAGGAGCCGAGTAGGCCGGACTCGCGGGCGCGAATGTTGGGGTGGGTGTCCGCTGGTACCGGACTTCTGCCCAGAGGGAGCCGGGGAGGCCGGACTTGCGGGCGCGAATGTTGGGGTGGGTGTCCGCTGGTACCGGACTTCTGCC
>NZ_BLAE01000099.1 GCF_009687865.1 Acrocarpospora macrocephala
GGTGGGAGAACCATGGTGCCGGGGCTGTCCGTTAGCCGGGGCAGTAGGGTTTGGTGCCTATGAGGCGTCCCGGCTGGTTGCTTCTGGTTGTTGGGTTTGTGTTGGCTGCGTTGAATTTGCGGCCTGCGTTGGCGGGGTTGTCGCCGGTGCTTGGGGCGATCATGGATGATCTCGCGCTTGGGCCGGCGGCGGGTGGGGCGATCACCACGGTGATGGTGGTTTGTCTTGGGTTGCTTGGGCCGGCCGCGCCGCTTATTTCTACGCGGTTCGGGCTGGATCGGGCGCTCCTGGTGGGGTTGCTGGTGCTCGCCGTGGGTGCGGTGTTGCGTAGTTCGGATGGGCTGTTCGGGCTTTATGGCGGGGCTGTGCTGGTTGGGACGGCTATCGCGATCATGAATGTGGTGATGCCGGGCCTGGTCAAGCAGCATTTTCCCGAGAAGATCGGGCTGTACACCGGGGTCTACGTTTCGTGTCTGGTCGCCGGTGCGGCGGGGGCCTCGGCGTTGGCGGTGCCGCTGGCCGACGCCTACGGGTGGCGGGTGGCTGCGGGGTCGGTCGCGCTGCTGGCCGTGTTGGCGGCGATTGTCTGGGTTCCGCAGGCGTGGCGGCCGGTTCCGGTGGCGAGCACTGGTCCGCGGCCGTTTCGGCGGTTGTTGCGCAGCCGGGTGACCTGGTTTGTGACCGCGTTCATGGGCATGCAGTCCATGTCGTTCTACATCATGCTCGCCTGGCTGCCGACCATCTTCCAGGACGCCGGTCTCCCCGCCGACCAGGCCGGATACCTGCTCAGCCTGACCAACCTCATCCAGATCGCCGCGACCCTGTGGGTGCCGATCATCGCCGGGCGGGCCCGCTCCCAGGTCCCGCACGTGACCGCAGCGGCCGTTCTCACCATCGCCGGATATCTCGCTGTATTACTCGCTCCGGCCACACTGCCCTGGCTCTGGATGATCATCCTCGGTGTCGGCCAGGGCGCCTCGATCGCGCTCGCTCTGCTGATCATCACGCTGCGCGCCCCGGACCCCACCTCGGTGACCGCTCTCTCGGCGATAGCCCAGTCCTTCGGCTACCTCCTGGCCGCCCTCGGCCCGTTCGTGATCGGCCTGCTCAACCAGCTCACCGGCGGCTGGACCTGGCCCCTGGTGGCCGGCCTGGCCGTCTGCGTGATCCAGCTGGCCTTCGGCCTGGTCGCCGCCCGCCCTGTCGTGATCACCAAGGAAGAGGCTACGATTAGGTAAGGCTAACCTAAAGGAGCATCCCGTGCTGGCCGAGCTCAACGCCACCCTGGAGAAAGCCGCGGCCGAGCGGGACGGCATCCTCGGCGTGCTGCCGGGCCTGGTGACGGAATCCTCCGCAGACGGTTGGCTTTCGGCCCGGGAACTGGCGCGGGAGCCGTACCAAGCGCTGGCCGGGTTCGTGGATGACACAGCTGAGCAGTGGAACGCGCCGCGGCACGTGGCGGCAGCCGTGTTCTGGAAGACCTACACGTATTGGCACATCTTTCCGATCGCGCTCGGGTGGTCGATCAACCGGCGCGTCCCGTTGATGCGGCTGGAGCACACGATGGTGCGCCCGTCCGACGCGGGAGTGACGATCGCGGCCACCGAGATCACAGTCGCCGTCGAACCCGGGGATCCCGTCGCGGGAACCCCGGGCACGGTGGTGAGCGACGATCTTGGCGCGACCATCAGGGAGGCGTTACTCGACGGGCAGCAGCCGCTCATCGAAGCGATCTCCAAGCTGACCCGGATAGGGCGGCGCAACCTGTGGGGCTCGACCGCCGAGGCCTTCGCGGGCCTGCTCCTGGAAACCGGCCCCTACCAGCGAGCCGAGGACCTGCTGCGATCGATCGGCCGCCCGGTGGACGGCCTGATCGAACCGCATGAGGACGGCTACCGGCGGCGGACCTGCTGCCTGTGGGTCACCCTCCCCGACGAGGAAGCCTGCTCGACCTGCTGCGTGAAGAGAGTGTTTTGAGATGCACCTCGTGCCTCTCAAAACACCCTCTTCAGAGCGGGCGCAGCTCGTCGGCGTAGCTGACCGACTGGCGGCGCATCATGCCGTCGTCCCGGATCGAATACTGCCCCAGACGCCATAACGGCGGCGAGTACGCGTGAATCGACACGCTGCCGTGCTCCGCGCCGGTCAGCCGGTGGATGTGGTCGGGCCCGAAGGTGAACGACTCGCCCGCGCTGACCGTGGTCTCCAGGTGCTCGCCGCCGATCCGCGGGTTGCACTCGGTGAGCGCGCCGTTGACCACCCGGACCGCGCCCGAGGAGATGTCGTGGTCGTGCCAGCCGGTGTCGTCCTCGGGCCGCCAGCAGAGCAGCCAGACATCCACGTACGCGTCCCGGTAGAGGCTGGCGTAATGCCGCCCCCCGTCCTCCGCGCCGTCGAAGCCGAGGTGCTCCTCCCACAGCTCGGGCTGGGCGGCCAGCCCGTTGACGAGCGCGGAGAGTTCGCGCCGATCCAGGGCCCGCGCGGGCAGCTCGTCCAGGGGAGTCGGACATGTCTGAGGAACCGGGATAGTGGGCGTGCTCATGAGGGCGACTCCTTTCGGGACAGCAGACGGGCCGGATTGGCCACCTGGATGGCGTGGCGGGCGGCGTCGCCGAAGTCCAGCGACGCCGATTCGGCATAGGGCTGGTCGGATCCGTTCACGACCACGTCGATGCCGAGCTCGCGGATGACGGCGTCGATGGCGCGCGGGCCGTAGGAGGACGTCTCGACGTAGAGGCCGGCGTCCACCTGGCCGCGGCTGGTGCCGCCGCGATTGATCTGCCGCTCGGAGTGCAGCGGGGCGAGCCCGGCCAGCAGCGAGAAGCAGACTTTGAGGTCCGGGTGGCGGGGCCGCCCGAAAGTTTGGAACGCGTACCAGGACGCGTGCATTTGCTGGACATACGGGACCACGGCGGGCCACCAAGCGGGGGTGCCGGGACTCGTCGCCGGGCCCGGGTGCACGAACAGGGGGAGGCCGCGGGCGGCTAGCTCGTCCAGCAGGGGGGCCACGTTCGCCAGCCCCGCCTGGTCGGAGATCGCCGTCGCCGGGAGTTGGAGCCCGGCGAAGCCCGCGTCGAGGGCGT
The DNA here is from genome assembly GCF_009687865.1 of Acrocarpospora macrocephala. Lineage (GTDB taxonomy): Bacteria > Actinomycetota > Actinomycetes > Streptosporangiales > Streptosporangiaceae > Acrocarpospora > Acrocarpospora macrocephala. Next base: position 3,084 of record NZ_BLAE01000099.1, read on the forward strand.
GCGCGAGTCGTACCGAATCGATATCGGTTACCGGAGCCGACGCCCAGGCTTGGAACGGCGCGGGGAGGGTGGCGGCGCCGGTGTGGAAGGCGTCGATGAGCGGCCAGGCCTCGTCCGGCGGGAGGTGTTCGATGCCGAGGGGACTGGACAGGGAGACGAGCGCGAGGTCCAGCCCGGCGTTGCGTTTCACCCGTAGGTCGATGTCGTGGTCGTCGGGATTGACCTGGTAGGGAGGCTCGCCGTCGAGGATGAGGGTCCAGTCGTCCAAGTAGGGGGGCGCGGTGCGGGCGCGCAGCGCGGTGACGAACGAGGACGGCCAGATGTGCTGGTGCACGTCCACGCCCATGGTCCCTCCTCGATAACCCCTATTCCCGACTGATATTACAGGGTATCCGCACCCCAACGGAACACTCGTGAGGTGAAACGGTTCACTGATACGCTTCAGTGAAGCGTTTCACCCCATTTGTGTCAAGGAGCGGGCGTAGGCTGATTCGATGCCTCAGCGCAAGAGGGCGACGATTCGCGAGGTGGCCAAGGCGACCGGCCTGTCACCTGCGGCGGTCAGTTACGCCCTGCGGGGCATGCAGGTCTCCGAGGAGACCCAGCGGCGGGTGCGCCGGGCGGCGGCCGAACTCGGCTACGAGGCCGACCCGATCGCACGGGCCCTGGCCAGCGGCAAGACCGGCATGATCGGCGTGCTCTGCTCGTCGCTCGAAGACCTGTGGCAGCAGTCGCTGGCCGTCGGCATCGGGCGCACGCTGCGGGAGAAGGACCACTACGCGCTGATCCTGGACGCGGCGGGCGACCCCGACCGGGAGAGCACGCTCGCCCGCCAGCTGCGCGGCGTGGACGGCCTGATCGTCCAGCCGGTGGACCCGGCCGCGGCCTTCTGGCCCGCCCTGGCCGAATCCCTGCCCGTCGTGGTGATCGGCGACGCGCTCAAGGACGCGCGCACCGCCGCCGAGGTCGTCTTCGACAACCACAGCGGGGTGACCATGGCGCTGGAGTACCTGCGCGCCATGGGGCACCACCGGGTCGCCGTGCTCACCCCCACCCAGGCCAGCACCCCCGACCGGCCCGCCGACCGGCTCGTCAACGACGAGGCGCAGCGGCTCGGCCTCGACATCGAGGTGCTCACCTGCCCGCAGGGCCTGGCCCCGGCCACCGAGGTGGCACGCTCGCTGCTGTCGGCCGCCGTCCGGCCGAGCGCGGTGTTCTGCTTCTCCGACTCCATCGCGTACGGCGTGCTGATGGCCGCCAGCTCGCTGGACCTGAACGTGCCGCGGGACGTGTCGGTGATGGGCTACGACGACCATCCGATGTCGGAGCTCCTGGGGCTGACCAGCGTCAACTGGAACCTGGACGGGATCGTGCAGGCCGCCGTACGGCTGGTGCTCGGCGCCGCCGACGGGACGATCCGGAGGCGCCGGATCACGCAGGAGCCGTTCCTGCGGGATCGCACCTCAGTCGGGGCTGTGTAGCCGTCGCCTGGCTGCCTCGATGTCGATCGGCCGGTCGGGTTCCGGGCCGCTCAGGGCGCGGTCGGCCGCGATCAGCTCGCAGGCCAGGACGATCTCGTACGGCTCACGCGTGGCCAGACAAGCCCGGGCCGCCTGAGTCGCGAAACCGGCGTGATCCTCGACACCTCGGGAGATGACGGCGCTGCCCGTCGTGACGGGGGTCGCGAGCTGGCGGAGGGCGGCCAGGGCGTCCTGGGCGACGTACTCCAGGATCAGCAGTCCGGAGGCGCCCTCGGTGGCCGCCAGGAACGGGAGCCTGCCAGTGTAGGCGGGTTCCATCAGGGTGGCGAGGCGGGCGGTGGACAGGGACGCGGTCTGGGTGAGGGCGGCGCGCAGGGTGTCGAGGGTGAGGGCGATCGGGCCGGTGTGGAAGTTGCCGTTGTGGAGGGCTTCGGTGGCGATAAGGGGATTTTCCAGGGCGGAGTTGATCGCGGTGGTGACCGAAATTTCGGCGTTTTGTAGGGCGGTGAAGGCGGCCTCGTGGACTTGAGGGAAGGCGCGGTAGCCGTAGGGGTCCTGGATTCTGCGGGGGGTCGTGGTGGGGAGGATCGCGCGGAGTTCGGCGGCGACGTGGGTGTTCTGGACAGGTTCGGCGAGGGGCTCCGTGGATGCTTGGACGGCCTGCCAGGTGCGTCCGGTGATTCTGATCGATGACTCCAGGAGCCTCCGCAGGTCGTGGAGGGCGAGGGCGGCATCGGCCAGGGTGAGGGCGCTGGAGCTGATGAACGGGAGCGCGTCGGTGGGCTCTAGTGGAAATGTCGGGCCATTCCACGAAATTTCGCCCAGGAGGCAGAGGGCGGTGGTCGACAGGGCGGTCAGGTCGCCGGTGCCGATCGCGCCGTACTCGCGGATGGGCGGGACCGCGCGCCCATTGATCGCGTCCGCGAGGACCGGGAGCAGGGCCGGGTCGAGGCCCGAGCCGCCGCGGAGCAGCTGATTGAGGCGGACCGCGAGCATCGCTGTGGCCCGCTCGGGACCGATGAGCGGCCCGGCCCCGGCCGCGTGACTCCGCAGCAGGTCCAGGCCCTGCTGTCCGGCCACGTCCTTGTTCGCGCCCACGCCGGTGGTCCGGCCGTACACCGGTCCGGCCAGGGCCGTGGCGGCGCGCCAGGAACGGTCGGCGGCGGCGGTCGAGCCGAGCGTGACCGTGGCGCGGCCGGAGCCGATCGCGCTGACCTGCGCGCAGGTCAGAGAGGTTCCGTCGAGGGGGACGACGCGGTCAGTCGTTGACACCGAGGATCAGGTCGAGCAGCCAGGACACGATGCCGATGATGATCGCGCCCCAGAACGCCGCCCAGAAGCCGGCCACGTGGAACGGCAGGTCGATCTTCCCGGCGATCCAGCTCGTCAGGTAGAGCAGGCCGGCGTTGACGACCAGCGCGAACAGGCCGAGCGTGAGCACGTAGAACGCGCAGCCGACGACCTTGATGATCGGCTTCAGGAGCGTGTTGATGATTCCGAAGATCAGCGCGACCGCGAGGAGCGTGCCGATCTGCCTGGTGGTGTCGCTGCTCTCGACGGTGATGCCGTCCACTACCTGAGTGGCGACCCAGAGGGAGGCGGCGACTACCACGATCTTGAGGATGACCTTAATCACAGCTGTGATCCTTCCACGCCCGCACCCCGTTTGCGCAGTGCGAATGTGGATGCGTCATAGCGCGAGCACATCGTCACATTATGTTTGCATAAGTGGTGATCCTGGGGGAAATGTCCAATTGGGGGTGGGTGAGAGATGGACGTCGACCAGTTGGCGCAGCTGTCCGCCAAAGAATTGCACGACCGCGCCGTGCGCTACGCGGTCCGGCACGGCGACTTCGGATTCCTGTGGGAGCTGCTGAAGGTGATCCCGGCCGCCGAAGCCGCGAGCGGACACTCCGACGAGACCGCGAACGATCTCAGCCGGGTGTCCGCGCTGCTCAGCGACGCGCTCGGATCAGGTGAGGGCGAACTCGGCGACGCCCTCCGCCCGATCTACATCGACTACTTGGCGCGGCATCCGGACGCGCTCAGGAACGCCGGCGAGGACGTGTAGCTCACCCCGCCATGCTCTCGGGGGCGTACGCGAGGAAGCCCGGCGTGGTCACGGCCTGGCCGTCGGAGGTGATGATCAGCACGTCGTACGGGGTGGCCTGGGTGTCCTTGGGGAGGGCCAGCAGGCGGGCGACGTGTTTGGCGCGGGCCAGGCTCATGCCGTACAGGGCGGCGGCGTACGCGCCCGCGTCCGCCAGATCCGGCCCGACCACGGTCACCCCGGCGATCCCGCTCGCGCGCGGGCGGCCGTCGTGCGTGGCGACGGCCAGATCGTGGGCGAACAGGACGGTACGCATCGCGTAGCTGTTCAGGTCGCGCAAGCCGCGCAGCCGCTCCCGCGCGCTCCGGACCGGATCGCGCACCCCGATCCGCCACGGCACGCCCGGCCGCGCAGAACCGCGCACCCGCACGTTCCCACCCGCGCTCACGCAGTGATCGACCGCGCCCGCCGCCGCCAGCGCCCGCGAGACCCGCTCCACCGCCCAGCCCTTCACGTATCCGGCCGGCGCCGGCTCCTTGCCGATCGAGGCGCGCAACTCGCTCCGGCGCTTGAGCACCTCGGCCAGCTCCGGCGCGCACTCCGCCAGCGAGAGCTCATCTCGCGCGAGCCGGCTCACCTGGCTTTCCGCGTCGCTCCCGTCGAAGGTCTCGTCCACCCAGCGCAGCCAGGTGAACGCGTCGTCCAGCAGCGGCCGCAGCTCCCGCTGGGGCAGCGCCGTCCGGATATCTATGCCGACCGGGGTGCCCATCACCATCTCGACACGATGTGCCCCGGGGAAGCGGGCACTGCGGTGGGCCTGGTCTTCGTTGATGTTCATCGGTCTCCTTCGCTCTGCACCCTGAGGTACGCGGGAGCTCCCGATCCTGTTCACGACTTTCGCGAAAGATCTCAGAATGATCTCGGAGTACTGTGCTGCGTATGGCGCCAGTACACGTAGAACGCACCCCCGACGGCTTCGTCGCCAGCAACGAACGCGGCGCGCACCTCAAGATCGGCAGTGCCACCGACGAGGGCGTCTTCAGCCCCGTCGAACTCCTGCTGATCGCCGTCGGAGCCTGCAACATCGTCACCGTCGAACCCCTCACCGCCCAGCGCGGCCACCGCCTGCCCCGGCTCGCCGTCTCCATCACCGCCACCAAAGCCGAGCCCACGCTGCTGGACACGGTGACGGTCACGTACGAGGTCGAGCTTCCAGAAAGCCTCACGCCGGAGAAGTTCGCCGAGATCGCGGAACGCGTGCACCAGCGGCATTGCACGGTCAGCAGATCCTTGGAGCGGGGGACTGAGGTCAAGCTCAACCTGCCTCAGGCCTGAGATCCAGACCAACTATCCACCCGTTCATGACGACTTCCATAAAGTCGGTTCTGTAGCGTGGAAGCAGGTCAAGGGGGCTGGAAAGCCACCACACAGGCTATATGTCACAAGGATGCGGGAGGGGAACCGTATCCCAAGCGGGGGAATCCGCCCAGAGCGCCTTTGGGGGAGGGCGCCTCGGCGGTGCCGCTTAGTGAAAGTCGGGACCGGACAGTTGGGGGACTGTCCGGTCCCGACTGTATTTCGAGCCAGGCCGCCGCTACCAGGACGGGTACACCTTCACCTCATGAGTTGCACCATCGGTGAGCTGAGGGACAGGATCGCGATGTCGCTCCTCCCGCACGACCTGGCCATGCGGAGTCCTTGATGACCCATCCATCCGGTCCTCACACGCGGCAGCCGTATGGCCACCATCCACAGCAGCCACCGCCACCCAAGAGCGTGACCTCCGCCATCGTCTTGACGATGGCCCCAGTCGCGGCCGTCCTGCTGATCGGCGGCTTTGTCATGTTCCTCATCTTCGGCCAGGCGTCCAACCCCTCCGCTGTCCCCGCACCGGCTTCCTCGCCACCGGCGGCGGCTCTCACCGCGCCTTCCAGCCAACCGGTGACGACGCCTGGCGCGTCGCCGACGGTGCTGATGTCGACTGGCTATTCTCCGTTCGCCCCGCCCAAGACCCACCAGGGGCAGGGGCCCGCACTGCTGCGCATCGACCCGACCACCGGCGAGGGGCTGATAACACTCACCCATGCCGGCAACGCGAACTTCATCGTCACCACCGTGGATGCGACCGGCGCTGAGCGGGACCTCGTCAACACCACCGGCCGCTACGAGGGCACCCGGCTGATCGGCTCAAACAACACACAGATCACCGCGTTACGAATCCAAGCAGATGGCGCGTGGACCGCCACCACCAAACCCCTACTCGACGCACAGGTCTGGAACGGGCCGACCATCCAGGGCCAGGGCGATCAGGTCCTTCGCCTGGACCGTCCCATCGGCAGGCACACCCCCGCCCGGGCCTCGCATCCCGGCAAGGGCATCTTCCTCGTCCACGTGATCGGCAACGGCACTGAACTCCAGGTCGACGCCGCCGACACCTTCACCGGAGAGTTCCTCCTCAAGACCGGCACCACCTTCGTCGACATCCACGCGGACGGACCGTGGACCCTCAGCCGCAACTGAAACGGCTCAGGGCACTTAGCGGGACATGATGGCGATGCCGAGGCACATTTCGTCGCTGGTGCCTTCGCCCCAGACCACATAGCGCGGGGGTTAGTTCTGGAGTTGGGGGAGTTGGGCGCGGAGAGAGGCGTCGTGGGTGCAGGTGACGCGGATGGTGTCGCCTGCTTTGACTTCGACGGGGGATTTCAGGGGGCGGAGGGCCTGGTCGTCGAAGTCGTAGTTGGGGACGTCCAGGAGGGTTTGGGCGGTTGGGGTGCCGGGGTTGAGTTCGACTTTGATGGAGCGGCCCAGCAGGTGCATGTGGCCGGCCAGGGCGTGGAGGTGGCCGGGTTGCTCGACGGGGACGTCGCAGTGCTGGGTGGGGCCGGGGGCGGGTGCGCCGCACATTTGGGTCAGGTGGTCGGGGGTGGCCATGGATTCTTGGCCGAAGCGCCGGCCGATGTCGGTGACGGCTGCCGCACGGTCACAGAGTGGGCCTGATTCCTTGGCCGTACAAGGGAGTTCGACCTGGGCCGGGAACAGCGCGGTGCCGAGCGGTTCGAGGGCCTTGTCGCTGACCCGCAGGCGGATTCCCGACTGGTCGGAGCCGGTCCCGCCAAGGGTGTTGTAGTGCACCTGCATGACCAGCTGGCTTCCGCCGGGAAGCGGATGCCCGTACTTGGGATCGAGCAGGGTCTCGTTGGTGCCGGGCGCCCAGTGCGAAACCCATCCGGCTTCCTGTACGCCCGCGTCCGCGAAACACGTCCAGCCCTGACCGGGAGTGCTCGCATCCAACGCCTTGGCCTCCGCCGCCTGCTCAGGACTCAGCCTGAAGAAGATCGCATGATGCACGATCGCCAAATTCTCCGGCATGAACTGCGCCCCGGTAAGGAACCGCGCACCCTCCCCCAACGCCGGATCAATCAGAAAACACCGATAATCATCGGTCCCCCCATTGGGCCCCTTCGGCGTATACGCCTCCGCCATCTTCAGCGTGACGAACCTCTCCCCGTCCCGCAACGGCTGCTGCACCACCGCCGTCCCCGAATGCCCCCCATGCCCCGAGACGACCGCCGCCTGCCCCCCACATGCCACGACCACCATGGCAACCGCCACCAGAACCAGAATTCCCCGAATTCGACCCATGCTCTCCACACTCGCCGAACTCTCTCGCCCTCGCCATCCTCCCAGGGGAGGTTTCCTTCCTCCTCCGTCAGCATGGGACACCGACCATCGGGACGACCTGAAGAGCGCGATTCTCTCCGAACTCTGTCCGTCAGGGGATCTTCGACTGGGAACTCATCGCACTCCAGCGCACTGTCGCGGCCCGCGATGATGACGGGGTCAAGGACGTGATCCGGGAGAAGTTCTTGGAGCAGATGTGTGCGCCGAAGCGTGACACCGTCTTCTACGTGGGCAACCAGCAGGCGCATCCGCAGAGTTTCATCATTTTGGGGGTCGTCTACCCCGAACGTGTCAAGCCGACATGGCAAAACTGAGCCGGTCGCGCACGGCGTTCAGCACGACGTCGCGATGGCACCGCTGTTCGTCGGCTTCGAAGCACATCAACGCGACACTGCGCAGCCGCGCGGCCGCGGCGATCCGGTCCAGGCATTCGCTGGCTGAAGGGCTCCGGAGTCCCTCGGCGTACGTCTCCCGGGCATTGGCCAGTTCACCTGCGCTGCCGCCGAATCCTGCCCGGTTCCATTTGGGGTTGCCGAGTTCGCGCAGGTGTTCATAGGCAATCCCGGCCTCTCCCAGCGCGCCGGCCAGGGCCGTCTTGCTGAACCCACGCTTGCGGGAGATCGGATTGAGCCGGACGTCCACCAGCAATGTCACGCCAGAGAGCTGAAGGCGCCGGATGAACTCGTCGAGTCCGAGGCCTTCGTATCCGACCCCGGCCAACCGGATGTCCCGCTCGATCGTCAGCATGATCTACACCCTCTCACGCCTGGTCGCAGGTGTCCTCGACATGCCCTCTCTTCCCCACAACCAGGGTGGGGACTCATCCGAGGTTCGGTCTTGACGGTTAGGCAGTGATTGCAACATCCTGTCGCGTATAGGTAAGGCTTACCTAATTGAGGAGGGTGTATGCCTACGGTGCCGGCGTTGATTGCTGACCCGATGACGCGGTGGATGGGGCGGCGGGCTGTGGTGGTGGGGGTGGAGGTGCTGTCCGCGGGGTTGGTGCGGGTTCGGTTCGCTGGGGAGGCGTTGCGGGGGCGGGCGTGGCAGCCGGGGTGTGAGATCGAGTTCCGGGTGGGGGAGCGGGAGTTGCGGCACTACACGCCGGCCGCGTTCGACGGGGTGGCCGGGTGGATCGACGTGGTCTTCCAGCTGTACGGCGCGGGCCCGGGAAGCCACTGGGCGCGTGGCCTCACGGTGGGGGACGAGACGCTGGTGCTGGGGCCGGGGGGCAAGTCGTGGGTGCGGGATGGGGCGACGCACTTCATGGCGGGGGACGCCAGCGCGCTGGGGTTGTTCGAGGCGCTGACCGTCGGGCTGGGGCCGGACGCGAAGGTTTCGGGCGTGGTGGAGGTGTCGCCGGAGGATGCGGAGGCGGCGAGGGCGTTGCTGCCGAGGCTGGAGGTGGTGGCCGAGGGCGAACGGCCGGGGGAGGCGATGCTGGCGTGGGTGCGGGAGTTGGCGGTCGAGCGGCCGGACGCCGCCTACGTGGCGGGGCACGCGCGAAGCGTTCAGGAGGCGCGCGGGCTGCTCTGCGCGGAGCGGGTGGGCATGCGGCGGAAGGACGTCGTCACCAAGCCGTACTGGGCGACCGGGAAGAAGGGGTTGTAGTGCTGGGGCAGTTGCTCGCGCCGGTGCGGGGGCGGCTCTGGGCGGCGGCGGGGTTACAGGTCGTCGCGGCCGTGGCGGGGCTGGTGCCGTACGTGATGGTGGCGGAACTGGCTCGCGAGCTGCTGGGAGCGGGCGACGCGGGGCGGGCCTGGGCGATCGTGGGGGTGGCGGTCGCGGCGGTTGTGGTGCGGATCGTGGCCATGGGGGTGGCGGTCACGGTGACGCACCTGGCCGATGCGGGGCTTCAGCTGCGGTTGCGGCGGGGGATCGTCGCGAAGCTGGGGACGGTGCCGCTGGGGTGGTTCACTGCCCGGAGCTCGGGCGCGGTGAAGACGGCGGTTCAGGATGATGTGAACAGCTTGCACCACCTGGTCGGGCACGCGGTGCTCGATCTGGTGTCGGCGGTGGTGGTTCCGGTGTTGTCGCTGGCCTATCTGTTCTGGGTGGATTGGCGGATGGCGCTGGCGACGGTGGGCACGTTGCCGATCTACCTGCTCGCGTACGCGGTGATGATGCGTGGCTACCAGGCCAAACTCGGCGAGGTCGCCGAGGCCACCGCGCGGATCAACAGCACGGCGGTGGAGTTCGTGCACGGGATCGCCGTGGTGAAGACCTTCGGCCAGGCCCGGCGGTCGTACCAGCGGTTCGCGCGGGCGGCGGATGATTTCTCGGCGCGGTTCCGGAGCTGGGTGGAGCCGATGACGAGGATCGAGGCGGCGGCGCAGGGCGCGATCATGCCGGTGACCGTGCTGCTCGTGGTTCTGGTGACGGGCACGGCGCTGGTGTCGGCGGGCTCGCTGGCCGCGGTGGACATCCTGCCGTTCGCGCTGCTGGGGCTCGGGCTGGGGCAGCCGATAGTAACGCTGGGTTTCGGGATCGGGGCACTGCAGGAGGCGCGGGAGGCAGCCGGGCGGGTGACGGGCGTGCTCGCCGCACCCGAACTACCGCAGCCGCGGGTCAAAGCGGCGCCGGACGGGCACCTCGTCGAGTTCGATCAGGTCGGTTTCTCCTACGACGGCGCCAACGAGGTGCTGAGCGACATCAACCTGACCATGTCGCCGGGCACGGTGACCGCGCTGGTCGGGCATTCGGGCTCGGGGAAGTCGACGCTGGCGCGCCTGCTCGCCCGCTACTGGGATCCGACGTCCGGCGTCGTCCGCATCGGCGGCGCCGATGTGCGCGACATCCCCCCGGGCGAGCTGGTCGCGACGGTCTTCCAGGACGTACGGCTGCTGCGGATGACCGTCCGCGACAACATCGCCCTCGGTCGCCCCCACGCGACAGACGAGGAGATATACGCCGCCGCCAAAGCCGCCCAGATCCACGACCGCATACTCGCCCTGCCCGGCGGCTACGACGCGGAGGCCGACCTGTCGGGCGGGGAGGCGCAGCGGGTGAGCATCGCGCGGGCGCTGCTGGCCGACACGCCCGTGCTCGTGCTCGACGAGGCCACCGCGTTCGCCGATCCCGAATCGGAGGCCGCCATCCAGGACGCGCTGTCGACTCTGGCGGCGGGCCGCACGGTCCTGGTCATCGCCCACCGCCTGCCGACGATCGTCGGCGTCGATCAGATCGTCGTGCTGGATCGGGGCCGGATCGCGCAGCGCGGCACGCATCCGCAACTGCTCGCCGAGAACGGGGTCTATCGCACGCTTTGGGAGAGGTCACGATGATCAGGCAGTTGATGATGCTGACCGGGGCTGCCCGGATCCGGGGATATCTGCTGACACTCGGGGCATTCGCCATCGTGCAAGGGCTGGCCTTCGTGCTGATCGTGCCCGTGCTGCGGGCTTTGTTCGCGGGTGATCCGGCGGCGGCGTGGCCGTGGCTGGGCGGGCTCGCCCTCGCGGTGCTGGTGTGCGGGGTCCTGCAGTATCGGCAGGCCGTGCTGGGTTTCTCGGTCGGGCTCGACCTGTCGCGCAGCCTCTACCACCAGCTGGGCGACCACCTGTCCGCGCTGCCACTCGGCTGGTTCCAGGCCGACCGGGTGGGACGGATCGGGCGTCTGGTGGTGCAGGGCGTGCGCGCGGTGATGGGCGTGCCGGCGCATCTGCTGCAACCGCTGGTCACGGCGTATCTGACCCCGGCGACGGTGGTCGTGGCGAGCCTCTTCCCCGACTGGCGGCTGGGGCTGGCACTCGCGGTCGGCGGCCTGGTGCTCGCCGGAACACATCGGTACACGGCCGGTCTGATGGAGCGCGTGGACCATTCTGTGGATGCCGCCAGTGCCGAGGCGGGCAGCAGGGTGGTGGAGTTCGCGCAGGCTCAGGCCGTACTGCGGGGCTTCGGCAGGACAGGTCCGGCGTACACCGAACTGGAGTCAGCACTCCTCCAGCAGTATCGGGCCGGGCGGCGCTCGGTCACGAGCGCGATCCCGGGGCTGGGGTTGAACGCGCTGGCCGTGCAGGTCCTCTACACGGCGCTGATCGCGCTCGGCACCTACCTGACGCTCGGCGGGTCGCTGGATCCGGCCGGGCTGATCGTGCTGCTCGCGCTGGCCACCCGCTTCACCGAGCCGCTGCTGCTGGCCGCCGAACTGGGCGGCGCGCTCCGGATGGGCCGCAACAACCTGGCCCGCTTCGCCGAGATCCTCGCCACCCCCACCCTCCCGGAACCCGCCGAGCCGGTACGGCAGCCGCCCCCCGGCGCCCCCGCCATCCAGCTCGACCACGTCGATTTCGGCTACGACGACACCCTCGTCCTGCACGACCTCTCGCTGACCGTCCCGCCGCGCACGATGACCGCGCTGGTCGGGCCGTCCGGTTCCGGCAAGACCACCGTCACCCGGCTGATCGCCCGCTTCTTCGACGTACAGTCGGGCGCCGTCCGGGTGGACGGGCACGACGTGCGCGAGCTCGGCACCGAGGACCTGATGTCGCGGCTGTCGCTGGTCTTCCAGGACGTCTACCTCTTCGACGACACGATCGAGGAGAACATCAGGCTCGGCCGTCCCGGCGCCACCGACGAGGAGGTCCGGCGGGCCGCCGCGCTGGCCAGGGTGGACACGATCGTGGACCGGCTGCCCGACGGCTGGGCGACCAGGGTCGGCGAGAGCGGCGCCGCGCTCTCCGGGGGCGAGCGGCAGCGGGTCTCCATCGCGCGGGCGATCCTCAAGGACGCGCCCATCGTGCTGCTCGACGAGGCCACGGCCGCGCTCGACTCCGACAACGAGGCCGCCGTCATCGAGGCGCTGCACGCGCTGACCGAGGACAGGACGCTGCTGGTGATCGCGCATCGGCTCGCCACGGTCCGGGCCGCCGATCAGATCGTCGTCCTGGACGGCGGCCGGGTGGCCGAGACAGGCGATCATGATCGATTGCTGGCGGCGGGCGGCCGGTATGCCGCGTTCTGGCGGGAGCGTACCCGCGCGGCCGGATGGCGGCTGATCTCGCGCGAAGATGGGCGGCATGACCACGCCGCGTCCGAGCCCTCGTCCGGGACGACGTCCCAGCTTCAGTCTTGACGACATCGCCGAGGCCGCGCTGGCGGTGGGGTTCCGCGACCTGACCATGACATCGGTGGCCGACCGGCTGGGGGTCCGGCACTCCTCGCTCTACCGGCGGGTGCCCAGCCGGGACGACCTGGTGATCGCGGCGATGGATCTGGCCGTCCAGCGGGCGGACTGGCCGCGGCCGGGGGCGGATTGGCGGGCCTACCTGGAGGAGACGGCCGATGTCGTCTGGGGCGTGTTCGCCGCGTATCCGGGGATGGCGGACCTGATCCGCGACCTGCCCCGGACCCCGCCGAGCGTGACCCGGGTCTTCTACCGCACCGCGCGGGCGCTCACGGAGTTCGGGTTCGGGGACGACGACGCGGTGCTCGTCGTCGACACGCTCACCGACCTGGCCGCCGATGTGTACGCCGGATGGGAGCGCCTCGTCCGCGTACGCGACGGGGATCCGCTGACCGCACGGGACCGGCTCCGCGCGTCCTGGGCCGCCGAGCAGGCCGATCCGGGCGCCGCCGCCTTCGCCGTCGTGGTCCGGCAGATCATCGACGGCGACCCCCACGAGTGGTTCCGGCGCAAGCTGGCCCTCGTGCTCGACGGCGCCGCTGGACGCCTCTAAGAGAGCACATTTCGGGATGTACGCGCCCTGCCGCCCCTCGCACAATAACACTGTCATGTTATTCGTCCGGAGGAGGTGCGCCATGGGGCGTGGTCACGCCGTCGTCCTCGGCGCGAGCATGGGCGGCCTGCTCGCCGCGCGAGCGCTCAGCGAGACGTTCGATCGGGTGACGCTGCTCGAACGCGACGAACTCCCCGTGGAACCCCGCGATCGTCGCGGCGTGCCGCAGGGGCGTCACGTGCACGTCCTGCTCCCGCGCGGCTCCCAGATCCTTGGCTCGTTCTTCCCCGGCCTCGCCACGAACTGGGCGCGCTCGGCGTCCCGCGCACCCAGTTGGCGCGGCAGATCCGTTTCGTCGTCTCCGGCCACCGCCTCACGCGTGGCCATCCCGGGCCCATCATGCTTCAGCCGACCCGGCCTACCCTCGAGCACGCCGTACGCCGCCGGGTCGCCGCGCTGGCGGGCGTGGAGTTCGTCCAGGGATGCGATGTCACCGGCCTGACCACCACGGCGGGCCGGATCACCGGGGCACGCTTCGCCCGCCGCGCCGGGGGCGGCCCCGAGGAGACCGTCGAAGCCGACCTGGTCATCGACGCGCTGGGCCGATCCGGCCGCTCCCTCGACTGGCTCTCCCGGCTCGGCTACGCCCGTCCCCCCGAGGAACGCATCCAGGTCGGTATCCGGTATGTCAGCTGTTTCATGCGTACTCCGCCGGACGCGCTCGCTCCCGAACAGGGCATTCTCGTCGGCCCCGTCCCCGGTCGCCCCAGCGGGATGGCGTTCATGGCCTGCGAGGGCGACCGCTGGCTGCTCACCGTCGCGGGGATGGCGGGCACTCAACCGCCCACCGATGTGGACGCCCTCATCACCTTCATCCAGAAGATGACCCCGCCGGACTTCCACGAGGTCATCGCCAAGTCCGAACGCCTCTCCGACCCGGTCGTTCACACCTTCCCGTCGAGCCTCCGCCGCCGCTACGAGAAGCTTCGCGCGTACCCGGAAGGTCTGCTCGTCTTCGCGGACGGCCTGTGTAGCTTCAATCCGATTTACGGCCAGGGGATGACGGTCGCCTCCCTGCAAGCGGAAGCCCTCCGTACCTGCCTGGAAGCTGGAGATCACAACCTCGCCCGCCGCTTCTACAAGGCCGCCGCCAAAGCCATCGACCCCGCCTGGCAACTCTCCGCCGCCGGCGACCTTGCACTCCCGGAAATCAAAGGCCCCCGCCCACTCGCCACCCGCCTGATCAACCGCTACGTCGCCAGACTGCACCGCGTCGCCGCCACCGACCTCGCCGTGGCCGACGCCTTCTGGCGCGTGACCGGATACCTCGACCCGACCCCGGCGCTCCTGCGTCCTCGGGTGGCCTTCCGGGTCTTCAGGAACCCTAGGCGACCGAGGCGGTGACGGAGGCGCGGCCCAGGTCTTCGGTCGGAATCTGGTACGTCTCCCGGGCCGAAGCCACCGCGATCGCGCTGATTGCGCACAGCACCGCGGTGAAGATCCCGACTCCCACCCACCCCTGCAGCCCCAGCCAGCCCTCCGGGGAGACGATGCCCGCGGCCGACGCGACCGCGAAACCGGCGACCGCGAAGCCGATCTGGGTGCCGATGGCCATGCCCGAGAGGCGGACCCCGGTGGTGAACATCTCGCCGTACAGGGAGGGCCAGATACCGTTGGAGGCGCTGTAGACGACGCCGAGCGTGATCATTCCGACCAGGAAGATCAACGGGTAGTTGCCCGAGTTGATCGCGGCCAGGTAGGCGAAGATCATGATAGGGCTGCCGATCGCGCCGACCAGGAAGACCGGCTTGCGGCCGATCCGGTCGGAGAGCCTGGCCCAGAGCGGGATGGCGATCAGGGCGACCCCGTTGGCTGCGCTGCTGACCCAGAGCATGGTCGCGCGGTCCAGGCCGATCTCGTCGCTGGTGGCGTAGTTCAGCGCCCAGACCGTGAAGATCGTGCTGACGGTGGCGATGAGGGCGGCGCAGACGACGCGGAGCACGCTGGTCCAGTGGTCGCGGAAGAGCAGGGAGAGCGGCATCCTCGCGACGGTTCCCTCGGCCACCGACTGGGTGAAGGCGGGGGTTTCCTCGACGCGGCGGCGAATGACGTACCCGGCGATGGCGACCGCGACGCTCAGCCAGAACGGGACGCGCCAGCCCCAGCTGAGTAACTGGTCCTCGGGCAGGGCGGCGACCGGGATGAAGACCAGAGTGGCCAGGATCTGGCCGAACTGGGTGCCGTTGAGGGTGAAGCTGGTGTAGTAGCCGCGGCGGTTCGCGGGGGCGTGTTCCAGTGTCATCGAGTTGGCGCTGGCCTGCTCTCCGGCCGCGGACAGGCCTTGCAGGATGCGCAGGACGACCAGGAGGGCGGGGGCCAGGCCGCCGATCTGGTCGCGGGTGGGCAGGCAGCCGATGAGGAAGGTCGAGACACCCATCAGGATGAGGGTGAAGACCATGATCTTCTTGCGGCCGAAGCGGTCGCCGACGTGGCCGAGAATGAACGCGCCCACCGGCCTGGCGGCGTAGGCCACCCCGAACGTGGCCAGGGATTGCAGCGTCGCGGTCGCGGGGTCGGACGTGTCGAAGAAGACGTCGGAGAAGATCAGGGCGGCGGCGCTGCCGTAGATGAAGAAGTCGTAGTACTCCAGTGCGCTACCGATCCAGGCGGCGACGGCCGCCTTGCGCGGCGTGCCTTGCCGGACGCCGGGTGTTTGATCAGTCACGACTGCTCCCTGGGGGGTGTGATCGGGCGTTGTGACGAACTGGATAGTTCATTAACAGGTTCGATTCCTGCATGGTGCAGGCGACGTCTCCTAGTGTCAAGAGGCGAAATTTGTGGTTGAACTGGACATATGGCGAGCTCTTGGATGAGGCGGGGTAGGCGGGTTATAACTAACTCACTGGTTCGTACATTTGGAAGGCTGGACTGATGACCTCCTACCTGATCGGGCTGATCGGCTCGGGCATCGGACCGTCCCTGAGCCCGCCGCTGCACGAGCGGGAGGCCGCCTTCCTGGGACTGCGCTACCTGTATCGGCTGATCGACATCGATGAGCTGGGGGTGAGCGGAGATGCGGTGGGGGAGCTGGTGCGTACCGCGCGGAGGTTCGGGTTCGACGGGCTCAACATCACGCATCCGTGCAAACAGGCCGTGATCGAGCACCTGGATGAGCTGTCTCCGGACGCGGTCACGCTGGGCGCGGTCAACACCGTGGTCTTCGCAGGAGACCGGGCGATCGGGCACAACACCGATTGGACCGGCTTCGCGCAGGCATTCGCCCGGGGGCTGCCCGACGCGCGCACCCGGCGGATCGTCCAGCTCGGCGCCGGCGGCGCGGGAGCCGCGGTCGCGTACGCGCTGCTCACCCTTGGCGCTGATCACATCACCCTGGTCGACGCCGAACCCGCGCGGGCGCGAGCGCTGGCGGCAAGGTTCGGCGGGGGCCGAGTCGGAGCAGCCCTTCCCGCTGATCTGCCCAGGCTGGTACCGGACGCGGACGGGCTCGTGCACGCGACTCCGACCGGCATGGCCCACCATCCCGGCCTGCCACTCCCCGCCGAGCTGCTGCATCCCGAGCTGTGGGTGGCCGACATCGTCTACCGCCCGCTGCGGACCGAGTTGCTTCGCGAGGCCGAGGTGCGCGGCTGCCGGACGCTGAACGGCGGCGGCATGGTCGTCTTCCAGGCCGCGCAGGCGTTCCGCCTGTTCACCGGCCGCGAACCGGACGCCGAGCGCATGTTCGCCCACCTCACCAGCCTGGTCACGGCCTGAGATGCGGACGTCCATCGCGACCGTGTCGGTCGGCGGCACTCTGGCGGAGAAGCTCACCGCGATAGCCGCCGCCGGATTCGACGGCGTTGAGATCTTCGAGAACGATCTGCTCGCGTCGCCGATGTCGCCCGCCGAGGTCCGGGTGCGGGCCGCCGATCTCGGCTTGAGCATCGATCTCTACCAGCCGTTCCGCGACTTCGAAGCCATGCCGGCCGACCTCCTGGCCGCGAATCTCCGCCGGGCCGACCACAAGTTCCGCCTCATGCGCCAGCTCGGGGCCGATCTGCTGCTGGTCTGCTCGAACGTGTCGCCGGCCGCGATCGGTTCCGACGAGCTGGCCGCCGAGCAATTGCGGTCGCTGGCGTCCCTGGCCGCCGAGTACGGCATCCGGATCGCGTACGAGGCCCTGGCCTGGGGGCGCCACGTCGACGACTACCTGCACGCCTGGCGCATCGTGCACCTGGCCGACCACCCGAACCTGGGCACCTGCCTGGATAGCTTCCACATCTTGTCCCGCGGCTTCGACCCGATCGGCATCGAGGCCATCCCCGGCGAAAAGATCTTCTTCGTGCAGCTCGCGGACGCGCCGATACTCGCCATGGACGTCCTGCAGTGGAGCAGGCACTACCGTTGCTTCCCTGGTCAGGGCATGCTCGACGTGCGCGGCCTGGTCGGTCACGTGCTCCGCGCCGGGTATTCGGGGCCGCTGTCGCTGGAGGTCTTCAACGACGTGTTCCGGCAGGCCGACGCGGGCCGTACCGCCCTGGACGGGATGCGATCACTGATCGCCCTGGGGCTTCCAGAACCGGTCGTCCCGACCGGGTTGGCCTTCGCTGAGCTGGCCGTCGCGGATCCGGCCCGGCTGGGCGAGTTGCTGGCCGCGCTCGGTTTCGTACGCACGGACGCTCAGCGCTGGGAACAAGGCGCCGCCCGTATCGTCCTGCGCACGGCGTCCGGAGAACCCGAGCTCGCGGCGATCGGCCTGGAAAGCCCCGACCCGGATGCCGCCCTGACGCGCGCCCGAACGCTGCGGGCCACCGTCCTCCCCGGCGAACACGCCATCGCCGCCCCCGACGGAACCCAGATCGTCTTCTGCCCTCCGACCACCGTCCCGCGTTCCGGGCATATCACCCATATCGATCACGTCGCCCTCACCCAGCCCTGGCACCACTTCGACGAGGCCGCCCTCTTCTACCGCAGCGTCCTCGCCCTGTGCCCGCAACCGAGCCTCGAGGTCCCCGACCCATACGGCCTGCTCCGCAGCCGCGCCATGAGCGCCGGCCCGGTGCGCATGGTCCTCAACATCACCCAGGTCCAGGGCATCCCCACCCAGCACATCGCCCTGGCCTGCGACGACCTCGTCGCCACCGCCCGCGCCCTGCCCCCCGACCTGCTCCTGGAGATCCCCGCCAACTACCACGACGACCTCGACGCCCGCTACGACCTGCCATTCGACCATCGCGCCCTCGGCATCATGTACGACCGCGACGACCACGGCGAATTCCTGCACCTCTACACGATCACCATCGGCCGGGTCTTCTTCGAACTCGTCCAGCGCGTCGGCGGCTACCAGGGCTACGGCGCCGTCAACGCCCCCGTCCGCCTGGCCGTCCAGCACTCCAGGGGACCGATGACGCCTCAGTAGGATGGGCGCCATGACCTCCCCGTCCGGCACTCGCCCCAGCGCGGCCCGCCAACGCGACGCCGACCGGACCCGCGCCGAAATCCTGGAGGTCGCCCAGCGGGTCTTCGCGCGCGACGGATACGCCGGAGCCCGGGTAGACGAGATCGCCGATCTGACCCGCACCACCAAACGCATGATCTACTACTACTTCGGCAGCAAGGAGCAGCTCTACATCGCGGTCCTGGAAAAGGCGTACACCGAAGTCCGCACGGTCGAACGAACCGTGGACGTGGCCCACCTGGCCCCCACCGCGGCCATCCGCACCCTCGCCGAACTCACCTTCGACCACCATGACGCCCACCGCGAGTTCATCAAACTGGTCGCCATCGAGAACATTCACCGAGGCGAGCACATCCGTAAATCCGAGGTCCTCGCCAACCTCGGCACCCCGGTCCTGGACCTCATCACCCGCATCCTGGAAGCGGGCCGCGTCAGCGGCGAATTCGACACCGAGGCCGACGCCATCGACGTCCACATGATGATCAGCGCCTTCTGCGTCTTCCGCGTCGCCAACCAGCACACCTTCGGCGCCCTGTTCGGCCGCGAGATGACCGCACCCCAGCATCGCGCCAAGCAGCGCCGAATGCTCGGAGAGATGATCGTGTCCTACCTACGCGGCAGCTGATCCGTAGACCACGTCGGCAGGGACAACAACCTGCATGCGATCCCGAGGTGATGGTGGTTCGGCGGTTGAGGGTTTGCGGAAGTATCGTGTGGATCGCCGAAGCAATAGGGGAGGGAGCGGGATGCCGGATGTTCGCCCGCTCCGGCCGGGTGATCCTGAGCGGATCGGTGACTACCGGCTTGTCGGTGTGCTCGGCTCCGGTGGGCAGGGAGTGGTCTATCGCGGGGTCGGCGAGACCGGGCGCGAGGTCGCCGTCAAACTGATCCACAGTCACCTGAGCCGCGATGACGACGTGCGGAAGGGTTTCCTGCGTGAGGTGGAGGCGGCGCGCAGGGTGGGTGCGGTCCACACGGCCGCGGTGCTGGATGTCGGGATGCTGGACGAGCGTCCGTACATCGTGAGCGAGTACGTCGCCGGGGACACGCTGCAGGCGTTCGTACAGTCCTCGGGCCCGCGCACGGGCGGCGCGCTGGACCGGCTCGCGATCTCCACCCTGGCGGCGCTGGTCGCCATCCACGAGGCCGGGATCGTGCACCGCGACTTCAAACCGGCCAATGTCCTGGTAGGACCGGAAGGTCCGATCGTCATTGACTTCGGCATCGCCAAGGCGTTCGACTCCACGACGCAGGCCTCGGGGCCGATCGGCACGCCCACCTACATGTCGCCGGAGCAGTTCAGGGGCGAGCGCGTCGGACCCGCGTCCGACCTGTTCAGCTGGGCGGGCACGATGGTGTACGCCGCCACCGGCCGCCAGCCCTTCCCGGGGGACACGGTCCCCGCCATCGTGAACGGCGTCCTGAGCGGCTCGCCCGATCTCTCCGGCATGCCCCCTCATCTGGTGGACTCGATCCAGGCGTGCCTGGCCAAGGATCCCGCCGCCCGGCCGGTCGCGGCCGACCTGCTACGACAGCTGATCAGGCGCACAGGGCCGTCAGCCGGGCCGTTCCCGGAGCCTTCACCGGCGCCGGAAGAGGAGGTCTCGCCCAGGCAGGTCAGCCGGCGGGTCCTGATCGGCGGCGCCGTCGCGGCCGCCGCGGCGGCGGTCTCCGCCTTCGCCGTTCTCCGGCCAGGAAGTGGTCTCTTCTCCCCGGGCGGTGAACAGGTCAATCCGCCAGGAAGCACCAAACAGGGCAGCGATTCCTCCCTGTCCACATCCTCATCCGCTTCCCCCAGCTCCTCGCCGACCCCGGCCGCCTCGCCCGAGCCCTTCGGCGCGCAGGTCAAGGACCCCGTCACCCTGACCGCGGGCAGCGGTGCGCCCACCGCCCTCGCCGCCGCCGGGGCCACCGTCGTCTGCGGTACGGCCAAGGGAACGGCACTGTTATGGGACATGAACACGGCCACGGCGGTCACCGAACTCGGCGACGGCGGAGGCTCGGTGACCTCGGTGGCGTCCGGCGTCGTCAGCGGGACGCCGGTGACGGCCTCCGGCCACGCCGACGGCGGGATGCGGCTGTGGACCCAGACGGGTGCCGAACATGCCTCGCACCGGGCCAGCGACCCCATCATCGCCGTCTCGATCGGCGACCGGGCGATCGCGGTCTCGCAGAAGTACGACGGCATGACCGACCTCTACAGCGTCGTACGGCTCTGGGACATCGCCACCGGCAAGCAGATCGGCGCGACGATCACCGAACACTTCCAGGGTGTCAGAGGCCTGACATTCGGCAGACTCGGCCAGAACGACGTGCTCATCACAGGAGACGGCGGCGAACGAATCCGGGTCTGGAACCTGTCGACGGGAAAGCTGACACGCTCGTTCCGCACCGGCGAGATCGGCGGCATCGAACTGCTGGCCTGCGGCCAGGTGAACGGCAAACCCGTCCTCGTCTCCACCCATCTGGACGCCACCCTGCGCGTCTATGACCTGGCCACCGGCAAGCGCAAGAAACAGTGGACCTTCAGCGACCGGAGCCCCGACGACCGGGGCACCGCCGCCCTCACCGCGGGCCAACTCGGCGATGTGCCCATCGCGGTCGTCGCCCACAACCCGGCAGGCTCCGACATCACCGTCCGAATCTGGAACCTCGACGACGGCGAGACCATCGGAACCCTGGGTTCCGGCCCCAACGGCGCGACCAGCACACTGACACTGACCGAGTTCGCCGGCCGCCCCATCGTCGTGACGGCCGGCGAGGACAGAATCCTCCGAACCTGGAGCCTCGGCCGAACATAACGGACACTTTCCGCTTTTCCCGGCGCCCGGTGGTCCTAGCCGCCGTGATCGCGACAAATCGGTATTTCGGCTGGACGATGGCGCGGGTGGTCCCACCGACGTAGACCAGGTCGCCCAGTACGAATTGATCGGTCGCCCTCAGCGTAGGAAGACCTCGTCGAGGTGCCATGTCTTCGCGCCCATGTTCCGGGACCATAGACAGTCCGTACGACAATTTCTGGATCAGATGAAAGGCAACCGGGCCGAGTGGGAGCGCTAGGCCCTTGCCCGAGTTTGGCGAGCGGTGACGAGCGACGCCCCGACCAGCGCGGTCAGCAGGCCCCAGTAGGCGAATGAAGCCCAGCTCTGGTACGAGCGCTCCTCCACGAGGTAGACCAAGGAATGCTCGATGATCGCCGCATCGCTGACCTCCTCGGCTGCCAGCGCCCGGGTCACCGCGGCCATATCCGGGTCTTTCGTATCATCGCCCGCCTTCCGTAGCTTGGACGGTCGCCCTCCTTCACCGATGGACGGAAAACTGTTTCATCGGCCACCGCCGCCAAGGAGCTCGGTCTGGCCTGAGGCCCGCGGAGGTCGTAGGCAACAGCGCCGTGACATCTAGTGGGGTGACCACCTGGGCGGATACGCGACGTTGGCCGTCGTCATGGCTGGTTGTTGAGGAAGGTGAGGACGGCGAGTACGCGGCGGTGGCCGCTGTCGGTGGGGGGTAGGCCGAGTTTGGCGAAGATGTTGCCGATGTGTTTGTGTACCGCGTTGTCGGTGATCACCAGGTGCTCGCCGATGGCGGTGTTGCCGAGACCTTGTGCCATCAGGGCGAGGACTTCGCGTTCACGCCTGGTGAGCGTCTGGATGGTGTTCTTTCCCTGGCTGGTGGTCATGAGCTGGGCGATGACCTCGGGGTCCATGACCATGCCGCCCTTGGCGACCCGGTGCAGGGCGTCGACGAACTCGCTCACCCGGCTCACCCGGTCTTTGAGCAGGTAACCAACCGCTCCGTGACCGTCGGAAAGCAGTTCCTTCGCATACACCTGCTCGACGTACTGCGACAGGACCAGAACCGGCAGACCAGGCCGGGCGCGGCGAATCTCGAGCGCGGCGTGGATGCCCTCGTCGCGGAAGGACGGGGGGAGCCGGACATCGACGATCGTGACATCTGGCCGGTGGCGCTGGACCGCCGCGATGAATCCCGGCCCGTCGGTGGCGACTTCGGCGACCTCGAAGCCTTTGGCGGCAAGCAGGTACTCCATTCCCGCCGAAAGCAGGATGTTGTCCTCAGCGATCACAACCCGCACGGCAGCTCCACCGTGATGGAGGTCGGGCCGCCCACCGGACTGGTGACGAGTACGGTTCCGTCGAGCGCCGCGGCGCGGCGCCGGATTCCGATCACGCCGGTCCCGCGTGCCTCCGCCACGCCGCCTATCCCGTCGTCGGTGACCTCGATCAGCAGACTGTCACCGGCACGGGTGAGCCGCACGAGCACCCTGGTCGCGCAACTGTGCTTGGCCGCGTTGGCGAGCGTCTCGGCGACGATGAAGTAGGCGGCGGCCTCCACCGCGGCGGGCAACCTGCCAACCTCGCCGAGGTCGACCTCGGCGGGCACCCCCGATCGCGCGCCGAGCGCCGCGAGCGCGCCGGCCAGCCCTCGATCGGCGAGGATCGGCGGATACATCGTACGGATCACATCACGCAGCTCCGACATGGCCTCCTCTGCCCCCTCGTGGGCATGTCGCAGCAGCTCCGCCAGTGGCTCGGAGCCCTCGGGGAGCGTCTCTCTGGCCATGCCCAACTGCATGGCGATGGCCACCAGCCGGGCCTGCGTGCCGTCGTGCAGATCCCGCTCGATGCGGCGCAGCTCGGCCCCGTGGGCATCCAGCACGCCCGCCCGGCTCTCGCTCAGCTCGCCGACACGCTCGGCGAGCTGGTCGGCGTCCGAAGGCTCGAGCGCGGCCAGACAGGTGCGCGCGTGGAAGCGCGCCAATTTCGGCACCGCCCAGAACGCCACCAGACCCGAGATCACGATCTGCCCGCCCCCCAGGGCCAGTGCCCAGCTCCAGCTGGTCACGGGGATGGCCGTCAGCAGCCGGAGCGGCGCGTCGGCTGGAAACAGCCACCACAGGGACGCCGCGACGACGGTGAACACGGCGGTGCCGATGCAGGCCAGCGCGGCAAGGCCGGCGGGGATGCCGGTGGCGATATGCCGCCACACCCATCCGATGTCTCGTCGGGTCTCAGGGTCGTCCAGCACCTGACGCCATTGCGCGCGAATGCCCTGGCTCAGCGACACATATCTGGAGGACACCGGCACGCCGAGCAACCCGGCGGCACGGCGGCGATTCCACTCCGCCCACCGCCGCAGGGCGACCAGAGCCCGCGGGAAAATCACCAGGCCGGCGCCGGCCAGGCCAGTGGACAGTGCCGCCGCTGCGAGGAGCGGCGGCACCAACATCGTCGCGATGGCACCCGGCAGGCCGAGCAACAAGTACCTGCCACCGCGCCACACATCTCTCCATCGTTCCCGCATGGCGTCCAGTCTGCGAGCCGGGCCACGCGCCCGGCACTACAGCAGACTCCCCTTTCTTCCTCCGCTCCTGGCCGAGCCGGCGATGCCACGCAGTGCCGTACTAGCGCGTGGCAGTGCCGACAGGCCCTGACGTCGGTTAACCGTGAGCCCTTAACGGCATGTGCATACCGCGATGGTGTCGAATGTGATGACGCATTACGTCAAGAATGCCCGGGGCGCGGTCTCATCGGCACCGAATTTCGCTCGGTGGGGTTGGATTGAGCGGGTCAGCGGTACGCGGAATGGGTAAAGTCCTTTTCCGCACCGCCATGTTGGTCTCTCTATCTCCCCGGAGTGCGATGACAGGCTCGCGGCACAAACCCTTCCCCGCCGAAGAACTCCTGCGGGCCGTACAACTGGAAATCGTCGCGGAACTGCGGAGTGATGGGGACGGGGAGAAGCTTTCCCTGACCGCGGGCCGCAGAATCGGCGGCACGGGGGAAACCCGGGAATACCTCTTCTCCTGCCGGGCTTGGCAGCCGGCGTTCGCCGGGGACAAGCTGCTGGTGCGATCATCGCGCTCCCGCGAGGCGTGGACTCCCGCGGAAACGTCCCGGATGCCCGACGGCAAGATCAAGGTCCGTACCGCAGCGGACCTGAACGGTGAGAACGCCCAGCTACGCCAGGACGAAACGGCCGGCTGGGCCACCGTGGCCGAGCGGCTGGAGTCCGCCGGCCGCGCCGACGGACTGGTCAACCTCACCACGGCGGGATGGATTGTCGGCCAGGGACGGCCGCGCATCGGACACTGCGCCACCCCGCAGGACTACATCCGCGAGTACGGCTCACGTCAGCTCAACCCCGGACAGCGCCGAGCGATCGAACAGGCCCTGGGCAGCGAGCTGACCTTCATCTGGGGACCGCCGGGAACCGGCAAGACCGATGTCGTGAGCTGCGTCGTCGAAGGCTGTTACCGGCAGGGGATGCGGGTGCTGTTCGTGGCCCCGACCAAGGTCGCGGTGGATCAGGCGCTTGAGCGCATCTGTGACCTGCTGTCCGGCGAGGAGGCCTTCGACGCGGGTCTGGTCCAGCGGGCCGGTGAGATCGAGCTCGCGTCGCTGGCGGGGAAGTTCGGCGAGCAGATCGACCCGGCCAAGATCGCCCTGCGGCTTTCCGCCTCGCTCACGGCCCAGCTCGACCAGGCGCGAACCAGCCTGGAGGCCGCGCGCCGGGACCTGGCCCGCCATGACGAGGCCGAGAACCTGCGACGCGAGCTGACGGACCTGTGCACGCGGCGTGACGCGGCGGCCCGAGACGCGATCCTGCTTCACGAGCGGATCCAGGCCGCCCAAGCCACGCTGGCGAAAACCGAATACGAGATCCGGGAGATCGGCACGCCGTCCGGGCTCTTCGCCAAGAAGAAGCAGGCCAAACTCGATCATCTTGGCCGTCTTCACTGGGAGCTGAGCAGCGGACTGGCCGCTCTTCAGCAGCAGCTGGACGGGGCTCTCCGGGCTCGGCAGCAAAACGGGGACGAGGCTGACCGACTCCAGCCGAAGGTGACGGCCGCCTTCGATCGGCTGCGCGGCATTCCCGGCCGTGGCCCGCTGCGGGAGGCCGCCGACCGGTTGCAGGAGCAGGTCACCGCGTTGGAGAGCGAACTCCAGAAGATCGCCGAGGTGGTTCGCCGGAATTGCCAGGTGATGGGGACAACCGTGGCCAAGGCCGTACAGTCTCGCAGGCTGCTGGATTCGGTCGATGTCGTGATCATCGATGAGGCCGGGATGGTGAACACCCCGTCCGCCTGGTGCGCGGCCGGGCTCGCCACCCGCAGAGTCGTCGTCGCGGGCGACTTCCGGCAACTCCCCGCGGTGACCAAGTCCCCCGGAGATCGCAAAGCCTCCGCCCAGGACCGCGAGCACGCCCGCCTCTGGATGGACCGCGACCCGTTCACCACAGCCGGACTCGTGGACCAGGCCGGTACGGCTCGCCGCGACGACCCGCGGATGGTGTGCCTGGACACCCAGTACCGCATGCGCCCGGCGATCTGCGAGATCGTCAACACGGTCGCCTACCCCGACTCGCCGCTCCGCACCGGCCGCGGCGACGCCGGTCGGCTTCCCGCGTCAGCACTGCTCGACGGGCCGCTGATCCTCGTCGACACCACGCCGCGCCGCCTGCCCAACGAGAACCGCGCCAACGGGCACAAGACGAACACCGTCCACGAAGCCGTCATCCACGAGCTCATCCGCGGGCTGCAATTCGATCAGGTGCTGCCCGCCCGCAAGTCGACCGGCACCCGGCCGACCGACCTGATGGCCGTGATCTCCCCGTACAAGGATCAGGTGAGAGCGCTTCGCGACAGCCTGACCTACCGGTTCGGCGCGGAATACGACGGGCTCGTCGACACGGTCCACCGGTTCCAGGGCAGCCAGCGGCCGCTCGTGATCATCGACACGGTGGCCGGGGCCGGGGACAAGGTCGGCTACTTCTACGACCAGGTGGGATTGTCCTCGTCCACCTGCCGCCTGCTCAACGTGGCACTCAGCCGGGCCCAGGACCATCTGATCGTCGTGGCCGATGTGCGGTTCCTGCACGCCAAGCTCAACCAGAGCAGCGAGGCCGCACGCATGCTGGCGCACCTGGAACGCCATGCCCGGCTGCTGTCCGTGGACGACCTCGTGCCCTTCCGCAGCGCCGCCGACCTGGCTGGACTGCCGGAGGAGGAACTGGCCCGCCCCGCTTTCTTTCCCGCCGACGAAGTGCCCCGCGCCGTCGCGTGGGACATCGCCCGCGCGCAGCGCGGGATCGACATCTACTGCGCCTTCCTCGACCCGAACCCCGTGCGGCAGTGGCTCCGGCAGCTCAGCCCGCGCATCCAGGCCGGGGTGCACGTCACCATCCACACCCGCGACCAGTCCGACGACCTGCGCAGGAACGGACTCGTTCAGGAACTCGAGGCGGCGGGCTGCAAGATCTCCACGCGTGAACGTATGCACGAGAAGGTCCTCATCATCGATGAGACGGTGCTGTGGCACGGTTCCCTGAACCTGCTGGCGAACATCGGCCCCACCGATCTGATGATGCGCATCACCGACCCGTCCTCCTGCCGGCGCGTCCGCACCATCGTCGACCGCGCCCGGATGGAACGCCCCGCGCGGCCGCCGTCCCAAGGACACGCCGAACACGGCACCGTGATCAACGGCCGCTTGTACGTCAGCGTTTCCTTCCACGACAAGGATGACTTCAAGCAGGCGGCCCGAGCGGCCGGAATGCCGGCGTCGTGGGACAAGGACCGAAAGTTGTGGCACGTGGACGCGACCATCCCCCGCGAGAGGATCGCGCGCTGGCTCCCACCGTCATGACGTCCTGCGCACGATCTGGACAAGCGGTCTGCCAGCGGTCCATGCCATCACCTTAATTCGCGACCGGAATCTCACGGTTGCCGGCGGATGCCTGTTGCAGGTTTGTTGCAGGATTCGCACTTTCCATTGACGCCTTTTGACAGCCGCCGTTATGGTCCGGCTAAGTGGAAAGCGCTTTCCGTCACTCTTTTCGGCGTACGGCTCTCGGCGTCCCCCTTCGCCGTGGGGCCAGCACGCCGCATCACTTCGCCGGTCTCTACGCCGCCCCGCGGATTTCGTATGCCAGCACTTCTACGGCATAGCCATCCGGCCGCAGGCCCGCAGCGCCGACCGGACAGAGAAGAACGCACCCAGCATTCGAAGACGAAGGTGAGAAGAGGATGAGACGAGCAGTCGCATTGCGACTTCAGGCGGCGCTGGCCACGGCGGCCATTGTGGCCGCGGTAGGTGTGGCCTTACCGGCACTCCAGGCGTCGGCAGCGGTCGGCAGCGCCACGGGCTACGCGAGCGCCAACGGCGGGACCACCGGCGGTGCGGGCGGACAGACGGTGCGGGCCACCACGGGGACCG
This sequence comes from Acrocarpospora macrocephala, assembly GCF_009687865.1. Classification (GTDB taxonomy): domain Bacteria; phylum Actinomycetota; class Actinomycetes; order Streptosporangiales; family Streptosporangiaceae; genus Acrocarpospora; species Acrocarpospora macrocephala. Next base: position 30,671 of record NZ_BLAE01000099.1, read on the forward strand.
CGATCCATGCGGCCCTGTGCGGTCGGGCCAGCAGCAGCACCCCGATCACCATCGAGGTCGAGGGGACCATCAATCACGGCAACACCACCAAGGTGTCGGGCGCGAGCTGCAACACCGCCGCCGGCCTGATCGAGCTCAAGCAGATCAGCAACGTCACGATCATCGGGGTCGGCAACGGGGCCGTCTTCGACCAGCTGGGCATTCACATCCGCGAGGCCAGGAACATCATCCTCCAGAACGTGACCATCCGGAACGTCAAGAAGTCGGGTTCGCCTACGTCCAACGGTGGTGACGCCATCGGCATGGAGAGCGGCGTCCGCAATATCTGGGTCGATCACGTCACCCTGGAGGCCTCGGGTGGCGAGTCGGAGGGCTTCGACGGCCTCTTCGACATGAAGGACGACACCCAGTACGTGACCCTGTCCTACAGCATCCTGCGCAACTCCGGCCGCGGTGGGCTCATCGGGTCCAGCGAGAGCGACCGCTCGAACAGCTTCATCACGTTCCACCACAACCTGTACGAGAACATCGACTCCCGTACGCCCCTGCTGCGGGGCGGCATCGCTCACATCTACAACAACTCCTACGTGAGCCTCCACGAGTCCGGGATCAACTCCCGGGCCGGGGCTCGCGCCAAGGTGGAGAACAACTACTTCAAGGACTCCAAGGACGTCCTGGGCACCTTCTACACCAGCGAGGCCGGCTACTGGCAGGTCAGCGGCAACATCTTCGACAACGTGACCTGGTCAAGCCCCGGCAGTGAGAACAACCCCGCCGGCCCCAACCCGCAGTCCAACACCACCGTCAGCGTCCCGTACTCCTACGGCCTCGACGGGGCCAGCTGCGTGCCGAACATCGTCCGCCAGACCGCGGGGGCCAACAAGGGTCTGCAGGTGTCGAACGGCAGCTGCTCGCCGCAGACACCGAGCCCAACGCCGTCAGCCAGCCCCTCACCGTCAGCCAGCCCTTCTCCGTCAGCTAGTCCTTCTCCGTCAACCAGCCCTCCACCCAGCGGAACCAACCTCAGCATCGGGGCCGGCTCCGACGGCTCCAGCAAGGCTGACGGGACGAGCTACGGCAACGTGCGGGACGGCGACATGAGCACCTACTGGTCGCCGGCCGGCTCGACCGGTGACATCTCGATCAAGTGGAGTTCCGCCAAGACCGTGTCCAGGATCATCATCCGTGAGGCGTCAGGCTCCGCGGGCAGCATCGGATCCTGGCAGGTCATCAACGGCGGCACTGGCGCCGTCCTGAAATCCGGCAGTGGGGCGGGCGCCATCACCTTCGCCTCGACCTCGCTGAGCAAGATCACCTTCAGGATCGCCAGCTCGACCGGCACGCCGAAGGTCGCCGAGTTCGAGACCTACGCCGCGTAGCGGATCTGTCCCGCCGGAACGGGGCCCGTCAGACTGACGGGCCCCGCACGGTAAGCCTCGGCCGAACCTGAATGGAGCCCATCGGCCGGCCTCAACGCTGATCATTCACGCCGACGCGGCGTCCACGGATCGGATGAGTCGGTGAAATACCGTACACGGGTATGCTGCTGAGCATTGTGTGGGAACGGGAGGACGACAGATGGCCGGTTACTCGCACAACAAGCAGGACCACGTGCGGCGGCTTCGGCGGGTCGAGGGGCAGGTCCGCGGGCTGCAGCGGATGGTCGAGGATGACAAGTACTGCATTGACGTCCTCACGCAGGTGTCGGCGGCCACGAGCGCTCTGCAGTCCTTCGCCTTGTCCCTGCTCGAAGAACATCTGGCGCACTGTGTCGCTGAAGCCGCCCAGAAGGGCGGAGCCGAAGCCGACGCCAAGGTCAAGGAAGCCGCTGAAGCCATCGCGCGGCTCGTCCGTTCCTGAGTTGCCATCAACGCCCGTCCTATCCGGTCGTGCCCCGCGCTGAAGGCGCGGCGCCGCCCAGCACCTGCAGGCGCTGGGTGTACTCGTCCTCGTCGATCTCTCCGCGAGCGAACCGGTCGGCGAGCACCTGTTGCGGCGTCGGTGTCTGGGCGGCCACCGCGTCCGGCTGGCCGCCGCCACCCAGGGACCGGACCAGCAACACGATGCCGGTGATAATCAGGCCCCAGAAGAGCAGGCCGCTGACAGCCATGGGCACCATGCCCCAGCCGCCCATGCCGTTGCCCCAGTACATCATCGTGATCTCCTCCATCCACCGGCCGGACTTGCGAGATGCCTCCACCGTGCTCTCGACTGCCCGGGCCGGGTATGGGCGCACGTCACGTGCGGCAGGGTCGAAGGTCCCTACCCCCTGGGGGTACGAGCGTGGGAGGTCTTCGGCCCCCTGCCGCGCTGCCCGCCTTCACCCGGACCACGTTGCGCGGAAGCGGCGCAGGCGCAGGCTGTTGCTGACGACGAAGACCGAGGAGAACGCCATGGCGGCGCCGGCGATCATCGGGTTGAGCAGGCCGAGCGCCGCCAGCGGGAGGGCCGCCACGTTGTAGGCGAAGGCCCAGAACAGGTTGCCCTTGATCGTGCGGAGGGTCCGGCGGGAGAGCCGGATCGCGTCGGCCGCCACCCGCAGGTCGCCGCGCCCAGCTTGGCGGCGGTGTTCATGACGGATCCACTTCGTATCCGGCCTCTTGGACAGCGGCCTTGATCTGCTCACTGTCGATCGGGTCATCGCTCTCCACGGTCAGGAGCCCGCTCGCCAGGTCGACCTCCACCGCGGTGATACCAGAGATCTCCCCGACCTCTTCCTTGACGGAGCTGACACAGTGACCGCAGGTCATTCCCTTGACGGTGTAGGTGGCGGTGGTCATGGCGATCATTCCTCCTGCTGGGTTGATCAAGAAAGGCTTCGATTACCCCCATGGGGTATGCCAACGCAGGGAAACGTAGCATACCCCCCGGGGGTTTGCACAAGATTGCCCGGGGGTTGCGGCCTTCCACCCGTTCTGTGGACAGGTCACAGCAGAGGGAACGGGATGTCCGCGCAGGCGGTTAGAGGCGCGGAGGACGCAAGAGATGCGCCCACATGGATGTCTTCGTCAGGGGCGGACGGCGCCGAGGAAGCGGCCTCGCCAGTAGCCGTCAATGGTGACCACCTTGACGACGTCGCCGGTCTGCGGAGAGTGGACCATCTTCCCGTCACCCGCGTAGATGCCCATGTGTCCCAATCCCCGGCTGAACAGCAGATCGCCCGGTTGCAGTGCGTCCAAGGGGACTCGGCGGCCGGCACCCCAGGCCCACTGCTCGTAGGTGGTGCGGGGCAGCTGGACTCCCGCGGCTCTCCAGGAAGCCTGGGAGAAGCCCGAGCAGTCGTAGGAACCGGGGCCTGTGGCGCCGTATCTGTACGGCTTGCCGACCTGGGCGAAGGCGAACTCAAGGGCCACGCGCGCGTCCCCGGAGGCGGGCCCGGTGTAGGCGATTCCCGTACTGTTCGGGTCGCCGACATTGAAGGCACCCAGCTGGCGCAGGAGTTTTGTCTGCTCTCTTACCAGCCGATCAGCCTTCTTCTTCTCCTTGCCCACCTTGTCGCGTTCCGTGTCCGCCTCAGCGAGCACGACCTTGGCCTCGTCGCGCTGGGCGCGCAACTCCACGGTGGTCGCCTCGAAGGAGCGCAGCGCTTCCGTCTGGGTTCGGGCCATCTGGTCGATGGAGGTCATCCGGCTCAGCATCGCGTCAGCGTTGCCGGAGTCGAGGAATCCCTGCATGCCGGACAACCCGCCGAACTGGTAGCTGCCGACCGCCAGCGAGACGAGACCCTCGCGGAGGGCGTCGAGTCGTGCGCGCTTGCGTTCCAGCGCGGTGTTGAGACCCTGGTACTTCTTCCTGGCCTTCTGGTACGACTCGGTGGCTTGGTTGTACTTCTCGACCACCTCGTCGGCCTGCTCGTTGAGCTTCACCAACTTGGCACGGGCTTGTGCGATGGTCGGCCGGGGTTCCGCGGTCGCGCCGCCTTGAGCGACCAGTAACGCGAGTAGGAGAAGACCCACGGTCACTGGTATTCGCCCAAGTCT
>NZ_BLAE01000100.1 GCF_009687865.1 Acrocarpospora macrocephala
CGCGTACTTGAGGCCAGGCCCTGCCTTCCCCGTCACCGGGTTCGCCCCCGCCGACGCACGCTTCACCGTTCCGGGCTTCTCATCTGAGGCTGGTGGCGAAGCCCCATCCCGATAACGCCAATGAACTCGAGTCGGCTTGTCCGCGATCCGCATCCACCGCAGGAAGTCCCGACCCTCGATCGTGGTCGCGTGGTTCCACGCAACCCCGACAGCCGCCAGCCACCGCCACCACAGCAACAAGTCGTTGCCGTAGGCTCTCAGCGTCGAAACCGACTTTTCCTCCGCCTGGAGCCCGGCGAAGAAAACAGCCACCGGCTCCACCAGTACACCGTCAGCATCCAGCAGCTGGAACGGCTCCCATGCATTCCCGGTCTCGGCCAGCCGTCCCAAATCGAGTACGACCACCCTCGCCAGATCCAGCTGATCATTCCCACCGACCATGAGGCGGGACGCTAACAGAGACACCGCCAACATGCCCCTGAACTGCGAAAACTCATGATTTAGTTCAGTTAACTCGTAGCACCAGGATGGCCGAAGCGGCCCTGCCTGGGACGTCCTGCCACGTTGGAGGTCGCCGACTGTGACCGTCTCGGGCCACCAGGCACCAGCCTCGTGCCGGCACTCCCAAAGATCGAGCCAGGCACAGATTCGCCTGATCGCCTCGACCTGCCCGTCGACCAAGGTGCCCTCGCTGAGTGTCATTGACAGCAGAGCCAGCGGCCCGGTGATGCCGTGCGCGATCCCGTTGTTGCCGTGACCTCCAGGGGGATCGTTAAAGGTGCGGCCGGCCGAGGAGAGCGTCCACCAACCGGGTAGTCCACCGAGCGGCTCAGTGAGCCGCACCAGATAGGCGAGAACCTCACGCAGGAGATCACGGCAGCCGCGTCGCCGCAGGCACACACCCAACCCGCTGAGTCCGCCGATCAGGTCGAACTCGCCCAGTGCCGGCCGATCGCCCGCGTCCATCCGTCGGTGCGCGGCGTCCAGACGGTTGCGGACGACCACCCGCACACCCGCGTCCACCGTGGCCAGGGCCTGGCTGATTCCCGGCTGGTCAGCGGCGCCGTGCAAGACGAACGCCAGCGCTGGGGCGCCGAAATACAGGCAGGCGTTGCCGCTGACGCTGACACCGTCTCGGACGGAGACTTCCAGCCACGCGTTCGCCTCCTCCCAGGTCCCCGCACCGGTTCGGGCTCGTTCGATGTGCAGGAGCGCGATCCCGGCGGCTCCCCCGCTGAGAGCCTGGTGAGGCTGCTCCATGGTCATCTCGTCGTCAGGTTCGTTCGCGTGCGATCAGTTCCTGTGCGACCGCTCGTGCCAGCCGCAGGCACGTACGCTCGGAGTCCGGATCGATCCCGATCATGCGAGCATGGTGGAGGTGCAGGAGGTCGGCGAGGATGGCGTTGACGTCATCACCGTCGAGTTGCGCCCTGTACTCACTGAGCGTCGTACGCCGACGTTCAAGGAGGCCAGGGGGCACGGGCAGGAGCTGGCGCGCTTGTCCCAGCACATCACGATCGAGAGCCGGCTCCCCGCCACGGGCCACCTGCTCAACCAGCCAGGGCAGACCATCACCGCCGATGAAGTTCGTCGCGATGTCCACGTGGCTGGCCGCCACCAGAGCCTGGGCGTTCAGGCCGGTACGCAACTGGGCGACCGCGACAGCGGAATCCGCGGCGAAGGCGGTCTCGGCCTGGTGGAGGGCTGCGCCGGTGCCGTACCGGCCGGTTTCGGGATGGTAGGTGTTCAGGGTGAAGTCACGGAGAAGTCCGTCGCAGTGGACGCGGGTTGCCCAGGCCCCGAATAGATGGGCGGCGGCTCCGTATTGTCCGGGGTCGTGAAGTCGCAACCGCAGTCGCAGATGCGGTTCGGGGTCGTCGTAGCGGAGGAACCACCAATCATCTGGCGAGCCGGTGTCCCAGGCCGACAACAGGTCGGGCAGGTAGATCGTGAGGAGATCGGCCTGGCGACCTGGATGTCCGTACAGCTTCGCGTAGAACCATTCAGAGGCGCCGGGCAAGCGGCCAGGCCCCGGACATGCCAGAGTGGATCGCCGGGGCGGTGGGACCGCCTGAGGGTTCGCCTTGAGGGCGAACGGGACAACGATCTCGTGGGGTCGGCCACCGATCCAGCCGTACTCAGCGTTTCCCTCCGTCAGGGCGGCATTTCCGGTCCGGTTCAGGTGGGCGCGCAGAAGCGTCAGATGCGCGGGCTCGGTGAGATCCAGGCGGATACGGACATCGTCATCGCCGAGTTGAACCACATCGGGGATGTGGTGTGCTCGCTGACGTTCCTGGAAGGACCGGGCCCATATCTGCCATGAAGCGCTCGGGCTGGGCAGACCGCCGGCACCGATGTTCCAACGTGCGGGGCTGAGCACCGTTCGCCCCCACCTGACGCGCGGGAGGAAAGGGAAACGCTGGGCGACGTACCCCCAGAAGAAAGGGGCGCATGGATTGTTCCGGGCAGTGTTGATCTCGCAAAGAAACCGGGCGAGCGGGTGCGTGCCGTGGCGTAGGTCCACCGCGTTCAGCATGAGCGGCTCGACCGGGCACCCGTGTGACAAGGACCTCAGGGAGAACCGGTGGGCGTCGGCGGTCACCGCCAGATCGTCAACATGGAGCGCCGACTGTGACGGGTGGTGATATTCGCCGATCGGCAGCAAGGGCAGGACTTCTGGGGTCCGGGCGAGATTGCGGATGCGTGCCGACAGAGGCGGGCACGAGAGCTGCACGGCGAGCGCGCCTGGCGTGCCCGTCGGCAGGGCGGAGTAGGCCCGCTGAATCCGGTCGCGGTCACCGGGCTCGAACAGATAGAGGAACCGCCCAACCGAGGTTCCCGCATGCCGCGAAGCGCTGACGACGATCAGGGTGAACTTCCCGGCGTCAAGATCGAGAGGCGTGCGGGCGTGCAGGCTGAAACGCAACTCCGTGTGGGGTGCGGCCGGAGCGGCGTCGGGCGTGGCCAGCTCGGCCACAGTCCGGTCGTCGAGCACCAAGTCGGTACAGCCATCCAGCGTGGCCTGCAGGGCGAGTTCCGCCAGCCTTACGTCCCTGGACAGGAGTTGCGGGGCGACCTTGCTCAGCGAGCCCCGGTAGCCGGCCGGGTAGCCGAGCCCGGTGTCGGCGTCCACGAGTTGCCGGACTCCGACAAGCGCGCCTGGGCCGTACCGTTCCAGGAAGGCGGCGTGATAGGCCTGCCAGGCGGGCCGCGGTGGGGCGAGGCGCACCAGGATCGAGGCAGCGGCCTCCGCCTCGCGCAGCACGGCCGGGGGCAGGCTGATCGAGCAGTTCAGCCGCAGGTCCACCGCCGACCGCTGGCCGCGGATCTCCGGAACGCCGTCGATCCCTTTGAGCTGGGCGACGATATAGGCATGGGGATCTGTGACCGTCAGCGGCGGATGCAGGGCGGTGAGCAGCACACGCTGGTCCACCAGGGCGGTCAGCATGCCTTCGATGATCGCCGGAGGCGTCTGCGGGGATTCGGCGCCGAGCTTCGATAGGAGATCGCCGAACCTGATCGGGTTCCGTGCTGCCTGGAGAACCATGCGGACGGCTGCGGTACGGCGGACGGACACGTCCGACAAGGAACCCTCGGTGGAGCGCTGGCAGGGGACAACCCAGTCGCCGCCCCGCGCGAAACCAAGATCGTTTACCACGACCGGCAGTTGCCGCAGCACCTGCGGTCGCTTCAAGGTCACTGATCAAGTCCGTGAGCCAGACTGCGTCCGGGCGAGAGACGGCGATGTGCCGACCGCCCCACCGAACCGAGGCGTGCGGGGCCAGCTCGACGGGGGCGGCCCCAGCGAACAGCCCGAACGGCGTAGCCCGGCTCGTCCACCGCAGCAGGTAGCGAGCGAGTGCTTCAACCGCGCGCCGTATCTGACGCGGTTTGAACACCCTCGCGTGCTCACACAGGTCGGTGATCCTACGGGCCAGGTCAGGGCTGGCCACCGCGACGACCTCGGCCACACCCTCCAACACCCAGACCTGCTCAAGCCAGGTCAGCCATCCGGGCACATCCTCGTGGGTAAGGTCCGGCCAGGGCGGTAGCGTCAGATTCTGGGGGTAAGCGGCGGCGCGAATGACCGCCGCGTCCACAGCTCGAAATTCCGGTCGGTCCACCTGGCCTGCCCTCCCGTCCGCTCCCGGCCAGATAGCCGGAAGCGGGGAGCGTGTGACGTGGTCTAACAGTTGGTGATGCCCGCGCTGCCGGGCGTTTGGCCGCAGCCGTCGCTGGTGCAGTCCGCGGAGGGGATCACCGAGGCCACCGGCCCCGCGTCCACGAGGCGAACGTTGAGGATGAACTCGCTTGGATCCATGGCGCAGGGTCCTTTCGATCTGGATGGGGCTACCTGGCCATCGGCCAGGAGATCACGAGGCGGGTGTGCCGCTTGTCCAGCACGAACCCGCCGGGCAGATCGGCGTCCGGCGTTCCGGTCTGGTGTACCGACAGGCGCGGGCTCGGCCGACCGGCCCGATCCCACGCCCTGATCTGCTCGGCCATCAGTTCGGCGGCCATGTCCGCGCTGGGACCGTGGGCGTACGCACCGAACTCGTGGACGCCCGCGCCGACCTGGCGAGACTTGGCCCGGTAGGCGACGTTCTCGCCGTCCACGAAGGCGGGGGTGCCGTACCGCCAGGTCAACTCGACGACGCCGTTGTCGATCGCCTCCTGCTGCGCGGTGAGCAGGCAGAAACCTGGCAGAGCCGTGCCGAGCCAAAGGTCCTGGTCGTCGTACGGCACTTTCGGGTCCGTCGTCACGCCTGACCATGCTTCGGCCCGTGGCAGAGCCAGCACGCCGTCGAGCGACGCGCCATCCAGGAGCTGGCCCTCGTCCAGCCAGAGGCCGACTTGGTCGTCCTCCCGCAGGGGAATCCCGCTCCCACGGCTGGCTCCCGCGCCTTGTATAGGCACGAACCCGCACATCAGGTGACCTCGGCTCAGCAGGACGCCGTCCTCGCGTTCCAGCGCCCACGATCGGGTCATGCCCATGGTGCGGAGCGGGACGACAAGCCGTCCGCCTTCGGCGAGTTGGGAGACCCAGGCCGGGGGTATGTCCCACGACCCGACCGTAACGATGATCTTGTTGAACGTCCGGCCGGGCTCGACCTCGTACTCAGCGTCTCCGCAGATCACCTGGACGTCGGTGTAGCCCGCCTCGGTGAGGCAGCGTTCCGCACGGTTGGTGACATCGGAGTCGATGTCGACCGTGGTCACCGAGCCGTCCACGCCGACCAGCTCTCGAAGCAACGCCGCGTTGAAACCTCCGCTGCCGATCTCCAGGACATGGTCGCCGGGCTGCACCTGGAGCTGCCCGAGCATCATGGCGACCAGCCATGGCGCCGACACCGAACTCAGGGCGATGCCACTCTCGTCGCGCTTGGTGACGACTGCGATATCCCCGTAGGCGACCTCAAGGGGGGCATCCCCAGTAAAGCCGTGCCGGGGTACTGTCCGGAGCGCTCTTTCGACTTCGGCGGTCAGCGCGAGGCCCAGCATCTCGTGCGTGGCCGCGATCCGATCGACAAGCGCGTCCCGGAGCTTGTCGGCCTGCATGATCACCAAATCTCCCTCTCTGGTGAAACCGCGGCTTCCATGCGGTTCGCCGTCTCTAACGGGAGATTAGGAGGAAGGGGTGGCAGTGTATAGAAAGTTTCTTGATATTTCTCGAAATTCTAGCTGCCGTTCCCGTAATTCAGTCGTCATCCTCCGGTGCTTCGTGAGCAAGATCCTCAATTACGCGGTTAATGATCGCGCGGGCACTCCGGCCATAGTCCGCCACGGCTGCCAGCGAGTCGAAGACGCCGCTATACAGGGCCAGCTCTTGCGGCTGTGTGAGGTTCAGCTCAGCAGAGAACGTCTCAACCATCACGCGGTCGTTGTCCAGCAGCCAGAAGCCATGAGCAGGCGCGACTGTATAGGCGGTCTCGAAGCCGATGATACCGAGCTTCACGTTCGGCAGCGCCGAAAAGGAGACCATTCGATCAAGCTGCCCCAGCATGATCCCTGGCGGGCAGAGCCGGTAACGCAAGGCCGCCTCAGTGAGAATGAAATGGAAGCGCTTGTCGGGCCGGTACAGAATGTCCTGCCGCTGAACCCGTACGGCCACGGCCTCATCGATGTCGTTGCGCACCTTGAACACGGTGATGCTCTGGGCGAAGCGGAATCGGGCGTACTCGGCCGTCTGGAGCAGGCCAGGGATGAACGTGGACTCGAACGCCCGGAACAGGCGCGTCCTGGCGTCGAGGGTGGCGATCTCTTGCTGGTGTGGCTTCAGACCGACCTTGAGCTGGCGTTGCCACTCGGCGTGCTGCACTTCGAGGGTGTGCAGAGAAGCGAGCAGGGCTTCCGTCTCGCCCGCGCTGCCAGTGGCAGCCGTCCAGCCGCGAACGTCGTCGTCGGTCGGTGTCTGACGGCCGTTCTCCAGCTTGGACACCTTGGAAGGCGGCCACGACAGAGACTCCGCGAGTTGCCGGCCACTGAGCCCTGCGGCCTGGCGCAACTCGCGGAGTCGTCTGCCCAGCGCGTCACGGGCCTCGTGAACGCTGGTGACGCCGGTCGTTCTATTCGGCGGCAAAATCGTCCCGTCGTACGGCGCGGTGCCAGGCGGCATCTCGCCAGTAGTTGTGCGCCACGATCACGGCAGGTTCCTCGATGAGCTCACCGCCCAGGAAGTTCTCGTCGCCGTCGAAGTGCAGACGCACCAGCTTGGACGAGTCGAACAGCCAGTAGTCGTAGTCCGGCAGGCCGACCGCGTCCTGACGGGCGAGATAGCGGATATCCTCACCAGCCGCGTTGGTGTGCTCCGAGCAGAACACACCGAAGCGGCTGTAGTCGGTGAGCGGCACCGTGACCACCCGTACTCGGGTGAAGCGACGGCCCTCGGCCGCAGCCGCACGGATCATGGTCAGCCAGTTCTGGAACCAGCCCAGGTCAACCGGTTCGCCCGCGACGAACTGACGCAGCGCCGCCGCCTCGTTCGCGGACCTGTAGTGGTCGCGCGTTTCCAGTCTGAACGCTGTGTGCTCGAAGGTGCGGAAGAGCTTGCCGAACTCGGGACCGGGCTCGATGAAGGAGGTCAGCGCTCGCCCTCCATCGCCAGGTAGCGGCGCGCATACATCTTGAGCACGTCTTCCGGTATCTCGATCAAGGTCTCGTGGTCGGGCACATCACCGACGTCGGCGAGCGCCTGGGGGTCGGTCACCCTCCAGCCCTGCGCGATATAGGTCACGCGGTCGGTGCGGTCGGTGGCGAACAGGGTGGGTGACTGGCCCTCTTGTGAATCAGGGTCCTTGCCGAGGAACCGCGCGCGCATGATGCCTCCGTTTCGAGAAACTCTGCGAACCGTTCTCGGTCATGGTGACGTGGGAAGCGGAGGACGTCAACGGTGAGTAGCGTGCACAGATCTCGGAGATCGAGTGCTCACTCCCGGTGCGCTCTAAAGTTGGGCGGATGAGTGTGCTGGTTGTTACCGGGACCGATACGGGTGTCGGGAAGACGGTGGTCACTGCGGCGATCGTGGCTTTGGCGGTGGGGCGGGGGGCTTCCGTGGCGGTGGTGAAGCCTGCTCAGACGGGGGTTGGCGAGGGGGAGGCCGGGGATTTGGATGAGGTCATCCGGCTGTCGGGGGTGACGACGACGTTTGAGTTCGCTCGGTTTCCTGATCCGCTCTCTCCGGCCGCGGCGGCGCGGGTTTCCGGGTTGCCGCCGGTTTCGCTGACGAGTGCGGCGGCCAGGATCGGGGCGCTGGCCGAGTCGCATCGGCTGGTGGTGGTCGAGGGGGCGGGTGGGCTGCTGGTCCGGTTCGATGAGGAGGGGGCGACGATCGCGGATCTGGCCCACGCGTTGCAGGCGCCGGTGCTGGTCGTGGCGAGGGCGGGGCTGGGGACGTTGAACCACACGGCGCTCACGCTGGAGGTGCTGGCGCTTCGGGGGCTGGCGCTGGCGGGAGTGGTGATCGGGTCGTGGCCGAGGGAGCCGGGGCTGGCGGAGCGGTGCAATGTGGCGGATCTGGAGATGTTGGGGGCGCGGCCGCTGGCGGGGGCGCTGCCGGAAGGGGCGGGCGCGCTCGATTCCGGAGATTTCCGGACTGTCGCTCATGGGGGGCTCGCGCCGGTGCTGGGCGGGGGGTTCGACGCGGCGAAGTTCCGGGCGGAGGTGACTCCGCCGCGCTGATGGCGGGTTGGAGCCCGGGGGAAATCGGTCGCCCTTAGGCTTTGGCCTGTGACGGAGACCGAGATTCGCAGTGACGTACAGGCCGACATTCTCGATGTCGCGCGGCAACAGGTTCTGGAGGACGGGCGAGGGCTCTCGCGGGAGCAGGCGCTGGCCTGCCTGACCCTGCCCGACGAGCGGGTGGCTGATCTGCTCGCGCTCGCGCACGAGGTGCGGATGAAGTGGTGCGGGCCGGAGGTGGAGGTCGAGGGGATCATCTCGCTGAAGACCGGGGGCTGCCCGGAGGACTGCCACTTCTGCTCGCAGTCGGGGCAGTTCTCCTCGCCGGTGCGCGCCGTCTGGCTGGACATCCCGTCGCTGGTCGAGGCGGCCAAGGAGACGGCCGCCACGGGCGCCACCGAGTTCTGCATCGTGGCCGCCGTGCGCGGGCCCGACAAGCGGCTGATGGAGCAGGTCCGGGAGGGCGTCAAGGCGATCAGGGCGGCGGTGGACATCAACGTCGCCTGCTCGCTCGGCATGCTCACGCAGGAGCAGGTGGACGAGCTCGCGGCGATGGGTGTACACCGCTACAACCACAACCTGGAGACCTGCGAGTCGCATTTCGCCAACGTGGTGACCACGCACACCTGGGAGGAGCGCTGGGACACCTGCCTGATGGTGCGCGAGGCGGGCATGGAGCTGTGCTGTGGCGGCATCATCGGCATGGGCGAGACGGTGGAGCAGCGCGCCGAGTTCGCCGCCCAGCTGGGCGAGCTGGCGCCGGACGAGGTGCCGCTCAACTTCCTCAACCCCCGGCCTGGTACGCCTTTCTCCGACTACCCCCTGGTGGACGGCACCGAAGCGCTCAAAACGATCGCCACCTTCCGGCTGGCCCTGCCCCGCACGATCCTGCGGTACGCGGGCGGACGCGAACTCACCCTGGGCGACCTGGGCACCCGGGACGGCATGCTCGGCGGCATCAACGCCATCATCGTGGGCAACTACCTCACGACGCTGGGCCGTTCGGCCGAGCAGGATCTGGGGCTGCTCCAGGACCTGAAGATGCCGATCAAGGCACTGTCCCAGACGCTGTGAACCCGTGCGCCGGGAACCTGGGCCAGACCGCCGGCGCGCAAGCCGTACCAGCCGGAAGGCATGAAGAGGGGCGGGGCGGGAAGCATGAGCATCTCCTGCCCCGCTAGTTAACCGACTGGTAGGTTTCAGCGCATGGACAAGCATGCCGGTGACATCGCGGTCGCCGTCTCCCAGGCCTACGGCGTCGACACGATGTTCACGCTTTCGGGTGGCCACGTCTTCCCTCTGTACGACGGGGCCGTGCACGAGGATATGCGCATTCTGGATGTGCGCCACGAGCAGAGCGCGGTCTTCGCCGCCGAGGCGACCGCGCGGCTGACGCGCAAGCCGGGGCTCGCGGTGCTCACTGCGGGACCGGGGATCACCAACGGGGTGTCCGGCGTCGCGACCGCCCATTTCAACGGCTCCCCGGTGGTGGTGCTGGGGGGCAGGGCGCCGGCGTCCCGCTGGGGTTCCGGCGCGCTGCAGGAGATGGACCATCCGCCCCTGTTCGAGTCGATCACCAAGCTGGCCTTCACCGGGTCCGGCGCGGACGCGATCGGCCAGGACGTCGAGATGGCGTTCCGCACCGCGCTGGCCCCGCATCGCGGCCCGGTGTTCCTGGACTTCTACATGGACCACCTGTTCGCCCCGGCCGAGGAACGCGCGACCGAGACGCTGGCGCCGTCCCCGCTGGAACCCGACCCGGACCGGCTGGCCGAGATCGCGCGCCTGCTGGCCGAGGCGGAACGCCCGGTGCTGGTGCTGGGCTCCGACGTCTGGATGGACCGCGCCGAGGAGGCCGCCCGCGACTTCGCCGAGGAGTTCCGGCTGCCGGTGATCCCCAACGGCCAGGGCCGGGGCATCCTGCCCGCCGGGCACGAGCTGCTCGCCACCCGCGCCCGCGGCCTCGCGTTCGGCCAGGCCGACCTGGTCATCGTGGCCGGGGCCCCGCTCGACTTCCGGCTCGGCTACGGCTGGTTCGGCGGCAAGGACGGCGCGCCGCTGGCCCGCGTGGTGCACCTGGCCGACGCGCCCTCCCAGCTGGCCACCCACACCGGCCTGTCCGGTTCGGCGGCCGGCGACCTGTCGATGCTGTTCTGGGCCCTCACCCAGGCCTGCGCCACCGCGGGCGTCACCCCGCGCCCGGACTGGACGGAGAAACTCCGCGAAGCGGCCGCGAGCGCGATCGCCGCCGACGCCGATCTGCTGGAGTCCGACTCCGACCCGATCCACCCCATGCGCGTGTACGGCGAGCTCAACCGCCAGCTGGCCGACGACGCCGTGGTCATCGGCGACGGCGGCGATTTCGTCTCCTACGCCGGCAAGTACGTCGAGCCCCGCAAACCCGGCAACTGGCTCGACCCAGGCCCGTACGGCTGCCTGGGCACCGGCCTGGGCTACTCCATCGCGGCCCGGATCGCCCGCCCGTCCTCCCAGGTGGTCCTGCTCCTCGGCGACGGCGCGGCCGGTTTCTCCCTGATGGACGTCGACACCCTGGTCCGCCACAACCTCCCGGTCGTCATGATCTGCGGGAACAACGGCATGTGGGGCCTGGAAAAGCACCCCATGCGCATGCTGTACGGCTACGACGTGGCCGCCGACCTGCAACCGCAGACCCGCTACGACCAGGTCGTGACCGCCCTCGGCGGCGGCGGCGAGCTGGTCACGAAACCGTCCGAGATCGGCCCGGCGCTGCAGCGCGCCTTCGACTCGGGCGTGCCCTACCTGGTCAACATCGCCACGGACCCGGAGATCGCCTACCCGCGCACCACGACCGGCGTCTAGGGGCTCGGCGTGGGGCTAGGAGTCGGCGACGGGCACGGGACATAGTTCACCGACACGGTGACGGTCGAACCGACGGGAGCCCGAGTGTTCGCCTGCGGAACCTGCTTGAACACCGACGTGCAGCCCAGAGACGAGTCTCCCTTGAAGGTGAACTTGGGCTTGAAGCTGGCGTTCAGCAGGATGGTCCTGGCCTGCGCCTCGGTCCGCTGCCACAGGACGGGCACCGTCTTGGTCGGCCCGGTGGGGCTCGGCGACGGCGAAGGGGAACGCTTGGTCGGCGTCGGCGTCGGCGTGGGCGTCGGCTCCTCCGTGGAGGGCTCCACGGACGGCGTGACCGGCTCCTTCGTCGGCGACGGCGAGGGCGACTTCGGCGGGCGCGACGACCTGCGCGTGGTGGACGGCGTCGGGCTCGGCGACTCGGTGACGATGCCAGCGTGCGGTTCCTGCGTGGGTTCCGTGCCCGAACCGGCGTTGGCCAGGCTGAAGCCGACCACCGCGAGCCCCGAGAAGAGCGCGACACCGAGCCCGGCCGCCAGGATGACCGGCCCCCTGCGGACCTTCCTGGCGGCCCGGCGAGACGCTCGGTTCGGCTGCTGCGGGGTGACGGCGGTGATCCCGGTGGGCGGGCCCTCGCCCACCCGGACCTCCTCGTTCCACGTGGTAGCCCCGGTCACCGGCCCACTGAAGCTCTGGCTGACCGGCCCGCCGTACCCCTGACTGGCAGGTTCGGCCGCGAATCCGCCGGTCTGCGGGAACGGCTCGGGGAAAGCCGCCGACACCGGACCGGCGTGGACCGACTGCGCGGCGGCCTGGCTCATCGCGGCGGCGGTCGGCCAGCGGTCGGCCGGGGCCTTCTCGAGGGCACGTTCCACCACGTGCCGGATCGCGGGCGGAATGTCGGCGGGCAGCGGCGGCGGCATCTCGCGGATGTGCTTGAGCGCGATCGTGACCGGGGTGTCGCCCTCGAACGGGCGCCGCCCGCGCAGGCACTCGTACGCGACCACGCCCAGCGCGTAGATGTCCACCGCGAACGTGACCGGTTCACCCTCGGCCTGCTCCGGCGCGCAGTACGCGGCCGTGCCCAGCACCATCCCCGCGTCCGTCAACCGGCTGGCCGCGTCCGAGCGCGCGATGCCGAAGTCGGTGAGGACCAGCGTGCCGTCAGGCCGTACGAGCAGGTTGCCGGGTTTGACGTCGCGGTGCACGATGCCGCGGTCGTGCACGGCCTGCAGCGCGGCGGCGGCCTGGGCGATGAGCTCCATGGCCGGTTCCGGGCGGATCCGCCCGAGCCGGGACAGCAGTTTGTCCAGCGGCTCGCCGTCCACGAACTTCATCACCAGATAGGCGGTGGGACCATCGCCGGGCACCTCGGTGACGCCGTAGTCGTAGACGTCGACCACACCCGGGTGGTTGATGGTGGCCATCGCGCGGGCCTCGCCCTGGAACCGCACGGCGAAGCCGGGGTCGTCCAGGCGGCCTGGGAGCAGCACCTTAACGGCGACGGTGCGAGCCAGAACCGTGTCCTCGCCCCGCCACACTTCGCCCATACCACCGGCGCCGATACGGACGTCCAAGCGGTAGCGCCCGTCGAGCGTCGTCCCTCGGGCAACCATGGTGCCCCATTACCCCCTAAATCACAGCCACCCCGGAGTTGTCCAACCAAGCAGACGCGGGTCACGCCACGGTCACAAGAACCTGTGCGGAAGTGTAGCGGGCTACGGACGAATGGGTTTTACCCCCCGCGAAAAGGGTCAAGACGCAATTGTGCCGTGCTCGGCGCACCGCGCGGTCCACCCGGTCGGCGTGACCTGCACGACCATTCTGCGGCGGCACGTGCCGCAGTAACGCGGCGGCTCCATCACCCGTGCGGCACGACATCCGCCATGATCGCCCACATTCACCGGCGCGCCACAATGATCGCAATAAGTGTCCACGGCCCCTCCCAATACAATCGCGCACATGACTTTGGCACCCGGCCTGCGCGCCTCCCGGACGATCATGGTCGAGCGCGAGGACACCGCCATCGCCGCCGGCAGCGGGGACGTGCCCGTGCTGGCCACGCCCCGGCTGCTCGCCTTCGCCGAAGGTGTCACCACGGCGGCGATCGCCAAGGAGCTGGAGCCTGGCCAGACGTCCGTCGGCACCCGCGTCGAGCTCAGCCACCTGGCCGCCACCGGCGTCGGCGCGCACGTCGAGATCGCCGCCGAGCTGACCGAAGTGGAGGGGAGACGGCTCGTCTTCTCGGTCACCGCGGTCGACCGGCGGGGGGTTCTGGTGTTCACCGCGACCATCGAACGCATGCTCGTCGACCGGGAACGTTTCCTGGCCAGAATTACTCGATGACGGCGATGAGGTCGCCCTCCTGGATCACGTCGCCCTCGGCCACCTTCAGCTGGGCCACCACACCGGCGTCCTCAGCCAGCACCGGGATCTCCATCTTCATGGACTCCAGGATGACCAGGGTGTCGCCGTCCTCGACGGCGTCTCCCGCGGCGACGACGACCTTCCAGACGTTCGCCACCATCTCCGCGCGCACTTCAGCCATGGTTGTCTCCCGTTCAATTCTTTCCTGATCACGATCTCATGCGGGACACCAGGCCGGTGTCGTAGTCGCCGCTGACGAACTCGGGGTGTTCCAGCAGTTCCGCGCAGAACGGCAGGTTGTTCTTGGGTCCTTCGAGCGCGAAGGAGGCGACCGCCGCGCGGGCCCGGTCGAGGGCTTCGGCGCGGGTGGCGCCGTGCACGCAGAGCTTGGCCATCAGCGGGTCGTAGAAGGGCGTCACCGTGTTGCCCTCGACATAGCCGGAGTCGACCCGGACGCCTTCGCCGGTGGGTTCCTTCCACAGGGCGATCTTGCCAGGGCCGGGGAAGAAACGTTTGGGATCCTCCGCATATACCCGGAATTCGATGGCGTGTCCGGTCGGCGTGGCGTCCAGCGCCAGGTCCTGGCCCGCCGCGATCCGCAGCTGGGCCTCGACCAGGTCCACGCCGGTGACCAGCTCGGTGACCGGGTGCTCGACCTGCAGCCGGGTGTTCATCTCCAGGAACACGAAGTCCTGCGCGTCGGCGTCGACCAGGCATTCCACCGTGCCCGCGCCGCGATAGCCGACCGCTTCCCCGGCCCGTACGGCTGCCGCGAGCATGCGCGCCCGCAACTCGGGCGTGATGCCGGGCGACGGGGACTCCTCGACGACCTTCTGGTGCCGCCGCTGCACCGAGCAGTCGCGCTCGCCCAGCGCCAGCACGGTGCCGTCGGCCAGGCCGAGGATCTGCACCTCGACGTGGCGGGCCCGCTCGATATAGCGCTCCAGCAGGATGGCGGGCGTGCCGCCGAACCTGGCCGCCGCGCGGGAGGCCTGCTCGAAGGCCTTGGCCAGGGACTCCTCGTCATGGGCGACGCCCATGCCGATGCCCCCGCCGCCTCCGGCGGTCTTCACCATGACCGGGTAGCCGATGCGCTCGGCGGCGGCCACGGCCTCGCCGGGTTCGGTCACCGGCTCGCGGGTGCCCGCGGCCACCGGGACTCCGGCCGCCTCCATCAGGTTACGCGCGTTGATCTTGTCGCCCATCCGGCGGATCGCGTCCGGCGACGGGCCGATCCAGACGATCCCGTCGTCGATCACGGCCTGCGCGAAGTCGGCGTTCTCCGAGAAGAAGCCATAGCCGGGATGGATCGCCCCTACGCCCGAGTCCCGCGCGGCCTCCAGGACCTTGTCCTGGTCCAGGTAGCTCTGCGCGGGGTTGGCCGGGCCGATCGGGAGGGCCTGGTCGGCTTCGCGCACGAACGGCAGGTCGGCGTCGGCCTCCGAGTACACGGCGACCGACCGCAGGCCCATGCCGCGCACGGTCCTGATGATCCGGCGCGCGATCTCACCACGATTGGCGATCAGTACAGAGTCGAACACGCAGCCAACCCTACGGGCAGTGCCTGTTGTCAGCCGTACAGCGCAAACCACCGATCACCCGGCCACAATCTGTAGGAAGCCCACAACTGGGGCTCAGAGCCGGTTCACCGGGGCGAGACGGCCGATCACCCGGGCCATCGCGGCGACCACGTCCTGGTCATACTCGGCGCCACCGTCGAAGCGGAGCCGTTCCAGCGCGGCGGCGGCGCGATCCCGGTCGGTGGAACCGCTGACGAGATCATCGTAGGCGTTGGCGGCTTTGATGATCCTACTGGCCGCCGGCGGGTTCTTCTCCAGCCCGTCGCACTGCCGGCGGACGATCTCCGCCACCCGGCCGAGCACGCCGGTCTCCCTGATCACCTCGGCGCCCAGGGCGGCGATCCGGCGGGCCTGGTCGGCGTCGGTGAGCACGGTCGCGCCGCCCGGGATCGGGTCGCTCAGCGAGAGCTGGCCGATGTCGTGCATGAGCGCCGCGTACTCCAGCTCCAGCAGTTCCGGCTCGGCCATGCCGAGCTCGCGGCCGACCGCCACGGCCAGGCGGCTGACCCGCCGCGAATGCCCCGGCTCGACGTAGCCGCCGACCTCGGTCACCCGGGCCAGCGCCCGGATCGTCTGCAAATAGGTGGCCCTGATCCCGGCGTACTTGCGGAAGGCGACCTGGGTGACCAGCAGCGGCGCGGCGAAGGCCAGCAGGGCGGTCATGTCCATGCTGTGCGAGGCCAGCGCCAGCAGGATGCCGGAGGCGGCCACGGCCGCGCCCAGCGGCGCCGCCATCCTGGTCTCGTCCCGTACGGCGACGCCGAACGCGGTGCGCACCTGCTCGGCCCTGAGCATCGAGGCGATGACCACGTCGGCGGCCAGCATCAGCCCGATCAGCACGGTCATCACGCCCAGCGGCGCCCACCAGCCCTGCCCCTGCTCCGGCCGCAGCACGTCGGCCAGCGGGCGGAACGCGAAGGCCAGCAGCGAGCCGGAGAACAGCCGCCGGGCGATCGCGTCCAGCCGGGGCGCGCGGCCGACCGCCAGGTGCGGCAGCCCGCCCGCGATCATGCCGACCGCCATCACCGCGACCACCTGCAGCGCCGAATGGGTGGCGGGCTCGCCGCCCACGTCCAGCAGCAGCGCGTAGCCGAGCGCGGCGGCGGTGCTGATCGGGGCCACCTCGCGGTTGCCCGGCATGGTCAGCCGGGCCAGCTCCCCGGCCGCGATCAGCGCGCCGAAGCCGATGGCCACCTGCGGGCCGACCAGGCCGATGGCGGCCGTGTGCGCGATCCCGGCGATGGTGAGCAGCCCGGCCGCGCAGATCAGCAGTAACTGCCCCGAGTCGAGCCCGTCCATGTTCCGGCTGGTCATCGTCACCGCTCCGACACCACCTGGATCGGCGTCGTCGGGTCGTCGTGATCCTTCGCGGCCATCTCCGGCACCGGTTCCGCGGGTTCCGGCATGGTACGCGGCTGCCAGCCGACCCGGTCCAGCGCCCGGATGAACGCGCTGACCATGACCGGATCGAACTGCGTGCCCGCGTTCTTGCGCAGCTCGCCGATCGCGTCGGTGATCGGCTTGGCCTTGCGGTAGGAGCGGTCGGAGGTCATCGAGTCGAACGCGTCGGCCACCGCGATGATCCGGGCGAACTCCGGGATCTCGGCCCCGGCCAGGCCCATCGGGTAGCCGCGCCCGTCGTACTTCTCGTGGTGGTGCATGATCCCGGCGAACGCCTCGTCCAGGAAGTCGATGCCGCGCACGATCTCCAGGCCGCGCATCGGGTGCAGCTGGATGGCGGCGAACTCCTCCTCGGTGAGCACGCCGTCCTTCTGTAACACCTTGGTGGGCACGCCGAGCTTGCCGACATCGTGCAGCATGCCCGCATACCGGATGGCGTTGAGGCGCTCGGTGCCCATCCGGATCTCCTCGGCGATCATCGAGGAGGCCAGCGACACCCGGGTGCAGTGGCCCCGGGTGTAGTAGTCCTTGGTCTCCACGGCCTGGCAGAGGGCGGCGATCGTCGCCTCGTACGAGCGCTGCTGGGCGTGGTACTGCCCGAACGCCCAGCGGGCCACGAACAGCGGCAGCAGCACCAGCACCGCCGAGATCGACTGCACGGTGGCCCACAGCCCGGCGATCAGCAGCCCGAACGTCGCATACCCGCAGTACGAGACGAGGAACTGCACCATGTTCCGGACCGGGACCTGCCGCTTGCCCACCCCTTCGGCCAGCGCCAGGATCAACGCGGTCAGCAGGAAGTTGATCGCCACGAAGACGCCGGTGGCCGCCCCGTACGGCAGGATGATCTCCGGGAAGTCGGTCTTCTGCGGCAGCCCGACCGTGCCGCCCGCCCAGTTGTAGGCCAGCCCCGCCGCATACCCGCAGACCGCGAACTGGGCGCCGTTGAACAGGCGTTTCACCATCGGCAGGCCAGGCCGCACGCTGAGCACCGCGGTGGCCGCGACCAGCGCCGCGCCCTGCGGCCCGACCAGCACGACCGCGGCCAGCGCGGCGGAGTAGCTGACCGACACCGCCGCCTGCCGCACGCTCAGCAGGGTGGGGACGGACTCGCACACCAGGAACAGCAGCGCGAGCACGAGCAGCGTCGACCACTCCAGGCGGTCGTAAGCCAGCGCGCTGCGGGCGAGCAGCACTCCGGCGGCCCCGATGAGAACGACGAAGTAGACCTTGGCAGGCCACGGTAGTTCCCGCAATGCGGCCATCCCTCACGAAGGCGCGTGCTCAGGTCCAGGAGATTCCCGGGTGCGCTGTTGACATGCGCTGCCTCCACTCGATTCGCCACTCAGGCTACAGAAATCAACGTGCCTGGTCAGGGATGTCGGCGAACCGCCGCCAAAACGTAATCAAGCAATCACGTTGCGTGGTTGCGTGCCCATTCCACGGTGATCTTCAGGCCGGTGGGCAGGTCGGTTCTGGGCTGCCAGCCGAGGCCGTCCCGGGCCGGGCCCGGGTCCACGGCCATGGCCGGGAGGTCGCCGAGGCGGGCCGGGGCCAAGCCCGGCAGGTCGGGCGCTCCGGCGGCGGCGGCGATCAGGGTGTGCAGGT
Source organism: Acrocarpospora macrocephala (assembly GCF_009687865.1). GTDB lineage: Bacteria > Actinomycetota > Actinomycetes > Streptosporangiales > Streptosporangiaceae > Acrocarpospora > Acrocarpospora macrocephala. Next base: position 17,973 of record NZ_BLAE01000100.1, read on the forward strand.
CGCGGTCGGTGGTCTGCAGGCCGGTGCCCAGGTTGAAGCGCCGCCCGTCGCCGCGCGGGGCACAGGCGCGGGCGAAGCCGTCCACCACGTCCTCGACGAAGACGTAGTCGCGGGTCTGGGTGCCCGCGCCGAACAGCACGGTGGGGCGCCCGGCCAGGAGCGCGTCGGTGAAGATGGCCACGACGCCGGCCTCGCCGTCGGGGGACTGGCGGGGGCCGTAGACGTTGGAGAGCACGAGCGTGGTGTATTCAAGCCCGTAGAGCGCGCGGTAGGACGACAGGTACGTCTCCGCGCTCAGCTTGCTGGCCGCGTAAGGGGAACGAGGGTCGGGGACGGCGTCGCCGGGGACGGGGATCGTCGCGGGCTTGCCGTACACGGCGACAGAAGAGGCGAAGACGACTTTGCGGGCGCCTGCCCGGCGGGCGGCCTCCAGGACGTTGACCGTGCCCTGGACGTTGACCTGGGCGTCGAGGACGGGGTCGGCGACGCTTCGCCGTACGGAGATCTGGGCGGCCAGGTGGCAGACCACCTCGGCGCCTTTCGCGGCCTCGGCCAGCGCGGGATCGCGCACGTCCAGCACGTGCAGCGGCGCGCCCGGATTGCGGTGGGAACCCGTGGACAGATCGTCCACGACGACCACGTCATGGCCGTCGGCGAGCAGCCGGTCGACCAGCGTCGAACCGATGAACCCCGCGCCCCCGGTGACCAGTATCCGCATGGACACCGATCCTAGGTCACTTCCGAAAGGTCACTCGACCAGTTCGGCGCGGACCTCGTCGATCCTGGTGCGGATCTTGGCCCGGAGATCGTCCGGGACCGGATCGCAGCCGCAGTGTTTGGCGACCAGCTGCTTCACGGCCTTGTCCAGGCCGTATTCCCGCAGGCACGGGCTGCATTCGTCGAGATGTTGCCGGATGTCGGCGCACCCGGCCTCGTCCAGCTCTCCGTCGAGGTAGCTGTACACCCGGTCCAGCACGTCACCGCAGTCCGTGTCGTGGTGGTCACCACAGCTCATGCCTCGTCCTCCGATCGCACAAGCCCGCGCTCTCGCGCGTAATCCTCCAGTTGCGCCCGCAGTTGCCTGCGGCCGCGGTGCAGACGCGACATCACGGTCCCGATGGGGGTGCCCATGATGTCGGCGATCTCCTTGTAGGGAAAGCCCTCTACATCAGCCAGATATACCGCGATACGGAACTCTTCCGGCAGCGCCGCCAAGGCGTCCTTGACGTCACTGTCGGGCAGGTGTTCGAGCGCCTCGATCTCGGCCGACTTGAGCCCGCTGGAGGTGTGGGACTCGGCCCGCGCGAGCTGCCAGTCCTCGATCTCCTCGGTCCCGGCCTGCTTGGGCTCCCGCTGCTTCTTGCGGTAACTGTTGATGAAGGTGTTCGTCAGGATTCGATAAAGCCAGGCCTTGAGGTTCGTGCCCACCTGGAACTGGTGGAACGAGCCGAAGGCCTTCGCGAAGGTCTCCTGCAGGAGGTCCTCCGCGTCGGCGGGGTTACGGGTCATCCGGAGCGCGGCGGAATAGAGCTGGTCCAAGTACGGCATGACATCCCGCTCGAACCGCTCACTGCGCTGCTCCAGAGTCTCCTCGGCTGTCTTGGAGACCGGACCCACCCCCTCAAGGACACCGTTCGCACCCGAGAATACCGGCACGACATCGGCAGCCTGGAAAGGCCTCACCAGCAACGCGTTCATGCCCCTTTGCAACAGGGCACGCGTAGAGTCTGTTCCCGTGGAAAGGTACGGGTGGCCAACTTCGGGGAAAAAGCTACGTACCGGCTGGTAGCCCGGAACCCAACGTCCAGGAGCCTAGCGTGCTGCCCATTCCGGCCACCGAACTGAACGGCACGGGAACCCTCGGGCCGTACTGGACCTTTTACCACGCGGTCGTCGCCGAGCAGCTGCGGCGCTGGCTGCCGGACCGGCCTTCGCTCCTGCTCGATCTGTCCGGGGGCCGCGGCCGCTGGCCGGCCCAGGCGGCGCGGGCCGGGCATCGGGTGGTGGAGCTGGTGGACTTCCGCAGGAACGGCGAGCCCTGGCTGCGCGAGGCCGACGATCTGATCCACAAGGTGCGGGCCGACGATCTGGGGTTCCTGCCGGACGCCTCGGTGGACGCCGTGGTCGCCGAGGAGCGCGCGCTGTCGATGGACATCATGGCCGAGTCGGCGCTGGCCGACGTGGCCCGGGTGCTCAAGCCGGGCGGCCGGGCGCTGGTCTGCGTGGACTCGCTGGTGCTGGGCATGGCGATCCTGGCCGAGCAGAACTACTGGGCGCACCTGTGCCAGACCGGCGAGGTCATGCTGGTGCCGTGGCCCGACGGCAGCATCACCCGCTGCTTCACCAGCCTGCAACTGCGCGAGGTGCTCGACGACGCGGGCCTGGAGGTGGAGTGGATCCGGCCGCGCACGGTGCTGTCGCCGTCCACGGTCGACCACGTCCTCGGCGCCGACGGCCGCTCCCTGTCTTGGCTGGTACGCACCGAGCTGGACGCCCATCCCGACGACGACGACACGGTCGGCATCCATCTGGTGGCGAGCGCGCGAAAACCCGACTAGCGGCGGCGCTCCACCCGGGACTGGCACTGCACGCACCGGGCGGCTTCAGGGCGCGCCTCCAGGCGGCCCTCCGGGACGATCTTGCCGCAGTCCACGCAGCGGCCGTAGCCGCCCTCGTCCAGGCGTTTCAACGCGGCCAGCACGGCCGTGCGCTGCCGGGTGGCGACGTCGATCATCGCCCGGGTGCGGTCCGCGTCGGTCAGATCGGAGCCCGCGTCGGCGGCCGACCGCTCCCGCACCGAGACCGGGTCTCCGGTGAGCACCCCGATCGAGCGGTCCAGTTCTTCGAGCATGCTCTCCAGGCGCATACGCGCGGTCGCGTCGTCCACGAATCCGCACCTCCGGGAAAATGGGGGGAAACCCCCGCCGGAGATATCCCCCGGTCTCCCGGCAAGGGCCATTTGTTACATGCTTTCCTCACCGGATGCCCACTTGGCGCTGTTCTTACACCAGTGGGCGGTTAGAAGAGCGGGCTGGGGTCCCCAGTGTCCTGAAGTGGGTGGATAAGTTCCGGGCCGTTGTTCCGGACGTTATTGACCGCCATTGACACGGGCTCCGCGACCAGCCCAGCGGCACTGGCCGGAACCAGGAGTTCAGAGGCGTCCGTAATGCGCGGGTCGAGCCAATCTGTCCAGTGGTCTTTTTCAATGCACATCGGAGTGCGGTCGTGAATCTCGCCCAGGTGGTCCGCGGCGGCTGTGGTGATCACCGTGCAGGTGCAGAGCCACTCGCCTTCGGGGTCCTTCCAGAATTCGTACAGGCCGGCCATGGCCAGCACGCCGCCGTCGGCCGGGTGAATGAAGTAGGGCTGCTTCTTCTTGTCCGGGGTCGGCATCCACTCGAAATAGCCGTCGGCCGGGAGCAGGCAGCGCCGGGACGCGAACGCCTTGCGGAAGGCGGGCTTGTCGGCCAGCGTCTCCATCCTGGCGTTGATCAGGCGGGAGCCGATCGACGGGTCCTTGGCCCAGCTGGGGACCAGGCCCCAGCGGATCACGCGCAGTTGCCGTACCGGCTGGGTGGCGCCCTCGACTTTGGGGACCCGGCTCATGACCGCGTATACGTCCTTGGTGGGGGCCACGTTGTAGTCGGGCTCGATCTCCTCCTCCGAGTCGAGCTCGATCTCGAACTCCTCCAGCAGATCATGCCGGTTGCGCGCCGACGCATATCTTCCGCACATATCAACGAGAAACCCGTCCCCATAGACAACCGCATAGCCACCGACCAGGCTACTCACCGCCGCGGTTGGCCAGGATCACGCCTTTCTCATTGAGCTCACAGCCTGCCCCACCGATAGGCTGGACGCATGTCCGCTCCCTTGTGGCCCGCGCCGACGGCCGCCGAGCCCGTCACCGCGACCGTCCGCCTGCCCGGCTCGAAGTCGGTGACCAACCGCGCGCTGCTCCTGGCCGCGCTCGCCGACGGCCCGGGTTGGGTGCGGCTCGCGCTGCGCAGCCGGGACGCCGACCTGATGACCGCCGCGCTGACCACGCTCGGCGCCCGCATGACCGCCTCCAACGAGACCGCGGAAAGCGCCGACTGGGCCTTCACCCCCGGCCCGCTCACCGGCGGCGGCCACATCGAGGTCGGCCTGGCCGGCACCGTGATGCGCTTCGTCCCCCCGGTGGCCGCGCTGGCCGACGGCGAGGTCTCCTTCGACGGCGACCCGGCCGCCCGCAAACGCCCGATGGGCACCATCCTGTCCGCGCTGCGCACCCTGGGCGCCCAGGTCAGCGCCGACACCCTGCCGTTCACCATCCGCGGCCCGCTGACCGGCGGCGAGGTCTCCCTGGACGCCTCCGGTTCCTCCCAGTTCGTCTCGGGTCTGCTGCTGGCCGCCGCCCGGTTCGAGAAGGGCGTGACCGTCCGGCACGTCGGCCCGCCGGTGCCCTCGATGCCGCACATCGAGATGACCGTCCAGATGCTGCGCGCCCGCGGCGTCGAGGTGGACGACAGCGAGCGCGACCTCTGGCGGGTGGCCCCGGGCCCGATCGCGGCCACCGACTTCACCGTCGAACCCGACCTGTCCAACGCGGCCCCCTTCTTCGCCGCCGCGATGGCCACCGGCGGCGCGGTCACCGTGCCGGACTGGCCGGCGGAGACCACCCAGCCCGGCGACCACCTGCGCCATCTCCTCGCCGGCATGGGCGCCCAGGTGACCCGGGTGCCCGGCGGCCTCGAAGTGCGCGGCACCGGCACGATCACCGGCCTCGACGCCGACCTGCGCGAGGCCTCCGAGCTGGCGCCCACGCTGGCGGCCCTGGCGGCGCTGGCCGTCTCGCCCACCCGGCTGCGCGGCATCGGGCACATCCGCGGCCACGAGACCGACCGCCTGGCCGCGCTGGTCACCGAGATCAACCGCCTCGGCGGCGACGCCAACGAGACCGAGGACGGCCTGGAGATCCGCCCGCGCGCGCTCACCGGCGGCGTCTTCCACTCCTACGAGGACCACCGCATGGCCACCGCCGGCGCGGTGCTCGGCCTGGTCGTGCCCGGAGTCCAGGTGGAGGACATCGCCACCACGCGCAAGACCCTCCCGGACTTCACCCGGATGTGGGCGCACATGCTGGGGGACATGTCCTGAGAAAGAGGGAATACGACGAGGACGACGTCCGGGTCCGGCCGGGGAAGGGCTCCCGCCCCAGGACCCGGCTCCGGCCTGCCCACGAGGAGGCCGTCGAGGGTTTCGTGATCGCCGTCGACCGTGGCCGCATCACCTGCCTGATCGGCCCGAACATCCCGGCCCTCCCGCCGCTGGTGGACGGCGAGGCGCCGATTCCGCGACGCCGGGGGAAGGATGCCGCCGTGGTGGTGGCCATGAAAGCGCGCGAACTCGGCCGCAAGGGCATCGTCGTCGGCGACCTGGTCGCGCTGGTCGGCGACGTGTCCGGCAGACCCGACACGCTGGCCAGGATCGTTCGCCGCGAGGCGCGCCGCTCGATGCTGCGCCGCAGCGCGGACGACAACGACGAGGTCGAGCGCCCAATCGTCGCCAACGCCGACCAGTTGGTCATCGTCACCGCGCTGGCCGACCCCGAACCCCGGCCCCGGATGATCGACCGCATGCTGGTGGCCGCCTTCGACGCCGACATCGAACCGTTGCTCTGCCTCACCAAGGCCGATCTCGCGTCCCCCGACTCGCTGGTCGCCCAGTACGAGCCGCTCGGCGTACCGTACCTGGTGGTAGAGAGGGGCGGCGACCTGGGGGAGGTTCGCGACCATCTCGTCAATCGGGTCAGCGTGCTGGTGGGGCATTCAGGGGTGGGCAAATCCACGCTGGTCAACGCGCTGGTACCGACCGCCGAGCGGGCGGTCTCCGACGTGAACGCGGTCACCGGGCGCGGACGGCACACCTCCACCTCGGCGGTCGCGCTGGAGCTGCCGGAGGGCGGCTGGATCATCGACACGCCCGGGGTGCGCAGCTTCGGACTCGGCCATGTGGAGATGGAAAACGTCCTGGTGGCCTTCCCCGACCTCAACGAAGCCACCGTCAACTGCCCCAAAGGGTGCAACCATCTGGGCGACGACTGCGCGCTCAACGCCTTCGTGGCCGAGGGACACGCCGAGCCCGCCCGCCTCGAATCGCTGCGCAGGCTCCTGCTCAGCCGCGAAGGAAACGCCGAGGACTGATTTTACCGGCCCGCGCCGAGGCACGTAGCATTTGGACCGGTCCCGCCTCTGATGCGGCCCGTGTATACGCGGTAGCGTTGTGTCCCGTGATGGGATACAGCGACGATCTGCGCCTCGCGCACGTGATGGCGGACGCCGCCGATGACATCACCATGCGCCGTTTCAAAGCCGTCGACCTCAAGATCGACACCAAACCCGACCTCACCCCGGTCAGCGACGCCGACCGCGCGGTCGAGGAGGCCATCCGCGGCACCCTGCGCCGCGCCCGCCCCCGCGACGCCATCATCGGCGAGGAGTTCGGCAAGACCGGATACGGCATGCGCTCCTGGGTCATCGACCCCATCGACGGCACCAAGAACTACGTCCGCGGCGTGCCCGTCTGGGCCACCCTCATCGCCCTGATGGAAGAGGGCAAGGTCGTCGTCGGCGTCGTCTCCGCGCCCGCGGTGCAACGCCGCTGGTGGGCCGCGAAAGACGGCGGTTCGTGGACCGGCCGCAGCCTGACGAAGGCCAGCCGCTGCCAGGTCTCCTCGGTGCACCGCCTGGACGACGCCTCGCTGTCCTTCTCCGACCTGCACGAATGGGAGCAGGCGGGCAAACTCGACAACTTCCTCGACCTGAACCGCGCCGTCTGGCGCAGCCGCGGCTACGGCGACTTCTGGTCGCACGTCATGGTGGCGGAGGGCTCGGTCGACATCTCGGCGGAACCCGAACTGTCGCCCTGGGACATGGCCGCCATCACGGTGATCGTGGAGGAAGCGGGCGGCACCTGCACCGGGCTCAACGGCGCGTCACCCCTGGAAGCCGGCAACCTGGTCAGCACCAACGGCCTGCTCCACGGTGAGGTCCTCAAGCGCCTCGGCGGCTGATCAAATTAACGAGAAACCCGTCCCATAGCCAGCCGCATAGCCGCCGACCAGGCGATTCACCGCTGCGGCTGTCCAGATCACGACTTTCTCATTAATAAACGCGGCCGGCGAAGAGATCGGCCCACATCTGCTCGGCCCGCACCGCCAGCATGCGCTCGGTCTCTTCCATCGCGCCGGTCTGCAGGGTCGTCCTGCGGATGAAGTACTGCCCCGCCGCGCCGACGAATTCGTACACCACGCCCCGGCACGAGCACGAATGAGCCCGGACACGTTCCCGATCGGTCCGCCGGATCCCGGGGCGCCAGTTGATCTGTTTCGCGTCCGGCTCCGGCCGACTCGGCACGTGCGGGCCGTGATAGCTGGTCATGACCTTTCCACGCGAGCCTGTCCTGGTGAGAGCATCCATACTCGCGATCCTCAACAGGGTCGAGCGACCGGAGGAATACGCCACCACGATCAGCAATCGCACTATTCGTGAGACGAATTCCTGCGTGACGCCGGGATCGGGAGTAACTTACGGTCATGGGTCATGACGGAAACGGTCTGCAGCCCGAATTCTGGGCCCGCCCCCTGGTCGCCACCGCGCTCGCGGAATGCGACATGGCGACCCTCCTCGACGAGGTCCGGTCCGCTCATGGCTGGACCCAGAGCCAACTCGCCCACGCGGTCGGCTATTCGCAAAGCTGGGTGTCCAAGGTCCTGCGCGGCCAGCAGATGCTCTCGGTCGACCAGATCAGGGACATCGCCCGGACGCTCGGCGTGCCCCAGTACCTCCTCCGGATTGGCGACCGGGGAGGTGAGGATCCCACGAAACGCCGCGACTTCAGCAAGGTAGCCTTCCTGGCCGCGCTGCCGGTGGCACCGTCGATCTCCTACCGCGCCGCCGACGAGACCACCGCCGCCTCGCTCGCCGCGATCACCGGCGCCCAGCGCAGGCTGGAGTCCGACACGCCCGCCCGCGAGCTCGCCCGAGGGGCGGTCGCCCACGTGGAGCTGACCAAGCGCGCCCTGGCCCGGTCGGCGGAGACGCCGTTCGCGATCGAGGTGTGCCCGACGGTCAGCGAGGCCGCCGGGTTCGCCGCCTGGCTGCACGCCGACATGCAGGACATCGGCACCGCCCGGATGTTCTACCGGTTCGCGGTGGATTCGGCGCGCCGGGCCGAGCATCCGCTGCTGGAGGCGTACATGCTGGGCAGCCTGGCCGCCTTCGAGATCGATCATGACGACCCGCAGCTGGGCCTGTCCATGGTCGCCCAGGCCCGGGCGCGGACCGGCTCGCACCCGCCCCCGACCGCGCGCGCCTGGCTGGCCTGCATCGAGGCGCTCGGCCACGCGGCCCGCCGCGACGCGCACAGCGCCCTGCGCTGTTTACGCGAAGCCGAACTCGCGGTGGCCGCGGGTGAACGCACGGTTTCGCCGCCATGGCCGTGGGTGTTCCCCTTCGATCCGGGCAAGCTCGCCGGATACCGAGCCCTGGTCATGGTCCGGCTCGGCCGTCCCCAGGACGCCGTCGCCGCCTTCACCGAATCCCTGGTGTCAGTACGGCCCGCCGCCAAGCAGCAGGCCCTGCTGATGCTGGAGGTCGCGACCGCCCGGCGGATGGCCGGCGAGGTGGACGAGGCGTTCACCCTCGCCCAGGAAGCCCTCAAAGCGGGCGTGGTCTACTCCTCCGAACGGGTGCTCCAGCGGGTCCGCCGATTCCGGCGCGACTACGAGGGCCCGCCGTCCTTACTGGTCCGCGAATTCGACGACCGGCTGCGTTCAACTGCCGTTTAACTGGACCGGGCGTGGTGTTACGCCCGGTCTCAGATGAACGTCACCGGCGTGACCTGCTCGTTATCAGTATCGAGATGACCTAGCCCGTTCATTATGCGTTCACCTTTGCCTGGGGAATAGGTCACCTTGGCTGCTTAGCGTCCTCCTCGTTGATGAAACAAATGGGAGGACGAAGACCGTGAAGTATGCAGGTCGACTCGCCGCGGTGACGCTCGCCGGCGTGCTCTCGCTCGCTGCATGTGGCGGCGGGGACACGGCCACTCCGGCCGACCCCGGCACCGAAGCCACGGGTGGCGCCGAAAGCGCTCCGGCCGCGCTCGCCGGCGAAATCAAGATCGATGGCTCGAGCACGGTGGCCCCGCTGATCCAGGTCGCCGCGGAAATCTTTGGTGAGGAGCAGCCGCAGGTCAAGCTCGCGGTCGGCACCTCCGGCACGGGCGGCGGCTTCGAGAAGTTCTGCGCCGGTGAGACCGCCATCGCCAACGCCTCCCGCCCGATCAAGGACGAGGAGAAGGCGGCCTGCACCGCCAAGGGGATCAACTTCGGCGAACTGCGGGTCGCGACCGACGCCCTGACCGTGGTCGTGCCCAAGGAGAACACCTGGGCCACCTGCCTCACCGTCGACCAGCTCAAGAAGATCTGGGAGCCCGGCGCCGAAGGCAAGATCACCAGCTGGGACCAGGTCGACGCCAAGTTCCCGAAGGAGCCGCTGAAGCTCTTCGGCCCGGGCACCGACTCCGGCACCTTCGAGTACTTCACCGAAGAGATCAACGGTGAGAAGAACGTCAGCCGCAAGGACTACTCCCCCAGCGAGGACGACAACGTCATCGTGCAGGGTGTCGCCGGCGCCAAGGGTGGCCTTGGTTACTTCGGCTACACCTACTACGAGGAGAACATGGACAAGCTGACGGCCGTGCAGGTCGACTCCGGCGCCGGTTGCGTCGGGCCGAGCGCGCAGTCCGCTCAGGACGGCACCTACACCCCGCTGTCCCGGCCGCTGTTCATCTACCCCAACCTGGCTGAGCTGAAGAAGCCCGAAGTGACCGCGTTCGTGGACTACCTGGTGGCGAACATCGCGACCATCGCCAAGGACGCCAAGTTCATCACGCTCAACCCCGAGCAGGAGGCCAAGCTCAAGACGGACTCCGCGTCCCTCAAGACGCAGGCCGGCTAATGGCTTCGGCGAACAACCGAGCGACCGCGCCGGGGCCCAACCGGTCCCTGGCGCGGTCGCGCCCGCGTTATGGAGAAGCCGCCGTCAAGGTGCTCCTCCTGGCCGCCGCGCTGGTGTCGATCGCGACCACGCTCGGCATCGTCGCGGCCCTGCTGGAGCCGACCATCGAGTTCTTCTCCGAGGTCAGCTTAGGCGAGTTCTTCGGCTCCACCTCGTGGGGCCCGCTGTTCTCGCCGCCCAGCTTCGGCGTGTGGCCGATCATCGTGGCCACCCTGGAGATCACCCTGATCGCCATCATCGTGGCGATCCCGCTCGGCCTGGCGGCCGCGATCTACCTGTCCGAGTACGCCACCCCCAGGGTCCGCAAGATCTTCAAGCCGGTGCTCGAGGTGCTCGCGGGCATCCCGACCGTGGTCTTCGGCTTCTTCGCCTTCAGCTTCGTCACCCCGCTGCTGCAGGACATCCTGCCGTTCTCGCTCGACCCCAGGAACGCGCTGAGCGCGGGCCTGCTGGTCGGCGTCATGATCATCCCGATCGTGGCGTCGCTGTCCGAGGACGCCATGTCGGCGGTGCCGCGCAGCCTGCGCGAAGGCTCGTTCGCGCTGGGCGCCTCGAAGATGACGACGTCGGTGAGCGTGGTGCTTCCGGCGGCGTTCTCCGGCATCGTGGCGGCCGTCATCCTGGCCATCTCCCGCGCCGCGGGCGAGACGATGATCGTGGCCATCGCGGCCGGCTTCAAATCGATCTTCACGTTCAACCCGGGCAGCGAGATGGCCACCATGGCGGCCTTCATCGCCAGCGCGGGGTCCGGGGACGCTCCGGTGGGGTCCATCGCGTACAAGACCATCTTCGCGGTCGGCTCGCTGCTGTTCATCATGACGTTCGCGATGAACTGGTTCAGCGCCCGAATGGTGAAGAAATATCGTGAGGTGTACGAGTAATGGCTATCCTCTCGACACCGCGGTCCCAGGTTGACCTGGTCGGCAAGGGACGTCCGCTCCGTGAGCACCTGTTCAGGATCGCGCTGCTGTCCAGCCTGGCCATCGCGCTGATCTTCCTGGCCCTGCTCCTGGCGTACACGCTGACCGAAGGCTGGCCGCGCCTGGACTCCCGCCTCTGGGAGAACTTCCCGTCGGTACGGCGTCCCGAGACCGCAGGCGTGCTCTCCGGCATCACCGGCACCCTCTGGATCATCGGCCTGACCGCCCTGATGGCACTCCCCACCGGCGTCCTCGCCGCCATCTACCTGGAGGAGTACGCCGACAACACCAGGTGGTACAACCGGCTGATCGAGCTCAACATCGCCAACCTGGCCGCCGTCCCCTCCATCGTGTACGGAATCCTCGGCCTCGGCATCATCGCCCGCTGGCTCGACTTCGGGTTCACGGTCATGACCGGCGCGGTCACCATCTCGCTGCTGGTGCTCCCGATCGTCATCATCTCGGCCAGAGAGGCCATCCGCGCGGTGCCGCCCTCCATCCGGGAAGGCTCGCTCGCCCTGGGCGCCACCCAGTGGCAGACGATCTACCGGCAGGTGCTGCCCGCCTCCATCCCCGGCATCGCCACCGGCTCCATCCTGGCCCTGTCCCGGGCCATCGGCGAGGCCGCCCCCTTCCTCATGCTCGGCGCCGCGACGCTGGTGCGCTTCAACCCCGACGGGGTCTGGAGCAGCTTCACCGTCCTGCCGCTGCAGATCTACAACCTCATCAGCCAGTCCCGCGAGGAGTTCCACATCCTCGCCGCGGCTGCGATCGTCGTGCTGCTCGCGATCCTCCTGCTGATGAACTCCCTCGCCATCTGGCTCCGGAACCGCTACCAGAAGCGCTGGTGAATCCCTTGACGCACGGAACGACTCAGGCAGGCAGAGTGACTCAGCCCAACGTGACCCTCCGCGGCCCCGACGTCCCCAACACCCCCGGCTCACTCGACCCCGTCTTCACCGTCGAGGACCTCAGCGTCTTCTACGGCGACTACGAGGCCGTCCGGAACGTCGACATGATGATCGGCCGCCGCGAGATCACCGCCATGATCGGCCCGTCCGGCTGTGGCAAGAGCACGGTGCTGCGCTGCTTCAACCGGATGAACGACCTGATTCCCGGCGCCCACATCAAGGGCAAGATCCTCTACCACGAGGAGGATCTGTACGGCGACCACGTCGACCCGATCGAAGTCCGCCGCCGTATCGGCATGGTCTTCCAGAAGCCGAACCCGTTCCCCAAGCCGATCTACGACAACGTCGCGTACGGCCCGCGGGTCAACGGCATCAAGAAGAACATGGACTCCATCGTCGAAGAGGCGCTCCAGAAGGCCGCCCTCTGGGACGAGGTCAAGGACAAGCTCAAGCAGAACGCGCTCTCGCTGTCCGGCGGTCAGCAGCAGCGACTGTGCATCGCCCGGGCCATCGCGGTCAAGCCTGAGGTCATCCTCATGGACGAGCCCTGCTCGGCCCTCGACCCGATCGCGACGACGAAGATCGAAGACCTGATGCAGGAACTGCGCCAGGAATACACGATCCTGATCGTCACCCACAACATGCAGCAGGCGGCCCGGGTCTCCGACCGGACCGCGTTCTTCACCGCCGACGTCGACGACGCCGGGGTGCGGCACGGGCGACTGGTCGAATTCGACCAGACCACCCGGATCTTCACCAAGCCCTCCGACAAGCGGACCGAGGATTACATCACCGGACGCTTCGGCTGATCGTTTCTTTCGGACTCGCTCTGGTTCACAGGCACACTCGCAGGGAGGACCCGGGTGACGGCACCCGCAGTGGAGGGGGACACTCGATCGGCGCCGGTGCTACTGATCGCGGATCCCGACAGTGACATGGTGCAGACGCTGACGTCCGAACTCGAATCCGAGGGCATCGACGTCACCGGTGTCTTCGACGGGGCGCAGGCCCTGCTTCAAGCAGGCGCCCTGCGCCCCGACGCCGTGCTGATCAGCGCCTCGCTGCCCATCATCGGCCCCGTCGACTTCGTCCGTGCGGTACGGCTGGCGCGCGCCATCCCCGTCCTCCTCGGCGTCGGCGAAGGCCACGCGGAACAGGCCATGGAGGCCCTCGCCGCCGGCGCCACCGCCTGCGTCGCCCGCCCCTACCGCGTTCCCGAACTTCTCCCCCTGGTCCAGGCCGCATTCCGCCGCCAGGGCATCCAGCGCACCGTCCTGACCATCGGCGAGGTGTCCCTCGACGTCACCGCCTACCAGGTCAAGGTCGACGGCCGCGTGGTCCACCTGCCCCTGCGCGAATTCGAACTCCTCCACTACCTGATGCGCAACGCGGACCGCACCGTCACCCGCGAACAGATCATGCGCCACGTCTGGCACTCGGTAGACGCCATGTCCACCAACACCATCGCCGTCCACGTCAAACGCCTCCGCGCCCGCCTAGGCGACGAAGACGACAAACTAATCCAAACAGTCCGAGGCGTCGGCTACCGCCTGGTCACTCCCTAGACCTGCCAACGCGTCGGCAGGTAACGGCGAGCAAGCCGGTGTCATTCTGCTGGCGGGCAAGTGCGGAATGCCGCCATCAGGTGTTCGGTGATTTTTTCTACCTTGGCGATGCCGGACTCGCTGGATGGGTTGTCCTCGGTGAGGACTGCCACGGCGAATCTGTTGGCTATCAGGCCGGCGCTGACGATGACCCATTGTTTGTTGGAGACGTGTTTGAGCCAGCCGTTCTTCAGGGCGACGGATTCGCCTTTGCAGGCGCCTGCGCTGATGCCCCATTTTTGTTCGGGCACCACCTTTTCCATCAGGGTCAGGATGGTTCGGCGGTCTTTGATGGGGCTGTTCTTGCGGGTCAGGAGTTTGATTAGGCGGACCTGGTCGGGGGCGGTTGTTCTGGTGATTCCCCAGCAGTAGAGGTCTACGCAGCGGCCGCCGACGGCGGTGGTCTTCTTGAGTTTGAAGGCTTTGTTGGCCCTGGTCAGGCCGCCTTCTCGGCCGATTCGCTCCCAGAGGCGGTCGGCGGCTTTGTTGTCGCTCACGCGGATCATGATGTCGGCGTCGCGGCGGACCGAGGCGGGGAGTTTCTTCCAGCGGGTTGTCCGGAGGGCGGCCATGAGGATGTTGACCTTGGCGGTGCTGGCGGTCGGGAGCTGCTCATTGGGACGGAATTGGTAGACGCGGCCGGTTAGCAGGTCTTCCACGGCGGCGGTTGTCCGGCCGGGGTGCTTGCCTATGAAGGCGCGGAGCTGCTTGGTGAGTTTTTCCTGGTCGATCGGGGGGACGTGTTCGGTTCTCTCCGTGACGACCGCGCTCAGGCTGACAGGAGCGGATTGGTGCTGGGGAGTCGCCGCGGGAGTGACCGACAGGGAGGCCGGGGCGCAGGCCGCTGCCAGGGCGAGTGCGGCTGCGATCGTCGCGTGCCTGGGCGCCATGGGGGGAGTCTCCGGGGAGGGGCGTCGGGTTTGGGACCCAACTTAGTGGGGGTTTGGGCGTGTTGTCCCCTGCCTGGCGAAGCTCCCAGAAAAGCCTCAGGAATACGAAAAGCCCCAGCCGTTTGGCTGGGGCCCTTCGATAAAGATTGTCCGGCGGCGTCCTACTCTCCCACACCGTCCCCGGTGCAGTACCATCGGCGCTGGAGGGCTTAACTTCCGGGTTCGGAATGTAACCGGGTGT
>NZ_BLAE01000101.1:0-30724 GCF_009687865.1 Acrocarpospora macrocephala
CCGCGACGCTGGGCTCGGGTTCCGGCGTCGATTCGATGCTTACCGGCTCGGCGGCGGGTTCTGGGGTGGTTTCGGCGGCGAGGGCGGCGGCAGTCTGGGCGGCGGGTTCCGGGGTGGGTTCGGCGACTGCCTGCGTGGTGGATTCGGAGGCAGGCGGAGTGACGGGCTCCGCAGGGTTGGCGACAGCCTTGATGTCGGGCTCTGCGGCGGCGACCGCCTGAGTGACGGGCTCTGCGGCAGGGTTGGTGGCCGCCTGAGGGGCCGGGGTGGCGGTGGTCTGAGGGGTTGGGCTGGCGGCAGCCGTTGGGCTGGCGGCAGGCTTGGTGGCGGGCTCGGTGGCTGCAGTGGCGGCTGCATCGGTCGAGGTCGTTGGCAGGGCTGCGGTGGGGGATATGGCAGCTGCGGTCTTCTCGGCGGGAGGGCCGGGGTCCACGACGAGGGCGGGTTCGGTGGCCGGGCTTGGGGGAGGGGTGGCGATTGAACCGGCTGGCGTGGTGTTTGAACTAGTGGGCGCGTTGATTGGACCCGTGGGCGTGGTGACTGGACCCGCGGGCGTGGTGATGGGACCGGCTGGTGTGGTGGATGGGCCGGCTGGGGTTTGTGGCTCTGAATTGGTGGGGGCTGCGGTGTTGGGATTGGGGTCGGTCTCCGGGACCCGCTCAAGGTGCGAAGAGGCGGCGGAAGGGGCGCTTGGCTCTTCGGCGGTGGGGTTGGTGCGGGTGGAGATCGGTGTGGGGTGAGCCGGTGGTTCCTGGCGGATTGGCTCCGGGTGGAAGGCCGCAGGCCGTACCGGCGCGGGCACCGGCTGTGGTGCGGACACCGGCTGTGGTGTGGGCAGGGGGGTTGGGTCGGTGTAGGCGGGGCGCTGGGGGGGTGGCTGGAGGTAGGCGGTTTCCGGGTAGGTGGGGTCGGTGAAGCCGCCGGGCTCCGCGTAGGGGGCGACCGGCTCGGGCTCGAAGCGTGGTTCGAAGGATGGAACGGGTGCCAGCTTGCTCGCCAGGCGGGGCACGAAGGGGCGGACCGTCGCCTCCTCCTGCGGGGGGTCGACGTATTCGGCGGCGGACAGGCGCATGGCCTCGTCGTCGTAGGGCGTGATGTGCCGCCGTCGCGGGTCGAAGAGCCACTCCGCGTGCCGGGTGTGACCGTTCCACACGAAGCCCAGCTTGATCCGCCACAGGTTGTCGTCGCGCTTGCAGGAATCCCAGTCGATCTCGTCGGCGGGCACGCCCCGGCGGGTGAGGCGTTCGGCGACGAGCTCGCCGAGCGTCGGGCGCGGGGTGTTCTCGCCGGGGAGCCGGACGGCGACGCGCTGCGCCTGCTGGGCAACGTACTCGCGCTCCTGGAGCACGGGGCCCTCGAACCAGCGCACACGTTCGACCGGTATGCCGGCGGTGGCCGCGATCTCTTCCGCGGTCTCGCCGGCGCGGATGCGCGCCTGGATCTCCTTGGGACGCAACGGGCTCTCCACTTCGATCTCGTACTGGCCGAGACGGGAGAAGTTGCCGCGAACCGCAGCGCGGAGCCGATCGTCGACGGGCAGCGTGAACCGGGTGCCCCTTCCGGCCGTGGCCAGAACGAGGTAGGTGCCGTCCTCACTCACCGCGACGAGACGGAGCTCCTGCATGCGAGTCCCTTCGTCGTCGAGCTGAAATCTTCCCCCGGACCCTTGAGTGTCTCGCGTGAGCCGGTTGCCTTCCAGCACCGTACCCGGCATGTCCGAACATCGCCTTCCCCAGGGGTGGGGGAGTCGATGTGACGCCGGTCACATTTGCCGCGTTTACCTTTCTACAGGCTGGCGGTGTTCAGCAAGCGATTAGGGGTCCTTCCCTGATTCTTCACAATGACGCCGCCCGTCGCGGTGGACTTGAGCCAAGTGAACAGAGAAGTGGGGGTCTCCGACTGGTTGGCGCCCAGCTTCAGCGCGGCCACTCCGGCCACGTAAGGGGAGGCCATCGAGGTGCCGCTGAGGCGGCGCAGGGTGTTGTCGGGCCAGGTGGAGACGATGTCGACGCCGGGGGCGTACAGGTCGACGCAGCGTCCGTAATTGGAGAAAGGCGCGCGTTGGTCGCTTTCGTCCGAGGCGGCCACGCCGAAGACGCCGTACGCGGAGGCGGGCGAGGACTCGCACGCGTCGGCGCCCGCGTTGCCCGCCGCCGCGACCACCAGCACGCCGGATTTCACCAGAGCGGTGGTGGCGGTGTCCAAGGCCCGGGATCGGGGGCTGCCCAGCGAGAGGTTGGCGATCGACGGGCCTTCGGCGTTGGTCCGCACCCAGTCGAGCCCGGCGATCACGTCGGAGACCGTGCCGGTGCCGTCGCAGCCGAGCACCCGGACCGCCTCGATCCTGGCCGCCGGGGCCACCCCCACCCGCGCCCCGCCGACGATCCCGGCCACGTGGGTGCCGTGGCCGCTGCAGTCGTAGCCGTCCCCGCCGGTGGCGTCGAAGGCGGCGGCGGCCCGCCCGCCGAACTCGCGGTGCGTCGGATCGATGCCGGTGTCGAGCACGTAGACGGTCACGCCGCGCCCGCTGCCGTGCGCCCCGAACCGCCCGTCCAGCGGGAGTTCCCGCTGGTTGAGCCGGTCGAGCCCCCAGCTCACGTCCTGGGCCTCGACCAGGCGGTCGGGTTCGATGCCGGTCACCCGGCGGCTGGCCGACAGCTGGACCACCTGGTCGGGGCTGAGCCAGGCCACGAACCCGGGCAGGACCGCGGCGTAGTAGCGGGTGACGCGCAGCCGCGCCCCGAGCTCCCACGCGTCCCGCACGTCGCGGGTGGTCACGATGTACGGCCGGAGCCCGTCGTCGACCGCTCGCCGCAGCGCCGCGACGCCACCCGGGGTCGCGGTCGCGAGGGCGGCCGTGGTGGCCAGCGCCGTCGCCACGGCGGCCGTCGGGTAGAGGCCGAACCGTCTCATGCTCGTGCTCCTCGGCTAGGGGGCCGGACGGCCCGCCCCCGCAATGTGCCGCCCGCACGGAACACCGGCGGCGCGGGACACGCCACCGCGCCGCACTCTTTACCCAGCCCTGGGTTTAGGGCAGCACACCCGCCAAGTACGTGTTGCCGAAGATCCGCTCCGGATCGAGTTCGTCCCGCAGTTTCGCGAAATCGGCGAACCTCGGGTAGACCGTGGCCAGATAGTCCGCGTCCCGGGTGTGCAGCTTGCCCCAGTGCGGCCGCCCGCCCAGCCGCGTCATGATCTCCTCCACCGCGGCGAAATACTCCGGATTCGGGGTCGCCCGGTAGACATGGCAGGCGATGTAGGCCGAGTCCCGCCCGTACGCGGTGGACAGCCACGCCCCCGACGGCGGCGTCACCCGGACCTCGATCGGGAACGAGATCCGCCACCCCGTGCGCTCGACCAGGTCGCGGGTCTCGCGCAGGGCCTGGCCGAGATGCTCGCGCGGGATCGCGTACTCCATCTCCAGGAAGCGCACCTCCCGCACGCTGGTGAAGATCTTGTACGAGGTGTCCACCGACTCCGACGGGCTGAGCAGCCGCGCCGACACCCCGTTGATCCACGGGATCGCCCCGGGAAACCGGGCCCCGGCCGCGCAGGCCAGCCCGAACAGCGTGTTCTCCAGGAACACGTTGTCCACCCAGTGCCGGACCGGGTTCGGCGGCGCGGCCGGTCCCGGGCTCCGGTTGTTCCGCTTGACCAGGCAGGTGTCGGTGTGCGGCAGCCAGAAGAAGTCGAGGTGCTCGTTCTCGCCGGTGAGCGCGTCGAGGTCGGCGAGGATGGCCCGGAAGGACATCGGCTCACGCCGGCTGCGCAGCAGGAACGCCGGCTCCACCCGGAAGGTCACCGACGTCAGCACGCCCAGCGCGCCGAGCCCGACCCGGGCCGCGTCGAACAGGTCGCCGTCCCGGACGGAGGTGATCGTCCCGTCGGCGAGCACCAGCTCCAGCTCGATCACCTGATCGGCCAGCCCGCCGATCTCGCGCCCGGTGCCGTGGGTGCCGGTCTGGATCGCGCCCGCCACGGTCTGCGCGGTGACGTCGCCCATGTTGGCCAGCGCCAGACCGCGCCGGTCCAGCTCCTGGTTGAGCACGTGCAGCGGCGTGCCCGCGGCCACTCGCACCCAGTCGTTGCCGTAGGCCAGGATGCCGGTCAGCGCGTTCGGCCGCAGCAGCAGCCCGCCGGTCAGCGCCACGCCGGTGAACGAGTGCCCGGTTCCGGCCATGCGTACCTGCCGCCCGGCTTTCGCCCCATCCCGTACGGCTTGCGCCACCTCCCCCGCCGACGCCGGAGTCCGGACCTCGGCGGGGACGACCGCCTGATTCCCCGCCCAGTTAACGAACCGCATGAAGATGAACGGTACTCATGACCTGGTCTCCGAAGCCACCGGTGTCCGCAACCAGGACGAACCGGCAACCCCCACCAGCATCGCCAGCAGGGCGCACGCGTACGCGAACCCGTACGCGTTGGACGCCCCGTAACTATCGGTGAGATGCCCGCCCGCCCACGCCCCGACGGCCACCCCGAACCCGATCGAGGTCGACAGCCAGGCCATGCCCTCGGTCAGCTGCGCCGCCGGAACCAGCCGCTCGACCAGCGAGAACGTGGTGATCAGTGTCGGCGAGATGGCCAGCCCCGCGAAGAACAGCGCGACCGCCATCGCCGGCAGGCCGCCCATGAGCAGCACCGGCGTGAACCCGGCCACGAACACGATCAGCCCCCGCACCAGGCGGCTGCGCAGGTCGATCTTCCAGCTGCGCGCGCCGTACCAGAGCCCGGAGACCATGCTGCCGCCGGAGATGGCGGCGAGCAGGAACCCGGCCGCGCCCTTGTTGCCCTGCTCCTCGGCGAAGGCGATGGTGACGATGTCCACGCAGCCGAAGACCGCGCCCATCGCCAGCATCACCGCGGACAGCAGCGCCACGCCGGGGATGGCGATCGGTGAGCCCTTGTTCTCCCGATGCCGGACGACCGGCGGCTCGGTGCCCTTGAGCAGCGCGAACGCCAGCGTGCCGCCCACGGTCAGGACGACCACCACGATCAGCCCGGCGTACACGTTGACGCTGGTGGCCAGCACGGCGGTGAACGCCGGGCCGGTCACGAAGATCACCTCATCGGCGACCGACTCGAACGAGAACGCCGCGTGCAGCTTGCCCGAGTCCGAGAGCAGGTGCGACCAGCGGGCCCGGACCATCGAGCCGAGCGAGGTGGCCGACGCCCCGGCGATCGCGCCCGACGCGAATAATGTCCAGATAGGGGCGTGCGCGTGCGCGAGCAGCATCATCCCGGACAGCGCGACGCCGTGCACGAGGACGAACGGCACGAGGATCCTGGCCTGGCCGAACCGGTCCACTAACCGGCCAGAAAGGGGCGCGGCGACGGCGAAGGCGAGCGACACGATGGCGGCGACGGCCCCCGCGGTCGCGTACGAACCGGTGATGGAGTGCACGAGCAGGGTGATGCCGATGCCGAGCATCGAGATCGGGATCCTCCCCACGAACCCCGCCAGCACAAACGATTTCGCTCCACGCGTGCTGAACAGCCCACGGTACGGCCCGACCATGACAGAACCCCTCTCGCGCGCCCTGGGCACGATGTACTGCGTCCGGGCACGCCGACCGGGATCGGCTGCGGCCATGGGGGTGGCACGCGGACAGCTATATCTTCCCCATTAGACCCTTACCGACCATGGCGCACAGGCACGCCGGAAGGCAAGTGAGTTTTCCGCCGTTAAGCTACTAGCGTGAACCGGGTGTCCGATCTTCCCTGGCTCACGCCGCTTCGCGGGCTCGTGGCCGGTCTCGCCGTTCTGATCACGGTGACCGTCTCCGCGGGCAGTGTGATCCTGCTCGTCCGTGGCGACACGGAAAGCGGCACGGAAAGCGAGACGGCGGTGGGCTCCCCCCGGCAGGCGCTGGTCCCCGACCGCACGCTGCCGTCGGCCCCGCCCGTCGTCGGCGGCCCCGGCGTCCAGGTGACCCCGCCGAGGCTGCTCGCCGTCGCCGCCGCCCAGGTCCCGGCGAAGGTCCTGCACGACCTGGCCAAGGTCAAGAACGTGCAGAAGGTCGCGGTCGTGGACGGCGGAACCGTCCGGGTGGCCGGCACCGGGCTGCGCCTGCTGGCCGTGGACCCCGCCCAGTTCCGCTCCTGGACCCCCAAGGTGGTGGCCGACCATCCGGCCGTGTGGAGCGCGCTGGCCCGGGGCGAGATCGTGGCCGACACCGGCGTGATGAAACGGCTCGGCATGGTCCTGGGCGCGGAATACCAGCTCGACGGCGGCCCCCGGCTCCGCGTCGCCGCCTCGGCCGCGCTCGGCTTCCCCGGCGTGGACGGCCTGATCGGCAAGGAGCTGGGCGCCGAGCTCGGTTTCGCCTCCGGCGTGGTCGTCCTGGTCCACGGCCAGCACGTCAACCAGCAGCGCGTCCGCGACCTGCTCGGCGGCGACGCCCAGGTGGTCGCGGTCGGCGCCGAACCCGCGCCCCGGCAGACGGCGGTGGCGGCCCGTCAGGTCCTGGTCGGCCGCCCCGACAGCTACCTGGAGCTCTACCAGCGCGGCGCCGGGGTCTGCCCCGGCCTGTCTTGGACCGTGCTGGCCGCGATCGGCCAGGTCGAGAGCGGCCACGGCCAGAACAACGGCCCGTCCTCGGCGGGTGCGCTCGGCCCGATGCAGTTCATGCCCGCGACCTGGAAGGCGTACGGCGTGGACGGCGACGGCGACGGCGTCTCCGACATCTGGAGCGCCTACGACGCGGTGCCGTCGGCCGCCAACTACCTATGTGCTAACAAGGCAGGACAAGGCGGCGAGCAGCTCAGGAAGGCCGTCTGGCACTACAACCATTCGTGGTCCTACGTCGACAAGGTGCTCAACCTGTCGCAGGCGTACGCGCTGGCCTACCCGAACCAATGACGCAGCAGGTGGCCGGACACGGGACCGGCTCCGGCTCGGCCATCAGCTCCTTGATCATCGAGACGAATCTGGGGTGGGTGCCCGCCGTGCCCGCCCGGGCCAGCAGCATGCCCAGCTCCTCGGCCTTGGCCGCCGCCTCGGTGTCCAGGTCGTACTTGACCTCCATGTGGTCGGAGACGAACCCGATCGGCACCAGCACGACCGCCTCGGTCCCCTCGCGGCGCAGCTGCTCCAGGTGGTCGCAGACGTCCGGCTCCAGCCAGGGCACCTGCGGCGGCCCGCTGCGGCTCTGCCACACCAGGTCGAAGTCGTCCGCCCCGACCGCCTTCGCGACCAGCGCCGACGCGGCCCGCAACTCGGCCTCGTAGGCCCCGCCCCGCGGCCCGGCCGCGGCGGCCATCGACAGCGGGATGCTGTGCGCGGTGAACACCAGCCGCGCGTCCGCCCCCACCTCGGCCAGCGCCCCCCACGTGTGATCGGCCATGGCCGCGATGAACCCGGGATGATCGTAGAAATGCCGCAGCTTCACCAGCCGTGGCGCGTCCGGCACCTCGGCCGTCGCCCGCGCGATGTCCTCGATGTACTGCCGGCAGCTCGAATATGAGCTGGTCGCCGCCGTCGCGAACGCGGCCGCGTGCCGCACCCCGTCCGCCGCCATCTGCCGCAGCGTGTCCGCCAGGTACGGATGCCAGTTCCGGTTCCCCCAGTACACCGGCACGTCCACGACCTTCTCCAGCGCCGCGACCAGATCCCGGCACTGCTGGTTGATCGGGCTGACCCCGCCGAAGCCCTGGTAGTGCGCCTCCACCTCCAGCAGCCGTTCGCGTGGCACTCCCCGCCCGCGCACGACGTTCTCCAGGAACGGCAACACGTCCTCCGGCCGCTCGGGACCGCCGAACGACACCACGACGAGCGCGTCATAATTCCCCATGTCCCCAGGGTAGGCCGGGATCCCGCCGGTTCTCCTCTCGGTATGTGCCCGGGCGGAGGTAGGTTCGGACGATGACCTCGATCTTCCAGAATGTGCGCGAATACGTGGCGGTTCCGCGGGTGACCGCCCTGCGGCTGTCTCCCGACGCGACCCGGCTGGTCGCCGTGGTGCAGTCCCTCGACCCTGACGAGAAGGCGTATGGGACGGCGCTCTGGGAGATACCGCTTGATCCGGACGCGGAGCCGTACCGGTTGACCCGGTCGGCGAAGGGGGAGGCGGGCGCGGAGTTCACCCCCGACGGCGAGCTGCTGTTCGTCTCCCGCCGCCCGGACCCCACCGAGAAGGACGCCGACTCCGAGGCCGCCGCGCTGTGGTTGCTGCCCGAGCGCGGCGAGCCCCGCCGCCTGGCCACCCGCCCCGGCGGGATCGGCGCCGTACGGGCGGGGGGCGGCACGATCGTGTACGCGGCCCAGGTGCTCCCCGGGGACTCCGCCACCGAGGCCGACCGCAGGAAGGCGCGCAAGGACGCCGGCGTCAGCGCGGTCCTCTACGACGACTACCCGATCCGCTACTGGGACCACGACCTCGGCCCCGCCCAGCCCCGCCTGTTCACCCTGGACGGCACCGACCTCACCCCCGACCCCGGCCGCGCCCTCGACCAGGCCTCCTTCGACGTCACACCCGACGGCTCCACCGTCATCACCACCTGGCGGATCCCCACCGGCGCGGGGACCTCGCGGTCCGAACTGGTCGCCATCACCGGCGGCGAGCGGCGGGTGCTGGCCACCTCCGAGGGGCATGACTTCACCAGCCCGGTCCGGATCTCACCCGACGGACGCCAGGTCGCCTGCGTCCGGGAGCGGCACGGCACGATCGAGCGCTCCCTCGCCCTCGAACTGTGGGTGATCGACCTGACCACCGGCGAAGGGCGGGCTCTCGGGGGTGAGCTCTTCCCGGCGGCCCTCGCCTGGGGCTCCGACTGCCTCTACGTGGCCGCCGACCACCAGGGCCGCCGCCCGATCTTCCGGATCCCCCTCGACGGCGGCGACCCGATCAGGCTGACCCCGGACAACGGCGCCTACGCCGAGCTCAACCCCGCCCCCGACGGCAGCCTCTACGCGCTGCGCGGCGCGATCGACGCCGCCCCCGCGCCGGTCAGGATCGCCCCGGACGGCACGCTCGAATACCTGCCCACCCCGACCCCCGCGATGGAACTCCCCGGCACCCTCACCGAGGTCAGCGCCATGGCCGAGGACGGCACCGAGATCCGCGGCTGGCTGGTCCTCCCCGAGGGCGCCAGCGCCGAGAACCCCGCGCCGTTCCTGCTGTGGATCCACGGCGGCCCGGTGAGCAGCTGGAACGACTGGTCCTGGCGGTGGAACCCGTGGATCATGGCCGCGCACGGCTACGCCATGCTGCTCCCCGACCCCTGCCTGTCCAGCGGGTACGGCCAGGCGATGCTCGACCGGGGCTGGGGCGACTGGGGCCCGGCCACCTTCGGCGACCTGATGGCGATCACCGACGCCGCGCTCAAGCTGCCGGAGATCGACGACCAGCGGACCGCCGCGATGGGCGGCTCGTTCGGCGGCTACATGGCCAACTGGGTGGCCGGGCACACCGACCGGTTCAAGGCGATCGTCACCCACGCCTCCCTGTGGAACCTGGGGCAGTTCGCCGGGACCACCGACGCCGCGATGTTCTGGCAGCGCGAGTGGGGCGAGCCCGGCGGCCCCATCTACCAGCGGCTCTCCCCGCACCAGACGCTCGACAAGATCACCACACCGATGCTGGTGATCCACGGCGACAAGGACTACCGGGTGCCGATCGGCGAGGCGCTGAGCCTCTGGTGGGACCTGCGCCGATCCGAGGTCGAATCCCAGTTCCTCTACTTCCCCGACGAGGGCCACTGGATCCTCAAACCCGGAAATGCCATCGCCTGGTACGACACGGTCCTCACCTTCCTCTACCGCCACGTGGAACCCGCGTTCGAGCCCCCGGCCATCTCCGGCCTGATCGACCTCGGCGAACAGTGGCCGACTAGATAGCCTGAGGGCATGCTCCCGGACGATCTGCTCGCCCTCGCCAAGGACATCGCCGTCGAAGCCGGAGAACTGCTCCTGGCCAAACGCCCGGCCCGCCCGGAGGTGATCGACACCAAGTCCAGCCCCACCGACGTCGTCACCGCCCTCGACCGGGAGACCGAGGACCTGATCCGGGCCAGGATCAAAGCGGTCCGCCCCGGCGACGCCATCCTCGGCGAGGAAGGCGGCGACGTCCCCGGCCAGGGCCGCGTCCGCTGGGTCGTCGACCCCATCGACGGCACCGTCAATTTCCTGTACGGCCTGCCCGCCTGGGCGATCAGCATCGGCGTCGAGGTCGACGGGGAGATCGTCGCGGGCGTCGTGAACGCCGTCCCGATGGGCGAGCTCTACACCGCGGTCAAGGGCGGCGGCGCCTGGCTGGCGGGGGAGCGGCTGCACTGCAACACCGGCGTGCCGCTGGACCGGGCGCTGATCGCCACCGGCTTCGGCTACGCGGCGTCCCGGCGGGTGGTCCAGGCCGAGGTGCTCGCGCAGGTGCTGCCCCGGGTGCGGGACATCCGGCGCGGCGGCTCGTGCGCGGTCGACCTCTGCTCGGTGGCGTCCGGCCGGGTGGACGGGTATTACGAGCGCGGCACCCAGTACTGGGACCACGCCGCGGGCGGGCTCGTCGCGGCCGAGGCGGGGGCCAGGATCGGGGGGTTGCACGGCAAACCGTACAACCCGGAGCTGACGATCTGCGCGGCGCCGGGGCTGTTCGAGGAGCTGCACGACCTGCTGGCGGCACTGGATCCGGAACGCGACGCCCCCACCGGCGCATAGCCGATGGGGGCGGGGCGAACTTAGCGCCGGTCAGCGCGGAAGCGGGATGCCGTGGTCGTCGGCCAGCCTCCGGAGATCTTCGATCTCGGCGGTGAGGGTGTCGGCGAGAAAATCGTCGCCGCTGTTCCTGGCCTCCTGAAGTCCCTTGTAGGCCTGGTCGAGCCGGGTTTCGATCGTAGTCGTGAACTCGCCCATCTCACCTTCTTTCTCAGCGGTCCACCTGGGGAGGACGTGCCTTCCCCGGCATCGGACAGAGGGGTGTGTGTGCCTCCTTTACCCACAGTCCGGGTAACACTAAACCAGGAGATTTTGTGCGGTGCTCGCCCGCTTACCGTGGGCTTACCGGCCGAAGCGGGAGAATGAGGCGTCAGCGCGGGTCACAAGGAGGATGTCCATGCGAGTACTGGTGGTGGAGGACGAGCGGGTGCTCGCCGACGCGATCGCGACCGGCCTGCGCCGCGAGGCGATGGCGGTGGACGTGGCCTACGACGGCGCGGAGGCGCTGGAGAAGACCTCCTACATCGATTACGACGTCGTGGTGCTGGACCGGGACCTGCCCAAGGTGCACGGGGACGAGGTGGCCAGGCGGCTGGTCGCCGACCGGACCGCGACCAGGATCATCATGCTCACCGCCGCCGGTGACGTGGACGACCGGGTCGAGGGCCTGGACCTGGGCGCTGACGACTACCTGGCCAAGCCGTTCGCGTTCCTGGAGCTGATCGCCCGGGTCCGCGCGCTCGGCCGCCGCTCGGCGCCCGCGCTGCCCCCGGTCCTCGAACGTTCAGGAGTACGGCTCGACCCCGGTAAACGCCTGGTCACCAGGGACGGCGCCGAGATCGCCCTGACCAAGAAGGAGTTCGCCGTCCTGGAGGAGCTGCTGCGCGCCGAGGGCGCCGTGGTCAGCCAGGAGGACCTGCTGGACAAGGCCTGGGACGAGCACATCGACCCGTTCACCAACGTGGTCCGGGTGACCATGATGACGCTGCGCAAGAAGCTCGGTGAGCCTCAGGTCATCGAGACCGTGCCAGGGGTGGGATACAAGCTGTGAGCGAACCGCGCGACCTGGCTGACACCGCACCCCAGCGGGGGCCACGGATGATGTCGCCGGTGGGGACGGGGCCCTACCGCAGCCAGGTTCCGCCGCCGCCGAGCGGCCCGCCCGCCTGGGACGGCCCGCCCCCGCCCGGCGCGCATCACCCTGGCCCGCTGCCCCCGCTGGCCAACCGCCTCAAGTCGCTGTCGGACCGGATGAGCATCCGCTGGCGGCTCACGATCACCTACAGCACGCTGTTCTTCGTGGCCGGGGCGCTGCTGCTGATCGTGATGTACATCCTGGTGCGCCCGGTGCTGGACAGCGCGCTCCGCGTGGAAGTGAGCGTGCCGGAAGGCACCCCGGGGTGGCTGATGGACTACTGGCGGCAGGAGATCACGGTACGCAACGCCAACGTGACCACGACCGTGCTGAGCGGGCTGATCACCCGGGGGCTGCTGGCGCTGCTCGGCATCGGCATCCTGGCCATCATGCTCGGCTACGTGGTCGCCGACCGGGCGCTGAAACCGATCATGCAGATGACCGCCACCGCCAGGAAGCTGTCCGGCAGCTCGCTCGCCCACGAGCGCATCGACCTGCACGGTCCCGACGACGAGCTGAAGGAGCTGGCCGACACCTTCGACGCCATGCTGGTCCGGCTGAACACCGCCTTCGACGCCCAGCGCCGGTTCGTGGACAACGCCTCGCACGAGCTGCGCACCCCGCTGGCGATCAACAGGACCGTGCTGGAGGTGGCGCTGTCCGACCCGGAGGCTTCCGACGACCTGCGCGTGCTCGGCCGTACCCTGCTGGGCACCAACGCCCGCAACGAGCGGCTGATCGAGGGCCTGCTGCTGCTGGCCCGCAGCGAGCGTGAGCTGTCGGTGCGCAAGCCGGTGGACGTCCAGGAGGTGGCCAAGACGGCCATCGAGCAGCTCCTCCCGCAGGCCCTCCAGCAAGACGTGCAAGTCGACCATGATCTGCATCCGGCCTCCACGATGGGCGATCCGGTGCTGCTGGAGCGCTGCGTGGCCAATCTCGTGGAGAACGGCATCAAATACAACGGGGGCGAGGGAAAGGTCTGGGTGCGTTCGGGAATTGTCGAGGGGGGTGCCGTTGTTCAGGTCGCGAACACGGGACCGCATGTGCCCGCGTACGAGGTGGACAGCCTCTTCGAACCCTTCCGGCGGTTGAGCGCCGATCGGGTCGAGTCCGCCAAGGGCGCGGGGCTGGGTCTGTCCATCGTGCGGGCCATCGTCCGCGCGCATGGGGGCACGGTGACCGCCGTCCCCCGGGACGGGGGCGGGCTCGTGGTGACGGTGCGACTCGCGGGTGGACCGCCCGTGACGACTCCGTCGGCGCGCTGATACGACCCTGCTGCACATCAGCCCCGTACATGTGGTTGGATGTGCCGTCGAACGCGGTGGGTCATCCCGCCAATGCTGTGGTTTCGCCATATTTGGCTAACTGGAGCCTTGCCGGGAATGGCGTCCCGCGTGTCGGAAGGTTCAGTGTCCGCCCTTCCGGGGTACCGATTGCAAAATCTCCCGGAAGATGCGGGCACAAGATTGGCCTTCCGAGCGTTAGATCGCGCGACGACGCGCAGACAGATAGATGAGGGGGATGGAGTACGCACATGGCTACCGACTACGACAGCCCGCGCAAGACCGACGATGACCTGAATGAGGACAGCCTTCAGGAACTCCAGGCGCGGCGCAGCGACAAGTCGTCGGGCAGCATCGACATCGACGAGACCGACCTGGCCGAGTCGCTCGAGCTGCCGGGGGCTGACCTGTCCAACGAGGAGCTCTCGCTCCGGGTGATACCACGGCAGGCCGATGAGTTCACCTGCTCGCGGTGTTTCCTGGTGCATCACCGCAGCCAGCTCGCATCGGAGAAGAACGGGCAGCAGGTTTGCCGTGAATGCGCCGCTTGATTGAGGGAAGGGTCCGTTGATGGCTTCTGAAGCGGATCGATCGAAGGAACCACCGGATAGGGAAAGACCGGACGAGGTAGCCGAGCTCGTCGGCAAGCTCGTCGAACAGGACGGGTCCCCAGCGGAGACGGACGGGGCCGAGCGGCGACGGCTGCTCGGCCGTCTCAGCAAGGCTCTGGTCGTCTCCGCCAGGAAGGCGGGCACGTCCGGGGTCGGGCGGGGCCGCTGGCTGGCCGATGTGTTCATGAACATCGCGCCCAGACTCCCGATCCGGGACCTCGCGACCCTCCAGGAGCATCACTACGGCCTGACCGGCGAGCAGTTGGCCGACGACTTGGTCCGTACCGCGGTGAAGGCCACCACGGCCGTCGGCGCGGTCGGGGGCGCCCTCGCGGCGGCCGAGTTCGCCGCCCCTCCACTGCTGCTCTCCGCTCCGGCGCAGCTCGTCGCGGAAACCCTGGTCGTGGCCGCGATCGAGGTCAAGCTCCTGGCCGAGCTGCACGAAGCCTACGGAATCCAGGTGCAGGGCAACGGGGGCCAGCGCGCCGCCCAGTTCGCCGTGGCCTGGTCCAAACAGCGCGGGGTCGACCCGCTCAGCCCGGCGACGGTCACGCTGGCGCTCGGCGCGGCGGCCAAGACCTCGCTGCGCAACCGCCTGATGCGCACGCTCGGGCGCCATCTCACCACCCTTGGCCCGTTCCTCACGGGGGCCGTCGCGGGCGGCACCCTCAACCGGGTCGCGACCAAACGGCTGGCCGCCGCCGTACGGGCGGATCTGCGCCGCCAGCGCGCTTTGCCACCTGCCTCTTCGGTTTGATATCAAACTGTAACCAAATGGTCTAAACCTCTCGGTCATGGCTGCCGACCTGCGGGAGATCATTCTCACAGCTTTGGTCCTGAATTGTGCACTTCGTGGGGGGTATGTGCCGTCCCGGGGACCTTACGTATGGTGGTCCCAAGGCGATGTTCACTGGAGGGCTCATGCGTGGCACCAGCTCGTTCCTGATCGTCGCGAACCGGTTGCCGGTCGACCGAGTGGGCGAAAAACAATGGCGCCGAAGTCCTGGCGGTCTGGTGACCGCGATCGCGCCCGTCATGCAGCGCCGTGACGGGGCCTGGCTCGGCTGGACCGGCGCGGCGGGGGAGGAGCTCAAGCCGTTCGACCACGACGGCATGCACCTCATCCCGGTGCCGCTGTCCTCGATGGAGGTCGAGTTCTACTACGAGGGCTTCTCGAACGCCACCCTGTGGCCGCTTTACCACGACGTCGTGGCCCCCCCGATCTACTCCCGCGTGCTCTGGGACGCCTACCGCGCGGTCAACGACCGCTTCGCCCGGGCCGCCGCCGACGCCGCCGCGCCGGGCGCCGTGGTGTGGGTGCAGGACTACCAGCTCCAGCTGGTGCCCAGCATGCTGCGCAAGCTCCGGCCCGATGTGAAAATCGGGTTCTTCCTGCACATCCCATTCCCGCCCGGCGAGCTGTTCATGCAGCTGCCGTGGCGCGTCGAGCTGCTGGAAGGGCTGCTCGGGGCCGACCTGGTGGGCTTCCAGCGTCCCGGCGGCGCGTCCAACTTCGTCCGGCTCTGCCGGAAGATGCTGGGCGTCTCGACGGTCAAGAACGACATCCAGCTGGACAACGGCCGGACCGTGCGGGCCGAGGCGTACCCGATCTCGGTGGACTTCGGGGAGCTGGACCAGCTGGTCCGCGAATCCCACGTGATGGCCAGGGCCAAGGAGATCAGAGCCGAGCTCGGCGACCCGGAGCACGTGCTGCTGGGCGTCGACCGGCTCGACTACACCAAGGGCATCAGAGCCCGCCTCAAGGCCTACGGCGAGCTGTTCGCCGAGGGCAGGCTGAAGCCGGGCGAGGCGGTGTTCGTGCAGGTCGCCACCCCGACCAGGGAACGCGTCGAGGAGTACATCCGGCTCCGCAACGACATCGAGCTCCAGGTCGGCCGGATCAACGGCGAGTACGGCGAGATCGGCCGCGCCCCCATCACCTACATGCACCAGTCCTTCGGCCGGGAGGAGCTGGCCGCCCTCTACTGCGCCGCGGACGTGATGATGGTCACCCCGCTGCGGGACGGCATGAACCTGGTCGCCAAGGAGTATGTGGCCTGCCGCCACGACCTGCGCGGCGCCCTAGTGCTGAGCGAGTTCGCGGGGGCGGCCGATGAGCTCAAACAGGCCTACCTGGTCAACCCCTACGACGTCGACGGCATGAAGCGGACCATGATGGCCGCCATGCAGGCGCCCCCGCACGAGCTGGGACGCCGGATGCGCTCGTTGCGCCGCCGGGTCGCCACCCACGACGTGGACCGGTGGGCGAACGAGTTCCTGACGGCGCTGGAGAGCTAGTCCTTGATCTCGTCCTGAACGGCCTGTGCCGCGGCCTTCCAGCTGTACCACTTTTTGGCCGCGGCCCGGGTCATCACGATCCTGGCCACCTCCATGCCCAGGCCCATCACGACCGCGTAGGCCACCGCCTCGCCCAGGCTCACGTCCGGCGAGTCGGTGTTGGTCGGCGGCTTCTTTCCGGTCGCCTTCTCCCACGCGAAGGAGAGCACCTTCTTGGACAGGAAGCCCACGGCCAGTCCCACCAGACCGCCCACGATCCGCCACTGCATGTCCGGCTTCTCTTCCGTACCCGCCATGATTCCTCCTCGGTAACGACCCTAGTCTGTGCCAGCCACGGCCGAGCCGACGCCATACCATGAGGTGGCATGACGACTCAGCGAATCGTGCCACCAGAACGTCCCACCCTTGATGGGCTGGAGACGGTATGGGTAGGCCGCTGGGAGGCCGACGGGACCTACCGCTTCGACCGGTCGAAGACGCGCGAGCAGATCTACTCCATCGACACGCCGCCGCCGACCGTCTCCGGGTCCCTGCATGTCGGTCACGTCTTCTCCTATACCCACACCGATACGATCGCCCGGTTCATGCGGATGCGCGGCCGTGAGGTCTTTTATCCCATGGGGTGGGACGACAACGGGCTGCCCACCGAGCGCCGGGTGCAGAACCATTTCGGGGTGCGCTGCGACCCCTCCGTGCCGTACGACCCGGGGTTCACGCCGCCGGACAAACCAGGCAAGCAGCAGGTGCCGATCTCGCGGCGGAACTTCATCGAGCTGTGCGAGCGGCTCACCGTGGAGGACGAGAAGGCGTTCGAGGAGCTCTGGCGGCGGCTCGGGCTCTCCGTGGACTGGTCGCTCACCTACGCCACCATCGACGACGCCTCCCGGGCCGCGTCCCAGCGGGCCTTCCTGCGCAATCTGGCGCGGGGGGAGGCGTACCTGTCGGAGGCGCCCACGCTCTGGGACGTCACCTTCCGCACCGCCGTGGCTCAGGCCGAGCTGGAGGACCGGGACTATCCTGGCGCGTTCCACCGCATCGGCTTCCATTTGACGCCCGAGCAGCAGGCACAGGGCTTCGCGGAGCGGGTCTGGATCGAGACCACCCGGCCCGAGCTCATCCCGGCCTGCGTGGCGCTGGTCGCCCACCCGGACGACGAGCGTTACCGGCCGCTGTTCGGCAGCACCGTGCGCACGCCGGTGTTCGGGGTCGAGGTGCCGGTGCTCGCGCATCACCTGGCCGAACCGGACAAGGGCTCGGGCATCGCCATGATCTGCACGTTCGGCGACGTCACCGACGTGACCTGGTGGCGCGAGCTGGATCTGCCCACCCGGGCGATCATCGGCTGGGACGGGCGGCTGCTGCCGGAGCCGCCGGAGGGGGTGCCGGCGGAGCCGTACAAGGAACTGGCCGGGAAGACCACCCACAGCGCGCGCGAGCGGCTGGTGCAGATGTTGCGCGAGTCGGGCGACCTGGAGGGCGAGCCGCGCGGGGTGCTGCGGGCGGTCAAGTTCTACGAGAAGGGCGACCGGCCGCTGGAGATCGTCACCACCCGGCAGTGGTACGTGCGCAACGGCGGCAGGGACGAGAAGCTGCGCTGGGAGCTGCTCGACCGGGGCAAGGAGCTGACCTGGCACCCGCCGCACATGCGGGTCCGCTACGACAACTGGGTGAGCGGCCTCAACGGCGACTGGCTGATCTCCCGGCAGCGTTTCTTCGGGGTGCCGATCCCGGTCTGGTACCAGCTCGACTCCGAGGGCCAGCCCATCCACGAGGCGCCCATCGTGCCGCCGGAGGACATGCTGCCGGTGGATCCGTCCAGCGACGCTCCGCCCGGGTTCAGCGAGGCGCGCCGCGGCAAGCCGTACGGCTTCGCCGGCGACCCCGACGTGATGGACACCTGGGCGACCTCCTCGCTGACCCCGCAGATCGCGGCGGGCTGGGAACGCGACGAGGACCTGTTCCAGCGGGTCTTCCCGATGGACCTGCGCCCCCAGGCCCACGAGATCATCCGCACCTGGCTGTTCTCCACCGTGGTCCGCGCCCACCAGGAGCAGGGCGCCCTGCCCTGGGCCCACACCGCCATCTCCGGCTGGATCCTGGACCCCGACCGCAAGAAGATGTCCAAGTCCAAGGGCAACGTGGTCACCCCGCTCGGCCTGCTCGAGGAGTACGGCTCCGACGCCGTGCGCTACTGGGCCGCCAACGGCCGCCCCGGCACCGACACCGCCTTCGACACCGGCCAGATCAAGATCGGCCGGCGGCTGGCCATCAAGATCCTCAACGCGGCCAAGTTCATCCTCGGCTTCGGCGAGCAGGACGGGCCGATCGGCGCGCCCATCGACCTGTCCATGGTGGCCGCCCTGGACGCGGTGGTGGCCGAGGCCACCGAGGCGTTCGAGGCATACGACTACACCCGCGCGCTGGAGCGGACGGAACGCTTCTTCTGGCAGTTCTGCGACGACTATCTCGAACTGGTCAAAGCCCGCGCCTACGAGGGCGACGCCTCCGCCGTGGCCGCCCTGCGGCACGCGCTGGACGTGCTGCTGCGGCTGTTCGCGCCGTTCCTGCCGTTCGTCACCGAGGAGGTCTGGTCCTGGTGGCGGCCCGGCTCGGTGCACCGCGCCGCCTGGCCGGTCCCGGCGGGTCTGGACGGCGACCCCGCCGTGCTGGAGGCGGTCGCCGAGGTGCTGCGCCAGGTCCGCAAGGCCAAGTCGGCGGCCAAGCTCTCGATGCGCGCCGAGATCTCCCGGCTGGACGTCACCGGCGCCGAGGCCGGGCTGGTCCGGCTGGCCGCCGATGATCTCTGCGCGGCCGGGAACGTGGAGGAGTTCGTGCTCGACGGGGGAGACGGGCCACTCACGGTGGACACGGTTATCGAAAATTCATGAAAAAAGACGCGATCTAGACAGCCGCGGCGACGAGTGGCCTGGTCGGCGGTCATGCGGGCTGGGTTTCTCGTTAATAAATGGCTGCGCGTTCCTGGGTGGCGCGTGCCAGTGTGGATGAGTGATCTCGGATAGGGAGCGTCAGATTTCGGAACGAGACCGGCCGCACCGGCGCGGCGGGCCCGGGGTGCCGCCCATCCTGAACACCCTGTCGGCCTGGAGCTGGCGGGTCATCGTGATCGGCGCGCTGATCTACCTGGTCGCGATGATCATCGCCAGGCTCAGCTTCGTCGCCCTGCCGGTGGCCATCGCCTTCCTGCTGGCCGCGCTGCTCTTCCCGCTCACCAACCGGCTGCGCGCGGCCGGGCTGCGGCCCATCTACGCGACCTGGATCACCATGCTGGTCGCGTTCGCGTTCATCATCGGCGTGGGCTTCATCATCGGAGTCCGCGCCAACGAGGAGTTCCCCGGCCTGGTCGCGCAGATCCAGCAGACCGCCCGGGACGCGCAGAACTGGCTGATCACCGGGCCGTTCCACCTGAAAGAGGCGCAGATCGCCGACTTCGTGGAGGAGCTGACCCGGCAGCTGGACCAGCAGCGCGGCCAGATCACCAGCACGGTGCTCAGCGGCGCGACCGCCATCATCGAGGTGCTGGCCTCCATCGTGCTGCTGCTGTTCATCACGTTCTTCCTGCTCAAGGACGGGGACCGGATCTGGTCCTGGTTCCTGCGCGCGTTCGGCGGCGCGGCGCCCCGGGTGGACCGGGCCGGGCGGGCGGCCTGGCGCACGCTGTCGCACTACGTGCTCGGCACGGTGGCCGTCGCCGCCGTGCACGGCCTGATCATCGGCGTGGTGCTGGCGGGCATGCGGGTGCCGCTCTGGGCGCCGCTGGCCGTGCTGGTGTTCCTGGCGAGCTTCATCCCGATCGTGGGTATCTTCTTCGCGGGCGCGATCGCCACCCTGGTCGTGTTCGGCGCCCAGGGCTGGGTGTACGCGCTGGTCTTCGTCGGCATCCTGATCGTGGAACAGCAGCTGGAGAACCACGTGCTGCAGCCCTTGATCGTCGGCCGGGCGCTGGAGTTCCACCCGCTGGCGATCATCCTGGTGCTGGCCGTGGGCGGCGTGCTCGGCGGCATCGCCGGGGCCGCCGTGGCCGTGCCGGTGGCCGCGGTCATCTACCGGGCCCTGCCCGAGCTGCGCAAGGAGGAGCCGCCCGCGCTTCCCCCCGCTCCTGGAACTCCACCAGAAACACCGCCCCCACCAGGCGCGGGAGAAGCCGTGCCGGAGACCCCGAGCCGGTAGGGTTTCAGTTCATGAGTGTCGAGGTCCTGATTCACCGGCTC
The DNA here is from genome assembly GCF_009687865.1 of Acrocarpospora macrocephala. Taxonomy (GTDB): domain Bacteria; phylum Actinomycetota; class Actinomycetes; order Streptosporangiales; family Streptosporangiaceae; genus Acrocarpospora; species Acrocarpospora macrocephala. The sequence continues at coordinate 20,208 of NZ_BLAE01000101.1, forward strand.
GACCCCGAGCTGCCATTACCGTCGTACGCGCATCCTGGAGACGCGGGCGCGGACCTTTACGCGGCCGAGGACGTGGAGTTGCTGCCCGGCGAGCGGGCCATGGTCGGCACCGGGGTGGCGATCGCGCTGCCCGATGGGTACGCGGCCTTCGTGCACCCGCGCTCTGGCCTGGCCGCCCGGTTCGGTGTCACGCTGGTGAACGCGCCCGGCACGGTCGACGCCGGCTACCGGGGTGAGATCCGGGTCACGCTGCTGAACACCGACAGCAAGGACGCGGTCCGGCTGCGGCGCGGCGACCGGGTGGCCCAGCTGGTCATTCAGCGGGTGGAGAAAGCGGCCTTCCACGAGGTGGAACGGCTGCCCGGCTCGGCGCGCGGCGCCGGGGGGTTCGGCTCCACCGGCAGATAGAATCAAGTCAAGGAGTGTGAAAGACGTGTTCCGACGCCGACGCGGCGCGGCCGAGCCCATGGCGGCCCCGCCCGAGACGGAACCGGCGGTGCCGGTCCGCGAGTCAGGTCCGTGGGACGCGGACGAGGGGTACCCAACGGCCGAGCGGGTCGATCTGGGCGGCCTGCTGCTGCCCATCGGGGCCGGCTTCGAAGTCCAGCTGCAGGTGGCGGGCGACCAGATCATCGGCGCGCTGGTGCTGGTGGAGGAGAGCGCGCTGCAGGTGCACGCCTTCGCCGCGCCCAAGCGCAGCGGCATCTGGGACGAGGTCAGGGCCGAGCTGGTCCGCGAGGTCGGCGTCGCCGACGGCACCGTGGAGGAGCGGGAGGGCCCGTTCGGGATCGAGCTGGCGGCCCAGGTGCCGCAGCAGCCGGGCGAGGCCAAGCAGCCGGTCCGCTACCTCGGCATCGACGGGCCGCGCTGGTTCCTGCGCGCGGTGGTCAGCGGTCCCGCCGCGGTCGACCCGGCCGCCGCGGAGCCGCTGGAGAACGTGATCAAGGACATCGTGGTGGTCCGGGGGGACGAGCCGATGGCGCCCAAGGAGGCGATCGCGCTGCGGCTGCCCGCCGAGGCGCGGCAGGCCATGGAGCAGGAGCCGGAGCCGGAGTGGAACCCGTTCGAGCGCGGCCCCGAGATCGCCGAAATTCGGTAGCTTCGCCGGTTGGCCCCGGGCGGTAAGCATCGCCTAGGCTGATAAATCATGACAACTCAGGAGCCTCAGCGTAAGGGTGGATCTGGCGGGCTGCGCGCCTTCTTCCGGCGCCTGACCAGCAGCCAGGCCGAGCTTGAGGCTGCCGAACTGCGTGAGGACCTCGACCGGCACGGCGCGACCCCGATCGCCTCGTGCGCTGAGCGGCAACGTTTCTGCGTGGCCGGTACGCTGCGTACGGTGACGCTCCGCCCCCGCGGCGGCGCGCCCGCACTGGAGGCCGAGCTGTACGACGGGTCGGATGTGATCGACCTGGTCTGGCTCGGCCGCCGGAAGATCGTGGGGATCGAACCGGGCCGGGTGGTCCGGGCCGAGGGCCTGGTGAGCCTGCAGGACGGCCGCAAGGTCATGTTCAACCCGCGATACGAGCTGCGCCCAACCGGATGAATCCGGAAATTTCCGGAAAAACTAGGAAACGGTGAACGACGAGTGAGTACCGCCGATGAGGCCGTGCCGGTGCAGCCCACCGCTACGGTTCCGCAGCCCGCGGAGACGTACGAGACGGTAGAAGCTGCCGTCCGGGCTCAGCTTTCCAAGGCGTTCGGCGGCAGGCGGGGCACGATCGAGGCCGCCGTGCCCACGATCGCGTTCACATTGGCCTGGATCTTCACCGAGCAGCTGCAGCTCTCGCTCATCCTCAGCGGCGGCCTCGCCGCTGCGCTGCTGGTGGCCCGGATCGTGCAGCGATCCACCCCGCAGTTCGTGCTCAACAGCCTGTTCGGCATCGGCATCGGCGCGTTCTTCGCGCTCCGCAGCGGCAAGGCCGAGGACGCCTTCCTGCCCGGCATGTTGTGGATCGCGGTGGTCGAGGCCATCATGATCTTCTCGATCCTGGTGCGCTGGCCGTTCATGGGGTTCATGCTCGGCGCCACCAACCCCGAGGACCCGCTGGCCTGGCACCGCGACAAGGGCATCGTGAAGCTCTGCACCAAGGTCTCGTGGATCATGGTGCTGCCCGGCCTGATCAAGCTGACCGTGCAGATCCCGCTCTACCTGGCCGGGCAGGTGTTCTGGCTCGGCATCGCCAAGGTCGCGCTCGGCTGGCCGGTCTACCTGGCCGCGCTGGCCACGGTCGGCTGGGTGCTCGCCCGCGGCCGCACGGCCGTACAGCCTCAGGTTTAGTGCGGCGAGAGGAGCTGGCCCAGCTCCTCCTCGACCTCCTGGCTGGCCACGAACAGCAGCTCGTCGCCCGCTTCCAGGGGGTCGTCGGCCGACGGGACCAGCACCCGGCCCTCGCGCAGGATCGCCACCAGCACCGAATCGGTCGGCCACGGCACCGAACCGGCCCGCTGGCCGACCACCGGCGCGTCCTCGGGCAGGGTCAGCTCGACCAGGTTGGCCTGGCCCTGGCGGAACGTCATCAGCCGGACCAGGTCGCCGACGCTGACCGCCTCCTCGACCAGGGCGCTGAGCAGGCGCGGTGTCGAGACGGCCACATCCACGCCCCAGGACTCGTTGAACAGCCACTCGTTCTTGGGGTGGTTGATGCGGGCGACCACCCGGGGCACGCCGTACTCCGTCTTGGCCAGCAGGGAGACGACGAGGTTGACTTTGTCGTCGCCGGAGGCGGCGATCACCACGTGGCAGGCGTTGAGGCCGGCCTCGTCCAGCGCGGTGATCTCGCAGGCGTCGGCGAGCAGCCACTCCGCCCGCGGCACACTGTCGATCTTGATGGCCTTGGGGTCGATGTCGATGAGCAGGACCTCGTGGCCGTTCTCCAGGAGCTCGGCCGCGATCGACCGCCCTACGGCGCCCGCCCCCGCGATCGTGACGCGCATCAGTTCTCCTCGACCGGAATGCCGGACAGCACCTTGTTGACCCGTTCCATCTCGTTGCCGGCCGCCACCACGTGCAGGATGTCGCCCTCCTGGACCACGGTGTCGTCCTTGGGCACCAGCGCCTCGCCCATCCGGTTGATGAACGCCAGCCTGGCGCCGGTGGCCGACTCCACCTCGCGCACCCGGGCCCCGATCCAGGCCGGGTTGAAGGTCACCTCGGCCAGCACCACCGTGCCGGTCGGGTCCCGCCAGAGCGGCTCGGCGCCCTCCGGCAGCACCCGGCGCAGGATCTGGTCGGCCGTCCATCGCACGGTCGCCACCGTCGGGATGCCCAGCCGCTGGTAGACCTCGGCCCGCCGGGGGTCGTAGATGCGGGCCACCACGTTGTCGACCCCGAAGGTCTCCCTGGCCACCCGGGCCGAGATGATGTTGGAGTTGTCGCCGCTGCTGACCGCCACGTAGGCCTGGGCCGACTCGATCCCGGCCTCCTCCAGCACGTCCCGGTCGAAACCCATGCCCGTCACCCGGCGGCCCCGGAAGCCCGAACGCAGCCGCCGGAATGCCTGCGGATCCCGGTCGATGATCGCGACCGAGTGGCCGTTGTCCTCAAGGATGTGCGCGAGGGTCGAACCCACCCGCCCGCACCCCATGATCACAATGTGCATGCTCCCCGCCGGTCTGTGCGCCCAGTTCAATGAGCCCAGTATGGCGCGCGGGGGGAGTGCCGCGTGCGCTGGGCCGGTCCGGGACAGCTAGCATCTTCTGACGTGTCAAAAGTGACGGATTTTACCAAGCGCCTGCTGGTTGGGCGCGCATTGAGGAGCACCGAGCTGCATGGGCAGCTGCTCCCCAAGCGCATCGCGCTGCCCGTCTTCGCCAGTGACGCGCTTTCCTCCGTCGCGTACGCCCCGCAGGAGATCCTGGTCATCCTCTCCATCGCGGGCGTGGCCGCCTACCATTTCAGCCCGTGGGTGGCGCTGGCCGTGGTGGTCATCATGCTCACCGTGGTCGCGTCGTACCGGCAGAATGTGCACGCCTACCCGAGCGGGGGCGGCGACTACGAGGTGGCCACCAAGAACCTGGGGCCCAACGCGGGCCTCACCGTGGCCAGCGCGCTGCTGGTCGACTATGTGCTGACGGTGGCCGTCTCGGTGGCCAACGGCGTCGACTACGTGGGCGCGACCATCCCGTTCGTGGGTGAGAACAAGCCCGGGGTGGCCATCACCATCGTGGTCGTGCTGACCATGATGAACCTGCGCGGCATCCGCGAGTCGGGGATCGCCTTCGCCATCCCGACCTACACGTTCATGGCCGCCGTCATCTTCATGATCGGCTGGGGTCTGATCCGGATGTTCGTGCTCGGGCAGGACCTGCACGCGCCCACCGAGGGGTTCGACGTGGTCCCGGAACAGGTGGACCTGGCGGGGTTCGCCCTGGTGTTCCTGGTGCTGCGGGCCTTCGCGTCCGGGTGCGCGGCGCTGACCGGGGTGGAGGCGATCAGCAACGGGGTGCCCGCGTTCCGCAAGCCGAAGAGCAAGAACGCCGCCACCACGCTGCTCCTGATGGGCCTGGTCGCCGTCACCATGTTCAGCGGCATCATCTTCCTCGGTCTCAAGGCCGGGGTGACGGTCGCCGATCCGGCCCACGTCGCGAGCGGCCTGCTCGGCCCGGACGGCGAACCGGTCGGGGCCGACTACTACCAGGAGCCGATCATCTCCCAGGTCGCCTCCGCCGTCTTCGGGCCCGGCACCGTGCTGTTCGTGGTGATCTCGGCGGTCACCGCGCTGATCCTGTTCCTGGCCGCCAACACCGCGTTCAACGGCTTCCCCGTGCTCGGCTCCATCCTCGCCCAGGACCGCTACCTGCCCCGCCAGCTGCACACCCGGGGGGACAGGCTGGCCTTCAGCAACGGCATCGTCATCCTGGCGACCGCCGCCTGCCTGCTCATCTGGGCCTTCGACGCGGACGTGAGCCGCCTGCTCAACCTGTACATCGTGGGCGTGTTCGTGTCATTCACGCTCAGCCAGATCGGGATGGTCCGGCACTGGACGCGGCTGCTGCGCACCGAGACCGACGGCAAGCTGCGGCTGCACATGATGCGGTCGCGGGTGATCAACGGCTTCGGCGGTGTGATGACCGGTGTGGTGCTGGTGGTGGTGCTGGTGACGAAGTTCACCCACGGCGCGTACATCGTCTGCATCGCGATGCCGGTGCTGTTCCTGATGATGAAGGCCATCCGGCACCATTACGACGCGGTGGCCGCGGAGCTGGCCGCGCCGGAGGGCGACCTGGACACCTCCATGCTGCCCGCGCGCAACCACGCCATCGTGCTGGTCTCCAAGGTGCACAAACCCACCCTGCGGGCGCTGGCGTACGCGCGGGCCACCCGGCCGTCCACGCTGGAGGCGGTCAGCGTGGGCGTGGATCAGGAGGAGTCGGCCCGGTTGCGGGAGGAGTGGGATCGGCGCGGGATTCCGGTGCCGTTGAAGATCTTGGACTCGCCGTACCGGGAGATCACGCGGCCGATCCTGGACTACGTGCGGTCGCTGCGCCGGCGGTCGCCGCGGGATGTGGTGACGGTTTACATTCCCGAGTATGTGGTCGGGCGCTGGTGGGAGCATCTGCTGCACAACCAGAGCGCGCTGCGGCTCAAGGGGCGGCTGTTGTTCAAGCCCGGGGTGATGGTGACGAGCGTGCCGTGGCAGCTGGAGTCCGCCGATCGGTTGACGGGGCGGCCCGAGCCGTCCGCGCCGGGGCAGGTGCGCAGGCCGTACGGGCGTGACGACACTCAGCTCAAGGCATGATGGAGGGATGCTCGAACTGACGGTTGGCGCGGTGGCCAATGGTGGATGGTGTGTGGCCAGGCACGAGGGACGGGTGGTCTTCGTCCGCCACGCGCTGCCGGGGGAGCGGGTCCTGGCCCGAGTCACCGAGGAGACCACCCGGTTCCTGCGCGCCGACGCGGTCGAGATCTTGGAGGCTTCACCGGACCGGGTCACGCCGCCCTGCCCGTTCAGCGGTCCCGGCCGTTGCGGCGGCTGCGACTGGCAGCACGCCTCGCTGGCCGCGCAGCGCCGCCTCAAGGCCGACGTCGTCGCCGAGCAGCTGCAGCGCCTGGCCGGGATCACCCGCGAGGTGGTCGTGGAGGAGGTGCCCGGCACGCCCGACGGCCTCGGCTGGCGCACCCGCGTGCAGTTCGCCGCCGACCGCGACGGCCGCCTTGGCCTGCGCCGCCACCGCTCGCACGAGATCGAGCGCATCGACGCCTGCCTGATCGCCCACCCCGCCATCGAGGACCTGCGCGTCTCCACCGAAGGCTGGCGCGGCGCCGCCACCGTCGAGTTCATCGCCGCCTCCGGTGGCGACCGCGCGGTCGTCGTCACCCCCAAACCCCACCGTGACGTCCGCATCCCCGACCTGGACGCCTCGATCATGCTGGACGAGGGCCGCCGCGGCACCCGCGTGCTCCAGGGCAAGGGCACCCTGACCGAGCACGTCGCCGGCCGCGACTACCGCGTCTCCGCCAGCGGCTTCTGGCAGGTCCACCCCGCCGCCGCGACCACCCTGCAGAACGCCGTCCTCGACTTCGCTCAGCCCAAACCCGGCGAATGGGCCCTGGACCTCTACTGCGGCGTCGGCCTCTTCGCCGCCGCCCTGGCCGAAGCCGTCGGCCCCTCCGGCGCCGTCCTCGGCATCGAATCCGAACCCCCCACCGTCCAGGACGCCCGCCACAACCTCCGCGACCTCCCCCAGGCCCAAACCGAACGCGGCAAGGTCGAGGAGGCCCTCGACCGCCTCGACATCCAGCAGGCCGACCTCGTCGTCTGCGACCCACCCCGCTCCGGCCTCGGCCGCCCGGTCGTCACCCGCATCGCATCCCTGACCCCCAGCAGGATCGTGTACGTCTCCTGCGACCCGGCCACCTTGTCCCGCGACCTCAACTGGTTCACCGAACTCGGCTACGACCTGGCCGAACTCCGCGCTTTTGATCAATATCCGATGACCCACCACGTGGAGTGCGTCGCCCTGCTGGTCAGGGGATAGATCAAGCCTCTGACCTGCGGATCCCGGGAGGCGACAGCCGATCCGTGGTTCTCCCACCCACCCTGTCCGTTGTTTTCCCTCGGGCTCCGCCCGACCCCGCCAGGGCCGTGGTTGCGCAGATGAGCGACAGCCGCGGCACGGTGGTTCTCCCGCCCACCCGGCCCGTTGTTTCTTTCGGGGTGTGCCCGGTTCCGTGGTCGTCGTGGTTTCCCGTAGGCGCGACGGTTTCGATGTCGAGGGGTTTTCCCATCCACCCAGCCCGTTCCCTTTCGGGCTCTGCCCGATCCCGTGGTCGCCGTAGTTTCCCGCAGGCACGAGGGCGTGGTTCAGTACAAGGCAGGTTCTTTCAAGATCATGACGCAGGTGTGACGCACGAAAGCTGGGGCGGCGCGATCCGATTACAGTGCGCTACTGATCATTCTGTGGATTGGCATTCGCGCCGCATAGACCAGCGCGTTTTATAGCCGCCCTAGAGCGGAAGTCGGGAATTCCCGAGCCATCCGCGCCGCCGCGTGACCGGATCCGGCCAGCCTCAGCCGTCACCCGGGGCGGTGTTCCGCACGTCTCACAGGTAGCTGTGACCCCTGGAGCCACCTATGACTCAGCCCCTTGCTCGAGACCAGCGGCGCATGCCCAAGAGGCAGAGGCCCAGCGGCGGTGTGGCGATGGTGGCCCTGGTCGTGGCGATCCTCGCCCTCACGGTCGCGGTCTTCGCGGTGGTCCTGGTCCTGGAACGGGTGCCGCAGCCTGCAGGTGCGGCAGCGATCGGGACCGAGGTGAGCTCTCGCCCGGCGGGTGCGAGCGCGAGCACCACGCTGACACCGACACCGACGTCCCAGCCCCGGACCAAGGCCGGCGCCAAGGCGGCGGCCAAACGCGCGTTCGACTTTTACAGCATCGGGAACTACGGCAAGTTCTGGGACCAGTGGACCGAGCAGTCCCAAGCTGTGGTCAGCCGGTCGGAGTACATGCGCAGGTTCCGGGAGTGCCCGGCGTCGGCGCAGGGCATCCGCTGGTCGATCAGCGACGTGAGCGTCTCTGGGTCCACGGCCCGCGTCACCGCGTCGCGGTCGATCCTGGTCGACCAGTTCACCTTCCGCTATCAGGCCGGGCGCTGGCGGTATGAGATGACCACTGATCAGCGGAAGCAGTATCAGGGCCAGACGGTCGACGAGATCGTTGCCGACCAGCGGGCCAAGGGCTTGTGCGCGTAAAGGCCAGGGGCCGCCCAGCCTCAAGAGGCGGGCCCTTCCGGGATTTAGTCAGCTGTCTGTTTAGTCGTTCGCCTGGGATGCGGGGGTCTTCCCGGTTCGCGCCAGCCACCGGCTCGGCGTTCAGGTCGGTGAGGAACGCCTATTGAACGGTCTCGCCAGCGTCGACCCTCGGATGAAACTCTTGATGTCGATCTTGGACCCGCCACGTGGAGCGTCGCGCTGCTCGTCGGGCGTGCGACCTAGATCACGGAAATGGAACGGAATGTCACGCCCTTCTTTAGAGGAGGGTGTCATGGGGACTGAAAACGAGATCGATACGTGGGACAAGATTGTCTACCTGTTCAAGGGGATCTTCGTGCTGGGCGTGTCGTCGTACGGGATGTCGAATTCGGCCGACCTCGTCGAGCTGATCGAGGGCGATTCAGGGACGCGATCGCACGGTGAGGAGGAGGGCGAGGAGGAAGGTCCCGCCGATACGGTCAAGTAGCGTTGGGATATTCCTGGTCCTGGCGTTCCAGGATGGTGCGGGACAATGGGGGGCATGGACGCGCACGAGCGGATGTGGGATCACGTCGATCGGGCTGCCGGGGGCCGGCGCTGGGGGCGGGAAGCCGAAGGGGTCCGGGAGGACCGTTTCCGGCGAATCGCGGCGGAGAGCGCCGTCCGGCGTGCTCCGCTGACGCGGCGGGAGGACGAGCGGGTCGTGCATGCCATCGACGATCTCGACCTCGATCAGATGACCATGCACTTGCCGACGATCGTGGGGGAGGCGCGGGAACACGGCGCGATCACCTTCGTCCGGGACGACCAGGGGGAACGGGTGGCCGCCCTGGTCCCCGTCGAGGTGGCGGAATACATCCTCCGCCTCCGCGCCGAGGCGGAAGCCACCGAGTTGATCACAGCCAAGCCTTCACAGAGCTAATCCGCCCGCTGGCCATCAATCCGCGACGGCATTCACGACGATCACGGAGGCGACAGCCAATCCGCGTGGTTGTCCCACCCACCCAGCCTTTTGATCTACCTCGGGGCTCCTTCCACAGCTGGCCCACATCCGGTGAGGACCCGCACAGCGTGAGCCGCCTTCACCCCGGCGCGGGCAGGTAGCAGTCAGCTTCCCGCAGAGCGATCACTTCGGAGGGACGGCATTCGGCGTAGTACATGACCGCGAAGAAGGCCCGCAGGCGCGGCCCCCGCTGTCGGGCATGCGTCCCGGTCAGCGTCTGGCAGGCATCCAGCAGCCGGGCCACTTGATCACCGTTGGGAATGATCACGGGGAGACCTCGTCATCGCTGATCTGCCGTCTCTTGGTCTTGATCGCGGGAGGGGTGTTGGCAGCGACCAGTTCCTGGACACCGGAGCTCGAACGCGCGGTAAAGCGCGGCATGCCGATGCTGGACCACGGCGGGACTGGCCTGCTTGCCGTTTCTGGAGCCGAGCGATGCCGTCCAGCAGCGCGCGTAAGGTCTGGTCATAGGCCAGGCAGCCGACCGGCCGCGTGTGCGTTTGGAGCCAGGCCAGCGCCGCCGCGATCGACTCGGGGACCGGTTCTCGCTCGATACGGCCGGGAACGAACGCCCAGTTCATCAGCGCGCTTCTCAGGTTCTTGTCGGCGGGATGAGTCTGCCGCGCCTTGATCGAGGTCCACCATCAGCATCGTGACGTCGGCGAGGTCGCGGGCCAGGCCGCGCCGGGTGTTGGCCGGAGCATCCTCCCAGCCCCGCGCGGTCAGTTGACGGCGTGGTCGAACCGCAGCGACTGAGCCCGCCCCCAGGAGACCGGTTCACCGGTCGTGGGGTCCTACCTCCTCCCGATGACCTTTGCGGCGGCGGTGAGCTTGGCCTGGTGGCCCTAGGCTAGGGCCTTGGTCAGGAAGGACCTGCTGTGCTGGCTGCACTCCCGCCGCAGACCGACCAGGCATGCGGCATACTCCGCCTCCGACATCTCCGCCACCACCGCGGCAGGCGGATCGGCAAGCGGGTCGCCGGATTCACCGCCCGGCCCCTCACCATGATCGTGCTCTGGAGCGGGTCCGGCGTCCGCAGTGACGCGAGGCCGGGGATCTTCGGCCAGGTGCCGGCCGTCCCGACACTGCTCCAGCCGCAACAGCCGGTTCATCCGCGCACACGGCCAGCACTGGGCCTCCCATTCACGACAATTCACACATAGACAACTACACAGAGTTGCCAATCGAACGTGTGAGCGATATCCTGGGTGGTAGGTCGGCCGATCGATCCACGACAGGAGGTGGCCCGCGATGATGACCTCAGGTGCGGTGCTACTGCCCGACCACCGGGCCCCCTCCTTCCCACCTCCGCACATCTGCGC
>NZ_BLAE01000101.1:31021-32037 GCF_009687865.1 Acrocarpospora macrocephala
CCTCCCGAACCCACATCATCGCAGCCGACTCCGGCAGCCAATCCGGCAGCCAATCCGGCAGCGAATCCGGCACGAGCGGCGGCACCTCGCGTTCCGGCCCAGCACATCCCGCAACGACGCGCTCCAGTCCCGCCCAGGCCACCGGGGCCACCGGGGCCACCGCTCAACCCGCCAACACCCAGGTCGGCCCTGCCCAGGTCGGCCCTGCCCAGGTCGGCCCTGCCCAGGTCGGCCCTGCCCAGGTCAGCCCTGCCCAGCAGCCCGGTGTCCGGCCCTCTGGTATCCGACCCTCCAGCGGCCACCGGCCCTGGCCCGAATCCGGGCGAGGGTCCTGTGGCAGCGGGCGCGAGAGCGACCCTCGTGCTCAACAGGCCGGTGATGGTGCCTGGGAGACAGGTCAACGTGCCCGGGAAACTCAACGTGGCCGGGAAACCGGTCAGTGTGCCGATATGGCCGGTCACGCTGCCCGGGAGGCTGATTGGGGTGTCTGGAGGGCTGATCACGTTTGCGGGGAGGCTGAGTGGGGTGCCGGTCACGGGCGGGGGACCAGGCCCGATCAGCGTGCTGGTGCTGGTGCTGGTGCTGGTGCTGGTGATGTGGGGTGCGGGGATCACCCTGACCGCTCTGACCGCTCTGACCGCTCTGACCGCTCTGACCGCTCTGACCGCTCTGACCGCTCTGACCGCTCTGACCGCTCTGACCGCTCTGACCGCTCTGACCGCTCTGACCGCTCCGACCGTTCTGATCGTTCTGGCTGTTCTGATCATCCGGATCCGGGTTTGGCCGGTGCGGCGCTACGGGACTTGCTGCGCCGGGCCGAGGCGCTCACCGCCGCCGGGTCGCCGGTGCCCTGCGACGCCGAGACGGCGATGGCCGAGATCGTGGCCTGGTCGCGGCTGATCGATCGGGCTGAGGCGGCGATCGCGGTCCGGCTGGCCGTGGCCGAGGCCGGGAAAGGCCAGCAGCTGTTCGGGCGGCGTACGCTCGGGGCGTGGCTGGCCGCGGCCACCGGCTCC
>NZ_BLAE01000102.1 GCF_009687865.1 Acrocarpospora macrocephala
CCCTCATTTCCCCCCACCACCCACCCCGCCCACCGCCTGCAAACCGGTGTCACGAGCACCCGCGAAGTCCGCTATTCTTCTACCTGTCACCGCGCAAGCGGAAGACAAGGCAGGTTGCCCGAGCGGCCAAAGGGAGCGGACTGTAAATCCGTCGGCTCAGCCTACCCAGGTTCGAATCCTGGACCTGCCACCAGCCAAAGATGCAGCTCAGGGGCCCCTTTTCGGGGCCTCTTTGCGTTCTCGGGGATATGCAGCCGTAGGCCACCCGGTGCCCGCTTAGCTATGTCACCCGCTTCCCGGGAGCCAATCCCGCCAGGAGTTCCCCAGCCCCACCCCTCACCTGTGCAATCTCACACGTCCCAGTCCGGCCACTTGTCCTCAGACTCCGGGAAGCTGCCCAACTGCGCGATCGTGAACACCCAGCCTTCCTGACGCAGATAGTCGATCGCTCTGCGGACCGTGCCCTTACTGGCCGCGTACTCCTTGGCCATCTCCTTTTCGCTGGGAATGGCCTTGCCGATCGGGAACCGGCCCGATCGAATCGCCTGAGCCACCGCAGAGGCGATCTTCCGATACCGGGGCATCCCCCGCAGCGCCGGGTGCATCTCCCCATCGGCGGAAGCGACGTAGTAGCGCTTGCCCCGCGTGCGGACGATCAGGCCTTCCTCGCGCAGTTCCCGCAACGCCAGACGTGCGGTATCCCGAGCCACCCCGAACCGGCGGCATAACTCGGCCTCACTGGGAACCGGCATCCCCGCAGCCAGGTCTCCCGCCTTGATACTGTCGCGCAGAATGTTGGCGACCTGCCGGAACACCTTGATCGGAGCGTTCCGGTCGATTTCGACGCAAGCAGCCAACCAAGAGGCTTGCTCGTCTTTCGCAGGAACGGACACGATCACTCCAATCACGAAGGCCCCGCGACAGCGAGGCAAAAGGAACAGAAGAGAAGAAGAGGGAGCGCGTCTTGCCGCGCTCTGACCGACGATGCCGCACGATCCGGATGTCAACCCGGGCCGACGGGGTTCCCTATTGCGGGTTGGGCAGCCGGTAGCCGGGCAACGGCCGCTCCCGACGCACCACGTCGTACCGCAGCGCCACCCGCCGAGCGGCCAGGCCGACATCCAACGCCGCACTGACCGCGTAGAGGGGCCGCCCGAGGGCCGAGACGCGCCCCGCTGTCCACCAAAACCACCGGCCGTTACTCCAGACCAGCAGATCAGCCCACACCGACAGGAACGCCACCCCATGCCCTGCGTGGAGATCGGTGACGATCCCGTAATGCTGGACCAGCACCGTCCGCAGCAACTCCGCAGCCCCATGACCGTCCAGGGCCGCTCCCGGAGATGAGCCGCCCCACCAGAGGGAATGCACCAGCTGATCCGACATCACGACGACTCGCCGTCCGGCTCAACCGCGCCGCTTCCCTGACACCTCAGCCACTCGACCTTGACGCGAAATCCCGCCGCGCCCCGCCCGGCAACCAGCCCCCGCCGAGGCGTGGCGTACTTCCATCCCCGATTCGAGCAAGACGGACACGGCTGGTCCGTCGCTTGCGATGCTTGGCTGACCATGGATCCAGGGTTGTCTTTTCCTTACATCCCGCCCATCTCTGCCTGGTATCCCTTGACGTGATGGGTTACCAGACATGCACGATGGATCACGGCCGCTCCAGGTTGCGCGAAGGGAACCGCCCCCGATGCCTCAGATCCCCGGCTCACTCTGGGAACGGCCCGACATGCTCGCCGCCCTCCGAGCCCGCGACATCGGCCAAACCTTCCGACTCCTGCGCCAATACGCCGGGTTATCGCAAACGACCATCGGCAGCCTCACCGGCACCTCGCAAGGCAAGATCAGCGAAATCATGAACGGCCGCCAGCAGGTCACCATGTTCGAAGTCATCGAACGCATCGCAGACGGCCTGGAGATGCCCGACATCGCACGGATGGCGCTCGGCCTCGCCCCCCGCACGCCCGTTCAGGTGCCCATCCCACGCCGGGATGACAGCCAGGGATTCGCCCCGCTGACCACCCCGCCTAGCCTGGATCCCGTCCAGGGACCACGCGAGGGGGAAGTAATGCGAGATCCCAAGCGAGACGACCGCCCGACGATGTCCGCCAGCATCCCCAACATCCAACTCCGCGCCTGGCGCAACGAACGCCAGCTGACCCGAGCCGAGATGGCCGAGTGGATCAACCAAACCCCGGTCGGCCGAAGCGAGCGCCTCTCCGTCGACGAAGAACGCATCCGGGAATGGGAGATAGGCGACGTCGCCTGGCCCAGCCTTCCGTTCAGGCTCGCCCTCACCCAGGCCACCGGCCGCCCACCCGAACAACTCGGATTCTCCCCAGACCGGCGCACGCACACCGGCCTCATCGAAGGCCAGATCCTGCCGCCTGACGCGCTCCGCGCCGAGGCCGAGCTGTACGGCACGATGGAACTCGCCCAGCAACTGCAAGCCTCCGACCTCGGCAACGGCACCTTAGAAGCGCTCGCCGAAGCCGTCGACCTGCTGTGCCGCGCCTACCCAGTCGTGCCGGCCGCCACCCTCCGCGACCGAACCAGGAAGCGCCTCACCCAAATCACGCGGCTGCTGTCCGGACGAGTGACACTCGACCAGCACCGCGAACTCCTGGTCATCACCGGATGGCTCGCCGCCCTCCTGGGCTGTGTGCACTACGACCTCGGGGAACGGGAAGAGGCCGAGACCGCCCGCCGAGCCGCCTACGAGATGGGCCGCCAGGTCGGCCACGGCGAACTCATGGGCTGGGCCTACGAAATGTCGGCCTGGTTCGCCCTCGTCGAAGGCCGCTACGAAGACGTGGTCAAATCCGCACGCATGGGCCAGGCCGCCGCCGGAACCAGCAGCGCCATGGTCCAACTCACCCTGCAAGAAGCCCGCGGCCTGGCCCGCATCGGCGACCGCCGCGAAGCCGACCGCGCCCTGACACGTGGCGCCGACGCGCTCGCCCTCCTGCCCATCCCCGAACATCCAGACCACCACTTCGTCTTCGACCACGCCAAATGGATGTTCTACGCCGCCACCGCCTACACCTGGCTCGAAGACAACGACCGCGCCGAGGAACACGCCCGGGAAACCATCCAGATGCACACCCGCCCCGACGGCACCTCAAACGCCCCCATGCGAGTCGCAGACGCTCACCTGGACCTCGGTATCGTCCACGCCAGACGCGGAGACCTCGACGCAGCGGTAAGCCAAGGCATGGCCGCATTCGACATCGACCGCCGCTCACTCACCGACCTCGTCCACCGAGCCGGAGACCTCGACAGACTCCTACTCCAGCGATACCGACGAGAAGCCCTGGCACAGGAATTTCACGAACGCTACGTGACCGCCCGCTTCGCCCTGGGCACGCGACGCCCCGAACTTCTCGACTAGCTCCCAAAGCGGTGTACTGCCGAATTGGGCTCATAGGTAATCAAGCGGCGGCGCGCCGCGCCGCCGTAACCGGCCCTCTGCCGCACGCCGGCCGGGCGTGCGGCGTGGGCGCCGGTCCCGGCCGGCTGCGACCCGGGCCGTCCCGCTGACCCGCACCGCCACCGTTGCCGAACGAACTCGCCGACCCCAGCGACGAGCCACCGCCCACTAGGTCGCTATGCCAACCGACCGGTCTCGTGGCCCTTTGAGGTTCTTCGCCTTACGCCGACCGCCGATGCAAAGCTGGACCATGAGCCCGAGCAGCTTCCGTTCGACACTTACGATCAGCCGCTCCAGCTGATCACCGCCCTTGGTTGGGGAGTGATCGACGGTTACCCGCCTCGCGCATTCCTACGGGGTAAGCATGTCCGATGTGGTACGAATGTATGCGCTTCCCCTCGACGGTGAGGTGAGACCAATACACTGGCGGTCACTGAATCTCTGGGAGCGGCTCCGTGATCAATACATCCCTATCTGGACGACTCCGGAATACTTTGCTTCCGAAGTCACATGGCCTTTTCCCGCTTTTCGAGGCAGTCGTAAATTCGATTCAATCGGTCGACGCGACCTATGATGACGCCACCAAGGGCTATATAGCCGTTCATATTATCCGGTCGCCTCAGCAAGCGATTGATATGAGAATAAATGGAAGGCTGCCACAAGAGCCAATCATCGGCTTCCGTATTCGAGACAATGGTGCTGGATTCCATTCAGCAAACATGGTCTCGTTCGAGACTCTCGACAGCGAATATAAGCTGAATCAAGGTTGTCGAGGGGTCGGCAGGCTGCTTTGGCTCAAAGCCTTTCGAAACGTAGAGATATCAAGCATCTTTAAAGAGGGCAACCACCTAAAGGAAAGAAGTTTCCGGTTCACAGCGCAGGATGGCGTTACCAGCCATGAGGAAAACATCGTAGAGCGTGGCGAGACCTTTGCTGAGATTAATCTTGCGGGTTTCGGTGCGAGCTATCAGCAAAGTTCCCGAAAGAAAGGGTCAACAATAGCGAGAGATTTGTTGGAGCACTGCCTATGGTACTTCGTCCGCGAAGGTGGGGCGCCTAATATTGTAATCTTCGATGGTCCCGATACGATCGATTTGAATGTGATGTTCAGTGATTATATGAGGTCCAGCTCCAAGAGTGATCGAATCCTTATCGGGAACAAAGAGTTCTATGTGGTTCATATAAAACTGAAGGCAAACGTAAAAGCTTCGCCCACCCTAAACTGGTGTGCTGCGAATCGCGTCGTTATAGCGGAGGGGATTTCCGGAAAGATCGCAGGCCTTCATGGCTCACTTATTGATACCGAAGGTGAGTTTACGTATTCCGGCTACCTTACCTCGGACTTCTTGGATGAACGTGTACGGCCCGAGAGGACGGACTTCAATCTAAACGAAGTAGCGTCAGGAGTGGCTGACGATGAGCAGGACAACGTCCAGGAGGCGCTCCTTGAAGAAGAGCCGTCGCGCTCCGAGATCCGCGACCTGGTGCTTAAGCAAGTCGAGAATTATCTTGCAGACAGCCTAACAGTCGCGCGAGACAGAGGCAGAGATAGGGTCGAAGAATTTGTTAGCAGCAAGGCGCCCCGGTACAGGCCGGTACTGCGGAGAATCGATGAGAAGGGTCTTAATCTGGACCCAAGCTTGAGCGACAAGGACCTGGAGCTTGAGCTACATAAGAGGTTGGCGGAGCTAGAGGCAGAAGTACTACGCGAGGGACAAGAGGTTCTTGAGAATACGATACTCAACCTAACCGACGAGGACTACGCGAAGAAACTCGACGAATATCTCGCAAAAGTCGAGGACGTCAAGAAGTCTGATTTGGCGGCCTACGTATCAAGGCGCAAGCTCATCTTGGATCTGCTTGCGCATGTCATTCAACAACAGCCCAATGGTTCATACTGCCGAGAGGATCTCATTCATAACCTGATTATGCCAATGCGAACGACATCCAATGATAGCGCGCACCGCGCCAGCAATTTGTGGATAATCGACGAGCGGTTGGCATTCCACAATTATCTTGCTTCGGATAAGCCGCTTAGAGCAATGCCGATCACAGGGTCAACCTCAACTAAGGAGCCAGATCTTCTGGCTCTACAGACGTGCAATACACCTGTTCTCATTACAGAAGGCGATAGCCCTCGATGGGCCTCTTTGTCGGTTATTGAGATAAAGCGTCCTATGCGAAACGACGCAGCGACGGGAGAAAAGGACCCCATTGAGCAATGCCTAAACTACCTGCAGCGCGTACGTGAGGGCGGCGTGCGAACGGCAAAGGGTAGACCAATTCCAGGAGCCAACAAGCTTCCTGGGTTCTGCTATATAATCGCAGACCTGACCAAGTCAATCTTGTCTCGTTGCACCATGCACCGGTTGAACCCCACCGACGATGGCATGGGCTATTTCGGCTACCACGAGCACTTCAATGCCTACATTGAAGTAATATCCTTTGATAGGCTACTTAGCGTTGCGAACCAACGTAACAGAGCATTCTTTGATGTTCTCGACCTACCAGCTAGCTAGCGTGACAATGAGCCAACGAGCAGATTTCTCTTCAGCCACCCGTCGGATTATTGCGGAGCGGGCAGGCTATCAATGTTCAGTGCTAAACTGCGGCCGGCTAACCGTGGGTCCGGGGTCTGGTGCCACCCAAGTGATGAATGGCGGCATGGCTGCGCACATATATGCAGCATCGCCAGGGGGGCCGCGTGGTACCGGCGACTTATCGGCTTCCGAGCGCAGCGCGCCTGAAAACGGCATCTGGTGTTGCTACTCTCACGGCAAGATCATTGACTCTGACGATAATACTGCTTTTTCAGCAGCCCAGCTCAAAGCTTGGAAGCGGTTGCATGAAGCGAGGAAAGGTGCCGAACTAGTCGGCGAGCCGCAGGACAGATATGGTCTAGTCGAGTCTATTGCCGTGAACTCCGCGCCAGCTTCGCTTGCAGGCCGGCACTTTGCGCTGTATCCATTCACGCCTGTGATTGATCAGGCCGTTTGCGGTGGCATCCAAGGGTTTCCGGCCAGCGCGTCGCGGAGTGCGTCGAGCGGGTGGATGCCATGGTTGCGGGCGGTGCCGAGGTAGGAGCGGATGAGGCAGTAGCGGGCGGCGGTACGGACGCTTCGCCAGCAGCCGCCGATCTTCATCTGCAGTTTGACCATCCGCTGGGGCTGCTCGGCGGGGTTGTTGGTGAAGGGCACGGC
The DNA here is from genome assembly GCF_009687865.1 of Acrocarpospora macrocephala. GTDB lineage: Bacteria > Actinomycetota > Actinomycetes > Streptosporangiales > Streptosporangiaceae > Acrocarpospora > Acrocarpospora macrocephala. The sequence goes on from NZ_BLAE01000102.1 coordinate 6,637, forward strand.
GAAGTCGACGGTGAAGCGCCACACCTGGGCGGCGCGGGCGTGCAGGCGTTTGGCCAGGGTGTAGCCGGGATGTCGGCCGGTGGGCCAGTCGCGGCAGGCGTTGGGGGCGATTCCCCAGGCCACCGCGTCGTCATAACGGGCGCGCAGAGCATCCAGGACCTGGCCGTCCAGGGCGGTGGCACCATCGGCCCGGGCCTTGGCGACCGCGGCCTTGGCATCGGTCAACGCGCTCATCACCGGCTCGGTCCAGTACCGCTGCACCCGGCTGCCGTCGGGATCCAACTCGCCGATCCCGCGCAACGATCTGAGGAGATGCGCGCAACACAGCTGCACCGCGGCCAGGTCCTTGTCGTACTTGGCGTAGCCGGCGTAATCGTCGCGGACCAGGGTGCCCCGATAGCCGGGCAAGATGGCGAACCCATCCAGGGCGTCATGGCCGCGGTTGTCGGCGGCGCCGAACCAGACCAGCCGGTCGGCGCGGGCGGTATAGACATACAGCAGCCGATCCTCATCGTCGGTGGCGACCCTCGCCGGAGTCTCGTCGTGGTGCAGCACCGGCGCAGCCCGCAGCCGCTCCTTGAGCGCGGCCTCGAACCCACCCAGCCGCGAGGCGACCCGTTTGACCAGACCGCCGGTGAACCCCGTCGAGACCGGCGCGTCCAGCAGCACGCCCATCAGATCCGCGGCCCGCTCGATACTCATATGCCCGGCACAGGCCAGCAGCGCGGTGGCGGCGCGCACGTTCGGGCCGTAACAACAGGGCCCCGCCAGCCCCTCCGGAGTGGCCGCCCGGTTCTCCCGGCGACAGGCCGGGCAGGTCACCTCAACCATCCGGTACTCGGTGACCTGGAGTCTCACCGGCGCAGTGTCGAACATCTGCACCCGCGTGACGACCTTCCCGTCCCGATCCGCCAGCACCTGGCCGCACCCGGCGCAGGCCTCGGGAGCCAGGACAGTGATCTGATCCGGATCGCTCCGCCAGGCCAGCGCATGCCCCTCGTGGCCGGCCTGCCCGCCGCGCGGCCGGGGCGAGCGCTTCTTCGGTTTCCTGCCGCGTTTAGCCCGCGCTGCCGGGCCGTCTGAGCTCGGCGGCATCGAGGAGTTGGAGGAGTCCATCCCCGCCCGCCTTTTCAGCTGTTCGACCTCGGCCAGCAACGCCGTGATCACCGCATCCCGCTCCGCGAGCGAAACCCGAAGCTCGTCAACGGCAGCCAGCAGCTCCTCACGGCTGAGCTCCTGGGGGCCGGACACAAGCTCAAACTACGAGCCTTGCCACACACCATCCACGATCACCGTGAAACCGGCGCGTCTACCCCAAACCCGACACGATCAGCAATGGGCGTGAATGGATACTTTGCGCTTGGAATGCGCAATGTTATTACTGGGCCGAACGCAAGCGGAAAGTCGATCCTTACACGACTAATTGCCAGCGTCGCATACCCAGATCACGTTGCGGAACTTTCCCGCTATAGAGATGTGGATATCGAGGTGCGATGGTTTGATCCACACACTCACGATGTAGCGACGCGCGGAAGGCTGGGCGATGTGACCCACATTTTGGATAGGCGGGCTGTGCCATATGTCCCTCGCCCATACAAGACCATTCTACTTTCCGGAATCGACTTCTGTAGCGTCGAAAGTGTCGTTTCACTTGCACAAGCCTTCGATCTAAGCCTTTCTGCGATGAAGTCCACTCTGCATATGGTGGCAGAATCAAGTGAGATCGTACGGGAAGTCCACATATCTGGAACGCGAATCGACTGGACTCTCGATATAGAGGACAGAACGATTAGGACCGCCGATCATGGATCTAGTCGACTTCATGAGTCGGCATAGATTCGGAGTTTGGGCTTGATCTTGTATGGCTATTTGATTTTCGCGCGCTACGGCCTTGTAAATCAGCCGGCGAGAACCAGCACCCCGGAGGCTGGCTACATAAAACGCTAGATCTAGGAATACGTAACACGTCGGTCGAATTGACTACAGCTAGCGCAATTTAATTCCAATTCCCCCCTTGGGAATGGAAATTCGACCATCCAGTAGGGTGAGGTGAGATCCGCGATTTTGCACGGGTCCTAATACGTTTATGATGGTAGCCAAAATATCGCGGTGAAAAACTAGGCTATTCGAGTTGCGCGATATGGGCTCCAGAAGAGATATGCGTACGTCGTTTAATTCGGAGGTCCTGTCGAGCACGTCGCGGCTCCGAGCATAGAGTTCAGATAGCTTTTCAACCAATTCACTCTTTTCCTCGTAAGTCAATTCGGCATCGCTTTGAGTTTCAATGAGTGAATCGATCCATTCTTGAATAACCGCCCCCTCATCTTTAAGGCGATCCTGAAGCAGGTCGCAAGCTTTAAGTAGCGCCCTATGTGCGGATGTAGTTATGCTGGCAACGTCCTCGAATTCCGGTCTAGATTCAACCTCGGGCAGCTTTTCGACCTGACTCAGAAGTTCATCACTTACTGTCGCATCCAGATATTCCCGTGAATGAAATAGAAATGATCGAGTTTCCATAATAACGAGATCATTCCCTGTTATCTCCCTTGCCTCCCTGATTAGCTCGGGGCGAGCGGAGATGGTCCGCCCCTTTTCTTTTCGAAACCAATCGTCTTTTGTGTCTCTGGTAACGAAGAGGATGGGCATTTTTCTGCTCTTGGCTTCTTCGAGCACCTGGGACCAGACCAAATAATCCCCACTGCTATCCGCCTTGTTCTTTTGGTCTGCAAAACCCGGTGGGATGTTCTCGGCAGCTCTTCTCTTAGCCTCTTCTCGCGCTCGCTGTTCAGCCTCGGGTGTTGGCCGTTCACCAACCTTCCCCTTGAGAAGTCCTTCTAGGCGCTTGAGAACGGGGTCCTCTGAAATCATGTCAAGCGATATGCCATGTTGGGTCTTAAGATCATCGATCGCCTGCCATGCGACGAAAATGCTTTCGGGGATAAGCTCAAGGATTCTCTGCTGTTCCTCCTGAGTTAGGGCCACGGTTCGGCCTAGGGTCCTAATTTTATCACTAACGTTTTCCTTGAAGTACTCGGTAATGCCTTCAATGGCATCGAGCACCGAGATGTACGCCTTCGCCTGATCGCCGATTACGCTGATGCGGTTTTTGTGGAATTCAAACGCAACTTGATAGGGAATCCACAATCGGCCACCCAACTTCTCCAGCACGTTCAATAGCTCTTCGCGCGCCTGCGGTGCGAATCGGTAGGCGTCTAATAGGACATTCGTGTCCAGGCAAACGAGACCTTTGGTCATGACCGTACGGCGCTGTTCCTCTGCCGGAGGATAGTACTCACGAAATGCACTATCGAGATCGGCCATCCTTGTTCCGCCCTCTGCTTTACGGTTTATCAATCAGCCCCAAGATGGTAGCGCTAAGCATGGCTTATGTTCCAAGAATGGTTGCAATCTCTGCTAAATCGAGACCTGTGCCTGGGGAGCTGGCGGGCTCTGTTCGCTCGCCGCCGGGAGCGCCGTCAGGAGCTGGCGATGGACGTGACGGCGACCGGTTGCTCAGGTTGCCCCGCGCGGGCTCAGTGGGGCTCCCATGATTCCCATTGCGCGCAGTGGGATGGTTCTCTTCCCTATGTGTTCCCGGAGACTCTCCTGCTAAGAGGACTCGGCAGGTCAGAGAGTTGAAGGCACTGGTCTGTAAATCCGTCGGCTCAGCCTACCCAGGTTCGAATCCTGGACCTGCCACCAACAGCAGAAACGGCCCTTGACTAGCGCGTATGCCAGTCAAGGGCCGTTCTCGTTTGTCCGGCTGTCTACGGCCGTAGGTGGCTATCTACGGCTATACGCGGAGAAGTTTCCGGACCCTAGGCGGTGGCTTCCGAGATCCGGCGCATCGCCTCACCCGTCTGACCGTGGATGCACTTCGCGTAGACGCGCAGTAGCACGTTCACGCCGTCTGCTAGGTCGCACTTTCCGCACCGCTTCTCGGGTGCGCGGATCACCAGGCGCGGCGCGTGTGCCAGGCCGGTTGGGCCTGGGTGGCGGCGATCCCGAGGGTGACGGCGTCGGCGGCTTCGGGCCGGGGCAGGATGACGTAGCGGGTCAGGGCGTCGCGGAGCTGGTCGAGCAGAGCCGCGTCGTCGTTCTCAGGTCGTGGGGAACTGGGCCGGGATGCGCCCTCCGGATCTTCCGGAGGGCGCCCTGTCCCGTCTGTCAGATCTCGGGACAGGGATCCTTCGGGGCCTGGTACCGCCTTATCCCGTCCTCGCGAGCTGGCAGCGCCTGGGCGACGCCGACTGACAGGAGCGCCCACCTGCCCAGCGGATCGCCCTTCTTGAGGAACTTGCCGGGATTCAAGGTGTCCTTCATGGTCTCACCGAGGTATAAGGTGCGCACTCCCAGGAATCGGTAGGTGCGCGGATCGAAGAGCAGTTCCTGGGAGCTGGTGTCACCGACGGTGTCGACCACGACCGACACCCCGGGCCGCCCGGCGGCGTCCTTGATCCCTCCTTTGACGATCAGGCCGGGAAACTCCGCGGCTACCCGCAGTAGGCCTGCCGTCTGGAGCGGGTAGGCCGCCGCGAGCCGAATCTCGCTCGTGATGTTCTCGAACTTGTTGGCGTATGTGGGAGCGATCCCTTTGGTGATGTGATAGTTCAGGTCCGTCGGCCAGGAAGGCGGATGCAGGTGCGGGCAGAGGACGGGGTTCAGCGTCTCCTCGTTCAGCGTCTCCACATCTTCGGTCGTCTGGCGGTCGAGCCAGAGCCCTTCGCCGTCCGCAGGTGTCCACACCTCGTACGTCATGTGGATGGTGCTTCCCCTGGGGCCTCGTGTCGTCGCAGCGGCGCGGACGTACCTGAACTCTCCCGGCTTTGCCTTCAAAAGCGGTTGCGCCTCGGCCAGGTCGGCGGCCCGCCGCAGGATCTCCGCGCCGCTCAGCAGTGGCGGCTCGGGTTGCGGCGAAGGGCCGACCGAGACCGGCCGAAGGAACACGGCGACCGTCATGCCCACCAGCGCGGTCGCCAGCGCCGCCAGGAACGGGCCCAGCCTCTTCCAGCCCCGGGGGCGGCTCTTCGCGGCTCTGTCCACGAAACGGGCCCGGGCGGCGGCCAGGTTGGCCTCGGTGGTCGGAGGGCGTTCGAACAGGGTCTCCAGCTCACGCATCGGCGGCCTCCAGCGCGGTCTTCATCTTCGTGCGGGCGCGGTTCAACCGGGAGCGGACCGTGCCCACGGGAATCGACAGGGCCAGCGCCACCTCCCCGTAGGTGAACTGCGCCCAGGCGACCAGCAGCAGCGCGTCGCGGTCCCCTTGTTTCAGCGCGGCCAAGGCGCGCAGCAGGGGCCGGTTCACGGCCAGGGTGGTGACACCCTCCTCGACGAGGGCGGCGATCGTCTCGTCGGGGCCGTTGCGGGCGTAGGCATGGTAGCGGGCCCGTTCCCGGCGGCGGTGTTTGCCGATCAGGTTGGAGGCGATGCCGTAGAGCCACGGCCGGGCGTCGGTGTGGTCGGGGTTGTAGACGTGGCGGCGGCGGAAGGCGTCCAGGAACGTGTCGGAGACGACGTCGTCGGCCACGTCGGGGCCTAATCGGCGGGCGATGTAGGCGTGTAGATGGGGTGCGTGCCGATCGAAAAGGGCGGCGAAGCACTCGGGGTCGGTCAGGGACGCGCGAACGAGGTCGTTGTCCCGGGCCGTCGCGGTGGCTTCCCTCATGGGATCCTCTCGGGCGGTGCGGTCTGCTGCTCTGCTGCTCTGCTTTCACCGCGAGCCGCCCGAAGGGTTCACGTCAGCCCACTCGGCAACTTGGGGCGCCAGAGCCCCGGCGTCGAGCCACGTTGACACGGAGTTCGGGAGATATCCGATCGATTGGGACTCTCCGTCAGCCGAGCCACTCGATCCGGACGATATACACCAGACGCGAATGTTCTACGACGAGGTAAGTTGCCATGCCCGCGCTGCCGAAGATCTGGGTCAGCATGTTGGCCTTGGGGTTCTCAGGGTTGAACGGCAGTCCGTCCCACGGCTGCAGCTCCAGGAGTGCCCGTAGTTCAAGGAACGGGTTGCGTCGGCTTGTGCCTGGGCGATTGGGTCGAATTCGATGCTGTACACGTTGCGGGCCGTCGGCCCTATGCCCGGGTGACGCGGGCGCGCAGCCGCTCGGCAAACGCGTCGTCGAAGGCGATACCGCCGCTCGGCTCCCCGCGCTCAGCCAGCTGCTGGACGCGATCGGCAGTCTGCATCATTCGCGCGTAGTCGGCGGGATCGGCCTTGAGGATGGCCAGCCACCGCCAGGATTCCACACACTCGTGCACAGGCGTCAGGTCCAACTCGTCCGCGGCCCGGCGAAGGGCCTCGCGGTACCCGGCGTCGAACGCCGCGTGGTCGTCCTCGGGGAGGCAGGCGCGGATGTTGCGCGGGCTTCGGTCGGCGTGTAGTGAGGCACGAATCTTCTGTGGAGCCAGCCTGGGGCCGGGCCCGTAGGGCTGAGCGGTCATGCCAGCTCCCCCTTCCCTGTACGGCCTGCACGTCTACCGAGCCGACTTGCGAGAGTCAGCTCAGCGGCTACCTGGGCTGGCTCCCGCCCCACTTTCCTACCAACAGCCGCAAGCTGGCGGTCACAGAATGGATCTTGAACCGGTTTCTCGGCTGGCTGGTGCGGGATGACGTACCCGATGGGACGAACACCCTCTACCTCGGCGCCATGGAGATCGAGGCAGCGGCGGCACCATCACGGGCAAGCGCTACTACACCGGCCCCGATGGCGCGGCCGTGGCCGTCCGCACCGCCGGCCAGGGCCTGTCCTGGATGCTGTCGGGCCTGCACGGTACCGCCCAGCTGGCGATCAAATGGGCGGTCGCTCTGGACCCGGAGCGACACGTCATCGAGCCCCTGTTCCCGCTGGCGTGGGATGCCGTCCGCGGGAGCCGCACCACCGTGACCGGCTGACACGACGGTGGGGCCTGTGGCGTGGCCTGGAGGATGTTGGTGAGACGGGGTTCGAAGTCGAGGGAGGCGGTGGGTGAGCTGCCAGAGGTTGGCCGTCCCGCCGAGCGCCGTGGTGATGAGGGTCAAGCGGTTCGACCCCCTCGAGGATGAGGACGGAGCGACAAGCATGGAGATCGCGCCGTCCCTGGGACGGCGCGATCTCATAGCTTCGGGACGGACCGGGGTGGCGGGATCAGGAGGTGGCGCGGGCCGCCGCCGTGATGAGAGCGGCGGTGGTGTCAGAGTGGGAGATCATGACCACGTGCGAGGCTCCCTTGACCTCGCTGGTGCGCGCGCCGGCGCGCTTGGCCATGAACCACTGGGCTGCGGCCGGGATGGCCTGATCGGCTCCGGCGACCAGGTACCAGGAGGGGATGTTCTTCCAGGCGGGCGTACCACTCGGGGTGCCGAGCGCGGCCAGGGAGGCGGGCCGCTGGGTGGCGGCCATCAGAGCGGTGTCTCGGGCGGGCAGGTCGGCGGCGAAGGCGGCGCGGAACTTGGCCGGGTTGATGTAGGCGTCCGTGCCGGTCCCGCCGCCGGGCAGGGGGAACTCGCGGGTGATGAGGCTGGTGGGCAGCAGGCTGCCGGGGTATTTGCCGGAGAGGTCGAGTGCCGACTCGCCTTCGTCGGGGGCGAATGCGGCGATGAAGACCAGCGCCTTGACGTTGGAATGGCCGGTGGCGGCGTTGGAGATGACCGCCCCGCCGTAGGAGTGGCCGACCAGGACGACGGGCCCGGGGATAGTGGAGACGATGCTGGACAGGTAGGCCGAATCGCCGCTCAGATCACGCAGCGGGTTGGCGGTGGCGATCACCGGGTAGCCCGCGATCTGGAGCCGGGCGATGACCTCGTTCCAGCTCGAAGCGTCGGCGAACGCGCCGTGGACCAGCACCACGGTCGGTTTGACCCGCTGCCGGTCCGCCGATGCGGAGGCGGCGGCCGATGGGGAGACGGCCGCGACCAGGATGGCCAGAACGGCCAGGATCACGGGCAGCGTGATCCGAACTCTCGGCCGGGAAATCGGGGACTCGTGTGTGGGCATGGGCGGATCTCCTTGGTGTGAGCTGAGGTTCTCAACGCGAGGCGCTGAGGCAGTGCGGGATTTCGCCGTGCCCTTAATTGATCGCGACCTCTGCTCACCGAAACCCCAGGAATGCGCGGCTATTGACAGCTGCGTTTGAGGCGTTGGCTGATGTGAGCAGGCGCCCGACGATCCCTTCACGGGGGCCACACAGTTGTCGACCGTCTGGTGGGGTTGCTGCTCCATGAGCACTGTGCGTTCATGGGCATACCGTAGGAATCGGCTCACGTGCCCCGCGAGCGTCAGGTGACTGTGTCACCGAGCGTTATGTTGCGCATTGTCCAGGACAAACACAGGGTGGGACCCTGCGGCGGGCGGTCCGCTCGCTTGGCAGGGTACTGGCTCAAGCGATCATGGATTTCATATGTCAGCAGGCCAGCCGGTGACGGCGCTCTTCGGGCGGGAGCCCGAGCAACGGCGTCTCGGCGATTTCGTGGCAAGCGTCCGCGATGGCGGCGGGGCGATGCTGGTACGGGGCGAGGCGGGGATCGGAAAGTCGGCCCTCCTGCGGGATACGGCGGAAATCGCGGCGGCTCGGGGGATGCGGATCCTTCGGACCGTCGGTGTGGAATCAGAGACCCACATGCCTTTCGCCGGTCTGCATCAGCTGCTGCTTCCGGTTCGCGCCGAGATCGGGGAACTGCCTGCCCCACAGCGTGACGCGTTGGGGGCGGCGTTCGGGTTGACCGATGCGCGCGTACCGGACCGTTTCCTCATTGCCCTGGCGGCGCTGAATCTCCTGGGCGAGGCTGCTGCCCGCTCGCCTGTCCTGCTCCTTGTCGAGGACGCCCACTGGCTGGATCGCGCTAGCGCCGACGTACTCGCGTTCGTCGCGCGACGGCTGGACTCCGAACCGATTGTGCTGCTGGCCGCGATACGCGACGGTTTCCACAGCCCTCTTGATGAGGCCGGGCTGCAGGAGTTGTTCCTCGATCGGCTCGATGACACCGCTGCCACCGCATTACTGGACGCGTACAGCCCTGCACTGGCCCCGGCGGTGCGTACACGGTTGTTGTCAGAGGCGGCGGGGAACCCCCTGGCTCTCGTCGAACTGCCGATCGCCGCGGACAAGCAGAGCGGGAGAGGAGCCCTGCCACCGGGCTGGCTTCCGCTGACCACCCGCCTGGAACAGACCTTCACCGCCCGCATGTCGGGGTTGCCGTCGGTCACCCGGACCATGCTGCTGGTGGCCGCGCTCAACGATGGCGCGGCCCTTTCGGAAACCCTGGATGCCACCGCGGTGATCACCGGCGGGCCGGTCACGTTGGCGGATCTGGCGCCCGCGGCCAGCGTGCGGTTGGTTGATGTGCATGAAGCCGGACTGCGGTTCCGGCACCCGCTCATGCGCTCGGCGATCTACCAGGGGGCGAGCATCTCCCAGCGGCACGTGGGGCACCGCGCATTGGCGCAGGTCCTCGCGGGCCAGCCGGACCGTCGCGTCTGGCACCGCGCGGCGTCCACCCCCAGGCCGGATGAGGTCATCGCTTCCGAGTTGGAGGCCGCGGCCGAACGCGCGCGGCGCCGGGGCGACCGGTTGTCCGGTCTGGCGGCGCTGGAGCACGCCGCCAGGCTCAGTGAGGTTCCCGCACATCGATGTGAACGGCTGGTTCGGGCCGCTGAGCACGCCGCTGAGCTGGGACGGCGCGACATCGCTGTACGGCTGCTGGGCGAAGCCGAGCCGATGAAGCCGTCGGCGCAGCAGCGGGCCCGGATGGTGTGGACGAGGGAGAGTTTCGAGGACGGCATCCGCGACGGCAGTGCGGCAGCGCGCTCACTGGCCGACCTCGCCGAGACCATGGCGGCGGAAGGGAACACCGACCTCGCGCTGAAGCTGTTGTCGAGTGCGTCGCTGCGGTGCTTCTGGGCGCATACCGATGACCAGTCGCGGCAACGCGTGGTCACGGTGGCCGAGAGCCTGCCCATCGACGACCTGGACGGGCGGCTCCTAACGATCTTGGCGTTCGCGGCTCCGATCGAGCGCGGAAAGGTCGTGATCGACCGTTTGCGCTACCTGGCCGCGCACCCGACCGGTGACTGGCAGGCAGCCCGCCTGCTCGGCAGTTCGGCGCTGATGGTGGGAGCCTTGGACCTGTCGGAGGAATTCCGCGCCGTGTCGCTGCCGGCCCTGCGGGCGCAGGGCCGGCTCAGTGGCCTGGCACGAGACCTCGGTGCTCAGGCATGGAGCGCGGTACGGCTTGCCGACCTGAGCGTGGCCATCCCCGCGGCCGAGGAGGCCGTCCGGCTGGCACATGAGACCTCCCAGCCGCTGATGCATGCCCTCGCTCAGGCCTCGGGAGCGATGCTCGCCGCACTGCGGGGCGAGCAGGATCGCGTGGAGAGCCTCGCGGCGAGTGCCGAGCAGATGGCCCTGCCCATCGGCGCCGTCCCGGTACTGGCCACGGTGCAGCTCGCGCGCGGGCTCGCCGCGCTGGGGCAAGGACACTACGCCGACGCCTACGATCACCTGCGACGGATGCACGACCCCGCCGATCCGGCCTTCCACCTGGCCTTGCGCTGCTTTTCCGTGGCCGAACTCGCGGAGGCCGCAGTGCACAGCGGTCAGGGCCGGGCGATCGACGGCATCGTGGCGGAGCTGGAGACAGTGGCGCTCACAACGCCGTCGCCCGCCCTGCACGCCGACCTGCGCTACGCCCGGGCGGTCCTGGCTGACGACGCCACGGCAGAGCCGTACTTCGAAGCCGCGCTCGGGGCGGACCTGAGGCGGTGGCCCTTCGTACGGGCCCGGGTGCAGTTGGCCTACGGCGAATGGCTCCGGCGTCGGCGGCGTACGGCCGAGTCACGAGCGCCTCTGCGCGCGGCCCGCGAGACGTTCGACGCCCTGGGGGTCATCCCCTGGGGCGATCGAGCGCGCAAGGAGTTGCGTGCCTCCGGCGAGAGCAGCCGCAGCCGCAGCAGCGAAGCGCGCGACGTGCTCACCGCGCAGGAACTGCAGATCGCCCAGATGGCGGCCGACGGCCTGACGAACCGGGAGATCGGCGAGATCCTCTACCTGTCGCATCGCACCGTCAGCTCCCACCTCTACAGGATCTTCCCCAAGCTGGAGGTCACCTCGCGATCGGCGTTGAGCACAGCGCTGCGCGCATCAGCCGGATGACGCTCGGTGACGCAGTCATGTGACGCTCGCGAGGCCCACACGAAGCTTCCTACGTTGGTGGCATGACCACGCGGGAATTCAAGAACGGCAGCACGCCGACCGTCGTGCTGGTGCACGGCGCATTCACGGACGCCTCGAGCTGGGCGGGCGTGATCGCCGAGCTGCAGGCAGCCGGGATCCCGGTGACCGCGGTGGCCAACCCGCTCCGTGGGTTGGACACCGACGCCCCCTACCTCGCCGGCGTCGCCGACGCGATCGACGGTCCGGTCCTGCTGGTGGGGCACTCCTACGGTGGTGTGGTCATCACCCAGGCCGGAGCTCAGGCGGGCAACGTGGTCGGATTGATCTACGTGACCGCGTTCGCCCTGGAGGAGGGGGAGAGCGTGCTGGATCTCACCGGCCGCTTCCCCGACAGCCTGCTGGGCCAGGCGTTGCGCCCGGCCGTCTTCCGTACCGGCGACGGCCAGGAGGCGATGGAGCTGTACCTCAGAACCGACAGGTTCCCCTCGGTGTTCGCCGCCGACCTGCCCGAACGCCTCACCTCGGTGGTGGCCGCGGCCCAGCGCCCCATCGCCGCCGTGGCGTTCGAGGAGAGCTCTCCTGGCGCGAGCTGGAAGACCTTGCCGTCCTGGTACGTCGTCGCGACCGCCGACCAGGCCATCCATCCCGCCGCCCAGCGTTTCATGGCCGAGCGCGCCGGCGCCGACACCATCGAGGTCGACGGGTCGCACGCGATCACGCTGTCGCAACCGGCAGCCGTCGCCGGGCACATCCGTACCGCCGCGGCCCAGGCGGTCAAGAACGTCACCCGCTCATGAGCACCCACGTGCCGTCCACAGACGGCTAGAGGAGCAACCGATGACCGCAACGACCACTCCCGTCATCTTCATCCACGGCCTATGGCTGCACGCCACCTCCTGGTCTTCCTGGGCCGAGCTGTTCACGACCGCCGGCTACGCACCGGCCGCTCCGGGCTGGCCGGGCGACGGCGAGACCGTCAAAATCTCCCGTAATGAACCCGGCAGCATCGCCAACCATGGGATCGACGACGTCGTCGCGCACTACACGAAGATCATCAATGCCCTGGACGTCAAGCCGATCTTGATCGGCCACTCCTTCGGGGGCATGATCGCCCAGAAGCTGCTCGGGCAGGATCTGGCCGCGGCCGCGATCGCGATCGACGCCGCCCAGATCAAGGGCGTGCTGCCGCTGCCGTTGTCGGCGCTGCGCGCGACCGTGCCGGTGTTCAAGAATCCGGCCAACAAGCGCCGGGCCGTCTCCCTCACCCTCGAGCAGTTCACCTATGCGTTCGGCAACGCCATCCCGGCTCAGGAAGCCGCTGAATTGTACGAACGCTGGACCATCCCGGCACCCGGCAAGCCGTTGTTCGAGGCCGCCGCCGCCAACTTCTCCCCCCGTTCGCCCGCGAAGGTCAACACCGGCAACAGCACCCGGGGGCCGCTGCTACTGATCGCCGGCGGCAAGGACCACACCGTCCCCGTGACCGTCACCAAGGCGACGCTCAAGCAGTACCGGAACTCCACCGCGATCACCGAGCTGCACACATTCCCCGACCGTGGCCACTCGCTGACCATCGACCACGGCTGGCGTGAAGTCGCCGACGCCTGCCTGACCTGGCTCACCAGGAACGACCTGTAGACCCGCAGTCGTCAGGAAAGGGGATCTCATGGACTTGGGCCTGAACGGCAAGATCGCGGTGGTGACCGGTGCCAGCAAGGGAATCGGACTGGCCGTCACCCGGGCGTTGGCAGCGGAGGGAGTACACGTCGTCGCCGGGTCACGCGGGAGCACGCCTGAACTGACGGAATTGCGCGGAACCGGAAAAGTGCAGGCGATCGAGGTCGATCTGGCCACCGCGGCCGGCCCGGCTCACCTCGTCGCCGCCGCGCTGGAACACGGGCGCATCGACATCCTGGTCAACAACGTCGGCGCGGTCTCGCCGCGCCTGACCGGGTTCCTGGACATCACCGATGAACAGTGGTTCCAGTCCCTGACGCTCAACCTCATGGCGGCGGTACGCACCACCCGCGCCGCGCTGCCGACCATGCTCGCAGCCGGGCGCGGCAACATCGTGACCACCAGTTCGGTCAACGCCTTCCTGCCCGACCCGGGGGTGATCGACTACAGCGCCGCCAAAGCGGCCCTGACGAACTTCTCCAAAGCCCTGTCGAAGGAGGTCGGGGCCCACGGCATCCGGGTCAACACCATCAGCCCCGGCCCGGTCACCACCGACCTGTGGCTCGGCGAGGAAGGCGTCGCCGCGATGGTCGCCCGAGCCGGCGGCGGTGATCCTGAAGCCGTGGCCAAGCAGGCTGCCGCCCAAGCCGAGACCGGCAGGTTCACTCACCCGCAGGAGATCGCCGACCTGGTGCTGCTCCTGTCCAGCGGCCGAGCCGGGAACGTCACCGGCGCCGACTTCGTCATCGACGGCGGCCTCATCAAAACCCTCTGAGTCCTTGCCGTCAGGCCTGACCCGTCTTGTACGTCCTAGCTGGCGGCGAGTTCCTCCGACACCTGCTTGGTGATCGCCTGCAGGGTGCGCATGGTCGTATTGATGTCGTCGGCGTTGAACTGGCTTAGGAGCTGGGTCGTCGAGCCGGTGACGTACTCGCGGAGGCTGCGATACAGAGTCTCTCCCTCGGTAGTCAGGTCGAGTTCGGCGTGGCCGTGAATCAGGCCCTCGGTTTCAAGGCGAGCGAGCAGTTCTCGTGTGGAGTCGGCGTTCAGGGTTCGTGAGCCTTCAAGGTCCTGGCTCAGCGCTTGGCGGGTAATTCTCGGTCCGCGTGTGGCGATCAGCTGCAGGGCGTACCAGGTCTCGGGGGTGGTTTGGCGTTTGGCGAGGTGGAGGCGGAGTGCGGTCGTCAGTGTGCGTTCGGCGAAGGCCAGGGTCTGGCCGAAGGAGACCTGGGGTGTGGTCATGTTGGGTTCCGTCCCAGTAGGATCGACAGGTTCCTGACCACTTTAAGCAAGTAGACAGGTGCCTGTCTATCCCATGGAAGCGAACTTTCCCGACCGTCCGCTGATCGGGCTCCTGTTGCGGCTGCTCTACCAGCACTACGCCCAGGACATCGATGCTGCGCTGGATGAAGCGGGATTCGGTGACCTGCGCCCCGCGCATGCGAACGTGTTTCCGTTCCTGTCGGCGGAGGGCATCAGCGTTTCGGAGCTTGCCGGGCTCGCCCGGGTGCGCAAGCAGACGATGGCCGAGGCGGTTGAGCAGCTCGAGCGCATGGGCTACGTCGAGCGCCGTCCGAACCCGCGCGATCGCCGATCCAGGCTGGTGTTTCCCACCGAGCGCGGCGCGTCCGTCAAACCGGTCACGCACGGGACCGCCGCGCGTGTCGAAGAGCGCTGGGCGCAGCTGACCAGCCCGGAGGAGTTGGAGGCGTTGCGAGCTTCGCTACTGCGTTTGCTGACGGAGCTCAAGGGCCAATAGCGCGAGCACCGACCCGATGACGGAGATTAAGATCAAGCTGAGGGGCATCGGGCCGGTGTATTTCCCGGAACGGATAGGCGTGCTACTACGCTCACGATATGTTCGATCTTGATCCGGTGAAGGCTCTCCTGGTTGTTCTTGTCGCCTTACTTGTCTTGCTTGGAGTTCGTGCTTGGCGATCACGTCGGAACGTCGTGCGGGTGCACGTCGCGTTATGGATGATGACTCCCATTGAGGTGCAAGCCCGCGCGCATGATCTGATCGAGGCGGGCAAGTTCGCCGAAGCCGTTAAGACGATCGCGGAGGAGAGCCAGGTATCCCGGCAGGAAGCGACTGAAGTCGCCAACGTATTGCGGGGTGGTCACCTGGTGCCGGACTTTCCGGGACGTTGGCCGGATGATCTATCGGACAGTATCCGTGCTTTGCTGCACGAGAATAAGCGCAAGCAAGCGATCTTCCTCGTGCGAAGCGAAAAGGACCTGAGCGCTGCGGATGCCGAGGCGTTCATTAGGTCCTTTGAGGCCGGAGCGACCCCTTAGGTCGGTCCGGGACGCGGTCGTCAGTCCCCTTTGCGGGTCAGGTGCCGAAGAACTCGGTCAGGGTGGGGGCGAGTGCTTCGGGGGACACGTCGTGTGTCTGGCCGTCGAGTGTGCGGTGGGTTGCTGTGGGCAAGGCGTCCGCGGTGGCCTTCGCCGCCTGTTGAAGCGCCTGTGGGCTGGCCCCGCCAGCGAGGACCAGCGCCGGAACGGCGATCGTCGAAGCCAGGTCACGCGGCACCCGGCCGCCGGCGAGTAGTTGATCGTCGTAGGCGAGCGTGGGGGCGATCGCCTCCAGCATGGCCCAGCCGGGCTGTGCCCGGATACCGTCGACAACCGGCGCAGGCATCCCGACGTGCCTCATGAAAAGGGCGACGGCGTCACCTTTTTGCCCGGCGTCGAGCAGTTCGTTCAGCCGTTCGGTGTACTCCTTGGTGCGGGTGTCGTCTCCGGCTTCGGCCATGAACGGCGGCTCGTAGAGTGCCAGTTTGGTGATGCGCGGATCGATCGCCGCGGTAGCCATGGTGAGAGCCGCGCCGGAGGAGATGGCATAGACGTATGCCTGGCCACCGGCTGCCGCGATGAGGGCTTGGAGGTCTTCGACCTCGCGGGCGGTCGCGTACGGCCTGGTGTCCGAGCTGTCACCCCGGCCGCGACGGTCGTAGGTGTAGACGGTGAAGTTGTCCCGCAGGAGCGCGGCGAGTGGCCGCATCGGCCCTGCGGCGCGGTAACACATGGCGCCGTCGACGAGGATGAGCGCGGGTCCGGCGCCGGTGTGCTCGTAGGCGATCGTGGTGCCGTCGGCTGAGGTGACTGTGGGCATTTCGTAGATCCTTCTACTCGTTCAGATCGGCCAGGTAGACCTCGAACCGGTCGAGGCTGGTGATGAATCCGGCCTGGGCCTCGGCGCTGAGGTACGCAGCTGGAACGTTGGTCTGGTGGGTGACCACCTCGGTCCGCCCGTCATGCAGATCGACAAAGGTGATCGTGGTACGCATGCCGCCCTCGACATCGGCCTCGATCCACACCAGCCGCTCGGGACGACGTACCTCGACGTAGACGGCTCGCATGGTGTAGGTGCTGCCGTCGGCGTCGTTGACCATCGTGGTTTCGAAGACGCCGCCGAGCCGCAGGTCGATGGTGATGTTGCCGATCGGCGTCGTCGTCCCGGTCGGGCCCCAGAAATGGGTGAGGTGTTCGGGCGTCGTCATGCAGTCGAACAGCAACTCGGGGGAGGCCCGGTGCACGCGCCGGAAGGTCAGTTCGCCGGTTTCGGTCATCGTGTCGTTTCCCCGTCCTGGGTTTGCCCGGCTCGCAGGGCGGTCAGGTGCGCGTCGAGCCGGTCATGCCGGTCTGCCCAGATCTGCCGGTGGCGCGCGATCCAGCCGGCGGCCACGTCCAGGTGCTCGGTGTCCAGGACGCAGGGGCGTGACTGCGCGGTCCGGGTCCGTGAGATCAGGCGGGCGCGCTCCAGCACCTTCAGATGCTTGGAGACCGCCTGCTGCGTCATGGCAAATGGCTCAGCGAGCTCGTTCACCGTCGCCTCGCCCTGAGCCAACCGCTCTAAGATCGCGCGCCTGGTGGGGTCGGCCAGCGCCGAGAACACCAGACTCAACTCGTCTTCAACAACCGTCACACCCCCGACCCTATCCACAACTAACAGGTTGCACAACCAAGTAGTTGTGGATCTTGCAAGTCTGACTGCCGTGCGCGCTTCGGGTCCAACCCAGCCTGAAGCCCACCAGGCCATCCATGAAGAAATTCCGTGATATCCCACCGTTATGTGGTCGCAGTGACCGGATGAACGTGCGCGCGGAGGTTGGCAGAGGTGCGGTGTCTGCTGCGTGTCTGCTGCGCTGGTATTCGGCTTCCGCTGTCATCGACAACACGCTAGTGTGTTCGAGTCGTGACGGTGAGTGGCTACGTGCGGCTGGTGTGGAGAGGGGGCCGGGTGAGGCTTCGCTACAACTACCGGCTCTACCCCGACGCCTCCCAGCGTCAGACGCTGGCGCGGTTGTTCGGCTGTGTCCGGGTGGTGTGGAATGACGCGCTGGCGAAGCGCAAGGCCGCGCGTAAGGCTGGACTGCCCTGGATCGGCGGTGGAGATCTGCAGAAGATCTGTATCACCGCGGCGAAACGGACTCCGGAGCGGGAGTGGCTGGGTGAGGTGTCCCCGGTCCCGTTGCAGCAGTCGCTGCGTGACCTGGACCAGGCATACCGGAATTTCTTCGACTCGGTCAGCGGGAAACGACGCGGTCCGCGGATGGGGTTGCCGGTGTTCAAGTCGCGCCGGGATCGGCGTCAGTCGGCCCGGTTCACTCGCACCGCCTTCCGCCTTCCCGGTGACGGGACGCTTTACCTGGCCAAGATCGGGAAGGTCGAGGTGCGCTGGTCGCGTGAGCTGCCGGCGGCGCCGTCGTCGGTCACGGTCATTCAGGATGCGGCGGGCCGCTATTTCGCCTCGTTCGTGATCGAGGTCCAGGACGCCGGGCAGGTGCTGCCCAACGCAGAGGCCGAGATCGGCATCGATCTGGGGTTGACCCATTATGCGGTCTTGTCGGACGGCACGAAGATCGCCAATCCGCGGTGGCTGCGCCGCCGCGCCAGACGGCTGGCCCGGCTGCAGCGGGCGCTGTCGCGCAAACAGAAGGGATCAAAGAATCGGGAGAGGGCGCGGATCGCGGTGGCCCGCCAGCACGCCAAGGTGGCCGACGCGCGTCGGGATTTCCTGCACCAGACCAGTACGGCGATCATCCGTGAGAACCAAACGGTGGTGATCGAGGATCTGGCGGTGCGGGGTCTGGTGCGCGGCCGGTTGGCCAAATCGGTCAGCGATGCGTCCTGGGGCGGGTTCCGTACGCTGCTGGGTGGGAAGGCGGCCCGCTATGGGCGGAGGCTCGTCACGGTGGGCCGCTGGTTCCCTTCCTCGCAGTTGTGCCCGTGCTGCGGCTGGCGGAACGGAAAGGTTCCGTTGGAGGTGCGGGAGTGGGATTGCCCATCCTGCGGGGAGCGTCACGACCGCGACCTCGCCGCCGCCTTGAACATCCTGGCCGAGGGCATCCGCCTGCGTGAGCAGGTGGCGGTGGCGTCCCCGGCCGGGGGAAGGCAGGACATGGTGGCCGCCGGGCTGGCGGACACCCGAAACGACTGTCGAGGGCGGGTAAGACCAGGTGAGGCAATTCCGACCCTGGCACCGCCCGCAACCTACGATGCTCAGGCGGCGTAGCAGAAGCAGTAAGAACTCCACGGCGACGTGGGGAGCCCCGGCGCCGGGACGGATGCCAATACCGATACTGACCCGCTTATGCTTCTCCAACGATGGTGCGTATACGTGTTTTGGGGCAGTTGACGGCCGAGGTGGCGGGGCATCCCGTCGATCTGGGGACGTCGCTTCAGCGTGCCGTTGTGGCACGGCTGGTCTCCGCTGCCGGACATATCGTCTCAACCGATCGATTCATCGACGATCTCTGGCAGGGCCAGGCGCCCCCGAAGGCGCTCGGCGCCCTGCAGGTCTACGTGTCCAACCTGCGCCGGGTCCTCGAACCCGGACGATTGCCGCGCACGCCTGCGACGGTCCTGGTCAGCGCGCCCCCGGGATACCGGCTCCAGCTGGACCACGACGCGGTCGACGCCTGGCGGTTCCCGCGCTTGATCGACGAGGCCGTACGGGTGCTCAACGCGGGCGAACCGGCGACCGCGATCAAGCGCATCGACGAGGCGCTCAGCCTGTGGACCGGGTCGCCTTACGCGGAATTCGCCGACGAGGAGTGGGCGGTCGCGGAGGCCGCCCAACTGGAAGAGCTGAAACTGGTCGCCGTCGAGTACCGCGCGGAGGCGGGGCTGGCGCTGGGCGGGCACGCGGCAGCCGTACCGGATTTGGAGCGGCATGTCGCCGCGCATCCGTTGCGGGAGAACGCGGTGCGGTTGCTGGCGCTTTCGTACTATCGCGCCGGGCGGCAAGGGGAGGCGCTCGCGGTCATCCGGCGGACCAGGGAGACGCTGGCCGACGAGCTGGGCGTGGATCCGGGGCCCGCTTTGCGTACCCTCGAGGGCGACATTCTCGCTCAGACCGAAACACTTCAGCTCACCCCTCCGCCCGTACGGCCAAAGCGTGCCGCGGCTCCCGCCGCCCCCGGAATCGTCGGGCGTACGGCCGAGCTTGCCCGCCTGACGACGGCGGCGAACCTGGCCAGGGGTGGTTTCCGGGTCGCCTGGCTGGGCGGGGACGCGGGCGCGGGCAAGAGCACGCTGGCCGAGGCGCTGGCGCGGCAGTTGGCGGCGGTGGGCTGGACGACGGCGGTCGGGCGCTGCCCGGAGACGCTGGGAGGCGTGCCGCCCGCGTGGGCGTGGAGCGAGGTATTGCGGCAGTTGTCCGGGGTTCGTCCCCTGACTCCGGAGCTCGCCCCCCGGCTGGCGCCGCTGCTGACCGACGACGCGCCGCCGGTCGGGCAGTTCTGGCTGGCCAGGGCGGTGGGGGATTTTCTCGACGAGGTGCCGGGGCCGCTGCTGATCGTGCTGGAGGACGTGCACCGGGCCGACGACGAGACCCTGCACCTGCTGCGCCACCTCGCGGTTCGGCTGGCCGAAACCCCGGTGCTGGTGCTGCTCACGCATCGGCCGACGGAAACCAATGACGATCTTATGGCGACGCGGGCGGCGCTGGCCGTACAGGCGGCGGAGAATCTGACGCTGAACGGGCTGGGCGTGGCGGATGTGGCCACGCTTGTCCGGGAACGTTCCGGAGTCGAGGTGGGGACGGCGACGATCGTCACGATCGCGGAGCGTACCGGGGGGAATCCGCTCTTTGTTAGCGAGATGGCGCGGCTGCTGGGAGCGGAAGGGGTTTCTGCGGCTTACCGGCTGCCGCCTGGGGTGCGGGATGTGATCCGGCGACGGCTGGCGCGGTTGCCGGCGACGGCGCAGACGACGCTGCGCAATGCGGCCGTGCTGGGGCGAGACGCCGACGCGGATGTGCTGATCGCGTTGCCGGAGGCGGACGAGGAGACCGTGCTCGACGGGCTGGAAGCGGGGGTGTTGTCCGGATTGCTCACCGAGCCCGCGCCGGGAAAGGTGAGGTTCGCGCATGTCCTGGTGCGCGAAACCCTTTATGAGGACATTCCCCGGTTGAGGCGCACCCGGCTGCATCAGAAAGTGCTCACCACCCTCGAATCGGTACGGCCAGGCGATGTGGGCGCTCTCGGTCATCATGCCCTCGCGGCGGCGACCCCGGCCACCGCGATTCGGGCAGCCGGATATGGATTGCGGGCCGCGGACAGGGCTTCCGGTCTGTACGCGCACCGCGAAGCGGTCACCCTGTTGAAGGGCGCGCTGGAGGCCCTCGACCAAGCCGCGGAGCCCGACGACGCGCTCACTTTGGACGTGATGTGCAGGTTGGTGTCGGCGCAGGCGCTGGCCGGGGACATCTCGGCGGCGGTGCGGGTGCGCGCCGAGGCGGTGGCGCTGGCCCGGCGGATGGGCGATCCGCAGGGACTCGCCCGGGCGGCGTGCCTCGACGCTCCCCTGATCTGGACGATTCGGGCGAGCGCCACCATGGAAACGGAGATGGTCGCCGCCATCCGGGAGTCGATTCCGTCGGCGGACCCGCCGCTCCGAGCCCGGCTGCTTGTCGCGCTATGTCACCAGTTGGAAGGACTTGACCATCCGGCTATCGAAGCCGCGAGCGCCGAGGCGATGCGGATCGCCCGTGACCTCGACGATCCTGTCCTGCTCTGTATGGCACTCAATGGACTGTATTGGGTGCTTGTCGTTCCGCTACGCCGTACCGAGCTGGCATCGGCGGGGCGCCAACTGCTGGAGGTGTCGGAGGCGCATGGTCTGCCCGGCTACCAAGCGCTCGGGCACTATTGCATGGTCATGGTGTCGCTGGGGAACTGCGACCGGGCACAGGCGCGCTGGCACGCCGAACAAGCCACCAAATACAGCACGAGCGGGCAACTCGGCCACATGCTGGCGATCGTCGCCATCCTCGACGCGCTCGACCTGGTCATAGCGGGCGAGTTCGACGCGGCCGAGGCGGCATACGGGACGCTCACCGACCGAATCGCCGAGACCGGCGGAATCAACGCAGCCGTTTTCGGAGCCGTGGCCCGGTTCGCGGTACGGCATCTGGCGGGGCGTGGCGGAGAATCGCTGCAGGAAGTCAACGACGTTCTCCACATTTATGGCGACGAGCTCCACGAGGTGTACATTCGCGCCCTGATCGCGGCGGGGCACGTGGACGAGGCCCGCGCCGCCTGGCGGCCCGACTACCCCACCAAGCCCGAGGTTTACTGGGCGTGCTTCACCGTCCTGCGCGCCGAAACGGCCATGATTCTCGGCAATCGCGAGGTCGCCGCGTGGTGCTATCGCGAACTCGGACAGCTGTCCGGGGAGATCGCGGGCCTGCACAGCGGCTCGGTCACCCTGGGTCCGATCGACCAGACCCTCGGCGAACTGGCCGAATACCTCAACGACCCAGCCGCCGCCCGGGCGCACTACACCTCAGCCGTTGAAACCGCCGATCGAGTCGGTTCCACCCACTTCGCCCGGCAGGCCCGCGAGGCACTGCACCGTCTGTGATCTTTCTTGCTCTTGGGGCAAGTTCGGACCACGGCGCGAGAGGCACGAGACCCCGATCGGGTGGCCGTGGTCCGGGGCATGGCCGTCTCCAGCCATCCCCGCCAGTCCGGGAGGGATCGCACGAGTCCCGGGGGCGGGGATGAGCTGTTGTGGTGAGGATCAACTCGTTGAGCCGAAGATGAGTTGCTGGCGGCGGCGGTGGCCGGGGCGGATCATCGCGATCATCAGGGTGATGATGGGGCCCGCTTTGGACCGGATATGAGCCAGTTCGGCTGGGGTCGCGTAGTGGGAGACCCAGGCGAGGTCGAACTTGATGCTGCCGCCTTTACGGATGGCCGTTTCGGCGCGTTCCCAGTCGGCGACGGTGACGTATTTCGTGATGACGGGGAAGATGCGGCGTTCCTCCTCTTCGATGTGTTCGTCGAGGAGTTCGGAGAGTTTGCGGATAGCGGCGGCCAAAGGGGCGATGTTGTCGCGGTTCGCGGCGAAAGCGCGCCCGGCGGATTCCATCTCGGCGAGCAGCGGATCGAGAGCCGAGTGGTCGTCCGACAGGTCGGTGAGGTCGACGGCGGCGCCGGCCGAGCGCTCGAGCAGCGGCCAGACGATCTCGTCCTCGCGGGTGTGATGCTGATGGATGGTGTGGCGGATCTGGCCGACGAAGTGCGCGATGGCGGTGGCTCGGGCGGGGGAGACGTCGGTGCGGCCTGCGCTGATCGCCTCGGTGAGGGCGACAAGACGGTGTAAGTCGCCACGCATCGCGCGGTGAATAATCCGGAGTCCGGTGAGATCTGGGGTCGTCATGGACCTACGGTGCGCCTGGCCGCTTAATGTCGACCTAGTGTCGACTTGGTGAAACGCGAGTGGCGTGTGTCATTGCCCGAAAATGACGGTGCTGGACGCTAGTTTGTCGAGCTATGGACAGTCGATGGGTGGGACCGGACGGATACGACATCGTGCCCGCGTTTCTCGACGGCCGCCAGGTGCTGCGTGTCCGGCGGAACGGCGAAGTGGTCGCCGACTGCCTCTCGGTCGAGGCCGTCGCCCGACATGTCGACCTTGCCGACCTATGCGAGGTCATTCCGCTGCCCCGCCGCGCCGCCGACCGCTGGGCCGCCGTTCCGTAGCCGCCACTGTTGCGTTGATTCCGAGAATCCGCAGGCCAACCCATCTAACGTCGAAGTATGCGCCTGCTCATCGCCCTCGCCGCCGCCTCTCTAGCCGCCGTCTCCTGCGGCGCTTCCACCCCATCAGGTACGCCTTCGGCAAGCGAGACCCCATCATCCAGTACGGCGACCGCCACCCCTCCTGAACCGATTTCCGCCACCCCGGTGGAGACGCCTCCGGCCACGGTCTACGTCTTCAACTCCTTCGGCGACGAGCAAGGCAGGCCCGATCAGCGGCCGGCCGATCTCGTGGTCTCGGAGTTCAGCTCGCTGAGCAAGTTGACGTGGCAGAACTGGGGGCCGGAGACCGCTGTCGGCTCCGGGAAGCTGAGCGGCAGCTGGTGCCTGCCGGAGTGCCTGGACAAACCGTATGACGCGACCGTGACGCTGAGCTCGATCAAGATGGCTCAGGGGCAGGCGTATTTCTCGAAATATGACATCCAAGTGGACCTGCCGGTGGCCCAGCAAGAGGGCGCCGATCTCAACGGAACCCTAGCCACTCCGTGACGCCGGGCGGGGTGCTGGTCGGGCGTGTCGGAGGGCGGATTTGATTTCGCATCCGTCGCGGCGGACGTGTATGGTTGCACCTGTCCGCGGCGCGCGAGCGACACGGATACCGCCCCTATAGCTCAGTCGGCAGAGCGTCTCCATGGTAAGGAGAAGGTCAACGGTTCGATTCCGTTTGGGGGCTCCCATCTAGCTGCACAGACAGGTCGCTTCTGATCATTCAGAGGCGACCTTTTGGCTCTTCCCCCAATCCCTTGTCCCGGAGAGGGCGACCGAGGGCTGCGTGGGTGAGCGATTACGGGACGGGTTCCCGTCGGCGTGGGTACTGCGGGGATGGCGAGGGCCGGGCGGAGCCTGGAGGAAACCAAAGGGCTGCGTGGGTGAGCGATTACGGCACGGGTCTCGCCGGTGTGGGTACCGCGGGGATGGAAGGGCCGGGCGGAGCCGAGGGGCCGGGCGGAGCCCGGGGGAAACCAAAGGGCT
>NZ_BLAE01000103.1 GCF_009687865.1 Acrocarpospora macrocephala
GTTCTGGAGAAGGAAACCGAGCCCGCCTCGTTCGTCCGCATAGTCGGTCTGCATATTCGCAGTCTCGAGCTGATGGCGATGCGCGGACTGCTGGATCGCATTCTCGAACGCGGAAGACGGCGTCCGGTCGGCGGTATCTTCGCCGCCATCCCCAAACCCGCGCCCGAGGGCCTGGATTCCGCGTACGCCTATCTGCTGGGCATCCCGCAGCCGGTCATCGAACATCTCCTCGAAGAACACGCGATCGAACTGGGTGCGCAGGTCCGGCGCGGGTGCGCGGTCGCCGGTTTCGAGCAGGACGACGAGGGCGTGACCGTCGAGCTGGCCGACGGGGAACAGCTGCGTTCGCGCTACCTCCTCGGCTGTGACGGCGCGCGCAGTACGGTGCGCAAACTGCTCGGCGTCGGCTTCCCCGGCGAGCCCGCACGGACCGAGACGCTGATGGGCGAGATGGAAGCAGGCGTGCCGCAGGACGAGATCGCCGCCAAGGTGACCGAAATCCGCCAGACCCATCAGCGATTCTGGCTCCGGCCCTTCGGCGAAGGGGTCTACAGCGTCTTAGTCCCCGCCGCGGGAGTCAGCGACCGCGCGGAACCGCCCACCCTCGAGGATTTCAAACAACAGCTGCGCACCATCGCCGGAACCGATTTCGGCGTGCACTCCCCGCGCTGGATGTCCCGCTTCGGGGATGCCACCCGGCTGGCCGAACGTTATCGGGTGGGGCGGGTGCTGCTGGCCGGCGATGCGGCACACATCCATCCACCCATCGGCGGACAGGGCCTCAACCTGGGCGTTCAGGACGCGTTCAACCTCGGCTGGAAACTGGCCGCACAGATCCGCGGCTGGGCCCCGGACACACTGCTGGACACCTACCAGGCCGAACGTCATCCGGTCGCCGAGGACGTGCTGGACAACACCCGCGCCCAGACGGAACTGCTGTCCACCGAACCGGGCCCGCAGGCCGTGCGCAGGCTGCTCACCGAACTGATGGACTTCGACGAGGTGAACCGCCATCTGATCGAGAAGATCGCCGCGGTCGGCATCCGCTACGACTTCGGCGAGGGCCCCGACCTGCTCGGCCGCCGCCTGCGCGACATCGACGTGAAACAGGGCCACCTCTACGGTCTGCTGCATCGCGGCCGCGGCCTGCTGCTGGACCGCACCGAACGCCTGACCGTCGGCGGCTGGTCAGACCGGGTCGATTACCTTGCGGACCCCTCAGCGGACCTGGATGTTCCGTGCGTCCTGCTACGCCCCGACGGCTACGTCGCCTGGATCGGCGACGATCAGCAAGACCTGGACGACCACCTCTCCCGCTGGTTCGGCAAGCCCGCCAGCTGATAAGGCCCGCGAGGATGATCGGAACGGCCAGTAGCGACTGACCATCGGAAGGCTGGAGGCAGGACTGGAGTGCCGACCAGCTGTGCCACGGGCTGCTGTCACCCTGACGGCCGGTGCCGCAGCTCAGTCCTGCGGCTTGCGCCAGGTGATGCTGTAACGCAGCAGGAGGTGACGGCGGTACTGGGAGCCGGGCAGAATCTCGGCGGCCAGCGCTCGCATCTGCGGGTACGTCACCGGCGGCGGCCACACGATGGGGGACGGATGCTCCCAGTGGCCCTTCATGGCGCGATGGGAGAGACCGGCGACGACGCCGGCCAGGTCGCGTGGCAGGTCTTTGGGCATGGTGCTACGGGCCAAGCCGACGATGGCCAGGACGCCGCCAGGGCGCAGCAGGTCGCGTATGCGGGCCAACCCGGTGGCGGCGTCCATGTGGTGCAGGGTGGCCACCGACGCGACGACGTCGAACGAGGCGGGCTCGAAGGGGTGGGTGAGGAAATCGCCGAGGATGTACTCGACGTCGTCCGGGTGCTCACGGGCTTGGTCGATGCTGAGCGCGTCGAGGTCGATGCCGGTGACGCGCGGCACGGTCGAGCTCGCGGGCGAGCATGCCCTCGCCGCAGCCGACGTCGAGGGCGCGCTGGGCGCCTTCAGGGATCGCGCGCAGGATGCGGGGGTGGTAATGGATGTTGTGGTTCCATCGCCTGCCGTTCTTCTCTGCCATGTGATCATCCTGCCGGACTCGGGGCTTGACACATCGGCGACCTCACGCAGCGTCGGATGAGTCATATTCCCCGTTTTCTTCCCTCGTTAGATCTGGTGGCAATTAGTTTCGGCTAGGGGTGGAGAAATTAGGGGTGTGCTCCACGGTACGGGGTGTCGCACGCTGGTGCCGGGCAGGTTCACTTTCGCGTCACTCGTGCTCGATCTCTATCCATGCTGGCCGAAATGGGTTCTGAGGTGCGCTGGAACCATCCTCGTGAATGCGAGGTGAACGATGGATCTGAACTTGTCGACACCCCTATCGATGCCGAGCCCATGCAATTGGAAATACCAGGCGCCGAGCGCCTGACGACAAGGAGACCGATCGTGTTCCGACGAATCCTTCTCATCCCAGCCCTGTTAGTCAGCATGCTGACGCTGGCGAATCCCGTACAGGCTCAGGCGACTCCGCCGTCGCTGCGCATCCTGCTCACCAACGACGACGGCTACGCCTCGACCTACACGCAGGCGCTGCGCACCGCGCTGATCGCCGCGGGCCACCAGGTCACGATCGTCGCCCCGGCGGCCGACGCGAGCGCCGTCGGCACGTCGATCAACATCAGGTTCGGCACCACCCTGACGGCGTCGCAGGTGTCGCCCGGCGTCTGGTCGGTCGCGGGCAGCCCGGCCGACGCGGTCGCGTTCGGCGTCAACACGGTCTTCGCCGGCAACCCGCCGGATCTGGTCGTCTCCGGCCCGAACCCGGGCGAGAACGTCGCCTCGCTCGCCAACCACTCGGGCACGGTCGGCGCCGCCGTCACCGCCCTCGCCGCCGGCCTGCCGTCCATCGCGCTGAGCGTCGCCAGGGACGGCTCGGCCTTCCCGACCATGACGCAGGCCACCGCGTTCGCCGTCAAACTGGTCAACCGTCTCGCCGTGACCCAGCAGAACGGCCGCCTGCTGCCGCCGCACACCGGGCTGAACGTGAACTATCCGATCGTCACGACCGGCCAGGTGAAAACCGCCTCGCTGGGCCTGTCACTGCCGATCACCACGGCCTACGCCCCGGCCACGGACGTCTGCCCGACGTGCTTCCGCATCCTCCCGGTCTTCTCCACGACCCCCGACCCGGACAACAACTCCGACCGGACCCTACTGACCGCCGGAAATGTCACGATCACCGCGATAGACGGAAGCTGGGAGGCCGGCCCGGTGGTCACCGCCCTGGTCCGCGCCCGCGTGAACAGCCTCACCCCGTAATCTGCGAGGCGACCCCCGTCGCGCGCCTCCAACCGGAGGCGCGCTTGACGGTCGGGGAGCCTGAACTACTGCGATTTCAGTAGAGGAATTGCCAGCAGGCGCACGACGACGGGAACGTTCGCGGGGGGCGAGGCTGACGAGGTCCTCGATTCCGATACGGAGGCCTCGTCCCGTGGCTGCGTTTCTCTACCGGCTTGGCCGTCTGGCCTTTCGACGGCGCTGGTATTTCGTTCTGGTGTGGGTGGCCGTTCTGGGCGGCGTCGGCTTCGCGTCGACCACCGCGTCCGAGCTCCCTGATGACACCGGGTCCATGCCCGGCATTGAGGCGCAGCACGCGCTGGGCCTTATGCAGCAGCGGTTCCCCGGCGACGTCGAGAAGGCGACCGCCGGGTCGTGTTCGTCGTCCCGGCAGGAGAGAAGGTCAGCGACGCCGGCAACCGCGCGATCATCGACCGGCTCGTGGGCGAGGTGTCGGGGGGACGCCAGGTCGGCGGCGTCGTGAGCCCGTTCCAGGCGCGGGCGGTGAGCGAGGACGGGTCGACGGCGTATGCGACCGTCATGTATACGGCGACAGCCGACGATCTCACCGACGCCACCAAAGATCACCTTCGGGAGGCCGTCGACCAGGCGCGGGCGGCGGGGTTGACGGTGGACGTCGGTGGGCCGGTGCTGGCCGGTCAGCCTGAGGTCGGTGGGCTGAGCGAGCTGGTCGGTGTCGGGCTCGCCGCGCTGGTGCTGCTGATCACGTTCGGTTCGCTGGTGGCCGCGGGCCTGCCGCTGGTGACCGCCGTGCTCGGCGTCGGTGTCAGCATGCTCACGATCTTCACCGTGGGCGGTGTCTTCGGGCTGTCCGCGACCAGCAGCACCCTGGCCTCCATGCTGGGACTCGCGGTCGGCATCGACTACGCCCTGTTCGTGGTCTCCCGTTACCGCGAGGAACGAGCCAAGGGACACCCGCCCCAGGAGGCCGCCGGCCTGGCCGTGGGTACCGCTGGCTCTGCGGTGGTCTTCGCCGGGCTCACCGTCGTCGTCGCGCTGGCCGGGCTCGCGGTGGTCGGCATCCCGGCGGCGGGCATGATGGGCGTGACCGCGGCCGGGGCGGTCGTGATCGCGGTGCTCGTCGCGCTGACCCTGGTTCCCGCGCTGCTGGGTTTCTGGCCGGACGCCGTACTCGCCCGGCGTGTCCGTACGGGCAGGGCGAGGAAGGAAACGGACAACGCCGGGACCCGTTGGGCGCGGCTCGTCCTGCGCCGCCCCGTGACCGTGCTGCTCGGCTCGGTCGTCAGCCTGGCGGTGCTCGCCGTACCGGTGGTGGACCTGCAGCTGGGCATGCCCGGCGACGAGACCAAGTCCACCGCGACCACCGAGCGCCGGGCCTACGACGCGCTCGCCGACGGTTTCGGGCCGGGCTTCAACGGCCCGCTGACCATCGTGGTGGACGCCCACGGCGCGGGCGACCCGCAGGCGGCGGTGCGGACCATCGCCGCGAAGATCGCCGGCACTCCGGGCGTGGTGTCCGTCTCTCCGGCCCAGTTCAACCCCGCGGGCGACACCGCGCTGTTCACCGCCACCCCGGCCACGGCCCCCACCAGCGAGCAGACCAAGGACGTCGTCCGGCTCATCCGCGGTGAACGACCCAGTACGGCACTGGCGCGACTTTCCTGGTCACGGGCACCACGGCGGTGAACATCGACGTCGCGCGGAAGGTACAGGACGCGCTCGTCCCGTATCTCGCGATCGTGCTCGGCCTGGCCTTCCTGCTGCTGCTGGTGATCTTCCGTTCCGTGATCGTGCCGCTCAAGGCCGTCTTCGGCTTCCTGCTGTCGGTGCTCGCCTCGCTCGGCGCGGTCGTCGCGGTCTTCCAATGGGGCTGGGGCGCCGGCCTGATCGGCCTGCAGCAGACCGGCCCGATCATCAGCATGATGCCGATCGTGCTGGTGGGCATGATCTTCGGTCTGGCCATGGACTACGAGGTGTTCCTCGTCACCCGGATGCGGGAGGCGTACACCCACGGAGAGCCGGCCGGGCAGGCGGTGGTCACCCGGCTTCCGGCACAGCGCCCGGGTCGTGGTGGCCGCCGCCCTGATCATGATCGCGGTGTTCTCCGGGTTCGTCGGCGCCGACCTGCCCATGATCAAGATGATCGGATTCAGCCTGGCCGCCGCCGTCCTGTTCGACGCCTTCGTCGTTCGCATGGCCCTCGTGCCCGCACTCCTCGCGCTGCTCGGCGAGCGGGCCTGGTCGCTGCCGCGATGGCTCGACCGGCTGCTGCCACGCGTCGACGTGGAAGGCAAAGCCCTCAGCCGCCACACCACCGGTGCCCCGGCGCTGACCGCCTCGGGTAGCTCATAGCGTGGGAGACCATGGACCCCGGGCCGGAGCATGCGATGACGATCAGCCAGTACGCCAAGAGCAACCCCCGCGTCGTCGACGTGGCACTCATCGCCCTGCTGCTCTTCGCCACGTCCGGCCCCGCGATACTCAACAGCGACCTGTCCTACACCGACAACCTGAGCTGGCGGTCCGCCGTGCCGCTGGCCGTGCTCGGCACGCTGGCGCTGCTGTGGCGCCGCAGTCAGGCGAAGCCGCCGAGGGCGAAGAAGCGGTCGCGCTGACCCGCGTCCACCACCCCGACCTCGTCCTCATGGACATCCGCATGCCCGGCGCCAACGGCCTCGCCGCCACCACCGCCATCTGCGCCGACCCGAGCCTGTCCGCCACCCGCGTCCTCATCCTCACGACCTTCGAAACCGACGAGTACGTCGCCCAGGCCCTGCGCGCCGGCGCCAGCGGATTCCTCGGCAAGGACGTCTCCGCCGACGCGCTACTCGACGGTATCCGCACGGTCGCCGCCGGCGACGCCCTCCTGTCACCCACCGCCACCAGAGCCCTGATCACCCGATTCCTCACCACCCCTGAACAGGACGCGCCCCCTGCCGAGCGACTGACCGCCCTCACCACCCGGGAACGCGAAGTCATGGCCCTGGCCGCCGAAGGCAGGTCCAACACGGAGATCGCCCACCACCTGGTCGTCAGCCCGCTGACCGTCCGCACCCACATCCAGCGCGCCATGACCAAACTGCACGCCCGCGACCGTACCCAACTGGTCGTCATCGCCTACCAAACTGGCCTGGTACGCCCGCAGCCCTCCCGCTGACGAACAAAAATCCTCGGGGCCTGTCGATTTGGCGGTTCCTGTACGACGTCATAGGTGTACGGCAACCCCGCCGCGCGAGGAAACAACAGGAGTCGGACCATGAAGTACATGTTGCTGATCAACGCTGGTGCGGTCGACGGGAACGGCGCGCCCGCCGAGTGCAGCTTCGAGGAGTGGGTGAGCTACGACAAGGAGCTGAAGGACGCCGGGATCTTCGTCTCCGGGGAGTCGCTGGCGGACCTGGTCACCGCCACGACGGTGCAGGTCGGCCAGGACGGCAGGCGGACCGTCACCGACGGGCCGTTCGCCGAGACCCGCGAGGTTCTCGGCGGCTTCTACGTCATCGACGTGCCGGACCTGGATGTCGCGCTCGACTGGGCCGCCCGCAACCCCGGCGCGCGCGGCAGCGGGTCGGTCGTGGTGCGTCCGATCGCCGACTTCGGGGCCTGACGGTGCGGGACGAGGGAGCCGGCATGTCCGCCCAGTCGTCAGTGGAGTCGGTGTTCCGTGAGGAGCGCGGCCGGCTGCTCGCCTCCCTCGTCCGCCGTTTCGGCGATCTCGACCTGGCCGAGGAGGTCGCTTCCGAGGCCATCGAGGCGGCCCTGGTGCAATGGCCGGTCGAGGGCGTTCCGGCCCGGCCGGGCGCCTGGCTGCTGACCACGGCCCGGCGCCGGGCCGTCGACCGCCTGCGGCGGGACCAGGCCTACGCCGCCCGTCTCGCCATCCTGCAGGTGGAGGCGGACCGGGCCGACCCCGCTCCGCCCGCGGACGCCGACGGCGATCTCCCCGACGAGCGGTTGCAGATGTTCTTCACCTGCGCCCACCCCGCGCTCGCGGCCGAGGACCGCGGGGCGCTGACCCTGCGCTGCCTGGCCGGTCTGGCGACGCCTGAGGTGGCGCGGGCCTTTCTCGTGCCGACCGCGACGATGGCCCAGCGGATCGTCCGGGCGAAGAAGAAGATCCGCGAGGCGCGCATCCCCTTCCGGGTGCCCGGCGCCGATGAGTTGCCGGAGCGCCTGCCCGGGGTGCTCCAGGTCATCTATTCGATCTTCACGGAGGGTTACGCGGCCAGCTCGGGCCCGCGGTTGCAGCGGCTCGACCTCGCGGAGGAGGCCATCCGGCTGGCGCGGATACTGCGCCGGTTGCTGCCCGCCGAGCGGGAGATCGCCGGTCTGCTCGGGCTGATGCTGCTGATCCACGCGCGACGCGACGCCCGGACCGGCCCGGACGGCGAGATCGTGCTGCTGGACCAGCAGGACCGCGCCTGCTGGGATCGTACGATGATCGAGGAGGGCCGCGCCCTGGTGATCATCGCGCTGACCGGCGGTCCCCCCGGCCCGTACGGGGTGCAGGCCGCCATCGCCGCCCTGCACGACGAGGCCGTCGACCTGGCGACCACCGACTGGCCGCAGGTCGTGGCGCTCTATGACGTACTGCTCGCGCTCACACCGTCCCCCGTCGTCGCGCTGAACCGTGCCGTGGCGATAGCGATGCGCGACGGCCCCGAGGCCGGCTTGGCACTGCTCGACGAGCTGGCCGACGAGCCGCAACTGCGCGGTCACCACCCCTACCCGGCCGCCCGCGGGGACCTGCTGCAGCGCCTCGGCCGGCTGCCCGAGGCTGCGGCGGCCTACCGGGAAGCGCTCGAACTGGCCGGCACCGAACCCGAACGGGCCCACCTGCGGCGCCGGCTGAACGAGACCGAGCCGGCCCATGACAGAGGATAGTTACCCCGGGCAGTTTCGAGGGCCGACGCTCTGCCCCGCACCGACGACGGTGACCTGGGCAGGGCTTTCCGGCGTCGTGGCGGCGGCCGTGCACACGATCTGCTCGACGGCCAGTGCGGACAGTTCGCCGGCCGGAGTGGACAGGGTCACCACCAAGTGGCCGGCCGGCTCGGCGGTCACCGAGAACGGGCCGGCCTCGGGCGGGACGTCGGTGGTGAGTCCGTCCGCCTGTTCCGTCGCGGTGGGTCCGGCTGCCAGCAGCGCGAGCGTGTCCGCATTGAACAGTGGACGACCACCGGGTCCGGGCCGCGTCACCGCGCTGAGCCGGCCGTTCTTCACCAGGTAGAGGGTGATCGTCGTGGTTGGCGCGACGCCTCCGCTCGGTGGGTCGCCGCCGATGATGACCCCGCTGGGGCGCACGCCGCAGCCGGCCACGGCGACGAGCGATACGAGGCCCGCGGCGAGCACGTGGCGGGCGAGCCCGGTCCTCACTCGGGGCCTCCGTCCGGACGGCGTGGCAGGCGCAGCGTGAACATGGCGCCGCCGTCCGCGGCGTTGGCGACGGTGAGGTCGCCTCGGTGCAGGCGCGCGTTCTCCCGCGCGATGGCGAGGCCGAGGCCGCTGCCCTCGGACCTGGCCCTGGCCGCGTTGGCCTTGTAGAACCGGTCGAACACGTGCGGCAGCACCGCTTCGTCCAGCCCCGGTCCGTGGTCGCGGACCTCGAGAGCGATCCAGTGCGGGTCGGCGGAAAGCCGTACCGACACCGGCGGTTCGCCGTGCCGCAGGGCGTTGCCGACCAGGTTCGCGAGGATGACGTCCACTCGGCGCGGGTCCAGCCGTGCCGTCACCGCGGGTGGCAGCTCGGCGTGCACCGACTCGGACCAGCCCCGGGCCCGCAGGGTCGCGCGCACCAGCTCGGCCACGTCTATCTCGTTCAGCGTGAGGGCCGCGACGCCGGAGTCGAACCTGCTGATCTCGATGAGGTCGTTCACCAGCCCGGTGAGGTTGAGCGTCTCCTGGCTGACCAGCCTGGCGGCCTTGCCGGCGGGCTCGGGCAGCCGGGCCGCCTCCTCGTCGAGGACGTCGGCGACCGCGGTGAGCGCGGCCAGGGGGGTGCGCAGCTCGTGGGACACGTCGGCCACGAACCGGCGGGCGTCGGCCTCCATCTCGCGGAGCTGCTTGACGTGCCGTTCCAGCTCCGCGGCGGTGTTGTTGAACGTGCGTGCCACGTCGGCCAGCTCGTCGGAGCCGCTGACCGCGATCCTGGTCCGCAGCTCGCCCTCGCCCAGCAGGCGTGCCGCCCGGCCGAGCTCGCGCACCGGGCGCAGCACGCCGCGGGCGGCCAGCAACGCGAGGACGACCGCGAACGCCAGGGCCGCCCCGCCGGTGCGCCAGGCGCGCGTGGCGAGCTCGTCGATGCTGCGCTGTTCGGGAAGAAGGTTCCGCGCGGTGTAGACCTCGATGCCGGACACCCGCGTCGTCCGACCCCGCTCGGCGATCAGCAACGGCGTGCCGACGATCAGCCAGGGCGAGTCCTGCAACACCACCCGCTGCCACGCGGTACGGCCGCTGGCCACCACCCGCCGCAACTCAGGTGAAATCACCCCGAGATCCCAGAGCAGCGCCCTCCCGCCCGGCCTCAAGTCCCCCGGCGGCGAGGGGACCGGCGAGTGCGTCTCGCGGTAGAAGGCGACCGCGAAGCTGCTGTTCTGGTCGGTCACGGCGTCGGCGATCTCGCCGAGCTCGGCCGAGCCCGGCGCCGCGCTCCGCAACGGGTAGAGCGCCTCCAGGCGGCTTGTCACCGCCTGGACCGTGGCATCCTGGGTCCGCTGCAGAATGTCGTTGCGGGCCTGGACGTAGATCCCGCCGGCCACCGCCGCCGCGGTGACCACACACAGCAGGGCGAACGCGAACAACAGCCGGGCACGCAGCCCCAGGCTCGGCCGAGGTGTCACCGGCGGCTCACACCGGCCCGAACCGGTACCCGAACCCCCGCACCGTCTGCACGTAGACGGGCGCCGCCGAGTCGTCCTCGATCTTCGCGCGCAACCGCTGCACGCACGCGTCCACGAGACGCGAGTCGCCGAAATACCCGTGCTCCCACACCGACTCCAGCAGCTGCTGGCGGCTGTGCACCCGGCCCGGCGTGCCGGAGAGCTCGAGCAGCAGGCGCAACTCGGTCGGGGCGAGGCTGACCGGCACGCCGCGGTTGGCGACCACCAGCCCGGCCCGATCGATGGTCAGGTCCCCGTGCCGCTCCAGCTCCGCCTGGTCCCGGCCGGTCCGCCGGAGCACCGCGCGAATGCGTGCCTCGAGCACCCTGGGCTGCACCGGCTTGACCACGTAGTCGTCGGCGCCCGCCTCCAGCCCGGCCACCACGTCCATGTCGTCGCCGCGCGCGGTCAGCATGATGATCGGTACCTCCCCGGCGGCCCGGACGCGGCGGCAGACCTCGAACCCGTCCATGCCAGGCAGCATCAGATCGAGCACGACGACGTCGGGAAGGTCCGTACGCAGCCGGTCCAGCCCCTGCTCGCCGGACTCCACCGCGCGCACCCGGTGCCCATGCCCGGTCAGGGCCAGCTCAAGGCCCTCCCGCACGGCCGGATCATCCTCGATCAACAACACTCGCGACACGCCGCTGACTTTCACCGCACGCTCCGTAACTTCCCCGCCGGTCAACCCCATCCACTGTCGGCCGACCGTGTCCCCGCCTCGTCCGCGCCATGTCATGGTTGTGTCACGGTCTCGCCGGCGGTGGCCGCCGTCGACAAACGGTGACATACGGCTGACAACGCGCGCATATTCGGCGCCAATCGTAGTTCGTCATGAACGAGCCACGAACCATCCCACCTCGGCCCCGTGACCGGCTGTACGCCGCGATCACGCTGGTGCTCGCCGTGCTCCTGCTGCCGGCGGCGTTCGTCCGCCATCCCGGCCGCGCCCGCGAACTGGCCTGCCGCTGGGCGTTGCGGATGCGATTCCCCGCCGAGGACCTCACCGGGCTCACCGACGGCGCCAGGGCGGCGTTCAGCGCGGCGCGCACCGAGGCGCTCTGGCGTCACGGCCAGCTCATCGGCCTCACCTCGGGATACCGCGATCCCCTGGTCCAGCAACGGATGTTCGACGAGGAGGTGCGCCGCGCCGGCTCCCCGGCCTCGGCCCGAATGCTCGTGCTACCACCGGCGGAATCCTGCCACGTCAAGGGCATCGCGCTGGACGTGCGCCCGCACGAAGGCGCGCGCTGGCTCGAGGAACACGGCGCCCGCTACGACCTCTACCGCATCTACGACAACGAGTGGTGGCACTTCGAGCACCGCCCGGGCAGCGGCGGCACGCCACCACGTCGACGCCCCCACCCCGGCGTGGGCTAACAGCGGTATTGACCGGGAGTTCGGAGAGGAGTTAGGGGTATGTCATTGTCCGGATTGCTGGGATGGCGCCTGCAAGCAGCGCGTGAGATGGCGTTCGTGGGGCGGGAGGAAGAGCTCGCGGTTTTCAACGCGGCGTTGTACGGCGGCGGCTGCAGCGTTCTGTACGTGCACGGTCCCGGCGGCATCGGGAAGTCGGCCTTGTTGCGGCGGTTCGCGCACGAGGCCGACGTGGCGGGGCGGCCGGTGTCCCTGGTGGACGGGCGCATGCTGGAGCCGCCGTCGGTGGTGTCTGAGCTCCTGCTTCGCGATCCGGACGCGGTGCTGCTGGTCGACAACTTCGAACGAATTCAGGGCTTGGAGGGATGGCTGCGCGAGCGATTCCTGCCGCGGCTGCCCATGGGGGCGCTGGTGGTGATCGCGGGGCGAAACCCGCCGGATATGCGGTGGCAGGCGGATCCGGGATGGGCGGGGACGCTGGCGGTGCTGCCGCTGCGCGACCTGCGGGCCGGAGATGCGCAGGCCCTGATGGACTCCGCCGGGGTGCCGGCCGAGTTGCGCGAGCCGCTGCTGGCCTTCGCCGGTGGTCATCCGCTGGCGCTGCTCCTGGGGGCGGCCGTGGCGGTGAAGAACGGCGGGCGGTGGACGCCGAATCAGGACGTGGTGGCCACGCTGCTGGATCAGCTGGTGGGCGAATTGCCTTCGGCGGCGCATCGGCGTGCCCTGGAGATCTGCGCGCATGCGTACATGACGACGGAGGACCTGCTGCGGGCGGCCTTGCCGGAGGAAGCCGGGACGTTGTTCCGGTGGTTGCGGCGGTTGCCGTTCGTGGAGTCGAGCAGTCTCGGGCTGTTTCCGCATGTCGTGGTGCGAGAGCTGCTGGAGGCGGACCTGCGCTGGCGGGATCCCGAGGGGTACGCGATGATGCACGGCCGCATCCATGCGCATCTGGCGGAGCGGGTGCGCACGGCGAGCGATGGGGACGTGCTCGGCGCGGTGGCGGCACTGCTCTACCTGCATCGTGGCAACGGGGCCGATTTCCGCGACCGCCACGACGAGGGCGAGTTCCAGGAAGAGGTGTTGCGGGAGGAGGACGTCGGCACGCTGCTCCGGGTGGCGACGGCAGCGGAGGGTGCGGCGTCCGCAGGCTGCGCCGCCTTCTGGGCGGAACGTCAGCCGGAGGCGTTCCGGCTGTATCGACGGACCGAAACCGGCGAGCCCGTGGCTTTCTCCGCGTGGTTGCAGTTGGCGGAACTCGATGAGGAGGAGCTGACGGCCGATCCCCTCGTGGCCATGGCGTGGGCGCATGCGCGTGCCACCACGCCGTTGCGCGCCGGTGAACATTTGGCGGTCAGCCGGCTGTGGGCGCTGCCGCCGTATCGCGGAAACTCGCCGGTGCTGGATTTGATCCAGTGGCGAGTGATCGGCAATTGTCTGCGGGCCGAGCGGATGGCATGGTCATATATCGAGATAGCGCTTCCGAACCAAGCGTGGGTGGAGCATTTACGGCATTACGGGATGCGTGACATCTTCGAGCAGCCACGGCCGGGGGAGGACCCGTACACCCTGTTCGTTCACGACTGGCGCGCAGTGCCGGCGCAGGCGTGGCTGGAGCGGATGAACCACCTGCCTGCGGGCGGCCCGAGCGCCGCGACGGCGAAGCTGGCGGTGCTGTCCCAGGCGGAGTTCGCCGAGGCGGTTCGCAAGGGGTTGCGCCAGCTGTCGCGGCCGGACGCGCTGGCCGCTTCCCCGCTGACGCGCACCCGGCTGATCGCCGAGCGGGCCGGGCAGACCCCGGCCACGGCACTGGGTGACTTGCTCCGCCAGGCGATCGACGACCTGCGTGCGGATCCGCGCTCGGTCAAGTTCCACCGGGCGCTGTCCGTCACGTTCCTGCGCGGCACGCCCACCCAGGAGCTGGCCGCGGAACGACTCGGCCTCCCTTTCACCACCTACCGCCGCCATCTGACGGCCGGCATCGAACGTGTCTGCGCCGACCTGTGGCACCGGGAGCTGTACGGCGCCTGAGCCGAACGCGACCGAGGGCGTGTCAGCCGGCAAGCGCGAAGCCGGCCGCCGCCTCCGCGTGCAGCCGAGCGCTCGGCAGCACCGGGATGGCGCTGTCCTTCGCACTGATCAGTAGCTCGATCTCCGTGCAGCCGAGGATGACGCCGTCCGCGCCGCCGTCCGCGAAATCATCGATGATCTGGGCGTACGCGTCCCTGGACGATTCCCGGAGCACCCCACGCACCAGTTCATCGAAGATCACGCGATGAACCAGTTCCCGCTGCTCACGCTGCGGGACGACCACGTCGAAGCCGTGGGCGGCCAGCCGATCCCGGTAGAAGGGCTGCTCCATGGTGAAGTGCGTGCCCAGCAGACCGACCTTGCGCATGCCCCTGGCGCGGACCTCGGCGCCCACGGCGTCGGCGATGTGCAGCACGGGCACGCTCACGGCCCGCTCCACGTCGTCGCTCACCCGGCTGAAGGTGTTGCTGCAGATGAGCAGGAGGTCGGCGCCGAGATCCGCCAGGTTCCCGCCCGCACCGGCCAGCAACGTACTCACCTCGTCCCAGCGGTCGGCGAAGATGAGGTCCTCGACGGTCGTGTAGTCGACCGACCAGATGAGGCTGTTGGCGGAATGGCTGCCGCCGAGCCGCTCGCGTACCCGCTGGTTGATGATCTGGTAGTAGATCATCGTCGATTCCCAGCTCAACCCGCCGATGAGACCGATAGTGCGCATGGAACTCCGTTTCGCCAGCTTGTGCGGGCAGGCTAGGCGGAGCGCCTGCTCATCTAGAAGACCAAAAACTGTTCAGGCGCCGGCCAGCGCGCGGGCGCAGGCGCCGAGCCCGATCTCGCTGGAGGCCTTGACGAACACCACGTCTCCCGGTTCGAGAAGCGCGGTGGCCAGCCTGAGGGCCCCGGCCACGTCCTCGACGGTATGGACGGTCACGCCCTGGTTCGAGGACTTCGCTGCCTCCGCCATCGCGAGCGGGTCCCCTGCTCCGACCGCGATCAGCACGTCGAAGCGGAGGTCGGCGACGAGCCGGCCCAGCTCCGCGTGCCGGGCGCGGGAGGCGTCCGCCTGCTGCCCCATCGCGCCGAGCACGGCGACGGTACGGCGGGTGCCGGCCAGGGCCTGCACCGCCCGCAGCCCGGCCCGCATGGATTCGGGGTTGGCGTTGTAGGCGTCGTTGACGACGGTGATGCCGTCAGGTCGTTCGACGATCTCCAGCCGGCCCGCGGAGCGCCGCCGGGCGGAGAGCAGCCCATCGGCGATCTCGGCGGCGCCCAGGCCGAGTGCGGTGGCGACGGCGGCGGCGGCCAGGGCGTTGCTCACCTGGTGCTCGCCTATGAGGTCGAGCTGGACCGGGGCGCGGCCGGTGGGCGTCACCAGCTCGAACGCGGCTCGCGCGCGGTCGGCTAGCCGCACGTCCTCGGCTCGGACCTGCGCCTCCGCCGACCTGCCGTACCACAGGATCTGGGCCCTGGTGCGGCCGGCCATGCCCCTGACGTACGGGTCGTCGGCGTTGAGCAAGGCGAACCCGTCCGCCGGAAGTGCCTCGACCAGCTCGCCTTTGGCCTCGGCCACGTCGGCCGGCCCGGCTCCCATCCGCTCCACATGTGCGGTGCCGACATTGAGCACCAGCCCGGCCTGGGGCGGTGCGAGCCCGGTCAGGTAGGTCAGGTCGCCCTTCCGGCCCGCACCCATTTCCAGCACCAGGTAGCGGGTGGTGGCATCGGCACGCAGCACGGTGAGCGGCAGCCCGAGCTCGTTGTTGAACGACCTGTCGGTGGCGACCGTCGCGGCGTGTCGTTCGAGCACCTGGGCCAGCAGGTCCTTGGTCGTGGTCTTGCCCACGGAGCCGGTCAGGCCGATCACGGTCGGGCTGATGTGTTCGAGCAGGTGCCTGGCCAGCAGGCCGATCGCGAGCTGGACGTCCTCGACCACGAGGGCGGGCACGCCGACGGGCCGTGCGGCCAGCACGGCGACGGCGCCGCCCGCGATGGCGCCGGCCGCGTAGTCGTGACCGTCGACGCGGGCGCCGACCGTCGCGGCGAACAGGCCGCCAGGCATCACCTCGCGGGAGTCGACCGCCGAGGGCGCCGTCACCAGCGCCTGCGGGTCGCGCACGTCGTACAGGCGTGCGCCGACCACCTGCGCGATCTTGTTCAGCGCCATGGGGATCATGAGCCGCTCCTGGCGAACGCGAGGTCGACGAGGCGGCGCAGCAGGTCCGGGTACGGGACACCGCTCGCGGCCCAGGCCCTGGCGTAGACGGAACGGGAGGTGAAGCCGGGCATGGTGTTGATCTCCAGCACGTACAGGCGTCCCGTGTCCTCCGCATAGAGGAAGTCGACCCGGGACAGGCCGTAGCCACCGATCGCCCGGAAGGCGCGCAGGGCCAGCTCGCGCACGTCTTCGGCCACCCGTTCCGGCAGCACGGCGGGGATGCCGGCGATCTCGGCCGGGCTGAGGTACTTGGCCTCATAGTCGAGCCAGTCGCCGGGCACGATGAGCTCGCCGGGCACCGATGCATCCGGAGTGTCATAGCCGCCGAGCACGCCGCAGATGAGCTCGCGCGCGGTCACGCCCTGCTCGACGATGACCACCCGGTCGTAGGCCAGCGCCAGATCCGCGCCCGCGCGCAGCTCCGCCATGGAGGTGACACGTGAGATGCCGATGGAGGAGCCCATGTTGGCCGGTTTGACGTACATCGGCCAGTCGAGCGGCTTCACCAGACCCCAGTAGTCGGTGGTGGTGCGCCATTCGTGCTCGGTGAACCACACGTGTGGGGTGACCGGAATGTCCTCCGCCAGGAACGCGCGCCGCATCGCGACCTTGTCCATGGCCACGGCGGAGGCCAGGACGCCGCAGCCCACGTACGGGATGCCCAGCGTCTCCAGGTGACCCTGGACGACGCCGTCCTCGCCGAACGGCCCGTGCAGCACAGGGAAGACCACGTCCACCAGCTCGCGCCGCAGCTCCACCGGCCACCTGCCCTGCCGGTCGATGATGACGGCGACGGGCTCGTACAGATCCCTCGGCAGCGCATCGAGCACAGCCTGCGCCGACTGCAGCGACACCTCATGCTCGGCGGACGGCCCACCCGCCAGCACAGCCACGCGTACGCGTTCGGTCACGATCTATCAGCCTTCCTCGGGGGCACGGTGTTCCCCGCCGAGCGTCGGCTCTTCGCCTGACCAGTTCCCAGGCCATTCGCTGTCCAGTTCCGGACCAATGATCATGGGCCTCAAATGGTTGGAGCGTCCTGGGTCGCGCCGAGTTCGCCGGGTTGTTCCGTCGGGGTGCGCGCGAGGGCGACGATCCGTTCCAGTGCCGCCGCGTGCCGCTGGAAGGCCTGCCGTCCCTCCTGGGTGAGCTGTACGTACGTGCGCCGCGTCCCCTTGTCCTGCTGCTTGCGCACCGAGACGTAGCCGGCGTTGGCCAGCGCGGAGATGTGTTTGGACAGCGCCGAGTCGGCTCGATCCGGCGTGTCCGTTGAAAACCGGGTATCCGATGCGGCGCTCCTACCAGTGGTCCCAGTGCAGGACTTCTTCGCGCGGGATCCGGCGGGCGGGCTTGAAGTCGGTGCCGATGGTGTAGGCCAGGGGGATGAACGCGGCCAGCATGACCTCGTCGTACGGCACGCCGAGTGCCTCGGCCAGCTCTTCTTCGAGCGGTCCTTGCGCGGTCGTCCACACCGTCCCAAGGCCGCGCGCGCGGGCGGCGATCATGAAGCTCCACACGGCGGGAAGGATCGATCCCCATGCGCCGGCCTGGATGGCCACGGGAGCGTGATCGGTCCGGCCTTCCACGGCGGGAATGACGAAGGCGGGCACGCGGTGGATGTTGTCGGCCAGGTGGCGCAGACCGTCGAAGATGCGCTCCATGGAGCCGGGGTGGTGGTTCATGCGCCGCAGGTCGTGTTCGGTCAACGGCTGCCCGACCGCGAGCGGCAGGGCGCGGAGGAAGATGTCGGCCACGACCTGCCGCCGGGCGGGGTCGGTGACGACGAGGAAGTGCCAGCGTTGCCGGTTACGCCCGGTCGGCGCCTGCATGGCCACGTCCACGCACTGCTCGATCAGCTCCCGTGGGACGGGCCGGGTGAGGTCGAGCCGCTTGCGCACGGCGCGGGTGGTG
Organism: Acrocarpospora macrocephala; assembly: GCF_009687865.1. Taxonomy (GTDB): domain Bacteria; phylum Actinomycetota; class Actinomycetes; order Streptosporangiales; family Streptosporangiaceae; genus Acrocarpospora; species Acrocarpospora macrocephala. The sequence goes on from NZ_BLAE01000103.1 coordinate 17,704, forward strand.
GTCAGGAGTTCGTCGGGCGTCAGATCCAAGGTCATGGTGTGCTTCCTCAGGCGTTGACGGGTCATTTCATCTGAACTAAAACAATCTGCTGACAGACGGTATGAGGAACGACAATCCGCTGTCAAACAATCTGTAACGAGACCGTTGGTATACGCTGGCCGTACACGGAAGAGGGGATCGATGCCGACGAAGACAGCCGGCCGCGCGCGGCCGACGTACTTCCCGCAGCTCGCGGCCGAGCGGCTGGACATCGCACTGTGCCGGGCCTCGGCCGCCGTGGCGCGCGCCGCCGAAACGCGCGCCACCGAGGAGGGCTTGGGGGTCGGTCAGCACTTGGTGCTGCAGATGCTCGACGCCGTTGGCCCCTGCTCGCAGCAGACGCTCAGCGAGGAGCTGCGCATCGATCGCAGCGTCATGGTCAGCGTGTGTGACGACCTGGAGCGGGCGGGCCACGTGCGCAGGGAACGCAATCCCCATGACCGGCGCTCCTACGCCGTCACCATCACCGCCTCAGGCCGGCGGCGGCTCGCCGAGGCCCAGACGTCGATCCCCGCGTTCCTCGACGACACCTTCCAAGCGCTCACCCCCGAAGAACGTGGCCAGCTCGCCGCGCTCCTCGGCAAGCTCCTCCGCATCGGCGACTAACAGCCTTCATTTGACCGCCGCGTTCGGCGTAGGCTGGGGGAGCGCGCGCAGGACGCCCCCGGTCCGCGGGAAGGGCCAAGCCCACCTGATGCTCATCGAACGACCCGGCCCGACCTCTTTTCCGGCCTGCTCATGCGGACACCAGGCCAGACGGAAATGAGGCTCTGGTGCCTATCCATCGCCTGCCCGACAACCCCAGCATCGAGCGGCTCCGCAAACAGGCCAAAACACTCCTTCAGTATGTGAAGGCGGGAGTTCCCGAAGCGCTCGGGCTCGTCACCGAGTTCCATCCCCGGCCGCCGCAGACGCTCAAGCTGTCCGACGCGCAGCTCGTCACAGCCCGCATGTACGGCTTCGCGAGCTGGCCCAGGCTGCAAGAACACATCGGCACCGTCAAGCGGTACTCCCGCTCGCCGCACCAGGTCGCGCCGACCGAAGAGCTGCCGCAGGAGTTCTTGCGGCTGGCCTGCCTCACCTACGGCGCCGACTACCCGGGCCGGACGGGGGAGGCCGACCTGCTGCTGGCCCGGCATCCGCAACTGTCCACCGCGAACGTCTTCACGATGGCGGCCACCGGCTCGGACGACGCGCTGGCCGGCGCGCTGGCCGAGAATCCGGGGCTGGCCAGAGCGCAGGGCGGCCCCTTCGGGTGGGAGCCGCTGCTGTACCTGACCTACGCGCGTCTTGCCGCTCCCGGCCGGTATATGGCAGCGGCCCGGCTCCTCCTCGACCACGGCGCCGATCCGAACGCCGGATTCCTGTGGGACGGGCTGACCTCGCCGTTCACCGCCCTCACCGGCGCGTTCGGCGGCGGCGAGGGCGACCAGCCACCCCATCCGCAGGGCCTGGCGCTGGCCCGGCTGCTGCTGGCGGCCGGAGCGGACCCCAACGACAGCCAGACCCTGTACAACCTCGGGCTCGGCGGCTCCTTCTCCGACGACACCGCCCACCTTCAGCTGCTGCTGGAGTTCGGCCTGGGCCGCGGCCAGGTCGGGCCGTGGCACGCGCGGCTGGGCCCGACGCTGCAGTCCCCGCAGCAGCTGCTGCGCGAGGAACTGGCCACCGCCGCGCTGCGCGGCGGCCCGCGGCGGACCCGGCTGCTCCTCGCGCACGGCGCGGAGGTCAACGGCCTGGGCGAGCACCCGGCGTACGGCGGGCGCACCCCCTACGAGCTTGCCCTGCTGAACGGGCACACCGAGGTCGCGGAGCTCCTCGCCGCGGCAGGCGCCTCGGCGGTCCTGGCGGAGACGGACGCGTTCACCGCCGCCTGCATGCGCGCCGACGCCGACGCCGTGGCCGGATTCGGCCCAGAACCGCTGACGCGAGCGTTCGCCCGATCCCCGGAACTGATCACCAGCGCGGCCGAGCAGCGCAAGCCCGCGGCGGCGCGCCTGCTCGCCGGCCTCGGCTTCGACGTGAACCACCTGCGTCGATCCACCCCGCTGCACGCCGCCGCCTGGAACGACGACGTGGAGACGGCCAGGACACTGATCGAGCTCGGCGCCGACCCAACGATCAAGGACACCGAGCACGACTCGACCCCACTCGGCTGGGCCGAGTACGGCGGCAAGCACCGCGTGGCGGCGTACTTGCGAAGTCTGGAGTAATCAGACTCTGACCCTGGCCGGTGCAGCCGAGGTGGCCTTCGGTGCCCGGCGTCCGGGCATCCACCAGTTGGCCTTGCCGCACAGTTCCATCACCGCGGGGACGAGGATCATCCGGATGATGGTGGCGTCGACGAACACGGCGACGGCCATGCCCAGGCCGATCTGCTTGACCGAGACGTCGGGGCCGAGCAGGGCGGTCGTGAAGACAGCGATCATAATGGCGGCCGCGGCCGTGATGACCTTGGCGGTCCGCGCCAGCCCGTGCGTGACGGCCCGCCGGGTGTCGCCGGTGCGCTCGTACTCCTCACGGATCCGCGAGATCAGGAAGACCTCGTAGTCCATCGACAAGCCGAACAGGAGCGGGAACATCATCATCGGCACCCAGGTCGTGATCGGCATGTCGGTGGGGAAACCGAGGGCCGAGCCGAGCCATCCCCACTGCACGACCGCGACCAGCACGCCGTAGGCGGCGCCGATCGAGAGCAGGTTCATCACGGCGGCCTGCAGCGCGATCGTGACCGACCGGACCAGCACGATCAGCAGCACCAGGGACAGCACGATGACGACCGCGATCATCAGAGGCAGGCGCGAGCCGGTGTCCTCGGCGAAGTCGATCGCGCCGGCGTTCGGGCCGCCGACGTAGACCTCCGCGCCGCCGGGCGCCTTGGGCAGCACGTCGTCGCGGAGCTCGTGCACCAGGTCCGCGGTCGCCTCCTCCTGGTATCCGGTCTTGGGGAAGGCCATGAAGGTGGCGGCCTGCCCGTCATCGCTGACCCGAGGCTGGGTGACGTAGGCGATGCCGTCGGTCTTCCCGACCGCTTCGACGATGGGACGCAGATCGGCGTCCTCGGCGGCGAAGATCAGGGGTGCGCCGTAACCGGGACCGAAGCCCTCGGAGATGATCTCGTGTGAGGTGTAGCTGCTCCTGTCGTGGGGCTGGACGCTGGCGTCGGGCAGGCTCAGCCGCATCGACAGCGCGGGGGCGGCCATCGCCAGCAGGCCCGCGCCGGCCAGCATCGCGGCGACCAGCGGCCTGCGCTGCACCACGCCGGCCCAGCGCTCGGCGGGGGAACGGCGCTCCCGGGACGGGACATCGTCGGCCCGGTGCCGGCGGGACGTGCGCCGGGGCAGGCGCAGCGAGTTGATCTTGTGACCGGCGAAGCCCAGGAGCGCCGGCACCAGGGTCACCGCGGCGATCATCGTCACCAGCACGGTCACCGACGCGCCGATGGCCACGCCGGTCATCATCTTCTGTCCCATGGCGATCAGGCCCAGCAGCGCGATCACGACGGTCGTGCCGGCGAACAGCACCGCGTGACCCGCGGTCGTGATGGCCTTGACCGTGGCGCTCTCGGGCTCGTCGCCGTCCAGCAGGCTGTCCTTGTAGCGGGTCAGGATGAACAGCGCGTAGTCGATGCCGACTCCGAGCCCGATCAACGCGGAGACGAGCACGGTGAAGTCCGGCGACGGGACCACGTACCCGACGAGCTTCATCAGGGCGATGCCGCCGAGGACCGCCATCAGTCCGGTCACGATCGGCAGGCCCATGGCCACCAGCGACCCGAAGGCGATGAACAAGATCACCGCTGCCGCCAGGACGCCCACGCTCTCGGCCGGGCCCTGTGGGGGCGTCTCGGCCTTTTCCGCCTTATCCCCGCCCAGCCCCAGCGTCACGCCGTCACCTGAGGCGCCCTTGACCGTGTCCACCAGGCGCTTGACCTCGGCCTTCTCCACATCCTTGGCGGTCAGCGGGATGGTCGCACGGGCGATACGACGATCCGCCGTCACCAGATCCTCGTCCTGGTACGGCGAGGTCACCGGCCCGGTAATGGGGGAGGCGTCCAAATCGGCGATGACCTTCTCGATCTTCTGCCGGGCGGCGAGGTCGTCGATCCCCTTCGCTGCCTTGATCGCGAGAGTCAGCGTGTCCCCTTGCTGCATGGGAAAGTGCTTCTCGATCAGAACCTGCGCCTTGGCGGAATCGGAGTCTCCACCGGAGAAATCGTTGTCGGAGGCGGCGCCGAAGCCGAAGCCGGCGAACGCCACCGCGATGACGCCGACGATCCAGGTCAGCAGGACCAGGCGACGGCGCCGGTAACAGAACCGGGCTAATCCCGCCAGAGCTCCACCAGCACGGGGGGTCTCGATTGTCATCATCTTCTCCTCAAGTCGTTGCCGCATAAACGGATCAGCGCATGTCGCAGCGGGGCGAGTGAGCGGCGCGGGCTGGATCAGTGGCCATGGCCTGGGCTTCCGCCGTGCGAGCCGCCGAATGGCGTCGTGACGCCGTCGTAGTGGAGACGCAGCATCATGCCCTGATGCGCGTGGGGCAAGTTGTGGCAGTGGTTCATCCAGATGCCGGGATTCGTCGCGCGGAATGCGACCTCCCATGTCTCGCCTGGCCGGACGTCGAATGTGTCCACCCACAGCGGGCTGCCCGTCGACGGCGTCCCGTCCCTGGACAGGATCAGCACGGGATGGCCGTGCAGGTGCCAGGGGTGCGTTTCCAGGCTTCGGTTGACGACGGTGAACCGGACGACATCGCCTTCGGCGACGAGCTGGCCGGGGATGGCGGGGTGGCCTCGGCCGTTCACGGTGTGCGCATACGCCGGTCGGCCGTCGACCATGGCCACGCCGCGGTCGAGGACCATGGTGAAGTGCCGGTCGGCATCGCGGGCGTCGAAGGGCACGGCGGCCGGAGCCCCGTACCGCAGCAGGTCGAGCTCCGGCAAGTCGTCCTCGACGCGCGCTTCACCGGGGTCATCGCCATGCAGGCGCAGTCCGCCGTCACGATCGTCGTCGACGACGAGTGCCACGGACGTGTCCGGCATGAGGAACACCAGGTCGTATCGCCCGCCCGCGGGCAGGTGCAGTCCGACGTCGCTGACCTCGCCGGGCTGGTTGAGGTCCCGGCCGTCGACGGCTGCCACCCGGAACGGGGTTCCGGCCAGGACGATCCGGTGCGGATCCGAGTCGGTGTTGATCAATCGCAGCCGCACGGGTGTACCCGGTGGTGCGAGGTGCTCGGTCCGGCCGTCTCTGCCTGCGATCACGACGGTGCCGCCGAAGGTGTGTACGGGCAGAGTCAGGTCCACCTGCCCGTCGGCCCGCTGTCCGTCGCGCGGTTCTACGACGAGGGTTCCGTACAGCCCCTTGTGTACGCCGAGGTGAGACGCGTGATGGGTGTGGTACCAGTAGGTGCCCACTTGGTCGGCGCGGAACCGGTAGACGAACTCCGCACCGGGCCCCACGGCCAGCTGGGTCACGCCCGGCGCGCCGTCCTCGCCGCACGGTACGTCGTAGCCGTGCCAGTGCAGGGTCACGCCGTCCTCGATGTCGGCATTGCGCAGCCGCACGTCGATCAGGTCACCCTGGGTCGCCGTGATCGCCGGACCCGGGATCTCGCCGTTGTAGGTCCACGCCTCGATCTCTCGTCCGGACGGGAGCCGTACGGTGGCCTTCTTCGCGGTGAGCACGAGCCGCCGCACCGTGCCACCCGGTGCCGGCGAGCCGGAGCCGCGTAGGTTGGCCACCGACACGGCCGCTCTGGACGACCGTCCAGGGCCGCCTCCGCTGGTCACCGATTCGGCGGGGCGGAACGACAGCCCGATGCCCGCACCGGCCGCGGTCACCACGGCCGCGCCACCGGTCCAGCCGATGAACCGGCGGCGCGAGATCGCGCGTCGGCCCTCCGCCACCTGCGGGACGGGCGCGACCACTCGCGCGGTCAGCAACGCGCCGGCGCACACCAGCGAGATCGTGATCAAGGCCGTGCTCAAGGTGAGCGGGTAGCCGACCAGGAAGGTCACCACAAGACCGGCCAGCGCCGCGTAAGCCGCGGTGAGCACCGAGACCACGCCGCCGGCCGACCCACCGTCGCCGCGCCCCCGCAGCGCCGAGAGCAGTCGCGGACCGGCGAGCAGCACGGCGCCGGCCCCGGCGGCCACCAGCATCGGCAGCCCCAGCAGCACCTTCTCCTGGACGAACCACCAGCCCCGGCCGGCCAGTATCACCACGGTGATCACCCGGACAAGCGTCACGAGCACCGCCGCGACCAGGGCGGCGAACGCCAGCCGGGTGCGCCGGAGCGCCAGTGTGACGCCGGCCGCGAACCACGTGGCGACGCCCAGCAGCGCGACGACGTGATCCAGGATGAGGCACAGCCTGGTGGTCATGGCGCCTGTCGCGCGGGTGCGGCCGGCCTGGACAGCTGCCCGGCCTGGCGGACGATCATGCTGGCCACGGTCATGATGGCGAGACCGTTGAGTGCGTGCAGACCGAAGACGAGTTCGCCGGCGGTGCCGTCGAACGCTTTGGCGATCGCCGCGATCACGAACTGGACCACCGCGAGCCCGGCGACCAGGCCGCTCAGCCCGATCAGCCGCCCGGGCATCCGGGCTATCGCGGCGACGATGGTCACCAGGACCGTGAGCAGGAGAATTCCGGCGCCCAGCATGCGGTGCGGCTGGAAGGACTCCTCGTTGGGCGCCGTGTCGAACGCACCGCTGGCAGCCAGGAAGAACTGCGCGACGACGGCCAGCACCAGCAGGGTCGCCAGGCCGGCGAAGGATCTACGCATGGCGCGCTCCTTGAGATAGGTGAAGGTGATCGCTCATGGCGGCGATCGTCGCGCCGGTGCGGCCGCTGCGGCATCTGACAGCGGATGACAGCGTCTACGCAATTGGGCGTAGCCGATACGTGTCTCGCTACGCCTGCCGACGTAGCCGGTCGCGCGTTTGGGCGGAGGGTTGTCCGTACGCGAGAACAGTAGGATCACGGCATGAAACACCACGGCGTGCCGTTCCGCCTGCGGGTGGGGACGCAAGACGTGGTGATCGCGCTCTTCGTCACCGTGATGCAGGTGCAGGGCACGCTCGCCCGCGTCGCCGCCGAGGGGGCACCGCGTCCGCTCACCGAAGTCGGAAACCTCGGATTGGCGCTGCTGGTGGTGAGTGGCCTGGTCGTGGCCGTCCGCCGCCGGTGGCCGGTTCCGGTGTTCGTCACCGCCGCACTCGCCAGCCTGGTGTATTACGGTCTCGACTTCCCGGACGGGCCCGGCTGGCTCGGGCTCTTCGTCGCCCTGTACACCCTCGCCGCCTACGGTGACGGGCGCCGGTCATTGGTGATCGCCGGTGTGGGTACCGCGGTGCTCGCCATCGGGTGGGCGTTCGCAGCGGCCGACATCGAGCCGCGCGCCGCCATCGGCTGGGTGTTCTTCCGCATCGGCGCGTCGATCATGAGCGCGGCCCTCGGCGAGTCCGTACGGTCCCGGCGGGTCATCGCGGCCGAAGCCCAGGAGCGTGCGGAACGGGCTGAACGGACCCGCGAGGAAGAAGCGCGTGCGCGGGTCGACGCCGAACGGCTCCGGATCGCGCGCGAAGTCCACGACACCGTCGCGCACGCCATCGCGATCATCAACGTGCAGTCGGGGGTCACCGCGCACGTGCTCGACAAGAGACCGGAGCGGGCACGCGAGGCGTTGCAGGCGATCGAGCAGACCAGTTCCCGGGCGCTGCGGGAGATGCGAACCATCCTCGGCGTGCTCCGTGACGACAACGATGGCCGAGTGCCACATCCTGGCCTGGAACAGATCGACGAACTCACCGCCAAGGCACGCGACGCCGGACTGGACGTCACGCTCGAAGCGACCGCGCCCGCGACGCCGTTGCCGAGCGCGGTGGACAGTGCCGCCTACCGGATTCTGCAGGAGTCGATCACCAATGTGATCAGTCATGTCGGCCCGACCCGGGTGACGGTCGCGCTGAACCCGGGGATCGACGTCCTGGAGATCCGGGTGACCGACGAGGGCCGCCGCACCGGATCCGGTGACTCCGCGGACCGGCCGTCCGGCAATGGCACGGACACGTCGGCCAAGGTCGGCCGCGGGATCCTGGGCATGCGCGAGCGCTGTCAACTGCTCGGCGGAGAACTCGACGCCAAGCCGACTCCGGGCGGAGGTTTCCAGGTCACGGCCCGGCTGCCGCTCGCACCGACCGGGTCGCGCCTATGAACACGGCATCCGCCGCGCCGATCAAGGTACTGCTGGCCGACGACGAGAAGCTCGTGCGATCCGGATTCAAATTGCTGCTCGACGTCGAAGACGACATCACCGTGGTCGGAGAAGCGACCAACGGCGCCGAAGCCGTCGAGTGTGCCCGCGCCACCCGCCCCGACGTCGTCCTCATGGACATCCGCATGCCGAAGGTCGACGGAATCCAGGCCACGGCCCAGATCACCGAGATGCGCGGGCTGGAGAGCATCCGGATTCTCATCCTCACCACCTACGACACCGACGCCTACGTTTTCGAAGCACTGCAAGCCGGTGCCAGCGGCTTCCTGCTCAAGGACGCCGGACCGGCCGAACTCCTGCATGCCATCCGGGTGATCGCCGCCGGGGAAGCCCTGCTCGCCCCGCGGATCACCAGACGTCTCATCAGCCAGTTCACCGCGCGGCGAACGGCAGCCAACGCCGCGGAGGACCGGCTCGCGGTGCTCACCGCGCGCGAACGAGAAGTGCTGGCACTGGTGGGGCGGGGCCTGAGCAACGACGAGATCGGCGCCGAACTCTTCCTCAGCCCGGCCACCGCGCGCACCCATGTCAGCCACGCGATGGCGAAACTGGGTGCCCGTGACCGCGCGCAACTGGTCGTCATCGCCTACCAAACAGGACTGGTCACCCCTGACGCGTGACCGCGTAGCACAAGTCCGGCCGCCACGGGTTCAAGCTGCTGTCCCCGTGTAGTCCACCACTTTCTGCTCCTGCCGTCCCGATGCACACTCCGCTGGGACGCGACTGTCGGGTACTACGTGTGCGGCGGATGCGGGAACCACGTCAGCGCGGTCGAGTTGCGGCTAGCGTTCGGACTTGGCGAGCAGAGCCCGCGATGGGCTCAGGTAGTGCTGGTTTCCGCTCCCGGTTGAGCCTCGCGTTGGATCGCCCGTCGGATGGCTCGGCGAACTAGCGCGCCGGCGATCGGGGCCGACTTGTTGATGGCGTGCACCCGCTCGGTCAGCTGCAGGAGCTCAGCCCGAATTTCGTCGATAGGCAGCCGCGGCAGATCGAAAAGCCGGACGTGCCGGATCACATCGCGTACCTCGATGTATGAATTGCCCGCCGTCGCGCTCGCCGCCCCCTTCTTCTCAGCGCCCACCGCCGTCGAGAGGGCGGCCAGGGCGGCGGCGGCCAGCGCAAGAATGCCGGCCGGAAGGGTGCCCGTTACCTCGGTCAGTGTGCTCACACCGGCCAAGCCGGCGAGCAAGGCAGTCAAGACGTTCAGCAGCGTTCCGAAACCCTCCCATTGCCTGGCTCGCAAGAACTGGACCCGCGCGGAAGCATCGACATTGCGCTGGAGGCGGTCTAACTCCTCGGCGAACGAATCGCGTAGGCCATCCACATCGCTGTTTGCCACCCCGGCACCGTATCGGCTTGCCCCCCGCCAGAGAACAGTCAACGGGGGTGGCGTAGCCCGAACTCCGGCATCGGCGTGGGCTACGGCCTTCGCCGCGACGGCCGCTGTGGTGCTGCTCGCCCTGGTGATGGTCGTGACGATGCCATCGCGCTAGTGGGAAACCTCAGCGCAGAACCAGGAGGTCAAGCCAATTGGTTCTGGATCCAGAGCTGGTCAGTTTCCCTTCGCGGCGCGGCCGAGACGGAAGGCCGAGATGAGGAAGAAGATGCCGCCGGGGATGGCGTAGCCGGCCGCGTTGGTCAGCGTCGGGCTGTCCGCGGAGGCGCCGACGATGAAGAACACCAATGCGAGTACGGAGATGCCGCCGCTGATGATCATCGGCCACTGGCCGCCCATCTTGCGGCGGGTGACGCCCACGATCAGCTGGACCAGCCCGGCCACGACTGCCCAGGCGCCCCACACGCGCAGCACAGCCGGGATACCGGACGCGCAGGCGATGGCCACGCCGATGGTGGTGATCAGGCTGACCGCGATGTTCACGTACAGCAGGGCAGGTGATCCTGTGGCGCGCGACGCGCGGGCGTCGATGATGGCGGCGGCCACGTCGAACAGCGGGTAGAGCACGAGCAGAGTGACCGCGAGCGGACCCAGGTTCGAGGCGGTCGTGAACATCGCGAGGGCCCAGACGATGGCGAACGCGAACCGGACGAAGTACAGCCGCCGCAGTGCGGACGCGGTCCCGGAAATACCGGGCGAAGCAGCGATAGTGCTCATGATGCTCCCTTTCAATGGATGAGCGATGTGGAGAGCGGTCCAGCGCGGCCCGTGGTCGGCCTTTCTCGATCAGGTGGGCGACCAGCGATGGCCTGGTCCTGCCTGCTGACCAGGTACCAGGACGGGATGGTCTGCCAGGCCGCCGCCTCGCTCGTGCCGGTGGAGGCGCTTCCCCAGATAGACCGAACGTTCTGTCTCGGCCCAGCATGGCAACCTGCTGCGAAGACTGTCAAGACCGAACGTTCTATCCCATAGGGTGAGTGGTATGTCCAGCCAATCCGAAGGCCGGCCGTCCGAAGCGCGGTCCCGGCTGCTCAACGCGGCCACCCGGCTCTTCTACGCGGAGGGCATCCACGCCGTCGGCATCGATCGCATCGTCGCCGAAGCGCAGGTGACGCGGGCCACCCTCTACCGGCACTTCCCCGGCAAGGAAGACCTTGTCCTCGCCTACCTGAACGAGGTCGACCGGGCCATGCGGGGTCAGGCGGACGAGGCCGTCGCCGCCGGACCACCGGCCGCCGACACCATCCAGGCCCTCAGCAAGTCCATCGCCCAAAGCATCCAGTTCCCCGGCTTCCGGGGCTGCGCCTTCCTCAACGCTGCCGCCGAGTATCCCGACCCCGAGTCCCCGGTGCACAAGGCCGTGCTCGCCCACCGCCAATGGTTCCTGGAAACCGTCACGGAACTGCTGGCCAAGATCCAGGAGACCGGTGCCGAGCCCGCCGCCCGCCACTTCGTGATGATGCGCGACGGCGCCATGGCCGCCGGCTGCCTGTTCGACCCGGTGCTGATCTGCGAGACCTTCCTGCGCGGAGTCGAGAGGCTCCTGCAGGTTTATGCCGCCACCGACTACAGCTGAAAGCGAGTCAGTCCAGCATCCGTCGGAGGGCCTCGGCGCTCGCGGACACGGCTTCGCCGAAGCGGGGACCCAGATGTACGAATGGCAGGAAACCGTGCGGCAGGTCGGCTTCGCGCACCGCCTCAACCGGCACGCCTGCGGCCCGCAACTTCTCCGCGTACCGCTCACCTTCGTCACGCAGCGGGTCGAACCCGGCGGTGACCAGATGAGCCGGCGGGGTCGCTGCCGCGACCGTGCCGTAGAGCACCGACACGAGCGGATCGGTACGGTCGACTCCGGCGGGCACGTAGTGGTCCTGGAACCAGACGATGTCCTCATCGGTCAACAGGAACCCTTGGCCGAACCGGTCACGCGATGGATGCCGGGCCGCCAGATCAGTGGCCGGATACAGCAGCCACTGTCCCACTGGGACAGGGCCGTCGCCGCGGTCGGCGGCGCGACGGGCGGTCACCGCGGCGAGGGTGCCGCCCGCGCTGTCCCCGCCGACGACGATCCGGTCCGGGTCGACGCCGAACTCGCGAGCACGCGCGACCGTGTCGTCGAAAGCCGCGAGCGCGTCGTCCACCGCCGCCGGGAACGGGGCTTCCGGCACGAGCCGGTAATCCACGGACAGCACCCGGTGGCCGGTGCGCTCGGCGAGGAATCGGCCCACGTGGTCGTAGCCGGCCCGGCTGCCGATCGCCCAGCCCCCGCCGTGGAAGAACACCAGTGCACCCGAGCGGTCACGACCGGACGCCGGCACGTACAGCGTCGCGTCCAGCAGCCCCTGCGCTCCGCGCAGACGCACGTCGGACACTCCCACCGCCTGCGACGGGCGCCGGCCGGCGCGCAGCATCGGCGCGCTGCGCTCGAGCGCCGCGCGGGACAGCTCCGGCGAGTCGTCGACCACGAGCGCTGATTTCCTGGCCCCCAGGGACCGGATCAGCAAGCGGGCGTCGACGGCCAGCCGCGCGTCGTCGACGACGACCTCCGGACCCGCCATCCGCGCCCGTACCGCGGTCGGCAACCGGCTCAGCAGCCCAACCGCGGCTTCCTGCGCCCGCACCGACAGCGGAACTCGGGTTGCGTTCGGCATCTCCACCCCGCTGAGTTGCAGCTTGACTGAAACTCACTTTCAGGCAGACTGTAACTTGTGGACACAGAACCCAGCAAGGGGACGAGGACATGAGCGGGCGCACGAGCGGCGACGCCCTGCGTCCCGGGCCTCCGCTGAGCGTGGCGTTCCTGGCGATGGCGCTGGGCCGGCGGGTCAGGGAGCACATCGAGGGCCGCCTGCGCGAACACGGCATCGCCCTGCGCCACCTCTCGGCACTGGGACACCTGCATCGCCAGCCCGGGATCTCCTACAGCGAGCTCGCGCGACGCGCTGGAGTCACGCCGCAGAGCATGCAAGACACGTTGCGACTCCTTGAGCGACTCGGAGCCGTCGAGCGCGCGACCGAGCCGGGACGCGGCCGCACCGCGATGCTGCGGGTGACCGACGAGGGCCACCGGCTGCGGCTGGCCGGACAGGCCGTGATCGACGAGACCGATGCCGCGATCGCCGGCGCGGTGCCCGCCGACACCGTCGACCGGCTTGCCCCGGCTATGCGCGCTGCCCTGGCGCAGTTTCCCCTCGAACCGAAACAACCAGCACAAGGAGAAGGCGAGTGACGGTTCCCCTGGACGCCGGGATCGCGGCCGCCCTGGCCCCGTTCGGCCGAGGGCGCCAAGCGCGCGAAACCGCGGAGACCCCTCACACCCAGGAAGCCCCATGACCTCAGGCAGCGATCGGCTCCATGAGCGCCGCTGCGGCCCCGTGTTTGGCGGGGTCGTAGACAACACCGTCGAGCCAGCAGCGCCAGATCACGCGGATCCAGGCGCGGGCCAGCACGCGGACCGCGTGGGGATGATCCTTGCCCGCTTTGCGGGCGTTGCCATAGATCTTCGCGGCCCAGGGGCTGGCATGCCGGCTGTTGTCGGCGAAGGTCGTCAAGGCGAGCCGGAAGCGTTTGTTGCAGGCCCAGCGGAAGTGCACGGCCCGATGTTTGCCGGACTCCTTGGTCACCGGGGTGCAGCCCGCCAGGGCGGCGACGGAGTCGGGACTCTCGTAGGCTTGGCGGCAGTCGCCCCACTCGGCGAGTATCTGGGCGGCGTTGATCTGACCCGACCTTGGCAGCGACGTGAAGATCTCGCCGTCCGGATGCTCCCCGAGGTGGGCGGCACACGAGCGGTCCAGGTCCTTGACCGCGGCGTTAAGTGCCTTGAGCACGGCGGCCAGGCCCAAGACGGCGTCACGCAGCGCTTCGGTG
>NZ_BLAE01000104.1 GCF_009687865.1 Acrocarpospora macrocephala
GAGTTCGGCTTGGGGGTGGGTGGGGGCGCAGAGGTAGGTGTAGAGGCCGATGAGGAGGCGTTGGACGTCGGCGTGGGGGCGGACTACCAGGCGGAGGAATTGGCTGGTGGTGCCTAGTTTGTTGCCGCATTCTCTGACGAAGACGCCGTGTTCGGACATCAGGTAGTCGCGGAGGTCGCGGCCGTCTTTGCCGGGAGGGAGTTTGACCAGGACGAAATTGCCTTGGGAGGGGAAGACGGTGAGGCCGGTCAGGGAGCGGAGTTGGCGGGTCATGGTTTCGCGGTCGTGGGCGAGCAGGCGGAGGCTGTGCTGGTATTCCTGCATGTGCTCTTTGAGCATGAAGACGATGACTTCGGCGAACGAGTTCAGGTTCCATTTCGGCACGGATTTACGGATTTTTCCGGCTATGGCGGGGTTTGAGATTAGGTAGCCGAAGCGGATGCCGTGGAGGCCGAAGTTCTTGCCGAGGCTTTTGAGGACGATCACGTTGGGGCGGATGGCGGCCTGGTCGGCGACGCTGGCGTAGGGTTCGGCGTCGACGAACTCGATGAAGGATTCGTCCACGATGACCAGGTCGAGGTCGGTGAGGCGGTCGAGCATGCGGATGACCTCGTGCCGGGCCAGGTAGCCGCCGTCGGGGTTGTTGGGGTTGCAGATGACGGCCACCTTCGACCCGCGATCCCGTACGAAACGGATATACGACTCGACGTCCAGCCGGAAGCCCTGAGTCTCCAGGAGTGGGTACATGTCGACGCGTTTGCCGGTTTCCAGGGGCTGGTCGGTCCAGCGGCCGAAGGTGGGGACGGGGATGGCGAGGCTTTCGCGGACCATCAGGTGGTCGATCCAGGTGATCAACTCGGTGGAGCCGTTGCCCATGGCGACCGTGGCGGGGTTGAGGCCGAGCGTCGAGCAGAGCTCCTTGGTGATCGTGTCGGAGTCGCTCGGGTAGTACTTGAGCACGTCGACCAGGTTCCGGCTCAGGCCCTCGAACATGTCCTTGGTCGGGAAGTACGGGTTGCACGGGATGCAGAAATCCACCAGATCACGCCGATGGCCGGATGAACCGCGCTTCAGTGCGAAGTACGACGGGCTGTGTGCGCCATTTCGCAACAACGCCAGATCGACGGATCCGCTCAACTTGCTCCACCTCCTCAGGGCGGGCCCCTTGGCCCGTTCCGGTGATGCACTGAGGAGTACGCGCCACGCCGTACCAGAGTTCAACGGGGTACGGAGGCGTTCTTGACCGGTATTCCGATGGTGACTAGGTTCTATTGATTATCATGAAATAGAAGGTCGGGACCTGCGTGACGGAACGTTCGGAAGTGTTCATCGGTGGGCGTTGGGTCACGGGGACGGGTTCACAACTGATCGAGGTGCGCAATCCGGCGACGGGGGCGCGGGTGGGCCGGGCCGCGCTGGCCTCGCTGGCCGACATCGACGACGCGGTGGCGGCGGCGCGGGCCGGTTTC
Source organism: Acrocarpospora macrocephala (assembly GCF_009687865.1). Classification (GTDB taxonomy): domain Bacteria; phylum Actinomycetota; class Actinomycetes; order Streptosporangiales; family Streptosporangiaceae; genus Acrocarpospora; species Acrocarpospora macrocephala. The sequence goes on from NZ_BLAE01000104.1 coordinate 1,470, forward strand.
GAGTCCAGGATCTGGGCCGATGCCGCGCCGGAACAGCGGGCGCGGGTGCTGCGGACCGCCGCCGACCTGCTGGAGAAACGGGCGTCGGAGATCGCCCGGCTGATCACCTCCGAGCTTGGTTGCCCGATCGGGTTCAGCGACCGGGTGCACGTGCCCGATGCGATCAGGCATCTGCGGTATTACGCGGATGTGGCGGAGAACTTCCCGTACGACGAGCGGCGCACCGATGGCGTCCACACCAGTTTGGTCACGCGGGAGCCGGTCGGGGTGGTGGCGGCGATCACTCCCTGGAACGGGCCACTCAGCATGCCCGCCCTCAAGGTGGCCCCTGCCCTGGCGGCGGGCTGTTCGGTTGTGCTGAAGCCGTCGCCGGAGACGCCGCTCACCGCCTACCACCTGGCCGAAGCGCTGACCGAGGCGGGCCTGCCGGAGGATGTGCTCAGCGTGCTGCCTGGGGATCGGGCCGCGGGGGCGCATCTGGTCGAGCATCCGCAGGTGGACAAGGTCGCCTTTGTCGGGAGTGGCGTGGCCGGGCGTGAGGTGATGGCCGCCTGCGCGGACCGGATCGCGCGGCTGACGCTGGAACTGAGCGGGACGTCGGCGGCGATCATTCTCGATGACGCGGATCTCGATCAGGTGGTTGCCGCGTTGCTGCCGGTGGCGTTGCTGGACAACGGGGCGGCGCGTATCGCGCAGACGCGGCTGCTCGTGCCACGGGCGCGGGAGAACGCCCTGGTGGAGGCGGTGGCGGAAGCGCTGCGCGGGCAGCGGGTGGGGGATCCGATGGATCCGGCGACCACGGTCGGGCCGATGGTCGGCAAGCGGCAGCGGGACCGGGCGCGGAGCTACATCGAGCAGGGCGCGGACGCGGGTGCGCGGGTGGTGACCGGTGGTTCGCTGCCGGCACTGCCGGGGTGGTTCGTGGCGCCGACGCTGCTGGCCGATGTTCCCGGCGGGTTGGCCCGGGAGGAGGTCTTCGGGCCGGTGCTCGTGGTCATCGCGTACGACAGCGAGGAGCAGGCCGTGGCGATCGCGAATGATTCGCGGCGGTCGGCGTCGGTGTGGAGCGCGGACGAGGGGCGCGCGCTGGCGGTCGCCCGGCGGGTTCGGAGCGAAATGGTGAGCTTGAACGGACGGCCGCAGGCATTCGGCGGTTTCAAGGAAGATTTCGGCATATATCTGGAGAGTAAGTCGATCGCTCTTTCTGGTCGGTGAGTAATCCGTCTGATGAGCGTTGCGCCCACGACTGGGCGGGCAGTTCCGGGATCATCGGAAGCCTGGTCGGAGCGAAAGGGCGAGCTTGTGAGGCACTACCGTGACCTGCGGCCGACCTTCGGTGACCGGGAGGACTGGGCGCTTCCGACCGTTTTGCGACATCAGGCGGCGCATCGGCCGGACGCGGTGTGGCTCGATGCGCCAGAAGAGGGTCGGACCTGGACGTTCGGGCAGATGCTGGCTGCCGCCGAGACGGTGGCGCGCGCCATGCTCGCGGCCGGGGCGGTGCCGGGCGACCGGGTTGTGGTCGTGGCGGGGAACTCTTCCAGGTTCGTACGGACCTGGCTGGGTTGCGGGATGGCCGGGCTGGTGGAGGTACCGGTCAACACGGCGTACGAGGAGGAGTTCCTCGCCCACCAGATACGGACGATCCGGGCGAGGTACGCCGTGGTCGACGACATCTACGCCGAACGATTTGTCCGAATAGCCACAGCGTCCACGGACATCGAGAAGTTCTGGGTGATCGATACCGGTAGCCGCGATCATGCCATTGAGGTCCTGTGCAGCGCGGGCTGGGAGGCCGTGCCCTGGGAGGACCTGGAGAACGATTCATCCACGGGGGAGACGCCCGAGACCACGGGGAAGATCCCCGAGGCTGTTGGGGAGATTTCCGAGGCTATGGAGAAGATCCCCGAGGCTACGGGGGAGATCCCCGAGACCCGACCGTCGAGCCCTTCCGACTTGCCGGTGGTCAACCCGCGTGACCTGGCCTCGGTCCTGTTCACCTCTGGCACGACCGGCCTGTCCAAAGGTGTGGCCATGCCACACGCCCAGATGTACTTCTTCGCCGACCTCTGCGTCTCCCTCACCCGATTGACCCCCCAGGACGCCTGGATGGTGGTCACTCCACTCTTCTATGGAAACGCCCAGCTGATGGCGGCCTACCCGACCCTGGTAGCTGGCGCCAGATTCGTCCTGCGCAGCGGTTTCAGCGCATCCGACTGGATCGACCAGATCCGCGAAAGCCGCGTCACGGTCACCACCTTCGCCGGCGCGATGATGGACGGCATCTGGCGGCAACCCCCACGTCCCGACGACGCCGACAACCCCCTGCGCTGCGTCTTCGCCGCAGGTGGCGCCCTGTCGATCCAGGAACCCATGCGCGAGCGGTACGGCATCGAGGCGTTCGTCGACGTCTTCGGCCTGACCGAGATCACGGCCCCGATCATGACGCCGTACGGAGAGGACCGCCCGCCGGGCGCGGTCGGCCTGCAAGCGGACGAATGGTTCGACGTCGCCCTGGTCGACCCCGAAACCGACGAGGAGGTCCCGGTCGGCGTGACTGGCGAGCTGATCGTCCGGCCGAAGGTCCCGTTCATCTGCAGCACCGGCTACTACAACATGCCCGACATCACCGTCGAAGCATGGCGCAACCTCTGGTTCCACACCGGCGACATGCTGCGCCGGGACGCGGACGGCTGGTTCTACTTCGTCGACCGGATTAAGGACAAGCTGCGCAGAAGCGGCGAGGACATCAGCTCCTTCCAGGTGGAACTGGCGATCCTGGCGCACCCGGCCGTCGAGGAGTGCTGCGTGATCGCCGTACCCGGCGAAACAGGCGAAGACGAGGTGATGGCCTACCTGATCGTGCGGGAGGAGGTCACCCCCGAAGAAGTCTGGGAATGGTGCGACACCCGCATCCCCGACTTCGCCGTCCCGCGCTATCTCCGATTCGTCGCGGACCTCCCGAAAACACCATCACAGCGCGTACAACGCAACACCCTCCGCGCGGCCGGGGTCACCCCCGACACCCAGGACCGCACCTCGTCAGGCTGACATACGCGCCAATGCAGACGAGCCATCCGACCGCGAGGCGCCCCCATGATCGAGCGCCGGATCTGAGGCGGGATCCGCGGGTGGCTGCGCACAGCCCGTCGGTCGTGACCGATCTGCTCGTGCTCTGGGCCGGGACCGCCGCTGGCGCACCCTTGAAGATCGACGCGCCAAACGACCTCAGGCGGATGATCGGCAGTTCCGGTCGCTCTTGTGCTGGTAGGAGGCAATCGATCCGGGGCCACACGATCCGAGCGGCCAGCCGGAAATGCCGCGAAAATGCTGACAAACCACCCATGCCACCACCGCAGATGGATCTTGCACTTGGGCAAACTTGCACTAATGCATAGAGTGCATGCATGCACGCATCATCGCCCGGGCTCAGAGAACGCCACCGGCTCAGGACGATCAAGGACCTGAACAGGGCAGCAGTCGAGTTGGTGATGGAACACGGCCTTTCGGCAGTGACCGTCGAAGCGATCGCCGACCGCGCGGGCGTATCAAGACGCACCTTCTTCAACTATTTCGCCACCAAAGAGGACGCCGTCCTGGGCACCCGCACCCCCACGGTCCCCGAGGACGCCCTGAACCGTTTCCTCGACGGCGACGAGAACGACCAGTTCACCCGCACCATCCGCCTGATCGTGGCGATTCTCCGCTCGACGATCGCCGACAGCTCGTCCTACCGGGAACGCGCGGCCCTGACCCACCGCTTCCCCGAACTGCGAGAACGGCTGTTGCACCACGTCTCCGCAGCCGAACGCCTGGTCGAAACGATCCTCGACGACAAGCTGTCAGCCTCCGGAGCGGCCGCACGCGAATCCTCACGCGCCCTGCTGATGCTCGCTGGCACCGTCCTGCGATTCGTCTACGCACGCGATCCAGGCAGCGTCGAACCCGATCAAACCGCCGCCATCGAGTCGGCCATCGCCACATTCAAAAAGGTCCTGGAGGACATTTCATGACCCTGTCCGCCCCCACGGAGGCGCCCCCACAACAGAGCCCGACCCGCAGCCTCAAACTGCTGTTCGCCGGCCTGATGGTGACGATGCTGTTAGCGTCACTGAACCAGACCGTCCTGTCGACCGCCCTGCCGACCATCGTCGGCGAACTCCACGGCGTCGACCACATGACCTGGGTCATCACCGCGTACATCCTGGCCTCCACGATCATGATGCCCGTCTACGGAAAGATCAGCGACCTGGTCGGCCGGCGCCCCGTCCTGATCGCGGCGATCCTCGCGTTCGTGGCCGGCTCCGTGACGGGCGCTCTAGCGGGCACGATCGAGTGGCTGATCGTGGGTCGTGTCTTCCAGGGACTCGGCGGCGGCGGGCTGATCATCCTCTCCCAGGCAGCGATCGCCGACGTCGTCCCGGCCCGCGATCGCGGCAAGTACATGGGAATCATGGGCGCCGTCTTCGCCTTCGCGTCCGTGGCCGGACCGCTCCTCGGCGGCTGGTTCACCGAGGGTCCCGGCTGGCGGTGGGCGTTCTGGATCAACATTCCGCTCGGGGCACTGGCCATCGTCGCGGCAATGCTCTTCCTGCGCATTCCCCGGCGTACGGGCGCCGAACGGCCGCGGATCGACTACCTGGGCATGGCGCTGATCGCCGCCGCGACGACCGCGCTGGTGCTGGTCGGCACCTGGGGCGGCTCCCAGTACGACTGGAGTTCCCCCGAGATCATCGGGCTGAGCGTCTTCACGGTCGCCGTGGCCGTCCTGTTCGTATTCGTGCAGTCCCGGGCGAAAGAACCCGTCATCCCGCTGACCTTGTTCAAGGACCGCAACTTCAACTTGGCGACCATCGCGGCCCTGTTCACCGGCGTGATCATGTTCGGATCCATCGGATACATGCCCACCTACCTGCAGATGGTGACCGGCGCCAACGCCACGCACGCCGGTCTCCTGATGATCCCGATGATGGGCGGCCTGCTGCTGGCGTCGGTCACCTCAGGCCAGATCGTCTCCCGGACCGGAAAGTACAAGCTGTCCCCGATCATCGGCTCCCTCGTCATGGGCGCCGGCCTCGTCCTGCTGTCGACGCTCGAAGTCAGCACACCCACCCCGGTCGCCTGTGTCTACTTGGGCGTGTTGGGCATCGGCGTCGGCATGACGATGCAGATCTTGGTCCTGATCGTGCAGAACTCGTTCCCCATCACCCAGGTGGGCACGGCGACGGCGGCCACCAACTACTTCCGCCAGACCGGCGCCACGCTCGGCTCCGCGGTCGTCGGCGCGGTGTTCGCGGCCCGCCTGACCTCGTTCCTCGCCGAGAGGTTACCGGCGAGCGCCGGCACCGCGTCCGGTTCGAACTCCTTCACCCCCGCCCTGGTGAACTCGCTTCCCGCCGCGCTCCGGACACCGATCATCAAGTCCTACAACGAGGCCCTGCTCCCGATCTTCCTGGTCATGGCCCCGCTCGCCATCCTCTCCGTGGCCGCCCTGTGCTTCGTGGTCGAGAAACCGTTGTCGACCACGATCGAGCAGGCTGACTCGCTCGCCGAGGGCCAGCTCATCCACGAGAACGGTTAGCCCCAGACGATGGGGGCGGCCAGGGCTCCGGGGTTCTTGTTTTCGGCCTGGCGGATGTACTCGTTGATGTGTTCGGCCATCGCGGTGGCTGCGGCTTCGGGGGAGCGGTCGGCCAGGGCCTGGTAGATGCGTGTATGGGTTTCGTGGACGGCGGAACGCCGTACCTCAAGATGGCCGATGGCGGAGTTGTCCAGGATCTGGAGCAGGGCGTCGATCAGATAGCGGAACATGGGGTTGCCCGAGCCGCGGGCGATCAGTTCGTGGAAACGTTTGTTCTCGGCCAGGAAGACGTTCTGGTCGTCCAGGTGATCGCGCATGGTGTCGAGACTGGACTTGAGCCCGGCGAGCTGCTCCGCGCTCAGCCGCTCGGCGGCCAGGTGCGCGATCATCGGCTCCAGGCTGGAGCGGGCCTCGTTGATCGTGCGGAACGGCGCGTGCTCGAACTGGAGCAGCAGGGTGAGTGTGGTGGCGAGGCTGGACGCGTCGGGCTGCTGGACGACCGGCCCGCCGCCAGGGCCTGGCTTGAGCGAGAGCACCCCCTGGAGTTCCAGGAACCGGAGGGATTCGCGCAGGGTCCCGCGACCCACCTCGTACGTGTCGAGCATCACCTTCTCGGGCGGTAACCGGTCACCGACGGTATTACCCCGCCGGTTGATGTCCGCGACGATGCGCTGGGCCACCAGCATGGCCGTCTTCTGCGGACGCAATGAGCCCTGTGCCATATCTCAGGACCTCCGGGGGCATCGGCCCGCACGCTCGGTGTGATGATCCGGTAAGAATAGTCTTTCCCACGGGGAACCGGGCCGAGCATGCCGAAGCCGCCGGTAGGCCTCATTGCCCTCCGGCGGCTCCGAGTATCAGAAGGACGATTCCAGCTCGATCGCCCGTCCGGTTCGTGCGGACTCGTGCGCTTTGAGCATGATTTCCAGTGCGTGCCTGGCCACATCGGCGCCCATCACCTCGGTCGCCGTACCCGCCACCAGATCGGCGAGATGATCGACCAGCAGCGCCCGCCGCAGCTTGTCCACCCGCTGCTGTGCGGGCTCCAGGTGCGCGAGATCCACATCGATCCACCCGCTCAGCCCGCCGACCGCGTCCAGCAGGAACAGGTCGATGGTCCGCCCGCCGTTCTGGTTGATGTTGTTGGGCAGGTTGAGCGTGCCCGCCCGCCCGAACACCTCCAGCCGGGGCCCTTTCGCGGCGTTCACGTTGAACGTCCCGTCCACCACCGCGAACGTCCCGCCCCCGAAGTCGAGCATGATCAGCGTGTTGTCATCGGTGGTAACCGTGATCTCCTTGCCTGCGAAAGGCCCGGAACGCACCACCCGGGTCGGTTCGGTGATGCCCGAGAACGCGCTCACCCGCTTGGCCGGGCCGAGCAGGCCAAGCACCTCCGTGATGCCGTACACACCGACGTCGAAGAGCGGCCCCGAGCCCTCCTGGTAGAACCAGGTCGGGTCGGTCGGCCAGTTCATCATCGACGCCGGGCCGCCGTGCGAGGCGCGGACCTTCGCGAACGCCACCTTTCCGATGCGGCCTTCGCGGATCAGCCGGGCGGCCTCGATCCTGGTCGGGTAGAGCATGTTCGGCGGCGAGCAGACGACCTTCAGCCCGCCCTCCCGCGCCGCCTCGATGATGGCGTCGGCGTCGGCCATCGTCGTGGCCAGCGGCTTCTCCGTCGCGAGATGTTTGCCCGCCCGCAGGATTTGCAGCGACGTGGACCCGTGCGCCGGGATCGGCGTCAGGTTCAGCACCGCGTCAATGTCCGCGCCGTCGAGCATCGCCTCCAGCGAGGAGTACGTCTCCGCCGCCCCGAACCGCTTCGCCGCGTCGATCACCCGCTCCTCAACGGGATCGGCCAGCGCCACCAGCTCAACTTTGTCCGCGATGTGGTGCAGATTGGGCAGCACCCCGTAGTCGACGGTGGCGATCGCGCCCACACCCAGCACGCCAAGCTTCAACACAATGAATCCTCTCTAGCGGGGTCAGCCCTTGACGGCGCCCGCGACCATGCCCTGCATCAGCCGCTTCTGGACCAGCAGGAAGAACACCACCACCGGAATCGTGAAGATCACGCTCGCCGCCATCACGCCGCCCCAGTCCGAGTAGTAGCTGGAGAAGTACTGCTGCAACGCGACCGGCAGCGTCTCCCGCTCCGACTGCTGCATGTAGGTGGCCGAGAACATCAGCTCATTCCAAGAGGTGATAAATCCGTAGATGGAGCTGGCGGCGAGCCCGGGCCAGACCAGCGGGAACACCACGAGCCGGACGGCTTTCAACCGGCTCGCGCCGTCCACCATCGCCGACTCCTCCAGCTCAACCGGGATGTCCAGGTAGAAACTCCGCAGCATGTACGTCGCGAGCCCCACCGTCAGCGCCAGATGGGACAGGATCAGCCCCTGATAGGTCCCCAGCAGATCGGTGTTGCGCAACACCACGAACAGCGGGATCACCAGCACGGTCTGCGGCAACATCTGGATCGACAGGATCACGATCAGCAGGTAACGCCTGAGCGGGATCTTGTACCGCGCCAGCGCGTACCCCGCCAGCAGCGCGATCACCCCGGTGATCAGCGTCGTCGCCCCGGCCACCAGCACCGAGTTCAGGAACTGCCGCGGCACCGGACCATCGAACAAATGCAGATACCGGTCAAAGATCGGCGAAGTCGGCAGGAACTCCGGCGTCTTCGTGAAGATGTCCGCGTCCGGTTTGAGGGACGTGACGACCATCCAGAAGAACGGGAACAGGCTCACCACGACAATGCCCAGCATCGCCGCATAAAGGAGCACACGTTTCGTCACTTGTCCTCCTTCGACAGCCGCACGTAGACCGCCGTGATCCCGGCGAGCAGCACGAAGGTGACCACCGCCATCGCCGCCGCCGCACCCTGATCGAGCACCGTGAACGCCTGCAACCAGGTCAGCAGCGACAACACCTCGGTGCTGTGGCTCGGCCCGCCCGGCGGCGTCGTCATCACCAGGAAGTGGTCGAACGACTGGTAGGCGAAGATCGTCGACATCACCCCGAGGATGGTCAGCAGCGGCTTCATCATCGGCAGCCGGATCCGCAGCAGCAGCTGCATGAAGTTCGCCCCGTCCACCCGGGCCGCCTCCAGCACCTCACCGCGCGTCGCCCGCAACCCCGCCAGCATCGAGATCGCGATGAACGGCACCGAATGCCACACCACCGCGATGGTGATCGCCACCAGCGAGCTGAACCCGCTGTTGAACCAGGCGTAGCCCTGGAACTGGTCGAAGCCCAGGCTGACCAGCAGCCAGTTGGCGATGCCGTACTGATCGTTGAAGATCCACTTCCAGACGATGCCGGACGCCACCCGGGGCATCGCCCACGGCAGCAGCACGATCACCGTCACGATCCTGGTCAGCCACGACCCCACGTCCAGCACCAGCGCGACCGCCAGGCTGATCAGCAGGGTGCAGCAGACGCAGACCACCGCGAAGAGCGTGGTGCGGATCAGCGCGGCCACGAAGTAGGGGTCGGCGAACAGCGCGGTGTAGTTGTCCAGGCCGTTGAACGGGCCCGAGATCAGATACTCGCCCTCGTGGAAGGAGAGCCAGATGGTTCGCACGATCGGGTAGCCGACCACCCCGACCACCACCGCGAGCAGCGGGGCGAGCAGCAGGCTGGGCAGGCCGAACCGGTCGAGGCGGAGGGAGCGCCGGGGGGGACGAGCGCGCTGGGGCGCGCCCGCCCTCCGGTTCTCCTGTGCGGTGAGGGTCATTGCTGACCGATCGCCGCGTCAATCTGGCCGGCCAGCTCCTGCATGGCCGCCTCGGCCGTCTTCTGACCATTCATGATCGACTGCATCGCGTTCACGATCGCGCCGGTGCCCTCCACCTTGCCCCAGGTGGACACGGCCGGGATCGACCGGGTGTTCGGCGCCTGCTCGGCATAGGCCTTGAGCAGCGGCGCGGAGAACGAGCCGGTGGTGCGCTCCTTCTCCAGGGCGTCCGTGGTGGCCGGCAGCAGGCCGATCTTGGTGGTGACCGGGACCAGGTTGTCGGTCCGCATCATGAAGTCCACGAAGCTCTTCGCGGTCGCCTTGTTCGTGCAGCCCTTGAAGATGGCCAGGTTGCTGCCCCCGGCGAAGGTGTCGTTGTTGCCGCCGGGGCCGCTGGGCATCGGCGCGGTGGCGAGCTGCGCCTCCATGCCCGGGTTCTGGGCGATGATCGTCTTCAGGTCCCAGCTGCCGCCCACCATCATGCCCACCTGGCCGAGCGCGAACGCCTTGGCCGCGTCGGCGCCCTGCCAGGTCACCGAGCCCTCCGGCGCCAGCTTGTGCTTGGTCAGCAGCTCGGCGTAGAAGGTGAAGGCCGCGATCGCCTCCGGCGAGTTGACCTTCGCGGTCCAGGCGCCGCCGGAGTTGGTGGCGATCTCGCCGCCCCAGTTCCAGATCATCGGCAGCCAGTACCACTGGTTCCCGCCGACGATGCCGAACCCGTTGACGCCCTCGTTGGCCTTCTGCACGGTCGTCGCCGCGGTCAGCACCTCATCCCAGGTCTTCGGCGCCGCGAGCCCCGCCGCGTCGAAGAGATCCTTGCGGTAGATGAGGGCGCGCACCCCGGTGTCGTACGGCACCGCGTAGGAAACCCCGTCGAGCACGGTCGAATCGATCATGCTCTGGGTGTAGGTGCCCTGCATCGAGGCCGGATCCTGAGCGATCGGCTCCAGCGCCTTGAGACCCGCGAACTCCGGGCTCCAGGTGTTGCCGATCAGCGCCACGCACGGCACCGTGCCGCCCGCGATGCTGGTCAGATAGGTCTTGTGCGCGTCCGCGCCGAGGAAGCGCAGATTGACCTTGGTGCCCGGGTGGGCGGTCTCGTAGTCCTTGGCGAGCTGGATGACCACCGGCTGCTGGGTGGCGCCGATCGGGTCGCCCATCCAGACGTCGATGGCTCCGGTGACCTCGCCACCGGTCGCGGGGGCGGGGGCGTCCTCCCCGCAGGCGGACAGCAATAGCAGGCCCGCCGCGGCGGACGTCGCCGTCAGAATTCTCCATCGGTGTTGCATCTTCACTCCTGGCCTGGCGTTCTCGGTAGCGGTGTATGAGCGCCCCCGCGCGCTTTGCGTTGTCTGGGAGAGGTGCGCGGCCTTGAGGCCGGGCTACCGGGGACGTCCACGTCCGGGAACCGGCCGTGACGACTTGTGGGGTTCCAGGTTGTTTCTGGCCATGACTTCGGCCAGCTGGAACTCCTCGTAGAGCGGTTGGTACCTCCGGACCAGATCCGGCTCGGCGGGCACGGTTCTGGTGGTTCGCACCCATCGGTCCATGAGGGCTGCCACGCCCTCGTCGCCGCTGGGGTCGATCGCGGTGGCCGCGATCATGGCCGTACCGAGCAGGCCTGCCTCGGTGGTCTCCGGCACGAGCAGGTCGCGCTGGAGTACGGCGGCCAGGATCCGCAGCCACGCCCCGCTCCGGGCTCCGCCGCCGACGGCGACGAGTTCGGCCGGGTCACGGCGGTCGAGCTCGGTCGCGGCGATCGTGCGCAGCCACATGGCCGTGCCTTCCAGCACGGCTCTGGCCAGGTCGGAGCGGTCGTGAGCGAGGGTGAGGCCGAGGATCGAGCCTCGGGCCGACGGGCGTGCGGCGTCGCCGCGTTCGCCCATCAGGTGGGGGAGGAATTTCACGCCGCGCGCGCCTGGGGGGACTTTTTCGGCGGCGGTGGCGAGGGTGGGGGCGTCGCCGCCGACCAGGTCGGCCAGCCAGGTGAGGGCGGAGCCGGTCGCGGTGGTAGCGGCGAAGCAGAGGGGTTCTGTGAGGTTCACGGCGGTTTGCGGCGACGCGAATCCGCCGATGGCTCCCGCTGTGCCGAGATAGACACAAGCCCTTTCCGGGAGTACGGCGGCTGCGCCGAGAAGGGTCGCCATCCAGTCCCCGGTCCCGACGGCCACCGGGGTTCCGGCGGCCAGACCGGTCAGGGTGGCGGCCTTGGGGGTGATCTCGCCCGCGAGATCGAGCGGTTCACGGATCGGCGGCAGCTGTTGTACCGAAATTTCGGCATATGCGGTCACGGCGGAGGACCAGGCGTGCGGTTCGTGTGACGCATTCCTGGCGTCGGGCGAAATATGCCCATTTGCGGGTGAGGGCTGGTGCGAGCCCAAGCCCTGGTTCGAGCCCGGTGATCTCCAGGCCTGGTGTGAGCCTGTGCGAGGTGATCTTGGCTCGGTGAAGCCGGTGCCTCCCGCGTCGTAGCGGTCGGTGGCGATTTGTCCCGTCAGGCGGTAGCGGAGGAAGTCTTTGACTGGGAGGTACCAGCGGGTCTTCGCGGCGGCTTCCGGGTTTTCCGCCACCCACCAGCGCATTCGTTCGACGCAGGAGCCGTCGGCCATCGGGCGTTGGTCGGGCCAGAGTAGAGCGGGGCCGGTCACCGTGCCGTTCTCGCCGACGGGAACCAGGGTGTGCATGAAGCCGCAGACCGCCACCGCGCCGATCAGTTCGGCGGGAATGGGGCCGTTGAGTACATCGCGTACGCACTCGACCAAGGCCAGCCACCAGCGCTCGGGATCGGCTTCGGCGGCGACGACGTCAGGGTGGTCGATCACGGTCCGGCGGGCGGCTTGTCGCAGCAAATGCCCATCGGTGTCGAAGACGGCGGCCTTGGTCCCGCTGGAACCTTGGTCGACGGTGAGTAGGTAGGACAAACGGGATCACCTCCGTCAGGGTTGGATGAGGACTTTCATGGCGAGCGAGCGGTCCTTCTCGTCGGCGGCGACGAAGCCCTCGACGATCCGGTCCAGCGGGTAGCGATGCGTGATGAGCGCGTCGGCGGCGACCGTCCGGGAGGCCACGAGATCGAGCGCGGTCGCGTACTCCGAAACGCCCCGGAAGCTCCCGTAGCTGTTGGACCAGTGCAGCGAGACCTCTTTGACGTACGCCAGATGTGGTTCGAGCCGCGGCGGCTCCGGATAGACGCCCAGCACGCAGACCTGCCCCCCGGGCGTGACCAGCTCCACCGACTGCTGGAGGGTGATCTCCGGTATGGCCACCGCGTCCACGACCAGATCGGCGCCACGCCCTTGCGTCAACTCGGCCGTCGCCTTGGCCACGTCCTCGGCCCCGACCAGCACCGCCTCGTCGGCGGCCCCGGCCTTGATCGCCAGGTCGAGCGACTCCCGACTCATCCCGGTGAGTAGCACTTTCAACCCATGAGACCGCGCGACCTGGCCCATGGTGAGCCCCATCGTGCCCGCGCCCAGAATCACCGCCGTGCTCCCCGGCGGGGTCTCCACCAGGTTGTACGTGTGCACGCCGCACGCGTAACAGTCCAGGATCGCTCCCGCCGCCAGCGAGACATGATCAGGCAGCGGATGCGCACGCTCGGCCGGACACAGGTCGTACTCCGCGAAGCCTTCGCTGGTCACATGCGTGTCACCGACGTAACCCCGCCGCTGACACAGATGCGTACGCCCCGCCGCACACGCCGGGCAAACCCCGCAATTAATCAGATGCTTCGGCTCGACCGCCACCCGCTGCCCGACCTTCAAACCGGTCACCCCGGCCCCGAGCGCGGCCACCTCACCGGCGAGCTCATGCCCGTCCCGTCCGGGCTTGTCCGCACTGTGCTGCCACGGCCCGAGCCCGCGAAAGGCCAGCACGTCGCTCCCGCAGATCCCGGCCGCACCGACCCGGATCAGCACCTCCCCGGGCCCCGGCTCGGGAATCGGCAGGGTTTCGACGCGGATGTCCCGGCCCCCATAGAAGACAGCGGCGTGCTGAGTAGACATCGGCCCTCCTATTAATGAGAAAGTCGTGATCTGGACAGCCGCAGCGGTGAGTCGTCTGGTCGGCGGCTATGCGGCTGGCTGTGGGACGGGTTTCTGATTAACCGAGCGGCGGGTTCAGGTGTTTTGCGGCGGACTTGACACTCGCGCCGCCGTGGACGATCTCCACCAGCGCGGCCACCATGCGATCCGGGCGTTCGGCCTCGACGATGTTCCGCCCGTAGACGACGCCACGCGCTCCGGCCTCGACGGCGTCGGCCGCCATCTGGAGAGCGTGCACCGGGGTGGGCTTCATCGGACCCCCCAGGGCGAGCACCGGGACCAGGCAGCCCTCGACCACGCTGCGGAACTCGTCCACGGTGCCGACATACTGCGCCTTGACGAAGTCGGCGCCGGCCTCGGCGGACAGGCGCGCGCCGTTGGCGACGTTGGTCAGCGTGTGGGCTTCGACGTCCTTGAACGACACCGGGATCGGTTCCGCCATGACCGGCATTCCGTATTTATCCGCTTCGGCGCAGAGTTCGCGGAGTTCGCCGAGTTTGGTGACCGACGGGTTGCCGGGGAAGACCTTGAGTTCGAGGGCGTCGGCGCCCCAGCGGACGGCTTGGCTCACGCCGTACTGGGCGGAGGGGATCTCGCTGTCCAGGGCCAGGATGAGGCCGGTGCCGCCGAGTTCGGCGGCGGCGGCGCGGGCCAGGCCGATGGTGGCGAGGATGGCGTCCACGCCGCCGTCGACGATGCGCCGGACCGCCGCGCGGCCGTTCTCCAGGCCGGGGGCGACGCCCTTGATCCCGGCGTCCATCGCGGCGATGACGGCCCGGCCGTCGGGGGCGAAGACGTGGTGCATCCGGCGGCGCGGCCAGCTGGTGTGGGTCATGACTTCCTCAGGTGGGGGAGAACGGGGGTCTCAGAGCTCGGACACGACTAGGGATTTGAGACCCTTCTGCTGCCTTGTGGTCTCGAAGGCGTCGGCCACCGAGTCGAGCGAGAAGCGGTGGCTGATCAGGGGAGCGACGTCGACCAGGCCGAACTCCAGGAGGCGGAGCGCGGTGGCGAAGTCGTGCGGGATGAAGTCGTGGCTGCCGGTGATGGCGACCTGGTCGTAGTGGGGGACGTCGGGGTTGAGTTCGACGACGCCCTTGGGGTGGGTTCCGGCGAACAGGTTGACGGCGCCGTTGCGGGCGACCAGCTCGAACGCGGTGGAGATCACGGCGGGGGCGCCCACGGTGACGATGACCACGTCGGCGCCGCGCCCTTCGGTGAGCGCGAGTACGGCGTCCCGGTCGGAGCCCTCGATCGTGTCGTGCGCGCCCAGGCTCCGGGCGGTCTCCAGCCGTTCGGGCTTCAGGTCGGCGACGATCACGCGGGCTCCCCGGGAGCGCGCCACCTGGGTGTGCAGCAGCCCGATCGGTCCCGCTCCGACGACGAGAACGTTGCAGGTCAGCGGCATCGGCAGCTGCCGGTGCGCGTTGACCACGCAGGCCAGCGGCTCGCAGAACGAGGCCGCCTCCAGGCTCAGGCCGTCCGGCACCTTGCGCAGCTGGGTCACCGGCATCACCGTCGCCTCGGCGAACCCGGCGATGGGGAATTTCACCAGGTTCTCGCAGAAGTTGGCCGCGCCCCGGGTGCACTCGTGGCAGCGCCCGCAGACGCCGCGCCAGTCGAGCACCACCCGGTCCCCTTCGGCGAAGCCGCCGGTCGGGCCCTCGCCGAGTTCGCTGATCACGCCGGCGACCTCGTGGCCGGGGGTCCAGGGGGCTCGTTTGGCGGCGCCGGAACCGGTGTAGCTGCGGATGTCGCTGGGGCAGACGCCGGAGGCGTGGATGGCGACGACCGCCTCGCCGGCCCCGGCGCGAGGCTCTGACACGTCCTCGATGCGCAGGTCGTTGTGCCCGTAGAGCAGTGCGGCCTTCACTCCAACTCCTTCTCTGCTAATCAGACTGTCTGCTTGTCTGGCAGGTTTGAATTCTGACTTCCGGCCCCAGAGCTGAACAAGGCTCTGGGCTGTATCTTATTTGTCACGTTTTGGTGTATTAAGCAGCTTTAAGCGGGGATTGAGAGTTTTTACCCAAAAAGCTGGCGCAGGACGTGGATCGTGCGGAGCTGATCTTGCGGTCCGCCGCCCTCGTGGTTGTTGTACGGCCACTCGGTGATGTCCTTCTCCCCGCCGTACGCGTTGAAGGCCGCGTACACGGTGGAAGGAGGGCAGACCCCGTCCATCAGGGCCACCGAGAACGAACCCCGGCAGGTCGCGCGGGCCGCGAACGCGGTGGCGTCGAAGTAGTCGAGCGTGGCGAAGGCGGTCTCGTGTTTGGTGCGGTGGATGGAGCACCAGCGGACGATCTCGGCGTACGGCTCGCGGTCGGTGATGGCCGTGCCGCGGCGGAAGGCGCTCAGGAACGGGACGTGCGGGATGGCGCCCGCGATGTCGTCCCGGATTCCCGCTGTGACCAGGGACAATGCGCCGCCTTGGCTGCGGCCGGTGACGGCGATGCGGGTGCCGTCCACGTCGGGGTGGGCCTTGGCGGCGTCGACTGCGCGGATCGCGTCGACATAAAGGCGGCGGTAGTAGTAATCGTGTGGATCGGTGATGCCTCGGGTCATATATCCGGGCACGGCGGGTCCGGTCGCCGAGGGGTCGCCGGTGTCGCCCGCGCGCCAGCTGCTGCCCTGTCCTCGGGTGTCCATCACGAAGTGCCCGTATCCGGCGGAGGCGTACGCCAGGGACTCCAGTGGAATGCCGCGCCCGCTGCCATATCCGAGATATTCGACAACGGTGGGCACGGGTCCGGTGCGATTCCCCGGCAGGAGCAGCCAGCCCTTGATCGGGTCACCGCCGTACCCGGCGAATGTCACATCGAAGGCGTCCACTGTGCGCAATTCGCCGTCGTATGGCGTGAATTCCGGGTTAAGGCTGCCGGTCTCCTTCAGCGTCTTCGCCCAGAACTCCTCGAAATCCGGAGGTTCCGGATATGGATAGCGATAGGCCCTGAGTTGCTCCAATGGAAGATCGAACTGGGCCATCAGATCACCTCCTTGAACAGGCGCGCGGGGTTGTCCACAGCTACGACCTGCATCGATGTCGGGCCGAGCACGCCGGTCGCCTCGTCGAAGCAGGCCTGTACGGTGTCCGCGTCCACGAACGGGAAGTCGGAGCCGACCAGCAGACGTTCGTCGCCGGTCAGGAGGGCCACCGAACCCAGCGCGTACGGCGTGGTGGCCAGCGCGAAGTCGTAGTAGAACGAGCGCATTGTCCGGTAGACGCCGTCGACCTTCGCCAGTTCGGGTAGAGGTTCGGCGATGGCCAGGCGTCCGGCCAGGAACGGCGCGGTGCCGCCGCAGTGCGAGAAGATCCAGCGGATCTGCGGGAACCTGTCCGGAACCCCGTTGAGCATGAGGTTGACGAGGGCGCGCGTGCTGTCGAAGACGTACTCGATCAGGGAAGGGCGCAGGTCGATCTCGGCGGCGGGGTAGTGCACGGGCAGGGTCGGGTGCACGTGCACGACGGAAGACCGCCGGTCGAGCTCGGCCAGCAGCGGGTCGAAGGCCGGATCGCCCAGGTATCGACCGGCGTAGTTCGTCAGCAACCCGACCCCGGCGAACGCCTTGCCGGAACCGACCCGATCCAGCTCCGCCAGCGCGTCCTCGACGGACGGCAGCGGCATCGCGACGAAAGCCAGGAACCGCCCGGGATGGGCGGCGACCGTCGCGGCCAGGTCGTTATTGGTCTGGCGGCACAACTCCCTGGCCAGGCCGGCGTCGCCGAAGAAGAACCCCGGCGAGCCGGCCGACAGGATCGCCAGGTCGATGCCGACCCGGTCCATCATCGCCAGCGAGTCCCGCGCCGACCATTCGGGCAGCCCGATGCCAGGCTGCGCGCCGATCCCCAGCTCGGCCAGCCGATCACGATATTTCGGAAATATCGCGTGGTGATGGACGTCAACCTTCATGTCGTTAGTTTTCGAGAACCGCGTAGGCGCGGTAGTTGGCGGACCCGGGACCCGCGGCGCGGTTCTTGAGGATCGCGGTCGCGTTGTAGGCGGGAGAGGACGCGGGCGGGTCCGCCGCCGCCGGCAGCGCGGTGCCCTTGGCCGGATCCCGCGCCAGCAGCGCGTCCTTGATCGCCGCGCAGAACTCCGGCAGGTCGTTGGGGAGCCGCGACGTGATCAGGTTGCCATCGATCACGACGGGTTCGTCCACATACCGCGCCCCCGCGTTGATCACATCGTCCTTGATGGTGATCACGCAGGTCGCGTCCCGGTCCTTGACGATGCCCGCCGTCGCCAGCAGCCACCCGGCGTGGCAGATCGCCGCGACCAGCAGCCCCTTCGCGTCGGCGTCCCGCACCAGCTTGACCATGTCCGGATTTCTGCGCAGATACTCCGGCGAGAACCCGCCCGGGATGATCACCGCGTCGACCGAGTCCAGATCGACGTCGGCCACCGTGAGATCGGCGCGGGCGGGATAGCCCAGCTTGCTGGCGTACACCTCGTCCACGGAAGGGCCGACCACCCGCACGTCCGCGCCCTCCTCACGGAACCGGAGCACCGGATACCAGAGCTCCAGCTCCTGGTAGAGATTCTCGACGAGCACGATGACGCGTGCCTCGGTGAGCTGCACTCTCGCTCCTCAGACCTTGATCGAAAGAATGCGGCGCGGGTTGTCGACGAGGATCGCCTGGATCTGCTCGTCGGTGACGCCCTTGCCCTTGAGCCGCGGGATGAAATGGGTGAACAGGTAGCCCAGGTCGACCCGCTCGTTGGCGAGCTGCGGGTCCGACTCGGTCACGTCGGAGCGCGGGTTGTAGAACCAGCGGTCGTAGGAAAGCACGATCTGGCTGCCGAAACCATCCTCAAGCAGCCCGACCAGCGCGTTGGCCATCAGCTCGTCCAGCTCCTCGGCCGTCTCCACCCGCCACGGAATGCCGATGTGGTCGATCTGCACGTTCGCGCCCCGGTTGAGGATCTCGCGCAGCTGGTCGTCGTTGGGCTCCACGAACGCGTGCCCAATGATCACCTTCGCCGGGTCGGCGCCCTCCTCTTCAAGGATGTCGAGCTGCTCGATCCCCGGATTGGTGACCCGGTAGTCCATCGGGTCGGTGTGCGTGTTCACCGCACACCCGACAATCCGTGACGCCCGCCCGGCCGCCCGGATCACCCGGTCCTCGACCTCGTGAATGCGCCGCCCGTTCGGCCCGACCGGGCTGGGCATCGGCGTCACGCTCTCCTGCCCGGTCGCGATCTTGATAGCCCCCGCCTTGTACGGCGTCTGCTGCCAGGCGAACACCATGCCCTCGGTCAGATCCTTGACGAAGAAGTCGGTCAGCTCCGCCACGGTCTGCCGCCGCCAGTAGTACGGCACGCCCATGCGCTCCGGGAAGAACCCCGTGATCGCGATCACGTTCAGCCCGGTACGGCGCGCCACCTCCGCCATCAACTCCGGATGCCGCCCCACCTCGGGCGGCGTCATGTCGACCAGCGTGCCGTACCCGTGGTCGGCCATGCCCTTGCTGACCTGCCCGGCGATGAACGCGACATTGTTCTCGTAATCGAGCACGGTGCGGTGGTCGAGCTCGGCGCCCGGGTACCCGTAGAGCAGGTGTTCGTGCGTGAGGATGATGCCGGACTTCTCCGGCGAGACGTCACCGAGAACGGTCCTGAAGACTTCCATGGGGGCTACTCCTGTGTCAGCGTGCTGCGGATGGTGCCGAAGAAGGGGGCCAGGTCGTCGGTGCCATCGGCCCGGATGATCCGGTCGTTCTGGTCCGGCAGGGCGGTGTCGATCACCTCGGCTCCGTTGCCGACTGCGGCGACCAGGCCGCCCGCCGCGTGCACGGCGGAGACCAGCGCGACCTGCCCGGCCGAGGCGAGCGGGCGTTCTCCGGCGGCCACGCCGGGAGCGACGATCAGTGCGATCTGGGCGGGATCCACGGTTTCGGTGTCGGGGATGACCGGGTAGCCGAGGATGCTTTCGGTGGCTTCGCCGACGATGTGCACGGTCGCCCCCTCCTCGCGGCTGCGCAGCACCGGGTACCAGAAGTCGAGCTCCTGGTAGCGCGGATAGGCGAGCACGACGACCTTTCGCTGAGCCAGCGACATGGACTCTCCTTGGATGGGTTACTTGGGTGTTAGGGCGGTTAGTCCCGCTTGCGCGCAGGCGAGGTCGACGGAGGGGGCGGCGCCGCTGACGCCCAGCGCGCCGACCAGCTGCCCGTCCACCCGGATCGGCAGGCCGCCGGCCAGGATCACGATCCGGCCGGCGAGCGCGGACGTGAGTCCCCAGTCGGCGGCGCCCGGTTTGGTGACTTCGCCCCACGCGTCGGTAGGGGCGTTGAACGCGGCGGCCGTAAAAGCCTTGTCGATCGCCAGTTGCAGGGCGACCGGGCTCGCGCCGTCCATCCGGCTCGCCACGATGATCTGGCCACCGCGATCCACCACGGCGACGCCCATCGTCTTGCCCAGCCGCCGCGCCTCCGCCTCGGCCGCGGCGGCGATCCGCCGGGCCAGGTCGAGGGAGACGGTGGCTTCGGTCAGCAGGTCGGTCATCGCAGGCTCCAGATTCAGGACGCGAGCAGGCCGCCGTCGACGACGACCGCCTGCCCGGTGAGGTAACGGGATCCGGGTGACACCAGAAACTCGATCACCGCGGCCACATCGTCGGGTTCGCCCTGCGCCCCGAGCGGGATCCGGGCTTCCAGCGCCTGCTGGGCGCCGTCACGCCCACCCACCCGCTGCCAGTACGGATCATTGAACGGCGTGTCGATCCACCCGGGACAGACACACGTGACGGTCACCCCGTCCGGGCCGAGCGCCACCGCGAGCGACCTGGTCAGCGCCACCAGCCCACCCTTCGAGGCGGCGTACGCGAACGACCCGCCGCCACCACGAAACGCCGCCGTGGACCCGGTCAACACCACCCGGCCATGCGGCGAAGCCGCCAAAGCGGGCGCGGCGGCCTGAGCCATCAGGAACGGAGCACGCAGGTTGAGCGCCATCGTGCGATCCCACTCGGCCACCGTGAAATCGGCCAGCTCCGTCTCCACCAGTAACCCGGCGCAGAACACGACCGCGTCCAGCCGCCCGTGCGCGGCCAGCGCGTCGGCGACCGCCTGGCCAGGCCCTTCCGGGGTCGACAGATCGCAGTACGACGACGTGCCCAGGCCCGAATGCTCCGCTTTGACGACCTCGGTGGCCCCCGCAGCGTCGATGTCGGCCACGTGCACTCCGGCTCCGGCCGCGCGCAGCCGTGTCACGGTCGCGGCTCCGATGCCGCTGGCACCGCCGGCGATCAGCACGGATGTCACAATCACTCCAACCTGTCGGACTGCCTGACATCATGACCCCGCGTCTCAGCCATTTGCAAGGGTGTTCTGCCCGTAAATGTCGCTAGTTGACACTTTCAGAGCGCTCGTCCCAGAATCAACATGTCTGACAGCCAGGCATCCTGGACTCCTGCCTTCATGGCATGTCCACGGTAAGTGACCCGAGGGAGCGGCCTCTTCCATGCACCGCACGAGCGGCATCACGTTCCCTGTCGTCCGCGTCGCCGGCCCTCCCGCCGAGCGGGGCTCGCAGTACGGCGCCCTGGCCCGCGACCAGATCCACCGCTCCATCGCGGCCTACGAGCGCGTCTTCCAGCACTACGCGGGCTGGGACTGGGCCACCGTACGGCGGCACGCCGCCCGTTTCACCAAGACCATCGACGACTTCGCCCCGGCCCTGATCGCCGAGATGCGCGGCATCGCCGCCGGCGCGGGCGTCGACCTGGAGGAGATCCTCGCGCTCAACACCCGCAGCGAGATCATGTTCGCCGCCGGGGACACCGGCATCCCGCACGAGTGCACGTCATTCGCCTTACAGCCGCACCGCACGACCACCGGTACGATGATCGTCGCCCAGAACTGGGACTGGCTGCTGCACGCTCAGGAGACCGCGACCGTGCTCGAAGTGACCCGCGACGACGGGCCCTCCTTCGTCACCCTGGTCGAGGCCGGGCTGCTGGCCAAGGTCGGGATGAACGAGGCCGGTCTCGGGCTCTGCACCAACACGCTGGTCAGCGATGGGGACGAAGGGCGGATCGGCGTGCCGTACCACGTGTTGCTGCGGACCGCGCTCGACAGCGAGTCGGCTCGGGACGCGGCCGAGGTCATCGCCTCCGCCGAACGCGCGCTGTCGGCCAACTACCTGCTCGCCGACGACACCGGCTTCGCCGTCGACCTGGAAACCGCGCCGCGCCCCGACGGAGTGCGCCGCCTTTCCCCCGGCAACGGCCAGATCACGCACGCCAACCACTTCCGTGCCACGGATCTGACCGGCGAGGACCTCTACGCCAAGCGCAAGCCGCACACCCTCGACCGGCTGCGCAACATCACCAGCGGCCTCAGCTCTTCGGGCGTGCTGTCCGTCGATGACATGAAGCAGGTCCTCGCCGACCACGTCGACCACCCGTCCAGCGTCTGCCAGCACCCCAACGAGGCACTTCACCCCCGCGAGCGCACCGCTACCATCGCGGGCATCATCATGGATGTCACGGATCGCACCATGCATCTCGCCGCGGGACGCCCCTGCGTGGCACGGTGGGAGACGGTCAAAGGCGCGGTCAGTCACCGCCAGCCCCCCCTGCTTGGCACCTTCGAAAGGAACCGTCCGGAATGAAGGTCGTCCCGGTCGAGCACAAGAGCGCGGCCGAACACGTGCGCTCCCAGCTCATCGAGCTCATCGAGTCACGCCACTTCGCCGTCGACGACAGGCTGCCCTCCGAGGCGGACCTGGCTCACTCCTTCGGCGTCAGCCGCTCGGTGATCCGGGAGGCGCTGCACAGTCTCAACGCGCTCGGTCTCACGAAGTCGTACGCGGGGAAGGGCACGTTCGTCGCCGCCACCCGGGCGCAGTCCCAGTTGCTCATCGGGCGCTATCTGCCCGCGCAGCTGAACGAGGTCCGCCGCTATCTGGAGGTTCCCGCCGCTCGGCTGGCCGCCGAGCGCCGTACCCAGGAGGACATCGACGGCCTGGCCGCCTTGGTTGAGGAGTTCGACAAGAGCGACGATCCCGCCGATCGCATCAAGATCGACGCGCTTTTCCACATCGCCATCGCCTCGGCCACCGGCAACCCGCTCTTCTCCCGCCTGGTCGAGGATCTCCGCGCTGTGCTTCAGGATCAGGCCCTTGCCGTCTCCGCCTCGCCCGGGCGTGCCGCCCAGGCCCGCGCCGAACATCGGGCTATCTTCGAGGCCATCCGCGATGGCGACGCCGAAATGGCCGATCTCGCCATGCGCCGCCACCTCGCCGCCGTCGTCGCGACCTCGACCAGCCTGACGGACGGATAGCCTGGTACCTCTTGACCAGCCTGACGGACGGATAATCCGATGCCTTTCGACGAGTCCGAACTCAGGCACTTGCGCCGCTGCGTTGAACTCGCCGCTGAGGCCATCGACGCGGGCGACGAGCCGTTCGGCTCGGTGCTGGCCGCCGGCGATGGAACCGCTCTCGCCGAGGAGCGCAATCGCGACCACACGGGCGGGGATCAGACGCTTCACCCCGAATTCCAGCTCGCGCGATGGGCTGCCGCCCACCTCACAGCCGAGGAACGTGCCCTCGCGACCGTCTACACCTCGGGCGAGCACTGCCCGATGTGCTCGGCCGCCCATGCCTGGGTCGGCCTCGGCCGCATCGTGTATGTGGCGTCTTCGGCGCAACTGGTGGAATGGCTGACCGAGCTCGGCGTCGGTCCGGCTCCGGTCAGCGCGTTGCCGATCCAGCAGGTCGCGCCGGGTATTCGGGTGGAGGGGCCGGTTCCTGAACTCACCGAAGAGATCCACGCTCTGCACCGGCGGTACCACTCTTCCTAGTGCAGTTCGATCCTGTCGTCGGTGATGTGGATCGCGCGGCCGATGGGGGCGGCCAGGATCAGGAGCACGAAGCAGGCCCAGAACAGCGGCCAGTTCGTCATGATCAATGCGATTCCGCCCGTGGTGAAGACGACGACCACCACGGTGACGAAGATCCATGAGATGGGACGGCCGTGCGGGTCGCCGCGGCGAGGCCCGTTCGTCATGGCTGGTTCCTGCCCGGTGTGAGCTGGGGGTATCGCATGCCGTACCAAAGAATGCTTGGCGGCAGCGGCTTTACCGCCGTCTCCCTCGCCTGAGCATTCCAAGTCGGGCGCAGGCCGCCGACAAGCTCGACCTCGGAGACTGGGCACATGACGGAATTCCTGGACGCCCTCCAAGGGGTCACCCCCGCGAAACGCGGCCCCGGCCTCGCGGGGAAGATCATTCTCGTGATCCTTTGGGTGGGCGTCTGCGTCGTGCCCCTCGCGCTGTCGGTGTCCGCGATCGAGCTGGCCACCGGTCGGGTCGGGACCCCTGGAACTCTGACGGTTGTCTCCTGCGAGTCCCTCGGTCAGGGGCGATATGACTGCAAGGGCAGCTTCCTCCCCGATTCCGGCGGTCCTGCCGTTCCCGTTGATGCTTCGCCCGACTCGGACGCGGGCGAGGTGATCCGGGCTCAGCTGACCCCTTCCGGCGACCGTGCGGTTCCCACCGGTGTCACGGGCTTGCTCGCCGCGCTCGCCGTTCCCGCCGTTGGGGTTGGCGGCCTCGGATTCCTGCCGTACGTGGTGCTCTACTGGATGGGCGTACGTCGCGGGATGCGAACAGCGGTCATCGTAGGATCGGTGATCACCGGCGTCGGCCTGCTCCTGGCAGTGGTGGGCGTGGTCGCCGCCTCATGAAGGGCTCGCGGATGGCCGAATACATCGAGGTGCGCGTAACGGCGGGGAGCGCGGAGGAGGCCGACCGGATCTGCGGGGCGGTGGTCGGGGGGCGGTTGGCCGCATGTGCGCAGGTGGTCGGGCCGATCGTCTCGACGTACTGGTGGGAGGGGCAGGTGCAGCGCTCGGAGGAGTGGCTGTTGCTGCTGAAGACGAGAGCTGAGCTTTTCGACGAACTCGCCAGATCGGTACGCGCGGAGCACTCCTACGACGTCCCGGAAATCGTCGCGGTCGCCCTCGTGGACGGCATCCCGGATTACCTCACGTGGATCACCGAGGAAACGAGCCCGGTTCAGCGGTAAGGCGGCCTGAAGGTCGGGGTCCCTCGCGCCGATCCTCCTCCGGCGGAAGCTCCTTGATCAGTTTTGCGTCGACCTGGCTGTCAGCGGCTCGCTCGGTGCCCTTCAGCGCATACTCGGTGGCTGCCCGGAGTGCCCCCACTCGACACGCTGAGCGGTTCGGGCACTTCCAGGTAGATCTTTTGAGGTTCACGGTAATACTTTGGTTTCTCCCGCCACTTCCCCATGTCAAATGACTATCCGGGACACGGAGGGGTTGGGGCGTTGACGAGCGATCGAGAACGGTTCACCACCATCTACGACGAATGTCGGCAACGCGTGTGGGCCTACGTGGTCAGTCGCGCGGGGCGGCAGGTGGCGGACGAGGTGGTGAGCGAGACGTTCGCCATCGCCTGGCGGAAGTTCGACCAGGTTCCGCAGCACGCGTTGCCGTGGCTGCTCGGCGTGGCCCGCAACGTGCTGCGCGACAACATCCGGGCCGAGATCCGCCGTGAAGGGCTCGCGCGGGAGATGCGCGATTGGGTCTCCGGCGATGTGGCCGACCATGTGGCCGAGCGCCTCGGCGTCCTGAAAGCCATGGCCAGGCTCACGACAGACGACCGCGAAATCCTCATTCTGGTCGCCTGGCAGGGCTTGAGTCCGCGGGACGCCGCCCGGGTGCTCGGCTGCACGGTCACCACCTTCCGAGTCCGCCTGCACCGCGCCCGGAAACGCCTGGAACAGGAACTCGAACCGATCACCCCCGCGATGTCCCGCGTCCAGCTCACGAAGGAGTGGTCGTGAACCCCCTCGACGAATTGCGCACCGCGCGTCCCGCCCATCTCGGCGACGTTCCGGTCGACCCGCGAACCCGGCAAACCGAACTGTCGTACGCGTTCGCCCAAGTCCGGTCCGCGCCCCGCAGGAACCTCAAGCCCATCTGGGGCCTCGGCCTGGCCGGCGCCGCGGCGGCCGCCACGGCCGTGGCCGTCTTCAGCTCCGGAATCGGGGCCGGTACGGTGCCGCGCGCCCCCTCCACGATCCAGGCAGAAGCGCCACCGGTCGAGATCTCCGCCAAGCAGCTCCTGCTGGTGGCCGCGACCAGCGCCGAGAGCCAGCCCGCCCCGACCGGGAAGTACTGGCACATCAAGAGCCAGTCGCGGTCGCTGCTCGGCGTTGAGGGTGGGTATGCCATGGCCAGCGAAAGCCAGGGCGAGACCTGGACCACCGATGGGCGGCAGTGGTCCACGTCGCAGTCTCTCGGTCTCAAACCCGCGACCGACGCCGACCGGGCCGCGTGGGAGGCGGCGGGTTCGCCGTCGACAATGACGATCACCGGAGGCAAGCAGATAACGACCGCGGCGGGCAAGCCCTATTCCAGCCGCTACAACAACAAATACATCTACTGGCTGGGCCACAATGTCACCCTCGCCGACCTGCGCGCCCTGCCGTCCGACGAGGCCGAACTCAAGGCTTCCATCCTCAAGTACTACGAAGGCCACGACACCGAGTCGAACCTTCCCATGTCCGAGGACGCGTGGCTGTTCCGCGTCGCGAGCGGCCTGGTCATCGACGGCCCGGTCAGCCCCCAGGTCCGCGCCGCCGCCTTCCGCATGCTCGCCGCCCTCCCCTCCGTCACCTCCCTCGGCCAGGTCACCGACAGCACCGGCCGTCCTGGTACGGCAATCGCCATCGAAACCGACTCCCAGATCAAGGTCGGCGATCCCAACAAGGGCATCCTGCAGGAACGCGTGATCATCGACGAGAAGTCCGGACGGGCACTGGCTCGCGAGAGCGTCGTGATCAAGCCAGGCGGTTTCCAGGCTGGGTTGAAGGCCGGGACCATCGCCAACGCGTACACGATCATCGAGTCCGACTGGACAGACACCCGCACGTCGTAACCGGCCATCGAAGCGTGCCGCGTGGCACTGTCCACGCGGCACGCGGCGTCATGAGCCTGCCGTCATGAGCCTGCCGTCATGAGCCTGCCGTCATGAGCCTGCCGTCATGAGCCTGCCGTCATGAGCCTGCCGTCATGAGGCTGTCGTTATGAGGCTGTCGTTATGAGGCTTGGAGGCTGTGACCGGAATCGAACCCGTGTGCACCGCTTTGCAGGCGGTTCCTTAAGCCACTCGGGCACACGGCCAGGCAGACGGGCGGACGACATCTTGCGCGGTGACCGCTGACCGGCTACCGGGAGTGATCGCAGATGCACGCTGTCCGCCACCATGATTCGCGTGCTGGCGGACGACTTCTGGCGCGGTGACCGCTGACCGGCTAGCCCTGCATTCCGCACGTGACCACCATTGACCTGGGGCGATCACCTAAGGTGCTGGATCTTGTATAGCAACTGAGCTGCAACGATGCAGCATGTGCGGAAAACGGGGCTAACGGGAGGGGTCGCGGTTATACGCCTTTCGGGCCCACAGATATCCAGCGAGGGCGAGGCCGGCACACCACGCGACCGCTTTACCGGCGCTGTCTCCTGTCGGGGTGCCCATGAGCAGTCCGCGAAGCGTGTCGATGATGGGCGTGAAGGGCTGATACTCCGCGAACCACGCCGCTCCGCTCGCCATCGAGTCCGGCGGAACGAACGCGCTACTGAGGAACGGCAGGAACTGCAGGGGTAACGCGGAAGTGTTGGCTCCGGCGGCGCTGCCGGTCACCAGTCCGATGGCGACACCAATCCAGGTGAACGCGAGCGTGAGTAACGCGAGGAGCCCGGCTGCGCCCAGCCACTCCATCGGCCCGGCGGCTGGCCGGAAACCGATCAGCATCGCCACCCCGATGATGAGCGCGAGGCTGACCATCGTCCGGATCATGCTCCCGATGACCTGGCCGGTCAGCACCGACGCGCGCGAGATGGCCATGATCCGGAACCGGGCGATGATGCCTTCCGTCATGTCCGTGGACAGATTGACGGCCGTGGAAGCCGCCCCGCTCCCCACCGCCATCACCAGGATTCCGGGAGTGAGATAGTCGATGTAGGCGGAGGTGGTGAGCGAGGACCCCATCACGCCCCCGAACACATACACGAAGAGCAGCATCATGAATACCGGCGTCATCACCTGACTGATGGCCATCAGCGGGTAGCGCATCATGTGCCGGAAATCGCGTCGCGTCATCGTCACCGAATCGGCCGCCGCGTGGGCGAACGTACTCATCGGGGATTTCCTTCCTTTGCCGGGGCGTGGCGGTCGGTGAGCGCGAAGAACACGTCGTCGAGGTCGGGGGTGTGGATAGTCAATGCGTCGACCTCGATGGATTGTTCGTCCAACCGGCCGAGCAGGGTTTTCAGCGATCGGATGCCGCCGTCACTGGGAACGTTGAGGGTGAGGGCGTCGTCGTCGCGAGCGGATCCGCGCAGGGCCAGGGCGGCCGATTCGAGCCCGATTTCGTCGGCGAATTGCAGGCGGATGTGACCGCCGGGAATACGACGCTTGAGTTCGGTGGCAGTGCCTTGGGCGACGAGTCTCCCGTGATTGAGCAGCGCGATCCGATCGGCGAGCCGGTCAGCCTCTTCCAAGTACTGCGTGGTGAGGAAGATGGTGACCCCGCTGGTCGCGAGATCACGAATGATCTGCCACATCGTGCGGCGGCTGCGCGGATCCAACCCCGTGGTCGGCTCATCGAGGAAGATCAGCCGCGGCGACCCGACGAGGGTCATCGCCAGATCGAGACGCCGCCGCATTCCCCCCGAGTAAGTCGCGACCGGTTTCTTCGCCGCCTCGACGAGATCGAATTGCTCAAGCAATTCACCCACCCGCCGCTGGCCCTTTCTCCGACCCAAATGATGCAGGTCCGCCATCAGCACGAGGTTCTCTTCCCCGGTAAGCAGATTGTCGACCGCCGAGAACTGCCCCGTGACTCCGATCGCCGCACGCACAGCCCCCGGCTCCCGCGCCAGATCATGCCCCGCGACCCGAACTTCCCCACCATCGGCACCGATGTAGGTAGTCAGAATCTGAACAGTGGTCGTTTTACCGGCACCATTCGGCCCCAGCAACGAAAAGATCTCGCCTTCCGGAACATACAAATCAACACCATCGAGAACAACCTTGTCCCGGTACGCCTTCCGCAACCCGGTCACCTCGATCGCCATGGACGACTTACTCATATTTCACCTTTTCTCTCAACATCTCGTGGGATTCGTATAACTCATTCAGACCCAGCCACCTCCCTGCACCACATGCATGCCGCCCAGACCGCACAGAACTGCGCGCCTTAGACAGACCACGTGACTTGGGCAGCCCACGCCGGCCGGGAGTCTGTGTGGGCCTGGGCGGGTTGTGTGGATTGGGTAGCTTGCGCTGATCGGGGAATTCGTGTTGGTCTGGTAGGCCATGTGGTTTGGGCAGTTCACGCTGGCCGGGAGT
>NZ_BLAE01000105.1 GCF_009687865.1 Acrocarpospora macrocephala
GCCCCCAACAACTCCGGAAGCGTCTCCACCAACCACTCCGCCCCCGCCCCCCAGGCAGCCGCATCCACCTGCCCCCCGCGATAAGCCACCCGCAGCGTTCCTGGCCCTACCGGGGTCCGACAAGCCCGCCAGGTAGCCCCATCCGCCGTGCGACGCCACGCCGGGTCCCCGCCCCCATGAGGATGAGGCGACAGCGTCAGCCCCAGGTCAAGCGCCCCCTGTGGCCGCCAGACCCGCTCAACAAAGGACGATTCGGGCACGGTTGATTCAAGCACGCTCAGCTAGGTGGCGGGAGCGGGTCGCCGAGTTACTCGCCGTTATCCGGCGCCGTTTGCGTAAGCGATCAGTTCTCACCGTACCGGCGCCAAGGGGGCCCAGCGGCGGGGGACCAGGGTTCCCATAAAAGATCGTCACGCGTCGCAGCCCCCCGGACCGCAGATCGTCACGCCTCGCAGCTCAAGCCGATCGCAGACCGTCATGCGTCGCTGCTGAAGCCGATCACAGACCGTCATGCATCGCTGCTGAAGCCGATCACAGACCGTCATGCGTCGCTGCTGAAGCGGATCGCAGCCTCGGGGAGGACGACGCCGGGCCAGATTCGGGCGCCTGAGGTGAGTTCGTTGTTGGGGCCGATGATGGCGGTGGCGCCGATGACGGTGTCGCGGAGGATGGTGCCCTGGGCGATGGAGGCGCGGGGGCCGATGACGGAGTTCATGATGGTGACGCCGGGGGCGATGGTGGCCTCGTCGGCGATGATGCTGGCGCGGATCAGGGCGCCGGCGCCGATGGTGGCGCCGGAGCCGATCACGGAGCCGCCGGTGACCTTGGCCTCGGGGGAGACGGTGGCGCCGGGGAGGAGGAGGGATTCGCCGGGCGAGCCGGGGAGGGCGGGTGACGCGAGGATGCCGCGGACCAGGTCGCAGGAGCCCTGCACGTAGGCGGCGGGAGTGCCCACGTCGAGCCAGTAGGTGGAGTCGGCGAAGCCGAGGACGCGGTCGCCCGAGTCGATGAGGGTGGGGAAGGTCTCGCGTTCCACCGAGACGACCTTGTCCGGAGGGATGGAGTCGAGCACCGAGCGGCGGAACACGTAGCAGCCCGCGTTGATGCGGTTGGTAACCGGATTCGGGGTCTTCTCCAGGAACGCCAGGACGCGGCCGTCCTCGTCGGTGGGCACGCAGCCGAACGCGGACGCGTCCTCCACCTCGGTCAGGTGCAGGGTGAGGGCGGCGTCCCCGGACAGGTGCATGTTCACCTGGGCGGTGATGTCGTGCCCGGACAGGATGTCGCCGTTGAGCACGAGCACCGGCGCGTCCGGCGGGCAGGTCAGCGCGCGCGCCGCGTTCCGGATGGCTCCCCCGGTCCCGAGCGGCGTGTCCTCGGTGACGTACTCGATTTCCAGGCCGAAGGCCGAGCCGTCACCGAACGCGTCCGCGAACATTGACGCCTTGTACGAGGTGGCGAACACGATCCGCCGCACGCCGAACGCCGAGGCCCGGGCCAGCTGGTGGGCGAGGAACGGCACGCCCGCCGTGGGCAGCAGCGGCTTCGGCGTGAACAGCGTCAGTGGCCGCAGCCGGGTGCCCTGCCCGCCGACGAGGAGGATCGCCTGAAGAGGCGCGAGCAAAGAACTGTCCGTCACACGGGTGAGGTTAGCTCAACGCTCCAGTGCCCGGTGGTATGACACCAGATGAGCCTCCGCCGACGCCGCCCAGGTGAACTCTCGCGACCGGGCGGCGCCCGCCTCGCCGAGAGCGGCTCTGCGCTCGGGCGAGTCGAGCAGGGTGCGCAGCGCGGCGCCGATGCTGGCCGCGTCCGGCTCGGTGTAGGCGACGGCGTCCCCGCCGACCTCGGGCAGCGAGGTCCGCCGCGTGGTCAGCACGGCCGCGCCACAGGCCATCGCCTCCAGCACCGGCATGCCGAACCCCTCCACCCGCGACGGGAAAGCCGCCACCAGCGCGCCGCCGTAGAACCCGGCGAGATCGGAGAACGGCAGGTAGCCGGTCCGCACCACCCGGACCCCGGCCGGCAGTTCACGCACCGCCTCGTCCACTTCGGCGTCGCCCCCCGACGCTTCGATCAGCCCCCCGGCCAGCACCAGCGCGGGCGGCTCCGCCAGATCCTGTACGGCTTGCGCGAACCCCCTGACCAGATTCGGCACGTTCTTCCGCGGCGCCAAAGTCCCCAGCGACGCGACATACGGATACCCGTGTAACCCCAGCCGCTCCGACACCCGCCGCACCTCGGCCTCGCTCGGCCGGTGGAAGAGCGCGGGATCGACCCCGTGATAGGCCACGTCGATGCGGGTCGGATCCGCCCCCAGCACCCGGATCAGCTCGTCCCTGGTCGCCTTCGACGGCACGATCACCCGACTCGCCCCACGCACCGCCGTACGGGTCGCGGACCGGAGATAGGACGCCTTCGCGGGGCCCTGGCACTCAGGTTCGGTGAACCAGGTCACGTCATGCACGGTCACCACGGACGGCACCCCGGCCCCGATCGGGATCGAGTACGAGGGCGAGTGGATCACCTGCGTCCCCGCCTGCTGGGCGAGCACCGGCATGCCGGTCTGCTCCCAGACCAGCCGCGCGCCCCGGTTGGTGATGGCGGGCGGCCCCGGCAGGATCTGCGCGGAGGGCGCCATCCGCCGATACCGCTCGGCGTCGGCTCGCTGGCACACCACGGCGAGATCGGCGCCGGCCTGGTGCAGCGCGGCGAGAAGTCCGTCGACGTATCGGATCAGAGCGCCGCGGTCGGCGGGAACGGCCGCCGCGTCGACGAGCACACGGGGTTTCACGAAGGATCGCTCCCCTCACCGCGAGCCGCCCGGACCCTCGAACCGGACGCGAGCGCGTTTGTCGCAATTGCGGTGGGAGATCCCCGCGACAGCCGGGTGGGACCGCCTTGTGGGCGCCGCCCGATCCCCCTTCGCCCTTCCGGCTTCAACTCTATGGCCCGGTTACTCGATACGTGAGCGAAATCACATGGCCAGATACCGCCCGGATACGGATTCCGTGGCTATTCCACGGATTTATCGGCGTTTGCGCTGATCGGGCGGCGATTTCGGGCGGCCCATCCGGCGGTGGCGGCGCACACCAGATCTCCCAGAGAGATGATCACTCGGGAAACCAGGGCGGCGGCGATGGCCGAGCCCCGGTCGAGCACGGGAGCGAGCGCGGCGATCATGGCGAGCTCCCGTACGCCCGCGCCCGCCGGGGCGATGACGAACAGGAAGCCGAGGCTCCAGGCCAGAGCGAACGCGCCGAGGCTCAGGATCGCGGCGCGTGGTCCGGTGGCGCCCAGGCCGTACCCGATCAGGGCCAGGTGCACGCCGTACGCGGCCCAGCCGGCGAAGGCCCAGCCGGCCGAGGTGAGCACGCCGCGGCGGCTGAGCGGGCGTTCCATGGGCGGTCTGCGGAGCAGCCGCAGGCCGAGGCCGAGCGCGCCGTTCACCACCGCCGGGTGGAGCCCGGCGATGAGCAGGGGGAGCAGGAGGAGCAGCCAGGCGTACTCGGCGACGGATTCGCCCGCGAACGCGGGCAGGGTGGCGGCGGCCACGAAGAGCCCGCTCGCCAGATAGATCGGATATGTCAGGAAGAAGGCGGCGGCGCTGCGCTCGCGGGGGACGCCGTGGTCGCGGCCCATCTCCATCTGCGCGAGCATCGGCCAGAGTGATCCGGGGATGTACTTGCCGAGTTGTCCGACAAAGAGGATCTTCGCCGCGTCGGTGATCCGGAGCGGCGAGCCCAGGTCGGCCAGGAGTGCACGCCACATCAGCATGCCCGCGAACAGCGCCGCGAGAACGGCGACGAACGACGCCGCCAGCAGGCCCCAGGACAGGCGCGCCAGCCCGGCGGCCACCTGATCCCATTGCGAGGCGACGGCCCAGCTGCCGAACCCGAGCGCGACCAGCAGGAATCCGACCCGAACCAGGCTGCGGACGTTCACCGGGGACGAACCGGCTCCGGTGGCTGCGGCAGCGCGGGACCGAGCGGTCGCCGCGCCGTCTTGGTGGCCACCCACAGGTACGTCGGGACAATCGGGAGAAGCCCCGCCAGAACCGGGCGCGGCGTCTTCTCCAGCGTGGCTTTGGCGACCCGCCCGACCGTCCCCGGGAACAACTCACCCCCGGCGAACCGCTCCGGCGAAGCCAACACCGGGAAGGTGTAATCCCAGATGTGGAAATCTCGCAACATGCGCCGTAGCCCGCCCCGGGTCCGGAACCGCTCGTAGTAGTGGTCGGCCCGGCCGAAAGCCCGCACATACCGATCGGCTGGCCCGGGCGGCAGGTACGACAGGAACGGCAGCTTGTAGTGCGGCTCCATGATCCCCAGCCGGTTGCCCAGCCCCAGATAGAGCACGCCGTCATCGGCCAGCACCCGGTGCATGTCCCGGATCACCGCATCAGGATCCACGACATGTTCGTAAATATGGTTGAAAACCAGCACGTCCACGGACCCGTCCGGGAACGGCAGCGCGCCCCCGTCCGCGCACACGAACGAGACCCGCTTCCCGAACCGCTCGGACGCCTTGCGCAGCCCCGGCACGTCGATGTCGATCCCGAACGTGCGCCGCGCACCCGCCTCGGCCAGCTCATCGGCGATGAACCCGGCGGAACACCCGACATCGGCCACAGTCAGTCCATCGAGCGGCTCAGCACCCGGCCGCCCGAGAAAATGCCCGAGCACCGCGATGATCTTGGCGGCCTTCCGCCGCCGCTTCGCCTCGTCCAGCATCGCCGACTGGAACTCGGAGTACTCCAGCTGCGCGGCGCGTTCCCTGCCCACGGGCCCCCACTCCTCATCGACTGCGGACCAACAGTACCGGCGACCCGGCGTCGGTTAACGAGAAAACCGTCCCATAGACAGCCGCATGACCGCCGACCAGGCGACTCACCGCTGCGGCTGTCCAGATC
Source organism: Acrocarpospora macrocephala (assembly GCF_009687865.1). Classification (GTDB taxonomy): domain Bacteria; phylum Actinomycetota; class Actinomycetes; order Streptosporangiales; family Streptosporangiaceae; genus Acrocarpospora; species Acrocarpospora macrocephala. The sequence goes on from NZ_BLAE01000105.1 coordinate 4,913, forward strand.
ACGCCTTTCTCATTAATACTTGGCGAGAAGCGCGGACAGGTACCCCGCCCAGTAAGGCTCGGGATCGACGGCCTTGACCCCGGCACGCAGCCGCTCCAGCGTGCCCGGCGCGTAGAAACGCCCGAGCGCGTCCGCCAGCGCGTCCACCGATCCCGGCTCGACCAGCAGCCCGTCCACGTCATCGGTCACATTGTCGGGAAGCGCCCCTACCCGGGTGGCGATGACCGGAACACCGTGCTCATGCCCGAGCCACACGTTCTGCGACGCCGTGGCCGACCGGTAGGGCAACACCAGCGCGTCCACCCGGCCGAACAACCCCGGCACATCCGCCTCGGCCACGTACCCCGGCCGCAGCTCGACCCGGTCCGCCAGCCCCAGCTCGCCAACCAGCGCGCGGGTCGTTTCCTCCCCGCCCCAGAACTCCCCCGCCACCGTGAGCGCGACGCCCGGCGTCCTGGCCAGCGCTTGGAGCAGCAGATCCAGCCCCTTGTACGGCCTGACGATCCCGAAGAACAAAACCCGCCGGAAAGGCTCGATAATGGCGGCTTTCGCCGAAGTCCCCGCGGGCAGATGCGGTGCCATCACGGCCACCCGCACGGGTTTGCCGGTCAGCCCGCGCGCCAGCTCCGCCTGCTGCTCGGAGTGCGTGAGCACCGAGTCGACCCGGCGGAGCAAGTTTCTGACCAAGGGGCGGTCGTAGGGCTTGCCCTCGTGGGGGAGCACGTTGTGGCAGAGGGCGACGACCCGGGTGTGGCGGCGCAAACCGTACAGGATGCCGAGATAGGGCGGCACCTGTACCGGGCTGAGCAGCACGAGGATGACCAGGTCGGCGTCGCGGAGCAAGCGACCCCTACGGATCCAGCCGTCCGGGCGGCGCCAGTCCAGGACGCGGTTGGTGTTCGGGAACGGGTCGCCCTCGGGCACGTCGATCGTCTGCTGCCCGGGATACAGGAAGGACGGATACTGCGCCTTCCAGGACTCCAGGACCACGTCGTGCCCGGCCGCGCGGAGGCGTCGCGCCAGCTCGGTAGTGTGCTGAGCCCCGCCCCCTTTGTACGGATACGTGGGCCCGACGATCGCGATCCTCATTCGCCCCTGGACCTCACGATGAGGTCCGCCAGCAGCGCCACCGACCCGATGAGCATGCCGGACAGGAAGATCACGATCGTGTTGCTGGTCAGGTAGAAGCCGTAGCGGACCACGTCGTACACGCCCTTGACCCCGCCGATCCCGACCAGCCAGAGCGCGGGCGGCATGAGCACCTTGAGCGGATTGAAGTACATGATCATCCGCAGCACCTGCAGGATGTAGCGGTAGGCGTCGGAGAAGAAGCTGAACTTCGACTTCCCGGCCCGCTTCGCGTAGTCGATCGGCAGGTAGTACACATCGTGCTGGTTCGACAGGAACGCCAGCGTGATCGTGGTCACGCACGAGAACCCCGGCGGCAGCAGCCGCAGGTACGGCCTGGCGACCGACTTCCGGAATGCCCGCAACCCCGAGTTGAGGTCGGGGATCTTCTGCCCGGCCAGCCGCTCGGCCACCTTCCTGATGACCCACTTGGCGGGCACCCGCAGCAGCTTGTGCGACCCCTCCTCCGAGGTCCGCGCCCCGACGACCTGGTCCACCGTCTGATCCTTCTCCAGGATCTGGACCAGCTCGGGAATGCGCTCGTTCGGGTAGGTCATGTCCGCGTCGGTCCACACGACGATCTCGCCGCGCGCCTCCTGCGACCCGATCCGCCGGACCGTGCCGGAGCCGCCGTTGCGGTGGAACGCCTTGATCCGCATGTGCGGGAACCGGGGGGCCGCCTCGTGCAGGCGCGCCAGCGTCTCGTCCTTCGAGCAGTCGTCCACGGCGAGCAGCTCGTAGCTGTATCCGCTCGCGTCCATGGCCGCGCAGATGCGCTCGACCTCGTCGATGACATGATCCTGCTCGTTGTAACAGGGCAGGACGATCGTCACGTAGGGGGTGGCTTCCACAGCGCTTCCACTCTCAGGGGACAGGCTCACGTCGGTCGAGGGTACTCTGCCCGGCCGCTTCGCGATCCCACATCAGTTCCGAGGAAGCATGGGATCCACCGTGGTAGCACGACGAATGCCCGGCATCGTGCCCAGTAGGCGAATGGTCTCGAAGGCCGATCCCCACTCTTTGAGTTTGACGTAGAACGACTCCCCGTAGGGCGCACGTGCCGTGTAGAGCGGCTCGGCGTCGGCGAAATTCGTCTCGTAGGTCCTCCGCAGGTGGGCCAGGTCCTCGAAGTAGACGGCCTCGATGTTGGGGAGGGCGTGGACGCGGGCGAGGATCGCCTCCTTCTCCGCGTCGGTCGCCGGTCCGCGCCCGGCACAGCCGAGCGTGCCGCAGAGCCCGACCTGCACATCGGCGTTGTACTCCCAGAAGTTCACCGGCAGCGGATCCACCCAGTCGACGCCGGCCATCTCGCGGTAAAGAGTCATGATCGGCTGCAGGTCGGCCGGGTTCCGGACCGAGCCCACGAAGAAATTCACGTCCGTTCGAGGGAGGCGGCCGGAGGGTGCGTCGTCGAAGAGATATTCGTTGGTTCGCCGGTGGTATCGCTCGAGCGAATCGTAGGGCCGGAGTGCCGTGGTCCGCGGATCGCGTACGAGCATGATCGCCATCAGATCGGCTTTGGTCGCGTTCTTGCCGGCGCATCGGGGCGTCCGGACCTTATTCGCACACACCTGGATGTAGAAGCGGTTCTGCGTCGGCCAGGATTCGGGCGGCGGCAAGGACTTGAGCACGGCCTGGCGCGTCGTCGGCGGCGGCTCGGCGCGCTGGAAGAACCAGCCTGCCGTGACGATGGCACCGATGGCGACTACCGCGATCAACGCTGGCAGGTGCCGCCTGAACCAGGCTTCCGGTTCGCCCAGGGACAAGTCCTCCGCGTCCATGGTCGAACTATCGTGATCAGCTTGAAGCCGGTCAAACCGGAATTGACATCCAGACGTTCACGTTGAGGGTCCAGGTGCCGTCAGGGGGGCTGGTGAGGGAGCGTTCGTCCTGGCGGGTGCGCAAGGTCAGCACGTGAGCGGGTGGACCGTAAGGCGTTAGTTGGGAAGGTTCCGCCGCCAGGAGGACCGGGGTACGGCCGGTCGCGCGGATGGCGGCGATCAGGCGGTGGACGTCGGTTTCGGCGGGGATGTCACCCAGGATCTCGGCGGGGATGCCGGTCAGTGTTCGAACTCGGGCTGCCGGGTGGCCGCATTGGCCGCGGATCAGTTGGGTGAAGCGGTCGCCGGTGACGCGTTCCACGATCAGGACCGCGGAGTTGGCGGGGATGGCCTGGCAGAGGCCCGCGACGGCGGTGGATTCGCCGCGTTCGATCGGGGTGAAGGCGGTGCCGAACGAGGTGATGGCGGCAGGGGCCAGGATCAGGGCCATTCCGGCGCCGAGAAGAAGGCGGGAGAGGCGGGAGCCGTACCCGTAGCCGGAGCGGCGGGCGCGGTCGCGGAGCCAGCGCAGGCCCCAGACGGCGAGCAGGATCAGGCCGGGGAGCACGATCGGCACCAGGCGGCGGGACGCGAATGGATGGTCGGGGGTGATCCCGGGGCGGTAGAGCGTGGTCACCGCCGTCCAGCCGATGATCGCCAGTGGCAGCAGCCAGACGAAGCCGCCCCCTCGGGCCAGTCGCCGGACATGTACGGCAGCCGCCAGCGTCGCCAGCACGACCACGGGCACCCCGACATACCAGATCACCCAATAGAGGGATTCCTCGTAATACAGCCGGGTGCGGTCGATGGGCAGGCCGTTGGCGGCTTGGGTGGCCTCGATGAACCTGGCGGTGAGCTCGTCCTCGGGAGTGGTCGGGTCGCGCCGCACGGTCTGCACCCAGGGCCGGATCGCCAACGCGAACACGATCAGCCCGACCAGCGCGGCCGCGATCTCGGGCAAGCGCTTGACCGGCCGCCAGCGGATCCGGGGAGCGACGGCGGCTCCGGCCACGGTCAGCACAACGACGACCGCGCAGATCGCCAGCAGCGGCACCAACGAGTCGGACAGGTATTCGAGATACGGACGAGCAAGCACGTATCCCGCGACGAACCCGCAACCACTGCCGATCCCGAGCCCGACCAGCAGCGGGACGCCAAGCCGCCCATCCGGAAATATCCGTTTATCTGAGGCCCGGGAGACCCGATCGAGCGCGATGAGCAGTCCCCCGTAGCCAAGCACCGGCAGCACATCACGAAGTCCATCGATCCGGACCAATAGCGCGAGACCGAACGCCAACCCCGCCAGCAGCGCGCTTCGCATCGCCCCGACCGGCTGATCCTCACGGCTGGCCGGAAGATACCCCACCCCGGTGAGCCCGCTCCGCACCCGGAACCGGGCGTCCAGCATCAGCGCGATCCCGCCGAACAGCAGGATCAGCGACGGAATCTCGCTGAACGTCGTCCGCGACGTGTACAGGATCGGCAGGCACACCGCGAAGGTCAACGCCGCGAGCGGCGCCCACCGCGCCCCCACCAGCCGGGCGACCACCCCCGCGAACACCAGCACCGCGAACGCCCCCAGCACCGGCGGCGCCAGAAACAGCCCGCCGAGCCACTCCCCCACGGCGTGCAGGATCGGCGCACCCGGCATGAACTGCGGCACCACCACACCGTCCTGCGCGAAGAACCCCATGCTGTCGAACCGCAACGCCGGATCAGGCCCCCCGAACGCCGCGACGTCCTCCGGAATCGGCACCCGGCCATGCCCCGCCAGCCAGATCGCATACTGCGCGTAACTCGCCGGATCCCGCCGGACGATCAACTGCTCACTGTGAAAGACCGCGTTGAAGACCCCCGACCCCACCGAGACAGCGAAGATCGCCCCCACCTGCGCCCCCGTGGCCGCCACCGTCTCCGGCAACCACCGCACCCCATACCAGACAACCAACGCCGCGAGCGCGACCCCCACCACCGCCATCGCCCCCGGCGAGAACCACCCCGCCAACACCAGCGGCAACCCCGCCAGCAACCACCCCACCAACACGAACACAGGCACAACCGACCCAACGGCAAGCACCCTGCCCGCCGACGGCCACCACGAACGATCAACCCCGAACCTACGAATAACGCGAGCGTAGCGGCCCCCTCCGACATCCGCAGACGTCCAGCAAGGGTGCGCCGAATGATGCGGGCGGGTGGTGCCTTCTCGACATCCGCCGACCCCCGCCAGGTGCGCCGGATGGCGAGGATGAGCGTGCCCTCTCAACGCTCACAAAGGATGCACGGAACGACGGGGGCGGGTGGCGCCCTCTCGACATCCGCCGACCCCCGCCAGGTGCGCCGGATGGCGAGGATGAGCGTGCCCTCTCAACGCTCACAAAGGATGCACGGAACGACGGGGGCGGGTGGCGCCCTCTCGACATCCGCCGACCCCCGCCAGGTGCGCCGGATGGCGAGGATGAGCGTGCCCTCTCAACGCTCGCAAAGGTGCGCCGGATGACGAGGGAGGCGGTGCCCTCCGCCATTCGCCGACGCCCGCCTGGGAGGCGCCGACCGGTAGCGTGATCGGGCAGTCCATCGAGGGGTGTGAGCGTGGCAACCCAGGCAGAATCCATCACCGGAGTCGAGTTCGCTCATGGCCGGGCGGTTTTGCCGTGGCTAAGGCAGCATCGGTGGTTCGTCGCGGTTGCCGGGGTTGGGGTGGTGCTGCGGCTGGGGGTGATGCTGGGGTATCGGCCTGCGCTGTGGTTTCCGGATTCGTATAGCTATGTTGTGACGGCGATGCGCCCGCGGCCGGATCTGGTGAGGCCGGCGGGGTATTCGATGTTCTTGCGGCTGTTCGAGCCGTTTCACAGTTTTGCGGTGGTGGCGTTCGTCCAGCATGCGCTGGGTGTGGCCACTGCTGTCCTGGTTTATGTGGTGGTGCGGCGATGGAAGCCGTGGGTGGGGGTGCTGGCCGCCGCGCCGGTGCTGCTGGATGCATACCAGATCGAGTTGGAACACCTGCTCGTATCGGACACGCTCTTCATGTTCCTGATCACGCTGGCGGCGTGGCTGGGGATTGGCCCGCTCGGCTGGCGGCGGGCGCTGATCATCGGGGTGGTTCTGGCCGCCGCGACCGTTACTCGCACGATCGGCCTTCCGCTGGTCGTCGTCTTCGGCTTCTTCCTTTTCCGATACGGCGGGCTCAAATCGGTCGCGGTCATGCTTGCCGGTGCTCTCCTGCCGATCGCGGCGTACGCGGGCTGGTTCTACGCCACCTACCACCGCACCGGCCTGGTCGGCTCCAACGGCGTGTTCCTGTATGTCCGGACGATGACGTTCGCGGATTGCGCGGTGATGCGCCCACCACCGGACGTCGCGGTGCTCTGTGACCCGAGGCCGCCAGGCGAACGGCCGCCACCCCAGTTCTACGCCTGGGAGCCGGAGTCACCCCTGGTCAAACTGCCGGGAATCACCTTCTCCCAGGAGAACGACGCCCTCGCCCAGCGGTTCGCCCTGCTGGCGATCAAGAGCCAGCCCGTCGAGTACGCCTCCTCCCTCGTGGCCGAGCTGAGCAGAACCTTCGTCCTCGGCCGCCCGATATATCCGGACCCCGAGGTCTACGCCCACTACGAGTTCCCGGCCCACACGCCACCCCCTCCGCAACGCTACGTCGCCACCGTCGGCGCGGAACTCGCCGAGGAGTACGAGCGAGGCCCCATCGCCACCCAGGTCATCGAGCCCTACGCCGCCTGGATCCGCGCATATCAGGACGTCGCCGCCCTACCGGGCACCCTCGTGCTGATCATCCTGCTGATCCCGCCGATCGCCGCGGCCACCCGATTCCGGCGGCAACCCACCGACAGCCGCTGGGGGCTGCCCTACGCCCTCGCCTGGGCTCTCCTCGTCGTCCCTGTGGCGACGGCGGTCTTCGACTACCGATATGTCCTACCCGCCGTCCCGCTCGCCTGTCTGGCCGCCGCTCTCTCCCTGACCTCACGTCACAAGATCCGAACATAAGCCGATCCATCCCAGCTCACCTGCGAATTTCGTGAACTCCAGGTAAAGCAGACCCCAGTCGCATACCGTGAAATGTCCCTGTTTGAGTATGCTGTGCGGCTAGATCACCCGGGCGAACCTTCGGGTGGGACCCCCGCGAAAACCCGAGATCGCCGCGCCGTGACCCGGTTCGGTGACCTACCCTCAAGAGCGCAATGAGCGAGCGAACCAGCAAACCAAGCCTCCGCTTCGCCCGTGCCCTCGAAGCGACGTCACGCGAGGAGACGGTATGAGCGACCACCGGCACCGCCCCTCGCACGATCCAGACCGGCCGGTCTGGGGGCAGTCGGAGACAGGCCCGCACGCCTACGGCACCGGCGACCAGCCCGTCTACGGCACCCACAGCGAGCCGGTCACCTACGGCCACGGCTCCCGCCGCCGACGCCCCCCGCAGGAACCGCAGTACGACCAGCAGTATGAGCAGCAGTACAACCCCCAGCAGTACGAGCAGCCGCAGGGTTACCAGGCGCAGCAACCGCCGTATCCGCCCGGCCCGTACCAGCAGGATCCTTACCAGCAGGATCCTTACCAGCAGCAGGGATACCCGCCCGAGGCGTATCAGCAGCAGCCGTACGGGCAGCAGGAATACGAGCAGGAGCCCTACGAGGAGCCGGCCCCGCGCGGGCGGCGGCGCTCCGCGGAGCAAGGCCCCGATCCGGACTTCGAGCAGCATCGCTGGGGTGTCGGCGATCGTTTCGACGACGATGACGACGAGGAGCCGCGCCGGCTGCGCTGGGGCAGGCGCAAGAAAGCCGACGACGGCTACGATCCGCTTCCCGCCACCGCGGCAGCGGCGGCCGTGGGCTCCTCGATCGGGAGCCCGCCGGGCCCGCCCCCGAAACCCGCCGCCAAGAAGGGCAAGGGTAAGGGCGGCGGCGGACTGGGCGCGCTCGGCTGGACCAGCGTGGTCCTCATCTCGCTGATGGTGCTGGGGACGTTCACCGCCTACACGCTCTACGCCCGCACCCGCTCCAACATCAACTACGGCAAGTCCACCGACGAGCTGGACAAGAACCGCCCGGAGAACCAGACCGGCGCGATCAACGTGCTCCTGGTCGGCTCCGACACCCGGGCCGGGGACAACGCGAAGTACGGCCAGAAGGCCTCCCGCGAAGACACCACCGAGCGCACCGACACGATCATGCTCCTGCACATCACGCCCAACCGGGACGGGGCCCGCCTGATCAGCTTCCCGCGTGACTCGATGGTGCAGATCCCGGAGTGCAAGGACGCCAAGACCGGTGCGATCAAGCCCAGCCACCTCGCCCAGATCAACGAGGCGTTCAACAACGGCGGGATGATCTGCACCCGGCGCACCATCGAGGCGCTGACCGACATCCCGATCGACCACTACATCAAGGTCGACTTCACCGGCTTCAAGAGCATCGTGGACGCCCTGGACGGCATCGACATCTGCGTGCCGCAGGCCGTGGTCGACCCGAAGGCCAAGCTGAACCTCAAGGCGGGCGAGCAGACCGTGAAGGGCGAGACCGCCCTGGCCTACGTGCGGGCCCGCTACCAGCTCGGCGACGGCAGCGACATCGGCCGGATCAAACGCCAGCAGATCTTCATCACGCAGGTGGTGAAGAAGGCCACCAGCAGCGCCATCCTGACCGACGTGGGCCGGTTGACCGCCTTCATCGACGCGGCCACCAAGTCGGTCCAGATGGACGACCGGCTCAACACCGAACGGCTGCTCGAGATCGCGGCAAGCGCCCGCAAACTGACCGCCAAGGGCTTCAAGGCGACCACGGTGCCGTGGGAGGCGTACCCGGGGGACACCAACCGGGTGCAGTGGAAGGAGCCGGGCGCGAAGAACCTGTTCTCCTCGATCATCACCGACACCGAGGTCGTGCCGGACAAGCCCGCCGCGTCCGCGAACCCGTCCGCGCCGGTGGACAACACTCCCAAGCCCACCGAGGCAGCCCAGGTGAGGGTGCAGGTCATCAACGGCACCAACACCGCCGGCAAGGCCAAGGAGGTCGCCGACCAGCTGAGCGCGCAGGGGTACAAGGTCACCACCCTGGGCAACGGCGTCGGCGCGGACGGCCTCGACCTGCCGACCACGACGATCAGCTACAAGGGCGCGGGCTGGGAAGGCTCGAAGCTCCTCGCCGGCGTCATGATGCACGAGGTGAAGCCGGACACCAAGCCCATCAAGGGGTCGGCCGTCAACGCGTACACGGCGGCCACGCCGCCGCCGGGGGCGGACAAGAAGGCCATCGGCCCGGTCATCCAGCTGGTGATCGGCAAGGACTTCAAGGGCGTCAAGATCCCGCTCTCGGCGACCGAGGACGCGTCCACGGTCGACGCCGACACCGACATTTGCCAGACCTGATATCAGGGGCCGGAGTGGACCGAATTCCCGCTCCGGCCCGATGTCGCATTGATCACGTTCCCTACCTGAGAGGACATTCGGCGGCGGGGCGCGGTAAAGTAGAGGCTCTTGTGGACGCGTCCCGCTTCCCAGGTTCGCCTGATCCTCTGGGGCGCCTTCGCTAATGTCCGACTAGGGCGTGACTCGGATTGCTCCGGCTCACGGCCGGCCCCCCAGTCTCCGACAGATAGCTGAGCGTTTCCCCGTGAGTGAGCTCCGACACCGTCCCTCGGTTCCGGCTTCGCGACCTGACGTCGACCCTGACGTCGAAGACGCGCCAACGGGCGTGATGGGACGGATCGTCGAGGACGAACCGACCGGCGTGATCACCAGGATCACCGACGACATGTCCGCTCCTCCGGGCGGAGGCGAACCCGAACGGCAATTACCGCCGCCCATGCAGGGCCCCGGCGACCCGCTCCCGGTCCGCCGCCCGCGCAACCGGGGAGCTCATGAGCAGCCCGGCAGCGCGCCCCCGTCGTTCGACTACTTTGGCGGCGGAAGCGGTGCAGGCGGGGGCGGAACGGCCCCCCGGCCGCCTCAGCCGAATGACCCCTACGGCTACAACGACCCCCTAGGCCCGCAAAGCACCCAGGGAATCCAGGACACCCGGGACACCCGGGACACCCGGGACACCCGGGACGTCCACGGCACGCAGGGCATCCACAGCGCCCAGGGCATGCCGGGAACCCAGGGCATGTACGACATCTACGACCCCCAGGGCGTCCGTGGAACCCACGACATCCACGGCGCTCAGAGCGCCCAAGGAACCCACGACATCCACGGCGCTCAGAGCACTCAAGGAACCCACGGCATCCACGGCGCTCAGGGCGCCCAGGGCGCCCAAGGAACCCACGGCATCTCGCAAGCGCCCACGCCGGGTTTCCCCGCCCCCGCGCCGCGCATCCCCCCGGCCGACCCCTACGCGCCCGACCTGAACTATCCCCCCGCCCGCGCCCAGGGCCAACCAGCGGCCCCACCGCAACACCCCGGCCCGCAACACCCCGGCCCGCAACATCCCGGCCCGCAGTGGCCGGAGCACCCCGGCGGCCCGATCAACGCGCCCGACGAGTGGAGCCCGTGGCGCCGCCGCAACCCCTACGACCAGCCCGCCGCCCCCGGCTCCTACGACCCGGCCACGGACTACGCGCGCAACCCCAACGACCCGATCCCGCTGCCCGCCTGGGCCCAGGGCACCCAGCACCAGATCCCCACCCGGGGCACGCCGTGGTCGCAGCCACGCTCTGAGTGGGAGGAGGAGCCGGAGCCGCCCGCACCGCCGAAGAAGCAGCGCGAGCCGTACCTGGACAATGTGAAGTTCCTGCTCATCGCGACGGTGGTGGCTTCGCACTCGCTGCGCGACACGGTGGGGGACGACGCCAACCGGGCCGCGTACATCTTCTTCTTCTCCTTCCACATGCCACTGTTCGTGATGATCAGTGGGTACCTGTCCCGGACCTTCTGGGACTCCCGTGGCAAGGTCAACAAGCTGGTCGACACCATCCTGATCCCGTACGTGATCGTCGAGGTCGGCTACGCCGTGCTCCGCTACGCGCTGGGCCAGAAGTGGAGCCTCACCATCACCGACCCGGCCTGGCTGAACTGGTATCTGGTGGCGCTGCTGCTGTGGCGGCTCACCACGCCGGTGTGGAAGCGCATGCGCTACCCGCTGGTGGTGGCCATCGGGGTCTACCTGTTCTCCGGCTTCTCCCAGCTGGAGCAGGACTTCAGCATGGACCGGTTCTTCGGGCTGATGCCGTTCTTCGTGCTCGGCATGGTCCTCAAGCCCGAGCACTTCGATTTCCTCAAGCGCACCTGGGTCAAGATCCTCAGCGCCATCGTGCTCGCCGTCTGGGTGGGCTTCCTGGCGGTCTACGCGTCCCGCCTCAAACTGAGCGTCTTCTACTTCCGCTTCAGCTACCAGGACCTCAACATGACCTGGTGGTACGGCATGGGCTTCCGCCTGGCCTTCCTGGCCGGCGTGCTGGTGCTGTGCGCTGCCGTGCTGGCGCTGATCCCGCGCAAGGAGACCTGGTTCTCCGACCTGGGCGTCCGCACGCTCTACTGCTACCTGCTGCACGGCATCCCGGTCCTGATCGCCAAGGAGCTGGGCTGGCTCAAGCTGCCCTGGCTGGAAGGCCCGATCGGCACACTGGCGATCATCGCGGGCGCGTTCGTGGTCGCCATCATCCTGTGCCTGCCGGTCACCAGGACGCTCTTCAAGTGGCTGCTCGAACCGCGCTTCACCTGGCTCTATCGCAAACCGACCCCGCAGGTGGCCGTTCCCGACGATCAGAAGCCGGAAGTTCAGCGGTAGTTCGGCCCGGATTAACGTGACGCATCCGGATACGTCGGAACCGGGGGTCAGCCTCGCTCTATGAAGGTATGCGTCGGCACGGTCACCCGCCATCCCGAGGACGCGAGGATCATGCACCGGCAGATCCGCGCGCTGCTCGACGCCGGGCACGAGGTGACCTACGTCGCGCCGTTCACCGACTGCAACGTCACCCCGGCGCCCGAACTGCGGGCGATCGACGTGCCCCGCGCCGTCGGCCTGCACCGCGCCCGCGCCCTCAGATCCGCCCGTACGGCCCTGCGCCGCGGCGCCCGGGACGCCGACCTGCTGCTGGTGCACGACCTCGACCTGCTGCTGGCCCTGCCCCGCCACCGCCCGCCGACGGTGTGGGACGTGCACGAGGACATGGCCGCCCGGATGAACGGCCGGACCATGCCCCGCCTGATCCGGCGGCTCGAGTCCCGCGCGGAGCGGCGGCTGCACCTGATCCTGGCCGAGCCGGCGCCCCGGTTCGGGCGCGAGCACCCGGTGGTGCCCAATCACACGTACGTGCCGGACGAGGTGGCCAAACCGGCGGGCGACAACCGGATCGTCGCTCTCGGCAGGCTGTCGGAGACCCGGGGCGCGGCCGACCTGATCGAGGTGGCCCGGTTGCTCCGCCCGTACGGCATCCGGCTGGACCTGATCGGTCCGGCCGACCCGCACATCCGCCCGCAGCTGCGCGACGCCCAGCGTTCCGGGCTGCTCGACTGGTTCGGGTATGTGCCCAACAAGCACGCGCTCCGGATGACCGAGGGCGCGCTGGCGGGTCTGTCGCTGCTGCACGACGTGCCCGCCCATCGGGAGTCGCTCCCGACGAAGGTCGTCGAATACCTGGCGCGCGGCGTCCCGGTGATCTCCACGCCGCTGCCCCGGGCGGTGGAGACGCTCAACGGCAACGGCGTCCTCGTGCCGTTCGGGGATCCTGAGGCGGCGGCGCAGGCCGTACTCGACTTGAAGGCGGATCCGGCGCGGCGCGCGGCGCTCAGCGTCGCGGGTCACGCCGACGCGCGGGCCCACTACCACTGGCCGGACCGCGCGGCCGAGTTCGTGGGGCACCTGGAGGCCTGGGCGAACGTGCCCAGCACGGTCGCCACCCACAGCGCCCGCCGCGCCGTTCCGGCCTGAGGCCTGTACGGCTCAGGCCAACGATTGGTCTACTGGACGATATGGCAAGCCATCAGATCCAGGGCCGCCGGATCGACCTCCCGGTCGAGATCCGGGACGCGACGGCGTGCACCGCGATGTATCTCGTCCGGGCCGACGCCGCCCGAGCGGTGATCGCGTATTCGGGTCTCGACGTGACCGAGGTGCTGCCCGGCAAGGCGCTGTGCACGCTGATGTTCGCCGAATACCGGGAGTCGGACCTGGACTCCTACCACGAGTTCGGGGTGACCTTCCTGGTGCGCCCGCCGGACGCCGGGCCGCCGCCACGGCGCTCGCTCCGGGCGGGGCTGACCGATCTGCGCACGGCGGGGTCCGGGGTGTTCGTGCACTGGCTGCCGGTCGACCAGGTCTTCACGATGGCGGCGGGGCGGGAGATCTGGGGTTTCCCGAAGGAGCTGGCGGACATCGATCTGCGGCTGTCCTCGCCGTACAAGCGGTGTGTGGTGCGGCGGGACGGGCGGCTCGTGCTGGACATCCTGATCCGGCCGGGGCTGCCGCTGCCGCCGCGGCAGGTGGCGCCGCTGCACGCCTACACCCAGCTGGACGGGGTGACCCGCCGCACGACTTGGACGATGAGACCGAGCGGGGTGCGGGCGCGGCCCGGCGGGGCGCTGATCCGGCTGGGCAACCATCCGATCGCCAAGGAGCTGAGCGAGCTCGGCCTGCCCAAGCACGCGCTGATGACCGCGACCATCGCCCACCTGCGGATGAGCTTCGGGCCCGCCGTCTAGACGATCGGGGGACGGCCGAGGCGGAACATGTGCCAGGCCGTCTTCCAGGTCATCGGGCGGCGCTCGCCCGCGGGTTCGCGCAGGCCCTCGGCGAAGCCGCGGAACCAGGACTTGAGCGCCATCGACGACCGCTCGCGAGCGAGCGTGAGCACCACCCAGTCGAGCAAGTAGAGCACGGCCAGCGGCCATGGCAGGTTGCGGCGGGCCAGCCAGACCCGGTTCCTGGCGTTGAGCCGGTAGAAGTCGGCGTGCCTGCTGGGCAGCACCAGCGGGTGATACATGACGGGTTCGGCGTCGTATTCGATCCGGTAGCCCTCGCCGAGCAGCCGCCAGGCCAGGTCGGTCTCCTCGTGCGCGTAGAAGAACTTCTCCGGCAGGCCGCCGACCTGCAGGTAGGCGGAGCGCCTGATCGCGCAAGCGCCGCCCAGGAACGTGGTCACCGGCGAGGAGCGTTCGGGGTCGCCGGCGCGCAGCCGGGGCACGTGCCGCCGCTGCACCACCTTGCCGTCGGGGTCCATCACCCGGAAGGAGATCACCGCCAGGTCGGGTTCGGCCGCGAACCGGTCCCGGACGTGGGAGGCGACCTTGTCGCTGGCATACCACCCGTCGTCGTCGAGGAAGAGCACGACATCGCCGGAGCACTCCTGCACGCCCCGGTTCCGGCCTTCGGGGATGCCCGCGTTGTGGCTCAGCCGGACCGTCTTGACGGTGGCCGCGGAACCCGGCGGCGGGGTGGCGGACAGCTCGGGCACGTCCGCGCCATTGCCGATGATCACCACTTCGACATCGCCGTCGACCTGCGTGAGCGCGGACTCGACCGCCCGGTTCAACTCGGCGACCCGGTTGCCCATGGTGAGGATGACACACGAAATCTTCATCGCGTCATCGCCCCAACACCGGGCGGGTAACACACGATTCCATGATCACCGAGTCTGTATGGGCGGTCAAATCCGGATCTATACCTATAGCTGCGGAATAAGGGTATCGGAACCGTCGGCGAACACCCACCAAACGGCAAGTGTCCGGTAGAGCTGGTTTCAAGCCAGCCGCCGGGACGCCAGGATGCTGACCAGGTGCAGGATGAGCTGAACGCCCGCGATGATCGCGCAGGCCACCGTGAGGATGCGGGTGGCCGGAAACCACAGGTCCAGCACGGCCGCGACCACCACGATGAGGGACAGCTCCACCGCCTGGATCACCCGGTGGAAGCGCAGCGCCGCCGCCGCCCGCCGGGCCATCCGGATCTTCGCGGACTGGAACTGCGCGGCCGAGGCCTCGGTCGCCGCGACCAGCCCGGACCTGGCCCTGGCCACGTCCACCAGGTCGGTCTCCGACTTGATCAGGATCGCCCCGAGCGCCGCCGCGAAGCCGAGCACGGTATACCAGTCCGGCATCGTCTCCGAGGCCCGGAAGCCGAGCCCGATCAGCAGCGCCGCCTCGGCGAAGTAGTGCCCGACCCGGTCCAGGTAGACCCCGGTGATGGAGGTCCGCCCGGTCCAGCGGGCCAGCTCGCCGTCGGAGCAGTCCAGCAGCAGGTATAGCTGGATCAGCAGCGCCGCCCCGATCGCCGCCGCCAGTCCCGGCAGGGCCAGCACGACCCCGGCCAGCAGACCGGAAAGGATCATGAGCCCGGTCACCTGGTTGGGTGAGATCCGGGTCTTGGCCAGCGCCCACGTCACGTAGATGGACAGCTTGCGCATGTAGAGCAGCCCGGCCCAGTGCTCGCCGTTGCGCCGCTCCATGGTCATCTCGGGCTGCGCCTTCGCGCGCAGTTCAGCCACGGACGGCGTCGACATAACCCTCAACCCGATCGCGAATCTCGGCCTCGGAGAGCCGAAGGTGTTCCAGGATGGTGTAGCGGCCCGGCCGGGTGGCGGGGGCCAGCGTGACGGCCTCGGCGAACTGCGCCGCGGTCAGGCCGATGTCGGCGTGGGTGACGGGCAGCCGGTGCTGCCGCAGGCAGTCGATGACCTGGGTCAGGCGCGCGTCGTCTTCCCTGAGGAAGTAGCAGAACGCGGCGCCGATCCCGGCCAGCTCGCCATGGTTGGACGTCCCGGGGAAAAGCTGATCCACGGCATGCAGGATCTCATGGTCTCCGCCACTCGTCGGACGGCTTGACCCGGCGATGACCATCGACATCCCCGACAGGATCAAAGCTTCGGCCAACATCGTCAGGAAATGGTCGGACTCGATCGACGCCTGCTGGCCCAGCACGGCCTCGGCCGCGGTCCTGGCCATCGACACCGCGACCCCGTCGATGGGCTCGCCGCGCTCGCTGTTGCCGAGCTGCCAGTCCTCGATCGCGGACAGGTTGCTGACCACGTCGCCGACGCCGGAGCGCACCAGCGCGGGGGGCGCGTCGTGCACGAAGTCCAGGTCCACCATGATGGCCAGCGGCATCGGCACCCCGAACGAGCCCTTGCCGCCGTCGTGCGTCAGGGACGCCACCGGGGAGCAGATCCCGTCGTGGGACAGGTTGGTGGCCACCGCCACCATCGGGATCCCGGCCAGCGACGCCGCGTACTTGGTGCAGTCGATGGTCTTGCCGCCGCCGATGCCCACGACCGCCTCGTAGCCGCCCTTGCGCAGGTCCGCGCCGAGCGAGATGGCCGCGTCGACCGAGCCGTCCGGCACCCGCAGCACCCGCGCCTCGCCGAGCGAAGGCGCGATCATCTTGGCGATCCTGTCCCCTTGGCCGGCGCCGACCGCGACCACCACCCGCCCGGACGTCGCCACCCTGCTGTCGGCCAGGAGCGGGCCGAGCTGCGCGATCGCGCCCCTGCGCACCTCCATGTGGAGCGGCGCGGGGAGCATTCTTGCCAGAATCGGCACTTGACCTCCCTAAATGTAGGTGCCAGCGATCGTGCGGGCCTTGGCGAGGTCGTCGTGGTTGTCGACTTCGACCCAGTCGACCTTGCCGATGGGGGCCACGTGGATGCTCTCGCCGCGGGTGACCAGCTCCTGGTAGCCGTCCTCGTAGTAGAGCTGGGGGTCGCGCTCGAAGGTCGCCTGGAGCGCGTCGGCGAGCTTCGCGGCGGCAGCGGGCCTGATCAGGGTGGCGCCGATGTACTCGCCGTACGCGTCGGCCGGGTCCATCAGCTTGGTGATGCGCTTGAGCGCGCCGTCGTTGAGGGTGACCTTCATCTCCTCGTCGGCCAGCGCCTTCACGTCGTCCACGGCGAGCAGGATGTCGCTGGTGTGCGGCGCGTCCAGCAGGGTGCGCTCGACCGAGACCGGATGCACGGTGTCCCCGTTGACCAGCAGCGCGCCCTTGGCGAAGTGCTCCCGCGCGCACCACAACGAGTAGGCGTTGTTCCACTCCTCCGCCTTGTCGTTGTGCACCAGCGTCAGCCGCACCCCGTGCCGCTCCTCAAGCGCCGCCTTCCGCTCGTGTACGGCCTGCGCCTGATACCCCACGATCACCACGACATCCCGCAGCTCCACCGCCGCCAGGTTGCGCAACGCGATGTCGAGGATCGTGGTGTCCCCGTCGACCGGCACGAGCGCTTTGGGCAGCGTGTCGGTGTAGGGCCGCAGGCGTCTTCCGGCCCCGGCGGCCAGCACCATTCCCAGCAACGTGCACTCCTCACGATCTGTTCATCGCACGGTCGCGCGATGGCAAAGTCAATAACCCCACAGGTTAGTTGCCAAAGCGCCCTGATCGTGTATCGGGATCAGTCGTGCGCGCCCAGATCCGCCGCTTCCACCCCGGATCGGGGGGCGGCCAGCCAGCAGGTGAGGCTCTCCCAGCCGAACAACGCCCAAAGATACAGGGCCAGCAGGATGAACATCGCCGTGCTCGCGCCCAGCAGGCCGCCCGCGGCGACCGCGATCATCCGGCCCTCCCAGCCGAGCCCGGCGGTGGCCAGCCAGTCGGGCGGGTAGACGTGCTGGCGGATGCGGTACACGCCGTCGTAGTGGTGGAAGGTGATCGCGCCCAGCAAAATCATGATCACGATGGCGGGCACGCCGTGGGCGAAGCCGACACTGGCGATGAAGCCGTATTCGATGATGCGCAGGAGCACCGGGACCAGCCAGTCCAGGCGGCCGTCGTGGCGGTGCGAGGAGCCGGGGCCGGCCAGCAGCAGGGCGACCACGGGGGCGAAGACGGCCAGGCCGTCGGTGGCGGCGATGCCGACCAGCAGGAGCACGCCGGTGATGAAGAGGGCCGCGATGGCCGGGGGAAGCGGGGGCAGCTGCCCGGCGACCATCGCGCCCATGCCGCGGGAGAGCAGTCCGTCGTCGCGGTAGGCCGTCACCGAGCTGGGCGGGATGCGGGCCATGTGCACGCTGGTCACGACAACGACCTCGCGATCCGTCCGGTGAGGGTGTAGAGGGCGGCGACCGTGCCCCAGCCGAGCAGGGCCAGGAACGTGACGCGGGCGTTGAACAGGCCCGCGGTGATGGCGATGAGCGCCATTCGTTCCCCGATCGGGAGGACGATGATCTTCTTGAGCCAGCGGGTCACGCTGTCGCCTTCCAGCTTCCCGGCGAGTTGCACGATCGCGTTCTCGCGCTGTACGGCGGCGGTGTTCCTGGCCGAATCCGTGGCCAGGGCGATCGAGCGGTGGGGCCGGGCCCAGGAGACGCCGACCTTTGCGGCGTCGGTGACCGCTCCGGCGTACGAGAAGTCGATCATGTGGCGGACGGCCTGGAGCATCATCGCGCCGACCGCGAGCGCCCAGATGCCGCCGGGTCCGGTACCGGTCATCGGCGCGCCCGCCGCGTAGCCGAGGGCCAGGCCGACGTAGACGACGTATTCCTTGACCCGGTCGAAGGTGGCGTCCAGCCAGGCGCCCAGCGGGGAGAACCGCCGGGTGTAGCGGGCCAGTTGGCCGTCCACGCAGTCGAGCACGAACGACAGGTAGAGCGCGACCGACGCGGCGAGCTGGGACTGCCGGTCGCCGGCGGAGAACCAGATGGCGGCGATGGCGGCCAGGCCCACCGAGATGCCGGTGACGGCGTTGGGGGTGAGGCCGAGCCGGTCCGCGATCTTGACCAGGTGGCGGGACCAGGAGCTGACGCAGTAGGTGCTGAAGAAGCCGTCGTCCTGTTTGATCGCCGCGTCCAGCCGGGCCCGGTCCTCGTCGACTTCGGCGAGGCGGAGTAGCGCGATGTCCGCGGCGGCCTGGTCGGGGGCTCGGTCGCAGTGCAGCTCGCCCAGCCGAGCGGCCCGTACGGGCAGTCCGGAGCGGACCAGGCCCGCGAGCAGCAGATCGACGGCCTCCGTTTCATCCGCGATGCCCAGCTTGCCGGCCTGAGCCAGGTCGGCGAGCTCCTCGGCGACCAGCGCCAGGGCTTTCAGCTGGTCGCCGCCGATCTGGAGCACGCCCCGGAAGGAGGCGTTGGCGGAATCCACCTGATGGAAGGAGTTCCCGGCGGCGGCCACCCGGCCGTGCTCGACCCGGACCGGGGTGCACAGCATGCTCGCCAGGCCGGTGCCGATCAGCGCGCCGGTGCTCCGGGACGGATGTTCCAGCAGCGCGGCCAGGGCCTCGGTGTGGGCGACCACCTCGCCGGAGAACACGGCCACCGGGGCGGAGGACGCCCGGGCGACCTTGGCCACCTGGCGGAGCTCCTCGGCGAGGCCCTGCTCGCCGGACAGCACGTAAAGATCGGCGACCGGCAGTGCCTCTAGCTGCTCGGTAAGTCGGTCGATCAGGGTGGTGTCGGCGTTCGCCAGCCAGGCCGAACCGGGTGTCGCCAGCACCACCGCGACAGTGTCCGGCCGCTGTTCCCCCATGTAGACCGCCCTCACTCAGAGACGACCGCTACCTCGCAAAGTAATCGAGTGATCACTAATGAGCAATCACCCGCAAGGGTATGGTGCTCGTCGGGGAGGATCATGATGATGGATGCACGTTTGCCGACCGTTGGTGTGGTGCTGGCCGGAGGCATCGGTCAGCGGGTGGGTCTGAACACGCCGAAGCAGCTGTTGAAGATCGCCGGGAAGAGCATCCTGGAGCATACGATCGCGGCTTTCGACAGCCATCCGGACATCGACGAAGTCGTCGTGCTGATGACTCCCGGGTTCATCGACGAGGTGGCCGCCCTGGTGGCCAAGAATCGGTTCGCGAAGGTGACCCAGATCCTGGATGGCGGCGCGAGCCGGACCGAGTCGACCTGGATCGCGTTGCGGGCGCTCGGGGACCGGGAGTGCGACGTGTTGCTGCACGACGCGGTGCGCCCGCTGGTGGAGCCGCGCATCATCGCCGACTGCGTGACAGCCCTGGGCGAGCACCAGGCGGTGGACGTGGCCATCCCCTCCTCCGACACGGTGATGGTCGTGGTGCCAGGGCCGGGCGGGGACTTCATCAGGGACATCCCGGACCGGGCGCGGCTGCGGCGCGGGCAGACGCCGCAGTGTTTCCGGCTCTCGGTGATCAGGGACGCGTACGCCCGGGCGCTGGCCGATCCCGACTTCGACAAGCAGCCCGCCACCGACGACTGCGGCGTGCTGCTGCGCTACCGCCCGGACGTGCCGATCTTCATCGTGACGGGCAGCGAGCACAACATGAAGGTCACCCACCCGGTCGACGTCTTCATCGCCGACAAGCTCTTCCAGCTCGCCGCCGCCACGGCGCCCGTCCCCGTCTCGTACGCCGACGAGCTCGACGGCCGCACCCTGGTCGTGTTCGGCGGCTCGTACGGCATCGGCGCCGACATCGTGGACCTCGCCAAGGAGCACGGCGCCACCGTCTACTCCTTCTCCCGCACCGAGACCGGCACCCGGGTCCAGGACGAGGCCGCGGTCGCCGAAGCGCTGGCCCGGGCGTACGCGGAGACCGGCAGGATCGACTACGTGGTCAACACCGCCGCCGTGCTGCACATGGGCAAGCTCGGCGACGCCGAGCACCGCACCATCGAAGAGATGATCGGGGTCAACTACCTGGGCCCGGTCAACATCGCCAGGGCGTCCTTCAAATACCTGGCGAAGACCCGCGGCCACCTGCTGCTCTACACCTCCAGCTCCTACACCCGGGGCCGGGCCGACTACAGCCTCTACTCCTCGGCCAAGGCCGCCGTCGTCAACCTCACCCAGGCGCTGGCCGACGAATGGGCCGAGCACGGCATCCGGGTCAACTGCGTCAACCCCGAACGTACGGCGACGCCGATGCGGTTGCGCGCCTTCGGCGAGGAGCCGCCGACCAGCCTGCTGGCGCCCAAAGATGTGGCCCGGACCAGCGTAGAAGTGCTGATCTCTCACCTGACCGGACAAGTGGTCGATGTGCGCCTCATTGGGTAAGCACCCCACATGGGGGGATCATTCCGGAGCATCAATGCCCTGGTCACGACCGTACTTCTGGGGTCTTATCCGGTGTTAGTGGTAGCTGCGCTGTGCCCGCTGCCGTGGGTGTTCGCCGCGTTCGCGGTGGTGTCGTACGCGGCGGAGGCGAAGCTGCCGAAGCCGATCGCGAACCGGCTGAGCCTGGTGCATCTGGGGGCGACCGTGCGCTTCCTCACCCGGGAGATGGCGGCGGTGCTGCTGCTGGCGCGGACGGTCGGGCCGCAGTCGCGGTGGTTCGCGCTGCTGGCCGGGGGGCTGTTCCTCTTTCACGGCATGCGGGCCGCGCAGACCGGGCTCGCGCTGTATCTCAAGCGCTGTCACAGCAAGAAGCCGGTCGACAGCCGCAACCTGGGGGTGGCGTTCCCCGCCGCGCCGCCGGAGACGCTGGTCAACTGGCATGGGGTGCGGCTGCTGTACGTGGACGTGCTGCCGGTCGGGCTGACGGCCCTCGGCGCGCTGGCCGGGGTGGACTGGCTCGGGGCGCTCGGGGTCGGCGTCGCGCTGCTGCTGATGGCGAGTGCCGTACTCGCCCTGACCTGGCACGTGCGGCGGGCCGCGCCGCTGGCCGACCGGCGGCGGGTGATCTGGGAGGTGGACCAGCAGGTCCGCGAATACCGGCCTGAGGTGCTCCTCTACTTCTCCGGGCCCGCCAACTCCATCTACCAGGCGTCGATGTGGCTGCCCGTGCTGGAGAACATCGACCGCCGGGCCGTGATCGTCCTGCGGGAGCGCCCGCTGATGCGCGTGCTCGGGCCGACCACGCTGCCCGTGCTCTGCATCCCCTCCGCCGTGGAGCTGATGAACTTCCGCGGCCTGGACACGGCCAGGGTCGCCCTGTTCGCCTCCAACGTGGGCAACAACATCCACATGCTCCGCCGGCCCGGCCTGGTCAGCGTCTTCATCGGCCATGGCGACAGCGACAAGGAGGCGTCGTTCAACCCGTTCACGAAGGTGTACGACGAAGTCTGGGTGGCCGGGCAGG
Organism: Acrocarpospora macrocephala; assembly: GCF_009687865.1. Taxonomy (GTDB): domain Bacteria; phylum Actinomycetota; class Actinomycetes; order Streptosporangiales; family Streptosporangiaceae; genus Acrocarpospora; species Acrocarpospora macrocephala. The sequence continues at coordinate 26,782 of NZ_BLAE01000105.1, forward strand.
CCGGTCGCGACCGTTACCAGCGGGCGGCCGTCGGGGTGCGGGACGCCTCGATCGTCGAAGTCGGGCGGCCTCAGCTGGCGGGCATTTCTCGCGAGGGGCCCGGGATGCCGTACCGGACTGTTCTGTATGCCCCGACGTGGGAGGGCTGGACCGACGACCTGCACCACACGTCGGTGGCCGCGCTGGGGCCGCAGCTCGTCCAGGCGCTGATGGACAACTCGGTGCATCTCATCTACAAGCCGCACCCGCTCACCGGCCACCGCTGCCCCACCACCCGCGCGGCCCACCAGCACATCCTGACCATGATCGCCAAAGCCGGACGGCAGTCGAGCCGGGTGGCCACCGATGACCTCTACTCCTGCTTCAACCAGGCCGACCTGCTGGTCAGTGACATCTCCAGCGTGGTCGCCGACTTCGTGGCCAGTGGCAAGCCCTACGTGGTGAGCAACGTCGCCGGGCTGCCGGACTTCCGGGAGCGCTACCCGACCGCGCGGGCGGCCTACCTGCTCAGCCGGGACCTGAACGAGCTGCCGGAGATCCTCGCCCAGCTGGACAAGGACGAGGACGCGCTGGCGGAGGCGCGGCGGGAACAGCGCGGTTACCTGCTGGGGGACGGGGATCCGATGGCGCGGTTCAACCTGGCCGTGGAGAACGCCTGCCGGGTCAGTGAAAGAGATCCTGCAGGTTCGTCCCGGCCGGGCGGGGCTTGCTGAGGCGGGGAGGGCTGGTGAGGAAGCCGGTGCCCCACGATAAGTGCATCGTGGCGTACACGAGCGGGAGCCGTACCAGCGCGGCGCCGGGCAGGCCGCGGCCGGTCAGCAGCGCGCCGGCCAGGATCGCCACCAGGTAGAGGGCGGGGATCAGCACGGCCGGCCAGAACAGCGGCGAGAGCGCCAGGCCGAACACGATGCCCAGCACGGCGAGCGGGGGCGCCAGGTAGCGGAAGTTGATCGTGCCCTGGTGGGTGCGGGCCACCACCCGCCGCCAGCGGCCGTAGTGGAAATACTGCTTGGCCAGCGCGCGCGCGTTCGGCCGGGGCCGGTAGGAGACCCGCATCTTCGGCTGGAACCACACCAGCCCGCCCGTCTCGCGGATGCGGTGGTTCATCTCCCAGTCCTGGGCGCGCTGGAAGTGCTCGTCGTAGCCGCCGACGCGCTCCAGCGCCGACCGGCGGAACACGCCGAGGTAGACGGTGTCGGCCGGGCCGCCCTCGCCGCCCACGTGGAAGGCCGCATTGCCGACGCCGATCTTCGAGGTCATCGCGCGGGCGACCGCCTGCTCGAACGGGGTGATCCCCTCGGCGGCCATGATCCCGCCGACGTTGTCCGCGCCGGTCTCCTGGAGCGTCTCCACCGCCGTGCGGATGTAGTCCTTCGGCAACATGGCGTGCCCGTCGACCCGGGCGACGATCGGGTTGCTCGACTTGGCGAGGGCCGCGTTGAGCGCGTTCGGCGTTCGCCCGGTGGGGTTGGCGACCACCGAGACCCGGGGTTCGGCGGCCGCGATCGCGTCCGCCACCTCCTGGGTGCGATCACGCGAGGGGCCCACGGCCAGCACGACCTCGATCGCGCCGTCGTAATCCTGATCCAGAACCTGCTGCACGGCTTCGCGCAGGTGCCGCTCCTCGTTGAGGACCGGCATGATGACGGAGATCGAAGGGCTCATGACACTCGTTAGGGGCGCGTCGGGGAAGGGGTTCACGGCTGCGCTCACGCTACTGTACGAAGGGGCGTAGACGGCAACCTCAAGGGGGGACCGCGTGGAGGACTCGGGTGTGCACGTGGGCGGCGACGCCTACGGCGGGGTCCGAGTCACCGCACCTCGCACCCGTCGTACGCGAACCAGCCTGCGCTCGCTGATGATCACCGGAACGTTGTCCGGGCTGGTACTCGTGGGGTCGGGATTCGCGTGGGCCATTCCCGGATATCTGAGCGCGCAGATCACGTCCGTGGACGCGGGGACGGCCGGGTCGTCGTCTCGGTCCGCGATGAACATCCTGCTCGTCGGGGTGGACAAGCGCGATGATCTCACCCGGAAGGAGCAGAACCAACTGCATCTGGGGCGGCAGGAGGGGCAACGTACGGACACCATGATGGTGATCCATCTGTCGGAGGATCATCGGAAGGTGACCGTGGTGTCGCTGCCTCGGGATACCTGGCTGGATATTCCGGGCAAGGGTGAGCATAAGATCAATTCGGCGTACCAGTTCGGCGGGCCCAAGCTCGCGGTGCAGACCGTGCAGCAGGCGACCGGGCTGCGGATCAACCACTACATCGCCGTCAACGTGCTCGGCTTCATCGACGTCGTCGAAGCGCTGGGCGGGATCACCGTCTGCACGCCCGTCCCCATCGACGACGACAAGACCAAGCTCAAACTTGCCGCCGGCACCCACCAGCTGAACGGCGTCAACGCCCTGCACTACGCCCGCACCCGCGCCACCGGGCGGGCCGACCTCGACCGCATCGACCGCCAGCAGCAGGTCATCTCCGCCCTGCTCGCTAAGGCCATCAGCGGCGACACCCTGACCAACCCTGCCAAATTCGGCGCCCTGGTGAACTCCACACTGCGCACCCTCACCGTCGACGCCGCCCTCTCCGACGACTTCCTCGGCCTGGCCACCCAGCTAAAAGACGTCTCCACCGACAATGTGTCCTTCGTGACCGTCCCCCTCGCCGATGTCAATTACCGCACCGCGACCGGGGAATCCGCCGTCCTGTGGGACAAAGCGGCGGCTCGGGATCTGTTCCACCGCATCAACACCGATCAGCCGCTGATCCCGCCCGTGAAGCCTTCGAAGTCCCCCACGGCTACTCCGTCGCCCACCGCCGCGACGATCGCCCCCAACCGCATTGCCATCCGCGTCCGCAATGGCACCTTGATCACCGGTCTGGGTGCACGCACCAAGTCCGCCCTGCTGGCCGCGGGTTTCCTCGTCCCCACCGTTCCGGGGGATACCGCCACGCGCACATACAAGAACACGATCATCCGGTACGGCCCGGCGCGCGGCGACTCGGTCCGCACTGTTGCCGCCGCTTTCCCTGGAGCCGAGCTGCGTCAGGTGGATATCGATGGCATTGAGGTGATTCTTGGCGCGGAGAACCATACGGTTCGTAAGCCTGTGACTGCCACACCTAAGCCGACGCCGACCGCTGCATCGACTCCTACTACCAAGACGGCGACGCAGAACATCTGCAAATAGCTCCCCACGGCGTTGTGTAGCGGGGCGGGTGGAGCGCGAAGGAATCAATGGGCTGAGCGGGCACGGTGGTTCTCCCACCCGCCCACCCTGTGTTTTCCCTTGGGCTCCGCCCGGCCCCGCCGGCACCGTTGCCG
>NZ_BLAE01000106.1 GCF_009687865.1 Acrocarpospora macrocephala
CTTGGCTGCCATAAGGCTAGACCTCCCAGTAGAGGGTGGCTTCAGCGGACCGAGCCGACGCCCGCGACGGCATGGGGCCGCATATCCCTTCGGCGGACCCCGTCGTCCCGATCCCATTATTGGCACTCCCAGCTGGGGAGTGCCAACCATCTGTTTAGCACTCTCCCCGTGTGAGTGCAAGCGAAAGCCATGCTGACCAGTACGGATATGCCCCAACCAGGGAGAATCCACCCAACCCCTTGGACAGCATCTCCCACCCACCTAACCCTTTTGTCTCCCCTCGGGCTCCGCCCGACCCCGCCATCGCTGTGTCCGGGTGGTTCTCCCACCCACCCAGCCCTTCGTTTTCCCTCGGGCTCCGCCCGTTCCCGTCATCTCCGTGGATCGCTCGTATGGAGTGGCAGCTTGATGCCGGGGTTCTCCCACCCACCCAACCCTTGTGATTCCCCTCGGGCTCCGCCCGACCCCTGCCAGCACCGTGGTCGCGCGAACGAAGCGGCAGCTTGATCAGCGTGGTTCTCCCACCCACCCATGAAGACAAGCCATCGGAGGACGGCTGGGCAGTCCCAGGCCAGAGCCTACATCCGGGCTCTGAGCTTGGGATATGCGGACTAGATGGTGTGAAGGGTGTCTCATTGGTACCCGTTGGTAGCCGCTGTGGCTCACTATTCGCGGGACCTAAACGGGCCAGATCGGGCGGGCGTATTGCCTGTTCACGCGCCGATCTCGAAAGGGAAGTCTACGTCCGTTGCCGGCGGTTTGGGCTGGGATGACCGGCTCAACCCGGATCGTTCACGGCGAGAGGCTCATCGCGGGCCGATACGCCCTGGGACCAGCCTCTCTCCCCCTAAACCATGCCAGAGAAGCTATAGATCGGAGAAGGGATAGAACTGCTTGCGGACTTCGTTTGACTTGACGGTGTAGATGGACCCGTCTATCCGGATGAACCTGTTCTCCGTGTAGACCTCGTCTCTGGTGGCCGCGTCTTCGTTGAGGAAGATCCGGTCTATGACGAAGGTGTGGTTCATGGTGGGGTACTTGTTGTCGAACAGGTAGTCGTCGACGTCCGGCCAGTCGGCTCCCCAGTAAACGCTCTGCACGAGCTTGTCGGAGGGCCTGGCAGGCGTGCAGTTGTTGTTGATCCGCCATCCGTACGCGTCGTACTCGGTGATGGTCAGGACGCAGCGCGCTGACGCCGCCTGTGCGGGCGCGGCCACGGCGGACACGCCTGCGACGGCGGTCAGCGTGGTAAGTGCCGCCAGCGCGGCCGTCGCCACGGCCTGCTTGCGGATTGCGAAGGTTTTCATGGTCTTCCCCGTAGATCTGGTCTAGCTGAGTGTGCCGCCCGGCGGACGCGAGGCTGCTGCCATAGCCTTGGGTCAAGGCCTTGCGGCGCGGTTGCGGCGCGGTTGACGCCCGGCCGGAACGCTCTGCAAGGATCACTGGCTCGGACGTCGCCAGGGCAGAGCGACCAGGGAAGCGACCAGGAATTCGCCGATCGCCGGGTGAACCTGGCGCACGGCGGCGTAGCACCGCGCGCGACCTGGCCGACATCACCATGCTCCTGCTGGAAATCTCGGTCAGCGCGCGCCGCAACCGTCCCAGCGACAAGGACTTACGGCAAGCGCTCCCACGGCACCGCCGACGATGGGCGGCTGTTCTGGATGGCCCCAACCGGGGCAGGGTCGGCAAGAGCGTGTACGGCAAGATCTGGCAGCAAGCCCGAAAGGCCGCGTTCACTGCCACACCAACGCGTCGATGCTCCTGTCGGCCAACGTCAACCCGCTGGAAGTCGCCAAGGCTGGGACCCACCGTGAAGGTCCTGTTCGCGGTGTACGCGCACCGGATCGTCACCGACGAAGACGCCGTGAATCCTAAGATCGAAGCGGCCTTCGACGCCACCGCACCGCGAATCCCCCGGCAACCCCCGCGCCATAGGTCGTACGTCCCGGCTTGGCCGCGCCTGTGTCTGGACTGAGGAACGCAGGGTCGCGAAGCGGCCCTGCGTGACGAGGGAAGACACAGGCTGAAGGCGGCCAAGCCCGCCGATCCGGAGGATCGGCCATAAACAAGGCAGAGCCCGGGTGCCGCCCCACGCGGCCTCCGGGCTCTCTCGTCGTTGCCTGGATCAGACGGTCCGGACAGCCTCCGCCTGCGGGCCCTTCTGACCCTGGGTGATGTCGAACTCTACTCGCTGGCCCTGCTCAAGGGCCTTGTAGCCGTCCATCATGATTGCCGAGTAATGGACGAAAACGTCCTTACCACCGTCTACCGCGATGAAGCCGTAGCCCTTGTCCGCGTTAAACCATTTGACGGTGCCCTGCGCCACTTTCCGACTCCTCTTGCTGGGCTGGCGACGGACCATGCCCATTCCACCGCATGGTCCGTGACCTTTCGGGCCGGAAGGATTACGCTCTCTCCGGCCACGTCGATCGTTCTCGACCATACCTGTAGCAAGCGGTGGGACAACAGAGTCAATCCGCACTTCGATTGCGGCAGAACACGCTTCCAAGAAGGCCGGATTTTGGATTTGTGATTACATAGTCGCGAAATGCACCATATGCCATAGCACCGATTAAGCTTCGATAACGATAGAACCCCATGTCAACACGGAAACACCCACGCACTGTAGGAGTGCGTGGGTGTGCAGGGGACGTTCGAGGTCAGCCCCCGGCCACCGCCGGGATCACCGAAATCTGTGCCCCGTCCGGCGTCGAAGTCTCCAGTCCGTCGGAGAATCGGACGTCCTCTTCCCCCACGTAGACGTTGACAAAACGCCGGATCTTGCCCGATTCGTCGAGGATCCTGGCGCCGATGCCGGGGTAGTCCGCGTCCAGCTTGAGCAGGACTTCGCGGAGCGTTCCACCTTCTCCGGCCACCTCCGACGCGCCCCCGGTGTAGGTACGAAGAATCGTCGGAATCCGCACCGAAACACTCATTTGGCCGCCCTCTTTCGTTGTTCGGAATCAGTTAGTTGGCGAAAGCCGTACGAAATGCGTCGAGGGACGGGCGGATAACCGCCGCCGGACGGGCCTCGGCCGAGACGGCGTCCAGGGTCTTGAGGCCTTCGCCCGTGTTGAGGATCACCGTCTCCGCGCCGGGGTCGAGCTGGCCGTTCTCCACCAGTTTGCGGGTCACGCCGAGGACCACGCCGCCGGCGGTCTCCGCGAACACGCCCTCGGTCCTGGCCAGCAGCCGGATCGCGGCCACGATCTCGGGGTCGGTGACGTCCTCCACGGCGCCGCCGGTGCGCCGCGCGATGTCCAGCACGTAGGGGCCGTCGGCGGGGTTCCCGATAGCCAGCGACTTGGCGATGGTGTTCGGCCGGACCGGCTGGACCACGTCGTGCCCGGCCTTGTACGCGGTCGACACCGGCGAGCACCCTTCGGCCTGGGCGGCGAAGATCCGGTACTCCTTCTCCTCGACCAGACCGAGCCGGATGAGCTCCTTGAACCCCTTGTCGATTTTGGTCAGCTGAGAGCCCGACGCGACCGGAATGACGATCTGATCGGGGATGCGCCAGCCCAACTGCTCGGCTATCTCGTACGCCAGAGTTTTGGACCCCTCCGCGTAGTACGGCCGCAGGTTGACGTTGACGAAGCCCCACTTCTCCCCGAGCGAGTCCCCGATGAGCTCCGAGCAGAACCGGTTGACCTCGTCGTAGGTCCCGTCGATCCCGACCAGCCGCCCGCCGTACACCGACGCCACGACGATCTTGGCTTCTTCCAGGTTGGCGGGGACGAACACGCACGAATCCAACCCGGCCCGGGCCGCGGCCGCGCCGACCGCGCCCGCCAGGTTGCCCGTCGACGAGCAGGACAGCGTGGTGAAGCCGAAGTTCCTGGCCGCCTCGACGGCGATGGCCACCACCCGGTCCTTGAAGGAGTGGGTGGGGTTGCCGGAGTCGTCCTTCACGTACAGGGAGCGCATACCCAGCTCGCCGGCCAGGTTGTCGGCCTTGACGAGCTTGGTCCAGCCGGGCTGCATGTTGGGCTTGGCCGCCACATCCACGGGGACGGGGAGCAGGCTCCGGTACCGCCAGATATTGGTCGGACCCGATTCGATGTCCGCGCGGGTCACGGTCCCGAACTCGTACGCCACCTCAAGTGGCCCGAAACACTCGATACAAGCGAAATTCGGGCCGATGTCATAGCGGGTTCCGCATTCGCGGCAGGAGAGAGCGGTCGCGGGTCCGAAGTCGGTGCTGAGCGCCATGAAGCGAGGCCTTTCCCTCATCTTCGCCTGCGACCACCCTGGTCACAGGCCGGAATTGGCACCTGTTCCGATCGGCCTCGCCAGGTCACGAGCGCAATCGAAATGGTTGCCGGGGCTTCGCAGGGCCGGTCCCTCCACCCCTCTGGATGAGCAAATATTCAGTTGTCCCAAAGACTGTACATCGCCCCCCCGACAACACTCGACCGCGTCTCACTTGCCGAGATACGCGTCCCCAAGGGCGGACTGGATGTACTTCCGGGCCTGGTGGATGCGGGATTTGGCCGTCCCCAGCGGGATGCCCAGCTGCTCGGCGACCTCCGCGTAGTCGAGCTGCACGATGTCCCGCAGCACCAGCGCGGCGGCCAGTTCCGGCTTCTCCAGCTCCAGCGACTCCATCGCGTCCAGCAGATCCAGCCGGGATCCGGCGATCACGCTCACCCGGCGCGGGTCGGGCCGATGCTCGGGTAATTCCTCGGAGGTCTGCTCGGCCGCCCGCCGCTTCAACGTCCGGTACGTCGTCCGCGCGCAGTTGGCCGTCACGATGTGCAGCCAGGTGCTGAACCGCGACCGCCCCTCGAACCTGCCGATGTTGCGCGCCACCGCCAGCAGCGTGTCCTGGCACGCCTCCTCGGCGTCCTGCCGGTAGGGCAGCAGCCGCTCGCAGTGCCGCAGCACGTCGGGTTCGATCCGCTTCAGCAGCCCCCCGAGCGCACGATGATCGCCCCCTGCGGCCGCGGTAGCCAGCTCCTCGGTGGTCTCGTCCAGCGCCATCTCGACCGGCTCCCAAGATCTCCCAAGCGGGGCAGCCCCCGCGTGACAAGGCCGGGCCGCATCGAGCGCCGGAGCGTTTTCCTGACATCCTAACTTTATTAATGTCTCCGCATCGTGGAGTGTGCCGGCAGTGAGCTCAACGTTGATCGCCTCCAACCGCGGTCCCGTCTCGTTCACGCTGTCCGAGGACGGCGCGCTCACCATGCGCCGGGGCGGCGGCGGCCTGGTCTCCGGCCTGTCCGAGGTGGCCAGGGATGCCGAGCTCCTGTGGGTCTGCGCCGCGCTCTCGGACGGCGACCGCAGCGCCGCACGGCTCGCGCCCGGCGGCCGCCTGGACGAGGCCGGCTACGACACCGGCCCGCTGCGCATGCTGGACATCGCCCCCGCGGTCTTTCATCGGGCCTATAACGCGGTGGCCAACTCGACGCTCTGGTTCGTCAGCCACCTGCTCTACAACACCCCGTTCACCCCCCATTTCGATGGAAGGTTCCAGCGGGAGTGGGAGTCCTACCAGGACTACAACGGCGCGTTCGCGCTGGCCCTGGCCGAGGACGCGGGCCACGAGGCCCGGGTGATGATCCAGGACTACCATCTCAGCCTGGCCCCGGCGATGCTCCGGGTGGAGCGCCCCGACCTGCGGATCGCGCACTTCTCGCACACGCCGTGGGCGCCCCCGGACTACTTCTCGGTGCTGCCGGACGAAGTGGGCGTGGAGATCCTGGAGGGCCTGCTTGGCGCGGATCACGCGGGGTTCCTGACCGCGCGCTGGGCGGACGCCTTCATGGACTGCTGCGAGACGATCCTGGGCGCGCGCGTGGACCGCGCCAGCCGTACCGTCGCCTATCAGGACAGGACCACGCGCATCGGGGTGCACGCGCTCGGGGTGGACGGGCCCGCGCTGCGGGCGCGGGCCGCGGAGCCGGATGTGGAGTCGCACCTGCAGGTGATCAAGGAGCAGGTCGGGGACCGGCGGCTGATCGTCAGGATCGACCGGACCGAGCTGTCCAAGAACATCGTCCGGGGCATGGCCGCCTACCGGGAGTTCCTGGCCGAACATCCGGAATGGCACGGCAAGGTGGTGCATCTGGCGTTCGCCTACCCGTCCCGGCACGATCTGCCGGAATACCGGGAGTACACGGCGGCCGTGCAGCGCTGCGCCAAGGAGATCGAGGACGAGTACGCGACCGACGACTGGGATCCGCTGATCCTCAACATGAACGACGACTATCCGCGCTCGCTGGCCGCCTACCGGCTGGCGGACGTGCTGCTGGTCAATCCGATCAGGGACGGCATGAACCTGGTCGCCAAGGAGGGGCCGATCCTGTCCCCGCGGTGCGCGCTGGTGCTGTCCCGGGAGGCGGGCGCGGCGGCCGAGCTCGGCGCGGACGCGCTGCTGGTCAACCCGTTCGACGTGTCGGGCACGGCGACCGCGCTGCACGACGCGCTGGTGATGCCGGAACAGGAGCGGATGACCCGGGCGACACGGCTGCGCGCGGCCGCGACCGCCCTGCCGCCGCAGCGCTGGTTCGCCGATCAGCTCCACGCACTCGCCTGATACTTTTGTCCTGATATTTTACTAAATCAGGGGAATAACTGGTGACAACGAGCACAGGGGCCATCACGTTCACCAGGGACCGGCCGACATGGCTGATCTATCTCATTCTCGCCACCTTCTCCAGCTACCTGTACGGCCTGTCGGCCGCCATCCCGCTGCTGCGCGCCGAACTCGGCCTCACCCAGGCGGTCGCCGGACTGCACGCCACCGGCATGGCCGTCGGCTCGATCGTCACCGGCCTGGCCATCCCCGCGATCACGGCCAGGATCGGCCGCCGCGCCGCCTGCTGGACGGGCATCGCCGGCATGAACGTCGGCATGCTCATCGTCGCCTTCGGCCAGGTCCTGCCGCTCACCCTGCTCGGCTACACGATCGCCAGCGGCATGGCGGCGATCACCCTGTTCATCTCCATGGCCGTGCTCAGCGAGCACCACGGCGCCGCGGGCCCTGCCTCGATCGCCGAGGCCAACGCGGTCGGCGTGCTCCCCGGCATCGTGGCCTCCTACGCCTTCAGCGTGCTGGCGGGCACGGTGCTGGGCTGGCGGTCGGCGCTGTTCGTGCCGCTCATCCTGTCGGCGCTGCTGGCGCTGACCATGTTCCGGGTCTGGGTGCCCGAGCGCCCGGCCGCGCCCGTGCAGAAGCACGGGCCGCGCGTTCCCTACGGGCGGCGCTTCCACCTGGCCGGTGCGGTGCTGTTGTGCTGCGTGGCGCTGGAATTCTCGTTCAACATGTGGGCGGCCGAACTGCTGGCCCAGCGGACCGGGCTGACCGCCGCCTCCGCCACCACCGGGCTGACCGCGATGCTGATCGGCGTCGCCCTCGGCCGGCTCGGCGGGGTCCAGCTCGCGCTGCGCTTCCGCGTCGACGTCGTGCTGGTCGGCGCCCTGCTGGTGGCCCTCACCGGCTGGGCGGTGTTCTGGACCACCACGATCACCGTCGTCGCGTACGCCGGACTGGTGATCACCGGCCTGGGCATCGCGCTGCAGTTCCCGCTGGCGCTGAGCCGGCTGATCGAGGCCTCCGGCGGGCGGCCGGACCAGGCGTCGGGGGCGGCGTCGGTGTGGGCGGGGTTCGGCTCCGGAGCCTCGCCGCTCGTGCTCGGCGCGCTCGGCGACGGATTCGGCACCCACACCGCGTTCCTGATGGCCCCCGTCCTGATCGGCCTCGCGACCGGCGCGGTGCTCAGTTCCAGGCAGCCCGCTTGAGGATGGTGGCGAGCCCCCGGGTGCGCCACTGATCCACGATCAGGATCTTCGAGCTGGGCAGGAACCACTCGCGCTGGTGGAAGTAGCCCTTCACGGTGGACTTGGTCTGCCCGATCTGCATGCAGGCGGCCTTCCAGTCCCGGTAGTGCGCCTTGTGGCCTGGGCCGATCTGGCGCAGACCCTTCTCGGCCAGCTTGAACTCGCCGATCCACAGGTTCTTGTCGTAGACGCAGGGGCCGACGTCGCTGGCGGGATAGAAGGGTCGGCTCGGCTCGTACGGGGAGAAGCCCTCGTGGCCGATCTTGATGGCGGCCGGGCCGAGCACCCAGAAGCTCCGGCAGCCGGAGTCGCGGAAACCGCTCTGCTTCGGGCAGGAGCCGGTGACCACGCGGGTCCAGTCGGGGCTGACCTTGTAGACCTTCCAGGCCTTCGGGATGGTCAGGGTCAGGCCCTTGCGCAGGTGCAGCGGTTTGGTGGTCGAGGCGGAGGCCGGGGCGGGAATGGCCGCCACCAGCGCGAGACCGCACGCCACTAACAGAATCGTTCGTTTCAGCATGCCGAGCAGGCTACTGATCCCGGCTTGTAATCGACTTGTGGAGTGTTTCAAGAAGGGCGACCACCCCGGCGGGCCCGTCCACGACGACGTCGCAGACCTCGGTGAGCGCGGCGACCTCGCTGGAGCCGCTGCACACCCGGACCCCGGGAAGGCCGGAATCGGCGACCGCGGCGAAAGCGGCCAGATCCCCTAGATCGTCTCCAACGAACATGACCGAACGCGCGGCGGTCTCGGCCAGCAGGGCGCGCAGCGCGCGGCCCTTGTCCATCCCCGGCCCGCGCAACTCCAGCACCTTGCGCCCGGGTTCGACGACCAGCCCGGCCCGCTCGGCGAGCCGCGCCACCGGTTCCCGCAGCGCCGCCAGCACGGCGTCGGGGTCGGCGCAGTTGCGGGTGTGTACGGCTACCGCCCGCCCCTTGTCCTCGATCTTCACCCCGTCGGCCAGGGTGGCGACAAGGGCGGGGAGCTCGTTGCGTACCAGCTCGAGACCGGACGGCGGCGGGGGCGCGACGGTCTCGCCCCCCTCCCAGCGCTCCAGGCCGTAGTGGCCGAGGATGAGCAGGCCGGGCACGTCGATCAGGTCGGGGCCCTCCGGGGTGTCGCCCAGCGCGAGCGCGGTGCTCGGCGGGCGGCCGGTGATGATCGCGATCCGGGCGACCTGCCCGGCCAGGCGGATGAGCGCGGCCGGCGCGGCCGGGTGGATCCAGGCGGCCGACGGGTCGGCCACGATCGGGGCGAGCGTGCCGTCGAAGTCGAGGGCGATCACCGCGCCCCCGGGATCCTCGGCGATGGCGGCCAGGCCCGTCGCGCCGGTCTCGGTGAGCACTCGCACGGCTTTCCCCTCTGTCGTGCTTGTCGTCATGCCAAGCGTACGTACCTAGCCGGATTCGCCCGTACGGCGGGCGGCGCGGTCGCGGCGGCGGCTGCCGCGCAGCCGGAGCAGGCGGTTGACCAGCGCGGGATCGGCGGCCAGCGCCTCGGGGCGGTCGATCAGCTCGCCCAGGAGCTGGTAGTAGCGGGTGGTGGAGAGGCCGAAGGTGTCCTTGATCGCCTGCTCCTTGGCGCCGGGGTAGCGCCACCGTTGGTTCTCGAATTCGAGGATCTGCCGGTCCCGTTCGGATAGCTCGTCCACTATGTCCCCCTCGGGGCAAGGGATCTCATCGTAGCCCGGCGACCGGGGTGATCAAGTGCCCATAACCGTACGTATCGGACTGTTCACGGAAACGTCAGATTGAATCATCGATGCGTGCCAGAATGTTGCCCCAAGATCCAAGGGAGCGGCCGATGAGGATGCTGCTGCTCGGGGTGCTCCCCACGTGTCTGGCCGCCTGCCTGGTGACGGGGGCGGCGGCCGTACCGGGGCCGAAGGACGGGCTCGCCGAGAGCGCGCGCGGTCGCCAGTGGCCGCTGCGCGCGATGGATGTCCAGGAGGCCTGGCAGCGCAGCCGGGGCGCCGGGGTGACCGTGGCGGTCCTGGACACCGGCGTGGACCCGCGCCACCCCGACCTGGCCGGCGTGGTGGTGCGGGGCCCCGACCTGACCGGGGCCGACCGGACCAGGTTCGGGCGGCACGGCACCGCCATGGCCAGCCTGATCGCCGGGCGCGGCCACGGCGCCGGCCGGACGCTCGGCGTGCTGGGGGTGGCTCCGGAGGCCCGCATCCTGTCGGTGCGGGTCACCCTGGAGAACGACGACCCGCAGCGCGGCGACGCCCGGGTCGGCGCCCGCAGCGGGCTCGCCGTTGGCATCAGATACGCGGTGGACCACGGCGCCCAGGTCATCAGCATGTCCCTGGGCGGCGGGGAAGGCGTGCAGGAGGGCTCCCCCGAGGAGGAGGACGCGGTCCGCTACGCGCTGGGCAAGAACGTGGTCCTGATCGCGTCGGCGGGCAACGACGGCGCGGGCGCCAACCGGCGCAACTTCCCGGCGGGCTATCCGGGCGTGATCGCGGTCGGCGCGGTGGACGAGCGGCTGCGCCGCGCGCCGTTCTCCAACCGGCACGACTACCTGTCGGTGGTCGCGCCCGGGACCGGGATCGTGAGCGCGGACGGCCCCGACTCCTACCTGATCGCCGACGGCACGAGCTCGGCGGCGGCGTTCGTGGCCGGAGTGGCGGCGCTGGTCAGGTCCCGCTACCCGGCGCTGACCGCGCTGGAGGTACGGCAGGCCATCCAGCGGGGCGCGCGCCACCCCGCGGCCGGACCCGGATACGGGCACGGCGTCGCCAACGCCCTGGGCGCGCTGCAGGCGGCCGAGCAGATGCACCGGATCCCGCTGGCCGCCGTCTCCCGGCAGGCCAGGTCCAGCGTGGCTCACGATCGGTCCCGGGAATTGATCGGCATCGGATTGCTGCTGGTGGTGGCGGTGCTGGCGACCCGGGTGGCGATCACCAGGTGAGGGTATCCGGCAGCCCAAGATCCGTTTGACTACGGCCCCGCGATCATTGCCAGAACATGACTTGCCGTCATGTTAGCCCTCCAAGGAAGGGGTATAACGAGGCGTGATTACACAGAGTAGTTTTCCTGTGACCTATTAGCGAGTTCCTTCCGGGGGGAAATACATATGATCCGCCGCATTCTCGTCACCTCTGCCTGCGCCGGCCTGCTCGCTCTCGGCTCCGCCTCGGCCGCCTCGGCCGCCGCCGCGCCCGCCGACGACCCGATCGTCGGCCTGCTGGGCGGCCTGCTCGGTGGCAGTGGCGGTGGCCTGATCGGTGGTCTGCTCGGTGGCAGCAGCGACCCGGTCGGCCAGCTCACCGGCACTCTGAACGACCTCACCAACAGCCTCAGCGGCGTCACCAACGGCGTGGGTGACGTCCTGGAGGCCATTCCCGGGTTGTCGGAAGAGGACCTCAAGGGCTGAGCCAGTCACGAAAAGGGCCTCCACCAGTGGTGGAGGCCCTTTTCGTTTCAGCTGGCGTGCACCACGTCGTGCACTTCGGCGAAGTGGCACGCGCTCGGATGGTCGGCCCCCGGCCGGATCTGCAGCAGCGGCTCCTCCTCCGCGCAGATCTCCTGGGCCTTCCAGCACCTGGTCCTGAACCGGCACCCCGACGGCGGATTGGCCGGCGACGGCGGATCCCCCTGCAGGATGATCCGCTCCCGGTTCTCCCGCCCCTCCGGATCGGGCACCGGCACCGCCGACAGCAGCGCCTGCGTGTACGGATGGGTCGGCCGGTCGTAGATCTCGGTGTCCCGGCCGATCTCCACGATCTTGCCCAGGTACATCACCGCGACCCGGTCGGAGATGTGGCGGACCACCGACAGGTCGTGCGCGATGAAGATGTAGGCCAGATCGAACTCGTTCTGCAGCCGCTCCAGCAGGTTGATCACCTGCGCCTGGATGGACACGTCCAGCGCCGACACCGGCTCGTCACAGACGATGACCTCCGGCTGGAGCGCCAGCCCGCGGGCGATGCCGATGCGCTGCCGCTGACCCCCGGAGAACTGGTGCGGATACCGGTTGATGTGATCTGGATTGAGCCCGACCACATCCAGCAGTTCCTGCACCTTCTTCCGCCGGTCACCCTTCGGCGCCACCTCGGAGTGGATCTCGAACGGCTCCCCAACGATGTCGCCCACGGTCATCCGCGGGTTCAGCGAGGTGTACGGATCCTGCATCACCATCTGGATGTTGCGCCTGATCCGCTTCAGATCCGCGCCCTTGGCGTTGGCCAGATCCTTCCCGGCCACCCGGACCGTGCCGGAGGTCGGAGTCTCCAGCGCCATCAGCAGCTTGGCCAGCGTGGACTTGCCACAGCCGGACTCGCCCACGATGCCCAGCGTCTCGCCGCGGTGCAGGTCGAACGAGACCCCGTCCACCGCCTTGATCGCGCCGACCTGCCGCTTGACCACGATGCCCTGGGTCAGCGGGAAGTGCTTGACCAGGTCGCGGACCTCCAGGACGGGCTCACCCTTCGACGCCATCGAGGACCTCCCTCCAGTAGTGGCAGGCGCTGCTGCGGGTACCGCTGATCTCGTGCAACGGGGGCACGTCGGTCACGCAGTTGTCCTGGCGGTAAGGGCAACGCGGGTTGAAGGCGCAGCCGGTGGGCATGTCCAGCAGGTTCGGTGGCAGGCCCTTGATCGCGTACAGGTCCTGGCCCTTCTGGTCGACCCGGGGGATCGATTCCAGCAGGCCCTTGGTGTAGGGGTGGGCCGGAGTCTTGTAGACGTCGTGCACGGGGGCGTTCTCGACGATGCGGCCGCCGTACATGACCGCGATCTTGTCGGCCACGTCGGCGACCACGCCGAGGTCGTGGGTGATCAAGATCATGGCCATGTTGCTCTCCCGCTGGAGCTCGGCCAGCAGTTCCATGATCTGGGCCTGCACGGTGACGTCCAGCGCCGTGGTCGGCTCGTCCGCGATCAGGACGTCGGGGTCCAGGGCGATGGACATGGCGATCATGATGCGCTGCCGCATGCCGCCGGAGAACTGGTGCGGGTAGTCGTGCACGCGCTGGCGGGCGGCCGGGATGCGGACCCGGTCCATCAGCTCGATCGCCTTGGCGTACGCGGCCTTCTTGCCCATGCCCCGGTGCACCCGGAACATCTCGGCGATCTGCCAGCCCACGGTGAACACCGGGTTGAGCGCCGACAGCGCGTCCTGGAAGACCATCGCGATCTGCTGACCGCGGATCTGGGTCCTGGCGTTCTCCGAGAGTTTGAGCAGGTCGGTGCCGCGGAACCGGATCTCGCCCTTCGGGATGCGCGCGGGCGGCATGTCCAGGATGCCCATGATCGCCTGAGCGGTCACCGACTTGCCGGAGCCGGACTCGCCCAGCACGGCCAGCGTCTCCCCAGCGTTCAGGGCGTAGGAGACGCCGTTGACCGCGCGGGCCACGCCCTGCCGGGTCGCGAATTCCACGTGCAGGTTGTCGACCGCCAGCAACGGGGCGGTGCCGAGGGTGTCCGCGGGCAGCAGATGCGTGTCGACGGATGGGTTTTGCACTTCTGGCACCTCCTATCGAAGCTTCGGGTCGAGCGCGTCCCGTACGGCGTCGCCGAGCATGACGAACGCCAGCACGGTGATGCTCAGGAACAGCGCGGGGAACAGCAGCGGCGCGGGCGCCTCCAGGAACCGGTTCCGGCTGTCGGCGATCATCAGACCCCACGAGATGTCCGGCGACTGGATGCCGACGCCGAGGAACGACAGCGCGGCCTCGGCGGCGATGAACACGCCCAGGTTCATCGTGGTGACCACGATCACCGGGGTCAGCGCGTTGGGCAGGATGTGCCGGATCATGATCCGGATCGGCCCCGCCCCGAGTGCCTTGGCGGCCAGCACGAAGTCCTGGTTCTTGGTGGTGATCACCGCGGCCCGCATGATGCGCAACACCAGCGGCCAGGCCAGCAGCGACAGGGCCAGCACCACGCTGCCGATGCCCGCGTTGTCGCGGCCCACGACGGCCAGGATGAGCAGCGCGCCGAGGATCGACGGGATGGCGAAGAAGATCTCCGCGATCCGGGACAGGAGCACGTCGGTCCACTTGCCGAAGAACCCGGCGAGCAGCCCCAGGGCGCCGCCGACCAGCGAGGTGACGATGGTGGCGACGACGCCCACAATGATCGAGACGCGAGCGCCGTAGATCACCCGCGAGTAGGTGTCACAGCCCAGGTTGTCGCTGCCGAACCAGTGCGTGCCGTCGAGGCCGTCCCGGGCCCGGGTCAGGTCGCAGGTGGAGGGGTCGAAGGCGTTCACCGGCGAGAACAGCCAGGGGAACGCCGCGATGATCACCAGCAGCAGCACCAGCGCCGCGCCGAACAGGAAGACCTTGCTGCGCCGCAGGTCATACCACGCGTCCGACCACAGGCTGGCAGGCTTCTTGGCCTTCTCCGGCTTGGCGTCCTTGGCCGGCGAAGCCGTGATCGTGGAGTTACTCATAGCGGATCCTGGGGTCGAGTACGGCGTACAGCAGGTCGACGATCAGGTTGGCCAGAATGTAGATCAGCACCAGGACCGTGACAATCCCCACCACCACCGAGTTCTCCCGGAGATAGACGGAGGTGAACAGCTGCTGGCCGATGCCGGGCAGGTTGAAGATGGTCTCGGTGATGACCGCGCCGCCCATCAGCGTGCCGAGGTCGGCGCCCAGATAGGTGACCAGCGGGATCAGCGAGTTCCGCAGCGCGTGCCTGCCGAGCACCCGCCGCCGCGGCATGCCCTTGGCGATCGCGGTCCTGACATAGTCCGACCTGAGCGTCTCCATCAGGCTGGTTCTGGTCAGCCGGGTCAGGTACGCGATGGACGTGCCCGCCAGCACCGCCCCGGGCAGGAGGTAGCTTCGCCAGCCGTCGGAGACGCCCGTGACCGGGAAGAAGTCGATCCCGGTCGATTTCTTCAGCTGCACGCCCAGCACCAGCTGCAGGACGAAACCGCTCACCAGGGTGGGGATGGAGACCAGCATCAGCGTGACGGCCAGGATGCCGGTGTCCGACCACCGGCCGCGGCGCAGCGCGGCGATGAGGCCGAGCCCGACGCCCACGATGGCCTCGATGATGAGGGCCATCAGGGCGAGATTGAGGGTGACCTGGAATTTGCCCTCGAAGATGGTCGACACGGGCAGGCCGCGGAAGGTCGTTCCGAAGTCGCCGGTGAAGATGTCCCGGATGTAGTAGCCGTACCGGACGATCAGCGGGTCGTTGAGATGGAACAGTTCCCGCATGGTCTGGGCGAATACGGGGTCGACGCGCCGGTCACCGGCCAGGGCCTGCAGGGGGTCGCCCGGCAGCGCGTAGACGATTGCGAAAATGAGGAACGTGGTGCCAAGCAGCACAGGGATCGCCTGAAGCAGGCGCCTGACAACGTAGCGGCCCATTCGGTCTCCCGATCATGACAAAGGGCAGCCCACTTGCAACCGAGCGGGCTGCCCTTAAGAGTGATGGCGCATCCCGGGTGACTACAAGAGCCACCCGGGATGAGAACCGCCTAGGCCTTCTCGACGTTGAAGAGGTCGATCCGCTCGAACGGGTCGATCTTCACGTTCTTCACGTGCTGGGAGTAAGCGCCGTTGGTCTGGTAGAAGTAGACCGGGATGTAGGGGAGCTCCTTCAGCAGGATGTCGTCCGCCGCCTGGTAGGCCGCGATGCCCTCTTCCAGCGTCTTGGCCGAGTCGCCCGCCTTGAGGAAGTCCTCGAACTCCTTGTTGTTGAAGCCCGAGTAGTTCGAGGACGCGTTCGCGGCGAAGATCGGCTTGAGGTAGTTCTCCGGCGACGGGTAGTCCATGATCCACGCCATCCGGAAGCCGCCCTTCCACTTCTTGGCGCCCAGGTCGTCGAGGATCGTGGCGAACTTCTCCACCGGCTTCGGCGTCACCTCGGCGCCGAGGTTGGTGCGCAGGTTGTTCGCGACCGCCTCGATCCACTCCTTGTGGCCGCCGTCGGCGTTGTAGCCGATCTCGATCGCGCCCAGGCTCGCGCCGCCGGCCTTGTCGAACAGCTCCTTGGCCTTGACCGGGTCGTAGGTGCAGGCCTCGCCGCAGGCGCCCTGGCGGTAACCGGAGACGACCGGGCTGATGAAGTCGTCGGCCGGGACCCGGGTGCCGGAGAAGACGGTCTCGGTGATGGTCTTGCGGTCGATGGCCATCGAGACGGCCTTGCGGACGTCCGCGTTCTTGGCGTAGTCGGCGCCGGTCTTGATCGGGAAGCCGATGTAGCCGATACCGGAGGAGGGCTGCTCGATGTAGCGGTCACCGAACTCGGCCTTGGCGCTGCCGATGGCCTCGGCGGGCAGCTGGTCCATGATGTCCAGGTTGCCGGCCTGCAGGTCGCGGTAGGCGGCGTTCAGGTCGAGGTAGATCTTGAAGTCGACCGCGTCGATCTTGGCCTTGCCCTCCTTGTAGTCGTCGTTGCGGACGACGGAGATGGCCTGGTCCTTGCCCCGCTCCCACGGCTTGGCCATCTTGAACGGGCCGTTGCCGATCGGGCTCTTGCCGTACGCCTCGGTGACCTTGCCGTCAGGACCGAAAGCGGCCTTGGGCATGGGGTAGAAGGCGGTGTAGCCCAGCATCGTCGGGAAACCGGAGAACGGGTTGGTCAGCGCGACCGTGAAGGTCAGGTTGTCCACGACCTTGAGGCCCGAGAGCGTGGTGGCGGTGGCCGGGGGCGCGACCTGCTCGCCCTCGCCGTCCGGGTCGACCGGGTTCATCTCGGCATAGCCCTGGATGCTGCCCATGAAATAGTTGCCTTCGTACGCGTTGGCGCCGTTGGCGGTGTAGTTCCAGGAGTCCACGAAGCTCTGCGCGTCGACGGGGGTGCCGTCGTGGAACTTGTAGCCATCCTTGAGTTTGATGGTCCAGTTGGTCTGGTCGTCCGAAGTGATCGACTCGGCGATCTGGTTGATCGGCTTCTTCTCGGCGTCGTAGTTCACCAGGCCGATGAAGAGCGCATTGAGCACCTCGGCGCCGCTGGTCTCAGCGGTGTTGCCCGGGACGAGTTCGTGCTGGGGTTCGGCGATCTCGACCCGCACCGGCTGAGTGGCGGGGGCACTGCCACCGGCCTCCGGGGCGTCGCTGCCGCCACAGGCGGCGACCGCGAGCGCGAGCAGCGCGGAGCCGGCGATGATCTGTGCGCCCTTGGTTACGCGCATAGTAAGTTGATCCTCCCTCAAAGGATGGGCTACGGCGCTGAGCTGCGAAATGTCCTTGCCAAGCGCCACCTGGCCCCTTATGGGGGCCCGGATTTGCAAGCACGGTCAAAACAGCTGACGCCCTGCCAGTCGTCCGCGAGCATCCCTCACCACCTGCTGCAGACTTGTCTCTGCTGCGTTGCAGTTCGGTCACACGTGCGTCAGTCGGGCGTCACACGCATTCCAACAAGCTTGCCCCAAATGTCTAACAGGGGGCCAAACCACTCAATAAGGTACACATGGCCTCTCGCTGGTCAAGCCGGGAGGGATGCTTTGGGGAGAGGCTCGTGGTGTTGGTCCACATATCAGGATCGCTTGGGCTACGGTTGACCAAGCTGTGGCGTAGTGTGCCGCGGCGGCCGTACGGAACCCAGGTGAGGAGCCAACGGATGACCATCGCAGGCTTCTCGTTCACCAGCATCCAATAGAGTCCATGCCATGAGCCAGCCGGAATCCGCCGTCGCGGACGCCCAGGCGGGCGGCCCAGCGACGGATTCGCTGGCCGAGCTCGCCCGGCGCCATGGGCTTCGCCGTGCCATCGCACGGCCGAGCCTGCCGTCCTACGTGCGCCAGTTGTGGGCGCGGCGGCACTTCGTGCTCAAGTACGCGACCTCGCGGAATGTCTCGAAATATTCCGACTCGGCGCTGGGGCAGCTGTGGCAGCTGCTCACGCCGCTGCTGAACGCCGGCGTCTACTTCCTGATGTTCGGCGTGATCCTGGGCCAGCAGAAGGACATCCCGAACTACACCGCGTTCCTGATCACCGGCGTCTTCATCTTCACCTTCACCCAGCGCACGGTGACCGGCGGAGCGAAGTCGATCTCCGGGAACCTGTCCATGATCCGGGCGCTGCACTTCCCGCGGGCCGCGCTGCCGCTGGCCTACGCGGTGCAGGAGCTGCAGCAGCTGGCCTGGTCGATGGGGGTGCTGACGGCCATCGTGCTGCTCACCGGGGAGTCACCCACCATACGCTGGCTGCTCGTGCCGGTCGCGCTGCTGCTCCAGCTGATCTTCAACGTCGGGGCCAGCCTGTTCATGGCCCGGGTCGGCGCGTTCGCGCGCGACATGAACCAGCTACTGCCGTTCATCATGCGCACCTGGCTGTACGCGTCGGGAGTCTTCTTCAGCATTCCGGCCCGGGTGGACGACCTGCCGGAATCGCTGAGCTTCGTCCGCTACGTCCTGGAGCTCAACCCTGTGGCGGCCTACATCGAGCTGATGCGGGACCTACTCATTCACGAGCACACCCCGCCACAATGGGCTTGGACGACTGCCATATTCTGGGCGGTGTTCGCGCTAGTTGTCGGCTTCTGGTACTTCTGGCGGGCCGAGGAGAGGTACGGCCGTGGCTGAGGCAGAGGTGGTGGCTCAGGCTGCCAAGGCTCGAGAAAGCGCCCAGGCGATGGAAAGGGTGTGGCCGGTGTCCGCCGAGGAACCCCAGGCGTCACCTGTCGGCACTCCCACCGTCATCGTGGACGACCTCCACATCGTCTACAAGGTGTACGGCGCGGCCAGCGAAGCCGAGAAGGGCAACGCCGTCAACGCCCTGCTCCGCCTGCTCAAGCGCCAGGGCCGCCCGCAGATGAAGGAGATCCACGCCGTCAAGGGCGTCTCCTTCGTGGCCCGGCACGGCGACGCCATCGGCATCATCGGCCGCAACGGCTCCGGCAAGTCCACCCTGCTGCGCGCCATCGCCGGCCTGCTCCCCCCGCACAAGGGCGCCGTCTTCACCGACGGCCAGCCGTCCCTGCTGGGCGTCAACGCGGCCCTCATGAAGGAACTCACCGGCGAGCGCAACATCGTCCTCGGCTGCTACGCCATGGGCATGAGCCCCGCCGAAGTCCGCGCCCAGTACGACGACATCGTCGATTTCTCCGGCATCGGCGAGTTCGTCCAGTTCCCCATGTCCACCTACTCCTCCGGCATGGGCGCCCGCCTCCGCTTCGCCATCGCCTCCGCCAAAACCCACGACGTCCTCCTCATCGACGAGGCCCTCGCCACCGGCGACCGCGAATTCAAACGCAAGTCCCAGGAACGCATCATGCAGATGCGCAAATCCGCAGGCACCGTCTTCCTCGTCGCCCACAACCTGGACGTCATCGAGGAAACCTGCAACCGGGTGATCTGGCTGCACAAGGGCAAAATCAAGATGGACGGCGACCCCAAAGAAGTCATCTCGGCGTACAACAAGGCGTGACGATCCTTCGGATCGGCGGGCTTGGCGTGAGGTGGTAAGACGTACCAGGATGGGGGTGAAGAGATCAGTAACCCTGGCCATCGGAGAAGACTGTGCCTACGCCGCCGCCTATTCCTTACGATCACCTGCCCGAAGTTCCGGAGCTGGACGTCGAGAGTGATGATGTCAGCGATGCCGTGACGCTGCCCAACGCGCACGTGTTCAGCGGGTGGGGCTTCACTGGGCAGAACCTGTCGCCGCAGTTGCGCTGGTCCGGAGCGCCCGAGGGGACGCTGAGCTACGCGGTCACCTGCTTCGATCCGGACGCGCCGACGGGGTCGGGATTCTGGCACTGGGTGCTGTTCGACATCCCGGCGAACGTGACAGAACTCCCGACGGGAGCGGGCACGGCGCCGGACTTCAAGGGGCTGCCCGAAGGGGCCAAGCACGCGCGCAACGACTTCTCGACCAAGGACTACGGAGGCGCCGCGCCCCCGCCCGGATGGCCGCACCGGTACCTGTTCGCGGTGCACGCGCTGAGCGTGGAGTCCCTCGGGGTCGACTCGGACACCCCGCCCGCCGTGGTCGGCTTCAACGTCACAGCCAACACCCTCGCCCGCGGTTTTATCGCACCTATATACGAAAGCTGATGCGCCAGCGCCCGCTGTTCCCTTATGATTCGAACGGAGATTCGATCTGAGGGAAGACCGCGATGCGCTGGGAGGGCGGGATGAGTGAGCTGGTGACGGCCATCGATCATTTGGCCGCCGAGGATCCGTCCGAACTACCGCGAGGCCTCCTCGCCGAGCAACTCGTCGAACTGCACTGGCAGATGGCCCGACTACAGGCCCAGATCGCCCGCCGCACTTCGGTGCGCCCTCCGGGAGGCGAGCGCGAGTACAACTGAACACGAACACGAAGGCCGGGCCTCCCTCAGGGGATGCCCGGCCTTCTGCACAGATGTCTGGATGTACGGCTACGTTGACGTGGCCACGCCAACGTGTCCGGAAGATCGCTGGGGAGATTCGTGCGGCAGCGGTGACCACGCGCGAACACGGGAACAGCGCCGACCGCCACGAGATCGGCTAGTTGGCGGGGGTCAACGCGGGCGCGAGGCCGCCGACGAGGTTGGTGGCGGTGTCGGTGACGCTCTTGACCAGCGTGGCCGCACGCTCGCTGGTGCTCGCGAGCTGCTCGGCGGAGACCGCGTCGACGGCCGGCGCGACGGCGGGGGCGAGGTTGGCGCGGGCGACCTTCCCGGTGATCGGGGCCAGCGTGCCGCCGAGGTTCAGCCCGCCCATCGCGGGCGCCCCTTTGACGAGGTTGCCGAACTCGGTGACGCGAGCCACGTTCTCGACCGTGGCCTCGGCGCTGCCGACGACGTTCTCGACCGTGCCGACGAGGTCTTCGGCGGCCCCGGTGAGGCTGGCCGCGGCCCCGGTCACGTCCTCGACCGACTCGCCGAGCGAGGAGACGGACCCGTTCAGGTCGACGGGCACCGAGCCGAGCGAGGCCTGGAGCGTGTCGAGCAGCGTGTTCACGCCGACCGGCTCGGCGGCCATCATGCGCTTGCCCGTGCTGACGCCAGGAAGGCCACCGGTGACTCCGCTCAAGCCGCCGGTGAGGCCGCCGAGCGAGCCGGTGACCTGGTCGAGCGGGCTACCGCTGCCGCCCAGGAGACCATCGACCAGACCGCCCCCGCCACCAGCACCGCCGAGCAGGCCACCGAGCAGACCGCTGATCGGGTCGCCGCCACCAGCACCGCCGAGCAGACCGCCCAGCAGATCGCTGATGGGGTCGCCGCTCGCGACCACCGCCGGCTTGACGTCGTGCGACTGCGCCACGGCGGGCGCGGCCATGGCCGCGGCGACACCGAAAGTCGCCACCGCGATGACGGCCTTGATCATTCGCTTCATGATTTGCCTTCCCGGTCTTATTCCGAATCTCGGGATAAGAGCTAAGAACCCCCGTGCACCGGCGCAGCACGCCGGCTGATTGGCTACTGAGCCGAATTTCTATCATCACGGAGCCGGAAGGAGAATCCGCAGCTCATCAGGGCCGGGCAAGCACCAGCGCCCGGTAATTCCGGAAATGGAAGCGCTAAGGACCACCCTCTGGTCATCGGCATAGAGCCCGTTTTGGCGAGACATGCTCTGAGATGCTCCCCGGCCCGGGAGAAAGGCACGGTAAACCCGCCTCCCGGGCCTGGGGAACATATTTTCCGCCGCCTTGAATCGGATCAGGCGCTGAGCCGCGCGACCGGCACCGCCGGTTCGAACGGAAACCGGTCGGCGAAGGCCGGGCGCAGGTCGTCCAGCCAGACGGCTCGCGGGTCGTACCGCGCGAAGAACGGACGCCCGACGAGTTCCGGCTCCCTGGCCTGGATGAGGTGCAGCACGAAGACCCGCTGCCCCGCGATCTCGGCCACCCCGTCCAGGCACACCTTGCCGGGCGTAGCCGACATCGAGGGCCCTCTGACGGTCCGGCACACCCCGGAGACCTGGGCGTACGCGTCCCGGAACAGCTCATACGCGCGGGCCAGCGGCACCGCGAAGTAGTCCTGCGGGCCCGTGTCCCGCTCCACGAACATGTAGTAGGGGATCATGCCGAGCGCGCTCTGCCGCCGCCACATCCCCGCCCACACCGCCGCGTCGTCGTTGATCGACCTGATCAGCGGCGCCTGCGTCCGGATCACGGCCCCGGTGCCCCTGACCCGCCGGACGGCCTCCGCCACCACCGGCGGCTCCAGCTCGCGCGGATGCGAGAAGTGCGCCATGAACGCGAGGTTCTTCCCGGCGGACACCACCTCCTCGAACAGCCGCAGGGTCGCGTCGGCGTCCGGATCGGTGACGAACCGCCCCGGCCAGTACGCCAGCGACTTGGTCCCGATCCGGATGGACTCGATCTGCTCCACCTTCAGTAACGGCTCCAGATACCGCCGCAACACCGGCTCCCCCATGATCATGGGATCCCCGCCGGTGAACAGCACGCTGGTCACCTCCGGATGCGCCTCCAGATAGCGCACCAGAGTGTCCACATCGCCGGAGGCGAACTTCAGATCCGCGTCCCCGATGAACTGCGCCCACCGGAAGCAGTACGTGCAGTACGCGTGACACGTCTGCCCCTGCTTCGGAAAGAAGAGCACGGTCTCCGGGTATTTGTGCTGCATGCCCGGCACCGGCTCCGCGCCCACCTTCGGCACGTTGAGCGCCAGCTGCCCGGCCGGATGCGGGTTGAGCCGCCGCCGTACCTCGTTCGCGGCCTCGTTCACCCGCGCGGCCGGGGCGCCGTCCCGCAGCAGCCCGGCCAGGCGGGTCACGTCGGCGGCGGGCAGCATGTCGTCCTGCGGGAAGACCAGCCGGTAGATCGGGTCGTCGGGCACGGCTGACCAGTCGATCAGCTCGTCCACCACGTACGCGTTGGTGCGAAACGGCAGCACGGTGGCGACCGCGGCGGCGCGCAGCCGCGCCTCGTCGTCGAACCCGGCTCGGCCCAGGAGTCCGTCGAGGTGCTTGCTCGTATAGGCGCGGAAGCCTCGGGTCCCTTCGGTAAAGATCACTCGGCCTTCCCTTCTCGGTAGGTTTTTCCGCACTCGTGTAAACCAACTGTGTCTGTCAGGCGTCTATGCAACTCATATACCGGGTGCCGGGCGACTTAACCGGCACTTCCACGATTTAGCAAAGATCCCTGTCATGAAATTGGCCCACTCGCGACATATCTCGAAACGCGGTACTCTGGCGGTTGTGACAGTCAACGATCCAGGTCAGCGCGCCTCCGACGCCGACCGTGACCGCGTCGCTGGGGTCATCGCTGAGGGGCTAGCCACCGGCCGCCTGACCAGTGCCGAGCATGCCGACCGCCTTGAGGCCACCTACACGGCCGTGACGGTCGGGGATCTCGTCCCGATCACCCGGGATCTACCCGACACGCTCCGTTCAAACGTCCCGGCCGGAACGGAGAAACAGCGGGTTTCCGCCGTCTTCAGCAAGGTCATCCGGGGCGGCCGCTGGGTGCCCGGACGGCACACCACGTTCAGCGCCGTCTTCGGCGCGCTCATCATCGACCTCACCGAGAGCGTGCTGCCCGGCCGCGAGATCACCCTGGAGCTCAACTCGTTCTGTGGGAAGCTCATCGTCCGGGTCCCCGAGCACGCAAACGTGGTCGACGAGGGCAGCGCGCTGTTCTCCAAACGCCACGTCACGGGCGGCAAGACCGAGGACGGGCCGCTCATCCGGGTGACCGGAAGCTCCAGGTTCGGGAAAGTGATCGTGTCCCGCAAGATCACCGACTGGAACATGCGGAGCTAGGCACCCCGGCGCCGGACCTACCATTCAGTGTTAGTGAGACTCTCGCCGCGGTGAATCGCCTGGTCGGCGGCATTAGGAGTCACCGATTGGACGGCGCTGTGTTCTCGATGGCCACTCATGGCGAGTGAAACCCTGCCCGTCGCGCTGGACGCGATGGGGGGCGATCACGCCCCGCTGGAGATCGTCGCGGGAGCCGTCCTCGCGGTGCGCGAGCTCGGCGTGCCGGTCGTCCTGGTCGGCCAGCCCCGGCTGCTCTACGAGGCGCTGTCCGCGCACGACGCCACCGGCGAGGTGCCGATCGTCCGCGCCGAGGAGACCCTGGCCATGGACGAGGGCGCGCTGGCCAGCCTGCGCCGCCCGCGCTCCAGCATCGCCGTCGCCTGCCACCTGCTCCGCCGCGGCGACGCCGCCGCCGTCGTCTCGGCCGGCTCCACCGCCGGCGTGGTCGCCACCGGCAAGCTCCGGCTACGCGCCCAGCACGGCGTGCTCCGCCCCGCCATCGCGGTCGCCCTGCCGACCCTGCCGCACCCGACCATCCTGGTCGACGCGGGCGCGAACGCCGACGTCAAGCCCGAAATGCTGGTGCAGTTCGCCCACCTGGGCGCCGCCTACGTCGAATCCGCCCTCGACGTGAAGACCCCCCGAGTCGGCCTCCTCACCATCGGCGCCGAGCCAGAAAAGGGCAACAAACTGGCGAAACGCGCGCACGAGCTGCTCCAGGCCAGCCCCGGCCTGGACTTCACCGGAAACATCGAAGGCCACGACCTGCTCACCGGCAAGGTCGACGTCATCGTCACCGACGGATTCACCGGAAACATCGCCCTCAAAACCATGGAGGGCAGCGTCCGGTACGCCTTCGGCCAGCTCCGCGACACCGTCGCGGAAAGCCGCGTGGCCAAGCTCGGCGGGCTCTTGCAACGTTCCCGGATGCGCGAGCTCCACCGGCGGCTCGACCCGGAGGCGCACGGCGGAGCCGTACTGCTCGGGCTGAACGGAACCGTCGTGATCGCGCACGGCTCGTCCCAGGCCAGGGGGATCGCCTCGGCCTGCGAGCTGGCCGCCCGGCTGGCCGCCGGCAAGATCGTCACCAGGGTCGGCGACCGGGTGGGCGCCATCCCGCGCTCGCATCGCCTCTGGGGATAACCCTGGCGACGGGAAAGACCGCGCGTCGCTAGGCTTGGACCCATGACCGACCCGCAGCTCGTACTCACCGAAGGGGTCCAGCGGGCGCTGGCCGCCGCCTTCGGCCAGGAGTATGCCGCCGAAGACCCGCTGATCAGGCCGTCCCAGTTCGCCGACTACCAGGCGAACGTCGCGATGAGCCTGGCGCGACGGCTCGGGCGCTCGCCGCGGGAGGTCGCCCAGGAGATCGCCGGCCACATCGACATCCCCGGCCAGGTCGAGGTCAGCGGCCCCGGCTTCATCAACCTGACCCTGTCCGACGGCTGGCTGGCCGCGCGGTCCGGGGAGCAGCTCGCCGACGAGCGGCTCGGCGTCGCCACCGAGGCGCAGCAGACCGTCATCGTCGACTACTCCGCGCCCAACGCGGCCAAGGAGATGCACGTCGGCCACCTGCGCACCACCGTCGTCGGCGACGCCCTGGTCCGGGTGCAGGAACACCTCGGCCACCGGGTCATCCGGCAGAACCACCTCGGCGACTGGGGCACCCCGTTCGGCATGCTCATCGAGCACCTGCTCGACATCGGCGAGGAGGCCGCGGTCGCGCAGCTGTCCGCCGGCGCGGGCAACGACTACTACCAGGCCGCGCGGGCCAAGTTCGACACCGACCCCGCGTTCGGCGAGCGCGCCAGGGCCCGGGTGGTCACCCTCCAGGCGGAGGACCCGGAGACCATGCGGCTGTGGCACATCTTCATGGGCGCCACCATCCGCTACTTCAACAAGGTCTACACCCAGCTGAACGTGACCCTCACCGACGAGGACATCGCCGGCGAGAGCATGTACAACGCCGTGCTCGCCCAGGTCTGCGACGACCTGCAGGAACGCGGCGTCGCCGTGATCAGCGACGGCGCGCTGTGCGTCTTCCCGCCCGGCTTCACCGGGCGCGAGGGCCAGCCCCTCCCGTTCATGATCCGCAAAAGCGACGGGGGGTACGGCTACGCCACCACCGACCTGGCCACCATCCGCTACCGGGTCCAGGATCTGAAGGCCGACCGGCTGCTCTACGTGATCGGCGCCACCCAGGCCCTGCACATGCAGATGCTGTTCGCCTCCGCGCGGATGGCCGGCTGGCTGCCCGACCACGTCCAAGCTGAACATGTGCAGATCGGCAGCGTGCTCGGCAGCGACGGCAAGATGTTCAAAACCCGGGCGGGCAAGTCCATCAAGCTGCTCGAACTGCTGGAGGAGGGCGAATCCCGGGCCGCCGCCGTGCTCGCCGACCGCGACTACGACGCCGCCACCCGGGCCGAGATCGGCCAGGCCGTCGGCATGGGCGCGGTCAAGTACGCCGACCTGTCCGTCAGCCACGACAGCGAATACGTCTTCGACTTCGACCGGATGCTGGCCCTGACCGGGAACACCGGGCCCTACCTGCAGTATGCGACCGCCCGGATCCGCTCCATCTTCCGGCGGGGCGAATACGATCCCGCCTCGGCCCGGGGGCCCATCCGGATCGGGCATCCCGCCGAGCGGGCGCTGGCGTTGCAGCTGCTCGGCTTCGGGGCGATCGTCAGCGAGGTCGGGGCGGCCAGCACGCCCCACCGGCTCTGCGCGTTCCTTTTCGACACGGCCAGCGCTTTCACCACGTTCTATGAGAACTGCCCGGTGCTCAAAGCCGACAGCGAGGAGGACCGGCAGTCCCGGCTCGCGCTGGCCGCGTTGACGCTGCGCGTGCTCACCCAAGGGCTCGACCTGCTCGGAATCGAGGTCCCGGAGCGGATGTGACGGCGCGCCTTCGGGTAAAGGTGGGTCAATGACGTCTAGTCTTGGCGCGGTCAAGGGAGTGTCTGGCCACTTGGTCGCCCATTGAACATGTCGGGCCGCCGGCCGTCGGGGAGCGTACGCTTGAGCATGGACGTCAGCACAGGGCACGCCGACACCTCGGGGTTGCACCGCTACGCCGAGGCGCTGCTGACCCACCTTTCGGCCGACGGCACCGCGCCGCCCTATCCGGATGTCGACGTGCCGGGATACTGGCTGTCGCCGGCCGTACAGGCGCTGGTCCACATCATGAACGGGGAGGACGCGCTCGAACCGCTGGCGCGGGCCGCTCGGCTCGACGGGGCTCGCACGTCGCTGTTCCTGTGCCTGGCGCTGGCGGTGTGCGGGCATGGGGATCGTATCCACGCGTCCTGGCTGGGGACCGCGTTCGGTGACCTCTCCGAGGACCAGCCCGTCACGTCCGGGCAGCGGGCGCTGTGGCTAGCCGCCGCGCGGGGGGCGTACGGGCCTGCGGGGAAGATCTTCGTGCTGCGGAAGCTGGACGCGATCGCCGTACCACCCGAGGACGAACTCTGGCTGAAAGCGCTCGTCCCGGGGCAGCCTGAGCCTTTGGTGCCGCCGTCGCTGGCCGACTATCCGGAACTCGCGGAGATTCCCGCCCTCGGCGGGCCAGTGCTGGCCTCCGACCGGCTCGCCCGGTTGCGCGCGCGGTGCGAGGAGATCCTTTCGGTACGGCAGGCTGACGGCGCGGTGGTGTCGTCGAGTGCGGCCTGGCCGGAGATGGAACCAGTGGCGGTGTTGCGGGCGCTCATCGGGGACGGTGAGATGGATGGGCCGTTGAGCTCGTTGAGCGGGCACTTGTTGCATGATGTGCAGCCCGGGGCTGATCCTCATCTGGCCGCGTTGGCGCTCCATGTGGCCGCGCCCGCGGTCAGGGCGGCGGCTGAGCGGCTCGCGGAGAGCACGCTTGGGGAGACGCCTGGGGCGGTGACCGTGCCGGTTCTCGGGAACGCGATCATCCTCCGGCCAGACGGCCCGGACCAGTCGACCCTGGCCGAAGCCGAACGCCTCATCATTGCCCGGAACTCGCCACGTCGTCCTGATCGGCTTGGCGGATATGTGTTGCTCGGCCTCGGGCTGAGCCTGATGCTGCTGGGACTGCTGTTCTGGCCGACCGCGATCGCCGGGGCCGGGCTGGCCGGGTGGGGGGGTTACCTCCTGCGGCGCAACCGACGACGGGCACTCGTGGAGCTCGCCCGCATCGAAGCCCAACTCGCCGAACTCCACCGACTCGCAGACGGCGCCATCTGGGCCCTCCACGAATACGCCCGCGAATCCAAATCCCGCCGCGAATCCGCCACCACCGACCTAACCGCCCTCACCCGCCTCCTCCGCCGCGGCCCCCGCGCCGGCTAACCCCTCAGTTGCCCCTCTTGGCGCCGGTGCGGCGAGAACCCACCATCCGCGCGAACGGTGCCGGATCGCGGCCGAGCAACCCGGCGATACCGCTCGTCCCGCTAGACACCCCTTAGAACGCCTACAGAGCTGCGCTGCCCCTCTTGGCGCCGGTACGGCGAGAACCACCACCCGCGTAAACGGCGCCGGATAACGGCGAGCAACCCGGTGGCCTGTGTAAGGTGCTTTAGCGCCCCCGCAGGCCACCCGTCGTGCGGCGTTGCGTTCGTGTGCCTGGTTTCCTTGTTACACGGAGGAGACCTCGACGTTGGACGGGGTCAAGAGGAAGACCTTCTCGGCGATACGCTCGATGCGGCCCTCGCAGCCGTAAGCCAAGCCGGCCGCGAAGTCGACCATGCGCGTAGCCTCGATCGTTGACATCGTTCCTACGTCCATCACGACGCTGTGGCCCTCCCGAAAGTGGCGGCCCACGGTGAGAGCGTCGTCGTACTTCTTTGGACGGACCATGACGATGCGCGCGGGCTCGCCCTCCGTCTGCCAGCGACGGGCCGCCCGCTCAGACGCTGGAATCCAGTCGTCTTCGTACTCTGCTTCGCCATAGGGCTCGTCATACTGCTCGGCCCCGCCCAGGCCAAGGTAGCTCGCTACCTTGCGCACTGCCCCCATCGGCTTCGTCCTTTCCGGGTTTGTCCCGACACTTGGGACGCTAACCGACCATTACCCATGGGCGAGCCGACACGCCACAGCATGGCATTCTTTTTGTAGGGTGCATAACATGCGTATCTTCACCGTCGATTCCTTCACCGACCGGCCGTTCAAGGGTAACCCCGCCGCCGTCTGTCTGCTGGAAGGTCCGGCAACCGCTTCGTGGATGCAGGGAGTAGCGGCGGAAATGCGGCATTCGGAAACCGCATTTCTGATGCCGCGGGAAGGGGAGACCTATTCGCTGCGGTGGTTCACGCCGCTGGTCGAGGTCGCGCTCTGCGGGCATGCCACGCTTGCGGCGGCACATATTCTTTATGAAACTGGGCAGGAAACCGGACGGATCGACTTCTCTACTCAGAGTGGGATTCTTTCGGTTGACCGCGACTCGTCCGGACTTATCACCATGGATTTTCCGGCCAAGCAGCCGACGGAATGTCCGGTCCCGGAAGGTCTCGCAGACGCTTTGGGGGCTGAGCCTGTCTGGGTGGGAAACAGCCAGTTCGATCTCCTGGTAGAACTGAGCTCTCCGGAGACCGTCCGAACGCTGGTTCCCGATATGGCGGCGATCGCCTCAATCGACGTCCGCGGGGTGATCGTCACGGCTGTTTCGCCGGACTCGGACGCGGACTTCGTCTCCCGGTTCTTTGCTCCGAGGGCGGGGGTCGATGAGGATCCGGTAACCGGATCCGCGCATTGTGTCCTGGCTCCCTATTGGTCCCAGCGTCTCGGAGTTCACTCGCTGACCGGCCGGCAGCTCTCCGCCCGAGGAGGACTGGTCCGCACCACCCTCCGCGACGACAGAGTCGACCTCGCAGGCCACGCAATCACAATCTGGTCAGGCAACCTCCACGTCTGAATTGTTGGCCCCGTACGCCCATTGAGCCCTTGGCCGTACGTCCATGCTCTGAAGGCTGAGCGCCGTAGCGGGTGGGCAGGGCGGACACTCCGGCCGACCGTGATAGCTAGCCCCTCGTTAGCCGCTGGTCAGCGGCCATCGCGGGCGCGGTGGTCTCGGGCACGGTCTTACGTCGGCCTACGTGTCCGCCCTGCCCAC
>NZ_BLAE01000107.1:0-26157 GCF_009687865.1 Acrocarpospora macrocephala
GCAACCCACCCCGACCGCTACCGCCTCCGCCGCAATGAGGACGGCACCTGGACCCTCCTCTATCTCGGGAAAAGGAACCGCTTCGCCGGACGGTTCCGGCGCTGAACCGGACCGGCACGAGAGCGCCACCCACCCAGGCCGGGAACCCAGGGGGTTGAGGGAGTTCTCCGATCCTGAGACAGCGCGTGAAGGGTCGATCCTGGCCCGCCATGCGTAGCCACGCGATCGGCGCGCCACCATGCGTAGCTACGCGATCGGCGCGCTACGCCTGCTGAACTTCACCGACATCGCCGAAGGCACCCGCTGGGCACGCGACGACTTCCACAACCCGCTCATCGCCCTCGGCCTCACAGGGCGAGAATTCCTTCGGCCCTGGGGAGTTCGTGGATGGTGTCTTTCAGGGCGCGGAGGAAGAGGGCGGCTTCGCGGCCGTTGATTAGGCGGTGGTCGTAGGCGAGGCCAATGTTGGCGACCTTTTTGGTGGTCAGGGTGTCGTCGATAAGGGTGAGAACAGGTTGGGGGGTGGTGATGGCGAGGGCGCAGGCGTGGCCGGGGAAGATGAAGGGAATCGCCAGGGAGACGTCGGCGTCGTGGTGGAGTGTGACGGCGATGTTGGCGTTGGCGAGGTCAGATTCGCGGAAGTCGCCGGTCGTCGAGGCTAGGCGGAATTCCATCAGTCGGGTCGCGACCTCCTTCAGTGGGCGGTCGGCCGCGTTGTGGATCACCGGGACGTAGAGGCCCTCTCCGGTGTCGACGGTGACGCCGATGTTGGGGGTTTCGGACAGGCGTGCGGTTCTGTCGTCGGCGAGGGTGGCGAAGAACATCGGGAACGTGGCATGAAGCCGGGCGACCGCCAGTACGAAGAGTTCGGCTAATCCGACAGGGCGACGCACTTCACGTGTCAGCCGGGCGGCGAGTTCGAGTGTGTCGTCCAGGTCCATCGCCATCACGGTGTAGGCGGCGGGAATCGTCGCATGAGACATCTGGACGGCTTTGGCCACAGCCCGTTGTACCTTCGGCAACTCGTAGGTGGCGGTGGGCACGTTCTCGGCGGCCAGGCCCTCGACGTCAGCACGTCTGATCACGCTGAGCCCAAGGGAGTAGACCCGCTCCACGGGAATCCCCAGCTCATCGAGGAGCGCCTGCGCGGGCACCGTGATCAAAGGCGGTTGCGTAGCCGAAGGAGAACCGGCCGAAGGAGAAGTGGCCGAAGGAGAAGTGGCTGACGAGGATGCCGATGCGATTCCGCCATGAGCCGTCGAAGCGCTCGCCGAGATGGGGAGCGACGTTGACGAGTCTGCGGAGGGCACGGATTGTCCAATGCCGGCGTGCGACGCGGAAACAGACGATTCAAAAGTCGAAGGCAACAGGGGCGGGGATGCCGAGGCAGACGAATCTGCGGATAGCCCCATTCTGGTATCTGAGGCATATGATTTGGCAGCCAAGGGCGGCGTGGAGGTGAATGGTGAAGGATTTGATCTGAGGGTGGGGTCGGCTGCGGTGAGCTGGGGTGATTCGGGGGTGGTTGTTAGGTGGGCCAGGAGTTGGCCGGGGGTGCAGTCGGCGTTTAGGGGTATTGATGGCCAGACGTAGCCGTCGGTTTCTGTGGTTATTTCGTCGGCGGCTTTGGAGGTTTCGAGGACGGCGATTGGGTCTCCGGCTTTTACGTGCTGGCCGGTTTCGACGAGCCATTCGACCACGATGTAGGACGTGTCGTTGTTGTTGAGTTTGGGGACCCTGATTTCAGGCATGGAGGGCCTCCATGATGGCGGTGTGGATGGTGGATTCCTGGAGGAGGACTTGTTGTTCCAGGTGGGCGGCGGTGGGGATGACGCTGTCGGCGGAGTGGACCAGGGTCACCGGCCGGAGGAGGGTTTTCCAGAGGTGCTGGTGGATTTGATGGGCGATTTCGGCACCCCAGGTGCCGCCTGCCGTGCTTTCCTCCGCGACGAGGATGGCTTTCGCGTTCTGGAGTGTAGGTAGTAGGCGTTCGACGTCGAAGGGGTAGAGGCGGGAGGGGACGAGCAGGCAGCAGGTCACTTCGTGGTCCAGGAAGACCTGTCGCATCGCGGCAAGCGCGCGGTCCGCGACACCGCCGGGGGCGATGATCACGCAGTCGGCAGCGGCTGGGTCGTCGATGAAGACGCGGGCGACATCGTGGAGGATGTCCTGGTTGAAGAGGGGATCTAGGGCGTGCATGCGGCGCGTGTACAGGACCTTGTCCTCGAAGAACACGCAGGGCTGGGCGGAGGCCACCATCGCCGCGAGAACCGCATGATTGTCGTGTAATGCCGACATCTCGTATACGGCGAGGCCGGGCACGCCGATGAAATGTTTCTGCAGGCTCTGGCTGTGGGTGGGGCCGTAGCCGCGTCCGCCGCCGGTCGGGCAGCGCACGATCAGGCGCATCGGCACGCGCGAGCCGTACATGGAGACGGATTTGGCGGCGAAGTTGATGATCTGGTCGAAGGCGAGGGCGGCGAAGTCGCTGAACATGATCTCGACGATGGCGGTGTCGCCGCAGAGGGCGAGGCCGGCGGCCAGGCCGGTGAGGCCGGATTCGCTGATGGGGGTGCCGAGGACGCGGCCGGGGTAGCGGGTGGACAGGCCGCGGGTGATCTTGAAGGCGCCGCCGTAGGGGTCAAGGACGTCTTCGCCGATCAGGTACGCCTTCGGGTCGTGTTCGAGGAGGTCGCCTAGGGCGGCGTTCAGGTTCTCCGCTACCCGCACGCGGACCACCGGGACAGCGGGCGGGCCGAGACCTCTCCGACGATTGCCGCGATTCGGGTTCGCGCGGCTTCGTCGGCCTGGGCGAACAGCGGAGTGGGCTGGACCTGGCGATACCAGTCGGGAAGGTGGCGTACCTGGTCAGGGGGGCGGGTGTCGTCGCCCTTGCTGTGCGGGCCGAGGCGGTGGGTGGCGAATTCGATGACCAGCGGGTGCGAATCGGTGCGTACCGACGTGATGAGCGGGGCGATCTGGGATCGGATCTCGGTGAGGTCGATCGAGGTGACGCCGTGGTGGCGGATGCCGAAGGCGTGGGCTCGGTCGCGGATCGTGCCCGCGAGTTGGCAGGTGGTGGGGGTGGACTGGGCGATGCCGTTGTTCTCGACGATCACCAGCAGGGGGAGGTTCCACAGCGAGGCCAGGTTGAGCGCTTCGTAGACCGAGCCCTCGCCCCAGGTGCCGTCACCGATGTAGACGCAGGCCAGGGCACCCGTGCCGCGCAGGTGCAGCGCGACGCCGGCCGCGACGGGCAGGCTTTCTCCTTGTACGCCGGTGGAAAGGTAACGGTCGCGAAGGATGTGCTGGCTGCCGCCGACACCGGAGCAGATCGCGCCCTCGCGGCCCATGATCTCGGCGAGCAGACCTTCTGGGTCCTGGTATCGGGCGAGATAGTGGCCATGGCCGCGATGATTGCTGAAAACGTAGTCGTCAGGCTGGAGCAGCGGGGTGAGGGCGACCGGCACGTATTCCTGGCCGAGGCAGGTGTGCGTGGTGCCGTTCAGCTCGCCGCGCCCGAACAGGTCAAGGAGGGCCAGCTCGAAATGCCGGATCAGGAGCAACAATTCCAGATCGGCTCGGGTGACGGCGGCCTCTGGTGACCCGGTGGCCAAGCTCGCTCGGTCCGCAGCGGCTGGCGGTGACTCGGTGTCCAGGCTGGCTCGGGTGACGGCGGCCTCGGGTGACCCGGTGGCCAAGCTCGCTCGGTCCGCGGCGCCCGGCGATGACTCGGTGTCCAGGCTGGCTCGGTCTGTAGCAGTTGGCGGCGATTCGGTGGCCGGGATGGTTTGGGACATGCCGGGCATGGGGGCGAGGGTCACGTCGTGCTGACCGCGGGTTCGGAGGCGTGGATGGAGTCGACCACGCCAGCGATCGTGGGAGTGTCGAAGAAGACGTCGAGGGCGACCTCGATGCCGAGGCGTTTGCGCATGCGGGCGATGATCTGGGTGATGGTGAGGGAGTGCCCGCCCAGATCGAAAAGGTCCTCGTCGTCGCCGATCTGGTCGATGCCGAGGACTTCCTGCCAGATTTCGCGGATTGCGCCGGTGAGGTCGGTAGGGTCAGGGGCGACCTCGGAGTCACTCCGGAGGTCAAGGGAGACGGAGTTATCCGGATTTTTCATGATGGTGAGAAGGTCCTCCGCTATTCGAGCGATTTCCGGGGTCTCGTCGGGAGAGCCGGAATCTGAGCCGTATTGCATGATCACGAAGAGGCCGTCAGAGGTGTCGACGGCCTGAAAGTGCAGAAGGCTGCGAACAGCGTGATTGAAAACAGCCCAATCCACACTGGTCCGAAGGTCGGCGAAATCGGGTTCATCGCGCCGTTTCCGGTAACTCACCGACACAGCCGCAAGCGCCGTTCGTGGCCTCATGCCTCGTACGGCACGGGCAACAGGAACCGCACGAAACCTATAAATCTCTCGCAATTCTGTACGGAGCCAGCGCGCCAGCTCAACGACGGACATGTCAGGAGAAGGCCGAGAAGCGACGGGTAACTCGTTGACGAACAACCCGATATTCTCCCGAACCGAGGAAGTCCGGGTCGACACATCAATCGCACAAACCGGCTCACTGTTCCCATACGAGTACAGCAACGCCTGCACAGAAGCCAAGAACAACTCAAATCGCGAAATATCCGCAATTTCGGGAAGCTCGGCGCGGAATTTATACGCCTTCGCGTAGGCAGCCCCACGCCGTTGCCCAGAAGTCCGCGGATTAGACGCCGTGCCTTCGACCCCGAGGCGACTTGGGGTAGATGTCCCACCCGCCCACCCTTGATTTTGTTGCGCCTCCGCGCCAGCATGACGCAACTCCGGCGAAGGACGCTCGGACGGACGCGGCCCGGATGAACGCCCTTCGGACGAAAGCGCCTCGGACGAAAGTCCCTGGGACGAACGCCCCTCAGAAGAACGCGCCTCAGACAAGAGCCCCTCAGACAAACGCCCCTCAGAAGAACGCGCCTCAGACAAGAGCCCCTCAGACAAACGCCCCTCAGAAGAACGCGCCTCAGACAAGAGCCCCTCGGACAAGCGCTGTTCCGGAAGTCCCGGGATGATCACATCGTCCGGCTCGCGCCACCGTGCCCCCCAGAAATCGCGAGCCTCCGCGAGATCACCCGCCACCCGAGCCCGCTCATCCGCCGCGAACTCCGCATACGTCTCCGTCAACCGCGGCAGCGTACGCCCGTTGTAAAACGCCGCCAGGTCCCGCACCAGCACGTCCTTCGACTCCCCGTCGAAAACCAGATGATGCGCCACGAAAACCAGCACATGCCGCTCAGGCGCCAGCCGTACCAGCGTGAACCGCGCCAAGGGCCCCCGCTCCACATCGAACGGACGAAGCGTCTCCTCCAACACCAGCGCATCCAGATCGCCAGATGTCGTGAGCCGAACCTCCGGCCGTGCGCCCGGCACCTCCACCGGCAGCCCATCGTCCTCGACGATCGCGCTGGACAGCACCGGATGCCGCCGGATCACCGCCTCACACGACTGGATCAGCGCGCCCGCGTCCAGCGCACCATCCATCCTGATAAGCACGGGCATGTGATAAGCCGACCGAGCCCGTCCCATCCGCTCGGTGATCCACATCCCCGCCTGCGCGAACGACGCCTCACTCATGACAGCGCCCGCAAAGCACGTTTATCCACCTTGCCGCCCCGATTACGCGGCAGCGCCTCCAGCGTCAGCAACCGCGCGGGCACCTCATGCCCGGCCAGCCGCTCCCCCAGAAACGCCCGCACCTCCTCAGGCGCGACGACATCCCGGACCACCAGCGCCGCGACCACAACCGTCCCCAGCACCGGATGCGGCACCCCGAAAGCCGCCGCCTCCTTCACCAGCGGATGCGCGTGCAGCGCCTCCTCGATCTTCAAAGTCGAGATCTTGTACGCGCCCGACTTGACCACATCGCTCTCGCGATCAACCAGGTAGAGGTACCCCTCGTCGTCGAGATAGCCCAGATCCCCCATCCGTACCCACCCGTCCCGGAACACTCCGGACCCGGGATCGCCGAAGTACGCGCGCGGCGCGGCCGGCGATCGCATCCACACCTCGCCGGTCTCGCCGACCCCCACCGGCGACCCATCCGCCGCGGTGACCCGCACCCCGCCCCCGGCGGCCGGCCGCCCGACCGACCCGGGCCGCTCCGGATCGAACAGCATGATCGTCTGTGCGGGCGCGGCCTCCGTGGAGGTGTAGTAGTTCGTGATCATCGCCTGCGGGAACAGCCCGCCGAGCTCCGACGCCACCGCCGACGGCAACGGCGCCGCAGCCGACCCGAGCAGCAGCACGCTCTCCAGCGGCTCGACCCCCGCATTGATCAACTCGATCGCCATGGCCGGAACGACGAACACCGTCCCCGCCCGATATTTCCGGATTAATCCGGCGAACCGCCCGGGGGTGAACCGCGGCAACGTCACCACCGCCGGATGCGCTCCCAGCGCGTTCACCAGCATCATCTGCCCCGCGTTCGTCCCAATCGGAAACGCATGGACCAAGTGCTTGGAGTGGCGAAACGCCCGGTAACGCGGCTCCGCCCGCAATCCGTACGCGAGGTTGGCATGTGTCGCCGTAACCCCTTTGGCCGCCCCGGTCGTCCCCGAGGTGTAAAGAATCTGCGCCGGATCAGACGCCCGCACCACCACCGGAGGCGGCGTCACATCCGACCCCGCCGCATCCCGCACGACCGCCGCCATCGAACAGTGCGCCGACAGTTGTCCGATCTCTGCCGCCGGAAGCCGATCCGACAACGGCACCGCGACCGCCCCGGCCCGAAGCACCCCCAGGAACGCGACCGCGTACTCAATCCACCCCGAAGCGGGGAAGACCAGCCCAACCCGATCCCCGCCGGTGATCCCCTCGCCGATCAGCCGATTCGCGACCGCGTTCGCCCGCGCGTCCCAATCCCGGTACGCCAGCTCCCCGACCCCGTCCACGACCATGGCAACGCCATCGGGATCGGCGACGGCCCGCGCCGCCAGCAGCTCCGGAAGCGTCATCGAAGATCCTTAATGATCGGATGAATGTCTTCAAGACCATTAGAGAACGTTCCCAGAACGGCCTTACTGAAAACAATCTTTCCAGTTAGCGACGCGGCCAGTCTGGCATGGGAAATGTCCCAGCCACAAGGGGGAGCACAGTCGGCAGCCCCGACCAGCAAAGGGATTGTTGGGGTTGTGGCCAGCGCGCCTCCGTGCCAGACTGGCGCCGTCAGCTAATTGCAAAGAATCTTTCCAGTTAACCCGACCGAGCTTGTCGCGCTCGGCACTTCGTGCTGCATTCGTCCGATCACTTGAGGAACGATGTTTGCCGTCACGGCGATACCGCTCTCGCTTGGCCAGGAGCGTCTCTGGTTCCTGCACGAGCTGAACCCCGACGACGCGTCGTACAACATCTGCGTGACCGAGCGCCTGCTCGGCCCACTCGACCCGGACGCGCTGGACCGCGCGCTCGCCGAGGTGATCCGACGTCACGACATCCTGCGCACCAGCTATCCGGCGATCGACGGCCGGCCGGTGCAGCTCGTCGGCGACACCCTGCCTGGCCTCGAACGCCACACCGCCACGAGCCGGAAGCACGCGCGGACGATGGTGAGCGAGCTGAGCAACCAGCCGTTCGACCTCGCCACGGGTCCCATCCTGCGGGCCGCTCTTATCGCGATAAATCCCGAGGAACACGTCCTCGTCATCGTTCTGCATCACATCGCCGGGGATGGCTGGTCGCTGGGCCTGCTCCTCGACGAGATCTCCACCCTGTACGCGGGCGGCGAACTCCCCGCCCTCCCCCTCCAGTACGCCGACCACGCCAGGCACCAGCACGACCGCCCGATCGACACCGCGTACTGGCGCGAGCGGCTGGCCAACGCGCCCACCCTCGACCTCCCCACGGACCGGCCGCGCCCAAGAATCCGCGCCTCCCGCGGAGACTGCGTTGCCCACCGCCTGCCCGCACCCTTGATCGCCGAGGTCACCCAATTCGCCAGGCGCGAACGGGTGACCCTGTTCATGCTGCTGCTGAGCGCTTTCCAGACGCAGCTGTCCCGCTACACCGGAGCCGAGGACTTCTGCGTCGGCACCCCCGTCTCCGCCCGCGACTCCGAAGACGTCGAACCACTCATCGGCTTCTTCCTCAACACCGTCGTCCTCCGCGCCGACCTCTCCGGCGACCCGAGTTTCCGTGAACTGCTGAAACGAACCCGCCGCACCGCCATCGACGCGTTCGTTCACGCCGACACCCCATTCGACCGCCTGGTCACCGAACTCGGCGTCACCCGCGACCTCAGCCGAACCCCCGTCTTCCAGACCCAGTTCAGCTTCCGGAACGAGCACAATCCCGGGCTCGCCCTCCCAGGAATCACCGCCGAACCTTACGACCCCGGCTTCCACCAGGCGAAATTCGACCTTTCCCTGGAGATCAGCCCCACCGGCGACGCATTCTTCGTCTACAGCACCGACCTGTTCGACCGCCCCACCATCGAACGCTTCGCCGCCAACTTCGAAACCCTGCTCCACTCGATCACCGCCAACCCGGACCTGCCGATATCCGAACTCACCCTCGTCGCCGAAGCCGAAACCGCCCTCCTGGCCAATTGGAGCGCGGCACCCTCCACTCCCCCGTCCGGCCCAGCGAAAACCCTGGCCGAACTCATCGAAACAACGGCCCGCCGCGTCCCGAAAACCCCCGCCATCCGGTACGGCAACGCGTCCCTCACCTACGCCGACCTGAACACCAAAGCGGACGCTCTGGCCAAAGAGTTGCGCGCGCTCGGCGTCGGACCCGACGTGCGCGTGGCCATCTGCCAGGAGCAGTCGATCGATATCGCGGTGTCGATCGTCGCGGTCATGAAGGCGGGCGGCGCCTACGTACCCCTCGACCCGGACCAACCCGAGGACCGCCGAGCGTACATGCTGGCGGATTCGGGCGCCCAAGTCCTGATCACGGATACAGGACCGACGTTACTCA
Organism: Acrocarpospora macrocephala; assembly: GCF_009687865.1. GTDB lineage: Bacteria > Actinomycetota > Actinomycetes > Streptosporangiales > Streptosporangiaceae > Acrocarpospora > Acrocarpospora macrocephala. The sequence goes on from NZ_BLAE01000107.1 coordinate 8,963, forward strand.
CGGGGAAAATAAACCCCGACGAACACGCGGCCCAAGGTTCGGACGGCATCGGAACGACAAATTCCAGGAAGCCCTCCGCCACAAGACGGGATGGAGGCGCACAGGCGAATCCCTGCGAACTCACACCCAAGAGCCCTAGCAACCGCACTAGGGCGGGTCACGGGGAACTCTCCGCCGAAGGTTCCGGCGGAAGCACAGCGGCGTATCCCCGCGAACTCACGCCCAAGAGCCCTAGCAATCACACAAGGGCGGGTCACGGGGAACTCTCCGCCGAAGGTTCCAGCGGAAGCACAACGGCATATCCCCGCGAACTCACGCCCGGGAGTCCCGGCGATCGCCCAAAGGCAGGTCCTGGGGAAAGCTCGATCGAAGGCTCCGACGGGAGAGCAAAGGCGGACCCTCACCGACATGTATCCGGTCCTGAAGTTCCTGCGGTCGCGGGTCCGGACGATCTCGCTTATGTGATTTACACCTCGGGGTCGACCGGGAGGCCGAAGGGAGTCGCGGTTCAGCACCGGCAGGCGATGAATTACCTGGCTGATGTGCGGGAGCGGTTCGGCGTCGGGGAAGGGGCGAGTTTCGCGCTGTTGCAGTCGCTCGCGTTCGACTTCGGGATGACGGTGTTCTACCTGTCGTTGCTGACGGGTGGGACGCTGCGGCTGCTTCCGTCCAGGATCTCTGGGCCTGAGTTAGCTGAGCATATGGGTGGGATCGACTACCTGAAGATGACTCCGTCGCACTTGGCGGCTCTTGCCGCTGATGTCGTGGATGTGCGGAGTCTGTTGCCGCGGCGGCTGCTGATCCTGGGCGGGGAAGGGTCGAGCTGGGAGTGGACGCGGGAGCTGGCCAGGCATGGGCCGGTGGTCAATCACTATGGGCCGACCGAGGCCACGGTCGGGGTCGCCACGTACCGGATCTCGGCGGATGAGGAGCCGACCGGGCCGATCACGCCGATCGGGCGGCCGCTCGGGCACGCGAAGCTGTTCGTGCTGGATCGGCATGGCAGGCAGGTGCCGATCGGGGTGGCGGGTGAGCTCTGCATCGGAGGGGACCGGCTGGCGCGGGAGTACCTCGGTCGTCCCGATCTGACGGCGGAGAAGTTCGTCTCCTCACCGTATGGCCGGATCTATCGGACTGGTGACCTCGCACGCTGGTTGCCCTCCGGGGACCTCGAGTTCCTTGGTCGTAGCGATCTTCAGGTGAAGATCCGGGGCTACCGGGTGGAGCTTGGGGAGATCGACGAGAACCTCCGGCGGATTCCGGCCATCGCGCATGGTGTCGTGGACGCGCGCGACGGGGAGCTTGTCGCCTATCTCGTCGCGGAAGCGGGCGCGGAGCGTCCCAGTGTGGGCGAGTTGCGCCGGGTGCTGGGAATCCGGCTGCCGGAATACATGATCCCAACCCGCTATGTCTGGCTCGATGAACTTCCACTCAAAGGCCATGGCAAGGTCGATCGGGCCGCGCTCCCGGCTCCCGAGGACACCCGTCCAGACCAGGACGTGCCCTTCGAGCCGCCCGCCGACGACATCGAGGAGATCATCGCTGCGGCGTGGTGCGAAGCGCTCGGACTCCAGCGGGTGGGCGTGCTGGACGACTTCTTCGACCTGGGCGGCCATTCCCTGCTGGCAACCCGGATCATCGCCCGGCTACGCCGCGAACTCCCCGAGAACGGCAACCCGGTCGGCTTGATGGATCTGTTCCAACATCCAACCGTCCGCGAGCTAGCCGCAGTGGCCAGGTCTGTCCCGGTCGCGCGAGGGTTGCTGTACCGGCTGACGAGAACAGCCTCCCCGAAACCTGGTGAACGGGGACCAGGCGGACACGGACCAGGCGGACACGGACCAGGCGGACACGGACCAGGCGGACACGGACCAGGCGGACAAACCCTTGGCACGATAGAACCCCGCACGCCGGGGGCCGCCGCACCAAAAGCCCACACACCGGATGCCAGCGCGCCGAAGGCAGGGACAAGGCAACCAGGCGGACCGCAAACAGGTGTGCGGAACCTCGTCTGCGTGCCCTACGGCGGTGGGAGTGCGGTCGTCTATCAGCCGCTCGCCGACGCGCTCCCCGATGGATGGGCGCTGTATTCGGTAGCCGTACCCGGGCATGATCTTGGGCTGGTCGAGGAGCCGCGGCCGCTCGCCGAGGTGGCCGCGCGGTGCGCGGAGGAGATCATCGAGACCGTCACAGGCCCGCTCGCCCTGTACGGCCACTGCGGCGTCGGCGGCGCTCTCACCATCGAGATCGCCCGGCAACTGGAGGCGCGAGGTCGCCCGATCGACGCCATCTACCTGGGCGGAATCTTCCCGTTCGCCCGCCCGACCAAGGGCTTGATGGGCCGCTGGGCCAAGCTCACCCGCCTCGAACGCCTGCGCAGCGACCGCAACCAGCTCACCTGGCTGACCGCGCTCGGCGCCGACCTCTCCGGCCTCGACGACGAGCAGAAGGCGTTCGTCATCCGCAACATGCGCCACGACGCCCGCGCGGCCGAGGACTACTTCACCGGCCTCATCGACACAGGCGCGCGCAAGCTCAGCGCCCCGATCATCTCCGTCGTCGGCGAGTACGACCCGGCGACCGACTACTACGAGGAGCGCTACCGCGAGTGGGGCTTCATCACCGACAGCACCCACCTCGTCGTCCTCGACGAAGGCGGCCACTATTTCCTGAAATATCGCCCCCAAGAACTGGCGACGATCGTCACCCGGCCCGTCCCTGCAGACAACGACGCGACCGACCACGCGGCCGATCGCACGACATCCCCCACGACGCACCACCCCGCTACCCACACGACTGTCCGGGCTTCCGGTAGGACCCCCGTCGTGGCAGGGAATCATCCGCGCGGCAAGAACATGACCGCCAATCCCCCGACCGGCGACAGAGAGACCGGCGGCAAGGCGTCCGGTCCCGAACCGACGATTCGCCGATTCCTCGCCGTCGCCCTAGGCCAGATGATCTGCTTGGTCGGTTCGACGCTGACCGAGTTCGCCCTCCCCCTCTGGGTCTACCTCCAGAACCGCTCGATGACCCAGCTCGCCATCCTGCAAGTCCTCGCCGTCATCCCCGGCATCCTCGTCGCCCCCCTCGCCGGCGCCCTCGTGGACCGCTCAAGCCGCCGCACCATCATGATCGCCGGCAACACCGCCGCCCTCGCCGTACAAGCCGCCACCGCCGCCCTCATCTGGACCTCCGCCTTCCAGGTCTGGCACCTCTACGCCCTGCTCCCCGCCCTCTCCATCGCCCTCACCTGCCAGCGCCTGGCCTTCACCTCGGCCGTCCCGCAACTCGTCCCCAAGCGTTACCTCGGCCACGCCAACGGCGTCGCCCAGATGACCCTCGGCGTGGCCCAGTTCATCGCCCCGCTCGCGGCGGTCGGCCTGATGTCGGTCGTCGGCCTCAAGGGCATCCTCATCATCGACGTCGCCGGCCACCTCGCCACCCTGATCGTGCTCGCCCTGATCGCCTTCCCGGCCACGATGGCGCACCGCCGCCGCGAGCCGGTCGGCCGCGAGATCGCCGAGGGCTTCCGCATGTCGATCGGCAACCGCAGCTTCCGCGCCATGGTGATCTTCTTCGCGCTGCTCTCGCTGGGCCTCTCCCCGGTCTTCCTGATGTACTCCCCGCTGGTCCTGGAGTTCGGCACCCTCGCCGACGCGGGCGCCATCGCCCTGGCGGCCGGAGCGGGCGCGGTCGCGGGCGGCCTGACCATGGGCCTGTGGGGCGGCCCCGCCCGGCGCCGGATGCGCGGCATGCTGCTGACCACCCTGCTCATCGCCGTATCCTGCCTGCTGGTCGGCCTGACCGAAGCGCTCCCGGTGATCGGGGTCGGCGCGTTCGGGGTCTCCTTCGGCCTCGCCCTCGTCAACGGCGTGTACGCGACGATCATCCAGACCAAGGTCCCGCAGCGGTTCCACGGCCGGGTGTTCGCGCTCAACCAGATGGTGGCGTGGTCGACGATCCCGATCGGCGTCGGCGTGATCGCCCCGCTCGGCACCCGGCTGCTGGGCGACATCGGGGTCATGTACCTGGTCTTCGGCGCGTTCATCGCGATCGTCGCGGCGGGCGCGATGGCCACCCGCACGCTCGCGCGGTTCGACGACGAGGTGCCCGACGCTACCCCCGACGATCTCGTGGGCCTGGAACGAAAGGTACGCAATGAAGGAAAGACTGGCGCAGCTCGTGTCGGAGTCGTGTGACGGCCAGCTCACCCCGGCCGAGGTGCTCGCCGCGTCGGTGCCGCTGTCCTACCTCGGGGTGACCTCGCTCGCCCAGATGCGGCTGATCGACGCGGTCGAGCGTGAGTACGACGTGGAGATCGACCTGGGCGCGGACGTGTCGTTCCTGGACAGCGTGGGGGGTCTGGCGGACTGGCTGGCCGCCCGATGACGAGCGTGCCCTTCGCGGGCGAACGCCGCGGGGACGCGCCGCTCACCTGGGGCCAGCGGGCGATCTGGGAGGCGATCCAGCGGACCGTCCCCGACGACCACTATTTCAACTTCGGCCGGGTGATCCGGCTCGGCGCCCGTCCCGCCTCGGTCGACGGCGCCCGCTGGGCGCTGGCCCGGCTGGTCGAGCGGCACGAATCGCTGCGCACCCTGGTCGAGGACGGCCACCAGCGCCTGCTCGCCTCCGGCGAGCTCCCGATCGCCCTCGGGGACGATCCCGACGAGCTGCTGGCCGAGCTGGCCGCCCCCGCCTACGACTACGCGCGCGAGTGGCCGCTGCGGGCCGGGCTGGTGACCTCGGGGCCGGACGTCACCCACATCGTGATGGTGTTCTGCCATCTCGCGGCGGACGGCCTTGGCGCCGAAGAGGCCGTCAGGGACCTGCGCCTGCTCCTGCTCAGGGGGGAGCCGCGCGGGTCCCGGCCGCCGCAGCCGCTGGACATCGCCCGCTGGCAGCGGTCGCGGGACGGCCGCCGGGTGGCGGCCGAGGCGGCGGCGCACTGGGAGCGGGAGCATCGCCGGATCCCGCCTACCATGTTCCACGTGCCGTCCGAGGCCGGAGCGGATCCGCCGATCTGGCGGGCTTCGCTGCGCTCTCCGGCGATCGACCTGGCCGCGCAGCGGATCGCGGTCAAGCACGGGACGAGCACCTCGAACGTGCTGCTGACGGCGGTGACGGCGCTGGTGGCGCAGACGACCGGGCATGACACGGTGGCGATGTTGCCGATCGTGAGCAACCGGTTCAGGGCCGACACCCGGGGCGCGGTCAGCACGATGGCGCAGGAGGGGCTGTTCGTGCTGGACGTGGAGAAGGTCAGGTTCGACGAGTTGCTGGCGCTGGCGCGTCCGGCGGCGTTGCGGGCGTATCGGAGCGCGTATCACGATCCCGCCGACCGGGCCCGGGTGCTGGCGGAGGTGAGCGAGGATCGGGGGACGCCGGTGCATCCGTACTGCTGTTTCAATGACATGCGGTTCGCCGATCACGCGGTCTACCGGGATGACGTGCTGATCCGGCGGGCGCTCGGGGAGACCTCGCTGACCTGGCCGATGAGCCAGGATCAGCTGAACTGCCGGTTCTGCGTGCATGTGAGCGGGACGATGGACGTGTCGGTGACGGCCGACACGCGCTGGTTGTCGCGGCCCGAAATGGAACGTTTCCTGCGGGGCCTGGAGGATCTGCTGGTCGAGGCGGCGCTGCGGTGATCGCGGCGTACGCGACGGCGATGTCCCGCGCGCAGGGCGAGCGCCTGGAGTTCCGCTTCGAGGGTCCGGCCGGGGTGGCCGTGCACGACGCGACCAATGATCGCCTGATGCTGGCGGCGCGGGTCGAGGGGCCTTCGTGGGTTCTGGACATTCCGGAGGATTGGCCGAGTTCCCTGTATCGCGCGCGGTTCACCGAAGGGGATCCGGAACCGGACGTGCTGCTTCCCCGGGCCACGGGGGAGCTTCCGGGGACTCCGCGTGAGCAGGACGACGAGGTGTATTTCGTGGTTCGGCAGGCGGAGCCGGTCGCGCCGGTCCTGGTGTCGATCCCGTTCGCGACGTGGCAGGCGTACAACCGGGGTGGGGTGCCAGGGGAGAGCATCTACTGGACCGAGCAACCGGACCGGGCGGCCAGGGTCACGTTCGACCGGCCGGGCGGCGGCCCGCCGCCGGAGCGCTGGGAGGACGGGCTGCTGCGCTGGCTCGGCCCGGCCGGATACCAGGTCGAATACTGCTCCGGCTTCGACCTCTCGCTCGATCTGCTGTCCCGCTACCGGCTGCTGATCGTCAACGGGCACGACGAGTACTGGACGGCGGGCATGCGGGACGCCTGCGAGGAGTATGTCCGGCGGGGCGGCAACATCGCGTTCCTGTCCGGCAACACCTGCTGGTGGCAGATCAGGATGGAGGGCCGCGAGATGGTCTGCTACCGCGACGCGGCCACCGATCCGGTCGAGGATCCCCGGCTGACCACCGTCGAGTGGTCGAACGCGCCGGTGCTGCGCCCGGAGAACACGCTGACCGGGACCAGTTTCCGGGCGGGGGCGGGCACCTGGGGGCCGTACATGCGGCTGATGCGGGAGGAGTCGTACACCGCGCGCTTCGCCGACCACTGGGTCTTCGCGGGGACGGAACTCACCGACGGCGACAAGTTCGGTCTGGGCGCGCTCGGCTACGAGACCGACGCGGCCGAGTTCTCCGAGGTCATGGGGGTGCCGAGGGCGACCTGCCGGGATGGCACGCCGCCGTCGTTCGTGGTGCTGGCCACGGCGGACCTGCGCCACTGGAGTGTCGGCGGGCAGGGCGGCTGGGCCACCATGGGCGTCTTCACGAGCGGCCTCGGCACGGTCTTCAACGCCGCCTCGGTGAACTGGGGGAACACGATCCACGATCCGGTGGTGGAGCGGATCACCCGCAATGTGATCGACCGGCTGTCCCGTCCGGCCGAGCCGGACTGGGAGGTGATCGGCCCCGCCGCGGACATCCGCGCGCTGGCCGCCGCCGGGTCCGTCCTGTACGGCGTGACCGCCGACGGCGTGCTCATGCACCGCGAACTGTGCGCCCAGAACCTGCCCTGGCAACCGATCGGCTGGGCGGGGGACGTGACCTGCCTGGACTCCCCCCGCGAGGCCGTCGGCGGACTGGGCACCAACCTCTACGGAGTCACTCCCGACGGCGTGCTCCGCACCCGCACGAATCTCTGGACCGACGTGACCCGGACGCCGGAGGGAACGATCGCCCTGGCGGTCTCCGACGGCACGTTCTTCGCCGCGACCGCGGCCGATCGCCTCTGGGCGCTCCCGTTCGCCGAGGCCGGCTCACCCGGCTGGCGCGACATCGGCCCCGCCGCCGGAGCGATCTCGATGAGCGGCATGAACGGCCGCCTGTACGCCCTCGACAGCCACGGCCGAATCCACGCGCGCCTGCCCTTCACCGACCGCGAAACCGAATGGTCCCCGTTCGGCCACGCTCCCGGAGCGCTGACCCTCACCGCCCACGCCGGCCACCTGATCACCGTGGACCCGGCCGGTCACCTGCGCTGGCGTCAGGCGGGAAGGGGCGACTCGACCGGCCCGTAAAGGGCGGCCCGGGCATGCCGGACCATCGCCCAGTACCGATCCCCATACGACCAGTGCCACCACTCGGTCGGATAGTTCACCAGACCCGCCCCCTCAAGCGCGGCGATCAGGACCTTCCGGTTCTGCCGCGCTTCCCCGGAGATGCCGGGCGCCGCCGTGTAACACGCGCCCGCGCTCTCCTCCGGGGTGGCGTTGACCTGCGTCCCCATGTCGTACTCGACGCCTAAATCATCACAAAGCGTTAAATCAACGGCTGCCCCGGCGGTGTGCGGAGCCACCTCAATCGGCGACACGTACCGACTAGCCGCCACAAACAACTCGTCTGCCGACATTTCCGGAAATTTCGCCCGTAAATCGTTGAGGTAGTCCGTGAAGTACGTCCGTTGCAGCGCCGCCGGACGGTAACCCTCCACGACCACCACGTGGTACCCCGCCGGCAGCGACCGCTCTGCCGCCTCCAGCCGGGTCACCAGACCCTCACGTAACAACGCGTACGCCCCCGCGGGGTCAGCCAGCCGGTCATCCACCCGCAGCCGCCCCCGCACATCGCTCAACACCTCCCCGCACTCCTCGACCGGAACCCCCGCCACCCGAGGATCGGAGATCAGCACCACAGCATCCATAACGCTAGACGGTATCGGAGAAGACCTGCTCCCTCGCCTGGTCCAGGGCGGCCAGCAACGCCCCCCGCAGCACCGGGTTCCCCGCCACCTCGGTCACCGCCACCCTCGGCCTGCTGGGACAGACCCGGGCCACCGCCTCCTCCACCAGCGCAGCCAGCGCAGGACCCCCCGCCCGCCCCACATCCCCGCTCAACACGATCAGCCCCGGATCCAGCACCACCGCCACCGCCGCAACCCCGACCGCCAGCCTCCCGGCCAGCTCGGCCAGGAACCCGTCCTGGCCGGTGGCGACAGCCGTACGGACCAGATGGGCGACGTCGAACCCGGGCGGCGCCGCCGTCGGCAGGAGCGCCGGGCCGTCGATGCCGTGCGTGGCCGCGAGCCCGGACAGCGCGTTCCCGCCGACCAGCCGCTGGAAGGACCCCGACTGCGGCTCGGTCACGTTCAGTGGCAGCGGCTCCCCCGGCACCGGCAGCCACCCGATCTCCCCCGCGCCCCCGGTGATCCCCCGATGCAGCCGCCCGCCGAGCATGACCCCGAGCCCCTGCCCGACCCCCGCCCACAGGATCACGAAGTCGTCGTGCCCGGCCGCCGCGCCGTACGCCTGCTCGGCCAGGGCGGCCAGGTTGACGTCGTTCTCGATCCGCACCGGCTGCCCGAGGCTGGTCCGCAGCCCGGCCAGCACCCCCATGTGCCAGGCGGGCAGGTCAAACGAGTACCGCACATCCCCGCTGCGCGGATCCACCACGCCCCGGGTCCCTATCACGAACGAGCGCAGCTGCGAGATCGCCACGTCCGCCGTCGCGCAGGCCCGCTGCACCGCGCTGTGCACGATCTTGACGGGGTCGGCGGCCTCGGTGGGGTCGACCGTCACCTCGGCCACGGTCTGCCCGGTGATGTCGGCCACCCCGGCGGTCACCCGGTCCGGCAGCACCTCAAGACCGGCCACGTACGCGCTGGACGGATTGACCGTGTACAGAGCGGCGTTGGGACCCCGCCCGCCGGCCCGTTCCCCTGCGGTCCGCACCAGCCCGCGATCCTCCAGCCTGGACAGCAGCTGGCCGGAGGTGACCTTGGAAAGCCCGGTGAGTTCCCCCAGCTCAGCCCGGGTGAGCGGGCCTTGGGAGAGGAGGAGCTCCAGGGCCGCTCTGTCATTGATCTGGCGTAGCAGCCTGGGCGTTCCCGGTCGCTGGGACACTGGCCGCCTCCCTTTCTGGGGGTCGTTCAAGAGCTCGCGCAGGTGACTCGGCCCCGGGCTCCTCTTGAACAACCCCACTCGTCACGATCCGCTAACACGGGTTTCTTTTAAGAAAGTTTCTTGTTAGTTTAGCGGCAGTCATCCCGTAGGCAAGCGATCAAGCCCCGGGATGCCACAGACGCCGACCGTCGGGAACCCCGAGGTGCGCGGTTCGCCGACCACCCCACACCTCGACGTGAAGCTGGGAAGGGAGAACCCAACGTGAAGATCGTGAAGATCGCGGGCATTACCGCCGCGCTAGCACTGGGTGTCGCCGCTTGTGGTGGCACTGACCCCGCCAGCACCGAGCCCTCGGCCGCCGCCGCGCCCACCGCGACCGGGCCCAAGTTCGCCGGACAGACCCTGACGATGTGGCGGCTCGGCGACACCAACCCGCCGTCGCAGGCGTACATGGACGACCTGATCAAGGAGTTCAAGACGCAGACGGGCGCCGACGTCAAGCTGGAGTGGATCCCGTGGCCGCAGGTGAACGACAAGTTCACCGCCGCGGCGGCGGGCGGCGCCGGCCCCGACGTGACCGAGATCGGCAACGACCAGGTGCCGCTGTGGCAGAGCCAGGAGGCGCTGGAGCCGGTCACCGCGCTGGCCGGCGCGGGCGAGCAGGCGCAGATTCCGAAGAACCTGCTCGGCCTGGAGACCATTGACGGCGAGGTCTACGCGCTGCCCTGGGGCGCGGGCACCCGCGCCGTGCTCTACCGCAAGGACTGGTTCGACGAGCTCAAGATCGAGGTGCCGAAGACCTGGGACGAGGTCATCGCGGCGGCCAAGAAGATCCAGGCTGAGAAGGGCAAGGACGTCGACGGCTTCGCCTTCAACGGCGGCTCCGACGCCAACCACCTGCTCGGCGCGCTGGCCTGGTCCGAGGGCGGCGAGTACGCGGTCAAGGAAGGCGACAAGTGGGTCGGCAAGCTGGCCGACCCGACCTTCAAGGCCGGGTTCGCCACCTACACCAACCTGGTCACCGAGGGCCTGTCCGGCAAGGCCCGGCTGACCCAGAACACGGTCGACATCCGGACCCGCTTCGCCAACGACAAAGTCGGCATGTACCTGACCGCGTCGTGGGACATCCCCGGCATCGAGACCGACAGCAAGGGCAAGGTGAAGGCCGACCAGCTGGCCTTCTTCCCGCTGCCCGCCAAGGCCGGCGGCGAGGCCCCGGCGTTCTTCGGCGGCAACGACATCGCCGTCTGGGGCAACGCCCAGAACAAGGAGCTGGCGACCGAGTTCGTGAAGCTCGCCACCAGCAAGCAGTGGGCGGACCGCTACGCCAAGGACGGCGGCCTGCTCCCGGTCTACCCGGACACCCTGGCCTCGCTGGCCAGCGACCCGGTGCAGGCCCCCTTCGCGGCGGCCTTCGCCAAGGCCAAGGCGTTCCCGGCCGACCCGAACTGGACCGAGGCCAACGAGACCAAGGCGGTCCTGCAGAACGCGGCCCGCTCGGTCATCGAGGGCAAGGCCACGGCCGATGAGGCGCTCGCCGCGGCCAACAAGGAACTCGAAGAGATCCTGAACCAGTAGCGACATGACGAACGCGTCAACGATCGCCCGGGGCGGAGGCACCTCCTCCGCCCCGGAGCGGCGTCGCAGAAGGTCCCACCGCCCCACGAAGGCGAGTGGGCTCCCACCCAAGGCCATCCCCTACGTGCTGCTGATCCCGGGCATCCTGGTGATCGCCGGTCTGCTGCTCTACCCGATGATCCAGGTCGTCGTCATGTCCTTCCAGAAGGTGGGACTGCCGCAGATCAGCGGGAAGCGTCCGGCGGAATGGCTGGGCTGGGAGAACTACACCAAGATCTTCGAAAACGACATCTTCTGGTCGTCGCTCCGAAACACCGTCGCTTTCGCCGTGATCACCGTGTCCCTCACGCTGATCCTCGGCACCGCCGTGGGCGTGCTGCTGAACAAGCTCAGCAAGCGGATGTCCACCTTCGTCATCATCGGCATCATGTCGGCGTGGGCCGTCCCCCCGGTCGCGCAGGGCGTCATCTGGCGCTGGCTGTTCGACGCCGAGGCCGGAATCATCAACTGGGCGCTGAACCTGCTCCCCGACTGGCTCTCCAGCCTGCTGTTCGGCCGAGCGGACTGGACCGGCGAGCCCTGGCTGAACGACTCGATCACGGTCTACCTGGTGCTCATCCTGACCGTGCTGTGGGCGTCCTTCCCGTTCATCGCGGTCTCCGTGCTGGCCGGTCTGAAGGGCATCCCGACCGAGCTCTACGAGGCCGCCACGGTCGACGGATCCGGGCCCTGGCGGACCTTCTGGAAGATCACCTTCCCGCTGCTCAAGCCGGTCTTCGCGGTCCTCACGATCCTGTCGATCATCTGGGACTTCAAGGTCTTCAGCCAGCTCTACGTGCTGATCGGCGGCCCGACCAACCGGGAGGCCTTCAACCTGTCCATGTACTCCTTCGCCGAGGCGTTCCGCAGCCCGCCCAAGATGGGCAGCGGCGCGGCCATCGCCGTGGTGCTGACGGTGATCCTGCTCATCGTCACCGCCTTCTATATCCGGCAGATGGTGAAGTCGGAGGAGATCCAGTGAACCCGCTCCGCCGCAAGCGCCTGTCCAAGATCGCGCTCAACACCACGGCGACCCTGGTGTTCCTGTTCGCGGTGTTCCCCGTGTACTGGATGATCGCGACCTCGTTCAAGGACAACGATCAGATCTTCACCACCGAGTTCGTCCCGTTTCCCACCCATTTCACGTTCGAGCACCTGACAAAGGTGCTCACCGAGGGTGTCGCGGGCAACTCGATCTGGCTCTACCTGCGCAACAGCGCCATCGTGGCCCTTGGCACCGTGCTGGTCGGCTCGATGTTCGCGCTGCTGGCCGCCACCGCCGTGGCCAGGTTCCGGTTCAAGGGCCGCACCAGCTTCCTGATCGCGCTGCTGATGGCCCAGATGATCCCCGCCGAGGCGCTGCTCATCCCGCTGTTCCTCAGCGTCAAACGCCTCGGCCTGTACGACCAGCTGCTCGGCCTGATCGTGGTCAACGTCGGCCTGACCCTGCCGTTCGGCATCTGGATGCTGCGCACGTTCGTCGCCGCGGTGCCCAAGTCGCTGGAGGAGGCGGCCTGGATCGACGGCGCCTCCCGGATGACCACCTTCTGGAAGGTGCTCTTCCCGCTGGTGGCGCCGGGACTGGTGGCGACCAGCATCTTCTCCTTCATCACCGCGTGGAACGAACTGATCTTCGCGTTGATTTTGATGTCCGACTCGTCGGGCTACACCATGCCCGTCGCCCTGCAGTACTTCTTCGGGCAGCGCGGCACGGACTGGGGCGCCATCATGGCCAGCTCCACCCTGATGACCATCCCGGTCGTCATCTTCTTCCTGCTGGTGCAGCGGCGCATGGTCTCCGGCCTCGTCGCGGGCGCCGTCAAGGGCTGATCCCCTGAGCCGGTACGGCCGCCGCTCACGAGGCGCCGGCCGTACCTCCGGCATCCCATCCATCCAAGGAGCATGAGACAGCCATGCCTGAAAACAGCGCGAGCATCGGCGATCGGGGGCTGCGGCGTCTCGCGGCCGCGTCGCTGCTCGCCTCCTTCCCCGGCACCACCGCGCCCGACTGGGTCCTCCGGGACCTGGAGGACGGGCTCGGCGGCGTCACCCTGTTCGGTTTCAACGTCGAGGACGCCGCCCAGCTGGCGGCCCTGACCCGGCAGCTCGGCGGCGCCGCGCGGCCGGTCGTCTCGCTGGACGAAGAGGGGGGTGACGTCACCCGGCTCGCCTACCACACGGGCAGCCCTTACCCGGGCAACGCGGCGCTGGGCGCCGTGGACGACGTGGAGCTGACCGAGCGGGTCTACCGGTCGATCGCGGCCGACCTGGCCAGGTGCGGGGTCAACCTGGACATGGGGCCGGTCGCGGACGTGAACACGGCCGACGACAACCCGGTGATCGGCACCCGGTCGTTCGGGGCCGGGGCCGAGCTGGTGGCCCGGCACACGGTCGCGGCCGTGCGCGGGCTGCAGTCGCTCGGGGTGGCCGCGTGCGTGAAACACTTCCCCGGGCACGGGGCCACCCGGGAGGACTCGCATCTGGAGATCCCGCTGGTGGACGCCTCGCCCGAACTGCTCTGGGAGCGGGAGCTGCTGCCGTTCCGGGCCGCCATCGAGGCGGGGGCTCGGTCGATCATGACGGCGCACGTGTCGGTGCCGTACCTGACCGGGAGCGCTCCCGCCACGCTCAGCCGGGCCGCGCTGACCGGGCTGCTGCGCGGCGAGCTCGGCTACGACGGGGTGGTGATCACCGACGCGCTGGACATGCACGCGATCACCAAGAGCGTCGGCCTCGGCGGCGGCGCCGTGCGGTCGCTGCTGGCCGGGTCCGACCTGCTCTGCCTGGGTCCGGTGCCGACCTACGACGACATCCGCGGGGTGCTCGCGGCGATCGTCGAAGCGGTTCGCGACGGGGTGCTGCCGGTGGCGCGGCTGGAGGAGGCCGCCGCCCGGGTGGACCGGATGCGGGACTGGTTCGCGCTGGTCCAGGACTCCGCCGACGACAATGTGGTCGGCCTGGACGCCGCTCGCCGCGCGGTCCGCCTGACCGGCTCGGCCGCGCCGCTGGTCGATCCCTACGTGGTGGAGGTGGACACCCCGCCCACCATCGCGGTCGGCGACGTGCCGTGGGGGGTCGCGCCCTGGCTGCCCGAGGCGGAGATCGTCCGGGTGAAGCCCGCGGACGCCAGCCCCGGCGCGCTGCTCGCCGCCGCCACCGGCCGGTCCTTGATCGTGGTGTTCAAGGACGCGCACCGCTACCCGGAGAGCCAGGCGCTGATCAGCGGGCTGCTGGCCGCCCGGCCGGACACGATCGTGGTCGAGATGGGCCTGCCGATCTGGCGTCCCGACGCCGCCGCCTACATCGCGACCTACGGCGCGGCCCGCGCCAACGCGCAGGCCGCGATGGAGTTGCTCACCGCCTAACCCCAGCCGGTACGGCTCCCGCGCCCTCCCTCAAGGGGGGAGCCGTACCGGACCAGGGCCCCGATATCAGGGAGAGGTGCAGGTGTATCCGGACGGCGTCGCGGTGTTGCCGTTCGGACGGCTGACCTGGAAGCCGAACTGGACGTTGCCGCCGGCCGCGATGGTGCCGTTGTGGCCGACGTTGCGGGCGGTCACGGTCTGCCCGCTGACGGTGAGCGTGGTGTTCCACGACCCGGTGACCGTGTGCCCGGCCGGGAGCGTGAACGTGACCGTCCAGCCGTTGATCCCGGTGGTTCCGGTGTTGGTGACGGTCAGCGGCTGGATGACGTAGCCGTTGCTCCACTGGGTCTGCACCGTGCCGGCCGCCGAGCAGCCGCCGGTGGTGGTGCCGCCCGTGGTGGTGAAGGTGACCGTCGGCGAGTTGCCGGACAGGTTGCCCGCGCCGTCCCGGGCTCGGACGTAGACCTGGTACTGCGTGTTGGCGGTCAGGCCGGTGAGCGTCGAGGAGTTGCTCGTGGTCTGGGCCAGCAGCGGGTCGGTCGCGCCCTGCTCCCGGTAGACGTTGTAGCCCGCCAGGCCGCTGCCGCCGCTGTCGGTGGAGACCGGCCAGTTGAGGGTGGCCGCCGAGTTGGTGACGTTGAACGCGGTGGGCGCGCCCGGGGTGGTCGGCGGGATCGTGTCGACCGGCGGGCTCACGCTCGGCGAGGGCGACGGCGAGACGCCGGCCGGGGGGATCCGGATGATCCGGTCGTCGGCCGCCACCGGGGTGCCGCGGCCGTCCCGGTTGCTGGTCGCGACCCAGAGCCAGCCGTCGGGGCCGACGGCGACCGCGCGCAAACGGCCGTAGGTGTTCTGGAGCTGGGCGAGCGCGGAGGCCGCGCCACCGGAGCCGTTCAGGGTGACCGTCCACAGCCGGGTGCCGCGCAGGGCGGCGGCGAACAGCGTGTTGTTGGCGTACGCCAGGCCGCTCGGGGACGCCTCGGCCGTGGTCCACGAGATGATCGGGTTACGGAACGAGGGGTTGCTGCACGAACCCTCGCAGGTCGGCCAGCCGTAGTTGCCGCCCGCCACGATCTGGTTGATCTCGTCGAGGTTGTTCTGGCCGAACTCGGAGGCGTACATGCGGCCCTGGGAGTCCCAGGCTAGGCCCTGGACGTTGCGGTGACCGTAGCTGTAGACGCGGGAGTTCGCGAACGGGTTGCCGCTGGCGGGGATGCCGCCGTCCGGGGTCATCCGGAGGATCTTCCCGGCCGGGGAGTTGAGGTTCTGGGCGTTGGCGGTGGTGGCGGCGTCGCCGGTGGAGACGTAGAGCATGCCGTCCGGGCCGAACGCGATCCGGCCGCCGTCGTGGATGGTGTTGCGAGGCACCCCGGAGAAGAGCACGTTCTGGGTGGTGGGGGCGCTGAGGCGGAGCCGTACCAGGCGGTTGTCTGTGCTGGTGGTGAAGTAGGCGTAGACCCACTGGTCGGTGGCGTAGTTCGGGGAGACCGCGATCCCGAGCAGGCCGCTCTCACCCGACGCCGACACCCCGCTGATGGTGGCCACCGCGGTCGGCGTCTGCCCAGGACGGACCTGCATGATCCGCCCGGTGTTGCGTTCGGACACGAGGGCGCTTCCGTCCGGGAGGAACGCCATCCCCCACGGCACCTGGAGCCCGGTGACGGACACCTGGGCCCGATCGAAATCGAAACCGCCGACGACGGCCGCGTTGGCGGGCATGGCCACGGAGACCCCGATCGCCCCCAACAGCGCCGTCAACGACAACAAGACCGGAAAAATCGGAAAGCGTCTGGCCATCATGAGCCTTTCGACAGGAGGCCCGAAACGTAACCAGTCCCCCTCGCCCCAAGCAATCAACCGACCGCGCACACGTCACCGACCTGCGTTTACAGACCTCACCGCTCGAAACTTTCACCAATCTTGCTAAAGTTTCAGCCGAAGTAGACCAAGCCCAGGCGGCACACCGGCCGTGGGAGTCGCGCGTAAGTCTCGGGGTCATTGGGCGCCGGTCCGGCGAGAACCAGTGGACGGCGCCGGATAACGGCGAGCAACTAGGCGACCCGTTCTCAGCCTGAACCGAAGCAAAGGAAGCTGGCGGACTCCTGACCTTCGCACGCGATGGCCAATGCCGCCGCGGGCTGGGTTCCCCGGGCGATCTCGCGGTGGTAGCCGGTCATGACGTGCGCGGCCACGTCGTCCGGGATCGGGGTGACGCTGGAGATCACGGTTGGGGTGCCGAGGTAGAGCAGGGCGGCGGTGAAGCCGAGGATCTCATCGCCCGAGCGGACGACGGACTGGCCCAGATCGCAGGCGGAGAGCACGACGTGGCGAGGGGCGAGCTCCAGACGTTGCAGGTCGTAGGCCATCAGCGGACCGTCCCGGAGGTCCAGCCGGGAGAACAACACGTTCTCGCGTTCGTGATGGCCGTGCGCGGCCAGGTGAACAAGCTGGGCACCGTTCAGCGCGGCCAGGGTGGCCTCCACGGTGGCTTTCTCACCGACCAGTTCGCGGCTGCCCTGATGGATCGCGGCGACCGTCCGGACCTCGGCCTCGGCGTAGTCCAGGTCGGGACCGGCAACCAGAACCGGAGCCACGCCGAAAGCCGGAGCACGACGATTGCGCTGCGCGGTCATCCAGGCAAGCGCAGATGGCGCCACCACCACCGGCAGGCCGGACAATTCATCGCACAAGGACCACGGCACACCCGAAAGCGCGCCGGTAGGCACGATCACGATCCCGCTCGCACGATTCGCTCTACTCGCACCATTGGCGCCGCTGACGCTCCCTGCGCCGCTGACACCACCTGCGCGGTTAGTGCCACCTGTGCCGTGGGTGCCACCTGTGCCGTTGGTCCCGCCTGCGCCGTGAGTGCCGCCTGCGCC
>NZ_BLAE01000107.1:26406-27432 GCF_009687865.1 Acrocarpospora macrocephala
GTGAGTGCCGCCTGCGCCGTGGGTGCCGCCTGCGCGGTTGGTGCCGTGCAGCGCGGGCAAGAGAGGCGCGAGGAGCGTGCTTCCCAGAATGGTGCGCTGGCGGCGGGCCGAGGCGGCGATCACCTCCCTGATGCGGGCGGGGCGGTTCCGTCCGGCCAGGGCGCTCAGGTCGGCGGCCAGCTTGCGGGCCGCCTCGGCCATGGGCGCGTAGTCGCCGAGGGGGTGCAGGCTGATCCGGTGATCCCGGACTACCAGGCCGACCAGTTGGCCGCCCACGTTCAGCAGGCTGAGCATGGCCAGGTCGGCGGCGGCCAGCTCGTCCGTCACCGCGCGCGCTGAGGAGAGCGCGTTGCCCTCCCGCTCCCCCGGCGACTGCCAGACCTTCTCGCGCAGCAATCGCTCCAATTCCAGGCAGCGTTCACGCAGCCGCGGCTCCTGCCTGGCCTGTGCCGGGTTGGTCCTGATCCACTGGCTGAGCTGGCGCAGTTCGGCGAGTGCCTCGGTGCTGGCCTCGTCGTGCGGCGGGCGGACGGGGCGATGCCGGAACGCCTGGGCGCGGCAACGTTCCGACCAGTCGAACACCATCCTCGGCGAGCCGCGTTCGAGCGCGGCGGACAATCCGGCGCGAGCGAGGTCGAGGCCGAGCCCGGCCGCTCCGGTCCGCATGTCCAGGCTGCCCATGCGGGCACGGCGCGAGTCCACCAGTGACAGTCCCGCGCGCAATTCGGCCATGACCTGCCCACTCCGGCCATCGGCCCGAGCCAGCTCGGCCGCGGTCAGATGCCGCATCAGCCGGACTTCGAGCGAGGCCTTCCTGTTGTGACGCGACCAAACCGCTCGCTGGGATTCCGCCGTACGACCCACGGCCAGCAGCGCGCGAATCGCGAGCATGCGCGCGAACTCCGCCTCGTCGAAGAGACCGAGATCCCCAAATTGATCGGCCAATCGAGCGGCCCTGGCGGCAAGCCCCGCCAACACCGGCCGCTGTTGAGAGGACGCGCTTGAAGGTTCGGTGGATCTCCCACC
>NZ_BLAE01000108.1 GCF_009687865.1 Acrocarpospora macrocephala
GCCTTCCACTGGTGCTACGTGCCCGAGGGACGCCCGCCGGCCCGGACCCGGCTGATCCGTGCCGCCGGGCTGAGATGGCCGGTAGAGGAGTGCTTCGAGCTGGCCAAAGACTGCTTCGGCCTGGATCAGTGCCAGGCGCGCCTGTACACCGCGATCCTGCGGCATCTGGTCTTGGTGATGGCGGCCCTGGCCGTCTGCGCGGTCGCCGCCGCCAAACTGCGGGATCGCACGGACGGCCGGGCCTGCGCCCCGGTGTCCCCCTGCCAGGCCCCGCCCGCCGATCCCGGGCTCATCCCGCTCACCGTTCCCGCGATCAAGGGTCTGCTCGCCGAGGCGCTTCATCATCCCAAGCCGCCCGGGCACACCGCGCGATGGCTTTACTGGCGACGCCGCCACCAGGCACGATCCGGCTGGTTCCATCAACGTGCACGGTTGAAGCGCGACTATGCCCTGGTCAGCTAGCGATTGGCGGCTGCCGTACTAGCCTCAGCCTTGAGTAGGCAGTAAAACCACAGCCCTTGTAGGGCTCAGGCAGGATCTGGATCGATTGCTACTTCAATTTGGCGATGGAATCCCCGAGAGTCATCGTGACCAATGATCACTGCACGTGTGAGAGAAGTTCCATTCCACCCCTGATCGCGCAGACCGTCTCGAATCTGAGAGATCTGCTCTGCCAAGCCGATATGTAACGGCTCGTCGAGTAACATGGGCCTAGCCAGGATGGCAACTTGGCCTCCGTCCCCACGTTCCATATGTGCGATAAGGAGAGAATGTTCTATTCGAACGGGAATGGCATTGCTATCTCCTAAGAAAATGTCGATCGAAACGACATCCATCTCTGGATCGGCTGGCACTTCTACGACAGTCTTTTCTCGCACCTGTTCTTCGTAGCCGTCACGGAGTTCACTCCTGGGAACGGTTATTCGCATCGCATGCAGCCAGCCTGAAGCAAATTCTGTGTGCTCTTTTACAACGCCCAGATAGGAAGATTCATTCTCGCCGAGACGTTTCTGCCCTTCGGGCATGACCGAAAAGTGCCACTGCCCCGACTCGTGGAAGGATGTCTTAATTTGCTGGGCTCCCTCCCGGTGTAGAACATATACATCACCTTTGCCCTTGCTAGTCTGAACTGACCAAGAAGATCCCACTTTGTCGCCTTTTGTCACACGGAATCGAACCTGGGCGCCCGGGCTAAGCATCACCGCAAACCTCCTCTTTGACGATATGACCAAGATGCATGCTCTTCCTGTCACACCATGACACATGACAAGGGTGTCCTGGCTCGGTAGCAGGGATTCAGTCGGTAGCATGCCTGTGCTATTCTGCCATGGTTCCTTGGTTAGCTGTGGGCGCTGAGGGCAGGAAATGCGGGTCGGCTGGGCCGGCTACCTGTGTGACAGTTACTGTTGCACCGGTGGGGCGGGTTCGATTCCCGCATGTACGGCTTAGACCGTGCATACTCCGGCGGTCTCCCTTCGTTCGTCGGGGGAGACCGTTGTGTCTGTGGCAAATAACTCCGGCATGGCATGTGGATTTGGTGTAAATGGTTGGGGAACACCGGCTTACCCGCAGTCAATTTGTCGCCTTCCAAATGCCGTTTATTGATCTTAGGCTTCTTGCTGGAAACGAAACAGGGCGCTTGACTCGCCCAAGTTGGCCGGACCCGGATGTTGGTCGCGAATTTCTTCGCGGTGTGGGCGCTGTTCGTCCTCTATACGACCCAAGGGAGCCGCGCGCCTGGCGGACCCCTCAGCCTTTCATAGACGTAACATCTTACATTCGATTTACGCAGGCATGGAACGACAACTCCCAAATATGGATTAAGCCGATACATCGACGCCTCTTTTCCACGGGTATCGCGTGGCGCATGGATATTGGACTAGTAACAAAATGGCGGGAAAAAGTCGGGCCTCGAAATATTGCCAGCCTGGCGCATAGAATTATCTACCTTCCTATGCGTATATGCGGAGAAGAGAGGCCTCTCAAGGATCTAGATCAGATTTTGATGTCGGACTTGCTGAAACGAACAACTCGCGTGGACTGTAGTCCGACGGTCCGATATATGAAATCTGGTCTACCTCTGCTCATCATCGATGAACTGGATACTCGACGTACTAAGCTGAATTTCTCGGTCGTTCCGGTGGTGGCAGGCAATCGACCGATTCCTACTTTCGTTATTCGGCGGAGAGAGTATCATGTTGAGCAGGCGCGTTTCATTCGTACGGAGATGTGTCGAACTTATCATCACTTAGAAACGCTTCGGCTAGTCCTCCGTGCATGGCGTGTCCGTCAGTCTGATATCGACGTCAACTTGATGCGCGAATTCTTGGCCGCTGAGCTCAATCGACTGAAGCGGCGCAGCAAGAAGGGGAATTTCCAGCCCGGTGTTCTTGGGATGGCCGCTTCGGTAACTCATTTCCCAATTGATGATCTTGCCCACTTGGCTGATGATTTCCGGCAAGAAAGTAAAGGACTGGCTCGCCAGATTGAAAATCTAACTAAAGTACTTGAGGACTCAAATCAGTATAATTTGAGGGATCGGCCAATAAATTGCACGGTAACCGTTCAGGGGGTAGAGATGAATAGCGGCGACAACTTCACCTTTAATGACAGGGCGGCCGGCGTATTCGGACGTGGTAATACAGCTAACGGCAACACATTTATCGCTGGCGACAGCGTTACTTCTCCGTCTGTCGAGCTAAACTGCTTGCTGGAAGCCATCGCGGCGCTGAGGCCTCAGCTCGAACCTTCCGTGTCTAGCGACCTAGAAGTGGCGGCGGTGGAGGTAGTGCAGTCTGAAGAACCAGAGAGGGTAAAGACTGCGCTGCAAAAAATAGCAGGCATCGCCGCGATGGCAGGAAGTGCAGGAGTTGCCGTTATTGAGGCGGTTAAATCTGTATCGACTGCACTTGCCATCGGTCAGTGAGTACAGCTTTCACAAATTAAACATCTCGAGTGCTGTGAGAGTGCTTCCGCTTCTTGGGGAGCACTCTTCTCAAGGATTGTTCCACTCTGGCTATGTAGCTGGGAAGTGGGACGGTACAAAGGTCCGCCGAAAGAAATGCGCCCGCCAATGATCGAATCTCGGCGATCTCTTCGGTGCTGACATCTCGGTTCTTGCCATGTGTTAACTCGCAACGGCGCGTATACAGGCGGCGAATAAATTTCTCACATTTTTGGAGTGAATGGCCGATCAAGTCGTAAAGCTTGGTCGGCATGTTCTTTTTATCTACAAGTGATTCGGCTACAAGCCATAGACTTATATATTTTATGACAAGGTCGCCTTGCGCTTCTGCAAGCTGCCACCACTGACTCGCGACTCGTGCTCTAGTACGCTTTTCCTCATCGCGTGAGAGCCATCTATCTATAAGTGGCTTCATCGTGTCGACGAGTTCACTGCCTTGCATGCCATGTAAATTGAGTTGGGGCTCCCAGGCAAGGGAATCGGATGCAAGTGATCTATTCCAATGCCAATCTTCGAATATCTCGCCGACTTCTTCGGTGACTTGGACGGCGGAAACTCGTGGTCCCAGCGAGAACTGCAGCAGCGTTAAGATGCTAGATGTCGTTCTCCGCCCTTCATTGAGGATAGCGCCGGGTTCTCTTGCTTCGGTACGGACGAGTATTTCCATGTATGAAATCGATGACACCGTCTCTTGCCATGCTTTAAAATCAATTGTACCTATGCCTTCGCTTTCGAATTTGGTGTCGTTGCCATCTTGGGTGCGGTATATTTTCTGAGGCAGAATCCATCGATCGTGGCTTCGCATGGGGATGGCATTAGGTAGAACTATGCCTCCGGTGTCGACATCGCCCAAAGAAATTCGGATTCGCATATTGCTAAATCCGAAGACGACTTCTGGGTGCACTACCCATGCCAAACATCGCCAGACAATCCGATATCCTGAGTGTCCACCTCTTGGGGGATGGGCTTCGTCGCTGTTTTGCCAGCCGTTAACCCTTAAGAACTCCAGTCCATCAATGTCCATGCGAACAGAATAGCCAAGGTGGACTCCCGGTAGGGAGGTTGAGTATTATGTACCAATTGCAGGCGGTTGTGGCATTTATGTTGGGTATGTGCCCATTTGTTCGGAGTGCCCTTCCTTTGTGAACGTACGCATGGAGTAGGTTCTACGGCTGTGGCCACTTGACCACGCGCGGGCGGTGCGGGCCGCGACCGGCCGAAGACCCTCGGACACCAGGGTCTCGATGGCCTTGCGGATGGTGGGCCGTGACACGTCGTAATTCCTGACCAGCTCGGGTTCGCTGGGCAAGGCGGCCGGTGGGTTGTCACGTCCGGCACGAATTGAGAGCGGACCGGCTGGGTCAGCCCATCTGCGCCGACTGCTACGACTACGTCGGGGCCGTGTTGTGGCAGGCGCGTGCTGGTGCCCTCTGGCATCGCTTCACTCTGGCCATGCGTCAGGAACTCGCCATCTCGGCAGGGATGAGCCGACGCGCCTTCTCCAGGCACGTCCGGTCTCCTTCGCCAAGGTCGCCGAGTACCAACAGCGCGGCCTGGTCCACTTCCACGCCACCATCCGATTGGACGGCCCACAGGGTGCGCAGGAGCCTTCGCCCGACTGGGCGGATCATGACCTGCTCGTCGGTGCCGTCCGTCCGGGCCGCCGCCAAGGCCGCGGTGACCTCACCGGTCAGTGCCCTCGGCAGGAGGACCCTTCGATGGGGTGACCAGCTCGACATTCGCCCGATCCTGCTCGATCGGGCCGTCGAAGGGCTGAGCGAACAGGCGGTGGCTGGCTACATCGCCAAGTACGCCACGAAGGGCGCGGAGGACTCCGGGACCATCGATCACCGGGTTGTTTTGCCCGGCTTGTAGCGGTCGAGGGCGGGCTTCCATGCTCTCCGGCTGTCGGCGCTGCCACGGCACGGGCCTGAAGTCGGGCCTTCACCTAGATGCGCTGCCGGTCATCGACCACGCCCTGCGCATGATCCGTACCTGCTGGGATCTTGGTGAACGGCCGGAGTTCGCCGCACTCCGGCTCCGGCCCTGGGCACACATGCTCGGCTTCCGGGTCACTTCTCCAGCAAGAGCCGGGCGTTCTCGGTCGACCTCGGCGATCTCCGGGGAGCACGCGCGCTCCACCGGGCCACCGAAGCCCGCGAACGGTACGGCCTTCCCGCGCCGGGCGACGCGACAACGCTCGTCCTGAGCCACTGGCGCTTCGCCCGAATCGGCTACAGCAAAGGTGAAGCCATCATGGCCGAGCACATCCGGCAACGGGTGGCCACCGCTCGGGAGATCGCCACCGAGCGCGAGAACGGGTTGACGCCACGTCCAGCCGCTGACCGGCGGCTCTACCGCGACAACGACGTCATGCGCCTGCTGAGCATGAGCCGCAGCGTGATCTACGAGCTGATCAGGTCGGCCGCCTGCGGTCCGTCACCCATGGCCGAATCCGGCTGATCCCAGCCTCGGCCATTGGCGACTACATCGCGCTACTGGAACAGGAGGCAAGATCATGACCACTAGACGCACCAGGGAGAGGGTGGCCTGCATTGGGACGAGCAGCGTGAACGCTGGATCGCCTCCGTGACGGTCGGCAACACGCCAGCCGGTCGGAAAGCACGATCCGCATGAATACCTCGTACGTCGAGAAGCACGTGATCCCGACCCTCGGCGCATGCAAGCTCCGTGATCTCTCCGTGGAGGACGTGGACTCCTGGTTGGCGAGCAAACGAGGCCACCTCAGCACCCGTTCGCTCAAGCTGATCCACGGCATCCTCAACCGGTCCGTGAAGAGCTCGTATTCCGTGCCAAGACCGGAAACGCCCCCACCGCCCACAACGTAAGGCGCGACTTCCGCAAGGTCATCAACCGGGCAGGTTTCCCAGAGCGCAACTGGTCTCCCCGCGAGATGCGCCACAGCTCCGTCTCGTTGCTCTCCGACTCCGGCGTGCCCATCGAGGACATCTCCCGCCTCGTCGGCCACCGCAACACCGTCGTCACGGAAACCGTCTACCGCAAGCAGATTCGCCCAGTGCTGATGGAGGGGGCCGAAGCAATGGACGACATCATCGGGAGCTTGTCGCTCAGACCCCGTTTCCAAGATCGGAGACGGGGTCTTTTCGCAGGTGGGCGGTACTGGGTTCGAACCAGTGACCCCTCGCTTGTAAGGCGAGTGCTCTACCGCTGAGCTAACCGCCCTGAGCCGGGTTACACCCTACGGCACCGAGGGTGGTGTCGGCACATCAGATAGTTGTACGACGATTCGGCGTGGCGTGTTGCCGGTGGCCTGGCTGGTCCAGGCGGAGGAGATGTCCGCCAGTGGGGTGAGGGTGTGGTCGACGGAGAGGGTGCCGGTGGCGGCGTGGTTGAAGATCTCGGTTAGGGCGGTGTGGCGTTGGGTGGGGGTTAGGGCGTTGTTGGTGTAGCCGAGGAGGGAAGCGGTGTTGCCGCGGAGGGCGGCGGAGGTGAAGGTGGCTGATTCGGCGGCGGCGCTGCCGAGATTCACGATTCGGGCGCCGGGGGCCAGGACCTGGGCGGCGGCGGTGGCGGGGATGCCGAAGACGGGGTCGATGACGACGTCGGCGAGGCCGTCGAGGGCTTGGCGGAGGCGTGGGGTGAGAGTTTCGGGTGTGTCGTCGGGGTGGAGGGGGACCACGGCGTCGGCGCCGTTCTTGGTGGCGAGTGCCTGGGATTGGGGGGAGCGGCAGACGGCCACGACCCGGCGGGCGCCGAGGAGGCGGGCGGCTTGGACCGCTACCTGGCCTACCGTGCCGCCCGCGCCGAGGACGAGGACCTGTTCGCCGGGGCGGAGGGCGGCGCGCCAGGTGAGGGCCATCCAGGCGGCGACGGCGGACAGTCCGAGCGCCGCGGCGGTCTCGTCCCGGGTGCCGTCGGGGATGGGGACCAGGTCGGTGGTGGGGACGGCGCACAGGTCGGCGAAGCTGCCGTCGCCGGGGCGCATGCCGGCCTGGGTGGGGAACCAGACGCGGGTGCCGTCGGTCAGCTTGCCGACGCCCTGAACTCCTGGGATGTACGGGAGGGCGGGTTGCCCGAAATAGGATGTGCCGCTCGCGCACAGAACGTCCAGCGGCGTGATCGGCGCAGCCGTGACCTGGACCAGGCTCTCGCCTGCCGCGACCTCCGGTGCGGGCACGGTCCTCAAGTCGGGAGGGCTACCGCAGGACAAGATGACAGCGGCTCTCATCGCATCCTCCAACCCACGTGTTCATTTGCGCCGGTCCTCCGGACCACCACAGGCTCCCAGGGCTCGTTCATATGTGCCGATCTTTCGGCCACACAGGTCCTCATGTGCTTTTGATCTCCCAGCCCAGCACAGGCTCCCGACTCTTGTTCGTGCGCTTCGATCTCCTGACGCGGTGCCCAAACTTGTTTGTCCGATCTTCCGGCCCGCCACAGACTCCCAGCTCCTGTTCGTGGCTCCCATCCGCCGTCTGCCACGGCCTTCCAAGCCCTTGTCGATATACGCCGATCGCCAAGCACGGGCTCTTAACCCTCATGACCGCCAACTCCCCGGTCCTCACGGCCATCGCAGTTCCTGGCCGTCCCTGGGGCGTCGGGCGCTGCCGCCCGCCGTGCGGGTGGACTTATGTCGATATATCGGGATAAGGGAGGGTGAAGTGGGTGAGGCGTTGGCCGAAGGCTTTTTGGTATTCCAAGGGTTCGGTGTTGTCGCGTTCGAACATTGCGATGAAGAGGGTGAGGGTGAGGAAGGGGTGGGCGCCGAGTTCGAAGAGGCGGACGTGGTCGTGGGTGGAGAGGGCTTCGCGTTCGGCCGGTTCGAGGGCGAGCCAGGTGCTTGACTCGCCGGCGGGGCAGTTGAGGATCCTGTTGGCGAGTTCGGATTCCCACCAGGTCACTGTGCCTGCTGGATCTTCCCGGTAACGTTCGACCAGGTCAGCGTCGCGGTCGATCGTGTAGAGGAACTTGTTGAGCAGGTATTTGCTCATGCGGGCACTCCTTCCGGATACCAGGTGAAGTACGCCTCCATCGTGTGGAACAGGTCGAGGGAGTCGACATGGTCGGCTTTCGCGCCTTCACCGGCGACGCCCATCATCAGCATGAAGTCCATGAAGCCGTGCGTCGCGTTGCCGGGGGTCCAGAGGCTGTCGAGGGAGACTTCGGCCAGTGACCGCTCGATATCTCCGTTGGCGATCCATTCGACGGCTTTGCGGTCGAACTCGGGATCGGGGCCGTGCGGGCCGAACTGGCGGGGGCCGCCGAGTTCGAGGGACAGATGACCCGTGCCGATGATGGCCACGCGGAGCTCGCTCGGCCAGGACTCGACCAGTTCGCGGATCGCGCGGCCGAGGGCGACGAAACGTTTCGGCTGCGGGAGGGGCGGGGCGAAGATGTTGGTGTAGATGGGGACGATGGGAAGGTCGGCTTCCGGGCGTAGCGTGATGATCGGGCAGGTGATGCTGTGGTCGATGCGGAGCTCGTTGCTGAAGGCGAGGTCGAAACCCTCGTCGAGTCCCCCGCGCAGGATGTGCGCGGAAAGATCCTCCTGACCGCGCAGCAGCATGCGGGGCAGCCCGAACTCGCGTTCCTCGTTGGCCCAGTTGGCGTCGTAGAAAGGCGCCTTACCGACGAGGAACTGCGGCATATTGTCCAGCCACAGCTGGTGGAAATGATCGGAACCCACCATCACCAGGACATCCGGCCGAGCCCGGGTCAGGGTCTCCCGGAAGGCCAGGATCTTCGTGACCCACGCGTCGGCGAAAGGCGGCCGTTCCTCCGGCGGAGCCGTGCTCGCACGGTAATAGAACGGATGATGGGTGGACGCGATGACGGCGGCTATTGTCGCCATGGAAGACCTCCCTGCGCTGCATCTAGGATGTACCGGTCAACGACTTCGTAAATCAACCCAGCCATCGCCACAAGACCTCCTACGCCTCGTCCGAAATGCACGAGCACGACAGGACCTCCCACGCTTCGGCGGGAACGTGCCGACCAACGGCTTCGTAAATGGACCCAAACACGACCATCGCCACAGGACCTCCTACGACTCGTCCGATATGCACGAGCACGACAGGACCTCCCACGCTTCGGCGGGAGCGTGCCGGTCGACGGCTTCGTAAATGGACCCGAACACGACTATCACCACAGGACCTCCTACGCCTCGTCTGGGATATAGGCCGTATTTCGGTCTACCGCGTGATAAATGTCCATGCCGATAGGGTCGCGGCGTTCCTCGGCGAGGTGGCCGAGGAGGCCGGCGGCGCGGGCGAGTAGGGCGAAACCGCGGAGCATATCGATGGGGAGGCCGAGGTCGGCCAGGGCCGCGCCGCAGACTCCGGCTCCGTTGAGTGGGAGCGTGCGACCGAGGACCTGCGGGTGGACGCGGCCGATTGCCGCGAAAAGCCGCAGATGGGGGCCATACAGACCCTCCTCGGACGCGATCTTGTACAGCACCGGCGTTCGCGGATCCTCTTGCTTGTGTACGGGATGCCCCAGACCGGGCACCAACCGCCGCTCAGCCCGGGCGTCCTTCACGGCGGCCAGGGCGATCGTGTCCCACTCGGCGTCCGGCATGTCGTCGGTCCATGTGCTACCCGCGAGCGTTCCGGCGAGGAACCGCCCCGCGTCTTCCGTCACGCCGAGAAAGCGGGAGCCACCACCGAGCAGCCCGGCCGCCAGCGCACCTTGCACGGATTCCGGCGCGCTCAGGTAGGTCAGCCGGGCCGCGATCGCGGTCGGCGTGAATCCGTGATCGGCCAGCGCGACCAGAACCGCCTCGAAAACCCGTGTCTCCGAGGGCGTGGGCCGCCGCCCGGCGACCAGCCAGAAGGCGAGTTCCCCGAAGCCGACCTTGCCCATCAGATCATGCGCGAGATCCTGCCCGAGCACGCGGATGCTCGTCTCATCCGACGTACCTATCGATGTCCTGAAATTTCCGCTCATTCTTCCCCCAGCCAGGCCCGGATCTCGTCACCGTGCTCATCCAACCCCGGCGGCGGCAACCGGTAACTAGCCGCCGTACGCGACAAACCAATGGGATTGCGCACAGACGGCACCCCACCCGGCGAAACCACCGGTTCCAACCCCAGGTCGGTGGCGAGCTCCACGCCCTCCCCCACCGTGTTGATCGGCCCGCACGAAACCCCCACCGCGCTCAGCTCGCGGAACCACTCCGCCCGATCCCGCGATTCGAGCCGGGCCACCAGCAACGGCCGCAACTCCTCCCGGTTCGCCGTCCGGTCAGCCGTCCGCGCGAACCGCGGATCATCGGCCAACTCCGGCGCCCCGAGAACATCACACAATTTCCGGAACTGCCCATCGTTCCCCGCCGCGATCACCAGCTCCCCGTCCTTCGCCGGAAGCGGCTCATAGGGGAACAAACTCGGATGCGCGTTCCCCATCCGGTACGGCACCACCCCACCCGCCACCACCGCACTGGAATGGTTCACCATCCCCGACAAAGCCGACGAAAGCAGATTGACCTCAACATGCTGCCCAACCCCCGACCCAGCCCGCTCATACAACGCGGCCAGCACCCCAGAAACCGCATGCAACCCAGTCATCACATCGAAAACCGAAATCCCCGCCCGATACGGCGGCCCTCCCGGATCCCCCGTCAAACTCATCAACCCGGACACGGCCTGCACAATCAGGTCATACCCCGGCAGCCCCGCACCCCCAGCAGTCCCGAACCCACTGATCGAGGCATAAACCACCCCACGGTTCCGCGCACTCACCGCCGCATAATCCAGCCCATACCGCGCAAGCCCACCCGGCTTGAAATTCTCGATCATCACATCCGCGCGCGCGGCCAACTCCCGGGCCAGCACAAGATCGGAGTCATCCTTGAGATCCAGCACCACCGACCGCTTGTTCCGGTTGATCCCGAGGTAATACGTCGACACATCCCCGCGAACCGGAGGCATCCAGTTCCTGGTGTCATCCCCGCCGGGGCTCTCCACCTTCACGACCTCCGCCCCGAGATCCCCCAGCAGCATCGTCGCGTACGGCCCTGCCAGCACCCGCGAGAAGTCTGCGACGAGAACCCCCGCGAGTGGCCCTGAACCCGGCGTCCCCATAAGCCTAGAATAACCTTCCGTCCGCTGAGCGGACAATTGTCCGCCCCACCGAGCATCTTGCTCCCGCGGTCACGTTGTCAAGCGCTGGCCTGCGGAACGGCCTCATACAGCGCGAAGTCGGCCCCGATCGCCCCAGCCGTACGCAGCAGCGCCGGCAGGTACTCCTCGACCAGCTTCTCCATGGACGTCTCCGCCGCGTGCGCGTTGACGTTGACGGCCGCGATGACCTGGCCGTGCCCGTCCCGCAGCGGCGCCGCCACCGACCGGATCCCGGGCGCGAGCTGCTCGTCGGTGATCGCCCACCCGCTCGCCCTGACCTCACGCAACGCCGCGCGGCGCTCCTCGGCGCCCGGCTGCCAGCACGGCACGATGCCCGACCTGCTCGGCTCCGCCAGCACGGCCTCCACCCGCTCCGGCGGCAGCGCGGCCAGCAGCACCTTGCCGAGCGAGGTCTGCAGCGCCGGGAACCGGGTCCCGATGGTCACCGACAGGGTGACGATCTTCGGCACCGCCACCCGCGCCACGTAGACGATGTCGGAACCGTCCAGCTGGGCGATGGAGCAGGACTCGTTGGTCTGCGCCACCAGGGCCTCCAGATGCGGCCGGGCGATCTCCCACAGCCCCATCGAGCGCACGTACGACACGCCGAGCTCGAGCACCCGGGGGGTCAGCGAGAAGCCGGCGCGCTCGGCCCGGACGTAACCCAGTTCCTCCAGCGTGAGCAGGATGCGCCGGGCTGTCGGCCGGGCCAGGCCCGAGGCGGTGGCCACCTCGGTCAGGGTCATGGCGGGCTGGCGCGGCCGGAACGCCCTGATCACGTCGAGGCCCCGGGCGAGCGCCTCGATGAAATCCGGGCTGGTGCCCTTGCGGGGCGTGGGCGGAGGCATGGGCGGTCGTCCGTTTCCTGCGTCTTGACATCGGGACAGGGTGCTCTCATTGTGGCATCACTGTTCCCTTGACCGCCATGCGGACATTGGTCCGCCAGGGAGGCGCCCATGAGCGCGACCGCCGCCCACCAGCCCGGCCGACCCCTCGTTCTCCGCGACGGCCTGGTCCTGACGATGGACGACAGCCATACCATTCTGCGGGACGCCGACGTCCTGATCATCGGGGAGCGTATCGAGGCCGTCGGGCCCGCCCTGGAGGTGCCGGACGGAACCGTGGAGGTGGACGCGTCCGGCGGGATCGTGATGCCCGGCATGATCGACACGCACCGCCACCTCTGGCAGACCGCGATGCGCGGATACGGCGCGGACTGGACCCTCACCCAGTACTTCGTCTGGTACTACCTCGAATGGGGCAAACGTTTCCGCCCCCAGGACGTGTACGCCGGCAACCTGCTCGGCGCCATCGAGGCCCTGGACGCGGGCGTCACCACCACCGTGGACTGGTCCCACGGCCTGCAGACCATCGACCACGCCGAGGCCGCGGTCGACGCCCTCGAAGCCGTCCCCGGGCGTTTCGTCCTGGCGTACGGAAATATCCAGCAGGGTCCGTGGGAATGGGCCACATCGCCGGAGTTCCGGGACTTCGTCACCCGGCGGGTGCAGGGCCGGCTGGGCTTCCAGCTCGCCTTCGACGTCACCGGCGACCCGGCGTTCCCCGAGCGCGCCGCCTTCGAGGCCGCCCGCGAGCTGGGCGCTCCCGTGACCACGCACGCGGGGGTGTGGGGCGCGACCAACGACGACGGCATCCGGCTGATGCACGAGAACGGCTTCATGACGCCGGAATCGGTGTATGTGCACGCGGCGACGCTCAGCCAGGACTCCTACCACCGGATCGCCGCGACCGGCGGTTCCGTTTCGGTCTCCACCGAGAGCGAGCAGAGCGCGGGCCAGGGTTACCCGCCCACCTGGCAGCTGCGCAAGCACGGCATCCCGGTCTCGCTCTCGATGGACACCAGCGTCTGGTGGAGCGGCGACCTGTTCTCGGCCATGCGCGCGACGTTGGGCGCCGACCGCTCCCGCGAGCACCTGGAGGCGCACGCGCGCCAGGAGACGATCACCCACTGCCACCTGCGGGCCGAGGAGGTCGTGGACTGGGCGACCAGGGGCGGCAGCCGGGCGCTCGACCTGGACGCCTCGATCGGCAGCTTGGAGCCGGGCAAGAAGGCCGACGTGGTGCTGCTGAAGAACGACCACTCGCCGGTGATGTTCCCGATCCTCAATCCGTACGGGCACGTGGCGTTCCAAGCGCAGCGGGCCGACGTGCACACGGTCGTGGTGAACGGGCAGGTGGTGAAGGCCGACCACCGGCTGGTGGGCGTGGATCTGCCCGCCGCCCGGCAGGCCGTCGAGTCGACGGTCGGCTATCTCATGGAGCAGCTCGGCGATTCCTGGACCACGGGGATGAACCCCGACATTCCCGAGACCAAGATCATGGACAATCCGTATATGTACACCGAGTGGCGTGGTCAGAAGGGTTCAGAGGACCGATCTTAGGTCGGGGCTCCAGGTCGGCTGTCCGGCGGCGCGCCAGCCGAGGATGGCCGCGCCCAGCATGCCCGCGCGCACGCCGAGGGCGGACTGGCGGAGCGGCGGCGGCTCGCGGAAGGCCAGGCGAGCCGCCAGCCGTTCGGCCAGCGGATCCAGCAGGACGGGACCGGCTTCGCCCAGGCCGCCGCCGATGACGATCATGGCGGGGTCCAGCAGGAGGGTGTAGGAGGCGAGGGAGATCGCCAGCGCCTCGATGGCGTCGCCGAGGACCTCGGCGGCGCAGGCGTCGTCGGGGGCGCGTTCGACGATCTCCTTGGCGGTGGCGGCGTCGCCGGTGCGGGTCGCGTAGCGGCGGGTGAGCGCGCCGGCGGAGGCGTACGTTTCGAGGCAGCCATGCTGGCCGCAGGCACATTTCTCGCCGTCGGGCCAGACCGTCGTGTGGCCGATCTCGCCGCCCCAGCCTTTTGCTCCTCCGTACGGCTCCCCGGCCAGGACCACCGCACCCGCAATGCCGGTGCCGAGTGGCAGGAAGAGGAAATCGGATACGTCCCGGCCGGCCCCGAAGACGCTTTCGGCCAGGCCGCCGGTGCGTACGTCATGCCCGAGCGCGGCGGGCAGGCCGGCCGGGACGAAAGCCGACACGGGCACGTCCCGCCAGCCGATGTTGGCGGAGTAGAGGGCGACCGTGGCGGACACGATGCCGGGCACGGCCAGCCCGACCCCGGCGGGGGCGCCCCCGAACGAGCGAGAGCCTGCGTCGGCGAGTTCGGACACATAGGAGCGGATATTGGCGACGGCCGCCTCAGGACCCCGCTCACGGCCCGTGGGCCGCCCGGGGAAAACCGTCACCTCACCAGAAAAGGTGACGAGGCCGCCCTTCATCGATGTTCCGCCCACATCCAGGGCGACCACGTAGCTCACCGGCACATTATCGCCGCATCAGTTGCGGCCCAGCACCCGGTTGAGCGCGGCTTCGACCTCGGCGGCCAGGCCCGACAGGTCGGGGGAGCCGGGGCTGGGGGCCTGCGCGAGCCGTACCAGGCCGCAGGAGCGGCATTCGACCTCGCCGAGGCGGCAGATCAGGGCGGTCGACGCGCAGGTGGGGCAGGTGTCGAGGTCCAGGTCCTGGGCACGCTGGCAGTCCGGGCAGACCAGGACCTGCGCCTCGTGGCGCACGCCGCGTTTCCACGGGCTGGCGCCGCGGACGGGGTCGGTCTGCCGGGCCCCGCATCGATAGCAGGGCATGGTCGCCTCCCACAAGGCAAATCGGGGCAAGGGTTGAAATATCCGGAACGGAACGGCCGTATCGGGTTAGCGGCGGTCTCGGCTCGCTGGCCGGGGATCGCCGAGGTCACAGTTGGGTGAGCACCTTGCGGTACTCGGTGACGTCCCGCGGCTGGCCGATCGCGGTCTCGATCTGCCAGCGGAGCACGCCCTCACCGTCAAGGATGAAGGTGCCACGCCGCGCGCGCCCCTTCTCCTCGTCCAGGACACCGTACGCCCGCGCGACCTGACCATGGGGCCAGAAATCCGAGAGCAGCGGAAATGAGTAGCCCTCGCGATCCGCCCAGGCGCGCAGCGCGAACATCGAATCCACCGAGATCGCCAGCACCCGAGCCTCCACAGTGGCGAGCTCGTGCAGCTCGCCCTGGCAGACGCCGGTGAACGCGGCGGGAAAGAAGACGATCACCACGGGCTCCCCCCGGAGCCCGGACAGGCGGACGGGTGTGCCGTGCTGATCCATCAACGCGAAGTCCGGCGCGATGCCCCCGATCTCCACCGCCCACACCCCTCCCTAGAGTCATATTCGTAAAAAACTCGTCCCATAGCCAGCCGCATAATCATCGACCAGGCAACTCTCCGCTGCGGCTGTCCAAGATCACGCCTTTTTCACGAATAGAGAACCTGCCGTACGGCGAGCGCCGTACGGCAGGGACGACCAGGCGACGTTAGCGGCGGGCCTTGAAGACGAGCCGCGTGCCCGACCAGTCCTGAGCCGCACTGATGCTGCTCGTCTGGGAGAGCCCGGCTGTCGTGGCGTCCTCGCCGATGTCGCTCGGCTCAACATGGCCGGGCCGGCCCGCCTTGGGCGTCAGGAGCCAGATCTGGCCTCCGTCCGCGAGGGCGGTCATGGCGGCGGTGAGGGCGTCGAACAGATCGCCGTCGTCGTCGCGCCACCACAGCAGCACCACGTCGACGACATCGTCGTAGTCCTCGTCCACCATCTCGTTGCCGGTCAGCTCTTCGATGGACTCGCGCAGTGCGTCGTCGCTGTCCTCATCCCAGCCGACTTCCTGCACCACCTGACCCGGCTTGAGGCCAAGTCGTTCGGCCAGGCCGCGCTCGCCCTGCGCCTGACCCGCGGTCGCGCTCACGTTCATCCCTCCTGCTTGGCTTGACCCCGCCGGAAACCTCAGCGGGTATCGTTCGGCACAGTCCACACGCTGTGACCCATCGTCGTCAACGGTCGCCACGGCGAGTGACCCGCACCGTTACCTACTTGCTGGACAAAAACGACAAACGGACACTTCGATCCGGGTTGTCGATATTGAGGTCCACCACCGCGACCGACTGCCAGGTTCCCAGCGCCAGCCTCCCGGCCAGCACCGGAATCGAAGCGTACGGCGGGATCAGGGCGGGCAGGACGTGTGACCGTCCGTGACCCTTCGATCCGTGCGCGTGTCGCCAGCGGTCGTCCGCGGGAAGCAGGTCGCCGAGGGCGGCCAGCAGATCCCGGTCGCTGCCCGCGCCCAGCTCGATCAGCGCGACCCCCGCCGTGGCGTGCGGCACGAAGACGTGCAACAGCCCGTCGCCGCCGCAGTCCGCCGCGAACCGCTGGCATTCGCCGGTGATGTCGTGCACCTGCTCCCGTGAGCCGGTTCGCACGTCTATTACCTGAGACCTCACATCGGGATCCTATGCCCTCCCTGAGCTGCGACGACGAGTACGCCACCACTTCGAGATTGCCGACATTTCGCCTGAAGTCGCAATAAATGGGTACGTGGGGGTGTGAGCGGGTAAGGGCCGTACCGGCTGCGTAAAGGAAGTTTTGCGGAGCCGGAAGATCAGGAGATACCGCTAGAATCACGCGCCGGCGGGAGCCACGATCACAATTCGGGGCCCCCGGTGTGCACGGTTGGCGAAAAACGTCCTACCATCGGTGGTCTAGGCCACAGCCCCCTGTCAGCCAGCAGGGACATCTTGGTTTACCGGGGAGTAGAGATGCACTTTCCGGGGCGACGAGCCAGGATGGAAGCCGAACCTAGAACCGACAAAAGTCCATCCTCGGAAGGCGAGACCCAGTGGCTTCCGGACGCCAGCGTTTCTCGATCATCAGCGACGGCCTACCCAGCCAGGTCCCTGATGTCGACCCCAGCGAGACCCAGGAGTGGCTTGAGTCGCTCGACAACGTCATCAAGGCGGAGGGCAGAACCAGAGCCCGCTACCTGATGCTCCGGCTGCTGGAACGCGCCCGGGAACACCAGGTGGGCGTGCCGGGGCTGCGCAGCACCGACTACATCAACACGATCCCGCCCGAGCGCGAGCCGTGGTTCCCCGGCGACGAATACGTCGAGCGCCGGATCCGCGCCTACATCCGGTGGAACGCGGCCGTGATGGTCACGCGCGCCAACGCCCGCACCAACGTGGGCGGCCACATCGCCACCTACGCCTCGGCGGCCTCGCTGTACGAAGTGGGCTTCAACCACTTCTTCCGCGGCAAGGACCACGGCGAGTCCGGCGACCAGGTGTTCTTCCAGGGACACGCCGCGCCGGGCATCTACGCCCGCGCCTTCCTGGAGGGCCGCCTCACCGACGCCCAGCTGGACGCGTTCCGGCAGGAGCTGTCGCACGGCTTCAAGGGCCTGCCGTCCTATCCGCATCCGCGGCTGATGCCGGACTTCTGGGAGTTCCCCACGGTATCCATGGGCCTGGGCTCCATCGGGGCGATCTACCAGGCCCGGTTCAACCGCTACCTGAACGACCGCAAGATCAAGGACACCTCGCGCAGCCACGTCTGGTGCTTCCTCGGCGACGGTGAGATGGACGAGCCCGAGTCGCTCGGCGCGATCGGCCTGGCCTCCCGCGAGGAGCTGGACAACCTCACCTTCGTCATCAACTGCAACCTGCAGCGGCTTGACGGCCCGGTGCGCGGCAACGGGAAGATCATCCAGGAGCTGGAGTCCTACTTCCGGGGCGCCGGCTGGAATGTGATCAAGGTGGTCTGGGGCCGGGACTGGGATCCGCTGCTCGCGGCCGACGTGGACGGCGCGCTGGTCAACCAGATGAACACCACGCCGGACGGGCAGTTCCAGACCTACTCCGTGGAATCCGGCGAATACATTCGCAACCACTTCTTCGGCGGCGACCCGCGGCTGCGCAAGATGGTCGAGCACCTGACCGACGACGACATCCGCAAGCTGTCGCGCGGCGGCCACGACTACCGCAAGGTCTACGCGGCGTTCAAGGCCGCCCGCGAGCACGTCGGCCAGCCGACGGTCATCCTGGCCCAGACGATCAAGGGCTGGACCCTGGGCAAGGACTTCGAGGCGCGCAACGCGACGCACCAGATGAAGAAGATGACCAAGGCCGAGCTGAAGGAGTTCCGCGACCGGCTCTACCTGCCGATCCCGGACAAGGACCTGGAAGGCGAGCTGCCGCCCTACTTCCACCCGGGCGAGGACAGCGACGAGATCGCGTACATGAAGGAGCGGCGCGCCGCTCTGGGCGGTTTC
This sequence comes from Acrocarpospora macrocephala, assembly GCF_009687865.1. Lineage (GTDB taxonomy): Bacteria > Actinomycetota > Actinomycetes > Streptosporangiales > Streptosporangiaceae > Acrocarpospora > Acrocarpospora macrocephala. Next base: position 18,197 of record NZ_BLAE01000108.1, read on the forward strand.
CTGCCCAAACGGGTCATCCGGGCCAAGCCCCTCAAGCTTCCCGGCGACGAGGCGTACAAGCAGCTGGCCAAGGGCTCGGGCAAGCAGAACGTGGCCACCACGATGGCGTTCGTGCGGCTGCTCAAGGACCTGATGCGGGACAAGGAGATCGGGCACCGGTTCGTCCCGATCATCCCGGACGAGGCGCGCACGTTCGGTCTGGACGCCATGTTCCCCACCGCCAAGATCTACTCGCCGTCCGGGCAGACGTATGAGGCGGTGGACCGGGATCTGCTGCTGTCGTACAAGGAGTCCACCGAGGGTCAGATCCTGCACGAGGGCATCAGCGAGGCCGGGTCGATGGCCTCCACGATCGCGGTGGGCTCGGCGTATGCCACGCACGGCGAGCACATGATCCCGATCTACATCTTCTACTCGATGTTCGGCTGGCAGCGTACGGCCGACCAGATGTGGCAGCTGGCCGACCAGATGGGCCGGGGCTTCCTGCTCGGCGCGACGGCGGGCCGGACCACGCTGAACGGCGAGGGCCTGCAGCACGAGGACGGCCACACCCCGCTGATCGCCTCCACCAACCCGGCCGCGGTCTCCTACGACCCGTCCTGGGGGTTCGAGGTCGCCCACATCGTCAGGGACGGCCTGCGCCGGATGTACGGCGAGCGCCAGGAGAACGTCTTCTACTACCTGACGATCTACAACGAGCCCTACCAGCAGCCCGCGGAACCGGCGAACGTGGACGTGGACGGCCTGCTGAAGGGCCTCTACTTGTTCGCTCCGGCCGCCGGGAACGGCCCCAAGGCCAACATCCTGGTCTCCGGCGTGGCGGGCCCGTGGGCGCTGGAAGCGCAGCGCATGCTGGCCGAGGAGTGGGGAGTGGCGGCCTCGGTCTGGTCGGCCACCTCGTGGTCGGAGCTGCGGCGTGAGGCGCTCGCGGTGGAGGAGCACAACCTGCTCAACCCGGACGCCGAGCAGCGCGTGCCGTATGTGACGCGCACGCTGTCCAGCGTGCCAGGGCCTTTCGTGGGCGTCAGCGACTACATGCGGGCCGTGCAGGACCAGATCGCGCAGTGGATCCCCGGCGACTGGACCTCGCTCGGCACCGACGGGTTCGGCCTGTCCGACACCCGCTCGGCGCTGCGCCGCCACTTCCACGTGGACGCGGCGTCGATCACGCTCGCGGTGCTGACCCAGCTGGCGCGGCGCGGCGAGATCAAGACCGAGGTGCTGCGGGACGCGATCTCCCGCTACCACCTGAAGAACGGCGTGACCGAGGTCGGCGCTCCGGCGGAGACCAACGACACGGAGACGATGGGGGTCTGAGCGAGACCCCGCGAGGGCGCCACCCGCTGCCGGGTGGCGCCCTCGCTGTTTCTCAGCTGAAGCAGTCGCGGTCGTTGAAGGAGGTACAGCCGGGGGGAGCCGGGGGCGGGCCCTGGTCGGTCCAGCCCGACGAGCCGATCGTGAGGCGTCTGGTGAGCTGGTGGTCCATCGGTGTCACCAGGTAGCTCTCGATGACGACCTCCGGCCCCACGATGAGCCGCTCCTCCAGGGTGTCGTTGCGCGAGGTCCGGCTCAGCGTCAGCACGCCGCCGGCACCGGAGATCCGCACGCCGGGCACTCCGGCGAGCATGCGGTACAAGCCGCCCTGGACCTGAGGGGTGATCGGCGCCCTCTGAAGCAGGTCCAGCCCGGTCGCCCAGAGCCATTCGTCGACGTCCAGGAGGACATGCCGCCCTCTCCCGGACCAGTACATGACCAGCTCGGCCCTGAGCGCCTCCGGATCGGCGGGCAGGTCCATGCTCCGCGTCACGCGCGGTTCCGGCGCGCCGGACGGGCGAGGGCCGAGACCGCTCAGGAACCCGCTGGCCGGCCCCCAGGGAACGGTCTTGACGTCCCCCTTCTTGATCGGCCCTGGCCCGCACACCTGGTCGAGATAGGGGCAGAACTGGGGAGCGCCTATGTTCTCCCATTCCTTCCGGTCGCCGGGATCGAGCGGAGCGGACTCCATGAAGCGAGTCTGCTGGGCCTGCCGGCCGTCGGGCGGTCCGTCGAGGATGTCGCTGTCCTGCCAGCGCGTGTGGACATACAGCTCCTTCATCATGATGCCGTGCTGTTCCCGTTCGATCCGGACGTCCTCCAGCACGACTCGCCAGTACCGGCCGGTGGTGGGTTCGCGCTGGGCGGCCCGCTCCGCCGCGGCCTCCACCGCCGCCAGCGCCGCCACCCGGTCCAGGGTCCGGGTCAGGTCCGGGGGCCCGGGCGGGTCCGGGTGCGCGAGCAGGCGCGGCACGATCATGGAGACCGCCAGGACAGCGGCGGTGGCCAGGGCCGCGATCAGGTAGACCGGCCGCCGCCGCGGCGGGGGCGCGCCGAGCACGCGCGCCCTGACCCTGGCCGTGCGGGCCGGGTCCGGGGGCGGCACGTCCGGCATCACGGCGTCGATGAGCTTGATCTCGTTCATCAGGTCACCCCCAGTGACTTCTGCAGCTTGGCCCTGGCCCGGTTGAGGCGGGAGGCGACCGTGCCGTTCGCGATGCCCAGGGCCGCCGCGACCTCGTCGTAGCTCAGGCCTCCGTAGGCGACGAGCAGGATGACGTCGCGCTCGCCCTTCGACAGGGCGGCCAGGGCGGCGGAGAGGCGGCTGACGGTGGCGGCGGCCGCGATCCGGTCGACCACGCGCTGGTCGTGGGCGTCGTCGTCCGGGGGCGGGCCGGTGCGCGCCAGGGCGCGGTAGCGCCGCAGTTCGGAGCGGCGGTGGCGGCCGATGAGTTTGGTGGCGATGCCGTACAGCCATGGGCGGACCGAACCCTGCGCGGGGTCGAAGCGGTGGCGCTGGCGGAACGCGATGAGGAAGGTTTCGGCGGCGAGGTCCTCGGCCACGGAGAGGTCCAGGCGCCGCCCGATATATCGGCGGATTTCTTGGTAGTGCGTGTCGAAGACGGTGCCGAACCGCTGCGGGTCGGCCACCGTGACGGCGGGGGGAATCATCGCAAGGTCTCCCTTGCCGGAAGGACAGGTCACCCCTTGTTGCCCGATCGAGCGGCACCCTTCCGGGTGAGTTGCCAAGTCAGTCACAAGTGATGAACAAGGCCACTCGATCACCATATGTACCTGTGAACCTCAGGAACATCATCGTCGCGGTGGCGGCTCCCGCGTACGCGGATGACGTCGGCGTCGCTCACCACCACCGAGTACAACGCCGCGCTCGACTCGTTCTTCAAGCGCCACTACGAGGAGGCGCTGCCGAAGTTCCGCGAGGTACCCGAACCACCCAGCAGCAGCCTTATGCGTTGCCGTCCGCGCCGGTGAGCGACACGACGCAGTATGTCGGGCCTGGCCCTTACCAGCAGGCGCAGGTCGCCGATCTGGAGCGGGAGCTCGCGGAGCTGCGCCGCCAGCTTGGGCAGCGGCCCCCGGGGGCCTGAATAAAGCGTGAATGGCCCGCCGGACTTCCTCGCGGTGGGCCTTTCGCATTCTTCTGTAAGAAACGCATAAACAAATTCGCTTAAGGCATGTTTAACGGCGTTCTTCTATACCTGTGTCCATGGCAGAAAAAGGACTCAGAATCGCCGCGCTCGTCGCGATCCCGCTCTTCCTGGCCTCCTGCGGGAACCAGGCCCCGGACACCGGGATCGCCTCCGCGGCCGGGGCTTCCACCGCCGCGACGGCCGCGCCGTCCCCCACCAGCAGCGGCGACCCGCTCAAGTTCGCCCAGTGCATGCGGGAGAACGGCGTCGACATGCCGGACCCGGAGCCGGGCGGCAACCAGGTGATGATCCGGCAGAAGAAGGGCCAGGAGGCGGTCACAGAAAAGGCGCTCAAGGCGTGCGAGCAGTACCGGCCAATCGTCGACGGAAAGACCGTCGACGACGGCAAGCTGCAGGACGAGATGCTGAAATTCGCGCAGTGCATGCGCGACAACGGCGTCGACATGCCGGACCCGCAGGTGGACGGCGGCCGGGTGCGGATGGGCGGGCCTGGCATGGACCCGGATTCGCCCGTCTTCAAGAAGGCCTCGGAGGCTTGCCAAGACCTCATGCCGGGCGGCGGCAAGATGCTCGGCGGTTCTGGCGGCGGGAAATGAGACGAGGCGGGCTGCTCGCCGGAGCCGTCGCCGTGCTCGCGCTGGCGGGCGGCGGGGTGGCGGCCTTCTCCCTGACCGGCGAGGCCGGGACACCATCGGAGTCGGCGAGCGCGGCGCCGACCGCGACCGCCGAGATCACCCGCTCCGACCTGGTCGACAGCAAGACCGTGGACGGCACGCTCGGCTACGCCGGCCGCCGCGTGCTGCCCAACCAGGCCACCGGCACCGTGACCAGGGTCAGGGCGGAGGGCACGCTGGTCCGGCGCGGCGGCTGGCTGTATTCGGTGGACGGACGGCCGGTCTCCTTGCTGTACGGATCGATCCCGATGTATCGCACCTTGTCCTCGGGTTCCGAGGGCAAGGACGTCGAGCAGCTCGAACGTAACCTGGAGGCGCTCGGGTACGAGACGGGGACGGTCGACGAGTATTTCTCGTGGGTGACCGCCCGGGCCGTACGGGAATGGCAGGACGACCGCAACCTGCCCGAGACGGGCAGCGTGGACGCGAGCCAGATCATCATCGCCTCAGGGGCGGTCAGGATCGCCGACGTCACCGCCGAGAAGGGCGACCGGGCCGGGCAGTCGGTGGTGACCACGACCAGCACCAAGCGGGTCGTGCACATCGACCTGCCGGCCTCCGACCAGCAGCTGGCCCGGCTCGGCGCCAAGGTGACCCTGGAGACCCCGTCCGGCGGCACCGCGAAAGGCACGATCACCGCGATCGGCACGGTGGCCGAACCCCCCGCCCAGGAGGGCGGCGAGGCCACCATCGACGTCGAGGTCACCGCCGAGGGCAAACTCGGCCGCCTCGACCAGGCCCCCGTCACCGTCGACCTCCAGAGCGAACGCCGCGAAAACGTCCTCTCGGTCCCCGTCGAAGCCCTCCTCGCCCTCCGCGAAGGCGGCTACGGCATCCAGGTCGTCGGCACCGGAATCGTCGCCGTCGAAACCGGCCTGTTCGCCTCCGGCCAGGTCGAAATCACCGGCGAAGGCCTGACCGAGGGCATGAAAGTCGAGGTCCCCGCGACATGACCAGTGACATCGGCACGGCGGGCTCGGCCGCCTTCAGCCTGCGCCTTCCTTCGTCCCTCCGGCTCTCCTCAGCCCAGACACAGGCGCGGCCAAGCAGCGACATTGGCCGCGCCTCCGGCACAGCGGGCTTGACCGCCTTCAGCCTGCGCCTTCCCCCATCTCTCCGACGCTCCTCAGCCCAGACACAGGCGCAGCCAAGCCAGGAGGGGGTCGAGGAGGCTGTTGCCGTTATCGAGTTGAGCGGTGCCACCAAGACCTATCCGGGTGGAGTGCAGGCGTTGCGTGGCGTCGATTTGCGAGTCGACAGCGGTGAACTTGTGGCGATCGTGGGGCCTTCGGGGTCCGGGAAGTCCACCATGCTGCATTTGATCGGCACGCTCGATCGCCCTTCGTCGGGGACGGTCCGGATTGCCGGGTACGACGTGGCCGAGTTGTCGGATCGTGAGCTGTCCGCGTTGCGTTCCCGGCATATCGGGTTCGTGTTCCAGTCGTTCCACCTGGCCGACGGGTTTCCCGCGCTCGACAACGTGGCCGACGGCCTGCTGTACAGCGGGGTGCCGAGACGGGAGCGGCGGGAGCGCGCGGCCGAGGCGCTGAAGCGGGTCGGGCTCGGGCATCGGCTCGATCATCGGCCGGCGCAGTTGTCGGGTGGGGAGCGGCAGCGGGTGGCGGTGGCCCGTGCGGTGGTCGGCGAGCCGTCGTTGCTGCTGGCCGACGAGCCGACCGGCAACCTGGACTCGGCGTCCGGCGCGGACGTGCTGGACATCCTGCGCGAACTCCACGCGGCCGGGACCACGGTCGCGATCATCACCCACGACAACGACGTGGCCGCCGCCGCGCCCCGGCGGATCCGCCTGCGGGACGGACAGATCGTCGAGGCGGTGGGCGCGCATGGCTGACCGGCTCCGGCCGGGGCGGCTGGCCTGGGGCGACCAGGTCCGGGTGGGTGCCTCAGGGCTGCGCGCCCGCCCGGCCCGGGTGATCCTGTCGGCGCTGGGGATCGCGATCGGCATCGCCACCATGGTGGCCGTGGTCGGCATCTCCTCCTCCAGCAAGGCCCGCCTCCTGGCCGAACTCGACGAACTCGGCACCAACCTGCTCCGGGTGACCCCCGGCCAGACCCTGTTCGGCGAAACGGCCAACCTGCCGGCCGAATCGCTGGCCATGGTCCGCAGGATCGGCCCCGTCCTGACGGCGGGTTCGACCGGCGACACCGGCGAGCCGGTGTTCCGCAGCGACCGCATCCCGGCCACCCAGACCAGCGGCCTCACCGTCCGCGCCGCCTCCCTGGATCTGCTCGACTCCCTCCAGACCGCGGTACGGCACGGCGCCTGGCTCAACGAGGCGACGGCGGCTCAGCGCGCCGTGGTCCTCGGCTCGGTCGCCGCGCAACGGCTGGGCCTGCGGGTCGGCCACCAGGTGTGGATCAAAGGCCAGTGGTGGACGGTAACCGGCATCCTGGACAGCACGCCACTGGCCCCGGAGATCGACAGGTCGGCCCTGATCGGCTACCCGGCCGCGGGCACCTACCTCCAGTACGAGGGCTACCCGACCACGATCTACACCCGCTCCGAGGAGGCGGCCGTGACCGACGTACGGGAGGTGCTGCCGCGCACGGCCAACCCGGAACATCCGGAGGAGGTCGAGGTCAGCAGGCCGTCCGACGCACTGTCCGCGCGGGCGGCGGCGGACAGCGCGTTCACCAACCTGCTGCTCGGCATCGGCGCGGTGGCCCTGCTGGTCGGCGGCGTCGGGGTGGCCAACACCATGGTCATCTCAGTGCTGGAACGGCGCCGAGAGATCGGCCTGCGCCGTTCCCTCGGCGCGACGAAAGGCCAGGTGCGCGGCCAGTTCCTGACCGAGTCGCTCTTGCTGTCCGGCCTCGGCGGAGTGGCCGGGGCGCTGCTCGGCGCGCTGGTGACGGTCGGCTACGCGGCCTGGCGCGACCTGCCCGCCGTGGTCCCCCTGTGGGCCCTCGGCGGCGGCCTGGCCGCGACCCTGCTGGTCGGCACGGTAGCCGGAATCTACCCGGCGATGCGAGCAGCCCGCATGTCCCCCACCCTCGCCCTGAGCACGGCCTAGCCCCAACGGCCTGCCCGGTAGGGCAACAAGCGCCACGGCGTTGACGAGGCGGGCGAAGCCCGAGGAGAAACAAGGGCTGGGTGGGAGAACCACGATGGCCTCGACTACCAATCCGCCCGGCAACCACGGCGACGACGGGGCCGGGCGGAGCCCGAGGGAAAACAAAGGGCTGGGCGGGTGGGACAACCGCGATGCCCACGACTACCAACCCGCCCGGCAACCACGGCGACGACGGGATCGGGCGGAGCC
>NZ_BLAE01000109.1 GCF_009687865.1 Acrocarpospora macrocephala
CACCTGCTGATCCGCCGCCATCTGAAGAGCGGGGAACTGGCCTTCCACTGGTGCTACGTGCCCGAGGGACGCCCGCCGGCCCGGACCCGGCTGATCCGTGCCGCCGGGCTGAGATGGCCGGTAGAGGAGTGCTTCGAGCTGGCCAAAGACTGCTTCGGCCTGGATCAGTGCCAGGCGCGCCTGTACACCGCGATCCTGCGGCATCTGGTCTTGGTGATGGCGGCCCTGGCCGTCTGCGCGGTCGCCGCCGCCAAACTGCGGGATCGCACGGACGGCCGGGCCTGCGCCCCGGTGTCCCCCTGCCAGGCCCCGCCCGCCGATCCCGGGCTCATCCCGCTCACCGTTCCCGCGATCAAGAGTCTGCTCGCCGAAGCACTTCATCATCCCAAACCGCCCGGGCACACCGCGCGATGGCTTTACTGGCGACGCCGCCACCAGGCACGATCCGGCTGGTTCCATCAACGTGCACGGTTGAAGCGCGACTATGCCCTGGTCAGCTAGCGATTGGCGGCTGCCGTACTAGTCGGCATGCTCCAATGTCAAGGAGCTGCTCACTGGGGCGGTTTTGGCGACGGCTTGCAACGGCGGAAAGTCCTGTCCCTCCATCAGGGCCACCTGCCACTCCTCATCACCGTTGGGGAAATAGAAGCCTGTGTCCTGGTCTGAATAAGAGCTGAGCGCCACCGAGTCCTCATAAAAGAGAACTAGCTCGATCTGCCAAAGTTCGACGAGTCCCTCGAACTGATCGTTCTCACAGGGCACAGCCACTTGCCGGGTGAAGCTCATGCTCGGACGATGATCATTCCAAGACCAGCGCCCCCATTGCAGGATGAACCCGTCTGAGTCGGAATCCGGTCGGGTATCGATTCCGGCGATGTTCGTCTGAGCGAACTCTGCGAATGCGGCCCAGGCGGCCATGGTGTCCGTTATGGCGTCGTGTGCTTGCCCGTGTTGGCGCAGGATGCCCGCAAGGAGGTCGGGACTGGCGCGCCAGTGGACGAGAGTCATGGCGGGACCATACCGCCGAGGCCCGTGGGCTTGATCCGGTTTGACGGACACCTTGGTCTTCTCCCCGTTTCTGGAACGGTTGGTCTTCCCCCGGTTTTCCGACGGTGGATTGAGAGGATGCTGGCTGCTTCAGATCAAGCCCATACGTGCAGGTAGGGCAACCAGCGCGCGAGGAAGGTCACCGGGAGCAGGTCCACGCGAGGCTCGGCTTGACTCTCCGTCGTCGACCAGCGAGATACGGCAACGTCCTCAGCCGGGCCCAGGTTCCGACTGAGCCGGTTCGGCATTGTCGTATGGATGTCATCCGACCGCAGGCGCTCAGTGCGGAGCGAATGCGCGCTGTCTCCCGGCTGACCAGCGCTCGGATGCGGCGCTGGCCGAGCGGATCGATGATTTTTGCGTTCGTATTATCCGGACGGCGACCCTCGATAGCTGATCCTCTGATCGCAGGCGCAGAACTGGGATGGCTACTGGACGAGTGGGATCCTGTCCGTGCATCGGGACGGGCTTCCCTCGGGAGCTATCTGTTTGTCCGGAGCTTTGATGACCATCTCGGCATGTGTGCGGACATCGTCGGCCTCCAGGCGGAGCTTCAGGCGGTCGCGGGTTTCCTTGATTCAATTGCCGTACGGTCGGCGGCTCTGGTCTTGGAAGGCGAAGCCGGCATCGGCAAGACGACGCTGTGGCTGGCGGCTGGGGAGGAGGCACGTCGGCGGGGCTTTTGCGTCCTGACGACCGCTCCTGGCACGGCCGAGGCGCAGTTGTCGTACGCGTCGCTGGCCGACTTGCTCACGCACGTGGAGAGTTCGGTGTTCGCGACGCTGCCCGAGCCGCGGCGCCGGGCGATCGACATCCTCCTGCTGAGGGACGGTGCCGACGATGTGCTCACAGACCGGCGCGCGACTGGCGCTGGCTTGCTCTCCGTCATCGAGCGGCTGGCGGACAAGGGTCCGGTGCTGCTGGCGATCGATGACCTGCAGTGGGTGGACAGCTCCAGTGCCGGGGCGATCCAGTTCGCTGTCAGGTGGCTGCGCGGGCGGGTCGGCATGCTCGCGACGCTGCGGACCGAGGATCAGACTGAGGGCTGGGCCAGGGAGCACGGTGCTCCCGGGTCATGGCTACGGCTGTTGGATCCGGATGCCAGTCACCGATTGCGGGTGGGACCTCTGGGCCCGGCCGTTCTTCATGGAGTGCTCCACGGGCTGATCGGCCGTTCGGCGGGACGGGCGGGAAACGAGCCGGAGTGAAAGGGGACGTACTAATCATCTCGGCTGCGTAGCAGGCTCGGAGTCGGCCTGAGACGCCGGGGGAGTCCGACGGCGGCGTGCCAGGGTCGGGAAAAGCCGAAGGTCGAGAGGCGGTACGCGCACCGCCGGGGCCTTTTCGAAGACCCAGACCGTCGCGGCGATCAGGGCGATGGCCAGTCCCCACCCGACGGTGAGCATTGCCTCGTTCGTAGGGATCGGATTGTCTTTGGCCAGGCTCAGGCCCGGTAGGTACTCCGCTATCGGAATGTCGAGTAGTCGGCCCAGGTTCGACATCGCCTGGCTCGGTGGTGAAGGCGAGCTGTGAAAGCGGTCTCCGGGGAATATGTCGGTGGAGAAGGCGAAGGCGAAGCCGATGAGTCCGGTGAGCACCGCGAGGAGGACTGCCAGCCAATGGTGGATTCGTTGCAGCGTCACTGCGACGTAGAACGCCAGCAGCGGCACCACGACCGCGAGGTACCGGCCGGGCGGGGAGTAGCCGGCCCACCACTCCGAGTATGTCGCGGTCGCCAGCACGTACGGTATGACGACGAAGCCCAGCGCGACATCGAGCTGCCAGCGGACCCAGGGGATCCCCAGCCCGATACCGATCACGGCGAAGATCAATATCGGAAAATTGGGGAACAGGCCGAACTCGCGGTCGAACCATAATCCTGCGAGTCCGCGGATCGCCGATATCTCCAGTGGGCCGACACCTTTCACGCCGTTTCCTGGCGACGGGTGAAGGGTGTCGAAAACGAAGTAATTGACTGCCTCGAGCGCACCGAGCAGCAGCAACATCGGTCCGAACGCCCACAGGTAGGCCCAGTTTCTGTTGTCCGAACGGCGGACTCGTAATAGCAGGAGCAAGGCGGCGGGAAGCGACAGTGCGAGAAAGCGGCCGTTTACCCAGGGCAGGTAACCCAACGAGAGCGATGCCAGGCAGAGGCTCGCCGATGAATTTACCCGTCGGCATATCACGCGCATCGCATAGAGCAGGAGCAGAGCGCCCAATGATTCGGTGAACAGCGAATTGGAGTAGACGTAGATCGTCGTGCCGAAGGCGAACAACCCGGCGGTGAGCGTGGCGTACGGGCGGACGATGCCCAGCTCCCTGAGGAACCAGAACACATTGAGAACCGTCAACACCGCGACTACCACCATGAATCCGGTGGCACCGGCTCGCCCCCACAGCAAGAAGAACGGCACCCAGAGCAGCGGCGCTCCGAAGTTATGCCAGGGCAGCATCTGGCCGTTCTCGTCCGGGGAGAGGTGCCTGTCGATGTCCATCGGAAAGAAAGACACGTAGTCGCGGTTGTCGTAGACCACGCTGATATCGAAAGTATGATACTGCGCAAGGGCGATAGTAGAGATGAGATAATGGGGTTCATCGCCCTGCGGGATGCCGTTCACCAGCCGAAGTCGGGCGGCGAGCGTGTAGACCACCAGCGATACCAGAGCCAGCAGCGCGGCAATCGAACGATCCGAAAGTCGAAGGTGGTCCAGGCTCGTCGGGTCTGACTTATTCGGCACTGCTGAAATCGCTGTCTCCGGTGCCGGGTCGCTGACCCGCCTGTCGGAACTTTCGGATAAAGACTGACGCGTCACGGGCTCGGATGTTATAGCGCCCAATGCTGAACAATCGATACTCATTGGCTGAACAATCGCCGCTCAGCGCAGGCGCCCCGACCACCGCCAGCGTTCGGCGCGGTCCCCCGATCTTCCGGGTTCATGGGCGTTCCGGACGGTCATAGGAGGAGCAAACTGATCGGCGGTGCTGGTCTCCGCCCTCCGCCGATGACCCGGCAGAGCTGTCGGGCTAGCGTTGCCACCGCACAGCGCGAAGCAGCACTTTCAACCACTGGGTTGACGGATGGGTGACCGACGGCCTACGGTCCTTTCAACCATTGAGTTGAAACTGGGGGACGGATGACCACGGACACGCTGTCCCGAGTCTTCGCCGCCCTCGCGGATCCAACCCGGCGCGACATGGTGGCCCGGCTCTCGGAGGGCGACGCGACCGTGAGCCAGCTGGCCGAGCCGTACCGGATGACGCTGCAGGCGGTCTACAAGCACTTGCGGGTGCTCGAGGACGCCGGGCTCGTCAGCCGACCCCGAGGGCCGCAGCCCCGGTCAGTGCATCTGGAGGTCCAGGCCTTCGACCTGATGGACACCTGGATCGAGCGCTACCGGGCCCGCGCCGAGCTGCGCTACCGCCGCCTTGACGCTGTTCTGGCGGCGATGAAGGGAGACGAGCATGAACAAGATCACAGAGACGGCCATCGAAGCCGACCCGAGGGTGCCGGTCATCCGGATGACTCGTGACTTCGTGGCAACGCCCGAGCAACTCTTCCGCGCCCACACCGAGCCCGCGTTGTTCGCCCGGTGGGTGGGTCCCGACGCCACGGCCACCCGGATCGAGCACTGGGACGCGTCTACCGGCGGCAGCTGGCGGTACGTCTCGGTGCACGACGGCACGGAGTACGCGTTCCGCGGCTGCTTCCACGAGGTACGGCAGGACCGTATCGTGCAGACCTTCACATTCGAAGGCGATCCCGACGGAGTCGCGCTGGAGACGTTGTGGATTGAGGACCTGGGCGACGGCCGTACCCGGCTGCGGACCCAGTCGCTGGTCGACAGCTTCGAAGGCCGCGACGCGTGGCTGCGCAGCGGTATGGAAGTCGGCGTCAACGAGGGTTACGCGAAGCTGGAAAGGATGATCATCGATGGCGCTGTCTGACCGCCCAGCCGAGCGGCACCGCCAGGTCGCCGGGCTGTTCACGGACCGGGTCCGCGGTACCCGATCCTGGGACGTGCCGTCCCCGGTCGCCGACTGGGCCGCCCGCGACGTCGTCCGGCACCTGACCGAATGGTTCCCCGGCTTCCTCGCCTCCGGCGCCGGCATCGAACTGCCCCACGGACCGTCAGTGGACGAGAACCCGGTCTTGGCGTGGCAGATTCACTGCGACGGTGTGCAGACGGTGCTGGACGATCCGGAGACGGCGCACCGGGAGCTCACCAACCCCCACATCGGCCGCCTGCCGCTGGCGACCGCGATCGACCGGTTCTACACCGCCGACGTTTTCATGCACACCTGGGACCTTTCCCGGGCCACCGGCCAGGACGACCGGCTGGACTCCGACCTCTGCGCTCAACTCCTCAGCGAGATGGAGCAGATGGAGCAGGTTATCCGCTCTTCCGGCCAGTACGGCGCCCGAGTCGAAGTACCCGACGGCGCGGATACCCAGACCAAACTGCTGGGCTTCATCGGCCGGGACCCGTTCTGGTCGGAGCGGTCGAATCGATAGGTGTTTCCGCACTACAGGCGACTCTTGCATAGGAAAGTTTCCTAATAAATACTCTCGGGTGACGACGTAGAACCCGGGAGGTTCCCATGCTCCGCCGTGTGTTCAGTTTCATCGCCACCGCCGCCCTCGCCTCGGCCGGCTTCCTCTCCGCCGCCACCCCGGCCCAGGCCGCCATCGTCGACATCCCGTTCGGGCCCCTGTCGATCGGCGAGTACTGCGCCGCCAAGATCCACCCCGACGCCTGGATCGGCTTCTACGAGGCCTCCGGCCTCAAGTGCTACACCCCGTCGGGCTCCTCCGGTCTAATCTTCCGGGGCGCCGGAGATCCCTATCTGGCCTGCAAGCACCTCACCGCCGACGTCATCATGGCTGCCCTCCGCGGGCCCTCCGACGGCATCATCTGCCGAGCTGTTCGCTAGCTGTAACCCAAAAGACGCCCGCCCCCCGAGATCGCGGGGCGGGCGTCCGTGCCTTGCCGGCTTAGGGGACCTGGACGAAGAAGGGCTGATTAGAGGCCACGCCCTTATTGCCGGTGTAAACCAGGATCGTGTTCGAGCCGACGCCGCAATAGGCGCTGTCGATGCTGGCGTAGATCTCGCTGCCCCGGTCCGCGCCTGCTTGCAGGGTGGCGGTCGGAATCGACCGGGAGGCGGAGATGCGCCGGTCCAGGTAGATGCAGTACTTGCCGACGCTGGCCCTGGTGACCTTGATCACGCCTTTGGAGCTCACGACTGTGCCGGCCTTGGTGACCAGGGCCGCCGCCTGGGTGTATGGGGCGACGGGGTCAGCGAGGGCGGTGCCGGTAAGCGCGAGCACGGGCGCCACGGCCGCGGCCGCAATGATCATTGCTTTCATCATGATCTCTATGCCGTCCTTCAGAGGAGCCTTGTTCACGGAATACACACAGAATTATCATTCTGTGCTCCTATGGTCACGCTTCGTGGTTTCCGTGGCGTGGCGACCGGGAGGGGAGGCCCCCGGCACCTGCGGAGCCGGAGCTGATCCCGGCGGGGTCAGTCCGGGCGGGGAGCCGTGTCGGCGGTGACCGCTCGCAGGAGCGGGCGGCTGAGCGCGCCCGCCCCGATCACGCCCGCGAACCCTGCGACCACGCATCCGCCCAGGGTGGCCGCGCCCACCGTGCCGGCGCCGCCGGACGTGACGCCGGACATGAACGGCAGCGCGCAGAGCACACCCACGAGGATCGACCCGCCGCCCATCACCGTCAGCGGGATCAGCGTCTCGGCCCTGCGAGCCCGGTCGAGCACCTCCAGCGGCGTGCCGGCCAGGCGCAGCAGCCCGTACGTCTGCCGCCGGTCCAGCACCGACGACATGGCGGTGATGCCCGAGCTGGCGATGGCCACCAGGAACGACACCGCCAGCACGACGTTCGTGCCCACCCGGATGTCGGCGAGGAACTGCCTGGCCGTCTGATCGTCGTCGGCCCGCGTCGCGGGCGTGCGCCCGGGGACGAGCCCGGCCAGCGCGGTGCGGGCCCGGTCCACCGTGGCCGTGCCGACGGCGCCGTCGAGGGCCGCGACCACGACGTTCTGCGCGGGTTTCACGAGCAGCGGTACGGCGACCAGCACCGCCGCCATGACCAGCGGGTTCGGGAACACGTCGGCCACGAACCAGGGGCCGCCCTGCATCGGGATCCCGGCCAGCAGCGGCACGGCCAGGACGAAGACGACGGTCCCGGCCAGCGCGCCGGCCAGCGCCACGATCACCGCCTCGGCCACGGTCATCCCCACCACCTGACCGGGCGTCGCCCCGACCAGGCGGAGCGCGGCCAGCCGCTGATCGCGCCTGGCCACCGTGAGCCGGGCCGCCGCGCCCCCGAAGACAAGCAGCGGCACGACCATGAGCACGCTGGCGATGACCGCGAGCATCTGGTAGTGCTTGGCGTCCTGGCTCGCCTGCCCGTCGAGGGTGGCGACCTTGACCGGCGCCGTGGCGACGATCGAGTCGCCGCCGCGGGGCGCGGTCAGTTCCGGGGCGTCCGGCTGGTGGCCGACGACCGCGACCAGCTCGCCCGGATACACGAGCGCCTCGTCGCCGAGCACACCCACCTGGCGGGGGAACCGCGCGGCGAGTTCGTCATCGGGAAGCTGCCGGGCCAGCTCGGCCAGGGCGGGCGAGAGCCACACCTCGCCGGGGTGGGGGAAGCGGGGCAGGCCGGGCGGCGGATCGGGCGCCTCGCCGAGCGCGGCCAGGCCGACGACGGTGATCGCCTGGTCGCGGACGACGTCCTGGTGCGACGCTTCGATCGCCACGGCGTCCGAGGCGGAGCGGCGCGAACCACTCACGGGCCCGCCGTACCGCCTCGGACCCGCTCGGGCCCATGATCGCCACGGCTTCGCCACCCCGCACCGCGATGTCCACGCCGCCGAGGGCGACCGTCTGCCCGAACCTCTTCACCAGGGCCCGTCCGACAAGCACGTCATTCATGCCGGCCAGCCTCGCGCCGGGGACGGGTACGGGAGATCGGCCGTGCGTCCATTTCTCTCTCGGTCGCCTCGGCCGAACGGCTGACTAGCTGCTCTTGACGAAGTGTTCTTGGCCAAGTACGGCGAGTAGCTGCAGCTTCTCGTAGCCCTCGGTGCGTGGGGGAGCGGTGAGGACGAGCAGGGCCTGCGACTGGTCCTCGGTGAACAGTGCCTGGCAGTCAAGCTCGATCGGGCCGATTTCCGGATGGATGAGCGTCTTGTGGTCCTCGAAGCGTTTCGCGACCTCGTGCCGGTCCCATAGCTCGGCGAACTCCGTGCTCGCCTTCTGCAGCGCCCGTACGAGTTCGCCGGCCCGGGACTGGGGGCCCATGGATCCGTAGGCGGCGCGCAGGTTCGCGACCTGGGCGCGGCTTTGCCTGTCGCGGTCGTTCTCGGGGTAGCGCAGCCGCTCGGAGGGATCGGTGAACCACCGGTAGATCTCGCTACTGGCGAGGCCCGTGTGGTGGGACTTGTCGCCGAACAGCGCGTCGGCCATCCGGTTCTGCACCAGAGTTTCGCCCAGGTTGGACAGGATGAGCGCCGGGGTGTCGTGAAGGCGGTCAAGGACCCGAAGCAGCGCGGGGGCGACGTGTGTCGCGGTCGTCACTGACGTGGGGGCGTTGTGCCCGGCTATCTGGAACAGGTAGTCGCGCTCGTCGCCCGTCAGCCGTAGCGCGCGGGCGAGCGAGGCGAGCATCTGCTCGCTGGGCTGCGGACTGCGCTGCTGCTCAAGCCGCGTGTAGTAGTCGGCTGACATCGCGGCGAGGGCCGCCACCTCCTCGCGCCGCAGTCCCGGGGTACGGCGGCGCGCGCCCACGGCGAGCCCGACATCCTCCGGCCGCAGCGCCTCACGGCGGCGGCGCAGGAAGTCGGCGAGTGCTCTGCGGTCCATGCGTTCAGTATCCGCCCCGCGCCCGAAGGCGCACGACCGCGAGCCAGGGACCGCCGATCCCCCGATAAGCGCTCTCTGCACCGGCGGCGGCCCGCCGCGCAGACTGCAAGCATGAAAATCTCAGGGAACACGATCTTCATCCCGGGCTCCACAAGTGGCATCGGCCTGGCCCTCGCGCTCGCCCTGCGGGCCGAGGGCAACACCGTCATCATCGGAGGTCGGCGCGCCGAGTTGCTCGAGCAGATCGCTGCGGAGCACCCCGGCATCGACACTGTACGGATTGACACTGCCGATGCCGCGAGCATCGACGCTGCCGCGAAGGAAGTGCTGGCCAGACACCCGGACCTCAACGTCCTTGTCACCATGGCCGGCATCATGCGCATCGAGGACTGGCGCGAGCCCGAGTCATTCCTCGCCTCGGCCGAGTCGGTCATCACCACCAACGTGCTCGGCCCGATCCGCCTCATCGCCGCGTTCATCCGGCACCTGCGGGCGCAGCCGGACGCCACCATCGTCACCGTCTCGTCGGGCCTGGCGTTCGCGCCGCTCAAGATCACACCGAGCTACAACGCGTCTAAGGCCGCGATCCACATGCTCAGCGAGTCGATCCGGCTGCAGCTCGCGGACACGAGCGTGCAGATCGTGGAGCTTGAGCCGCCAGCGGTCCGCACCTCGCTGCTTCCCGGCCAGGAGGACAGCGAGTTCGCGATGCCGCTCGACGAGTTCGTCGCGGAGGTCGTCGCGCTGCTCCAGGAGCGGCCCGATGCGAAGGAGATCCAGGTCGAGCGCGTGAAGTTCCTGCGCTACGGCGAGATGCGCGGCGACTACGACCAGGTCGTCGAGACGCTCAACGCATCTGACCCGCACGGCAAGAGCTGACGATCAAGCGCCTGGTGGTATGTGGTGGCTGCCGCGGAACAAGTCGTCCGGGTCGTACAGGGCCTTGACGCGGCGAAGCCGATTCCAGGTGTCGGTGTCGAAGAAGGCGCTCGCGTCTGCCGGTTCCTCGACGAAGTTCGGGTAGTCGCCGACGCGGTGGGGCGCGAAGGCGGCGGACAAGACGTCGAGCTCCGCCAGGACCGCTGGCTCTGCGGCCGCTTCGGGAACGACTCCGAGGCCGAACATCGCAATGTGGCCGGGGAGCGTCGCGCGGGCTCCCGCGCCCGGCTCGTGGCGGGCCAGCGCGCCGCCCATGTGGCGGAACTGCACCATCGTGAGGTGCGACCCAGGGCCGGCGATCCGCGCCACGTTCTCGATCACGGCGGACGGCATCTCGTCGATCAGAGCGGTCGTGGTCCGGTAGGGCAGCGGGTCGGGCGGATCCATCGCGAGCTCGCTGAGGCCGACCGGCGGCTGGATCGCGAACGTGTCCATCTCCGGGCCGAGCCGGCGTAACGGTCGCAGCAGCTCGCGCCCGTCGGCCTCGGTGCCCAGGAACGCCGCCATGACGATGATGAAGGAGCGTCCACGAACCATCTCGGGGACGGACGGCAGCGGCGGGAAGTGCAGGACGGTGGCCCAGGAGGTGATCTCCTCGGGGAGGGCCGGCAGCAGCTCGGTCCAGGCGTGGAGGATCTCGGAAGTCCGCTCGACCGGGAAGAACATCGCGCCGGCATAGAGCTCGCATACGGGGTGAACGGCGAACTCGATCGCGGTGACGATGCCGAAGTTGCCCCCGCCGCCGCGCAGTGCCCAGAACAGATCGGGCTCGTGTGCCGGGTCGGTGCGGATGAGGTGACCCTCGGCCGTGACGAGCTCGATCGCGGTCACCGCGTTCCCCTGCATGCCGTACTTGCGGGCGAGCCAGCCGATCCCGCCGCCGAGCGCGTAGCCGACGATCCCCACGTCCGGTGAGGAGCCGTGCAGACCCGCGAGCCCGAGCTCGGAGAGACGCGGTGTCACCTTCTCCCATTTGGTCGCCGCGCCGACGCGGACCCGGCGGGCGTCGGCGTCGATCGAGACTCCGGTCAGCGCCGACGTGTTCAGGATCAGCGTGCCCGCCAGCGAGCCGAGCGGGGCGGGGTTGTGTCCCGTGGCCTGGGCGGCGACGCGAAGGCCGCGCCGGCGCGCGTAGGCGATCGCGGCGGCGACCTCGCGATCGTCGGCGGGGAAGGCGATCGCCTCGGGCCGCTGGTCGATCAGCAGGTTGAAGGTCCCGCGCGCGGCGTCC
This sequence comes from Acrocarpospora macrocephala, assembly GCF_009687865.1. Classification (GTDB taxonomy): domain Bacteria; phylum Actinomycetota; class Actinomycetes; order Streptosporangiales; family Streptosporangiaceae; genus Acrocarpospora; species Acrocarpospora macrocephala. Next base: position 11,106 of record NZ_BLAE01000109.1, read on the forward strand.
CATTCGGGGTAGCCGGGGTGGACCATGCGGCCGAGGCCGCTCGCGATATCGACGATTGTCATCTGAAGATCCCTTCACTCGATGTCCCAGCCAGCATCCGGCGATGGCGGCCCGGCGGGCATCGAGGCGGATCCCGTACAACCGCCCCAAGGATTTCGAGTGGGAACCCCTAGGAGTCCCTAAGGGATCGCGGCGAGCACGCGCTCGAGTTCGGAACGCGAGCGGATCCCGAGTTTGCGGTACGCGTTGGAGAGATGGACCTCCACCGTCCCGGGGGTCACGTACAGCTCCTGGGCGATGTCGCGATTGGTGCGCCCGGCCGCCGCGAGGTCCACGACACGGCGCTCTCCGGGGGTGAGCGACTGGACGCCGCTGAGCGCGTCGCGCCGCGGGCGGGCGCCGCAGGCGTGCAGCTCCGAGCGGACGTGCTCGGCGAGGCGTTCCGCGCCGCAGGCACTGGCCACCTCCAGGGCGCGCCGCAGCGGCTCCCGCGCCTCGGTCGGCTTCCTGGCCCGCCTGAGCGTGGCGCCGAGCGCGGCCAGCGCCTTCGCGTACTCCAGGCGAGCGGTGGACCCTTCGAGTACGGACACCGCCTCCCGCAGCCTGTCTTCGTCGCGCTCCAACGTGCCAAGCACCCGTAAGGTCCGCCCGAGCGACCAGGGCGCGCCGAACTCCCGCGTGACCTCAAGCTCCTGCCGGGTCAGCTCGATCGCCTCCGCGCGGCGGTCCAGCCGGTCGAGCGCCTCGGCCTTCAGCGACCGCCACCAGAGCCTCGCGGGATCGGGAATGGCCGCGCAGTGCGCCGCCAGTTCGTCGGCCGTGGCCACCGCCTCCCCGGCACGGCCGGCGGCGGTGAGCAGCACCACCCGCGTCCCCAGCCACCAGCCCGTCGTGTTCTCGCCGGGATCGATCGTTCCAAGGCGTACCAGCAGGCCGGACACATCGGAGCGGCCACGCTCATGCAGGGTCTCGGCCAGGAAGGTGCGGCAGATGGCGACGGAGGAGTCGGCGTGACCCCAGAGTCCGAACTCGCTCTCGGCGGTCCGGAGTGACTCCTCGGCCGCGGCCAGGTCACCGCGCCGCAGGTTGCTGAAGCCGTGCCAGATGTGAATCGATGCCGCCGATAACAGCGACCCGCGCCGGTGCGTGTCCGCGATGACCGGCTGCCAGACCTCGACCACCTCGGGACGGTCGGTGACAACGAGGGTGACGATTGCCGCGAACACGATCAGGGCGGGATCGGCCGCCCTGAGGTGGTCGCCCGCGAGCGCCGCGAGGGCCAGCGCGGCGCACTCCGCGGCGTTGCCATCGGTGCAGACCGCCTCCCACGCGGCCATGGCGGCGAGCATTCGCGAACCGGGGCCTCCGCCGGGGAGGTGGCGGTACTCGCGGAGACGAGACAGGTGTCGCGGGTCGCCCGCCCTGAAGTTGATGGTCATGAACTCGAACGCCTCGAGTCCCATGCGAAGGTCGTCCGACTCGTCCGGGAGTTCCGCCGCCGCCCGCCGCGCGATCGACGCGGCCTCCTCCCCTGATCCCAGGAACAGCAGCGCCCTGCCCAGCAGCCCGGCCGCCGCGGCGCGGGAGGCGGGTTCGGCCAACTCCTCGTAGGCGAGGGCCAGATGCTTCGCCGCGGCCCGGCCGCTCGTGAACACCTCCGCCGCGCCCAGTTCCAGCAACAGCCGCCCTCGGTCGGTGTCCGCAGGGGTGTCATCCAGCGCACGCCGCAGGTAGGCGACGGCGCTGTCCACCGCTCCGGCGTGCATCGCGTCGCGCCCCGCCTCCCGCAGCAACTCGGCGGCCCAGCGCTCACCGCGCGGTGAGGTGTGCAGCAGCTGCGCAGCCACCTGCTCGGCGGGTGCACCGCTGTCCCGAAGGAGCGCCGCCGCCCGCGCGTGCTGCAGCTCGCGCTCCCCGGGGGACAGCTCATGGTAGATCGCGTCGCGCACCAGCGGGTGAACGAAGGAGAGCGGCAGCTCCGGGCGCAGGATGTCGGCATGGGCGAGGCCGCGCGTCGCCGCGGCCAGGCGCCCTTCCGCGACGCCGGCCAGCTTGGCCACCGTGGGGATTCCGGCCCCGTCGCCCAGCACCGCGACCGCCTGGGCGACCGCCCGGGCCTCGGCCGGCAGGCGGGCGAGCCGCAGCAGGACCGTACGCGACACCGCCTGGGGGCCGATGGCCTTGACGCGCCCGACGTGCCCGGCATCCGGGCGCACGCCCTCGCTGCGCAGCGCCGTGACAAGCTGGCTGAGCAGGAGCGGATTGCCCCCCGTGGACTCGTGGCAGGCGGCCAGGAACTCCCCGTCCGGCGCCATTCCCAGGCGCTCTTCGATGAACTCCGCCACGCCCGCCCCGCTCAGCGGCCTGGGCCGGACGCTGATCGCGGCCGGGTCATGCGTGATCTCCCCGAGTAACGCGGGGTCGGTGCCGGGCTCGGCGTCTCGCAGGCCCATGAGCAGCAGGATGGGCTGGCTTTCCAGTCGCCGGGCCAGGTACGCGAGGAACAGCAGCGACGGCCGGTCGCACCAGTGCAGGTCATCGACGGCCAGCAGCAGCGGAGCATCCTCCGCCAGGTTGAGAACAAGCCAGTACAGCCCGTGCAGGGAGGCGAAGGTAGCGCCCCCACCATCCGCGCCGGAGTCCGGCTCGCCGAATACCGCCGCCGCCGATGCCGCCGCACCGGCCAGCAACGCCTCCCTGCGCTCCGGCTTCGTCAGCTGCGCCTCGAGCAACTGCCGGACCACACCGAACGCGAACTCCCCTTCGAGCCCGCTGCCACGGGCCGAGAGCACGCGCATGGACCCCTCCGCGCGGCGCCGGATCTCGGTGAGCAGCCGGCTCTTGCCGATCCCGGCGGGTCCCTCGACCACCACCAGACGCCCATCTCCGGCGGTGGCCCGGGCGAAGTGGACGTCGAGCTCGTCGAGCTCTCGTCCGCGTTCGAACAGCCCGTCCATCCCGCCCATGCTAGGCGTCGAGGGCTCGTTAGCGAACCCCGGCGGCGAGTGCCTCCTGGGGGAACAGGTCGTCGAATACCGCGGCCCGGTCGAATGCCATCGCGCGGGTGCGCGCGCGTAGTTCCAGCTCCTGCCGTTCGGCGGCGGACATGTCCAGGACCACCCGGTCCACGGTCGCGGCCAGCGCGCCGATGTCGCCGGGCTCGACGATGATGGCGGTGTCGCCGACCGCCTCGAGGGTTCCACCCGTCGTGGTGGTGATGATCGGTCCGCCGCCGGCCAGCATCTTCTCGGCCAGGGCGATGCCGAAGGTCTCGACGAAGTCGGGCTCGGGCTTGGTCGGCAGGGCGTAGGCCGCGCAGCCGCGCATGAGCATTGGCTTCTCGTGGTCGTCGACATCGGTGAGGACGACCACCCGGTCGTCCTGGTTGGCCAGCGCCTGGACCTGCTCCAGCGACGGCCCGGTGCCGGCGACGACCAGCTTCACGCGGGACCGGCAGCGCATCCGGCCGAAGGCGGTCAGCAGGTCGTAGATCCCCTTGGCCGGGGTCACCCGGGACAGGAACAGGATGTACCCGTCCCGCTCCAGACCGCGTTTCGCGAGCGCGGCGTCCACGTGCGCCGGATCCAGGTCGAGGAAGGCGGCGGAGTCGATCGGCGGGTAGCTGACCGTCACGCGGCGCCGGCACTGCTCGGCGAACGTGGTGCCGCAGCGCGCGTCCACCTGCTCGGCCGAGGCCACGATCTCCTCGCGGGTGTACTCGGAGACCGCCACGACCTCGTCGTTGGCCAGGAACGTGGTGAACAGCACGGTCGCCGCGCCGAACCGGCCGTCCCGCAGGCACGACCGGATCACGTTGGTCACGTCGGAGCCGACCGCTTTCACGATGGTGTGGACGTTGGGCGCGAACCCGGCCGCCCGCGCGGACGTGACCGCGTCCATGACCACCGCGGCGTGCGGCATGAGATACATGGACAGGCAGGTCGTGGGCACCGGCTCGGCGAGCAGCTCGACGAGGCGGCCGGTGAGGCCCGCCTGGTGGCGGCCGTCCGGCACCCGGTAGTCCCCGACCGCTTCCGGCCGCTCCACGGTGATCCCAGGACTGTACGGCAGCAGCCGATCCAGCGGCTTGAGCGGCAACCCGGCCGCCTGCAACGTCGAAATCGGCCAAGTCAGCAGCCGTACGTCATCGAACCCACGGGTCAGCGCCACCTCGGCGAGGTTACGGGCTTCGCCGGAGTGGCCGCAGATGACCGGGTCAGCTCTGACCACGATGACGAGACGGCGACGGGGGGTTGTCATCGTGCTTCCTCCGATGTCGCGGGCGGATCGGAAAGGGACGGGGGGCGGACCCGCCGCCCCCACGCCGAGGGCTCGGGGCCTAGGCGCAGGTGCAACCGGCCGCCACGGTGCACGGTGGTGGCGCTCAGGTGCGTGGCGTGCAGGGGTTTGCCGTTGAGGGTCGCCGACTGGACGTACTGGACGGGTGGGTCACGATCGATGCCGTCGACACCGATCGGTGTTTCGCGGTGACCGCTGGTCTCGATGACGAACTCGTTGCCACCGGCCCGGAGCACGGCCCGGTCGAACGCGGGCGCGTTGATCAGGAACAGGTTCTGCCCGGCGATCGGGAACAGCCCCAGCGACGCCCAGACATACCACGAGCTCAGGCCGCCTGAGTCGTCGTTGCCGGGGAGCCCGCCAGGTCCCGTGCCGAATTGCCAGGTCAATGCCGACTGTACTATCTCGGCCGTGCGGTCGGGCCGGCCCGCGTAGTGGTACGCCCACGGCGCCTCCATGTCGGGCTCGTTGTTCAACCCCTCGAACCGGTTCAGGGCGTATCCGGCCGCCATCTCCGCCGCGCTCGGGCGCTGGCCGGGCTGCTTCACCGGGGCGGCGCCGAAGCCGAAGAACCGGTCCAGCTTGTCGATGAAGCCCTTGTCGCCGCCGGCCAGGGCGATCCTCGCGGCCATGTCGTGCAGCAACCGGAACGAGTAGTTCCACTTGCCGCCCTCGTAGAACTCCGAGTCGCGCAGCAGTCCCGTGCTCGGGTCGAAGGCGTTGGTCCACTGGCGGCTGCGATCCTCCAGGTCGTTGGCCAGGCGCCGGTCGTTCAGCGCCCGGGCGACCTGGGCGGTGCAGTGGTGGCCGTAGGCGAGGTCGAGGGTGTGGGTGATCGGGTGCACCACGCCGTGCTCGAAGAAGTCCTCGCCGTACATGCGGCGCAGGTCATCGGCCATGTGCACGAGCGCCCAGTTCCAGTCCAGGCCCGGCAGGCCGAGCGCGTGGGCGTCCGCCAGCGCGGTGTGCGCGAGCGCGCTGCCTTGGCGGAAGAATCGGTCGGCGCCGCGAGCCATCCGGTACCCGATGGGGAAGTTGCCCTCCTCCTCGCAGACCCGGATCAGCGACTCCAGCAGGTCCGCGGCCCGGTCCGGGACGATGGCCGCGAGGAGCGGCAGCTGTGTCTTGTAGATGTCCCACATGGTGCACACGTCGAACGCGTACGGTCCAGGGGTCGGCCAGAACGGGCTCTCGTCGTCGCCGAAGCACGGCTTGATCAGCGCATGGTAGAGCGACGTCGCGAACACGGTGCGGCGAGCCGGCGTGCCACCCTCGACCCGGACCCGGTCGAGGTGCTCGCCCCAGCGGACCTGGGTCTGGGACCGCACCGTATTGAACGCCGGGCGCGCGTGCCCGCACTCGCGTTCCAGGTTCTGCCGCGCCTGGTCGCAGCCGCGCAGCGAGAACCCGAGCCGCACCTCGATGGTCTGCCCCGCCACGGTCGGGCCCATGAAGAGCATGCCGAAAGGTCGCAGCGTGGTGTGCCGGATGCTGTCGAAGTCCAGGCGGGTGCCGCCGTCGATGAGCCGCCGGTCGTACCAGAGCATCTGCCGCCAGCCCGGGCTGTCGACGTCCACGTACACCGAGAGCGGGACGCCCTCCATCACCACCGTGCCCTGGGCCCGGCCGTGGCCCATGTTCTCCACCTGCGCCCGCAACGGCACCGTACGGCCGAGGTCGATGGCCAGGCCACCGCAGGACAGGTCGATCACGACCCGAGCGCTCCTGTGCTCCGGAAACGTGTACCGATGCACGGCGACCTTGGGGCCCACGGTGAGCTCGCAGCGAACCCCGGTGTCCAGGGTGGCCGCGTAGTAGCCCGCCTCCGCCACCTCGTCGCGCAACGGCCAGGCCTCGCCCAGCACGTCCAGCGGCTGCACCATCGGGGTGACCCGGACGTAGTTGTAGTACTTGCGGATCGCGCCGGTGCCGGACTGCTGGAAGTGGGTGAACCCGGACGCCTGCAGCTTCTCGAACATCTCCTCGGGCACGCCCTCGGTGTTCTTCGTGTATCGCCCATATCCGGTTGGGTACGCACCCGAATAGGCGCAGGCCGAAACCATGCCCAGGGGCGAGGTGGCACCCGGGTGGGTGTTGCCTACCTGAGGCTTCGGCCACCACCAAGTAGCGGCCAGACCGCGCGCCTCAGGCAAGTCAGTGGCCGCGATGCCGATGAATGGATCAACGTTTTCGAGGATGCGGGGACTCTACCCAGAACGATCCCACCTTAGGTTTCGGCAAGATGAAATCCTTCGTCCAGCGCCACAAAAATCTGTCCCTGTGGTTCTCTGATCGCTCGCTGTAGTCATGGCTGCGAGGTCAATTGTGATCGACCGGCAAGGAGCTCGCAGGCTGACAGTTGCCAATCCGTCATGGGGGTTGTTGAGGATTCGGACCATAGGTGCCTATGGCCATAAATGCCATGATCCGCCTAAATCCAATCGTAGGAGTAATCATGATCTTCCGGCGCGTCCTGGCCGTCGCCGCGGCAGTGGCCCTCGCCCCCCTATGGGCAGGTACGGCTACCGCGGACGACCGCACCAAAGGTTCGGAGAAGGTACGCTTCGCCACCTTCAACGCATCTCTCAACCGGAACGCGGAAGGCGACCTGGTCCGCGACCTGTCCACGCCGGCGAACACCCAGGCGAAGGTGATCGCCGAGATCATCCGGCGCGCGCGGCCCGACGTGGTCCTCATCAACGAGTTCGACTACGACGAGAACGGCACGGCCGCGCGGCTCTTCGAGCAGAACTACCTGTCGGTCGGCCAGGGCGGCGCGAAACCGATCTCGTACCGGTACCGCTTCACCGCGCCGAGCAACACCGGCATCGCCTCCGGCTTCGACCTCAACAACAACGGCGCGACCGTCACCACGCCCGGCGCCCCCGGCTACGGCGACGACGCCCTCGGCTTCGGCAACTTCCCCGGCCAGTACGGCCTGGTGGTCTACTCGAAGTACCCGATCGACCTCCGGAACGCTCGGACCTTCCAGAAGTTCCTCTGGAAGGACATGCCCGGCGCCCTCCTGCCCGACGACGCCGCGACCGCCGCACCCGCCGACTGGTACTCGGCGGAGGAGCTCGCGGTGTTCCGCCTGTCCTCCAAGACCCACTGGGATCTGCCCATCCGGATCGGCAAGGAGTCGGTGCACTTCCTGGTCAGCCACCCGACGCCGCCCACCTTCGACGGGCCGGAGGACCGCAACGGCCGGCGTAACCACGACGAGATCCGGTTCTGGGCCGACTACGTGCGTTCCGCCGGTTACATCTATGACGACCGCGGCCGGCGCGGCGGGCTCAAGCCCGGCGAGCCCTTCGTGATCGCGGGCGACGAGAACGCCGACCCCAACGACGGCGACAGCTACGGCCAGGCGATCCAGCAGCTGCTCGACCACCCGAAGATCAATAGCCGCTTCACGCCCTCCAGCGACGGCGCCGCGGAGGCCTCGGCCCTGCAGGGCGGAGCGAACACGACCCACACCGGCGACCCGAAGTACGACACGGCAGACTTCGCGGACACGGCCCCAGGCAACCTCCGCGCCGACTACGTCCTGCCCGCCAAGTGGCTGAAGACTACGGGCGGAGGCGTCTTCTGGCCGCTCTCAAGCGACCCGCTGTCGCGGCTCTCCGGCGTCTTCCCCTTCCCCAGCTCCGACCACCGCCTCGTCTGGCTCGACCTGAAGCTGTAGAAGTTCCGGCGGAACGACGTGGGCAGGAAACTAGCCGTAGGGCAAGGTCCTGCCCACGTCGCCCCCGGTAGAACGTGGAGATGGCTTCGGTCGTTTGGAGACTTATCGCCGTTGGTGAGAATGGCCGGTGGGTGGGGCGGGCACCCAGGCGGCGGTCGGCAGATTTCCAACGGCGCCTATCTCGTCCAGCCACTGCGCGCCTTGTGCTTCCGCGCGGGCGAGGTAGATCCTGAGCAGGCGCGCACAGATCTGGGCGTCGTGCTCGGCACTGTGCCACCGATGAAGAGCAAGCCCCTCGGCTTCCGCGCAGTCGCCCAGCCGGTGGGATGTCGTGGCTCGGCCGAATCGCCGGGAAAGTTCCAGGGTGCAGAGCGTGAGCAGGTCGTCCGGCGCGCACCCTATACGAGCGAATTCAGCGCTGAGCACTGCCGTGTCGTAGGCGGCGTTGTGCGCGACGATCACTGCCCCTTCCAGCAGATTCGCCACATCTCCGGCTATCTCGGCGAATCGCGGAGCTCCCGCCAGATCGGCCTGGGTCAGTCCGTGGATATGTGTGGGGCCGGGGCGGTCCCCGGCGTTTACCAGACTGCAGTACGTACGATCTGGGCTGCCATCGGCGTTGAGACGCACGATTGCGATCTCAACGATACGGGCCTTACTTGGATCGACGGAGGTCGTCTCGACGTCGACGACAGCCATGGGGAGTGAGCACAGGAGGTGCCGTTTCAGGGGCGCTGGCTTGAGCGGAGCGGGATCGATGTCGGTCGCGGGGGCATTTCGCCCATACGCGGCGAGCGCCTGGATAGCCTCACGCGTCTGAGCAAGGTCGATCTTGCGGGCCGCGTAGGACCGGGCGAGCAGCGGCTCGCTCAACACGTCGTCGTACTTGTCGATCCGCTTGTCCGGTACCAGACCGGCCAGCGCGATGGCGTCCGGTAGGCCAGTCTCCGTCAGCTCGTCGAGCAACCGAGCGGCGGCCAGCGGAGTGATATCGCTCATCGCTAACGCGAGACCTTGCCTGGTGACGGTGAATCCACGGGCATGGAGGGCGAGGGTGAGCGTGGTCATGATGGTGTCCCCGCGGAAGGGGAACAGCAACGTGTCGTTGCCGAAGCCGACGAACGGGTTCGACCGGAGCCCCAGGCGCCGATAGGCCTGTCGTCCTTCGTCCAAGAGCTGCTGCCCGGTCACGTCGAGATAGGCCGGGACAGTCGATGACTCGTAGATAAGCCGCATCTCCGTACGAATCCGGTCATGGATATCCGGGCCGGTTCCGGTGAAGCGGGGAGGATGGCCACCGGAGGACTTCGCGACCTCGATGACCTTCGCCTGCGTGTCGATTGCCACGACGCGCCACCGGCGACCTGCAAAGATCAGCAGGCTGCCCTGAGGCAACAGCTGCTCCATGGGAAGGCTGCCAAGGGTGCGCCCACCGGTGACGATCCGGTACTCGGTCGGTGCCGTGAAAGCCGCGTAGAAGCTGTAATGGTTAACCACCCGTTCGCCCAGCTCACCGTGGAGGAGCAGGCCGTCGCTCTCCTGCCGGATGAGCGTGCTCGCGCTCAGGTCGCGCAACACGGCGGAGAACAACGCGGCGTCGACGGCGGCGAAAGGTCCCTTGACGCACAGGGTGCGGTGCGCGTCGGCCGGGGTGACACCACCATGCTGGGCGATGAGCGAGAGGATTTGCTGGATGAGAGTGGAAAGGTGCAGCGTCTCCGCTTGAGGTGGTTCGTACCATCGCCGCAGCAGCAACTCGATGGTCGCTATCGCCTGGACGAGCTGGGCGCGTAACTCGTCGGCAGGGTGAGTGGTGGGTTCTACCTTGGCTTCACTGATGTACAGCCGCAGCGTGGCGGGATCACCGCGGCGGCCGGACCGGCCAAGGCGCTGGCGCAGGGCGGCCACTCCTGGAGGCGTGCCAAGCTGTGCGACGGAGGTCACCGATCCGATGTCGATGCCCATTTCGAGGGTGGAAGTGCAGATAGCCGTGACGGGTTGTGTCCGGTCCCTGAGGCGGGATTCGGTGTGCTCGCGGATGTCCTTCGACAGGTTGCCGTGGTGGGGGACGAACTCGTTCGGCACCGCTGCGGCGTCGCAGCGTCGGCTGAGCAGGTCGGTGTAGGTTTCCACCGCCGTCCGGGAGTTGGCGAAGACCAGGTTGTGCGTGCCGCGAAGCGTTCCGAACAGATGGTCGGCGATCTCCAGGTTGTCACCGGATGAGAAGTCGTCGACGCTTACGGCATCCTCGTTGAGTTCGTGAGCGGCTCTGGCTCGGGGATTGAGTGTCGGCGCGGCGGCGATGTAGCCCCGCACCTGAAGCCGGAGTTCCTGGCCGTCTGAGCCGGAGACGATTGTGGTGACGCCGGAGCCCTTCCCGGGCCGTAGAAAGTCAGCTGCGGCACTCATGTCGCCAAGGGTCGCCGACAGGCCGATGCGTGGCACGCGGCGACGTACGGCGAGGTCAAGACGGTGCATGAGGGACTGGAGCTGGGCACCACGGGCCGTCCCCAGGAACGAATGGAGTTCGTCTATGACGACGTACCGCAACGAAGCCATGAGGTTCGGCATTTTCCAGCCGCGCAGAACGAACAGCGCCTCCAACGACTCCGGTGTGATCAGAAGGATGCCCTGCGGATTTTTGACGAGTCCGCTCTTGACCTGGGAGCCGACATCGCCGTGCCAACGGGCCACCGGGATCTCGAGGTGGGCGCAGAGTTCGTCCAACCTGCCATATTGATCATTAATGAGGGCTTTGAGCGGGCTGACATAGACGGCGGTGAATCCCGGCTCGCCGGGCGCCCGGGCGAGCGCCGAGCAGATCGGCAGGAAAGCCGCCTCCGTCTTGCCGGATGCGGTGGCCGCGGCGATGAGAATGTCGGTGTCACCGGCGAGTACCGGCGCGATCGCGGCCTCCTGAGCCGAGCGCAGCTGGGTCCAGCCTTGCTGCCAGATCCAGCGCTGGACTTTCGGGTGGAGGCGCTCGAAGGACTCAGAGGCGGAAGGCGGTGAGGTCGTCATCGCGCGCGCTCCTCGCGTCAAAGGGCGGGCCCTCCTCCTCCAGCGGTGCCAGATCCGGATTGCTCTCCGGCGCGACGGTGACCATTGACAGCAGCGCACGCCAGTCGCTGCCAGGGTTCTGCTCCAGCACCGCCAGCAGATCGCAGAAGGCCTTGATCGTGGTTCGGGGGGTCCGGAAGTACGCCTCGCCAATGCGTCCCGCACAGTGATGCATGAACGCCAGGAGCCCTTCGTCGTTGAGGGCATATCTGACCGGATCTCCGTACGCGTGGATGTGCCGCAGCTTGGTCAGCAGGATGTGCAGGTCCTCCGGCGTGAGGGGGTCCAGTCGCAAGGTCGGACCGCTGTGGTCGATCAGCCCGCCGGTGGCGAAACTGTTCTCGGCGAGCCGGGATTGGAGAGCCGCGTAACTATAGAGGCCGCGTCGCGTATCGGTGAGAAACTCTGGCGTGCCGCCGAACACGAACCCCAGATGAGCGGCGGTGCCCTGGAGCGTGTCGTTGAGGATGCGCAGAATCTGCTCATAGTTCGCATTGCGCGCTTGAGTCGAGGCGAGCTTGTACAGGTTGACCATCTCGTCCAGGCACACCAGCAGGCCGTCATATCCGGCGAGCCTGACGAAGAGGCTCATCAGCTTCAGGTGATCGTGGAATGACGCGTCGTCGATGATGGTCCGGACGCCCAGCGCGGACCGTGCCTCCGTCTTGGTGGAGAACTCGGCGCGTAGCCAGCGGACCGCCGCTGCCTTCAGTTGCTCATCTCCGGAGTCGTGGCCACGCCAGTAGGCACCGATGACCTCAGCGAAGTCGTAGCCGCCGGTCATCTCGGCCAGGTGTGCCAGGCGCATCCGGATGACCTGCCCGGGATCGCCACCCGTCTGCTGCGCCTCGGCCAAGGCGGTCGAGATGAACCGCTCGATGACGCTGGTGAGGGCACTGCCGTCAGGTTTGGCGCGGGTAGCCAGATTGCGCATCAGTTCGGCGTAGAGGCTGCGGGCCTGGCCGCCGCTGGAGTGCAGCCGACGATCCGGATTGAGGTCGGCGTGGACGGTGACCAGTTTCCGCTCCAGCGCGATCGACCGTACGAGCGAGAGGAAGAAGGTTTTGCCCGCTCCGAAGTCGCCAATGATCAGGCGCACCGCCGAACCGCCTGACGCGATCCGGTCGATGTCGCTCACCATCGCCTGGACTTCGGCGGCCCGCCCGACCTGGACATGCCGTTGGCCGGTACGGGGAACCACGCCAGCCCTCAACGACTGCAGTAGCGCGTCCCGTTCGCGGGGGCGGATCACGGTTGGTGTGGTCACGTCAGCAGTTCTCCCAACAGAGATCGGTTGACCCAAACGGGGTCGTCTCCTTCAAGCAGTGGTTCGCCTGCGTAGTCAAAAGCCGCCTCGTTGACCCGATCCAGGGCTCCGTCAGGCAGCAGGCTCCAGCGCGCCGCGAGATCTTCGAATTGGCCGCGCGATAGTTGCGTGATGCCCTTCAGCGCTCTCACCAGGGCAGAGTGCCGTCCGTCGAGTCCGGCCACCGGGTCGGCGGCCGGAGGCGGCGGAGGTGGCTGGGGGATCTCGTCCTCGTCAGTGAAGATCGATCCCAGCAGGGCGCCGACCTGTGCGGTCTCGGCGAGCTTCGCGGCGATGACCGCTTGGTTCAGATGTACCGCCGGTGGCACCGCCTCGTGGGCCGGAGGTGGGATCGCGAAGCCCGATTCGGGTGCCGCCGGGCGAACAGTAATCGGCGTTGTCGCCGGACGTGGTGTCGGTGGGGTGGCGGTGGGCGACAACGAGCGGATGGGTGCGTCGTCGAGCTCCAGTAACCGGTAGATCCTGGTGAGAGTCTTGATCTCGCTCACTGAGACGACCCCGTCGGCGGTTGCGACACCGGCCAGGAATGCTCCGATATTGGCGCGCTGCGTCTCGTCGAGCACCGCGATGCGCTTGGTCAGGCCGGTGAGTTTCACCGAGTTCGTCAGTAACCATCGGAGGTGGGCATGCAGGCGACGGCGCTCGTCGACGGTCAGGTGCAGGGCACGCTCAAGATGTTCGCTCAGGTGGAGCTGTTCGGCTGCGGAAAAGTCGGAATCGGCGGCGCTTACCGCCGCCGCGAGATGGAGTAACAGCGTGGCGGCCTGGTAGGCGTCCGATGGTGCCGCGGTGGGGCCGCCCGGCGCGGCGAACAGCACCACCGAGCCGGCCGATGGTGTGGGGCCGCCCAGACGCGGGTCCGGTTCGACGCCGATGCTGGCCGCGTCCAATATCCGGGCAAGTGAAACGGCATCCCTCTTGCCCGGCTTGGCATCCTGCGCGGAGATCCACGCCATGAACTCGGCTGCCGGCGCGACGGCCATGTCAGCCGTCCCCAAGCGGTTCCGAGCCCATGCCACAGCCCGACCCGGTTCCCCCTTGGTGAGGTCGATCAGTTCCGATGGCAGCAACGCCTGCGCTTGAATGTCGGTTTCCGCGTCGGGATATCGGCCGATAAAGCGGCTGTAGGGGTCCAGAGCCGAGGTGCACTCATCTGCCAGGGCCGCCAACTTGCGGGTGGGTCCAGCTGCGGTGATGACGTCGGGCGTACTGGGGAGCGTCAGTTCGGCGACGCCACGAAAGCCGGCACTGGCCGGACGGTAGTCCAAAGCGATTCGCTTCTGTCCGGGCCTCAGCACCAACCCGCGTCCATGGCGGTCGGCATAACGCCGCTCGAACAGCACCTTGAACTGCTCCGCGCATCGGGTCGCCGGAGTGCGCGGATAGTACTCCGGATGCGAGCAGATCCAGCTGAAGGCCCACGATGCCGGTAGCGGCTCTCCGCGTGTGGCGAATTCGCCCAGTCCGATGCGCAGCCTCATCGATGGCGGATAGTCACGACTGGGGGCCGGAGCGTCGCCGATGGCGATCCCATCGCCGTTGACCAGTTCAAGAACTTCCTCGAATCGTCCCGCGTAGCGCCGAAATGAGGAATGCCTGCCGTAGATGTTCAGCAGTCGCCGTACCTCGTGCAGGATTACCGGCATTTCGGGCATCGCTCTGGAACGATCCATGTTCAGGTCGTATAAGACCCTACGTTCAAGTCCGTAGAAGTAGAGGAAGACGTAGCCGATCGGAATATTGGGAACTCGTCGGCCGTCCGCCAGCCAGGTCAGATAGGCGGCCCTGGCTTGAGGTGAGATCATCGTATAGGAAGGCCAGTAATCAAGACTCGACCCGTTCCAGTCCGGCCGGTGGTGGTCGACCGACAGCCGAGGGTCGATCAGTGCGGGCTCGACCATCGCACCAGACGCTGAGCGCAGCCCCGCACCCACATAGATCAATCCACCTGCCAGTTGAAATCCGGCAACAGTGGCAACCGCGCCTGGGGGCAGCCATGTCTCCGCGGGCGGGGCTGGGGCCGCTTGCCTCGGGGCCGCAGGGAATGCGTGAACGTTGTCTAGCCCCGTTTTCCGCACATGAGGATCTTTGGGATTCTTCGGTGTGTCGGGTTGGTCGTGGGCTCAGCAGTCGGCAGCCTGCTGGCGTGTGAGACAACCCGCGCAGTTCGGTATCCCGTCGGTCGAGAAACTGCTGGGGGCGTTGCCGGTGGTGGCCGGTTTCTGCTCCCGGTTGAAGATCCGTGATGTGGTCGATGCCGCCTGCCCGGTGCGTGACCTGGCCGGACTCACCCACGGACAGGTGATCGAGACGCTGGTGGCCAACCGGTTGACCTCTCCGGCTCCGCTGGTGCACGTGCGGGAATGGGCGCGGGAATGGGCGGTGGCCGAAACGCTCGGAGTGGAGGCCGACCTGCTCAACGACGACCGGATCGGGCGGGCTCTGGACGCGATCGCCCCGCACCTGGACCGGATCGCCGGTTCGGTCGGCCTCACCGCGATCGAGAAGTTCGGGATCGAGGTGAGCC
>NZ_BLAE01000110.1:0-3980 GCF_009687865.1 Acrocarpospora macrocephala
CGCGGGAGGGGGCGGTGGTGCTGGGGGTGGCGTGTGTCGCGGGGCGGCTGGCGGTGACGTGGGCGTGCCGTGAGGGGGTGCCGTCGGCCCGGGAGGATGGGTTGGGGGCACTGGTCGCGGGGACGGTAGGGTGGTTCGGGGCCATGACCGCAACCGCATTTACTGTCGGGCTGACTTTTCTGGCCATGTCACGAGATGGCTGGATTTATCTCCTCATCGCGGTCGGCTCCGGGCTAATTGTGGCGTGGGAAGTCCGGCGACGGGCGGTGCGCAGGTTGGGCGGCATCACCGGTGACGTGCTCGGATCCCTCGTCGAGGTGACCACCACGACGGTCCTGGTGACCGCCGCGGCCCTGCTTACCTGATCTTTGACAGGCCCCGGACGATTGGTAGGACGAACCCTCGTTTATGCGTACCGTGAAAGCCCAGCTAGCATCGGCCAGTGACCACAGTGCGCGTCAATGCATCTGCCACGGTCTCCATCGAGACCAGTGCTCTCGTTATCGGCATCCACGCTTCCCCGGACGGCCCACAGACCGCTCCCGGTGCCGACGGCCTCGATCAGGCGCTCGGCGGACAGCTCGCCGCCACCCTGACCGCGATGGGTTTCACCGGCAAGGCCGAGGAGATCGCCAAGTTCCCCACCTTCGGCGCCCTGCCCGCGCCGATCGTCGTCGCGGTCGGCCTGGGCGACGCCCCTGAGGGGGACTACAAGGCCGAGACGCTCCGCCGGGCCGCGGGCGCCGCCGTGCGCTCCCTGGCCGGCACCCCGGACGCGACCTTCGCGCTGCCCGCCCCCAGCGCCACCGAGGTGGAGGCGATCGCCCTGGGCGCCCTGCTCGGCGCGTACGGCTTCAGCAGGTATCAGACCAACGGCCAGCGCAAGGCCCCGGTCGGCGAGGTGGTCGTGCTGACCGAGGCCGAGGGCGCCGAGGCGGCCGCGCACCGGGCGGCCACCCTGGCCGAGGCGGTGAACCTGGTCCGCGACCTGGTGAACACCCCGCCGTCGGACCTGTGGCCGGCCAAGCTGGCCGAGATCGCCGAGGAGGCCGCGGGCAAGGCGGGCCTGTCCGTCGACATCCTTGACGAGATCGCCCTCAAGGACGCGGGCTACGGCGGCATCGTCGGCGTCGGCCAGGGCTCCACGAACCCGCCCCGGCTGGTCCGCGTGGCATACGCGCACCCCGAGGCCGGCAAGACGATCGCGTACGTCGGCAAGGGCATCACATTCGACTCCGGCGGCCTGTCACTCAAGCCCGCCGCCAGCATGGACTGGATGAAGTCCGACATGGGCGGCGCGGGCGCGGTGCTCGGCGCGGTGCTGGCGGTGGCCAGGCTCGGCCTGAAGGTCAACGTGATCGGCTACCTGTGCCTGGCCGAGAACATGCCGTCCGGCACCGCCCAGCGCCCCTCCGACGTGCTGCACACCTACAGCGGCAAGACCGTCGAGGTCCTGGACACCGACGCCGAGGGCCGGCTGGTGCTGATCGACGGCATCGCCCGCGCGGCCGAGGACGCCCCGGATCTGATCATCGACGTGGCCACCCTGACCGGTAGTCAGATCATCGCGCTCGGCTGGCGGACCTGCGCGGTCATGTCCAACGACGACGACCTGCGCGAAGAGATCGTCGAGGTGGCCCAGGCGCAGGGGGAGGGCGCCTGGGGCATGCCGCTCCCCGAGGAGCTGCGCAAGGGCCTCGACTCGCCGATCGCCGACATCGCGAACCTGAACCCGGAGCGCTGGGGCGGCATGCTGGCGGCCGGGATTTTCCTGCGCGAGTTCGTTCCCGACGGCGTTCCCTGGGCACATGTGGACATGGCGGGTCCGGCCTTCAACAAGGGCGAACCTCATGGATACACGCCGAAGGGCGGAACAGGCGCCCTCACGCGTACGTTGTTCGGGATCGCGGAGCGATACGCGCGGTAGCGCCCGCGTCTGAACCACGATCTTCAGTGACAAGTGAAAAGATGCCGTCACAACGGCACGTGAAAATCATTAGGGAGCTTTCCAGTGGCTGATGGCAGCGGCCCCTTCGACATTGTCGTCCTAGGTGGCGGTAGCGGCGGTTACGCCTGTGCCCTGCGGGCGGCCGAGCTCGGCAAGAGCGTGGCGCTGATCGAGAAGGGGAAGGTCGGCGGCACCTGTCTGCACAACGGGTGCATTCCCACGAAGGCGCTGCTGCACGCGGCGGAGCTGGCCGACCAGGCCCGTGAGGGTGAGGCGTTCGGGGTCAAGACCCGTTTCGACGGGATCGACGTGCCGGGCGTGCTCGCGTACAAGGACAAGGTGATCAACGGGCTCTGGAAGGGCCTGACCGGGTTGATCAAGAGCAAGAAGATCACCGTGATCGAGGGCGAGGGCCGGGTCATCGGCCCGAACCGGGTCATCGTGGACGGGCAGGTCTACGAGGGCACGAACCTGGTGCTGGCCACCGGGTCGGCGGCCAAGTCGCTGCCCGGTCTGGACATCGACGGCAGCAAGGTCATCACCAGCGACCACGCCCTGGTGCTGGACCGGGTGCCCACCTCGGTGGTGGTCCTCGGCGGCGGCGTCATCGGCGTCGAGTTCGCCAGCGTGTGGCGCTCCTTCGGCGCCGAGGTGACGATCGTGGAGGCGCTGCCCCACCTGCTCCCGCTGGAGGACGAGGCCAACTCCAAGCTGTTGGAGCGTGCCTTCCGGCGGCGCGGCATCAAGTATGAGCTCGGCGCGCGCTTCGACAGCGTGAAGACCACCGACACCGGCGTGGTGGTCTCCCTGGAGAACGGCAAGACGCTGGACGCGGAGCTGCTCCTGGTGGCGGTCGGCCGCGGCCCGGTCTCCGCCGGTCTGGGCTTCGAGACCGCCGGGGTGACCCTGGACCGCGGCTACGTCCTGGTGGACGAGCTCTGCCGGACCGGCGTCCCGGGGGTGTACGCGGTGGGCGACCTGATCCCGACCCCGCAGCTGGCCCACGTCGGCTTCGCCGAGGGCATCCTGGTGGCCGAGCAGATCGCCGGTCTGAACCCGGTGGCGATCGACTACGACGGCGTGCCCCGGATCACCTACAGCGAGCCCGAGGTCGCCGCGGTGGGCATCAGTTCCGCGCAGGCACGTGAGCGCGGCTTCGACGTGGTAGAGCTGACTTATAACCTGGCCGGGAACGGGCGGAGCAAGATCCTGCAGACCCAGGGCGAGGTCAAGGTCGTGGCCGAGCGCGACGGCCGGGTCCTCGGCGTGCACATGGTCGGCGGCCGGGTCGGCGAGCTCATCGCGGAGGCCCAGCTGATCTACAACTGGGAGGCGACGGCGAGCGATGTGGCCCAGCTGATCCATCCGCATCCGACCCAGTCGGAGGCTCTCGGCGAGGCCATGCTGGCCCTGGCCGGCAAGCCGCTGCACGTCCACAACTGACAAGCCCTCATAGGAAAGACTCATCATGCCTGTCTCCGTAACCATGCCCCAGCTCGGCGAGAGCGTTACCGAGGGCACCGTCACCCGCTGGCTGAAGAAGGAGGGCGACCACGTCGAGGCCGACGAGCCGCTGCTCGAAGTCTCGACCGACAAGGTCGACACCGAGATCCCCTCGCCGTCCGCGGGCTTCCTGACGAAGATCGTCGTGGCCGAGGACGAGACGGTGGAGGTCGGCGCCGAGCTGGCGGTCATCGACTCCGCCGCCGGTGGCGCGCCCGCCGCCGAGGCCCCGGTGGCGGCTCCCGAGCCGCTGCCCGAGCCGGAGCCGCTGCCCGCGCCCCAGGCCGCCGTCCCGCCGCCCGCCCCGGCCCCGGCGCCCGCGCCGCCGCAGCCGCCGATCTCGTCGATCCCGCAGCCCGCGCCGCAGGCTCCGCAGCAGTTCCCGCAGCCGCCGCGGCCCGCGCCGCAGGCGTACACGCCGATCACCACGACGCCCGCCACCGAGCCGGCGCCGCTGCCCTCCGGCGAGAGCCCGTACGTGACGCCGCTGGTGCGCAAGCTCGCCCACGAGCACGGCGTGAACCTGGAG
>NZ_BLAE01000110.1:4367-25611 GCF_009687865.1 Acrocarpospora macrocephala
AACCTGGAGACGCTGTCCGGCACCGGCGTCGGCGGCCGGATCCGCAAGCAGGACGTCATCGAGGCGGCCCGGGTGCAGCGGGAGCAGGCCGCCGCCGCAGCCGCCGCGCGCCAGGCCCCCGCGCAGGCGCCCGCCGCCCCGGCCGCGCCGGTCCAGGCCGCTCCCTCGGCGCCCGAGCCGGTTCAGGTGGACACCACGCTGCGGGGCACGACCGAGAAGATGTCGCGGCTGCGCAAGGTCATCGCCGAGCGCATGATGGACTCGCTGCACACCACCGCGCAGCTCACCACCGTGGTCGAGGTGGACGTGACCCGGATCGCCAAGCTGCGCCAGCAGGCCAAGAGCGCGTTCGAGGCGCGGGAGGGCGTGAAGCTGTCGTTCATGCCGTTCTTCGCGCTGGCGGCGGTCGAGGCGCTGAAGGTGCATCCGAAGCTGAACGCGGTGATCAACGACGAGACCAACGAGGTCACCTACCACGACGTCGAGAACCTCGGCATCGCGGTGGACACCGAGAAGGGCCTCATCGTCCCCGTGGTCAAGGGCGCGGGCGACCTCAACATCGCCGGCCTGGCCCGCAAGATCGCCGACGTGGCCGAGCGCACCAGGACCAACAAGATCAGCCCCGACGACCTGGCCGGCGGCACGTTCACGCTGACCAACACCGGCAGCCGCGGCGCCCTGTTCGACACGCCGATCCTCAACAAGCCGCAGGTCGGCATGCTGGGCACCGGCGCGGTCGTGAAGCGTCCCGTGGTCGTGGACACGCCCGAGGGCGAGGTCATCGCGGTCCGCTCGACGGTGTTCCTGGCGCTCACCTACGACCACCGCCTGGTGGACGGCGCCGACGCCGCCCGCTTCCTCACGACGATCAAGCGCCGCCTGGAGGAGGGCCGCTTCGAGGGCCAGCTCGGCCTGGCCTGAGCCCCTGCTGTAGTCAGCCTGGCTCAGCCCTGGCCCGGATGACCGGCCGGGACTGAGCCTCAGGCCAAACTGTTCGACGGCCGGATCTCCGTCCCCGGACCTTGACGAGCCCTTCGCCGATACCTGGCGAAGGGCTCGTTCTTTTCGGGTGCATCCGAACGTGGTTTCGCTAGCGGAGGAACTACCGTGGGTGGCATGACGATCGTGGTGACGGGTTCCTCCGGGCTGCTGGGCTCGGCTCTGATCCGGGCGCTGGCCGCCGACGGCCGCCCGGTCCGCCGTTTGGTACGGCACGAGCCCGCCGCCCCTGACGAGGCCTTCTGGAACCCCGAGGAGGGCATCCTGGACCCGTCGGTGTTCGACGGCGCGGACGCGGTCGTGCATCTGGCCGGGGCGGGGATCGGCGACAGACGCTGGACACCCGCGTACAAACGGAAGGTTCTGGAGAGCCGCACGCGTGGCACGAGCATGCTGGCCGCGGCGCTGGCCGGGATGGGCGCCCCGCCGGCGGTGCTGCTGTCCGGCTCCGCGGTGGGTTTCTACGGCGACACCAAGGACCGCGCGGTCGACGAGCACGACCGGCAGGGCGAAGGTTTCCTGGCCGACGTGGTCGCCCAGTGGGAGGGCGCGACGGCCCAGGCGGCCGAGGCGGGCATCCGCGTGGTCTGCCTGCGCTCCGGCGTCGTCCTCAGCAGGTCCGGCGGCGCGCTCGCCAAGGTGCTGCCCATCTTCAGAATGGGCCTGGGCGCCCCCCTCGGCACCGGCCGCCAGTACTTCTCCTGGATCTCCCGCACCGACTGGGTCAACGCCGTCCGCTTCCTCCTACAAAACGAGGAAATTTCGGGCCCCGTCAACGTGACCTCCCCCGAACCGGCCACCAACGCCGACTACACCAAGGCCATCGGCCACGCCCTGAACCGCCCGACCATGCCCATCCCCACCCCCGCCTTCGCCCTCCGCCTGGCCCTGGGCGAGTTCGCCGGCGAAGGCGTACTGATCGGCCAGCGCGTACTCCCCCGCGTCCTGCTGGACGCCGGATACCACTTCACCGAACCGGACCTGCCCACAGCGCTGAAGGCCGCACTCAACGATTGACCTGGTCAGAGGTTATAGCCGCCGGAGACTTCGATGTCTTGGGCGGTTATCCAGCGGGATTCCTCGGCCAGCAGGGTCGCGATCACCATGCCGATGTCGTCGGGTTCGCCGAGGCGTCCGAGGGCGGTCCTGGCCGCGATCGCGGGGATCACTTCGGGGTAGTGTTCGAACGCGTTGCCGCCGATGCGGGTGCGGGTGGGGCCGGGGGAGACGGAGTTGACGCGGATGCCGCGTGGGCTGAATTCCTTGGCCAGGTAGCGGGTCAGGACGGCCATGCCGCCCTTCATGGTGCCGTAGGCGGAGTAGCCGGGTTCCAGGACGGAAGGCCGGGCCGAGCTGCTCGTGGTGTTGACGATCGCGCCGCCGTCGGCCAGCAACGGCAGCAGGGTCTGGGTCAGGAAGTACGGGCCTTTGAGCAGCACCCGCATGAGCGTGTCGAACATCTCCTCGGTCGTGTCCTCGAACATCGCCATCTGGCCGAATCCGGCGTTGTTGACGAGGAAATCGAACGTGTCCCGCTGCCAGGTGTCGCGCAAGGCGGTGACGACGGACTCACGGAAGGCCGGAAACGTCTCCGAGTCGCCGACGGCCAGCGGCAGCGCGACGGCCGTGCCGCCGTCTTTCTCGATCATCGCCACCGTGTCCAGCGCTCCGGACTCGTTGTTCTGGTACGTGAGGATCACCCCCGTGCCGCGCTTGGCGATCTGGATGGCGGCACTCTGCCCGATACCAGAGCTGGCACCGGTGACAATGGCGACCTGCATGGTTGACCACCTGTTCATTCATGGAGCAGATCAATGCTATGTAGGATTTCAGTACTTCCATCAGAGCATCTCCACGTGCGCATACGATAGAAAGATGCTCTTCTATTCTTGCACAATCCTCTAAGCCTGGAGAGTCATGGCTGAGGACAGGGCTGGTGCGTCGGAGGCCGGGTGCAGGACCCGGGCGAGCCAGTCGTGGCGGGTGCGGCGTGCCGCGGCCGAGACCCGCGCCTGGGGGTAGAGCGCGTCGAAGCCGTGGAAGCCGCCCGCCCAGATGTGCAGTTCCGCCTGGCCGCCGGCCGCCCAGATCCTGCTGGCGTAGGTGACGTCCTCGTCGCGGAAGACCTCGGCCGTGCCGGCGTCGATGTAGGTGGTGGGCAGGCCGGAGAGGTCGTCGGCCACCGCGGGTGAGACGTAGGCCGGCACGTCGCCGTCGGCGAGGTCGCCGAGGACTGAGGCCCATCCGAACCGGTTCATCTCGCGGGTCCAGACACCGGGCTCGCCGCCGTACTGCCGGCTGGAGGGGGTGTTGTCGCGGTGGTCGAGCATGGGGTAGATCAGCATCTGGGCGGCGATCGGCGGGGTGCCGCGGTCGCGGGCCATCAGGGTGGTTCCGGCGGCGAGGCCGCCGCCGGCGCTGGTGCCCGCGACGACGATGCGGGCAGGGTCGATGCCGAGGTCGGCGGCGTGCTCGGCGGTCCAGAGCAGGCCGTGGTAGCAGTCCTCGACCAGGGTCGTGCCGGTGACCTCTGGCGCCAGCCGGTAGTCCACGGAGACGACGACGGCGCCGAACAGGTCGAGCCACTCCAGCGGGATGTCGATCTGTGCGAAGCGGTCTCCCATGACCATGCCGCCGCCGTGGATCCAGTAGACGCACGGCCCCACTGTGGCGCGATCGGCGGGGCTGAAGATCGACAGCGGGATGCGCGAGCCGTCCGGGGTGGGGATGGTCAGCTCCTGGTGGGTGACGGCGCGGCCGTCGAGGAGGGTGTCGATCGGGGTCGACGGGAACGCGCGCAGTTGAGCGAGTACCTCGGGGGTGAGTTCGGACATGAGCGGCATGTCGGCGAGCAGCGCGCGCAGTTCGGGGTCGAGGTCGGGTCGTACCGGTGCCATGAGGGGGTCCTTTCGCTGGGTTTAGAAGGTGGCCTTGCCACCGACGGGGACCTCGTCGGTGTACTGGGAGTCGCCGGCCAGCAGCGGCTGCAGCTTCGCGACCAGTGCCTGCGCCGGCTCGGTCGCGAAGAACCGGCTGTGGGCCTCCTGGCTGGTCCAGCCTTCGGTGACGTAGACGATGTCCGGGTTGGCGGCCGAGCGGCCGACCAGGAAGACGACGCAGTCCTCGTTCGGCAGGGACGGCGCGTTGAGCAGGAGCTCGACCACCTCGTCAGCCTTGCCGGGCTGTGCGGTCATGGTGGCGTGGAAACCGTGGTTGACGGCCATGGGGGCAATCTCCTCATTCGTGGAGCGGTTTTGCGCTCCTGGGATATCGACAACCCCATGTAAGCATCGCCACCTGCGGAAACGTTAGAACGATGCTCTTGACCTCTTGCCTGATTCTATCGTTGCGGCGAGTATCGGTTGGTGCTTCAATCAGGTCATGGCCCTTGATGAGCTGCGCGCGTTGCTCGCCCGGCACGCCCGACCCGACACGACCACCGCCATCGACAACGTCCTGATCTCGAAGGTCGAGCAGTCGGATCCGCCGTCGCCGTCGATGACGAGCACGGTGCTGGCGCTCATCGCGCAGGGCGCGAAACGCATCGCGCTGGGCGACCGCGTGTACGAGTACGGCGCCGGGCAGTACCTCATCGCCTCGGTCGACCTGCCGATCACCGGCCACTTCACCGAGGCCAGCCCCGAGCGCCCTGCGCTGGGTTTCGGCCTGACCCTGCACCCGGCCACCGTCGCCGAGCTGCTGCTGCAGGCGCCCCCCGGCGACCTCCCGCCCGCCGCCGGCGGCGCGCCGTCCGGCCTGGCCGTCAGCGACGCGTCCGCCGAGCTCATCGACGCGGTGATCAGGCTGCTGCGCCTGCTCGACCAGCCACGCGACTTGGCGGTGCTCGCACCGCTGATCAAACGGGAGATCCTCTGGCGGATCATCACCGGCGAGCAGGGCGCCGCCGTCCGCCAGCTCGGCCTCGCCGACAGCAGCCTCACCCACGTCGCCAGGGCGGTCCGGTGGATCCGCGACCACTACACGCAGTCCTTCCGGGTGGAGGACGTGGCGCAGATGTCCGGCATGAGCGTGTCCGCCTTCTACCGCAATTTCCAGGCGGTCACCGCGATGAGCCCGATCCAGTTCCAGAAACAGATCCGGCTGCAGGAGGCCCGGCTCCTGCTCGCCACGCATCCCAACGACGTCACCGGCGTCGGCCTCCGCGTCGGCTACGACAGCCCGTCACAGTTCAGCCGCGAGTACCGCCGCCAGTTCGGCGCGCCGCCCAGCCAGGACGCCGCCCGCCTGCGCGGCTCCGCACCAGCCCTGGCGTAACTGCTCGGAGAAAGCGACCGGCCGCCCCGCAGCTATTTCTTGATCTCGTCGTAGCAGGATTTCACGATAAATCCGGATACCATTCCTGCGCATAGCAGTAATAACCCGCCGAACCGGTCAAATAGTGAGGCCACCGGCCCACCGGACGTCTGCCACCTCCCGCGACGAGACGTGGATTATCCTCGCGAAACGGGTGAACTGCCCGTCTTCCGAGATACCAGCGCGAGCGCGCACGGCCGGGTCGTAGGCTTGGGCTTTCTTTCTGACATGGGAGTGAACAATGGGACGGGTTGGGCAGTCGCACATCGTGGCAATCGGGGGCGGTTCATTCCGCCTGACCGGACGCTTCGACTTCATGGAGGCGACCCCCCTGCTCCGCTACGTCCTGGACCTGACCGGCCAGGACCGGCCCAAGGTGGGCATGCTCGCGACCGCGTCCGGCGACGCCGACGACTGGCTGCTCAAGATGTACGGCGCGTTCCGCGACTGGGACGTGGAGCTCAGCCACCTGAGCGTCTTCCCGATGCCCAACATCCCCGACCCGCGCGCCTGGATCCTGGAGCAGGACGCGATCTACGTGAGCGGCGGCAGCGTGGCCAATCTGATGGCGCTGTGGCGGCTGCACGGTCTGGACGAGGCGCTGGAAGAGGCCTGGCGGGCGGGTGTGGTGCTGGCGGGGCAGAGCGCGGGCGCGCTGTGCTGGCATGTGGGCGGGAACACCGACTCGTTCGGGCCGGCGTTGCGGCCGTGGGCGGAGGGGATGGGGCTGTTGCCGTACTCGTGCGGGGTGCACTACGACTCCGACGAGCAGCGGCGGCCGCTGCTGCACCAGTCGGTGGCCTCCGGCGAGCTGCCGGACGGGTACGCGGCCGACGAGGGCGTGGCCCTGCACTACGTGGGCACCGAGTTCATCCAGGCGGTCAGCATCGAGCCGGACGGCTACGCGTACCGGATTGAGAGAGATGGTGCGGGTGGGGTGAAGGAGTTCCGTATCGAACCCCGCCAACTCGCGTCTACCCTGGACACGTGAGTGGGCTGGCTATCGTCCGACTTGGCGTCGATGTTCCGTACGAGCAGGTTTGGGCACTGCAGCGGCTGGCGCACGCCCGGCGGGCGAGCGGCGAGCTGGGCGATCTGTGCCTGCTGCTGGAACACGCGCCCGTCTACACGGCGGGCAAACGCACGGGTCCTGAGGATCGGCCGAGCGACGGCACGCCGGTCATCGACGTGGACCGGGGCGGCCGGGTCACCTGGCATGGCCCCGGGCAGCTGGTCGGGTATCCGATCGTGCGGATCGACGACGTGATTCCGTACGTGCGGCTGCTCGAAGGGGTGTTGATCCAGGTCTGCGCGGATCTGGGGGTCGTGGCCGGGCGGGTTGACGGGCGGGCCGGGGTGTGGGTGCGCGGGGAGGCGTCCCACGGGGTGCCGGACCGCAGGCTGGGCGCGATCGGGATCCGGGTCGCCAAGGGCGTCACGATGCATGGTTTCGCGCTGAACTGCGCGAATGATCTGAGCTGGTACAACCGGATCGTCCCGTGCGGCATCCGGGACGCGGGGGTGACGTCGCTGTCGGCCGAGACCGGTCGCCGGATCACGGTGGACGAGGTCATCCCGTATGCGGAGAAGCGCCTGGGCGAGGCGCTCAAAGCGGAGATCTATGACATGTACGAGGAAGACCTGCACGCCTAGTGTCACGCCGATAATCCCGCCAAAATGTCCATATGTTGACCAAGTTCGCGGCCTATGTCGTCGCGATCGCGGTGCACGCTTTCACGCTCGCCTTCGCCGCGCTCGGCCTGTGGACGATCCTCCGCAACCCGGGCTTCCTGGTGTCCTGGCTGCTCGGCGGGGTCTTCCTGGGGCTCGGCTGCATGCTCAGGCCCCGCGCCGCCCGCCTCTCCCCCGCCGCCGAAGTCCTCCCCCGGGAAACCGCTCCGGCCCTGTACGCCCTCGCCGAACGGGTGGCCGCCGCGACCTGGGCGCCGAAGCCGCGGGCGGTAGCCGTACACGATCAGGGGCTGGGGGCGGAGCTGACGCGGGTCGGGCTGCTGCGGCGGCCGGTGCTGACCGTGGGGCTGCCGATCTGGCTGGCGCTCGCGCCCGCGCAGCGGGTGGCGCTGCTGGCGGTGGCCTGCGCGAACGCGCGGGCGGAGGAAGGAATGATCATCGGTGGCGCGCGGACGACGCTGGCCGAGCTGCGGGCGGCGCTGTTCGGCGGCGGGGAGAATTCGAGCCGGCGGCGGGCGCACGAGGACATGGCGCTGACGCTGGGCGCGTGGGCGCCGCACACCACGTACGAGACGGCGGGGACGTTCGGGCGGCTGGTGGGCTGGGTGGTCGGATGGCCCGCGATCGTGGCCGGCTTCCTGCTCGATCGGCTCACCCGGGGCTGGCTGGCCGGGGAACGCGCGCGGGCGCGGGAGATCGCTGAGCAGGTCGCCGGGCCGGGCGCGCTGGCCGAACTGTCCGAACTCGCCGCCTCCCGGCGCTACCTGGCGCCGCTGCAGGCCGCGGCGCTGCGCGGCGAGGACGTGTCGGTGATCCGGCGCGGCGCCCTCGACCGGGCCGCGCTGCGGGAGCTGGACAGCCCCAGGCCGGTGGCCGCCACGATCGAGGCGGGCGAGTCCGAGCGGCTCGACGAGGAGCTGAAATCGCGGTATGCCCGCATGCTCAGGGGCCTCGGCCTGCTCAGCTGAGGACTGGCATAAGCTGGCAGGGTGAGCGTCGCACCTGAAGGCCGTAAACTCCTCCGCCTGGAAGTTCGCAACAGCCAGACCCCGATCGAGCGCAAACCCCCGTGGATCAAGACCAAGCTCAAGACCGGGCCCGAATACACCGAGCTCAAATCGCTGGTCCGGCGGGAGGGCCTGCACACGGTCTGCGAAGAGGCCGGGTGTCCCAACATCTACGAATGCTGGGAGGACCGCGAGGCGACCTTCCTCATCGGCGGCGACCAGTGCACCCGGCGCTGTGACTTCTGCCAGATCGACACCGGCAAGCCCGCGGCGTATGACACCGACGAGCCGCGCCGGGTGGCCGAGTCGGTCGAGCAGATGGGCCTGCGCTACGCGACCGTCACCGGCGTCGCCCGCGACGACCTGCCCGACGGCGGCGCCTGGCTGTATGCGGAGACCGCCCGCCAGATCCACGCGCTGCTGCCCGGCTGCGGGGTGGAACTCCTGGTTCCGGACTTCAACGGCGACCGCGCCCAGCTGGAGGAGGTCTTCTCGGCCCGGCCCGAGGTGTTCGCGCACAACATCGAGACCGTACCGCGGATCTTCAAGCGGATCCGGCCCGCGTTCCGCTACGACCGGTCGCTGGGCGTGCTGACCACCGCCCGCGAGGCCGGTCTGGTCACCAAGTCCAACCTGATCCTGGGCATGGGCGAGGAGCGCGCGGAGATCGTGCAGGCCATGCGCGACCTGCACGAGGCGGGCTGCGACCTGCTGACGATCACGCAGTACCTGCGGCCGACGCCGCGCCACCACCCGGTCGAGCGCTGGGTGAAGCCGGAGGAGTTCGTGGAGCTCCAGCGGGAGGCCGAGGCGATCGGCTTCGCGGGCGTGCTGTCCGGGCCGCTGGTGCGCTCCTCGTACCGGGCCGGGCGGCTGTACCAGCAGGCGATCGAGCGCAGGTCCACCGTTCGAAGCTGATTCGTTTTCACGAATCGCCCGCGGGATTTGTATCCTTCACGTCATGGCGAAAGACCCGGCGAGCCCAGGCCGCATCAAGCAACTCCGGATGGTCGCGCAGATCATCAAGAAGGCCAACCCCAAGGGGATGCCGATCGTCTACGCGTCCGTCGTCGGCGTGCTCGCGCTCGCCGTCGTGGTCGGGGTGCTGACCAACAGCGTGATCTACGCGCTGATCCTCGGCATCCCGGTGTCGCTGCTGGTCGGAATGATCATTTTCGGCCAGCTGGCCCAGCGGGCGCAGTATTCGATGCTGCACGGCCAGCCCGGCGCGGCGTACGCGATCCTCCAGGGCATGCGCGGGAACTGGTATGTCGAGGAGAAGCCGGTCGCGGTCAACCGCGAGCAGGACCTGGTGTTCCGGGTGGTCGGCTACCCGGGCGTGATCCTCGTCTCCGAAGGGCCCGGCAACCGGGTGCAGCGCATGCTGCTGGCCGAGAAGAAGCGGGTCCAGCGGGTGGCGATCGACGTTCCCGTCTACGACGTGCAGTGCGGCGACGCCGAAGGGCAGGTGCCGATCGCCAAGCTGCAGCGGCACCTGATGAAGCTGCCCCGCAACCTCAAGAAGCCGGCCGTCTCCGAGGTCAACAACCGCATGCGCGCGCTGACCCCGTCGATTCCGCTGCCGAAGGGCCCGATGCCGAAGGGCGCGCGGCTGCCGAAGACGCCCAAGGCGCCGAAGGCCCGCTGACCGCATGTTCAGAAAGCGGGTCTCCAGGGCCGAGACCTCGCGGGCCAACCGGAGCTGGTGGGACGGCGCCTCGGACGGGTATCAGGCCGAGCACGGCGCGTTCCTGCGCGATGACGGTTTCATCTGGTGCCCGGAAGGTCTGGACGAGGCCGACGCCGGGCTGCTGGGCGAGGTGCGCGGGCTGCGGATCCTCGAAATCGGCGGCGGCGCCGGGCAGTGCGGCCGCTGGCTGGCCCAGCGGGGAGCCGAGGTCGTCTCGCTGGATCTGTCGTATCGGCAGCTTCAGCACGCGCGCCGCATCGACCAGGACGCCGCGGCGCCGCTGCCGCTCGTGCAAGCCGACGCGGAATTCCTGCCGTTCGCGGGCT
Organism: Acrocarpospora macrocephala; assembly: GCF_009687865.1. Lineage (GTDB taxonomy): Bacteria > Actinomycetota > Actinomycetes > Streptosporangiales > Streptosporangiaceae > Acrocarpospora > Acrocarpospora macrocephala. The sequence goes on from NZ_BLAE01000110.1 coordinate 14,396, forward strand.
CCTCGTTCGATCTGGCCTGCTCGGCCTTCGGCGCGCTGCCGTTCGTCGCGGACGCGGGGGCCGTCCTGGCCGAGACGCGCCGGGTGCTGCGTTCCGGCGGGCGGTTCGTCTTCGCCGTCAGCCATCCGATCCGGTGGGCGTTCCCCGACGACCCCGGGCCGCGCGGGCTGACCGCCGACCGGTCGTATTTCGATCGCATGCCGTACGTGGAGGTCGAGGACGGCCAGGTCTCCTACGTGGAGCACCACCGCACGCTGGGCGACTGGGTCGGCTTGATCACCGGGGCCGGGCTCACGCTGGTGGCGCTCACCGAACCGGAGTGGCCTGAGGGCCACGACCGCGACTGGGGCGGCTGGAGCCCGCTCCGGGGCCGCCACATCCCCGGCACCGCCATCTTCAGCTGCGTCAAAGCCTGACGGCGATCGTCCCGGCCGCGCGGTCGTGCAGGCCCCGCTGATCCCGGTCCCAGATCAGGGCGGGTACGGCCAGGCACAGCAGGAACGTCCGGATCAGCACCGCCAGCAGGGTGGGCTGGGAGCCGTCCAGGGCGGCGATCCGGATCTTGAACAGGCGCATGCCGAGGGTCATGCCGAGGGTGCCCACCAGCAGGATGTAGGCGGCGGCGAAGACCGCCATGCCGATCCAGGAGGCGTCCTGCGGGCTCGCTTGGAAGACGCCGCGCGCGATCGCCCACGTGCAGATCATCCAGTCGACCAGGATGGCGCCGATCCGGCGGCCGAAACCGGCGACCGCGCCGGGGCCGTCCTGGGGGAGGCCGAGGCGCTCTCCGGGGTAACCGAGGTCGACGCCCGCGGATCGGGTGCCGCCGAGCCAGGTCTGCGTCCAGCGGGGTTCCCGCTCCTGGGCCTGGGCGGGCCGGGGCTGTTTGTTGCCAGATTGCCCTTGGGACTTCCGGTTCGGCGCCTGCCCCTTGCCCGGTTTCCCTTGCGCCTTGCGCGGCTGGCTTTCGCCCGGCTGCTGCGTACCGCGCTGACGCTGGTCACGGGCCTGGCGGTTGGTGGGCTGCCGGTTCGAGGGCTGCCGTTGTTTCATATGCTCAACGGTATCGGCCGGTTGTGGTGGCTCCTCCTTCGACGTACCAGTCTGGGAAAGACTGGGTCAAGGTGACGCCGGAGGTGACGTGTCACTTCCCGGTCACGGTTAGCGTTGGATCGCTGTTCCATTAACACGTGCGAAACAAACGAGACATGGGGCGGAAACGCCCCGGGCCTACTTTCAGTCTGCTAAGCCCATGCCCCTGGGAGGTTCGAGAGAGTGTTTAACTCCGCCGACGACGTCCTGAATTTCATCCGGGACGAAGGGGTGCAGTTCGTCGACGTCAGGTTCACCGACCTGCCGGGTACGACGCACCACTTCACCTTCCCCGTCGAGAACTTTGGCCCCAACGTCTTCACCGACGGCCTGATGTTCGACGGTTCGTCCATCCGTGGATTCCAGGCCATTCACGAGTCGGACATGCTGCTGCTGCCCGACCCGACGACGGCCGTGATCGACCCGTTCCGCAAGCACAAGACGCTGAACATCAACTTCTTCGTGCACGACCCGCTCACCGGCGAGGCGTACAGCCGCGACCCGCGCAACGTCGCCCGCAAGGCCGAGGAGTTCCTCAAGGGAACGGGCATCGCCGACACGGTGTACTTCGGCCCCGAGGCCGAGTTCTACATCTTCGACGACGTGCGCTTCCAGACCAACCAGCACTCGAGTTTCTACTACATCGACTCGATCGAGGGCGCCTGGAACACCGGCACCGCCACGCAGGGCGGCAACCTCGGCTACAAGCCCCGCTACAAGGGCGGCTACTTCCCGGTCCCGCCGATGGACCACTTCACCGACCTCCGGTCGGAAATGGTGCGCCGCCTCATCGACGCCGGCATCGAGACCGAGATGCAGCACCACGAGGTCGGCACCGCCGGCCAGGCCGAGATCGACTTCAAGTTCGGCACGCTGCTGCAGACCGCCGACAAGCTGATGCTCTACAAGTACATCATCAAGAGCACGGCCCTGGAGTTCGGCCACACGGTCACCTTCATGCCGAAGCCGATCTTCGGTGACAACGGCTCGGGCATGCACTGCCACCAGTCGCTCTGGAAGGACGGCGAGCCGCTCTTCTACGACGAGGTCGGCTACGCGGGCCTGTCCGACATCGCCCGCTACTACATCGGCGGCCTGCTCAAGCACGCGCCCTCGCTGCTGGCCTTCACCAACCCGACGGTGAACTCCTACCACCGCCTGGTGCCCGGCTACGAGGCCCCGGTCAACCTGGTGTACTCCCAGCGCAACCGCTCGGCCTGCGTGCGCATCCCGATCACCGGCTCCAACCCGAAGGCCAAGCGCCTGGAGTTCCGGGTTCCGGACCCGTCGTGCAACCCGTACTTCGCGTTCGCCGCCCAGCTCATGGCCGGCATCGACGGCATCCGCAACAAGATCGAGCCGCCGGAGCCGGTCGACAAGGACCTCTACGAGCTTCCCCCCGAGGAGGCCCGCCAGGTCCCGCAGGTCCCCGGCTCGCTGTCCGCGGTCCTGGACGCCCTCGAGGCCGACCACGACTACCTCCTCGAAGGCGGCGTCTTCACGCCCGACCTGATCGAGACGTGGATCGACTACAAGCGCACCCAGGAGATCGACCCGATCCGCCTGCGCCCGCACCCGCACGAGTTCGAGCTCTACTACGACGTGTGAGAGCGGGGTTCTCCGGCTTCGGCGATCTTCCCGGAAACGGGCGCTGACCTGGGAAAACCTTGTCGTTGGTCGTCGTTGTTGCTGAGCAATGTCAGACCGAACAGAACGGCCCGGCATCGAGATCGATGCCGGGCCGTTCTGCGCTGATGGGACCGGTGATAGCGCTCCCGCAATATCGTCTCCGAGCCCGCCAGCGACTGCATCCGCTGGGAACACAGCCTGACGGCTGGCCACAACATCGCCGCCGGCGAGCTCGTCCGTTGGCTGCCGCGAGCATTCGCGTCTCCACTGGCGCTACCAGGTAACCCCTTCTGGGTGCCCGACGGGCGACTAGCGCGATTTTCCCTGATAGGCGACGCGCTGGAGACCCTGGGCACCTAGCGCCACCACGACGTCGAGACGACTATAGGGTCGTGAACCTGCCGATTTTCTGTGGTCGCTGCGGAGCACCGGTGCCCGAGGTCACGATCGATGACGACTCGTTCCTGCTCAAGTACGATCCCTATAAACAGCCGCTCGGCGGTATCCCGGGCGCCGGCGCCCCCTGTCCCAACTGCGGAGCCACGAACGGTCCCGAGGTCGTACGTGAGTCCCTCTCCGTCATATGGACCGCCACGAGCGCCCTTCGGAAGCGCGCTGAACGGGAACGGCTCCGTACCACGATCGAGGAACTGCGCGAGACCCAAGCCCGCCTTGCCGAAGTCGAATCGCGCCTAGAGTCAGATCATCCGCAAATCAATGGCCTGCGCCGACTCCTGCCGCGCAGTCAGGAAGGCGTGGTGGCATATCTGTCGTTTCTCGTGGCGCTGGTCACTCTTGTAGAGAACACAATCGCTGACCATGCCGACCTCCGTGAAGCGTTTACCTCGCCTCGGCCGTCTCCTAGCACCTCAATGCCATCGCCTGCGAGCGTCGAGTGGTCGAGATATCCGATGTCCAGTGTCGCTCCGGGCCGGGTCGTTACATTTTCCGGGACAGCCTCGTTTCCGGACGGACATGGGCTTTATAGCTACTTCTTTTTCGCTCCTAGGAGCCGTGCAATTCCGGAATCTCCGCCCAGAATGTTCTGGGCACCTGTGCCTGTACACATGGGCCAATGGGCCTACCAATGGCCGGACGATCCGGAATGGTGGGGGCCAAACGCTGAGCTGTGGGGAATCGTCTTCCTCGTTGCAGCGCACGACGTGGTGAAATTCTCCTATCCAGTGCCGGTTCCCGGAGTCGTCTGGACTCAATATCGGGTGAGAGGGACAACTCCGAATGGCCGTGTGAAGGTCGAGCATCTCCGTCCCCCTCGGCAGGCCACACTATCGCCCGAGCAGAGGTCTCTGACTGTAAGAAGTCTGCTTGAGGATCTTCCCATACGGACACATCCCGTTGGCCTAGAATCTTCGTGATCTTTCCGTGGTCGGGTTAATGGTTCGCAGATCGTCGATTTCACGGTCGGGTCAGCGTCATATCGCCGCCCAGTATGACAAAGCTCGCTGTCCACTACCTCTCGGCTGTGATCATCGCCTGCCTGCTGCTTGGCTCCGATGTGATCCACAAAACACACCCTAAGGGGCAATGCTGGGCAACCTCATTGAGGATGCAAAACGCTCACTCCTACGGTCGAGGCATGCCCCAAAACGACACCTCATCCGCAGGGGGTGCCTGGCCTGGTAACCAGCCAGGGCCGCCAGTCCGGTCGGCACCAGCGGCATGACGATCGCCTCCACCCAGTCGGGCAGGAACGAGATCAGCGACGGATCGTCGGCGATCACCTGCAGGATGGCCATACCTGCGACACCAGCGAAGTAGGGAGTCAAGGTCATCGCCTTGACCTTGGCCTCCACGGAGGGCCTGGAATAGGTCACGGGCTCAGCGTGCATGTGCCCCTCCTCCGGGGCATCCCGCCACCATGGCGGGGTTCAACGCACGTTGGAAGCGCGGGCGGCGTTTCCAACGAATCAGGGGTGAAGGATTGGAAGCGGTGATCAGCGGCCAAACATGCTGATCTTGGCCATCGAGACCTTCTCTACGCAGCGCGTGATAGGCGTCCAGCTGGGCACTCAGCCAAGGGGTGCGGCCGGCGTTCTCGGCCTCGATGCCGATGCCCGTGTTGTTGCGGTGGAACGGGCTCACGCTCGGCGCGTTGTGCCGGCATCGACCTGCGGCGACGATCCAGATCCACCCGGTGTGCCGGAGCCAGATGTAGTCAGCTCGCCGCCTGCTCCGCGTAGTGCTCGTCCTCCCACGCTTCCACATCGGCAATCTTGTACCGTACATGCTGCCGAACCTCATCAATCTCGGGCCGCCGCCGCGCGAGTTCCAGGCGTAGATGGTCATGACGGGCACCCCCAAGCCTTCTGCAAGATCCAGGTCGGCGCCGACACCTTCATTGCACAGTCCCTCGGCATCGCCGAGGGGGACCCCCATCATGTGGTGGATGCGCATCGCCTTTGCCGGGCGAGCAGCCGCCCGCCTTCCTCGACCGCGTCTACTATCCGTGGGCTGTCCTCGGCGATGCGGTGCACGGTAGAGGCAGGCAGGCCCCGCCGGGCGGCGATCCGGGCTGACCCCAGCCGTGGGCGTGACGTAAATACCTCGGCGCGGACCAGTGAGCCGTTCCGGCATCGGGGCTCGCGACTCTGAGATGACGGCAGGTTCATGGAAGCGCCATGTCACGGCCAGCGACATCCTCATTCCCGAACAGCCGTTGTGACGTTGGGGGTACTTCTGTGGCCAATAGCGTGATCGCCGTGATGGCGGTCTTCTTCCTTGGGATGGGCGTGTACGGGCTCGTCGCACCTGCCGCGCTGATCAGGCCGTTCCGGATGGTCGCCGACTCGGCTGAGGCGCGCAGTGAGGTCCGCGCCGTCTACGGAGGTTTCGGCGTGGCCGTCGCCGGGGCGCTGGTGGCGGCGCTGGCCGATGCCGGTGGCATCAGGCGGGGTGTGCTTGTCACCGTCGCCCTGGCCCTGCTGGGCATGGCGCTGGGGCGGCTGGTGGCGCGGGCGGTCGAGCGATCGTCGGGTTTCTACCCGTGCTGGTTCTACTTCTGGGTGGAGCTGGCTGGAGGCGGCGCGCTGCTGGCCGTCGGCTAAGGAGCCGTCAGGCGTCCACGCACCGGATCGTGAGGTCGAGGGTCAGCAGAGCGCTCGGGGTCAGACCGAACAACGCGTGAAACGCGGTGCTGAAGTGGGACGGGCTGGCGAAGTAGCCGTCCGCCGCAGCCCGGGTGAGATTGCCCCCTTCTGCCAGGCTCGCGGCGGCTCGGCGCATCTGCGCCCACAACCGGAACCGCCGGTAGGACGTACCCGTGTGCTGCCTGAAGAGCCGCAGGAAACGCGACTCCGACAGCCCCGCCTCCGCGGCCACGAGCTCAGCCGGCAGCGGCTCGCCGGCGCGCAGCAGGCGCTGGATGGCGGTATCGATCCGTGGGTCGGCAGGTGCGGTCTCCTCGCGGCCGGTCACCTCGATGATCCAGCTGGCGACCCGGTCGAGGGGGGTGTGCGCGGACAGCTCGGCCGCGCCGGCGAGAATCGCGGTCTCGTCCCGATGCCCGGTCAGGACGCTCCGGTCACCGGCGGTGAACTTGGCGCGGCAGGCCCGCTCGGACGCCGAACCGGCGTCGAGGTAGAGGAACACCATGCGGCCGTCACCTGCGGTGATGTGATGCCGCACCCGCGGCGCGATCAAAGCGGTTCGCACCCGCTGTTCGGCGAGGGCCGCGCGCCTCACGACAAACGGCGGGCCCGTGCTCGCGACCACGCACGTCACCGCGCCCGAGTGCGGCCCGAGCCGCAGCGACGGCCCGGTGTACAGGGCGCGGCCCGGCCACAGCCACACCGCCGCAGGCACGGTCACGGTCGTGACCCGCGCACCGGCGTCGGCACGGCTTGCGCCGCGATCCGGGCGCGACAGGTTCGTGGAAGCGCTGACATCGCCATCCCCCGCATGCTTACCAAACCTAAGACGTTGATGGAGGATACGATGCGCCTGTCTGCCCAGGTGATGGGGATGCTGTTGTTCGGTGCCGTGGGGGTGCTCAATCTCGCCCCGGGGCTTATCGCGTTGATGCCGGCGAAGCTGTCCACCACCTACGGGGTCCTGACGACCGACGCCACCGCCATCCTGCTGCTCCGCCATCGCGCGGTGATGCTCGCCGTACTCGGTACCGCGCTCGTGGCCGTGGCGTTTCTCTCGAACCTGCGGATCCCGGTGCTGGCCGCGGCAGCGGTAGGCAAGCTGTCGTTCATCGCGCTGGTTCTCCCCTCCCGGGGAGCGCATCCCCAGCTGACCCCGGTCGCATTCGCCGACATCATGGCACTCGTCGTACTCGTCGCGGCCGCCGTCCTCACCCGCGCATGGACGGCACGGCCGTAGGCCCTTCCGCGCTCCCCCTCACGCGTGTCTCACCGGACGAGAACGCTTCAACCCTTTGCCTGACCCGAGGCGTCTCTTTCGTCGTATCCCCTGAGGAAAGAACAGAAGCAGTTATCCCAGGCTGAGTTTCGTAACGGGGAGCGGTGGTTCCGGCGAGACGGGATCCGCGCCAATCCAGCCCGCCATGCCAGCGCTTAAGGAACTCGATCCAACGCGAATAGCGAAGGAGCGTCACCACGTCGGCGCGGAATCCGGCCTTGAGGGCATGGCGAAGGAGCGTGACCGCGTCAGCGGGGATTTCCGGTCTTCGGATAGGAGTTTGAGGGGAGGTGGACGATCCGGAGGAACTCCGGGAGGCGCCAGAGGCGGGGGCCGCGGGCCGTTATCTTGCCGGTGAGGGCGGCGCGGGCTTTGCTCATGCGGCCGAACAGCATCAGGTTGAGGGTCGGGGGGTCGAATGAGAGGCGGACGTCGGCGCCTTGGCCGGTCTCTTCGAGGGTTACCCGGCGGTCTTGGAGCACGAGGGTGACGGGGGTTGTGTGGGCGGAATGGAATTCGACTGCGATCCGGCGGCCGGGGACCGGGGGGCCGAGCAGTCCGCCCGCGTGGTTGCGCAGCATTCCGACGAGGAAGAGTTCGAAGAACAGGGCGGCGTCCTGGGGTGGTAACTCCCAGCGGGTTTTGGCCGCGCGGGCGATATCCCAGCCGTGGATCAGGAGTTCGTTGACCAGGTGGGCTAGGACACCGGCGATCGGGACGCGGGAGTCGCCCAGCCATGGGACCGGAGCGGTGGGGTCGGCGTTCTCGGTGGCGTGCAGAATGTCGTCGATGTCGCCGGCGAGAAGGTCGTGGAGAACGCGGAGGTCCCGTTCGGTGAACTGGCGCAGGACTACGTCGTTGATCTCGGCGACGGTGTCCACCGTGGTGGTCATGATCTGATGTTCGACGTCGGGGAACGGGTGCGCGACCTTGTCCGGTTGCAGGATCGAGGTGTAGAGGGAGGCGATGCTGCGCACGTGGGCAACGCTGTCGGCCACCGTCCACTCCGCGGTGGCCATCGCCTCGGGATCGGGCACGGATCCGACCAGCGTGAGAAACCGGTCGCCTGTCCGCCGCAGCGCATCCCGGCATGTCTGCCACTGCCCTAGCGTGATCGTCCCCACCACGACGCACCTCCAGAACTCAGCTGGAACACCAGCAGATTAACAATCGCCTTCCCATCCGGCTTTACTCAGAAATGCGATGATCAGGGCATCTGCTGATTTGTCCTCACGGGGCTGAAGCTTTCAGCTCGTAAGGGGCTGTGGATAACACCGAGCATCCACAGAATGGGGTTCGGGAGGTCAAGGGCGGTCGCGGAGATGGCACCTTGCGAGGGTGATTCTGCTGCCGCTACCGAAGTCCCTGACCGCTGCCTTTCTGGTCGTCGCGCCCAAGACCTTGCGAACTTCGCCCACCGTCGCGGTGTCCGACCTCTCGGTCGAGCAGGTGACGGCGGCGGACCCGCGTGTCATGGCCGTGGCCGAGCTGTTGTGCTGCGCCACCTGCTCGCCCGAGCTCGAGCCCTTGCTTCCCCTGCTTGAAAGCTCATCCCATCTCCTGGTGAGCTGCACGTCGCCGCCGGGCTGGCCCTTCACCCACCTCTGGGCCGGAGCGTCCGCCGCCACAGCGCTCGCCTCCTCCCTCGGAGGCGCTCCCATCGACGCCGACACCGCCCGCCCCCTCCCCTCAACACGCCCCCTCCCCTCAGCACCCCCGCTTCCGTCAGCGCGCCCGCTTCCGCGTGCACCACAACCGATCGCCCGCCCAGAATCCAGCCAGACCATCCCGTCCAGTCCTCCTCCGCCGGCATCATTCAAGGACTTCGCGGTGGCATCGTGGTTGCGCGTCTCATCGGGATTCGACGCCGGAAGCGTGCGGCTCACCACCCACGGAATGGCTCGCCTCGGCCTCCCGGAGCTCCGCGTCTTCGCCGTCCCCGACCGTCACGTGCCCACCTGGACGACCACCCTCCACGGCCTCGCCCACATCCTCCTCACCCGCCAGCTCACCGCCATCGCCACTCACCCCACCCGAGGCAGCCACCTGCTCCCGACCGAACTCACCGTCACCAGCACCGACATCACCACCGCCGAAGGCCTCACCCCACCCGTCGCGCATGGCGGCGAAGCGGGGGACGTTGGTGAGGGCCGAATGTGGTGGAGGGAGGTTGGGGTGCGTTATGAGGTCTTGCGGGGTGGGGCGCAGTTCCTCAATGTGTGGGCGTTGGATGAGGGAGATTAGAGCGTTCTGGATAATTCAACGTCACGACGTAGGTGCAGGGTCTGCGAGCAAAGCGTCATGAAGAGACCGTGCCAGGGGCGCACTGTGGCCTTGGCTTCGCGGTGGCCGCTGCGGCAACTGGCCTCGAACCCGGTCACCACCTGCTCCGCAGGCTGGCGGGCGCACCGTGGAAGTCCACGTTGCGTTGGGCTGGTTAGGGTGGCCGGGTGGGCACGAAACAGCCGGGATTCGTCCGGGGACTGCGAATCGACACTCGGCAGATCGGGTCCGGCTACCCATTCGATCTGCCTGCCGTCTCCTGGCTGGTCACGTCCGGCGGTATTGAGTTATCGCCGACGGCGACCTTCCTCGTCGGCGAGAACGGCTCGGGCAAGTCGACCCTCGTCGAGGCCATCGCGGTGGCTTGCGGTTTCAATCCCGAAGGCGGCAGCCAGAATTTCCGATTCGCGACCCGGGCCAGCGAATCCTCCCTCGCCGATCACCTCGTCCTGACCTGGGGGCTGGCCAAGCCACGCACCGGCTTCTTTCTGCGGGCTGAGTCGTACTACAACGTCGCCACCGAGATCGAACGGCTCGACCGCGAACCAGGGCCGTCGCTGCTGGCCTCCTACGGGGGCGTCTCACCCCACGAGCGATCGCACGGCGAGTCGTTCCTGGACCTCGTCGTCCACCGGTTCGGCCCGCAGGGCCTCTACGTGCTCGACGAACCCGAAGCCGCCCTGTCCGTGCGCGGATGCATGGCCGTACTTCGCCGGATCCATGATCTGGTCGGGCAGAAATCCCAGTTCATCATCGCCACCCACTCACCGATCCTGCTCTCCCTCCCCGGCGCGACCATCTTGCAGATAGATGCTGACGGGTCCATCCAGCAGGTCAATTACGACGAAGCCCTCCCAGTCGCCCTCACGCGCGACTTTCTCACGGCGCCCGACCGCTTTCTCCGGCATCTCCTGGCCGACGACACCTGATCGAGGCGATGGATGATGGCTCGTGACTGACCGGGCTGCCGTCCTGGCCCCTGGCTGGGTGCCAACCCAGGGCTGAAGGAGTTCTCAGATCGTGAGACCGAGAGCGATCAGCGGGTTGTGGAAGCCGTCGCGGGCCCAGTGGGTTCGTCGGCGATGTCGGTGAAGTTGAGCGGGCCCAGCGCGCCGATCGCGTAGCCGCGCATGATCGCGAGGATCGATGGAGCTGAGGCGGTCCGGATCTTGCACCGGTCGTTCTTCGCGGGTTGAGGGTCCACGGGTTGGTGGCCGAGTTGGTGTCCTGCTCCTGATCGGGCATGGCGGCTGACTCTTCGGCTGGTGGCAGGTTGGTTGGTAGATCTTTTCACCAGCAGCGTGACCTGCGGTTTTGTCGCGGATCGAGGCCAGGTTTTGAGTTCCTAACGGAAGTCAAGCCGATCAAGCTTTGAAGGATCAGGGTAGGCGGGGTCGACGCCGGGACTGGGTGTCACGGCGTTGCGCGTCGGTTGGGGGTGGTGAGGGCCGGTCAGGCCGTCGTGTGGCGGGTAGCCTTGCTGCTGGACGGGCCGGCTGCCGGAGCGTCGTGTGGCGACTCCTGACCGCGTCGGCTCGTCCCCTGTTTCGTGCCCTGTTTCGTGCCCTGTTTCGTGTCCTGTTTGGTGCCCTGTTTCAGCCGTGTGCTGGCGCGTTTGGGCCGGTTCTTGGCGCGGTCGGCGTCGCTGACCGCGTATCGCTCGGCGCAGATCGCCTTGGCCTCCTCCACGGTGAGGGGGCGGCCGTCGAGATCGCGGAGTTGGTAGGGGGTGCGGCTGCGCCAGCAGGCGGCCAGCCGGGTGACCAGGACGGCGGCCAGGGTGCAGACGGCGGAGTTGTGGTGCTTGCCCTCGGTCACGACGAGGC
>NZ_BLAE01000111.1 GCF_009687865.1 Acrocarpospora macrocephala
GTGACCAGGGTGGGCGGGTGCCAGGTCCCGGCCCGTACGGCCCCCGCCACCAGCGCCATCGCCAGCGGGCTGACGCGCACGCTGGAACCCGCGATGATCTTGGCGCGGGCAGCGTCGGTGGTTCCGGCGGGGACGGTTCCGCTGAAGCTGCTGAGGGGCAGCCCCCAGGGCGCGCCGATGCCGAAAGCGGCGGCGCTGTCAGCGAGGGCGCCCTCGTCCACGCGGCGGGCCATCGAGGCGAGCGCGGTCACGCAGCCGTGCGCGAAGTCGGCCTCGAAGGTGGGCGCGGAGGAGGTGACGCCGGTCTGCTGGAAGCGGGCGCCGCCGACGGTGCGGTCGGCCGTGCAGGGGACCTTCTGGCCGACGTCCAGACCGGCTTTGAGCAGGGCTTCGGTGGCGATGATGGAGAAGGTGGTGCCGGCGGGGAACTTGCCGGCCAGCGCGTCCTTCTCCTGGTTCAGGTCCTTGGTGGAGACGGCGAGCACCTGGCCGGTGGGGGCGTCCACGGCGACCAGCGCGACCGGCTGGGTGCCCGCCACGGCCAGGTCGGCGGCGCGCTGCAGGCGGGAGTCGATCGTGGTGCGGACGGGGGTGTTCTTGCGGCCGGGCCAGGATTTGAGCTCCTTGACCGTCTCCCAGGTCTTGGTGTCCAGGACGATGACGCGGGTCTCGGTGGAGCCGGTGAGCTGGTCCTGGTAGGCGCGCTGCAGGCCGTCCCGGCCGACGGTGTCGCCGGCCCGCTGCGGGCCGCCGAGCTGCTGCTCGCTCTCGGCGGTGACGGCGCTGACCCGGCCGACGATCTGCACGGGCGACTTGGGCGCCACCGGCGGTTTGACGTCGACGATCTGGAGCCCGTCGATGCGGTCGAGCTGGGTCTTGATCTGGTTGAACTTGGCGCGGCCGAAGGTGGCCAGCGGGACCGCGTCGGTGGGCGGGGCGGACAGGATCCGGCTGAGCAGCCGGTCCTGGGCGAAACCGGTCACCTTCGCGAGTTCCTGGCAGAGCCGGGCGGGGTCTGACAGCTGGACCGGGATCACCTGGGCGACATACTGCGTGTCCTCGTCCTGGAGGGTGTCGCCGAACCTGTCGATGATGGGCTGGCGGCCCTGCGGGTCCACCTTGACCGCAAGCCGCTGGCCTTCGTGCAGGTCGGGGTGGATGACGCTGGGCGACCAGCGGACCTTCCAGCGGCCGTCGACCAGGTGCAGCGGCAGCATGCTGTCGTAGGTCCACAGCGGGTTGTTCTCCCCCAGGTCCACCTCGGCCTGGAAGCTGGCCTTGGCGGTGTCGCCGTCCCGGGTGATGGAGAGCAGCTTGAAGCGGAGCGTGGCGGCGTCCAGGTGCAGGCCGACGTCGCCGAGCGCCTTGCGGACCGAGGCCTCGTCCGCGTCGGCACGGCGGGCGGCCATGGCGAAGTCGCCGCTCTCCCAGCCGACGAGGAAGTCGCGGATCGCCTCGTGAGGGGCGGGCTCCTCGAAGCAGGCGGTCAGCGTGGGGACGAGCAGCCCTAACGCCAGCGCGAGCCGTACACGACGAGGAGCCACGGCCTAGCGGCCCCCCTTGCGCCGGACCGCGTTGGACAGGGCGCGGGACATCTCGCGATTGTCCTGCTTCTCCCGCAGGGTCTGGCGCTTGTCGTAGTCCTTCTTACCCCGGCCGATGCCGACTTCGATCTTGGCGCGGCCGTCCTTGAAGTACAGGGCGAGCGGCACCAGGGTCAGGCCGCGCTCCTTGAGGGTGGCCTCGATCTTGCCGATCTCCTTGCGGTGCAGCAGCAGCTTGCGCTTGCGCCGCGCGGCGTGGTTGGTCCAGGTGCCCTGGCTGTACTCGGGGATGTACACGTTGTACAGCCACGTCTCATAGTTCTCGACGGTGGCGTAGCCGTCGGTCAGGTTGGCCTTGCCCGCCCGCAGGGACTTGACCTCGGTGCCGGTCAGGACCAGACCGGCCTCGTAGGTGTCCTCGATGAAATAGTCGTGGCGGGCACGCTTGTTCTGGGCGATGACCTTGCGCCCGGTCTCACGTGGCATGGCAGAGAGCCTACCGGCGCTCGTCACACACGCAGATAACGGCGGAGTGTGATGAACGAGGCGAGGATGCAGATGAGCACGCCGACGGCCATGGTTCCGGTGATGACCGCGGCCACCGTGTCCCAGCCCAGCGGCACCGCCATGTAGGTCTGGATGCCCTCGAACAGCGCCACCTTGGTGATGATCAGCAGCACCGCCGCGAACACGCCGCCGATCAGACCGGCGATCACGCCCTCCAGCACGAACGGCAGCTGGATGTAGACGTTGGAGGCGCCGACCAGGCGCATGATGCCGGTCTCCCGGCGCCGGTTGTACGCCGAGAGCCGGACCGTGTTGCCGATCAGCAGGGTGGCCGCGCAGACCATCAGGAAGGCCACGCCGAGCGCCATCGCCTGGAGCCGGTTCATGAAGCCGAAGTAGCTGTCCAGCAGGTCACGCTCGTTGATGATGTTGGAGACGCCGGTCTGGCCCTCGATGTTCTGGGTGACCGCGGCCGTCTTCTCCGGATCCTTGAGCTTGACCCGGAACGACTCCGGCATGTCCTCGACCTTGACGATGGAGGAGAGCGTGCGGTTGTTCTCGGAGAGCTTGAAGTTCTCCAGCGCCTTGGCCGAGTCCTCGAACTCGACGGTGTCGACCTCCGGCATCGACTTGATCGTCGTCTCCAGGGCGACCTTCTGCTCCCGGCTGATCGCGCCAGACTCGCGGCAGGCGGGGAACGGGGAGTCCTTCCCGCACAGGTAGACCGAGAGCTCGACCTTGTCGGTCCAGTAGCCGGTCATGGAGCTGACCTGAGAGTTGATCATCAGCCCCACGCCCAGCAGCGCCATGCCGACGGCGACGGTCACGATCACCGCGATGGTCATCGTGAGGTTGCGCCGGAGCCCGATCCAGACTTCGGAGAAGATGAAATTCGCCCGCATGCTTCCTTCTTCTAGTACGCCTGGCCGTAGACACCCCGCGACTGGTCGCGGACGATCTTGCCATCCTCCAGCTCCACCACACGCTTGCGCATGGAGTCGACGATCGCCGCGTCGTGCGTGGCCATGAGCACGGTGGTGCCGGTCCTGTTGATGCGGTCGAGCACCTTCATGATGCCGATGCTCGTCGCGGGGTCGATGTTTCCGGTCGGCTCGTCGGCCAGCAGGATCATCGGACGGTTGACGAAGGCCCGCGCCATGGCGACCCGCTGCTGCTCGCCGCCGGAGAGCTCGTCGGGCATGCGGTGCGCCTTCCCCTCGAGGCCCACCAGCTCGATCACCTCGGGCACCACCTTGCGGATGAACCGCCGGGGCTTGCCGATGACCTCGAGCGCGAACGCGACGTTCTCGTAGACGTTCTTGTTCGGCAGCAGCCGGAAGTCCTGGAACACGCAGCCGATCCGGCGCCGCAGGTGCGGCACCTTGAAGTTGGAGAGTTTGGCCAAGTCCTTGCCGGCGACATGGATGGCGCCGGAGTTGGGCCGCTCCTCCTTGAGCACCAGTCGGAGGAACGTGGACTTCCCCGATCCGGAAGGTCCCACGAGAAATACGAACTCGCCCTTGTCCACATCCACGGATACGTGGTCGAGGGCAGGGCGGTTCTGGTTCTGGTAGACCTTGGTCACATTATCAAAATGGATCACGGGCGCATCACGGCATGCCAGTCTAGGGGGCGAGGGACGTCCAGCCCGGGGGGCGCCGGTCTCTTTGCGCTAGATCGACGTTCCGGTTGGCCAGAGCTCAGTCTAGGGGTAACACTGGCATGGAACGTCCATAACGGAAACAAAACGATTAGGGCATGGGTAAAGCTGCGATGAGCTGCGAACACTTGATCTGCGCCGCGTGCGCCCAACCCGTTGTCGAAGGCCGCTGCCCGGCCTGCCGCAACGCCCGCGAGAAGTTCCACCACCACGGATTCCCGCTCTCCTCCCCGGTTTTCCTGGGTCTTCTGGTGGTGCTGATCCTCGCCTTGACCGCGCTGAAGTTGTACTACTCCTGACCGGCCTCGGCCCGCCGCATCCAGCGGATCTCGCCCTCGATGAACTCGTCGAGGTCGCCGTCGAGCACGGCGCTGGGGTTCCCGGCCTCGACCCCGGTCCGCAGATCCTTGACGATCTGGTACGGATGCAGCACGTAGTTGCGAATCTGCGTGCCCCAGGACGTGGTGCTCTCGCCGCGCAACTCGTTCATGGTCGCGGCCTCCTCCTGGCGCTTGCGCTCCAGCAGCTTGGCCTGGAGCACGGTCATCGCGGAGGCGCGGTTCTGCAGCTGGGAGCGCTCGTTCTGGCAGGAGACCACGATCCCGGTCGGCAGGTGGGTGATCCGCACCGCCGAGTCGGTGGTGTTGACGCCCTGCCCGCCGGGGCCCGATGACCGGTAGACGTCGATGCGAAGATCGTCCTCGTTGATGTCGATGTGATCGGTCTGCTCGACGACGGGGACCACGTCCACGCCCGCGAACGAGGTCTGCCGGCGGCCCTGGTTGTCGAACGGGCTGATCCGGACCAGGCGGTGGGTGCCGTGCTCGCCGCGGAGCGTGCCGTACGCATAGGGCGCCTTGACGGTGAAGGTGGCCGACTTGATGCCCGCCTCCTCCGCGTAGGAGGTGTCGTAGACCTCGGTGGTGAAACCTTTACGCTCGGCCCAGCGCTGGTACATCCGGAGCAGCATCTGCGCCCAGTCGGCCGCGTCCACGCCGCCGGCCTGGGAGTTGATGGTGATGAGCGCCTCACGCGCGTCGTACTCACCCGACAGCAGGGTGCGCACCTCGAGCGCGCCGATGTCGGTGCGCAGCGAGGCCAGCTCGCGGTCGGCCTCGGCGAGGGTGTCGTCGTCGCCCTCCTCGGCGGCCAGCTGGTAGAGCACGGTGAGGTCCTCCAGGCGGCTCACCAGGCCTTCCACCCTGTTCACCTCGCCCTGCAGGTGGGAGAGCTTGCTGGTGACCTTCTGCGCGGCCTCGGGGTCGTTCCACAGGTCGGGCGCGGCGGCCTGCTCTCCCAGCTCGGCGATCTGCTTGCGCAGCGCGTCGAGATTGAGCACGTCCTGAATGCTGTTCAGGGTGCCGGTAAGCTCGTTGATCTCTTCGGCTGGGTCGATGGCTGCCACGTCTGTAAAGGGTACGCGAACCTCGGACTGGCTACGATATGGGACCGGTGGCCCGGGGAAGGGGGAGACGATGCGACGCGCGATCGCCCTCGTTGCCCTTTTTGCGCTCGCCGCCTGCACGTCGGCTCCACCGCCCGCGCCCAAGCCCAGCCCGGTCGCGGCGACGACGTCGGCCGCCCCCGCTCCCCCGGTGGCGCTCACGCTGGAGGACGCCGCCGTCGCCGTCAAGGAACAGCTGGAGGCCGACGACGTGGCCCGGGCGAACGGCGACGAACGCTGGGCGCTGGACCTGGCCAGGGACGGCCAGGATCTGCTCACGATCGCCCAGTACCGGTCCGCCGGAATGAAACCGCCCCGCTACACCTGGGGCAAGCCGACCCTGATCGTCCCCCGGCAGTACGGCAACGCCCCCCTCTGGTTCGCGGCCCTCATCGACCGCCGCGAGAAGGGCGAACCGCCCAGGAAAGCGCTGATGGTCTTCGTCAAGCAGGGCGATATCTGGCAGAACAGCTTCGAATCGCTGCTGGAAGCCGACCTGCCCCCGCTGGAGTTCGACGAGGACGGCTACGCGACCGCCCTGGACGCCCGCGACCAGAGCATCGCCATCAGCCCCCACCTGATGGGCCCGCTGCACGCCACGATCGCCGAGGAGGGCCGCGCGGGCTACGCCTCCGGCCTGATCGAGCCCGGTCCCCGCACGACCGGCTACTTCGCGGAGATCAAGCGGAACCGGGAGTCGCTGAAGGCGCAGGGCCTGGCGTATGACTCGCTGTTCGCGCTGGCGGTGGGGTTCCCGGTGTACGCGGTCCGTACCAGTGACGGCGGCGGGCTGGTGCTCTACAGCCTGACCAGGACCACGACCTGGACGGCGAAGGTGGAGAACGCCCAGGGCGGGCATCTGGCGATTCCCGAGGAAGCCCGCTGGGCGCTGCTCTCCGCTGTGATCATCAAGGAGCGCCGGATCATGGAGACCCAGCAGTATGTCGGCTTCATCCCGCCGAAGGACTCCCGGGCGCCCGCCGAGATCGTCGGTTACGACGGCCTGGTGACCAGGGCGAGCGCCACCTGAGTTACTGCGGCAGGCTGCTGGTGGCCACCAGGGTCCTGATCGCGCGCAGCGCGACCGAGAGGGTGGCCAGATCGAAGGTGTCGCTCTCCCAGATCTCCGACAGCGTCTGCCTGGCCCGCGCCACGGCGGCCTCGTTGGCGCGGGTCCAGCGAGCCAGCCGCTCCTCCGGCGGGAGCCCGGGGGTGCTGTGGATGAGCACGTCCCGGGTGAGGCTGGCGTGCGCCGCGTACAGGTCGTCGCGGAGGGCGGAGCGGGCCATCGCGTTCCACCGGCTGTCCCGGGGCAGCGCGATCACCCGTTCCCGCAACCGGGCCAGCTGGAGCCGCTCGGCCAGGTCGAAGTAGACCTCGGCCACCTCGTTCACCGGCCGCTTGGTGAGCGTGGCGATCTCCACCAGGTCGAAGGTGGAGTAGGCGGGCACCATCCCGGCCGTGCGCTCGGCCAGCTCGGGCGGCACGCCCCGGGACACGAACGTTTCCCGCCGCTCGTCGAACGCCGCCAGGTCGAGCCCGGCCAGCATCTTCGGCAGGTGCGGCAGCAGCCCGTTGGCCCCTTCCACGAAGAAGCTCGCGGTGGAGGCCAGATCCAGCGGCGGCCTGCGGTTCCCGAGCAGCCACCGGGTGCCGCGCTCGGAGAGCTTGCGCCCTTCCAGCAGCATCAGCAGCTGGGTGTCCACGTCCACCTTGCCGTCCAGCGCCTCGACCGCCCGCCGGAAGCCGGCCAGATCGAAGACCTCCCGCGCCACCAGGTAGGCCCGCGCGATGTCCCACGCGCGCGCCCCGGTCTCCTCCCCGAACCGGAACACGAAGCTCGTCCCGCCGAAGTTGACCACGTCGTTCACCACGCTGGTGGTGATGATCTCCCGCCGCAGCGGGTGCGAGTCCATATATTTCCGGTACGGCTCCCGCAGCGCCGACGGGAAATACGACACCAGCCGGTCCTGCAGCGCCGGATCGTCCGGCAGATCCGAGGCCAGCAGCTCCTTGTCCACCACCAGCTTGGTGTAGGCGAGCACCACCGCCAGCTCCGGCTGGGTCAGCCCGAGCCGCGCCTGCCGCCGCTCCGCCAGCGCCTTGTCGGTCGGCAGCGACTCCAGCCGCCGGTTGATCAGCCCGGCCCGCTCCATCCGGCGCAGATACCGGGCGTGGATGTGCAGCATCTCGGGCGCCTGCTTGGTGGCCGCCGCCAGAACCACGTTCTGCGCGTAGTTGTCGCGCAGCACCAGCCCGGCGACCTCGTCGGTCATGTCCAGGAAGATCTGGTTGCGCTGCTTGTCGGTCATCTCGCCGTCGCGGACCACCTGGTCGAGCAGGATCTTGATGTTGACCTCGTGGTCGGAGGTGTCCACCCCGGCCGAGTTGTCGATGAAGTCGGTGTTGATCAGCCCGCCGTTGAGCGCGAACTCGATCCTGGCCGCCTGGGTGAAGCCCAGGTTGCCGCCCTCGCCGATCACCTTGCAGCGCAGCTCGCCCGCGTTGACCCGCAGCCCGTCGTTGGCCTTGTCGCCGGCGTCGGCGTTGGATTCGGTGGTGGCCTTGGCGTACGTACCGATGCCGCCGTTCCACAGCAGGTCCACGGGGGCCTTGAGGATGGCGTTGATCAGGTCGTTGGGGGCCATCGCGGTCACCCCGTCGGGGATGCCGAGCGCGGCCCTGGCCTGGGGCGAGACCGGGATCGACTTGGCCGTGCGCGGCCAGACCCCGCCGCCCGCGGAGATCAGGTGGGACGCGTAGTCCGCCCAGGAGCTGCGGGGCAGCTCGAACAGCCGCCGCCGCTCGGCGAAGGCGCTGGGGCCTGGGTGGGGGTCGATGAAGATGTGCCGGTGGTCGAAGGCGGCCAGCAGGCGGATGTGGGTGGAGAGCAGCATGCCGTTGCCGAACACGTCGCCGGACATGTCGCCGATGCCGGCCACGGTGAAGTCGGTGCTCTGGACGTCCACGCCCATGGTGCGGAAGTGGTATTTCACCGATTCCCAGGCGCCGCGCGCGGTGATGCCCATGGCCTTGTGGTCGTACCCGACGGAACCGCCGGAGGCGAACGCGTCACCGAGCCAGAAGCCGTACTTCGCGGCGACGTCGTTGGCGATGTCGGAGAAGGTGGCGGTGCCCTTGTCGGCGGCCACCACCAGGTAGGTGTCGTCGCCGTCGTGCCTGACCACGTCCTGGGGCGGCACGACCTGGCCGTCGACCAGGTTGTCGGTGAGGTCGAGCAGCCCGGACACGAAGTGCCGGTAGCAGGCGACCCCTTCGGCGAACATCTCGTCCCGCCCACCCGCGGGCGGCTGTTTGACGACAAATCCACCTTTAGACCCAGTGGGCACGATGACGGTATTTTTCACCATCTGGGCTTTGACCAGGCCGAGGATCTCGGTGCGGAAGTCCTCCATCCGGTCCGACCAGCGCAGCCCGCCGCGCGCCACCTTGCCGAACCGCAGGTGCACCCCCTCCACCCGGGGGGAATACACGAAGACCTCGAACTTCGGCCGCGGCTCCGGCAGCACGCTGATCGCCTGCGGATCGAACTTGAGCGCGAGGTAGGGCTTGCGCTTCCCGTCCTCCAGCTGGAAGAAGTTGGTCCGCAGGGTCGCGCTGATCATCTCCAGGTAGGCCCGCAGGATCCGGTCCTCGTCCAGCGACGCGACCTCGTCCAGCGAGGCCAGGATCTCCTCGTGCAGCGCGTCGCACAGCTCGGCCCGCACGTCCTCGCCGCGCCGGGGATCCAGCCGCGCCTCGAACACGCGCACCAGCAGCCGGGCCAGCCGCACGTTCCCGGTCAGCACCTTCTCGATGTAGTCCTGGCTGAACGTGGTCCCCGCCTGGCGCAGGTACTTGGCGTAGGCGCGCAGGATCCCGGCCTGCTCCCAGGTCAGCCCGGCGGCCGGCACGAGCGCGTTGAAGCCGTCGTTCTCGACCTCACCCCGCCAGAGCGCGGCGAAGGCGTCCTGGAAGAGCCGCTTGAAATCATCGCGATCCACGTCCTCGGCCAGGGTGTAGCGCAGCCCGAAGTCGTAGATCCAGGCGTCCTTGGTGGCGGGGTCGTGATCCCGATCCACCTCGTACGGACGTTCGTCCACCACCTCCACGCCCATCCGCTGCAACAGCGGCAGCACGTGGGAGAGCGAGATGGGCCGCCCCAGCCGGTAGACCTTGAACCGGCGCTCGCCCTCGCCCGCGCCGTACGGCTCGTAGAGGTTCATACCGATGTCGCCGTCGGAATCCGACAGCTGTTCCAGCCGCCTGAGGTCGGCGACAGCCGTACGCGGCGGGAAATCGGCCTTGTACCCCTCGGGGAAGGCGGCGAGGTAGCGGCGGATGAGGCGCGGAGCCTCCTCCTCCGAGCAGAGTTCGGTGATGGCGGAGGCGAGATCGTCCTCCCAGGAACGGGTGGTGGCCACGAGCTTGGCCTCCAGCGCGTCCACGTCCACCTCGAGGGGAGGCAGCGGTTTGCCGCGTTCGCCCCGGATCGTCACGTGCAGCCGGGCCAGCACGGACTCGCCGATCATCGCGCTGTAGTCGAGCGTGCTGCCGGACAGCGCCTTGAGCAGCAGATCCTGCATCGCGAGCCGGACCTTGGTCGTGTACCGATCCCGGGGCAGGAAGATCAGGCAAGAGATGTAGCGGCCGTAGTCGTCCCGGCGCAGGAAGAGCTTGACCTGCTTGCGCTCGCGCAGCCGGAGCACGCCCAGCGCGATCGGGACCAGCTCGTCCACCGAGATCTGGAACAGCTCCGAGCGCGGGTAGGTCTCCAGGATCTCGATCATGTCCTTGCCGTCGTGGCCGTCCGGCGGCAGCCCCGCCCGGTCCAGGACCGCGGCCAGCTTGCGGCGCAGCACCGGGATGCGGGAGATCGACTCGTTGTACGCCACATGCGTGAACAGCCCGAGGAACCGGCGCTCCCCGATGACCTCGCCGTCGGCGGAGAACAGCTTCACTCCGACGTAGTCGAGGTAGGCCGGCCGGTACACGGTCGCCCGGGTGTTGGCCTTGGTGATGATCAAGACCTGCTTCTCCCTGGCCTTGGCCCGCAGTTCCGGCGGCATGGCGGAGAAGCTGGTGGAACCGGCCTTGTCGGCACGCAGGATGCCGAGCCCGGTGCCGGGCACCGCGGTCAGCGTGTCGTCGTCCTCCAGCCGGTACTCGCGCGAGCCGAGGAAGGTGAAGTGCCCGTCGGCGAGCCAGCGCAGCAGCTCCAGGCTGTCCTCGACCCCGGCCGGATCTAAGGGCGGCGGATTGTCGCCCAGGTCCTCGGCCGTCCGCAGCGCCAGGGCGCGCATCTTGGCGTAGTCCTCGACCGCGTATCTGACGTCTTCGAGCACCCGGCGCAGGTCGCCTTCGAGCTCCTTGAGCACGGCCGGATCGCTCTGCCGGTCGATCTCGATGTGCATCCAGGACTCCACCAGCATCATGCCGGTGACGTCCGCGTCCTCTTCGCCCAGCAGCTTCCCGGTCATGTCCCGCCGCACCCGCAGCTGCGGGTGCACGATCAGGTACGTGCCGAGCTGGTGCCGGTCCAGCTCGGTGGTGACCGAGTCGAGCAGGAACGGCATGTCGTCGGTGACGATCTGGACCACCGAATGCCCCGGATCCCAGCCGTTGTCCTCCAGCGTGGGCGAGAACACGTGCACCACGGCCCGGCCCTGCGGCCGGGTGACCGCCAGATGGCGGTGCGTCATCGCCGGGCCGCACACGTCCACGGGATCTCGGTCGGCCAGATCCTCGAGGGGAACCTGGCGGTAGTAGGCGCGCAGGAAGCGGAACGCCTCCTCGGGGTCGCCCGTGCCAGGCACCTGCCCGCAAGTCGCGGCGGCCGTGCGGAGCAGGTCGTCCATCGCCTCAGCCGTGTCGAGCGGCATCTCGCTACTCACTCCTTTGTGAGGTCGTACTCAAAGCCAGGCTCTCAGTTCCCAGAGGAGGGGGAAGAAGTGCAGCCTCGTCCGCCCTCTCAGGTACGGTGCCCCAGAAGAGCCGCCAGTACCAGATTTTGTCCCGATCTGTCGCTCGACCATCTGCACGTGCCGCATCCGCCAGGAAGCGGTCGTCTCGTCGTGGGTGAGCAGATCCTCGGCCAACTGCCAGAGGTCGTCGTGCGATCCCCGGTCCCTGGCCACGATCAGCAGCGAGTCCATGATCTCCGCGTCGGAGACGGGCAGGCCACGCTGGGAGAGGGCGGTGAGGTAAGCATCCCATAGCGACGGCTCCGAGAGCCGCCGCCGCAACCGGGCGAGTTCGTCGTCTCGCGCGTCGCGCAGCCGGTCCAGATAGGACGGGTCCTTCGCGCCGGAGAGGAACTCCAGTTCCCGGAACTGCACGGACTGGAACCCGCTCGCCGGGGCCAGCACCGATCTGAACTCAAGAAAGTCCTGGGGCGTCATCGTCTCCAGGACCTCGACCTGTCCGACCAGGACCCGCTCAACCGCGTGGATTCGCCGGAACAGGTGTCGCGCCCGCCACAGGGCGCCTTCCGTCATCGCGTCCCGCGCCCGCTCCATCTCGTAGAGGAGGAGCTTGAACCAGAGCTCGTAGACCTGGTGCTCAGTGATGAAGAGGAGTTCGTCACTGGCCCCCGACTGGGGACCCTGCAGGTCTAGGAGCTGGGGTAGGCGTAGGTATTCGCCGTAGGACAGCCGCGCGCCGTCCTCACCGAAACTACGCGAGGGCGGTACGGCTCTCGCCTCGGACATCCCGAAACTCCTTCGGGGCGCACCCGCCGATCCCCATTGATCAGCAGTCAGGCCGCCACCGACCCGATACTAATGGGAAAGTTGCTATATGGACTGCCACTACGGTCCTAACCAGGCACGACAGTGGGGTGGCAGGCTGATGAGCAGGTTTCCCATTAGTCATCCGAAAACCGCGCGGGCGTCAACTTAAGGACGGACCAAAAGCCCGACTAAGGACGGACCCGCTGCGACGCGGACTTGACCTCGTTGAGCAGGCCGGGTAACTCGCCGAACTCGTTCAGTTCGATCCGGCACCGTTCGCACGAGACGAGGTGGAGTTCGAAGCCCTGAATGTCTTCGGGGTCCAACACCCCGAGGGCGTAGGCCGCCACGTCGTGGTGCGAGGACTCTGGAATCTCATCGGACAACATGAGATTCCCCGAAGACCGACATCAGCTGGCCACTCCCCTCTCTTTCAGGACACCGCGTAAGGCTCGCAAAGCGTAGTAGAGCCTGGACTTCACCGTACCCGGTGGTATCCCCAGTATCTCTGCTGCTTCGCTTACCGTACGGTCCCGTAAGTATGTCTGTTCTATAACTTCCCTGTGATCTGGCGACAGACCGCGCAGGGCGTCGGCGACCACGATGGCCGCCAGCGTCTTGTCGGTCGCGTCGGGCACGGCGACGGTGTCCGCCTCGGGAGGTTCGACCTCCCTGGGCCGGACGCCGCGCCTGCGACGGCCGTCGATCACGATGCGACGCGATACCGTAAGAAGCCAGGCCCACAGGAGCCCTCGTTCCCACGTTAACTTCGCCGCGTTACGCCAGGCGCGCAGAAGCGTCTCTTGAACGACGTCTTCTGCCCACTGCAGGTCGTTGCCTGTCGACTGCCTGACCTGACGGAGCAACGGACCACCGAACTCCTGGTACAACTCCCTGATCAGACGATCATCCCGATCAGGGTCGTCGTCGGGGTCCAGACGCTCGAACCGGGTGTCGAGTTGTCGGCGCACGAGCCACATATTTGCACCTGTCTTTGTGTGATGTACACAACTCCAGTAACTCCAGTCATTTCTGACTATTTGCTGAACCGGCTCTGGGAACCCCGCGTACCTGTCTCCGAAGAGAGGAGGGCGCCATGCGGTTCCGGTTCGGGGAGCTCGTGGTGTTCGGTGTTTTCCTGTTCGCGGCAGCGGTTGCCGTGATCGTGGTGGTCCCGCAGAGTCAGGCGGCGCAACAGGAAGGCTGGACCCAGACGCGTTGGGGCCCGTTGGGTCCCGCCGACAGAGATCTGCTCATCAAGGTGCGGTGGGCCGGGCTCTGGGAGATCCCCGCCGGCCGCTGGGCGCAGGAGCGCTCGACCAACGCGAAGGTCAAGGAAACCGGCGTTCACCTGATGAACGACCATGCTCAGCTTGACGAGGACGTCCGCGCGGAAGCGGCCCAACTCGGCGTCCAGCTGCCCGATGAGCCTAACGCCGACCAGCAGCGCTGGCTCGGCGAGCTCTCCAGCCGGACCGGTGCCGAGTTCGATCAGACGTTCGCCGACCGTCTGCGCGCCGCGCACGGAAAGGTCTTCGCGACCATCGCGGCGGTCCGGGCGGGAACCCGCAACGACAAGATCCGCGAGTTCGCCTCCAAGGCGAACGCGGTGGTCCTCAAGCACATGACCCTGCTCGAGGAAACAGGTCTTGTGGACTACTCGCAGCTGCCAACCCCCCAGTCTTAGCTAGTCCTAGCTCGTAAGAGGAGAATCCATGCGAAAACGCTCTATAGCGGTCGCTGGCGTCCTGCTGGCCGGATCACTTGTGATGCCCATCTCGGCCACTCCCGCGTTAAGCGCCGTGGTCGGTCCGTCCCTGAGCGACTTCGTTGACATCCGCCGGGTGCCCCCGGGGAGCACGGGCGTACGCGCCGGGCGCGGCTCGTTCGTGTCCCAGTGCGGCCGCAACCAGAACAGACATCGCAACTCCGACAACCACATCGTCGCCCCCGGCGTGACCAACGGGGCCCATCACGTGCACGACTACGTGGGCAATCGCACCACGAACGGGTTCTCCACCGACCAGAGCCTGGCGGCCGGCGGCACCACCTGCCGGTTCGGTGACAAGTCCGCGTACTTCTGGCCGGTCATCCGGCTCCGGCCGGACCTGCTGCAGGAGCAGCGCGACCAGCAGAACCAGAACCGCAACCAGCAGAACAACAACCAGCAGCAGAACCAGGACCAGCAGAACCAGAACAACCAGCAACAGCAGAACCAAGACCAGCAGAATCAGCAGAACCAGGACCAGCAGCAACAGCAGGGCCAGGATCAGGGTCAGCAGCAGCAACAACAGCAGCCGCAGGACCAGCAGCAGCCGCAGGACCAGCAGCAGCAGAACCTGAACCAGGACCAGCAGAACCAGCAGAACCAGCAGCAGGACCCGCAGCAGAACCCGCAGGACCAGCAGGGTCAGCAGCAGAACCAGCAGGCCTTGAGCGCCCAGAACGCCAACCAGCGTCGCAGCCCCGGCAACAACAACCAGGGCAATAACAACCAGGGCAACAACCAAGGGAACAACCAGGGCAACAACCCGCAGCCCAGCCAGACTCCGTCGCAGCAGCCGACGGAGCCGGCCCAGCCGCCTCCCCCCAGGCCCGGGGAGGACGGTTCCGAGCTCGGCGGCGCCGCCGACGGCAACATCGGCACGATCGTGACCCCCCGTTCGGTCACCCTCCAGTTCCGCGGCAACCCGGCCAGCCGGGTCGTGGCGATGCCCCGGTTCCTGCGCCTGATCACCGGCGACGCCAAGGCGGGCACCAACGGCGGCGCGAACGCCCGCGCGCAGTGGAGCTGCACCGGCTTCACCAACCGGTTCACCACCCAGTACCCGCTCTGCCCGCGCGGCAGCCTGGTGGTCCGCCAGCTGGACTTCCCGAGCTGCTGGGACGGCCAGAACACCGACAGCGCCAACCACCGCACCCACGTGGTGTTCCCCGGCCAGAACGGCGCCTGCCCCGCCGGCACCCGCGCCGTCCCGCAGCTGCGCATGACGCTCACGTACTCGGTCCCGACCGGCCCCTCGTTCGCCGTGGACGCGTTCCCTGAACAGCTCCACAACCCGGTGACCGACCACGCGGACTTCCACAACGTGATGTCCAACCAGCTGATGAACTTCGTCGTTCAGTGCATCAACCGAGGCCAGCGCTGCTGACCCGGAGGTGAATAAGCAGATGACACGAGGCAGTTCCGAGCCCGCCCGACTCCCAGCAGACTCCCCCCAACCGGAGGAATCCGTGTCCAGACGACGGGCTCACCGTCGGCCAGAAACGCCGCTCAACCTGCAGTCCCGCCCAGTCAAGATCGCGCTGGGCGCCGTGGTCGTGGTCGTCATCTTCGGCGCCATGCTCGCCGCCAGAAACGGCATGAGCGCCGGGCTGCTCGCGGAGGCGCAGAACTTTCTGACCTTCTACGCGGGCGTGCTCTCGCTCGTCGCCTTGACGACGACGGTCGCCCTCGGGTTACTCGCCTCAGAACGTCTCCTGCTGCCCATCCCCTGGCGGGTGCGCGCCCAGCTCGTACACCGAGCGGCCGCACTCGTCGGGGTCGGTTTCCTGGTCACCCACATCGGTATGAAGATCGCCGCCGGGCTCGTCCCGGCCTGGGGTTCGGTGCTCCCCACGACGAACCTGGCCATCGGGGCGGGCGCGATCGCGTCCGACATGATGATCGTGGTCGTCGCGACCGGAGTGATGCGCGGCCGGTTCGCGCAGGCCGAGCGGCCCTGGCTGTGGCGGGGTCTGCACGACCTGGCCTACCTGGCCTGGCCCGTGTCGATCCTGCACGGCCTGGCCGCCGGCCGTACCCCCGCCGCGTGGGTGAGCTGGAGTTACATCGCCTGCCTTGTGGCAGTGGGCACCGCCCTGCTGCTGAGAGTCGTCGTCTCTCTTCGCCCTGCGGCGACGATCGCCGACGACCTGGAGACCCTGCCGATGCCTGAGGTCGCACCCGCGCCTCAGTCGGTTCCCGAACCGATCAGCATCGTGGGCCGCGAACGCACCTCCTCCAAACTTCGGAGAGTCGTATGATCCCCTATCGCGTCTCCAAACTGCGCCGGATGGGTCCGGCTCGGCTGACCGCCGGGCTGGACGACAACCGCCGGCTGGATCTGGACACCCACTACACCATCCATCGCCAGCTCGACGGCGAGACCGTCGACGGGCTCATCGCCATGGCCGAGGAGGTCGACCTGCGCGGCCGGGGCGGCGCCGCCTTCCCGTTCGCCAGGAAGCTCCGCGCGGTCGCGGCGCACACCCGCACCTCCGACACGGTGGTGCTGGTGAACGCCGCGGAGGGCGAGCCGGCCAGCATGAAGGACAAGATGCTGCTGACCCGGACGCCGCATCTGGTGCTGGAGGGCGCGCTGCTGGCGGCCAGCGCCCTGGACGCCAAGGAGGTGGTGATCGCCACCCCGGCCGGGGAGCTCGCCGAGGGCTCCATGATGGCCGCCGTGGCCGAGCGCGGCCTGATCGGCTACGTCCGGGTGGTCGGCATCCAGGAGCGGTTCATCTCCGGCGAGGGCGGCGCCCTGGTCAAGGCGGTCAACGGCGAGCTGGGCATGCCGTCGGGGCGCAAGGTGCGCTCCAGCGACAGCGGCGTGAACGGCCTGCCCACGCTGCTGTCCAACACCGAGACCTTCGCCCAGCTGGCCCTGCTGGCCGAGCTCGGCCCGCAGGAGTACGCCTCGGTCGGCACCCCGCAGGAGCCCGGCACGATCCTGCTCAGCGTGAGCGGCTCGGTGGCCGCGCCCACCGTGGTGGAGTGCACGCCGGGGGTGCCGCTCGCGGCCGTGCTCGACATGTGCGAGGCCCGGGTGGGCGACGGCCTGCTGGTCGGCGGCTACCACGGCAAGTGGCTGAGCGCCGCCGACGCGTACGGCGCGATCGTCTCGCGGCGGGGCATGTCCCAGTCGGGCGGCGAGCTCGGCGCGGGCATCATCGTGCCGCTCGGCTCGGACACCTGCCCGCTCGGCGAGACGGTCCGGGTGGCCGCCTACCTGGCCGCGCAGTCGGCCGGGCAGTGCGGCCCCTGCCGGATGGGCCTGCCGTCGCTGGCGCGGGCGATGGCCGAGCTCACGGTGGGCACTCCCGGCGCGCTGGATCTGGTCCAGCAGGCCGCGACGGCGGTGCGGGGCCGGGGTGCCTGCTTCCACCCGGATGGGACCTCCAGGTTCGTCCTGTCCGCGCTGGAGGCGTTCGCCGACGACGTGGAGGAGCACCGGCTCAACGGCACCTGCGGGCGGCCGACCAAGGAGGTCCTGCCGCTCCCGATCGCGGACGCCTCCGACGTGCGTCTGGTCGTGGACTGGACGCGCTGCCAGGGCCACGGGCTGTGCGCGCATCTGGTGCCGGAGCTGGTCAAGCTCGACCATCACGGCTATCCGGTGTTCATCGACAGCCCGGTTCCCTCGTGGGCGAAGAGCGAGGCGCAGCGCGCGGTCGAGATGTGCCCGGCGCTGGCGTTGCGGATCGGCGCGCGGTGACCTGATTGTCACCAACCCCGTCGGCATGTCACGCGTCTCACGAGGTAGTCGTGACTTCGGGGAGTGATCATGCCGATTCCTGTGCGCCCTTCCGTCCCGCTGGGACGGCGGGGATTTCTGGCGTTGGTCCCGGCCGGTCTGGCACTGGCCGGGGTTCAGGCGCCGGACTGGCGCGCGCTGGGCCGAGGCTTGGACGGCAAACTGGTCCGCCCGGGCGACTCGGCGTATGACCGCGCCCGGCGCCTGTTCAACCCGGCCTACGACAAGGTCAGGCCCGCCGCGGTCGCCTATTGCGCGACCCCGGCGGATGTGGCCGAGTGCGTGGCGTTCGCGCGCCGCTTCGACGTGCCGATCACCGCCCGGTCCGGCGGGCACAGTTACGCGGGCTGGTCCACGGGGACCGGCCTGGTGGTGGACGTGTCGCCGTTGTCGTCGGTACGGCACAGCGCGGGCCTGGCCACCATCGGCGCGGGCGCCAAACTCGTCGACGTCTACGCGAAGCTGGGCAAGCTCGGGGTCAGCATCCCGGCGGGTTCTTGCCCGAGTGTCGGCATCGCCGGGCTCACCCTGGGCGGCGGCCTCGGCGTGGTCTCCCGCAGGTACGGTCTGACCTGCGATGTGCTCACCCAGGTGGAGATGGTCACCGCGGATGGAAAACGAGTGACGTGTTCCCCCACCAGCCATCCCGACCTGTTCTGGGCGTCCCAGGGCGGCGGAGGCGGAAATTTCGGGATCGCGACGTCTTTCACCTTCCGAAGTCACGCCACCCGCGAGGTGACGGTGTTCTCGCTGCGCTGGCCGTGGGCGAGGGCGGCAGCGGTGTTGCGGGCGTGGCAAGGGTGGGCGCCCTCGGCTCCGGATGGGTTGTGGTCGAATCTTCATCTGAGTCATGATCCGTCGCCGGATGTGACGGTGGGCGGGCTCTATCTGGGGTCCAAGTCGGGGTGCGAGAAGCAGTTACAGGTGCTCGTGGATCGGGTGGGGCGGGATCCTTCGAGCAGGTCTGTGCGGCATGTGCCGTACCAGCAGGCGATGATGATCATGGCGGGGTGTTCGTCCTATTCGGTGTCCGAGTGCCATCGGCCGGGGTCGTTACCCGGGCAGACCGCGAACGGACGGCTGGTGCGGGACACCTTCAGCGCCAAGTCGCATCTGGCGTATGCGCCGCTTGGGGACGCCGGGATCCGGGCGCTGGTGGCGCAGGTGGCGAAGGCGGGGCGGCACACCGTGCTGCTGGACGCCTTCGGCGGGGCGATCGCGCGGGTGCGGCCCGACGCGACCGCGTTCCCGCATCGGAAAGCGTTATACAGCGTGCAGTACTACGCGCATTTCGACGGCGCCCTGGCCTGGGCGCGCGGCGCGCACGCCGCGATGCGGCCGTTCTTCGGCGACCACGCCTACGTCAACTACATCGACCCCGACCTGACCGGCTTCCTCGGCCAGTACTACGGCGCGAACGCCGCCCGCCTGGTCCAGATCAAGTCCAGGTACGACCCCGGGCGGCTGTTCCGGTTCCCGCAGGGCCTGTGAACCAGAATCGGGCCGTTTTCGGGCGTTGAGTGGCCTCGGAAGCGAATATTCCGAACGCCTACGTTTCGTAGGACATGCAACATCGTCTCGAAACGGGGTAACACCATGATTCGTCGTATCGCCCTCAGCATCGCCGCCCTCGCCGCCGGAGCCACCGTGCTCACGGTCGCCTCGCCCGCCCACGCCCTGGCCGGCTGGGGCGGCACACTCACCCCGGGCAGCACCGCCTGCGTCGGCCAGTACGCGGCCACCAAGGTCCAGGGCGACGGCACCGCCACCGCCGGCGGCGCCAAGTTCTTCATCTACCGGGCCGGCGTCCTGGCGTACGCGACCCCGGGCCGGGTCACGGGCTGGGTGCAGGGCCTCACCTCGACCAGCGTCCCGGCGTTCCCCGGCGCGGGCGACTACACGGTGTGCGCCAAGAACACCGGCAGCGCCAACACGCTCGTCAACTTCCACATCGCCTCCGACAACGAGTTCTGACCGCCCCTCGGTGTCCCCGGCCCTCACCGGGGACACCTCCGGGAGGGATCAGTGGGTCCGCTGCCAGAGCAGTTCGGTGAAACGGGCTTCGGCCAAGGCCAGGTGGCGGCGGTAGGTGGTCGTGGGCAGGCCGAGCAGGGTGGCGGCGTCCGCCTGGGTTCTGGCGGGGCGCAGGAAGGTGTGGTGCAGCGCGCGGTGGGCCTTCAGGTCGCGCGGGGAGGCGGCCAGTTGGGCGGCGACCTCTTCGAAGAGCGCGCGCAGTTCGTGTTCTCGCAGGTTGAGGGCGCCTAGCAGGGGTGAGTCGCGTAAGCCGTCGGCTCTGCCGTACGCGCGAAGGGCGGTCCGGACGGCCTCCCCGAACTCCTCCTCGTCGAGGGTGCGGCGGTCCACGGGGACGGGCTCGATCAGCGCGTCCCGCTCGGCCAGGCGGGCCACCCAGGTCAGCGGCGGGACCTCGCGCCAGTCGTGGGCGAACACCGCGAACGTGTGGTCGCCCACCGTGAAGTCGGCCGAGGGCAGCCGGTGGAAGTCGACGTGGGCGCAGCCCTCCACCCAGGGGTCGGCGGAGGCGAAGGTCAGGAGCGTGCGGTCCGGACTGTCTCCGGTCAGATACGACCGGAACAGCTGCGTGGTCATGAACAGCTGCACGGGGGACGGCTCCTGGTAACGCCGCCCGTCCATCCAGAACCGCACCATCCGGGTGTGCCCCGGCTCAAGATCGCGGGTGGCGGGGTCCTCCGGGTCGGGGACGGCGTCGATCAGCAGGTAGAACCCGGCGGCGGTGCCGTCCTGGCCGCGGATCACGGTCGGTTCGTGCCGGGCCAGCCAGCGTTCGCACAGCCGGGCCGACTCGTCGCCCTCGTGCTTGCGTACCCAGGACACGATCGTGCCCAGTTCGGCCCGGGTCGGGCGGTCGGCGCTCAGGCTGCTGGTCTGCGGGTAGCCGACCACGAACGAGCCCAGCACCGAGGTGGCGCGGTGCAGGTAGACGAAGTCCAGCAGGACCGAATGCCGGGAGGGTTCGGCGAACTGCTGGCGGTAGTAGGCGGCGGCGCGGCGGCGGATCTCCTCGCAGCCGTCCGGATCGCGCCAGCCGAGTTCGGCCACCAGGGCGTCCCTGGCGAGGTCGTGCGGGAACAGGCCGCGCGAGCCGTACTCGACGATGGACAGGCCGCGCAGCCAGCTGAACAGGTCGCTCGCGTCGTCGAGGTCGAGCAGGGCCTCCAGCAGGGGTTCGGTGGTGGCCAGGACCTGGGCGCAGGCTTCCAGCGCGCGCCGGTGCAGCGGGCTGGGCACGGTCTCGACGAAGCCGCGCAGGAGCTCGCCCATCACCTCGTGGGCGGAACCGGCGGAGAACCTGCGCTGGGCGGAGACGTCGGCGACCAGGGCGAGGGCGAGCGGGTGGCCGCGGGTGAACTCCAGAGCGGCCTCCCGTTCCTCCTCGGGCACGCCGCGGGCGGCCAGCAGCCGGGTGCCGTCCTCGTGGTCGAGGTTGCCGAGCGGGATGACCCGGACCAGCTCCCGCCAGCCGGGGTCGGCCCGCCAGACCGGCTCGGGGCGGTCCCGCCCGGCGATCACCACGGCGGCGTCCGCGGGCAGCCGGGGCAGCAGCTCCGTGCGCAGCCACCGCTCCAGGCCCGGCACCCGCTCCACGGTGTCGACGAGCAGGACGAGGCCGTCGGTGGCCTCGACCTGGAGATCGTCGAGGCCGGTCAGCTCGTGCCCGTCCAGCCAGACGACCGTGCGTTCTGCGCGGTTGGCCAGCCAGGCGTAGCGGTGCAGCAGTGCCGTCTTGCCGACGCCGCCGGCGCCGTGCACGAGCAGGACCTGGGTCGCGCTGGCCGGGTCGAGCAGGTCGTGGAAAGCCGCCAGCTCGCGCCGGCGGCCCACGAAACCCCGCTGCCGCGCAGCGTCCAGCCGGTCACCCAGCCGTGTGGACATGACACTTCACTCCGATGTGACAGGGCCCCGAAGTGAAGTGTCCGTCACCGTCCGCGGTATTTCTAGGGAATCGGACGGAAGTGGTCGAGGACTTCGGGGTTGGCCATCGCGTCGGTGTTCGCGGCTTTCGCGATGGGCACGCCGAGGAGGATCTTGCGGACCGGGACCTCCAGCTTCTTTCCGGAGAGGGTGCGGGGGATGCCGGGGACCTCGATGATCTCGTCCGGGACATGGCGGGGGGAGAGTTCCTTCCGCAGGGTGGTACGGAGGCGGGTGACCAGGGGCTCGTCCAGAGCCGTGCCGGTGGTCAGCGTGACGTACAGCAGGAGGCGGCCGTCCTGGCCGAGCTGGCCGGTGTCGATGACCAGGCTGTCGCTCACCTCGTCGAAGCGCTCGACGACGCGGTAGAACTCGCTGGTGCCCATCCGGACGCCGCCCCGGTTGAGGGTGGAGTCGGAGCGGCCGTAGATCACGCAGCCGCCGTCCGGCAGGATCTTGATCCAGTCGCCGTGCCGCCAGATGCCGGGGTAGTCGGCGAAGTACGACTCGTGGTAGCGGGTGCCTTCCGGGTCGTTCCAGAACATGACCGGCATCGACGGCATCGGCTGGGTGACGACCAGCTCGCCGACTTCGCTGATCACCGGCTGGCCTTCCGGGTCGTACGACTCGACGCGGGCGCCCAGGCAGCGGCACGGGATCACACCCGCCCGGATCGGGAGCAGCGGGACCGCGCCCACGAAACCGGTGCAGACGTCGGTGCCGCCGGAGAAGGAGCCGAGTTGCACGTCGGGTTTGACGTCGGAGTAGATCCAGGCGAAGCCCTCCGGGGGCAGCGGGGATCCGGTCGAGCCGAGGCCGCGCAGCTTGTCCAGACCGTGCGGTTTCACCCCGGCTTTCATCGAGGCCACGATGTACGGCGCGCCCGTGCCGAAATAGGTCACGCCCTCTTCAGCGGTCACGTTCCAGAGCGCGTCGGTGGCCGGGTGGGCGGCGGAGCCGTCGTAGAGGACCACCGTGGAGCCGACGAGCAGGCCGCCGATGAGGAAGTTCCACATCATCCAGCCGGTCGTGGTGTACCAGAAGAAGACGTCGTCGGGGCCGAGGTCCTGGTGGAAGGAGAGCGCCTTGAGGTGTTCGAGGACGATGCCGCCGTGCCCGTGCACGATGGGTTTGGGCAGGCCGGTGGTGCCCGAGGAGTAGAGGATCCAGAGGGGGTGCCCGAATGGCACGCGGTCGAATTCCGGTTCCTTCTCCTCTGATCTGAGGTCATCCCAGGTCACGGCGGATTCGATCGGGTTCTGGTACGGGACGCACACGGTCGCCGCCAGTGACGGCAGGGTGGCCGCGATGTCCTGGACGACCTCGCGGCGGTCGAAGCTCTTGCCGCCGTAGCCGTAGCCGTCGACGGCGAAGAGGACTTTCGGTTCGATCTGGGTGAAGCGGTCGATGACGCTGGGGGCGCCGAAGTCGGGGGAACAGGAGGACCAGATCGCGCCCAGGGAGGCCGTGGCCAGGAAGGCGATCAGAGCTTCCGGAATGTTCGGGATATATGCGGCTACGCGGTCGCCTCTGGTGACGCCTAGCCGTACCAGACCGGCTCGGACCCGGCCGACCTCGGCGCGCAACTCGCCGACCGTGTACGTCCGCCGGTTTCCTGCTTCATCACGAAAAATCACGCCCAAGCGGGCGGGGTCGCCGCGGAGCGCGTTCTCCGCGTAGTTGATCGTCGAGCCGTCGAACCAGCGGGTGGCGGGCATCTCCCCGCTGATCACCGGGCCGTCGCCCCGCTCTCCCGCGACCTCGAAGTACTCCCAGACCGACGTCCAGAATTCCGCCGGGGAGTCGACCGACCATTGCCATGTGTCCTGATACGCACCCGGCCGGCCAAGCCACTCCTGAAAACGAGTGATCTTCGCGGACCGGATGACCTCCGGGGTGGGTTCCCAGAGCAGAGCGCCTTCCTCAACCATGCCCCCATCCTGCCCTCCTCGGAGAGTGGGATCCAAGAAAGCTCAAAGCGCCAGGTCGCACCCTCGGGGTTAAACCACGTGAAGGAGCGCACATGTCTCGCCCCACAACCTCCGTCCGTCCGCGCCGCCCCGGCGACCCCGAGCCGGACCTGACGATCTACGGCATCGCGCATCTGGCCATGCGCCACGGCGCCCACGAGCTCGCCGCCCTCGCCCAGACCCTGCGCGACGGCGTCCCGCTGACCCCCGCCCGGGCCAAGGCCCTGGCCGAATACGTCCGCCTGATGACCGAGGAGATCCACCTCCACCACCACGGCGAGGACACCATCGGCTGGCCCATCATCCAGGCATCGGCCGGTCACGCCGTAGACCTGGAGCCCCTGACCGCCGACCACGACCAACTCGACCCCATCCTCGACAGACTCCGCCACGCGTCCGCACTCCTGGTCACCCACCCGGCCGACCCCGGCGCCCGCCAGTCACTGGCCACCGACTCGATCGTCCTGCGCGACCTCCTGGACGAGCACATCGAGGAGGAGGAACGCGACATCTTCCCGATCATCCGAACCTACGTCTCGGTAGCGGACTTCAAGGCCTGGGAAAACCAAATCATGAAGCACTACCCAATAAAGAACCTCTGGTTCCTCATCCCTTGGTCGGTCTCCGCCGTCCCCGCAGCCGACGTCCCGGCCGCACTGTCCCTGACCCCACTCGCGTTCCGCCTCGCCAACCGCCTGTTCCACGGCAAATATCGCCGCTTCCACCAGCTCATCTTCGGGTGAACCCTCACCGACCGAGTTCCGTCTCTGGGCCGATTCCCGAAAGGCATATCGGGTTCGGGCCTCAAGCACGTAGTGGGAAATGAGCGGAGCCCCGTGGGCGTCATGGTCGGGGCAAGGCGAAGCCCACGGGGGCCTCATGGTCGGGCGGGGCGAAGCCCCGGGGGGCGTCATGGCGGGGGCGGGCGGAGCCCGAGGGATAACAAAGGGCTGGGC
>NZ_BLAE01000112.1 GCF_009687865.1 Acrocarpospora macrocephala
ATCGCGATCTGCACGTCGGCGGCGTCGGCGAGTTTGGCCAGGCGGCGGATCAGCATCGCGATCCCGTCCGCGGTGTGGGCGATGGTGAACCGGTCGGCGATCGTCCCGGTGGCGTCCATCACGCAGACAGCGTGGACCTCGGCGGCCCAGTCCAGTCCGGCGAAGAACTGCGCGGGGGGCAGCGAAACAGGCAGCGAAACGGGCAAAGCGACTCCAGACGGTGGCAGCGACGACCCGGCGGCGACGGGGCCTGCTCCCGGGTGGTCACTAACCGGCGCTCTACGGCGCATCTCCCTGTTGCCGGTCCCAAGCCCCGCGAGAACCGGGGGCGGCGGTGTCATGGAGGCCCTCAAAGAGCGACCGCACAAGGCCGTCACCCCGGCTCCCGCCGGGTTCCAACAACAAGCACCATACGGGTGCCTGTGAGAAGGATGGTGCCCTAGTGACCTCAAGCCCTCTTCAGCAAGCTTTAGCGAGGAACCCCGGGCATTCACGCCCGGGAGGAATCGCTTCCGAGGTTCGGGTTTGACCTTGGCGGTTAGTCGGGACGTTTCCGACTCTCGATGTATTCCTCGTATTCCTTGACGATCGCCACAGTTGCGCCGGCCACAGGAGGCGGCGAAGGAGGATAGAGACCAGAAGCGCTCGCCCTGCAAGCATGTGCGACGTGGGCCGGGTAACTCCTTGCGCGGGAGCCGGGCCGAGACGCCTTTGAGGCTGTTCACCACTCTCGACAGGGTGACTTTGGATGGGTAATGGGCGAGTAGGCGGACGCGATCGTGTTCGCCGTTGAACTCGACCGGTTCGGCCCCGAAGTCGTCGCACACTCGATCATGATCTGTTACAGCGGTGGAGTGACTCGCGGTGAACCCGCGCCGGTATTTGGGCGTGAAGACCACATGAGCCTGCCAGCGGTGGACGACACGTCTCCCTCGGCGGAGGGGTTGGGGTCCCATCACGGTGACATGGACCAAAAGCTATGGACCAAACGATAGTGTGTTCGATGGATGAAACTGGTGGTGCGGGTGAAGCTTCTGCCGACGCCTGAGCAGGCGGCGGCGCTGGAAGCGACCCTGCGCGTGGCCAATCTGGCCGCGAACCGGGTGTCGGGCATCGCCTTCGAGCACAATCTCCAACGCCACTACGACCTCCGCAAACGTGTCTACGGCCAGGTGAAAGAGGAGTTCGGGCTGGCGGCGCAGGCCGCCCAGCATGTGATCAAGAAGGTCGCCGACGCGTACACGACCTTGCGGGCCAACATCCGCGCCGGGAACCTCGGTGAGGCGGGCTCGAAACGGCGGGTGAAAGCCGAGAGCAAGCCGATCGCTTTCCGTCCGGAGGCGGCGCAGCCGTTCGACGACCGGTGCCTGTCGTGGCGGATCGATGCCCGGACCGTCTCGGTGTGGACCCTGGCGGGGCGGTTGCGCGGGATCGCGTTCACCGGCTCGCCGCACCAGGTGGCGATGCTGGCCAAACACCGCAAGGGCGAAACGGATCTGGTGCGCCAGGACGGCTCCTGGTTCCTGATCGCCACCTGCGAACTGCCCGACCTGCCCATCGCCGACCCGGGCGGCGGCTTCGTCGGTGTCGATGTCGGGATCGTCAACATCGCCACCACCAGCGACGGCACCCGCCACAGCGGTAAAGCGTTGAACGCCCACCGCTACCGGCAGCGGCAGCTGCGCCGCCGGTTGCAGGCCAAAGCCACCAAGAGCGCCAAACGCCTGTTGAAGGCACGGCGGCGCAAGGAGGCGCGGTTCGCCGCCGACACCAACCATGTGATCGCCAAACGCATCGTGACCGAGGCAGAACGCACCGGACGCGGGATCGCCCTGGAGGACCTCCAAGGCATCCGCGAGCGGGTACGGCTTCGCAAGCCCCAGCGGGTCACCCTGCACACCTGGAGCTTCCACCAGTTGGCCACCTTCATCGGCTACAAGGCGGCCCGGGCGGGGGTCGCGCTGGTCTATGTGGATCCGGCCTACACCTCGCAGGAGTGCTCACAGTGTGGGCATGTGGACAAGAGGAACCGGCCGGACCGGGAAACCTTCGCTTGTACGTCGTGCGGCTTCGCTGAGCACGCCGACGTCAACGCGGCCCGTAACATCGCCAGACGCGGTGTGATGGACTGGGCAGTGAGTCACGCTGCCGACGACGCGGCCTGACCCGTACACGCCATGTACGGCGAGGAGCTGCAAGCTCGGCCCTTCAGGACTGAGAAGCTGACAACAAGACCGTCGTAGTCACCGGCGCCTCTTCCGGCACCGGTGCACAAGCCGCGAGGCAGCTCGCCGAACGAGGGGCCCGCGTCGTCGTAGTGGGGCGCAACAGGGCTCGTACCGGCGAGATCGCCGATGCACTCGCGACGACTGGACGTCCCGTCTCCCGCTACGTGGCCGACTTCGCTGACCTTGAGCAGGTTCGCCGGCTCGCCGTCGATCTCGCGGCGGACGTGGAGAAGATCGATGTGCTGCTGAGCAACACCGGGGGCGCCTTCGCGGACACCTCGCCGACCGTGGACGGCAACGAGCTCAACTACCAGGTCAACGCTCTGTCCCCGTTCCTGCTCATCCGGGAGGTCACCGCCACCTTGGCCGGCGGGCGGATTGTTGCCACCAGCTCCTACTCGCATCGAGGAGCGGTCCTGCACCACCAGGACGTGGGCAGCCAGCTCGATCGCGTGACCGAGCTCGGCCCGCACCAGCGCTATGCCCGGGTGAAACTGGTAAGCCTCCTGCTGCACCGCGAACACCAGCGCCGGCATCCCGACGTCGAGATCGTCGATGTCCACCCCGGTCTCGTGGCCAGTGACTTCGGACGCTACCTCGGCCGAACGGGCACGATTCTCAAACGCGTCGTCAAATGCCCGAGATGGCATGTAAATTCGGAACATGTCTTCCGGAACAGATATTCCCAACCGTGACGTGGCGGCGCTGCGAGCGCTCGCGCATCCCACCCGGCTGGCGATCCTGGACCTGCTCCGCACCTGCGACAACCTCACCGCGACCCGGTGCGGCGAACTGCTCGGGCTCAGTGCGAAGACGTGCTCGTACCATCTGCACGTCCTGGCCCGGCATGGCCTCATTGAGGTCGCTTCCGAGGCCGGGGCGAATCAGCGTGAACACCCCTGGCGCCGGGCCTACGACGAGCTGCAGGTGCCCCTGACCGAACCCGGCACTGCCGGGAACCAGCAGTGGCACGACGCCGCCGACGGCCTGTTGGAGGCAGGTCTGCAGCACAACTACGGACTGTTGCTACACGCCATCGGCGAGCGCAGGTCATGGTCGCAGCAGTGGCAGTCGGCGGTGACCGTCCACACCCGCACGGCGGCGATGACGGCGGAGCAGCTCAGAGCATGGGGGCTGGCGGTCGAACGCGTGACCCGAGAACACCTGGACAGTGCCGCCGCCCACCCATCCGCCGAGCAACGGCCCGTCCGTCTGGTGGTCTACGGCCTTCCCCACCCGGCACCACCAACGCAAGCGTGATGACCGGCGAGGACGCCCCGCGCGGGCTACGGCGGTTCCGGGCGGTCTTCGCCGACCGGCGGGTCCGCTGGGCCGCCGCAGGTGCAGTGGTCGGACGGTTAGCGCAGGCGATCATGCCTCTGGCAATGCTGCTGGCCGGTCAGAAGCGACTGCACGATTTCACCGCCGCAGGCGCTGTCGTCGCGACCTACGCCCTGGCCGGCGCTGCGGGCGCGCCCGTCGTGGGACGGCTGGCCGATCGGCGGGGAGCCCGCGCGCTCGTCGCCTTCGCGGCCATCAGCGCGGCCGCGACCGTCGGATTGGCCACCAGCCGCACCGCACCCGGGATGATCGGCTTCGCGGCCGTCGCGGGAGCGAGCACACCACCGCTGGGCGCCGCACTGCGCGCCGTCGTCGTCCGCGTTCTGTCACAGCGGACGCAGACCGCCGCGCTGAGCCTGGACTCGGTAGCCACCGAGGTGCTGTTCATCGTCGGCCCGACGGTGGCCGGCGTCGCTGCCGCGATCGCGGCCCCGAGCGTCGCACTGCTCGGATGCGCTGCGTTGATGCTGCTCGGTGCGGTGGTCTTCCTCCCCTCCGCTGCAGGCGGCTCGCCTCACCCCGCGCAGGCGGGCCGTCGGCGGCTGCCGTCCGTGACCGTCCTGGCCGGCCTGCTGCCGGTGCTCGTCCTCACAGGGACCCTGACCTTCACGATCGGCGTCATCGAGGTCAGTGTGACCGCCCGGGCCGCCGAGTGGCAGAGCATCGAGTCCGCCGGTGCGCTGCTCGGGTTCTGGGCCCTGGGCAGCGTGATCGGCGGGCTGATCTACGGGAGCCGGGACTGGCAGGGCTCGCCCCGCAGGCACGCCCTGCTGCTCCTGCCGACCGTGGGGCTCGGCTTCGCGGCGCTGGTCCTGGCGGGCAACGTGGCGGCGATGTATCCCCTCATGGTGCTCGCCGGCATCGGGGTGGCGCCCGCGCTGACCAACCTGGCCCACCTGGTGGCGACGCAGGCCCCAGAAGGTAGCGACACCGAGGCGTTCGCCTGGCTCGGCGCCTCAACCGCCCTGGGCGGGGCCGCAGGCGTCGCGGTGGCCGGCGTGATAGTCGATCGTTGGTCCGCTGGGACCGGCCTGCTGTCCGCCGCAACGCTGACGCTCGCGGCCACCGTGCTGGTGCCCGTGTTGCGCGGCAAGAGCGCACCCGGCGGGACACCGCGCTGACGACCTGTACGCGGGATCGGTGGGTTTGGTCATGACCTGGTGGACGTTGCGGCGTTCAGGGCGCTGTAGTCGAGGCCGTCCGCGAAGGTTGCGTACGTGCCGCTGGTGAGTAGCTCGGTGGTGGCGCGCGCGGAGGCGGACGGGGCTCCCGGGGTGCTGGAGGTGTCTCCGGGCGGGGAAGGGTTTCTGTTGCTGCGGGCGCATCTGCCGTACTGGGAGGGGCTGATCCATGTGGTCGGGCAGGCCGGGCAGATGCTCGGCATCGACGGCGAGCGGACGGGAGCGTGGAGCGCTCTCGAGGCAGACGTCCAGGCGGTCGTGGGCCGCGGGCGAACTCGCGACCAGGCAGCCGTCCTGATGGAGGCGATCGTGACCGGGCTGGGCACTTTCGTCCCTGGACTCCCGGGTGGCCTCACCCACACCTTCCCCGAGGCGGCCGCGCTCAGCGGGCTCGGGCTGCCGGCGGCCGCCGAGGATGTGATCGAACGGCTCGTCGGCGGGCGGTGAGGCACCTCGTGACCCTGCGATGATGGTCACATGGCTGTGGCGGAGCATGCCGCGGGAGTAGGGAGGGACCTGTGCCGCTGACTTCGCAACCTTTGCGAAAGCTGGGCTTCTTGACCATTGGCTTGTTCGACGAGGCCGATCCTCGCCGGGGTCACGAGTCAACGCTTGAGACCATCGAACTGGGTGAACGGCTGGGGTTCGACAGCGCCTGGGTGCGGCACCGTCATCTGCAGTACGGCATCTCCTCCCCGGTCGCGGTCCTGGCGGCGGCCTCCCAGCGCACCAGCCGTATCGAGCTGGGCACGGCCGTGATCCCCCTGGGATGGGAGAACCCGCTGCGGCTGGCCGAAGACCTGGCGACCCTGGACATCCTCTCCGGAGGCCGCCTCAATCCGGGTGTCAGCGTCGGCCCGCCGATCCACTACGACCAGGTCAAACACGCGCTCTACCCCAGCAGCTCCGACGTGGAGGACTTCAGTTACGAGCGGGTACGGCGCCTGCTGGACTTCGTACGCGGCGAACCGGTCACCGATTTCAGCGGCGTCGAGGGCTTCGAGGTGTTCTCCGACCGGGTCCAGCCTCATTCACCCGGCCTGGGCAGCCGTCTCTGGTACGGCGGCGGCAGCCTGCCTTCGGCCCGGTGGGCGGGGGAGCACGCCATGAATTTCCTCACCAGCAGCGTCGTCAAGGCCGAAGAATCCGAGGACTTCGCCGAGATTCAGCTGTCGCATATCCGCACCTTCCGCGCTCATCACCCGGATGGCGACCGCGCCCGTGTCTCCCAGGGACTCGTCGTCATCCCCACCGACACCGCCTCCCCGGAGCAACGCGCCAAGTACATGGAGTACGCGGAGAAGCGGACGCCGCGTACCGCGTCACCGCAGGGTCCGGCGCGCCTGATGTTCGCGCCCGATCTCGTCGGAACCTCCGACGAGATCGCCGAACGTCTCTACGCCCACGCCGCCTTCGGGGAGATCGACGAGGTCGCGTTCGCCCTGCCGTTCACCTTCGACCACGGCGACTACGTGCAGATCCTCACCGACATCGCCACCAGGCTCGGCCCGGCACTCGGCTGGCGACCCGGCGTCTCCTCCGCTTCTCCCCAGTCGTAAACCGCGTCACCTCTCCGTCGCGATGCGACCGAGGGCGGCGCCGATGCGGGCGCGCGGGTCCGCGGCCCCGGCGAGCATTCCGGAGGGGAGCACGTCGATGAGGTGCGCGTGCCCGAAGTTGTCGCCGTACGGCTCGTCGCGGACCACGTGGCCGCGCTCGGCCAGGCCGGGGGCCCAGGCGGCGCCGTCCTCGACCTCGACGACGACCTCGCCGCCGCGCCAGGTGTCGAAACCGGTGCTGCGGTCGACGCCGAGCGCCCAGCGCGGCGCGTCGATCACCTCGCCGGGGGTCTGGCCGTGGGCCAGCAGGCGGGTGACGAGCTGGAGCAGGATCTGCGGTTGCGCGTCGCCGCCCATCGTTCCGATCACCGTGCGCAGCGAGCCGTCCGGGCGGGTGATCAGGGCGGGTGACAGGGTGTGCGGGGGGCGGCGGCCGGGGCCGTACTCGGCGGGGTGGCCGGGCGTGAGGGAGAAGCCGATGCCGCGGTTGTGTAAGTTGATCCCCGTGTCCGGCTCGAACAGCAGGCTGCCGAATCCGGCGGCGTTCGACTGGATCAGCGACACGCCCATGCCGTCGCCGTCCACCACGCACAGGTAGGTGGTGTCGCCCCGGGCGGTCGCGCCGCCCAGTCCTGCCGTACGGCGGTCGGGGTCGACCAGCGCGCGGCGTTCGGCGGCCGAGCCGAGCGGGGCGAGCCCGCCCTCGTGCAGCACCTCGAGCCGGTCGTGTCCGGCGGCGCGGGCGGCCTCGACGAGCAGGTGCGCCCAGCGCGGGTCGGCCGGATCGCCGGGCAGTTCGAACCCTTCCAGCACGCCGAGCGCGAGCAGCAGCAGGTAGCCCTGCGAATTGGGCGGGATCGTCCATACGCCGTGCCCGAACGCGGTGACGTGCAGCGGGGTCACCCAGTCGGCGTTGAGCCTGGCCAGGTCGGCCTCGGTGTACTCGCCGGCGCCGAGGGCGAGCAGCCCGCGGCCGAACTCGCCCTGGTAGAAGCCCGCGCGTCCGCTCGTCGCGATCGCGTCCAGCGCCCGCGCCACGCCTGGCCGCCGTACGGGGTCGCCGACCGCCTGGACCTCGGCGAAGTCACCGGCTCCCGGGAGCGACCCGATGAACGGCGCCCCGGGCACGAGCAGCGGCGACGCAGGGAAGCCGTCGGCAGCCAGTCGTATCGCGGGCGCCAGCACCACGTCGAGCGGGAGTCGCCCGAAGCGCTCGTGCAGCGTCAGCCAGCCGTCCACGCAGCCGGGCACGGGCACCGACCGGATGTCGTACAGGTGGGGCATCCGGTCGTGGCCCTCTGTGTGCAGCCGCCGCGGGTCCGCGCCGCTGCCGGCGCGCCCGGAGGCGTTCAGCGCGCTCACCCCCGTGCCGTCGTGCACCAGGGCGAACAGATCTCCGCCAAGACCGCACATGTGCGGTGCCGTCACCGCCAGCACCGCGTTGGCCGCCACGGCCGCGTCGGCGGCACTGCCCCCTCGGTCAAGCGTGGTGATCCCCGCGGACGAGGCGAGATGGTCAACCGTGCAAACCATGCCGTTGGCGGCATATCGGGTGTTAGTCATATCA
Organism: Acrocarpospora macrocephala; assembly: GCF_009687865.1. Lineage (GTDB taxonomy): Bacteria > Actinomycetota > Actinomycetes > Streptosporangiales > Streptosporangiaceae > Acrocarpospora > Acrocarpospora macrocephala. Next base: position 7,877 of record NZ_BLAE01000112.1, read on the forward strand.
GGACAGTAGGCTTTCCCGATCGCCATGAGAAACAGGCCGTCGTCAGACCGTCCACGCATAGCTGGTGCGGAACCGGCTCCCATTTTCCTGACGCGATCGACCGGTAGCACGCGTCGATCACGCGGTTGACGACCCAGCCGTCGTGGCAGGTCTCCGGTGGCGCTTCACCCCGACCGACCTTCCCTATTGACCTCGACTTCCCTTTCCTCGTAGCAGATGTCGGCAGCACACCGGAACCCCACCGACTCACTCTTGAAGTCGATCTCCGCTGCTCTCTGTGCTGACACGGCGCCGAAGGCGGCGACCGGGTCACTCCAGCCGCCACCACAAACGGCTCGTGCCTCGGCGTCTCGGCCTTTGGCGTGAGTTTCCCGGCTGTGGGAGACCCATTCGCTGACATTGCCGGCCATGTCGGCCACGCCGAAAAGCGACCGACCGTCGGACTCGCCCGCAATGAAGGCGGTGACCGGACTGGTGGTTCGGAAGTCCGCGGACGGGTACCGAATGTGGTTGCACAGGTTGTCCCGCCAGACGTCCCCCCACGGATAGGTTCGGTTGTCCTTGTCGCCCCGTGCGGCTTTTTCCCACTCCAGCGGGCGCGGCAGTCGCTTGCCCGCCCACAACGCGTAGCACAGTGCGTCCCGCCAAGTGACATGCACGACCGGGTGATTGGGCCGGGTGGCGCAGTCTGCGAGCAGGCCCTGCGGAGCCGGGTAGTTGGTGGCTTCGACGAACTCCGCGTAAGCCAGGTTCGTCACGGGTGTTACGTCAATGTCGAATCCGGGGACGAACACGTTTCGTGGCGGGTCGTCGGGCGGGGCCAGCACTTTGAGATTCTGCCCGCCGGAGTCGATGCCGGCGGCCATCAGGGCCTGGCGGGCCTGGTTCTCGGTCAGCCCGTGGACGAAGATACCCGGCGGCACTCGCACCATGCCCTCGCGCGGCGGGGTGGCGTAACGCTCGTACATCTGGCTTTCGCACACCGGGCATGCAGCCCTCGCCTCCCCGGCCACGAATCCGCATGACCTGCAGAAGGCGTGCTCGACCTCGCGGGCGAGCACGTCGGCGTGTAGGTCCGTGGCGCTGAGCATCGCCTTCACGTCATGAGCTGTCGGGCGCCCGGCCGGCGAGGGAGCGAGCATTTGACACACCAGGTCGAGGACGTGCGCCTGAGCGGTGGGCTGTGCGGCGGCGAGGTCGCCGCGGAGCTGCGCCAGGTCACGCGGATACCGCCCGGTCAGGCACTCGTGGAGGATGACGCCCAGCGCGTAGACGTCGTCTTTGGGGTCGTCCAGTAGCGGATCGGCGCGGCGCTGCGGCGACCAGTAGTCCACGACCCCGGCGGTCAAGTCGGTCGCGTGCTGGGCCCTGACGAGCCCCCAGTCGATGAGCTGTATCTCATTGCCCGTGGTGAGCAGGATGTTGTTCGGCTTGAGGTCGCGATGGCGGACGTCGCGTTCGTGGGCGTACGCGATCGCCGAGGCCATCTGGGCGCCCATCCTGACGGTCTGGCTCAGCGACTGCTGGCCTTGCCTGATCAACTCACTCAGCGATGGTCCGTCGACATAGGACAAGTAGAGCACTGGTCCGAGGTCGTCGAGCCTACGCATTGCGTGATGCGCGCGAGCGATGTGCGCCTTCGGCGGGGCGCCGCCGAGCCGGTGAACCCATACCTGGCATTCCTGGAAGAACGCCTCGAGCACCCCCTCACCAACCTTGGCAAGCACCTCGTCCTTGATGCGCTTGACGACCTTCCTGCCTCCGAAGCCGTCGTCGCACACGCCGACCTCGGCGAATCCACCGCGGCGTACCTCCTTCACGGTCTCTCCAGTAGGAAGCTCCATGCCTGGCATCAGGCCCATTCTCCACCCCTCTTACTTGATCTATTGCGAAGCCATCCGCGCACGCCGCTGTGCCCGTAAGTCGGCGGAGCGCCGAGGAGCAAGGTCAACACGGTGCTGGCGAAGAGCACGTAGCCGATCCAGGTGATGATCGTCTTGAGCCAGCCGAGAATCCGCCAGAACAGCGGTTCTGGCGCTTCCTGCACCACGAGCCGGACTTGCTGGCGAGCGGTGGCGCCGCTGGAATCGGACATGATCACGGTGAAGGTGCTGGTGCCGGCGTCCGGCCGGCCGGCGAGCGTGCCGTCTGGTGCGAGCTGGAGCCCGCCAGGGAGCGCGACGCCACTCCACCGGTACGGCGGGGTTCCGGAGTCGGCGGCGAACGTGTACTTGTACGACTGGCCGGCCACCGCACCGTCGAGCAGCGTCACCGCACCGATGATCCGAGGCGGGATCGGCCCGATGGTTCCGGCAGCGGGCGGCCGGACAATCATGCCCAGCTCCCGCGCCTCGGAGACCCGACTGGAGCCGTCACGCACGACCACGCTCACGCTGCCCGTCTGCTTTCGGACCGGTGTCCCTTTGATGACCCCGTCCGCGCTGAGCCGCAGGCCAGCAGGCAACTTGCCGCCAACCGCCCGCCAGGTGTACTCGCCGTCGCCGCCCTCGACCGCGAGCGTGAGCTCGTACGGACGTCCGGCGATGGCATCGGGCACCGAGCGCGTCGTGACCCGGGGCACGACGTCTGGCTGTCCGCTGCCGCTGATGGCGCTGATGACGCTGAGCACGATTGCCACGACCATCAGCGTGGCGATGATGGTGAGCAGCATGTCGACGAACCGAAGCTCGACGGGGTGCTCGACGGCACGCGCTCGTCGCCGGACGAATACCGGTGTCGTCATCGCGTCAGCTCCGAGACGCGTACGAGCCGAGGCGGGTGATCACGAGCTCTTGGGAGAGCTCGGCATGGATCTGGTCGAGGCGCTGAACGACCGACTGCAGCAGCGGCGCGAGCTGCTGGAGGTGGGAGAGCTGGCCCAGGTCGAGCGCGGCCACCTGGCCGGCCGACTCCATCATGGTCGACCTGGTCCTGCTGAGCTCACTGACCAGTATGTCGATCTGGCCGTTGAGGGTCGCGGGGATGACCGGCGACACCCGGTCGAGTATCTCCAGCGTGGCCTCTTCGACGTCGAGCAGGATCCGTTGATCCCGGGAATCGGTCCAGGTCAGCAGCAGGTGGCAGAGGACGCCGGCGCCCAACGCGAACAGCGTCACCCCGAACGCGTCGGCGAGCGGCGGGATGACCTCGGAGACCAGAGTGTTGCGCAGGTTGGCATAGCCCGTGGTCGCGCCGACACTGTTACCGAGGCCTCCCACGGCACGCGACATCTCAGCCGCGGTGCCCAAGAATCCCAGCGCCGGTAACGCCCAGACCAGCGCACGCGCGGGAAGGTAGAACACCTCGCCGAGGGCGTGATCAAGCTCGGAACGGGAGGATAGGGCAGTTCTGGCACCGTCCTGTCCGGACTTACCGCTGCCCTCGAGCGTCCCGACCCGTCGCGCTACGAGGGAGTCCTGGCGTGCTGCGGCGGATAGCGCGCGCAGCAGGTGCTTGCTCAGCGCATCTGCCGATGAAGCGGGTGGTACCGAAGTGAGGGCAACTCGGACCCTGGCCACCGCAGTCCGCTCCTTCCTCCCGGTTGCCAGGCGGCCCACGGCGAACAGCACTATCCAGAGCGAGATCGCTACGACCAGGACCGCGATGACGCTGACCGCCCCGCCACGCTCGAGGAGCAGGCCGATGACCGGCAGCCAGTCGAGGAGCCCGAGCGGCGCGGTGAGCGCGGTGAGCATGACGGCGAAGATTCCCGCCACCAGGAACGAACGAGGCGTGCGCCGGGTAGGAGCGGACGGGGTGGCCCGTGCTGGTGCTGGGTCGTACGGCGTGCTAATCACTGATCTCCTTGGTATGTGACGGTCTCGTGCGGGTCCCGGAATTCGAGCTCCCAGCCACGAGGCTGACCTTCTGTGGACCCGCCGACCTCGATGAGGACCACGTCGCCGTTCCTGAGCCTGGCGCGATCCTCGACGCGTTCGGTGTGGGTCGTGCCGCGATAGCGGATCGACGGTTTGTTCTTGCCGATCGGCACGAGCCACCATTCGCCGTCCCCGTACTCCAGCCAGGCGTGGCGCCGACTGACGAAGCTGGACTCACCAGAAGCCAGTTCGATGTCGGGTGCTGGCTCGTCGGGGACCGTCCGGCCAAGGCTCACCTGAGCCTGCGGAGTTCGGCCGTCGCGCAACGAATACACCGACACGTGGCCGTCAGGATCGGTGAGTCGCAGGTGCTCTCGTTCGGGTGGGACGGGTGGTGCCGGGACCGGTCGGGTGAGCCGTACCGTCACGGCGTTCGCCGCGTGCCGGCAGTCCCGCCACAGCTCCGGGCGGACGGTGACCACCAGGTATGATCCGTTGTCGGCCAGCCGAGCAGCGTGAGTCAGCAGGTCCTCGGCGAAGGCCGCGTCAGGGCGGTCGGTCGCCGTGTCGTTCAGAGTCAGCAGATACCCGCAGGCGTCGCGTGGCGTCGGCAGTAGCGCGACACTTGGTCGAGTCCAGCGTTTGGTCACGTCAAACACATCCCGCCCGAACCGGTCCCCGAGCAGGCGGAGGGCGGTGGTCCGAGCTGCCACGGAATCGCCGACCAGGACCACCAGGTGCCGGGTGGTCAGTGCTTGCTCGGCCTCGTTCGGCGGATCGGGCGATTTGCGGGCATCGTCCAATTCCGCTTCCGGCACACCCAGCACCGATTCGGACTTATCTGGCTTGGGCGGACGAGCGCATCCCGTCAGCCACTCGTCGCCGAACTGCTGGAGTCGCTCGTCGTTGCGGAGGATGCGTCCGTGGAGCTCTGCCAGACGCTGTGGTACATCGAGGCCCATCGCCTTGAGCCGAAGGCGGTGCTCATCGTAGACCCGCAACGCCTCGGCCTGCCTGCCCGCGCGATGAAGGGCCAACATGCGGAGCCCGGCAACGGTGTCGTCTGGTCGTTCCGCGAACAGTCTCGCCAAGTCGGCGATTCGTTCCTGATGGTGGCCCAGCCGGAGCTCCACCTGTACGAAGGCGAGCTCGGCCGCGTAACGTTCCTCGTTCAGCGCGTGCCGGTAACTGTCGACCTGCCGACCGCTCAAACCTGCGAGCGGCTCACCGTCCGACAGCTCCAATGCCTCGCTGAGCAGAGCCGCGGCACGCTGGTCGTCCGCGTGGCGGGCCTCCGCCACCAACGCGCGGAACCGGTGGACATCGACCGCGTTGGCGGGCACGTCGAGCTGGCACAGCCTGTCCCTGTTGACAAGCGCCTCGCCGAGGCCGATCCCGTCCAGCCGCCTGCGTAGTTTGCTCATGAACTTGTCGAGGTCGCCGAAGGCGCTGTCCGGAGCCTCGTCCCAGATCCAGTCGAGCAGCTTCTGCCGTTCGATTCGCCGGCCTTTGGACAACAAGGCGACCAGCAGGCGCCGTTCTCGTTCGCTGCCCAGATCTATGCGCTTGTCGCCGACCTGGGCCTCGACCGCACCGAAAAGTCGAAACCTCACCATTCGCCGTGTTCCTTCCGCTGGTATGCCGGTTGGCAGCGCCTCACCCATTTGGCCGCCCAGCCGTTCGCCCAGCCGTTCGCCCAGGTGAGGAAGGCACTGTGGCTGGTGCAGGGCGACAAGGGGTCGCCCGCAGAGAACGGGAGAATTCATGGACAGATACGCAAGCTGGGTGCGGATCGACGGGGAGTCTTTCCGGAGGAGCTCTTTCAGCGAGGGCGGCGGCGACTGCGTCGAGGCCGCCAAGGTCGAGGGGATCGCGGTGCGTGACTCCAAGGCCCCCGACGGTCCGACGCTGTGGTTCACCGTGCAGGAGTGGGCAGCGTTCCTGCTCGGGGTCGTGGCCGGCGAGTTCGACTTCTAACGCCCCTGCCAGCGGCGGCGGGGTGCCACGTTCTGAGGTTCGTGGCACCCCCTTCCGCCCGTGCGTACGGTGCGGCTGGTCAACCATCGGCCATGGCGCGAACGTCGGACGCGACACGTGCGAGAAATCGGTTGGCCTCATCGTCGAACACGGCCATCCGCCGGAGCAGGGACCAGCGCTCTAGGTATAGATCGACGTCTTCGGGAGCCCTGACGGCGAGGTTCGCATGAATGGTGTCAACCGACACGATGGCGCCGTCGTCATCGTCATAGATGACAAACCCGTGCGAGGTGCAGGTGAGCGCCTCGACGTCCTGCGGAATCAACCCAATGGAGACGTTCTCCAAGGTGCCGATGGACGCGATCTGGTTCAGCTGTGCAAGAAGCAGCCTTGGCTGGCCGGGACGCCACCGCAGCGCCGCCTCGGTGATGAGGAAATCGAACTGACGGTCGCTCTCATACAGAGCCAACTGGCGCCGGAGTCGTCCGGCCACGGCGGCCGCGAGGTCGGCGTCGGCGTACGGCACCTGAAACAGGGAGAATACGCGGCGAGCGTACTCAGCGGTCTGCAACAGTCCGGGCACGACGGACGGTTGGAAGACACGCACGGTGCGCGCGAGCGTCTCCTGTTCCTGGACGTCGTCCTGCAGGTGCCCACGCTCTCGCAGCGCCACGCGCCACGGGTTGGCTTCGGTGTGAGCCGCCTCAGTGAGCGACGCGAGTCGGTCCTGCGTCTCGGCGGATGCCCCGACCTTCTTTCTCCACGCCGTCACCAGCGGAAGCGAAGGGAGCACGCGACCCGACTCGATCCGCGACACCGTGGACTGGCTGACCCCGATCCGCTGCGCCAGATCACGTCCCGACACTCCCGCCAATTCGCGCAACTGTCGCAGCTCCGCTGCGAGCTGCAGCCCTATCGGGATCGCCCCGGTTCTCTCCACCTCTGCGCGCTTCAAACGCCTACGTCCCCCATCCAAAGCGAGATCTGACGGCATGAACCAAAATGATTCAGGCGAATGCCAAGAGATTCTCTGGCCTTCTTTCTTCACATGTCAAGCCAGTGGACGAGCATCCCGGGTTTCTCGCCTACGACCTGTAGGGTTACCTGTTCGCCCGCAGCACCGGACACATCGGCTCACTCATGACGATCATCGACGGCATCATCGGCTGCATCTCTCGCTCCCTGCGATTCGCCGCCGACCAGGGCGGCGGCCAGTGCACGGCGGCATCCTTGGCGCCCAGGCGAGACGAGCAAGGGTGAGCGACTATCGGCCACCAAGAAACCTCTTCCTGATCCTGGCCGAAGACATGATCAGGAAGAGGTGTCACGCGAACAGCGGCAACTAATCCAGCGTCAGGCCTCGTCAGTGCACGTAGGCTTGCGAAGGAATGTGGTCGTGGTGGTGCCGGAGGTGTTGCCGGGGCTGTCCAGGGCGATATTTCGCCATGCTCAAGCGTGCAACGTTGGCGCCAACACCGCCGAAGCCCACATCACCGCGAGACGCTTGGCCTAGCCCCGCCGACCAGCACAAACAGGTCCACTGACCTCGTCGGCGTCTAGCTTGTCGGGGTTCGGGTGCAGGTGGTCGTGGGTGGGTTGTTGGTGCCGCTCCAGTTCGCCAGGAAGCCGAACGTGGTGGACGCGTTCGGGGCCAGCGTTCCGTTGTAGCTCTCGTTCGTGATCGTGTACGGGCTGGCGGTGCCGCCGGTCCGGGCACCCCAGATCTGCGTGATCTGCTGGCCGTTGGGGAAGGTGAGGGTCACCGTCCACCCGGTGGTCGCGGTGGTGCCGGTGTTGGTCACGGTCACCTGACCCTGGAATGCGCCGGACCAGCTGCTGACCTGGCTGTACACCGCCGTACACGCGCCAGTGCCCGGACTGGGCGACGGGCAGGCCGGGGTGATGACAGTGATGGGAGGCGTGAACGCGGAGGTGTTGCCAGCCGCGTCGCGCGCTCGGATCTGGTAGCGGAAGGTCCCCACGCCGGACTGGGTGAACGACGTGGTCGTCGAGGTGCCGACGGAGACGAACGTGCCACCGGTGGCGCCGGGTGCGCGCCAGATCTCGTACCCGGTGACGCCCACGTTGTCCGTCGACGCGGTCCAGTTCAGCGTCGCCGAGCCGCAGGTGATGGTCGCGGTCGGCGTGCCCGGGGTGGTGGGCGGCTGCGTGTCCGGCGGTGGGCTGGTCGGGCACGGCGGCGGTACGGCGGTGACCGGCGCGGTGAAGGCGGAGGTGTTGCCTGCGGCGTCGCGTGCTCGGACCTGGTACTGGGCAAGCCCGCTGAGAGATTGGGTGAACGAGGTGGTCATTGTAGTGCCGACAGAGGTGAACGTGCCACCGTTGGACGAGCGGTAGACGTCGTAGCCGGTGACGCCGACATTGTCGGTGGAGGCGGTCCAGTTCAGCGTCACCGTCAAGGTGCAGCTGACCGAGACCGTCAGCCCGGTCGGGACCGTCGGCGGGGTGGTGTCGGTGGGTGGCGTGGTGCCGCCGAGGAGGGGAGTCAGCGCCGGGTACCAGCGGTCGGACATCTTCTGGAAGCCCGAGTCGTCCGGGTGTACCCCGTCCCCGTTCGTGTCGGCCACCGGGTCGAAGCCGGTGAACTGGTCGACTACCGTGATCGGCGACTGGGCGGTGGACTTACCGGCGGCCCAGCCGGGGATGGCGTCGTTGAGCGCGGCCACGCCCGGAGGGCACCAGGTGCACCCGCTCGGCGCCATCGGAATGATCTTGGCGACGACTATCTTCATGCTCGGATTGCTGGCACGCATCTGGTCGACCAGTTTGCTGTACGCGGAGAGGATGGTCGTGGCCGGGATGTTGCCCCAGATGTCGTTGGTGCCCAGATGCATGAGGACGATATCCGGCCGGGTGGAGGCGAGCCATGGCGGCAATTGGTTCTGGTTGGCGATGCCGGTGGCCTGGAACCCTCCGTGCCCCTCGTTGTCACCGTCGTGCGCCACGGAGCAGCCACCACCTGGCAGGGTTCCGACGAAATCGATGTTCGTGAAGCCCGTACGCTGCAAGCGATCCCAGAGCAGGGCCCGCCAGCACCCGGGTCCACCGGTGATGGAGTCACCGAGCGGCATGATCCTTACAGGGGCCGCCGCGGAGACCGCGGGCGTGGTCACCACGAGTCCGACCGACACAGCGAGCGCCACCAGGACGGCGTAGACAAGTCGTTTCATGGTGGCTCCCTGAGCGACGGAGGGATGCGGGCGGCCGGCCCAAACCGATCAATGCAGCGTGCGGACGGTAGACACGTACGTCGCCGCACGTCAACACGGCGACCAGGCGAAGCCGCGAAGTACCAGGTCGCCCATGGAAGTTCCATCGGCTGCCACAGCAAGGCCGCGACCGTGTCGCCCTCGTAAGGCGGCCGAGGAGATCGATCGGAGGCATGTTCGCTCGCCGATCGTTCTACAGCTTGGCGCGGCTGTAGAGGCGGCGGGCGTTTCCGACGAAGATCTTCTCTTTGTCGTCGGCGGTGAGCCAGTCGATGTCGTCGACGAAGCTGATCGTGTCGTCGAAGGTTCTGCCGGTCTGCGGGTCGATGTTCTTGGCGGTGCCGAACGGTTCGGTGGCGAACAGGATGTTGTCGACTCCGATCTTGCGGATGAGCATCTCCATCGAGTCGCGGTCGTAGACGGCGGTGTCGAAGTAGATGCGCTTGACCGCTTCCTCGAAGGGCTTGCGCTTGCCGCCGAGGTTGAGTGAACGCAGCCGGTTGAACTGGAACGGGATCGATCCGCCGCCGTGCGGAACGATCAGTTTCAGTTCGGGGATGTTGTCCAGCAGGTCGGACCAGCACAGTTCGAAGACGGCCGCGGCGTCCACGTTGGTGTAGTGGGAGCCGTTCAGGTGCAGGGCCGGGTTCACGGTGGACGAGGCATGGATGAGGCCCGGGACGTCCAGCTCCACCATTCGTTCGAACAGGGGATACCACGAACGGTCGCTCATCGGCGGGGTGAACGGCTGGCCGCCGCCCGCGACGTCAGGGTTGATGTTGCACCCCACGAAACCCAGCTCCTCGACGCAGCGGGTGAGCTCGTCGACGCAGTTGACCGGGCTGATGCCGGGGGATTGCGGCAGCTGGCAGGCGGGGATGAACCGGTCCGGAAACAGGTCGCAGACGCGGGCGATGAGGTCGTTGTTGACCTGGGTCCAGTACAGGCTGGTCAGTTCGTTCCCGACCTCGTGCCCCATCCCGGAAGCCCGCGGCGAAAAGATCATCTTGGCGACGCCGAGCCGGTCCATCCGCTCGATGTGCCCGCGCAGAGAGTCCCGGATCTCGTCGTCGCTGATCTTCAGCCCGCCCCGGGACTGCATGTTCAGCCGGCCGACCTGCCGCCCGCGGTAAGCGTCGAGCTGCGGCGGGGCGGTCGTGTAGTGAGCGTGCGAGTCGATGATCAACGGTATTCCTCGGTCAGTTGCCATTTCCCGCCGTGCGGGTCGGTGAAGTTGGAGACCCGCCGTCCGGTGACGGCGACCGGATGCGCCTCGCGGGAGAACACCAGTCCGGCCGCCTTGAGGGCGTCGAGCGCGGCGCGGTCGTCATCGGCTGCGAAGGCGATGTGGTCCACGGTCGTGCCGGTGACCGTGGGATCCTCGCGGATCTCCAGGAGCACCTGGTCCGGTCCGGGCAGGGCCATCTCCACCGACTGACGTGGGGGCCCGAACGCGCGTACCTGCCTCAGTCCGAGGGTGGCGAAGAAGGCGACGGCGTCCGCGAGCACGGGGACGCGCAGGTCGATGTGGTCGATCCGGGTCAGCATCAGGCGCTCCCGCTCTTGGCCAGTGACTGGGCGATGGCGGCTCGTTTGACGTCCTCGTGGTCGCGGACCGCTTCGGCGGCGGTCGCGACGTGTTCGGCGTCGGCCAGGGGGACGACCACGACGCCGTCGGCGTCGCCCACGACGATGTCGCCGGGCGCCACGGCCACGCCGCCGACCGCGACGACCGTGGCCAGCCGGGCCGGCCCGTTCTTGTACGGCCCGGCCGGGCTGACTCCTCGGGCGAAGACCGGCATCTGGAACGCGGCGAGCCCCTCGGCGTCGCGGACCACGCCGTCGATGACGAACCCGGCGATCCCGGCGGCTTTGGCCCGCCCCCCGATCAGCTCGCCGATCAGGGCGCGGGACAGGTCGCCGCCGCCGTTGACCACCAGCACGTCGCCGGGGCGGGCCTCGCCCAGCGCCTGGTGGATGGCCAGGTTGTCGCCGGCGCGGGTCCAGATGGTGTACGCGCTGCCGATCAGTCTCGCGCCGGGCCACACCGCCTGGATGCCGCCGTCCAGCACGCCGAGCCGGTCCACGGCGTCGCCGATGTTGGCGGTGGGGATGGTGCGGAACCGGTCCAGCAGCGCCTGCGGCGCGCGGGGGAAGTCGGCCATCACTCGGCCAACTGCCAGCGCTGGTACATCGGGTCCCGGAAGCTGGCCACCAGGCGGCCGCTATTGGCCGCGACCTTGGCGTCCTTGGGAATGGAGACCCCGGCCCCGCGCAACTCCTCCACCGTGGCCGCGCAGTCGTCGACGCGGAAGGCGATGTGGTTGAGGCCGGGGGGCTCGGTGGCGTGCCCCGTGTGGAACTCGATGATCGTGCCCTCCGTGCCTGGTACGAGCATCTCGACCGCCTGACCGTGATGGTCGGTGCGGCGGACCTCGGTGAAGCCGAGCTTCTGGAAGAACGTCGACATGGCGTCGATGTCCGCGACGACTATCTCGATGTGATCGATACCGGTGATCATCTTGCTCCCTTCAGGGTGTCACTGGCCGGCGGCGATGATCTTCTCGGCGTCGGCCTCCTGCTGGGACCAGAAGGTCGCCAGGGAGGCACGGTCGCGGAACAAGATCTCGTACCCGGCGGCGTTGGCCTTGCTCACCAGGTCGGGCGAGGACACGGCCGACTTGATGGCCGATTCGAGCGCGCCGGTGACGGGGTCCGGCGTACCGGCGGGCGCCGCGATGGTGATCGCGCCCGAGGTGGTGATGTCGTACCCGGCGGAGGCGAGGGTGGGCACGTCGGGCAGGAGCGTGCTCGGTTCGGCGCTGGCGACCGCCAGGATGCGTACGTCCCCGCTCTTGTAGGCGCTCTGCACGGCGCCGAGGCTGCCCACGGTGACCTGGATCTGGCCGCCCAGCAGCTGGGTGGTCTTGTCCGCCCCGCCGGTGTCCACCGTGACGACGTTGAACCTGACATCCGCGGCCTGTTGCAGCCCGGCCACGGTCAGAGTGTCATCGCTGGTGAGATTGCTCCCGCCGGCCAGGCTGATGGTGTCGGGCTGCTCCCGCGCGGCGGCGATCAGATCCTGGAGCGTGTTGAACGGGCTGTCCTTACGAACGGCGATCACGGTCGGGCTGGTCGCCAGGCCGGCGACCGGCACGAACGAGTTCAGCCGGTACGAGACGTCCCGCTTGGTGTCCAGGTACGCCAAGCCGGACGGCATGTTCAGCGTGCCGATGGTGTACCCGTCGGGCTTCTTCGTCGACAACTCGGTCAGCCCGATCGTGCCACCCGCACCCGGTCGGTTGATGACCTGCACCTGCGAACCCAGCTTCTCGCTCATCCCGGTGGCGACCAGGCGGGTCAGCACATCGGTGAAGCCGCCGGCGTCGAACGGGACGATGACCTCCACCGTCTTGCCAGCCGGGAAACCGGCGTTCCCGTCGCCGGAACCGGCGGACGTGTTCGCGCAACCGGACGCCAGTACGGCCGTGGCCACTGCGCCGGCGACTGCGACGATGCGACCTGTTCGTCCACGCATCGGATCTCCTTGAACTCGTGGCTGACTCGGAAACTGCCTTCCAGTCCTGCAGCCGTGCACAGAGTTGCAAGAGAACCTGCACTCAGTCAACCCCCTTTTAACAGGGGGTTCTCCTTCTGGAATCAGATCCGTGCTATTGACAGCTCGAGCGCGATCCTGCAATCTCTCGCAGGTATGCAGGATCTCAAAGGGGGAGACGATGAGCTTCCGCTCATTACTGTTGAGCAACCCACGGACGTTGACCCCGTCGGAGCAACGAGTGGTCGACGTGCTCATGCGCGACCTGCGTGAGTCGGTCTTCATGCCCGCGGCGCAGATCGCCACGGCCGCAGGCGTGCACGAGTCCACGGTGATCCGCCTGGCCCGCAAGCTCGGCTACGCCGGTTTCGCGGAACTGCGCGAGGCCATGCGGGAGGATGTCAAGGCCCTGGAGGGCGGCACCGCGCGGCTGGTGAAGCTGAACGAGTCGCGCGGCTACGACCTCAACGCCCTGGTTCAGGCCGAGGCGACCGCGCTGCTAAAGCTACCGGACCATATCCCCCAGAAGGACCTGGACGACGCGGCCCGGCAGCTGCTGGACGCCAGACGGATCTACATCTACGGCAACCACTACGCCGCGCCGCTGGTCACCTTCCTCGACCGGCGGCTGCGCATGCTCGGCCTGCTCGCGCACCCGATCCCGGCCACGGCCGAACGGGACCTGGGCGAGCATCTGATCTCCGTGGGCGACGGCGACGTGCTCTTCGCCTTCGCGCTGCGGCGGGTGCCGCCCAGCCTGAACCGGATGCTCGCCCACGTCGGCAACGTTGGCGCGGGCAGCATCGTGCTCACCGACGTGCACGGCCTCCCGCTCGCGTCGGCGCCGGACCGCCTGCTGGTCGCCCCGCGCGGCGTAGACGACGACTTCCGGACCCAGGTGGTCCCGCACCTGGTCTGCTACGCCCTCCAACTCGCTCTCTACCACCTGGCACCTGAGCGGTGCGAGGTCGCCCTGGAGAACCTGGAGAACCTGCACCGGTCCATCGCCGCCCCGTCGGTCTCGCGGGAGCGGCGGTGAACGTCGAGACCCGGCGCGAGCCGGACCTCCGCCCGGAATCCGCCGAGCCGCCAGGCGACGCGGGCCGGGCCGGGAACCTCGTCGGCGCCCTGGTCGCCTTCGTCATGGGCGCCTATGTCGCGATCACCAGCATCGGGTACGGTTTCGGCAGCGCGGCCCGGCCCGGCGCGGGCGTGTTCCCCTTCGCCATCGGTTCGCTGATGGCGGGGCTCGCCCTGGCGTGGACAGTCATGACCGTCATGGGTCGGACACCGTCAAGTGAGGCGCCGTCGCGGCCGGAGCGCCAGGGAGTGTTCCGGATCGTCATGACGATGGTGGCCGCCGCCGGTTTCGTCACCCTTGTCGACGTGCTCGGCTACCAGCTGACCATGTCGGCCGTCATCGCCCTGCTGCTGGCGACCGTCGCCCGGGTCCGCTGGTGGCTGGTCGTGACCATCACCCTGGTCATGGGCATCGGCAGTTACGCCCTGTTCGTCAACGGGCTTGGCGTCTCACTGCCCGCGGCCGGCATCCCGGCGCTGCGATACCTCGGACTGTGAGGCACCCTTGTTCGATCAACTACTCCAGGGCTTCGGCACCGTCCTCACCCCGCAGAACCTGGCGTTCGCCCTGCTCGGTTGCGTCCTGGGCATGCTCGTCGGCGTGCTGCCCGGCTTCGGGCCCGCCGCGGCCACCGCCCTGCTGCTGCCGGTGACCCTCACCCTGCCCGCGGTCACCGCGATCATCATGCTGGCGGCCATCCTCTACGGAGCCGCGTACGGCGGGACCATCACCGCCGTACTGATCAATGTGCCGGGCGAGACCTCGTCGGTGGCCACCACCCTCGACGGCTACCAGATGGCCAAACAGGGGCGTGCCGGTCCCGCCCTGGCCATCGCCGCGATCGGCTCCTTCGTCGGTGGGCTCGTGGGCGTCGTGGGCTTCGTCGTGGCCGCCCCGCTCAGCCGGTTCGCGCTGGCCTTCGGCCCCGCCGAGTTCTTCGCCCTCACCCTGCTCGGCCTGACCCTGGTCATCGGGCTGGCCGGCGGGTCGACGCTGAAGGCGCTCATCGCCGCCGCCCTCGGCCTGATGCTCGGCGTCGTCGGCCTGGACCCGCTCAACGGCGTCGCCAGGTTCACCTTCGGCAGTCAGCAGGTTCTCGACGGCCTCAACCTCGTCCCCGTCATCATGGGCCTGTTCGGCCTGTCCGAACTGTTGCTGAGCATCAAGGGCTCGATCGCCTCGGCCGCGGCCATCAAGGTCGGCAAAGTGCTGCCCACCCGGGACGACCTGCGCCGATCGGCCCTGCCCATCGCCCGGGGCTCGGTCGTGGGCTTCGCGACCGGCCTGCTGCCGGGCTCACCCGGGGCGGTCGCCTCGTTCGGCTCGTACGTGCTGGAGAAGCGGCTCTCCCGGACCCCGGAACGCTTCGGCCACGGCGCCGTCGAAGGCGTCGCCGCGCCCGAGTCAGCCAACAACGCCAACGCGGTGTCCGGCATGATTCCGCTGTTCACGCTCGGCATCCCGACCTCCGCCACCATGGCGATCATGATGGGCGCGTTCACCATCAACGGCCTGGTGCCCGGCCCGCTGCTCTTCCGCGACCACCCGGACGTGGCCTGGGGCATCATCGCCAGCATGGTGGTCGGCAACGTGATCCTGCTGGCCCTCAACCTGCCGCTGGTTCGCGTCTGGATCACCTGTCTGCGCATTCCCTACCCCACCCTGTACGTCCTCGTCATCGGGTTCATGCTGGTCGGCGCGTACACGCTGGACGGGTCGGTGTTCAACGTCGTGGTGATGGTGGCGGCCGGCGTCCTCGGATACGTGCTGCGCACGATCGACGTGCCGCTGGCCCCGGTGGCGCTGACGCTCGTCCTGGGGCCCCTCATGGAACGCTCCCTGTCCAACGCCCTGCAGATCTCGCGTGGCAGCCCGTCCATCTTCTTCGACAGTTCGATCGCCATGACCCTGCTCGTGGCGACCGTGGTGGTGCTCACCCTGGCCACGATGAAGGCGCCACTACGCACGCTGGCTCGAGCGGTCGCCACCCGGACCCGCCAGGGGTCCGTCCACTGACCGGCGAGGCCGCCGGGCCTCAGGATTGAGCGCAGGTCGCGGGGCAGAACTTGGCCTCGGGGTAGCGGGATGACGGCTGGTTGAGGAGGGGTTGCGGCAGTGACTTCAGGTGTTGGTCGAGGAAGGCCGCCACGTAGGTGCGGGTGAGTTCGGCTGCGCGGGGCGCGGGCAGGGTGCCGGGCAGGGGCTTGATGGCGAGGGCGTCCGCCAGCAGGGGGCTGTCGGTGAAGGACGTGTGTTCGGTGCCCGTCAGGACGAGCCAGCGCTTCCATCCGGTCAGCAGCTTCCAGTCGCGGTCCCAGGAGTTGTCGGGTCCGCCGGTGATGTGTTGCTTCGTCCCTATGAACAGGAACGGCTTGGAGAGCCCGGTCTTGGGGATGCGGGCGTAGGTGGTGCCGTCCATGTCGATTCCGGCGCGTATCCGGGGGTCCTTGACCATGGCCGCCAGGGCGGCGGCCCCGCCGATCGACTGGCCCGCCATCGCGATTCTGGAGCGGTCGATCAGGGCGGAGCCGTCCCATTTCGATGGCAGTTGGTCGAGCACGAAGGAGACGTCGGCCACCCGGCTCTGGACCACGCCCGTGCCGAAGCCCGGGTCGGTGTCGCTGTCGCAGGCGAGGCATTCCGCGATCCGCCCGTCGGGGAATGTGGTGGCGTAGCTCTCGTAGGTGTGGTCGATCCCGGCCACGACGTATCCCCGGCTGGCCAGGTCCTCGGCCAGGGAGGTGAGGGTGCTCACCGGCTTGGTGAAGCCGGGGGAGAGCACCACCAGCGGAAGCCTCCGCCCCGCGGGTTCGGCGTCTTGCAGGGCGTTCGTCCGTGTCTTGCTCAGCGTGTCGTACGGCACGCCCGCGATCCCGGAGCCTTTCAGCAGGAGCTCCGATTCCTTGGCTGTCAGGTACGGCGCGCGCCGCCCTTCGCGCTGCTTGGTCGGGTACCACAGGGTGACTTTGAGCTCCCTGGTGTCGGCGTCGAGGTTCCAGGGATCGGGGCGGGAGGTGTCCTTCAGGTACAGGGCGGTGGTGCCGACCGGATGGGCGCCGGTGGGGGCGGGCAGGATGGCGGGTCCGGCCGGCGTGGCCGGTGGGGCGTCGGACCGGGGTGGTGCGGGGGCGGAGCAGGCGGACGCGGCCAGGACGGCCAGTCCCGCGGCGAGGGCCAGGAGCTGTCTCATGGAGAGGTCCGTTCACTTGTGCAGCAAGGTCAGGGCCTTGGCCAGCGCGGGGTCGCGTCCGGTGGCCGCGTCTTGCGGGGTCAGGGGCACGTAGTGGTCGGGCGGCACGCCGACCTGGTCGATCACCTCACGGTTGGGCCCCAGGTGGTGCCTGGCGGGGAAGCCCAGGAGGGTGTTGTTGCCGAGCAGGTACGAC
>NZ_BLAE01000113.1 GCF_009687865.1 Acrocarpospora macrocephala
ACGTCGTCTACGACGGGGACGCCGCGCTGGAACGGGCGATGACCCACGCCTACGACGTGATCGTGCTGGACCGGGACCTGCCGTCGGTACACGGCGACGAGGTGTGCCGCCGCCTCGTCGCCGGCCGGGTGGCCGCCCGGATCATCATGCTGACCGCCTCCGGCGATCTGCGCTCCAAAGTCGAAGGGCTGACCCTAGGCGCGGACGACTACCTGCCGAAACCCTTCGACTTCCCGGAGTTGGTGGCCCGGCTGCGAGCACTGGCCCGGCGCACGCAGCTGGCCGTGCCGCCGGTGCTGGCCCGGGCCGGGGTCACCCTCGACCCGGCCAGGCGCGAGGTCTTCAGGGACGGCAGGTATGTCGCGCTCAGCCCGAAGGAGTTCGCCGTCCTGGAGGTGCTGCTGCGCGCCGACGGCAATGTGGTCAGCGCCGAGGAACTGCTGGAGAAGGCCTGGGATGAGAACATCAGCTACTTCACCAACTCGGTCCGGGTGACCGTCATGACCCTGCGCAGGAAGCTCGGCACCCCGGCCGTAATCGAGACGGTCACCGGCGCGGGATACCGCCTGTGAACGGCCGCAAGCTGC
Source organism: Acrocarpospora macrocephala (assembly GCF_009687865.1). Taxonomy (GTDB): domain Bacteria; phylum Actinomycetota; class Actinomycetes; order Streptosporangiales; family Streptosporangiaceae; genus Acrocarpospora; species Acrocarpospora macrocephala. Next base: position 588 of record NZ_BLAE01000113.1, read on the forward strand.
CGGTCCGCTGGCGGCTGACCCTCGTGTACGGCAGCCTGCTCTTCGTGACCACGGGCGTGCTGATGGTCATCAACTACCTGATGGTGCGCCAGATCCTCACCCAGCGGTTCCTGATCAAGTTGCCGCCCACGCACAAGGCACTGATCGGAACCGCGGGGCCACCACGTCCGAACGTCTTGTTCATCCAGAGCATCGTCGAGGACGAGGTGGGCCGCTATGTGGACGTGGTGACCAGTTCGCTGGTCCAGTGGTCGATCCTGGCCACGGTGCTGATCGGCCTGGTCGGCCTGGCGATCGGCTGGGTGCTCGCGGGCCGCGCCCTGGCCCCCCTGCTGACCATGACCGAGACGGCCCGCCGCCTGTCCGACAGCACCCTCCACCAGCGCATCTCGATGGACGGCCCGCGCGACGAGATCAAGGACCTGGCCGACACCTTCGACTCCATGCTGGAACGCCTAGACCAGGCCTTCGACACCCAGCGCCGGTTCGTGGCCAACGCCTCGCACGAACTCAAGACCCCGCTCGCCATCAACCGCGCCCTGCTCCAGGTCGGCTTCGCCGATCCGGTCGTCCCCCGGGCGCTGCGCCCGATCCGGGACGAACTGCTGGCCGCCAACTCCCGGCAGGAGCAGCTCATCGAGGGCCTGCTCACGCTGGCGCACAGCGAACGCGAGCTCACCACCCGCCAGCCGGTCGACCTGCGCGACCTGGCCCACCCCGCGCTGCTGGCCCACCATCTGCCGCGCCCCCGGAGCTGGCGTCCAGCGCCCTGCGCGGGCGACGCCGTCCTACTGGAACGCATGATCGCCAACCTGGTGGACAACGCCGTCAAGTACAACGACGAGCGCGGCGAGGTGACCGTCCGCACCGGCTCGGACGCGACCACCGCCTTCATCACCGTGGAGAACACCGGCCGCCAGATCGCCCCCGCCCAGATCCCCGCCCTCTTCGAGCCGTTCCGCCGCCTCGACGCCGACCGCACCGGCTCAGCCACCGGCGCCGGCCTGGGCCTATCCATCGTCCGCGCCGTCACCCGCGCCCACAGCGGCACCGTCACCGCCACACCCCTCGAAAAAGGCGGCCTCCGGATTACCGTCAACCTTCCCCTCGCCCGCCCCAGCCTCGACCAGGGCAGCAGACAGCCCACCGACCAAGCCCACCTCCCAGCCCGAACCCAGACGCAGAAAGCACTCAGCCCAGTCCCGGACAATGCATGACGAGTCGTCCAGCCCCGGATCAAGCGTGGCTCAGCCCAGCACTGGATCACGCGTAACTTTGGGCCCACAGAGCAATAACTCATAAATCCTCGAGCCGCTGACCTCGGCTACCCCTTGGGGAGCACGCAAGTTAATCCTCTGCGGGGACTTTGAGCGCCTTACAGAATGAGCAGGTCGCCGCGTTACTCGCCGTTATCCGGCGCCGTTCACGCAGGTGACGGTTCTCGCCGTACCGGCGCAAAGAGCGGCAGCGACAAGGCGCCGCCGATCGCCACCCTCCATCACCACGGCCACCACGCCCGCCTTCCGGATCAGCTCGCCGTCCTCGTCCGGGTTGGCGCGCAGCACCGCACCGTTGACCGCGCGCCGGTCGAGCTCGATGTTCGCGGTGACCGACCCGGGCTCGCCGGTGCTGTTTCTGTTGGGCGTCTTAGTCCAGTGCCGGATAGAGCGTGACCATGTCGGGCACGTGCGAGGCGAAATCCGCCATCCGTCGTGTCGGCACCCGTTCGGTGGTGACCTCGGCCGCGCGAATGCGGTCAAGCCGGAACACCCGCACGTCATCCCGTAACCGGCACCACGCCACCAGATACCACACCCCGCCCCGCCCGCCGACGAACACGCCCGGCTCCACCGCCCGGCTGCTCACCGCACCCCGCACATCGCCATACTCGATCTCCAGCACGACCCCGGCCAGCAGCCCCGCCTCGATCACGCGGGCGATCGGCCCGGCCGTGCGCGGTTCGAGCTCCTCACGCTCCGACGTGCTGGACAGCAGCTGCACCCGAGTGGCCAGCTCCCGCGCACGCTCCCCATCGGCCACCGGCATCGCCGCCATCAACTTCCCCATCGCGCTCCTGGCCTGATCCGCGAAAGGCTGATCACCGGAACGACTGAGCGCGATCGCGATCGCCACCGCCTCCTCCGGACTGAAGTTGAGCGGCGGCAACGACATCGACCGATCCAGCACATATCCGCCCCGCCGCCCACGCTCCGCGTAGATCGGCACCTGGGCCTGCTGCAAGGCCAGAATGTCCCGCTCGATCGTGCGCGCGGTCACAGCGAACCGCTCCCCCAGTTCACGCGCGGACCGGGGACGCGGCGCCACCGCCCGCAGAAGTTCAACAATCGCAAAGAGCCGGTCGGTACGGTTCACACGCCGAACACTAGAACACACGACCGACAATTTCGGCCCAGCACAGCTCCCAGGGGGACCGGAGCCCAGCGCCATGTCGACCGCGCCAGAGGAGTCGCCGGTGTCGCACCGCCGCGCAGGGCGGCCAGCGTGTTGTCGTACTCGGCGCTGATGACGCGTACAGGGCCAGGGCTGCGGCCGGGCGGCCCTGCCATAAGCAGCGCGGCGGCGCGCTCGTGGACGGGGCGCTCGGCAATCAGGGCGGTCAGGCGGGTATGGCGGCCGTGTCGGCACGGCCCAAGGACAGGTTCATTCCCCGATCTTTCGGGGAGCGGTCAGTCCCGCGGTGAGGATGTCGAGGGCGTCGTCGACGACCGCGTTCTTCTGGTCGGTGGTCAATTGCGGCAGCAGGTCGAGGAGCATGATCGACAATCCGTGCACCGTGGCCCAGCTTGCCATCACCGCTCTGTCCGTGTCCTCCGGACGCAGAGACCCCACGTCGACGAGCCGGGCGAGCGCGTGCATCAGGAAGAACCTCGGCTTGGGTCGATCGTCATCGTCGGCCTCCGGGGCGTCGTCGGGTGCTCCGGGGACCCGTATCCCGGTTGGGTCACCGCCCATCGCGGTGCGGAACAGTCCCGGCTCGGTCAGGGCGTAGTGGACATAGGCCCGTCCGACTTCGCGGAGGTACGTCCTCGCCGCCTCCTGCGGATCATCGGGTTCGGCCGAAGCCACGGCGTCGAGGTGGGCACTCATGGCCGCGGCCATGTCGCCGCGCGCCCGCTGCGCGACCGCCTTCTTCAGCACGGTCAACGTGGTGAAGTGGGCGTAGGCGGAGTTGGGTGCGACGCCGACGATCCTGGCAATCTCCCGCAGGACGAGCGCTTGCGGGCCACCGTCGCGGGCCAGGGTGATTCCGGCCGCGACCAGGGCGGCACGCAGGTCGCCGTGGTGATAGGTAGCACGCGTGCGGGGGCGCTTTTCGGCCATGGCCAGATTCTGGCACGGGGGCGCGTGAGGGCGTGCCGCGAGCGGTTCGACCCTCTCGGCCGGTGCCTTGACAAGGGTTGACGTCGCAGGCACGTGCCGCAATACTCACATCGTACAGATTCCTCACACTGTTCAGATTAATCCTGTCGATCATCGTGTTCGATAGCACGGGGCCGTTCTGGTTGACCGTGTCGCGAGCCGCGCTGTTCGAATGTTTTCTCGCGGTCGTTCAATTAGAGAGTTGGTATCTTGGGATGGTTTCGTCCACTGCACAACCTCCGCTGACTCGGCGGCGGCGCGGTCCCCGAGTGAGCTGGACCGTGGTGACGCTGATTTCGCTGGCGATTACGGGATACTTCGTCGGCCAGTACGCGACCGGGAGCCTCGATGCCCTTGCCGCCAAAGAGACAGGGCTCGCGTCAAACTACGCGAACAAACCAGCCTTCGTTCAAATCGCGTTCTACGTCCACATTTTCTCGGCGGGTCTGGCCCTTGTCGTGGGTCCGTTCCAATTCGCCAAGGCCATTCGCCGCCGCTACCTCAACCTGCACCGCTGGATCGGGCGCACCTACCTGATCTCCATCGCGTTCGCCTCGACCTCAGGGTTCTTGATGGCCTTCTACAATTCCGCAGGGTTAGTCGGATTCTTCGGATTCGGCAGTCTCGCAGTGCTCTGGGCGTGGACCTCCTACCGCGGCTACCGCGCTATCCGCGCGCGAGATCTTGCCAGTCATCAGGCATGGATGATCCGCAGTTTCGCGCTGACCTTCGCGGCACCTACCTTGCGACTGTGGTTCGGCGTGCTCATCGGCGTCCAGCTACTGGCCGGTTCCTTCACCGAGGAAATGGTAAGTAACGCCTACGCCGCTGTTCCGTTCATGTGCTGGCTGCCGAACATCGTCGTGGCCGAACTCATGATTCGCCGGCGCAACCTTCCCGGACTCCGGTTCTCACCTTCACCGACATCGCGCCGGATGACGCAAGCCGCAACTGAAGCGTGAACGCCGCCAAGTTCCGTGCGGCGCCTCAGGTCGGCAAAGCCGCCGTGAGTTCCTCCATCCGCGCCTTGGAAGGCTCCGGATACCGCTCGGAGGTAAGCGTCGCACTGGTGATGCGATCCAGCCGGAACACCCGTACGTCCTCGCGCAACCGGCACCACGCCACCAGATACCAGTAACCACCCCGCCCGCCCAGGAAGATGCTGGGCTCCACATCACGCGTGGTGGGACCGGTCTTCCCGTCGTAGTCGATGCGGAGCACTCGCCGCCCGGTCAGCGCGCGATCGATGGCGCGTTTGATCTCCTCGGTGGGATCGATCGTGTACCCACCGGGATCCAGGCGGATCGGCACGCCCTCGTCCTGAAGGCGGGCGATATCACGGATAATCGTCCGCTTGCTGACGCCGAGCCGGGTGGCGAGCTCCTTGGCGGACAGGGTGCCACCAACGCGTAACTCCTCGACCAGCGCCGCCCGACGATCCATGACCCCGAAGCTACGCCGGGTGACCGACATTTCCGGCCGCAACACACCTAACCCCTCGGCCACATCCCCGTGTTCACGATGCGTTCCGGTTCGATTCCGCAGAGCACGGCACGCTCACAGCCGTACCTCTGCCAGTCGAGCTGACCGGGCGCGTGCGCGTCCGAGTCGATCGAGAACACGCAGCCCATCTCGTACGCCAAGCGCATCAACCGCTTCGGCGGATCCAGCCGATCAGGACGCGAATTGATCTCGACAGCGACCTCGAACTGGCGGCACGCCTCGAAGACGATCTCGGCGTCGAACCGCGACTCCGGCCGCAGCCCGCCACGTTTGCCCCCGGCCTTGACAATCCTCCCCGTGCAGTGGCCGAGCACGTCCACATGCGGATTGGCGATGGCGGTGACCATCCGCCGGGTCATGTCGTCGGCGTCCATCTTGAGCTGCGAGTGCACGCTCGCCACCACCACGTCCACCCGTTCCAGCAGCTCCGCCTCCTGATCCAGCGAGCCGTCGGCCAGGATGTCGACCTCGATCCCCGACAGCAGCCGGAACGGCGCGAGCTTCTCACCCAGCGCGGCGATCACGTCCAGCTGCTGGTGGAGCCGGTCGGCTGACAACCCGTTGGCCACGGTGAGGCGAGGCGAATGGTCGGTGATCGCGAGGTACTCGTGCCCGAGGGCGATCGCGGCGGCGGCCATCTCCTCGATCGGAGAGCCGCCGTCGGACCAGTCCGAGTGGCTGTGCAGGTCACCCTTGAGCGCCTGCCGCAGCGAAGTCGCCGCCTCGTCCAGATCCTCGCCCGCGGTGGCCTCCAGGCGGCGCAGATAGGTCGGCACCTGCCCATCGAGGGCCTCGGCCACCGCCAGCGCGGTCACCTTGCCGACCCCTTTGAGCCCGGTCAGACCACCGTCCCGCACCAGCCGCTGAAGTTCCCCCGGCGCCAGATCGGCGATCGTGGTCGCGGCCCCGCGAAACGCCCGGACACGATAGGTTGGCTCCCCCGCGCGCTCCAGCAGGAACGCGATCCGCTTCAACGCCTCAACCGGATCCATGCGACGCACGCTACCGGCTAACTCCTCGATGGACCGTTCCGTAACGGTACGGATGGGAACCGCATCTAGATCTGTACCGTTTCATATCGCGACGGTAGTCTGTGCCGACCTCGATGAACATGGAGCCTTATGGCCGAGACCGGGGACGGACGTCCCACCCCTCCTCCCTACGTCCCGCCGCCACCGCCCCCGGGGATGCCACCCGGCATGGCGGGCCCCATGATGATGCCGCCGCCCCCGCCGAAGAAGAGCTTCCGCTCCACGGCCATCAAGCTCGGCGCCATCGGTGTGCTCTCCACCCTGGTGGTCGGCTTCTGCGCCGCCCAGGACAGCTACGACGAGGTGGACGCCGACTGCGTCGACATGTCCAACCCGCTCCCCGACGGCTCGTACCCGCTGGTCGACGACGACTTCTGCGACGACGACTACCGGCGCTCGCACGCCGCGTACGGCTGGTACTACGGCGGCGTCCTGGTGGGCAGGCACGTCCGCGGCGGCTCCACGCTCCGCCCGGCCGACGCGCAGATCACCAGCAGGAGCGGCAAGGTGGTCCAACGCGGCGGCTTCGGCTCGCACGGCAGCAGCGGGAGCTGACCGGTCGATGAGACGGGAGACCTCGGCGCCCCGCCAGAACTGGGTGTCCACGGTCGAGTCGCAGGGCCTGGCCTACCATCGGTCGGCTCATCCCGAGGGGTTGAGCAGGCCGTACTGGGACGAGAGCGTGCACTACGTGTTCGGCATGGACGAGGTGCTCGGCCTGGAGGCGCAGGTCGAGGAGCTGCACCGGATGTGCCTGGCCGCGGTCGACTACGTGATCACCGGGAACCGGTTCGCCGAGTTCGCCATCCCGCCGGAGTGGCGCGAAGCGGTCGCCGACTCCTGGCGGCGCCGCGATCCGCACGTCTTCGGCCGCTTCGACCTGCGCTACGACGGCGCCGGACCGGCCAAGCTGCTGGAGTACAACGCGGACACCCCCACCAGCCTGCTGGAGAGCTCGGTGGTGCAGTGGTTCTGGCTGCAGGACATGTTCCCCGACGACGACCAGTGGAACTCGATCCACGAACGGCTGATCGACCGGTGGAAGGCGATCGGCCCGACCTTCCCCACCGGGCCGACCCATTTCGCCTGGACGAACATGGACCAGTCAGGCGAGGAGGCGATGACGCTGGGCTACCTGCAGGAGACCGCCCAGCAGGCCGGGCTGGCCACGCTCGCGATCGCCATGGAGGACATCGGCTGGGACGCGATCAACCGCCGCTTCGTGGACGACGAGTACCGGGTGATCCGCTCGCTCTGCAAGCTCTACCCCTGGGAGTGGATCGTCGCCGAGCCGTTCGGCGGCCACGCGCTGCGCCTGCAGCCGTCGATGACCTGGATCGAGCCGCTCTGGAAGATGCTGCTGTCCAACAAGGCGCTGCTGGCGATCCTGTGGGAGATGTATCCCGGGCATCAGAACCTGCTGCCCGCCTACCTGGACAGCCCGCGCGACATCACCCGCTACATCCAGAAACCGCTGCTCGGCCGGGAGGGCGCGTCCATGCGGGTGGTTTCCCCGGAACACGCCGTCCAGACCTCCGGCGGGTACGGCGCCGAGGGCTTCGTCTACCAGGAGTTCCAGGCGTTGCCCGACTTCGACGGCCAGCGACCGGTCCTCGGCGCCTGGGTCGTCGAGGACGAGGCCGCCGGGCTCGGCATCCGCGAGACCTCCGGCCTGATCACCGATGACACCTCCTCCTTCGTCCCCCACCGAATCAGCGGCTAGAACAAACGGAGCACCCCCCACATGGACACCCAATCCACCTCGTTCGGCGAGATTCTCGGCAACGGCGCGCTCGCCATCACTGCGTACGCGATCCTCGGCGTGCTGCTGCTCGTCGCCGGGTTCTACGTGATCGACCTGGCCACACCGGGCCGGCTGAGCAAGATCATCCGAGAGGAGCGCAACCCCAACGCGACCGCGCTGACCGCCTCCGCGATGGCGGCGATCTCGCTCATCGTGGCCGCGTCGATCTTCTCCTCCGGTGGCGCGCTGCGGGAGGGCCTGATCGCGACGCTGGTCTTCGGCCTGATCGGCATCGCGGTGCAGACGGTCGGCATGATGGTCTTCGACAAGATCGCGGGAATCTCGGTCCGGGCGCTGGCCCAGGAGCCGACCCTGCAGCCGGCCACCATCCTGCTGTCGGTCACCCACGTCGCGATCGGCCTGATCACCGCGGTGGCCGTGATCTGACCGAGCGGAATATGCCGACAGTGAAATGCGCCCCCGGCGAAACCCGCTCCCATTTCCCGCCGTTCCTTATTACCGTCGATCGGGAAACGGAATTCACGATGGGAGCGGGTCATGGCCGGAACGGGATCCCCTGAGGGCGAGCACATCAGTCGGCGGTTGCTCAACGAGCGCATCATCGTGCTCGGGCAGGAGGTCGACGACGAGATCGCCAACCGGATCTGCTCGGAACTCCTGCTGCTGACGGCCGACGACCCGAAACGCGACATTCAGCTTTACATCAATTCACCAGGCGGTTCCGTGTACTCCGGAATGGCCATCTACGACGTCATGCAATACGTGCCCAACGATATCGTGACGGTGGCCATGGGAATGGCGGGCTCGATGGGCCAGTTTCTGCTCACAGCCGGGACGACCGGAAAACGATACGCGCTCCCGCACGCGCGCATCATCATGCACCAGCCGCACGGCGGCATCGGCGGCACGGCGGCGGACATCGCCATCCAGGCCGAGCAGATGCGCTACACCAAGAAACTCCTGGCCGAGCGCACCGCCTTCCACACCGGCCAGCCGCTGGAGCGGATCGAGGCCGACGCCGACCGGGACCACTGGTTCACCGCCGAGGAGGCCAAGGAGTACGGCTTCATCGACCACGTGGTCGCCACCACCGCACACGTGCGAACTTAGCCCGTTTCTGGCATTCTGCCCCTGTCACAGGTCCTCAACGCCCCTGCGAGGGGTCACAACAGACCCGCGTGCGACGACGGCCGTAACGTTCGGGAGTCCTCATCGCCCCTGCGAGGGGTTACAACGGAACTTAGCCCTCCTGGCGCTGTCCGATTCGTTCAAGACGGGGGCCACGACGGGTCGTAACGTGCGAGGTATGTCTCCAACACTCAACGTCATCGGCATAGTCGTCACCGACATGGCCCGCTCGCTGGCCTTCTACCGGCGGCTTGGGCTCGGTCTCCCGGCGGAGGCCGACTCCGAGCCGCACGTCGAAGTCACTCTCCCCGGCGGCCTTCGCCTGGTCTGGGATACCGCCGACACGGTCCGCTCCTTCGATCCGGCGTGGACCCCGGCCTCGGGCGGATCGCGCCTGGGCCTGGCCTTCGCATGCGCCTCCCCCGCTGAGGTCGACGAGGTCTTCGCCCAGCTCGTGGACGCCGGATACGACGGACATCTCAAACCCTGGGACGCCTTCTGGGGGCAGCGTTACGCGGTCGTGCACGACCCCGACGGCAACGGCGTGGACCTGTTCGCGGCGCTCAACTAACCAGGTCACTGAGCGGGACCCCCGCCAGGCTGCGCACCTCGCGCGCCAGGTGCGCCTGGTCGGCGTAGCCGGTGGTGGCGGCCACGTCGGCGAAGGTCCGGCCGCTTCTGGCCAGTTCGAGGGCGCGGCCCAGGCGCAGGATGCGGGCCAGCGTCTTCGGGCCGTACCCGAACGCGGTCAGGCTGAGGCGGTGCAGCCGCCGCTCGCCCAGGCCCAGCGTCGCGGCGGTGGCGGTCACGCTGGCCCCGCCGTCGAGCAGGGCGGCGACCTCGCGGACCAGGGGGTCGACGCCGTCCAGCCGTTCGCCCGCGATCTCCTCGAGTCCCGCGGCGACCGAGTCCGCCTGCCGTACCCGATCGGTGAGGCGCCGGACCTCGGCGGCGGGCCACAGGTCGGCGAGCGGAACCCGCTGGTTGCGCAGTTCGGCGGCGGGGACGCGGAGCATCGCCGGCGCGGTGCCCGGCGCGAACCGCAGACCGGTGAACGAGGCGCCCGCTGAGACCTTCGTCACGAACGCCTCGGCGTCGGGACCGGCCACCAGCAGGGTGCCCTCGGTCCAGAGCAGATCCATGCAGCCGTCCGGAAGCACGCGGAGTTCGGCCTCCTCCGACACGCCGGAAGAGCGCCACAACACGGCCCCCGGGACCAGCGAGGGGCGTTCCCGATACACGCCTCCAGGGTCTCACTTCGCCCGGAGGCGGCACCACCGCGCGTGACCTGGCACGCTTGTAGGCGTGAATGACAGGGTCCGCGAGGACACAGCGCGGCGGCTGGACCGGGCGATGGGCAGCCTCGGCACGGCCGCGATGGCGCGCATGGAGGAGCAGCTCGCCTGGTATCGAGCCCTGTCGGCCGAGGACAGGTCCTGGGTCGGGCTGGTGGCGCAGGCGGGCATCGCCGCGTTCGTGGAGTGGTTCGGCCACGCGGGCGAGGGGCGGCCCACGCCCAGCATCGAGTTCTTCGGCACCGCGCCGCGCGAGCTCAAACGCAGCGTCTCGCTGCAGCAGACCGTCGATCTGGTGCGGATCGTGGTGGAGGTGGTGGAGGCCGAGGCCGACGAGCTGGCCGCCCCCGGCGGCGAGGAGCAGCTGCGCAACGCGATGCTGCGCTACACCCGCGACGTGGCCTTCGCCGCCGCCCAGGTGTATGCCCGCGAGGCCGAGGCCCGCGGCTCCTGGGACGCCCGCCTGGAGGCGCTGATCGTGGACGCGCTGGTCCGCGGCGAGGTCGACGACGGCCTGCACTCCTGGGCCGCCGCCCTCGGCTGGACCTCCGCCCCGGTCGTCGTCTTCGCCGGGTACGCGCCGGACGAGGACCCGCAGAGCGTCATCGACGGCCTGCGCGACAAGGGCCGCCGCGTCGGCCACGACCTGCTCGCCGGGGTGCAGGGCGAACGCCTGATCGTCATCGTCGGCGGCGCGGACAGCATCAAGGACGCCGCCAGGAGCGTGGTCCCCCGGTTCGCCGCGGGCCCCATCGTGATCGGCCCTGAGGTCTCCGACCTACACGCCGCAGCCCGCTCCGCCCGCGCGGCCATCGCCGGGCTGCGCGCCGCCGCCGGCTGGCCGGACGCCCCGCGCCCGGTCCTGGCCGAGGATCTGCTGGCCGAACGCGCCATCGACGGCGACGAGGACGCCCGCGGCCAGCTGATCGAGAACGTCTTCAAACCCCTGGCCGGTACGCCCCTGCTCGACACCCTGGCCACCTACCTGGAACAGGGCACCTCGCTGGAGGCCACCGCCCGCCTGCTGTTCGTGCACCCGAACACGGTCAGGTACCGGCTCCGCAAGATCACCGAGCTGACCGGCTACCAGCCGACGGAGGGCAGGTCCGCATTTACCCTGCAGGTTGGCCTGATATTGGGTCGCCTGACCGTAACCTAGCCGAATCCGAGAAATGCCGGAGAAACCTTAACTGTAGGAACCAAACAAAATAGCCCACACCAACTTCGTGCACATCCCCATCAGTGTGGTGGACTTCTACAGGGCAGGGTTAGGTGTGTGCTCGTCATCGTCGCGCCGGGACAAGGCGCCCAAACCCCAGGCTTCCTGAGTCCGTGGCTGGAGATCCCCGGCTTCGGCGACCGCCTGTCGGCGTGGTCGGAGATCGCCGGTCTCGATCTGGCCGGGTTCGGCACCACCGCGACCGCCGACGAGATCCGGGACACCGCGGTGGCCCAGCCGCTGCTGGTGGCCGCCGCGCTGGTCGCGCAGGAGGCGCTTGGCGTGACCCCGGATCTGGTGGCCGGGCACAGCGTGGGCGAGTTCGCCGCCGCGACCATCGCCGGGGCGCTCACCGCCGAGCAGGCACTGACCCTGATCCGGGAGCGCGCGCAGGCGATGGCCAAGGCGGCCGCCGCCACCGCGACCGGGATGACCGCCGTGCTCGGCGGCGTGGACGTGCTCGAATCCATCGAGAAGCACGGCCTGACCCCCGCCAACATCAACGGCGCCGGGCAGATCGTGGCGGGCGGGACGCTGGCCCAGTTGGAGGCCTTCACGGCCGATCCGCCGCAGCGGGCCCGGCTGAGACCGCTCTCGGTGGCGGGCGCCTTCCACACCGAGCACATGGAACCCGCCGTCGCCCAGCTGCGCGCGGCCGCCGCCGGGATGACCCCGGCCGACCCGGCTGTGAAGCTGCTCTCCAACGCCGACGGCGCGCTGGTCGAATCCGGCGCCGACCTGCTGGAGCGCCTGATCGCCCAGGTCAGCCGCCCGGTCCGGTGGGACCTGTGCATGGAGACGATGGCGGCCCAGGGCGTCACCACGATGATCGAGCTGCTGCCCGGCGGCACGCTGGCGGGGCTGGCCAAACGCGCCCTGACCGGCGTGCGGACCGTGGCGCTCAAGACCCCCGAGGACCTGGAAACCGCACGAACCGCCGCCAAGGAGGCATTGCAGTGAAGCTTCCCGCGGGCGCGCCAGGCGCGAAGGTGCTGGCGTTCGGGCACTACCAGCCCGCCAACGTGGTCACCAACGACGACCTCTCCAAGATCATCGAAACGAACGACGAGTGGATCCAGAGCCGGGTCGGGATCAAGGAACGACGGTTCGCCGCGCCCGAGGAGTCCGAGATCGACCTGGCCGTCCAGGCGGGCGGCAAGGCGCTGGCCGCCGGCGGCCTGGCCGCCGCCGACATCGACCTGGTGATCGTGGCCACCTGCACGCTGGAGACCCAGATCCCCAACGCCGCGGGGCGGGTCGCGCACCGGCTGGGCATCGACGCGCCGGGAGCCTACGACGTCAACGCGGCCTGCGCCGGCTTCTGCTACGCGCTGGCCTCGGCCAGCGACGCCATCCGGGCCGGCTCGGCCAGGAACGTGCTGATCGTCGGGACCGAGAAGTTCACCCAGTGGGTGGACATCCAGGACCGGGCCACTTCGGTGATCTTCGCGGACGGCGCGGGCGCGGCCGTGGTGGTGCCGTCCGAGACGGCCGGCATCGGCCCGGTGGTGTGGGGCAGCGCGGGCGACAAGGCCGACGCGATCACGATCAAGGACCGGCACTCGGCGCTGCACCAGGAAGGCCAGACCGTGTTCCGCTGGGCCACCACGGCCCTTCACCCGATCGCCAAACAGGCGTGCGAGCGTGCGGGGGTGGACCCCGCCGAACTCGCCGCCTTCGTGCCCCACCAGGCCAACCTCCGCATCATCGAGTCGATCGCCCGCAAACTGGGCGCCGACAACGCGGTCGTCGCCAAGGACATCGTGCTGGCCGGCAACACCTCGGCCGCGTCCATCCCGCTCGCGCTGTCCCGCATGATCGAGCGCGGCGAGGTGCCCTCGGGCGGCCTGGCCCTGCTGCTCGGCTTCGGCGCAGGCCTGACCTACGCCGCGCAGGTCATCGAGATCCCCTGAGACTTGTACGGCTCCGGCCGTGCGGAACCCCAGAAAACCACCCTGAAGGAGATACAGCGACATGGCAGTGACCGAGCAGGAGATCCTCGCGGGCCTCGGCAAGATCATCAATGAGATCACCGGCATCCCGGCCTCGGACGTGACCCCGGAGAAGAGCTTCGTGGACGACCTCGACATCGACTCGCTCTCCATGGTCGAGATCGCGGTGGCGGCCCAGGACGAGTTCGGCGCGGAGATCCCCGACGACCAGCTCAAGCACCTGAAGACCGTCAAGGACGTCGTCAACTTCATTCAGGGCTGACCTGACCCCGGAGCCGCTGAGCTCCACCCTGATAGGCGCGAGTTATGAGGAGTGCAGACAAGTGAGTACAGACCGGGTGCGTGTCGTTGTCACCGGGCTCGGCGCGACCACGCCCCTCGGTGGAGACGTCGCCTCGACCTGGTCGGCGCTCCTCGACGGGCGGTCGGGCATTCGGCCCCTCACCGAGGACTGGGTCGACTCCGTTCCGGTGAAATTCGCCGGACGGGTCGCCGTCGAACCGGGTGAGGTCATTCCCAGGCCAGAGGCCAGGCGGCTGGACCGGGCCGAGCAGTTCGCGCTGATCGCCTCGCGGGAGGCCTGGCGGGACGCGGGTTCGCCCGAGGTCGAGCCGACCAGGCTGGGCGTCGTCGTCGGCAGCGGGATCGGCGGCATCACCACGATCCTCGACGCGTACGACACGTTCAAGGAGAAGGGCTGGACCCGCCTGTCGCCGTTCACCGTGCCCATGCTCATGCCCAACGGCGCGGCCGGCTGGATCGGCATCGACATCGGTGCCAAGGGCGGCGTGCACGCCACCGTCAGCGCCTGCGCCACCGGCGCCGAAGCCATCGGGTACGGCATCGACATGATCAGGTCCGGCCGATGCGACGTGGTCGTGGCGGGCGGCGCCGAGGCGGCCATCCACCCGCTGAACATCGGGTCGTTCGCCGCGATGCGCGCCATGTCCACCCGCAACGACGAGCCGCACCGCGCGTCCCGGCCGTTCGACAAGGGCCGGGACGGGTTCGTGCTCGGCGAGGGCGCCGGCATCGTCGTGCTGGAGTCCGAGGAGCACGCCAGGGCGCGCGGCGCGAAGGTCTACGCGGTGGCCGCGGGGGTCGGATACTCCTCCGACGCCCACCACATCGCGCAGCCGGAGCCGAGTGGCGCGGGCGTCCAGCTGGCGATGAGCCGGGTGCTCGCCGACGCCGGGCTGTCCGGCGCCGACATCAGGCACGTCAACGCGCACGCGACGTCCACCCCCGCGGGTGACGTGGTCGAGACCATCGCGATCAAGGAGTCCATCGGGGCGCACCCGATCGTCACCGCGACCAAGTCGATGACCGGCCACCTGCTCGGCGGCGCGGGCGGCATCGAGTCCATCTTCACCATCCTGGCGCTCAACGACCGGATCGTCCCGCCCACCATCAACGTGGACGACCTCGACGACGGCGTCGAAGTGGACATCGCGCGCGGTGAGCCGCGCAAGCTCCCCGACGGGCAGATCGCCGCGGTCAACAACTCCTTCGGGTTCGGCGGGCACAACGTCGCCGTCGCCTTCACCACGCTTTGAGAGGCACGCAGATGACGGTTGTCGACAACAGGGTGGTGACCCCGTCCTCCGATCAGGAGGCCGAGGATCCCCGCGATCCCCAGGTCCGGCTGGGCCACCTCCTGGACGAGGGCTCGATCCGGCCGATCTCGCCCGAGGACAAGAGCGGCGTGTTCGCCGTGACCGGCCGCATCGAGGGCGTCCCCGTGGTCGCCTTCTGCAGTGACGCCCGGGTGCAGGGCGGCGCGATGGGCAGCGAGGGCTGCGAGCACATCGTGCACGCCTACGACGTGGCGGTCCGCGAGCGCGTCCCCGTCATCGGGGTCTGGCACTCCGGCGGGGCCCGGCTGGCCGAAGGCGTGGAGTCGCTGCACGCCGTCGGCCGGGTGTTCGCCGCGATGACCAAGGCCTCCGGCGTCGTCCCGCAGATCTCCGTCGTCGTCGGCGCCGCCGCCGGTGGCGCCGCCTACGGCCCCGCGCTCACCGACATCGTCGTCCTGGCCGACCAGGGCCGCATCTTCGTCACCGGACCCGACGTGGTCCGCAGCGTCACCGGCGAGCAGATCGACATGGCCGCGCTCGGCGGCCCCGAGCCGCACAGCAAGCGCAGCGGCGTCGTGCACGTGGTCGCCAAGACCGAGGCCGAAGCCCTGCTGCGGGCCCGCGAGCTGGCCAGCCTGCTCGGCCACCAGGGCCGGGTGCGCGCGGTCGAGGAGGTCGACTTCTCCGCGCTGCTGCCCGACAACCCGCGCCGCGCCTACGACGTGCACCCGCTGATCAACGGTCTGCTGGACGACCCCGGTGTCGAGCTCCACCCCAAGTGGGCTCCCAACATCGTCACCACCCTCGGCCGCCTCGGCGGCCGCACGGTCGGCGTCGTCGCCAACAACCCGATGCGCCTCGGCGGCTGCCTCGACTCCGCCTCCGCCGAAAAAGCCGCCCGATTTGTACGGATGTGCGATGCCTTCGGGGTCCCCCTGATCGTCCTCGTCGACGTGCCCGGCTACCTTCCCGGCGTCGGCCAGGAACACGACGGCGTGGTCCGCCGCGGCGCCAAGCTCCTGCACGCCTTCGCCGAAGCCTCGGTCCCGCGCGTCACCCTGGTGACCCGCAAGGCGTACGGCGGGGCGTACATCGCGATGAACTCCCGCTCCCTGGGCGCCACCCGCGTCTTCGCCTGGCCCACCGCCGTGGTGGCCGTGATGGGCGCGGTCGCCGCCGTCCGCATCCTCAAGCGCCGCGACCTGGCCGCCGCTCCCGAGGAGGAGCGCGCCGAACTGGAAGCCCGCCTCGCCGAGGAACACGAGAAGGTCGCCGGCGGCCTCTCCCGCGCCGTCGACCTCGGCGTCGTGGACGAGGTGATCGAGCCCAGCGAGACCCGGGGCGCCATCGCCAAGGTCCTCGCCCAGGCGACCCCGGCTCGGGGAGCCCACGGCAACATCCCGTTGTAACCCACTCTCGGAAGGGCGCCCGGCACACGCCTCGGGCGCCCTTTCCATGTCCTTCACCTGGGCCGGAACGGCTCGGTCAGCTCCGGCCGCTGGGACGCGCCGACTCCTGGCAGCCGAGACGGGCCAGGCCGTCGGCACGTTCGTTCTCCGGGTGTCCGCTGTGCCCGCGGACCCAGAGCCATTCGACCTGGTGCCGCTGGGCCGCGGACTCCAAGCGCCGCCACAGGTCGGCGTTCTTGACCGGCTCCTTCCCGGCCGTCAGCCACCCGTTGCGCTTCCATCCCGCCAGCCACTTGGTAATACCGTTGCGCACATACTGGCTGTCGGTGTGCAGACGGACTTCGGATGGCCTGGTCAGCGTCTCCAACGCCATGATCGCGGCCATGAGCTCCATCCGGTTGTTGGTCGTGTCCGCCTCGCCGCCGCGGAGTTCCCGATCGTGCTTGCCGTACCGGAGAATCACCCCCCAGCCCCCTGGCCCGGGATTGCCACGGCACGCGCCATCGGTGTACGCCTCCACCACCTGAACACCGCCCATCGGCTCACACTATCCCCGCCGGGGAGACCGGCACCCCACCATCAGCCCAGCCGCACGTCCCGATGTTCGCGGGCGCGCCCCGCCTCGTCCGGCGGGGTGCCGAGGAGGTACGCGACGACGTCGGCGGCGGCGTAATCGTCTGGCAGGTCGTCGAGGAAGGCCAGGTCCTGGCCGAGGGTGAGCAGCGGCGGCTCCCGGTAGCCGTCCGGGCGGCGCTGCCCGAACCCGATGGCGGCCGCCAGCCCGTTACACAGGCACCTTCGCCCCACCGTGTCCTCGACGGCCCCGCCCTTACGGAGGTAGATGTCGATCGGCTCGGCCGGGCACCGGTAGCCGATCGTGGCGTCCGGCTTGACGTACGGAGTGCGCAGGTGGCCGAGGTCGCACAGGCGGGGGCGGTCGGCATGAAGACCCGGATCGGACAAGGTGCCGGGCACCGCGGCCACTTTGAAGGGGAAGCCGGTCGGTGAAGCGTACGGGTCGTTGCGGACCAGCAGAGAGCCGTTCCGGGCCTGCCGGAGCAGGCGCAGCCTGAGCTCGGGGTCGAGGCCAGACTCCCGGCACAGCGCGAAGGCCGACCCCGCCTGGATTCCGGCGGCACCGGCGGCCAGAGCCGCGGCCAGCCCGCCCGGGGTGCCGTAGCCGCCGGCGAGCCAGAAGGGCAGCCCGAGCGCCGCGGTCTTGCCGGTGTCAGCCCAGTCGCGCGGCCCGTACACCGGCTCGCCCGTCTCGCCGAGCCGCATCCGGCCGCGCGGTGGCGCGCTGTGCCCGCCGGCCACCGAGGTCTCCAGGACGAACCCGTCCGGCCGGGTGAGCGGCGCACGCGCGAGGTACGCGGCCAGGACGTCAGAGGAGACGATGGCGAGGAACCGGGGCCTGGACAGCGGCGGGAGCGTCGCGCCCAGCATCGCGGGCGGGTCGAAGGTCACGACGTGGCGATCGTCCGCGTCGGCGCCGGCCACGGTGACCGGCAGCTCCACCGGGCGGTGCGCGGCGAGCGCGTCGAGCAGCCAGGGGATCTTCGTCGGGATGCCCGCGCCCATGAGCACGTAGTCGGCGCCCGCGAGCATCGCGCCATAGACCGCGGCGGGCGTGGCCATCTGGATCTTCTCCAGGTAGTTGACCCCGATCTGGCCGCCGTGCCCCTCCTTGGCGAGAAACACCTCGGCGAAGTTCGACGCGACGGCGAGCTCGGCCCTGGCCTGATGCGGGCGGAGCCCGAGCCGCGGCACCGGCCGGTACGGCGCGTCCGCGTCGATGCCGCCGGAGACGAAATAGCGGGCGAGCACTCGCTCCGCGATCTCAGGCACCGGGAAGTGCGACAGCGCCCGACGCATGTGCCCGTCCGGATCTCCCTGCTGCAGCCGCCGGGAGAGCGTGATGTCCAGGGCGACGCCGGAGACGACGCCGAGCTGCCCGGTCCGGGCGACGGCTCGCGCCAGCCGCCACCCGGAGACGCCCACCCCCATGCCGCCCTGGACGATGGCGGGGAGCACCTGGTGGGGCGATGCCGCCTCAGACATGCCGGACGCGGACGGTGTCGGTGAAATGCTGGGCGATGGCCAACGCTACGACCTCCTGGGTATTAGGGATTCGATCGCATTACATCGGCCCGGCAGCCGCCCGATGCAGTGACCAAGGTCCCGAAGCGAGGGACCAGAGGTCATTTGCAGGGGCCTACGAGCGGGGGCGCCCGTCATGATCAGCGCGACTCCGGCTCCCATCACAGCGGAGCCGGTCCCTTCCAGTCCGGCCGCTGGCCATCAGCACGGACCCGGACGTGAGCATGTGACCAGGCATGCCGAGACCCCATGGGGAGCACCTGCTCACGCTCCCGGGACTCCTCCCGGCGTGCCGATGCCTTCAGCACGGCTTCAACGCCCTTGGCGGCGGCGCGGCGAGAACCACCGACTTCGTGAACGGCACCGGATAACGACGTGCGACCTGGGGGACTGCTCGTTCTGCTGGGCGCGCGTCAGACGGCGGCGTGGAGCCAGCGGACGGGGGCGCCCTCGCCGGCGTAGCGGAAGGATTCGAGTTCCTCGTCCCACTGCTTGCCGAGAAGGCGGTCGAGTTCGTCTTCGAGGACGGCGCGGCCTTGGGCGGCCATCAGCATGACGTTGCGGAGGCGGTCCTCGGGCACCTGGATGTCCCCGCTGGCGCCGATGACCGCCGTGTACGCCCCAAGGGTCGGGGTGTACGCATGTCGGGAGCCGTCCACGCCCGGCGAGGCGTCCTCGGTGATCTCGAAGCGGATGCGCTGCCACCCCATGAGCGATGAAGTGATCGCCGCCGCCGTACCCGCGCGACCCTCCCATTCCGCCTGGGCGCGCAAAGCGCCGGGCGCAGCGGGCTGAGGGGTCCACGTCAAGTCGACGGGAACGCCAAGAACGCCTGCGACAGCCCACTCAATATGCGGGCACAGCGCAGGCTGAGCCGAGTGGACGTACAGCACGCCACGAGCAGCAGCCACCGGACCTCCCGTTTCGTACGAGGTGCGCCTTCCCCAACGGCCTCATACTGGGATGATCACAAGTGACTCTAGGAGAGACTACCGTCCGTCGCGGCGAGGCACCAGACCAGAGTCATACCTATTCGCACTTGACAACGCTGTGAATTCATCAAACCACAGAGAGTAAACACAAGCCCAGGCCCATCAAACGGAAAAGCCCCAGGTAGCACCCACCCCACCCCGAACTACTCGCCCGAGATTCCCACCCCACCCCCAGATCCGACCCTCTTCACCCAACCACCCAGCCCCGGCCGAAATTCTCACGACAACCCCAGATCCC
Source organism: Acrocarpospora macrocephala (assembly GCF_009687865.1). GTDB lineage: Bacteria > Actinomycetota > Actinomycetes > Streptosporangiales > Streptosporangiaceae > Acrocarpospora > Acrocarpospora macrocephala. The sequence continues at coordinate 20,178 of NZ_BLAE01000113.1, forward strand.
ATCCCCTCGCCCGACTCGTCCCCGATCCCACGCGAAGTGCACGTCCCTCATACATAGCGCTCCCGCAGTACTTCACATGGATCCTCGCTCCCGCCGCAGGGGACAGCACTGACATGTCACGAAGACAACACCACCTTGCCGACAATCCGTACATAAGCGAACACGGAGAGTTGCTAATCGAACGTGTGAACGATATCCTGGCAGCAGGCCGACCAGCCGAGCCCAGACAGGAGGTGGCCCGCCATGATGACCTCGGGTGCCGTCCTGCTCCCCGACCACCGTGCCGCCACCTCCTCCCCCACTGCTTCCCCCGCTGACTCCACCCCCTCCTTTGCGCCCCGGCAATCCTGCGCTCCAGCCAGCCTTGACAGCCGCGACCCCACCAGACATTCCCTCCATGCCGGCTCAGGCGGCGTGCTGGCCCTCCACCCACTTCTCCGCCCAGAAACGCGGTCACCCCAGCGACGCACCGAGGGACCTGAAACCGGCCGCATTCCCGGCGACTCCCATCGCGCGGTCCTGCTCGGCCCTTCCCGGGTCCGAGTTCCCACGACCGACTCCGGCGAAGACTCCGAAACCGCCCATACCGGCACCGCCCACTCGGCAACGGCGCACTCCAGCACCGCCCGGGCCACCGCTCAACCCGCCAACACTCAGTTCAGCCCTGCCCCGTTCAGCCCGGCCCAGCCCCCCGGTGTCCAGCCCTCCGGCGGCGAGCATCCATCACCGCGATCCGGGCACGGGACCTCCGGCAGCGGGCACGCGACCGACCTGCGTGCTCAACAGGCCGGTGATGGTGCCTGGGAGACAGGTCAGCCTGGCCGGGAAACCGGTCAGCGTACTGGAATGGCCGCTCATGCTGCCCGGGAGGCTGATCACGCTGCTGAGGAGGCGGAGTGGGGTGCCGGTCGCGGGCGCGGGGCTGATCACGCTGACCGGGAGGCTGATCGGGGCGTCCGGCAGGCTGATCGCCCTGACCGGGATACTGATCACGGTGTTCGGAGTGTCTGGGGGCCTCGTCACGCTGCCGGGGATGCTGGGTGGGGTGCCGGTCGCGGGCGCGGGACTGATCAGGGGACCGATCGCGGGCGGAGGGCTGAGTGGGGTGCCGGTCGGGGTGCCGGTCGGGCTGGCGGTGGTGGTGCGGGGTGTGGGGATCATCCCGATCCGGGTTTGGCCGGCGCGGCGCTACGGGACTTGCTGCGCCGGGCCGAGGCGCTCACCGCCGCCGGGTCGCCGGTGCCCTCCGACGCCGAGACGGCGATGGCCGAGATCGTGGCCTGGTCGCGGCTGATCGATCGGGCTGAGGCGGCGATCGCGGTCCGGCTGGCCGTGGCCGAGGCCGGGAAAGGCCACCAACTCTTCGGGCGGCGTACGCTCGGGGCGTGGCTGGCCGCGGCCACCGGCTCCAGGACCGCCCGGGCCGGGGAACGCCTCACCCTGGCCCGGCAACTGTCCCGCCTGCCCGACCTGGCCGCGCGCCTGGCCGAG
>NZ_BLAE01000114.1 GCF_009687865.1 Acrocarpospora macrocephala
CGTCAACTTCGTCCCTGCTGAAAGAGGTTTACAACCCGAAGGCCGTCATCCCCCACGCGGCGTCGCTGCGTCAGGCTTCCGCCCATTGCGCAATATTCCCCACTGCTGCCTCCCGTAGGAGTCTGGGCCGTGTCTCAGTCCCAGTGTGGCCGGTCGCCCTCTCAGGCCGGCTACCCGTCGTCGCCTTGGTAGGCCACTACCCCACCAACAAGCTGATAGGCCGCGAGCCCATCCCCAACCGAAAAAACTTTCCACCACCATCCGATGCCGGAGATGGTCATATCCGGTATTAGACCCGGTTTCCCAGGCTTATCCCAGAGTCAGGGGCAGGTTACTCACGTGTTACTCACCCGTTCGCCGCTCGAGTACCCCGAAGGGCCTTTCCGCTCGACTTGCATGTGTTAAGCACGCCGCCAGCGTTCGTCCTGAGCCAGGATCAAACTCTCCAAAAAATGCTTTTCGAAGATGTTCTCCCAGCCAACATTCGACATGAATGTCAACCAAAGGAATCCGTCAAATATGACGGGGTTGTGCATCATGCACTGGCTTTTAGCACACTGTTGAGTTCTCAAGAAACGCACACGTACACCTGCACCAGCAAGACCGAAGTCTTGCAGATCCGGGGGTGTCTCTATCTTTGCAAGCTATCCGATCTACGTCAAATCATTAAATTTGGCGCCATCTCAGCTAACTTGCGAATCTTTCGGTCGCTCTGTTCCCAGAGCACCCCTCTACTCTGCCGAACCCGAAGCGACGCCGATCGTGGCGAAGCGTCCGGAATCCCGGCTGAGGGAGGAGGGGGGCGGAGAGTCCGCCGCCGGGATCCTGTTGGGGTTCCCAGCGCGCCGTACCGACCGCGTACAAGAACATTAGCACCCCTACAGGGATGCTGCGAGCAAACTTCGGTAACCAGAGATCCATTCCCTGGCCACGATCCCCTAAACATCGACGCCCAGAGTCCAGCCTTCCCCAACGATCGGCAGGCCCGGAGGGGATCCCTCCGGGCCTGTCTGGCCAGGTCGCGTCAGGCAGGCAGGGCCGCGAGCTGGGCTTCCAGGCGGGCGATGTCCTCCTCGGCCTGGGCGGCGCGGGCCCGGACCTTGCTCACCACATCCTCGGGGGCCTTTGCCATGAACTGCGCGTTGCCGAGCTTGCCGGTCACCTGAGCCTGCTCCTTGCGCGCCACGGCGAGGTCTTTTTCGAGGCGTTTGCGCTCAGCCGCCACGTCGATCGCCCCGGCTGTGTCGATCTCCACGGTGACACCGCCGACCGCCAGCTTCGCGGTCGCCGTGAACGAGTCGGTCGCGGCGTCCAGGCGCAGCAGGGCGCGGATGGCGGTCTCGTGGGCCGCCAGAGCCGTACCGGAGAGGGACAGGTGGGCGGCGACGCGCTGGCCGGGCTTGAGGCCTTGGTCGGAGCGGAACCGGCGGACTTCGGTGACGAGGTCCTGGAGGGAGTCGATCTCGGCCTCGGCCGCCCTGTCGGACAGGGAAGTGTCACCTGCGGGCCAGGGAGCGATGACCAAGGACTCCTTGCCGGTGAGCGCCCGCCAGAGCTCCTCGGTGACGAAGGGGACCAGCGGGTGCAGCAGGCGGAGCAGGGCGTCGAGCACGTGGCCGAGAACACGCTTGGTGTTGTCGGCGACCGGGCCGCCGGCGGCGATCTGGATCTTGGCCAGCTCCAGATACCAGTCGCAGACCTCGTCCCACGCGAAGTGGTAGAGCGCGTCGGAGATCTTGGCGAACTCGAAGTCCTCGAAGGCCGTGTCGACCAGCTCGATGACGGACTGGAGGCGGGACAGGATCCAGCGGTCGGCGGGCGTGCGCTCGTCGGGCAGGCCGGTGGAGACGGCGCCGTTCATGAGAGCGAAGCGGGTGGCGTTCCAGATCTTGTTGCAGAAGTTCCGGGAACCGGCCGCCCAGTCCTCGCTGATCGCGACGTCGGAGCCGGGGTTGGCGCCGCGGAGCAGGGTGAAGCGGGTCGCGTCGGCGCCGAAGCGCTCGATCCAGTCCAGCGGGTCGACCACGTTGCCGAACGACTTCGACATCTTCTTGCCGAACTGGTCGCGGACCATGCCATGCAGGGCCACGGTGCGGAAGGGCGGCTGGCCGTCCATCGCGTACAGCCCGAACATCATCATTCTGGCGACCCAGAAGAACAGGATGTCGTAGCCGGTGACCAGGACCGACGTCGGATAGAAACGCTTGAGGTCCGCGGTCTCCTCGGGCCAGCCCAGGGTCGAGAACGGCCAGAGGCCGGAGGAGAACCAGGTGTCCAGGACATCCGGATCCTGGACAAAGCCATCAGGGGGCGTCTCGTCGGGGCCGACGCAGACGACCTCGTCGTTCGGGCCATACCAAACCGGGATGCGGTGGCCCCACCAGAGCTGGCGGGAGATGCACCAGTCGTGCATGTCGTCCACCCAGTCGAAGTAGCGTTTGGCCAGCTCCGGCGGGTGGATGCGAGTACGGCCGTCACGGACCGCGTCGCCGGCGGCCTTGGCGAGCGGGGCGACGTTGACGAACCACTGCAGCGACAGGCGCGGCTCGACGACGGTCTTGCAGCGCGAGCAGTGGCCGACCGCGTGCACATACGGCCGCTTCTCGGCGACGATGCGGCCTTCGGCGCGCAGGGCGGCGACCACGGCGGGGCGCGCCTCGAACCGGTCGAGGCCCTGGAACGGGCCGGGCGTGGTGATCACGCCGCGCTCGTCCATGACCGCCAGGGCCGGCAGGTCGTGGCGGCGGCTGATCTCGAAGTCGTTCGGGTCGTGCGCGGGGGTGACCTTGACCGCGCCGGTCCCGAACGCGGGGTCCACGTGGTCGTCGGCGACGACCGGGATCATCCGCCCGGTCAGCGGCAGCTCGACCTCGCGCCCGACCAGATGCGCGTAACGCTCGTCCGACGGGTGGACCGCGACCGCGGTGTCGCCCAGCATCGTCTCGGCCCGGGTGGTGGCGACGACGATCTCGGTGTCGCCCTCCCCGTAGCGGATGGAGACGAGCTCGCCGTCGTCGTCGCTGTGCTCAACCTCGATGTCGGACAGGGCGGTCAGGCAGCGCGGGCACCAGTTGATGATGCGGTTGGCGCGGTAGATGAGCCCGTCGTCGAAGAGCCGCTTGAAGATCGTCTGGACGGCACAGGAGAGGCGCTCGTCCATGGTGAACCGTTCGCGGGACCAGTCGACGCCGTCGCCGAGCTTGGTCATCTGGCCGAGGATGCGCCCGCCGGACTCCTCCTTCCACTGCCAGACGCGCTCGACGAACGCCTCCCGGCCGAGGTCGTGCCGGGACAGGCCCTCCTTGGCGAGCTCGCGTTCCACCACGTTCTGGGTGGCGATGCCGGCATGGTCCATACCCGGCAGCCAGAGGGTCTCGAAGCCGCGCATCCGGGCACGGCGCGACAGCGCGTCCTGAACCGAATGATCGAGGGCGTGCCCGACATGCAGCGACCCGGTCACGTTCGGCGGGGGCAGCACGATGCTGTACGGCTCACGCCCGCTGCCAGGATCCGCGCCGAAATATCCGGCCGCTACCCACCGCTCGTAGCTGGGGGTCTCGACGTCGGCAGGTGCGTACTGGGTTGGAAGCTCAGGCGTTGTCACGCTGCCTAATTCTAAGAGCACCCACGGGTACAGCCGTCGCGAATAACGACGGCCATACCCAACAAAGGCGGATCAGGCCGACTTCTCCCGAGGGGTGCGCTGCTGCTTCAGCTGGTCGCGCGGGATGAGAGTGGGGTTCACATGCTCGAGGACGGCTTCCCTGGTGATCACCACGCGGGCCACGTCCTGCCGGGAGGGCACCTCGTACATCACCGAGAGGAGCACCTCCTCCAGGATCGCGCGCAGGCCGCGGGCGCCGGTGCCGCGCAGGATCGCCTGGTCGGCGATGGCCTCCAGGGCGTCGTCGGTGAACTCCAGCTCGACGTTGTCCAGCTCGAACAGCCGCCGATACTGCTTCACCAGCGCGTTGCGCGGCTCGGTCAGGATCTGGATGAGCGCTTCCCGGTCGAGGTTGTGCACGCTCGTGATCACGGGAAGGCGGCCCACGAACTCGGGGATCATGCCGAACTTGAGCAGGTCCTCGGGCATGACGTCGCCGAAGATGTCGGAGGAGTCGACTTCCTCCTTGGAGTGGATGATGGCGTTGAAGCCGATCCCCTTCCGGCCCACCCGGGACTCGATGATCTTTTCCAGGCCGGCGAAGGCGCCACCGCAGATGAACAGCACGTTGGTGGTGTCGATCTGGATGAACTCCTGGTGCGGGTGCTTGCGGCCGCCCTGCGGGGGCACGCTCGCGGTGGTCCCCTCCAGTATCTTCAGCAGGGCCTGCTGCACGCCCTCACCGGAGACGTCGCGAGTGATCGACGGGTTCTCGCTCTTGCGGGCGATCTTGTCGACCTCGTCGATGTAGATGATGCCGGTCTCGGCCTTCTTGACGTCGTAGTCGGCGGCCTGGATCAGCTTCAGCAGGATGTTCTCCACGTCTTCGCCGACGTATCCGGCTTCGGTGAGCGCGGTGGCATCGGCGATGGCGAACGGCACGTTGAGCATCTTCGCCAGCGTCTGGGCCAGCAGGGTCTTGCCCGAGCCGGTGGGGCCGAGCAGCAGGATGTTGGACTTCGACAGCTCCAGGCCGTCGTCCCGCCCGCGCTCGCCGGACTGCACCCGCTTGTAGTGGTTGTAGACCGCCACCGAGAGGGCCTTCTTCGCCTTGTCCTGACCGATGACGTAGGCGTCGAGGAACTCGTAGATCTCCCGTGGTTTGGGGAGATTGTCCCACTTCAGTTCGGAGGACTCGGAGAGCTCCTCCTCGATGATCTCGTTGCAGAGGTCGATGCACTCATCGCAGATGTAGACGCCAGGTCCGGCGATGAGCTTCTTGACCTGCTTCTGGCTCTTGCCACAGAACGAGCACTTGAGCAGGTCTCCCCCGTCGCCGATGCGTGCCACCCCAGATACTCCTTTGCGTGGGACCGCCCTGCTGCCGCGGTCCGTTTATTCCGCGCCAGTCACTCCGGTGCGAAAACGTCATCCCGCTCAGGTTTCGACGTTACCGTCTTCCGGGCCCTCAGTGAGCCCCCTAGCGGCGAGTCGCACCGGAACGTGCCCAATTGGGCACCGTTCCGGTGCGGTCAGACTAGTCCATCCGATCCATCGGATCGCGGACTCGGCCGCTAGGAAGCCACGGCCGCGGCGCGACGCTTGCGGGACGGGATGATGTCGTCCACCAGGCCGTATGCCTTCGCCTCGTCCGCGCTGAGGATCTTGTCGCGCTCGATGTCGCGGCGGATCTCGTCCGAAGATTTACCCGTGTGCTTTGCCACGATTTCTTCGAGAAGTGACCGCATGCGGAGGATCTCGCGCGCCTGGATCTCGATATCCGACCCCTGACCGCCGCCCTCGGTGGAGGGCTGGTGGATCAGAACCCGGGCGTTCGGCAGCGCGAACCGCTTGCCCGCGGTGCCGCCGGCCAGCAGCACGGCCGCGGCCGAGGCCGCCTGGCCGAGGCAGACGGTCTGGATCTCGGGCCGGACGAACTGCATGGTGTCGTAGATCGCCGTCATGGCGGTGAACGACCCGCCGGGCGAGTTGATGTAGATGCTGATGTCCCGATCGGGGTCGAGCGACTCCAGCGTCAGCAGCTGGGCCATCACGTCGTTGGCCGAGGCATCGTCGATCTGCACGCCGAGGAAGATGATGCGATCCTCGAACAGCTTGTTGTAGGGATTCATCTCCTTCACCCCGTATGTCGTGCGTTCCACGAACGACGGGATGATGTAACGGCCGTTGATGTCTCCCGGCCGGATCAGCTCACTCACTTTGGAAGCTCCAGTCATGAGACGGCGCCCTCGGAGGGCACCTGCCGTGCGCTGCGAACGACGTGGTCGATGAAGCCGTAGTCCTTGGCCTCCTCGGCCGTGAACCAGCGGTCCCGGTCGGAGTCGCGCTCGATCTGGTCGACCGGCTGCCCGGTGTGGAAGGCGATCTGCTCGGCCAGCGTCTTCTTGACGTAGAGCATCTGCTCGGCCTGGATGGCGATGTCGGCCGCCGTGCCGCCGATGCCGCCCGAGGGCTGGTGCATCATGATGCGGGCGTTGGGCAGCGCATATCGTTTGCCGCGGGCGCCGGCGCAGAGCAGGAACTGGCCCATCGAGGCGGCCAGGCCCATCGCCACCGTGCACACGTTGTTCGGCACGTACTCCATCATGTCGTAAATCGCCATGCCGGCTGTGATGGAACCGCCGGGGGAGTTGATGTAGAGCCAGATGTCGCGGTCCGCGTCGTCCGCCGCGAGCAGCAGGAGCTCCGCGCAGAGGCGGTTGGCGACCTCGTCATTGACCTGGGTGCCGAGCACGACGATGCGCTCGCGCAGGAGCCGCTGGTAGAGCTGGTCCTCAAGCCGGAACGAGCCGTTGGGCTGCGCCTGAGACTCGGGCCCGAAGCTGGTGGGCTGGAAGAAGGTCGGCGGGCTGGTCACAGCGTCACCTTCCGATGCGTCGTTATCGATGGGCTTTGATTGTGACCTTAACGCGCGCCGCAGACAGCTCATGCCCGCACGCGAGGCTGTTCGCTGACGGCGCATGTAAGTGACCGCCGGGTTTGTACGGTTTCCGACGCGAAAGCCGTACCCACACACGCAAAACGGCCCCCGGCGAATGCCAGGGGCCGCAGCGGAATCGTTGTTAAGGGGCGGGGACCGTTTCGGGAGCGCCGTCCTGCTCGGGGTTGAGTTCGGCGTAGATGGCCTTGAGGTCCACCTCGTTGCCCTCGGTGTCGGTCACCTTGGCGGCGTCGCCGACGACCGTCTTGGCCTTCTCCCGCACGATCTCCATCATGGCCAGGGTCAGCTGGTCGTTGTCGGCCAGGTGCTGGGCCAGCGTGTTCGGGGCGACGCCGAGCTGCTGGGCGCGGCGGACCACGAAGTTGGTCAGCTCCTGCTCGCTGACGCCGATGTCCTCAGCCTTGACGATCTTGTCGAGCACGAAGCCCGACTTGAGGGCGAGCGCGGAGTTCGCCGCGAACTCGGCGAAACGCTCCTCCTCGGTCGTCTGGTAGAGGCGGAAGTAGGCCTCCTTGCTGAGGCCGCTCTCCTGGATCTGGTGCTCCAGGTTGTGCTTGCGGGCGTCCAGCTCGGCCTTGAGCGCGCTCTCCGGCAGCGGGATGTCGATGCTGTCCAGCAGCGCCTCCACCGCCTTCTCGCGGGCCTGCACGACCTGGTCGATCAGCTTGTTGCGGCGGGACTGCTCGCGGATGCTGCCGCGCAGCTCCTCCAGCGTGTCGAACTCGCTGGCCAGCTGGGCGAACTCGTCGTCCAGCTCGGGCAGCACCTTCTCCTTGACCGACTTGACGTTGATGATCACGTCGGCCTCCTCGCCGGCGTTCTCACCGCCGACCAGGGTGGTCGAGAAGGTCTTCTCCTCGCCGGCGCCGAGGCCCTCGAGCGCGTCGTCCAGGCCCTGCAGCACCGAACCGGCGCCCACCTCGTAGGACACGTCGGCGGCCTGCTGCTCTTCCAGGTTCTTGCCGTCGATCTCGGCGCGCAGGTCCATCACGACGTAGTCGCCGCGACCGGCGGGGCGGTCCACGCCGGTGAGCGTGGCGAAACGCTGGCGCAGGCCCTCCAGCTGGGCGTCGATGTCGGCATCCGACACCTCGGCCGGATCCACCACGATCTCGGCTCCGGTGTAGTCCGGCACGTCGAAGGCGGGGCGGATGTCCACCTCGGCGGTGAACTCGACCTGGGCGCCGTCATCGATCCGGGTGACCTCGATGTCCGGCGTGCTCACCGGAAAGAGGTCGATCTCGTCGACGGCCTGGCCGTAAAGTTTGGGGAGCGCGTCGTTCAGGGTCTCCTCAAGAACCACCGCGCGGCCGAAGCGCTGCTCGATGATCCGGGCCGGAACCTTGCCAGGGCGGAATCCGGGGACGCGCACCTGCTGCGCGACCTTCTTGTAGGCCGCCTGCAGGCTCGGCTCCAGCTCTTCGAACGGCACCTCGACGGTGAGCTTCACCCGGGTCGGGCTGAGCTCCTCGACAGCGGTCTTCACGGGGTGGTCTCCTTGATCAAGCATCTGGTGATCGCGGGCACTCAATGCACAGTCACTGTGATGCACAGTCACTGAGGCACGTCACGCGTGCCGCGCCCACGCATAAGGCGAATGGGCATGCTCCACTGTGGCGGGTGTCCAGCGCCACACTGCAGTCTAGGGCAGAGCGGCACCAGCAAGCGACGACTCAAAGCTCGTGTGAGATCTTTCTGAGAATCTCGATCGTCTCCGCCGGTGTGGTGCTGACCGCGCAGAGGCGTTCCATGACCTCGCTGTAGCGATCGACCTCTTCGCGTTTGTCGAGGTAGAGGGCGCTGCCGAGCTGTTCGACGTAGATGATGTCGGGCAGTTCCGCGTCAGGGAAGCGCAGGATGCTGAACGCGCCGCCCTCCGCCGCGTGGCCGCCGAAGTTGAACGGCATGATTTGGATCGTGACATTCGACTGGCTCATCAACTCGATCAGGTGCTGCAGCTGGCCGCGCATCACCTCGGTGCCGCCGATCGGGCGGCGCAGCGCGGCCTCGTCGATGACCGCCCAGAAGGTCGGCTTGCGCGGGCCTTCCAGCACTCGCTGGCGCTCCAGCCGCAGGTCGACCCGGCGGGCGATCTCCTCGGGCGCCGCGCCGACCGCGCCCGCGGTGATCACGGCACGCGCGTATTCCTTGGTCTGCAGCAGACCCGGCACGAACTGCACCTCGTAGGTGCGGATACGTTCCGCCGCCTCCTCAAGCCCGACATACGCCTGGAACCACGAGGGCAGCAGGTCGTTGAAGCGGTGCCACCAGCCGGGCTCGTTGGCCCGCTCCACCAGGTCCAGGATGGCGCCGCGCGCGTCGTCCTCGGCCACGCCGTAGAGCGTCAGCAGGTCGGCGACATCGCGCTCGCGGAAGCTGACCCGGCCGAGCTCCATCCGGCTGATCTTGGATTCGGAGCCCCGGATCAGATGGCCGGCGTCGTGGCGAGAGATTCCCTTGGTCTCGCGGAGTTTGCGAAGCTGGGTTCCCAGGAGGATGCGGAGGGCCGTGGGGCCTTGTCCCGGCTGGGTCTGTGTCACGGCGCCTCCCTCTCAACTTGGTTCGAGCGCTGGAGAGGACGAATCCACACCCCCCCAGCCCACACAGTGTCACCACTTCCGGGCACGAAGACAAGGTCTGAACCTCGTGTCCATTTCACATTGAAGCAACGATCGAGGCAACTGCACATGGCAGTTGCACGTGCATTTGGGTCTTGCATGGGCATACCGGGTTGACCCATGATGGCTTAGTGCATATTGGGCCAATGGTGCACTAGTTCGCAAAACTGGCGGAGCGGGAGGTGCGGGCAGGATGTTGGAGAAGCCCATATCCGCCCGCGATGTTGGCTTTGAGCAGCTGATGCGAGGCGCCCCTGAGTCGCATGCCACCACGTGCCCGCTCCGGCCGCAGGCCGATTCGGTGAAGACCGCCCGAGATGTGACCCGATCGACGCTCAGCGACTGGGGACTTTCGGAACTGAGCGACGACGCGACTTTGGTGGTTTCGGAGCTGGTAACGAACGCTGTCCGTTACGCCCTGTATCCGGTCGACCGAATGATTGACTGTCCGATAACTCTGATGTTGGTACGGCTTGCGCCTCATGTCCTTCTGGCGGTCTCCGATCCCAGCAACGAGGTGCCGACGCCAAAGGAACCGGACTTCATCTCCGAAAACGGGCGCGGCCTGTACATCGTGGAGACCTACAGCCAGGCGTGGGGCTGGGACGTTCTGGACGCCGGGGGCAAAGCGGTCTGGGCACTGTTCCGTACCGACATCTGATGCATGTTTCATTTGGAATATATAAGTTTGCATTGATATAAAGAATCTGTGCACGCGTTCGATATCCTCGGGGACCCGGTACGCCGCCGCATCCTGGAGCTCCTGGCCCAGGGCGAGCAGAGCTCCGGCGCCATCACCACGGTCATCCAGGCCGAGTTCGGGATCTCCCAGCCCGGCGTCTCCCAGCATCTGCGGGTCCTTCGGGAGAGCGGTTTCGCGTCCGTACGAGCCGAGGGGACGCGGCGCCTCTACTCGGTCGAGGGTGAAGCGCTTCGCGAAGTCGACGCGTGGCTGGATCAGTTCCGGCGGTTCTGGAGCCAGCGGCTGGACGCGCTGGGCACGGAGCTCGCCCGGGGGAAGCGGAAGAGAAAGGACGGCGAATGATCGACATCGTGCAGCAGATCGCGGCCGCTCACCGCGCGGTGGAGCTCCGGTCCGGGGCCGATGGAGAGAGCGTTTCCATTCTGGTACGGCGGACCTACCACACGACCATCGAAAACGTGTGGAACGCGCTCACCGATCCCGACCGGCTGCGGCGGTGGTTCCTGCCGGTCAGCGGCGAATTCCGGGTAGGCGGGCAGTTCCAGGTCGAAGGCATGGCCAGTGGCGACATCCTGCACTGTGACCCGCCAAAGCTGCTCCGGGTGACGTACGGGCATGAGACCAGCCTGGTCGAGGTACGGCTGGCCGAAGACGGCGAAGCCACGGTGCTCGAACTCGACCACACGGTTCCGCTCGCGCTGGCGGGGAGCGTGGCCGGGGCGCTGTATGTCGGGCCTGGGTGGGATGGTGCGGTCATGGGGCTCGGACTGTATCTATCCGGGATGGATCCCGTCGTGGCGGCCAACTCGCCGGAGGTGCTGAAGTTCTCGAGCCATTCCATCTCGGTATGGGAATCCGTCGTCAAGGCGGCGGGCCTCGCCACGGACGAGGAACTCGTGGACGCGGTCGCGGCCGCGAAGGCGCAGTTCATTCCCGACAAGTCGTAGAAACTTTCAGCAATTCCTGCAATGAAGATGGAACGGCACGGAACGCCCTAGAGGAAAAGGAGATTCGCGAGCGGCGATAGGGGACTCCACAGATGTGCTTCCGCAGGGCGTTCTGGCCGGTCAACGTGGTTTCGCGGCCGCGTTCCACGCGATGGAACGGGCCTCTCCCGCGCGGGGGCCAGAGCTGATGGATCTCAGCTCCGCCGAACGGTCAAGGATCACCGCCCTCAGCGCCTGGGGCCGCAATCACCTCGGCCAGGCGGGTGACGGAACGACCACCGAGCTGGAGACACCCGTCCAGGTCAGTCGGCGGTCTCCGATCTGGCGAGATATCTCCAACGTCCGGCAGATCGCGGCAAGCTCGGATTTCAGCGCTCTGGTACGCGCGGACGGCGCCCTCTTCCTGTGGGGCAACCGGCGCTTCGGCGACCGGCGATACCGGGACAATTACGCCACCATCCCCGAACAGATTCCCGGTCTGAGCGGAATCGTCCAGGTGTCGCTGGGCGCCAAGCACATTCTCGCGCTGGGATCCGACGGCAGGGTCTGGGCCTGGGGAGACAACGAACACTGGCAGCTGGGCGACGGCACCACGATCCGGCGCAGTGTGCCGCATGCGGTGTCCGGCTTGACCGGCATTGTGCAGGTATCCGCTGGTCATCGATTCAGCCTTGCCCTGGCCGAGGACGGCACCGTCCATGCCTGGGGGCACAACGGCTACGCGGAGCTCGGCGACGGAACCACGGCCAACCGCGCCACGCCGATAAAGATCCCCTCATTGTCGGATGTCACCCGGGTCGCCGCTTCCTCCCATGGCGCGCACGCGCTCGCCGTGCGCGCCGACGCGACCGTCTGGGCCTGGGGTCACAACCGGTGCGGTCAGCTGGGCATGGGATGTACTACGCCCCGGTATGCCCCGGCCCAGGTTCCCGGCCTGGCCGACGTCTCGTCCGTCTCAGCCGGTGAACATTCCAGCTTCGCGATCACGAATCGCACCGTCTGGGCCTGGGGGTCCAACTCGGTCGGCCAGCTCGGCGACGGCACCACCGTCGACCGCCGCTCCCCCGTACCCCTCACGCTGACGGACGTCGTCCAGGTCGATGCGGGCGGCGGGCCGACCACCGCGGCGCTTCGGGGCGACGGGACCGTCTGGACCTGGGGTGGCAACGACTCCGGGGCCCTGGGCTGCGGCCTCGCCGACTCGCATGTCGATCACCCGCATCAGGTTCCGGGCGTGTCCGACGCGATCCAGCTCGCGGTCGGCACCTCCACGGTGCTGACCCTGCGGTCGGCCGGCCGAGGCACGACTTCCGGCTCAACCCGAATTCCGGGGACGAATCCCTGGGGGTCGACTCTCTCGTTCATGATCTCTTTGCGCCAGACCCAGCCGTGCGCCTGAGCGTGCACGTAACGAGGAGGCATGGGGCAGGCCGATCAGCTAGGATCGGCATGTCCCTCTATGGTCGAGGGCAGCAGAGGAGCCTTCCGAGTCGCCTCGGAGGTCCTTTACGGGGTGTGGCCCAGCTTGGTAGGGCGTCTGGTTTGGGACCAGAAGATCGTCGGTTCAAATCCGGCCACCCCGACCCCAGGAGCCCCTACGGGGGCTCCTTTATCACTCGTACGGGCATCGCCCGGCTTCACGACGCGGACATCGATCAGGGATAGTTCCGCCAAGACCGCCCAGAGCCGGGCTGCGGGATCGTTTCCGAAAGCGTTCAAGATCAACTTAAGGCTCATGTGGGCTGCCCCTAAATCGTTTGCCCGCACACGGCGCGCACTGCGACGCTCGGCCAAGCAGGAACAGAGAGGAAACCGCGAAGTGGCCGTCACCGCATCCAGCAAGCCGTCCGAGTCCGAGCCGGAAGTCCGTACGGCGGCCGGCGTCCTCCGCGGCGGCCGGGAAGCGGGCCTCGCGGTCTTCCGCGGCATCCCGTTCGCCGAGCCGCCGGTCGGCGCCCTCCGTTTCGCCGCGCCGCAGCCGGTGCGCAACTGGGACGGTGTGCGCCCGGCGGTCGCGTACGGCCCGCCGCCCCCGCAATCCGGCGTACTCGGGACGTCCCAGGACACCGCCGGCGACGACTGGTTGACGCTCAACGTCTGGACGCCGGATCCGGATCCGGCGTCAGGGCTCCCGGTGATGGTGTGGATCCCCGGCGGCGCTTACGCCCTGGGCAACTCCAGCCTCCCGGAATACGACGCCGGGCACCTGGCCGGGAGCGGAGTCGTAGTCGTGACCCTCAACTACCGTCTCGGTATCGAGGGTTTCGCGCAGCTCGACGGAGCCCCGGCCAACCGGGGACTGCTCGACCAGGTCGCGGCCTTGCAGTGGGTGCGGGACAACATCCGGGTGTTCGGCGGCGATCCGGACCGGGTCACGGTCTTCGGGGAGTCGGCGGGTGGCGGATCGGTCGCCGCGCTGCTCGCCATGCCGCGCGCCGCCGGGCTCTTCCGCCGGGCGGTCGCGCAGAGCGTGCCGGGAACCTTCTTCTCCCCCGAACTGGCCGCCGACATCGCCGCCGCCTTCGCCGCCGAGCTGGGGGTACGGCCCACAGTGTCCGGCCTGTCGGCGGTGGCCCCGGCCCGGCTGCCCGCCGTGGGCGACGCGATCCACGCCAAGATGGTCCAATGGCGGGAGCGCTGGGGGCAGATCGCACACCGGCCGATCCCGTTCGCACCGGTTGTCGACGGTGACGTCCTGCCGACGATCCCTTGGCAGGCGCTGGCTGACGGCGCCGCCCGGGACGTCGGGCTTCTCGTCGGGCACACGCGTGACGAGCACCGATTGTTCAGCCTGATCGACGGCGTGCTCGGCCAGGTCACGCACGAGCAGACCGAGACCGCTCTGCACATGCTCGCCCCCGGCCCGGACGGCGCACGCCGATACCGGGAGGCATTCCCGGCCGCGGCCGATGAGGAGCTGTACGAACTGGTCAACGCGGACTGGTTGTTCCGCATGCCGAGCCTCCACCTCGCCGACGCGCAGATCGCCGGCGGCGGCCAGGCCCACCTCTACGAACTGACCTGGTCTGCCCCGGGATTGGACGGCGCCCTCGGCGCCTGCCACGGCCTGGACGTGCCGCTCGTCTTCGGCAACCTGAGCAGCGGACAGACCGCCATGCTGATCGGCGACCCGCCCTCCCCGGCGGCGGAGGAGCTGTCCGCGCGGATCCGCGGGGCGTGGACGGCGTTCGCCGCTCACGGCGACCCTGGCTGGCCTCCGTACGACACCGGCCACCGCCTCGCACAGCTCTTCGACACGCCGTCGACGGTCACCGCCTACCCGGAAGAGACCTCACGGCTGCTGTGGCAGGACCACACCTTCCCGGCGCTCCCGCTGCTCACGCGGTAAATCGGCGAAGCGAAGGCCTGACCAGCCGCCAGTCGATGCGCTGCCCGTGCCGGATCTCCGGTACGCTTACGCCTTGACGACCGGCTGACACCCGGCTCGCGCGGACGTAGCTCAATGGTAGAGCCCCAGTCTTCCAAACTGGCTACGCGGGTTCGATTCCCGTCGTCCGCTCCAACAACAAAAGGCCAGGTCATCCCGCATGGGAACCCTGGCCTTTGTGATCTCTACCTCATCTTATGGATCTTCCGTGCCATCCACGTGCCACATCAGCCGTTCTGCGCCTCCGGTCCGCGAGCATCGGTGAATGCATGCCCGAGCGCTTGAGCGATCACGTGATCACGGTCCCGGGTAGCGTGGAGGTAGATCAACGCCGCCCGTGTGGACGAGTGACCCATCCGGGCCATCAGCTCTTTGAGGCTTGCCCCGTTGGCAGCTGCCAAGGTGTTCCCCACGTGACGAAGATCGTGAAAGTGGAATTCCGGTAGCCCAACTGCCGAACGGGTCTTGTTCCACGTGCGGCGGAAGCTAGAACGCCGCAGACGAGCGCCCTTGGGGCCGACGAAGACCCATCCGTCCTCCCCCGATTCCGAGTACAGCGAAATGTGATCGCGAAGCCACGGGAGGAGTTCGGGAGTATGGCCACCAGCCGACGACCCGCACGCGACTTGGGGGTGTCATCAAGCAGCTTCCCGCCATCGAACTCGGCCAGGGCAGCAACAACGCGCACAAAACCCGCTTGCAGGTCGAGATGCGTCCGGCGAAGGCCTGCCAGTTCACCCCACCGCAAGGTCGTGAAGGTCGCCATAAGTACCAGCGCACGGTAGCGAGCGGGAATCACGTCGAGGATCTCGACGACCTTAGTAAGCGGGATTACGACGCGTTCCGGAGTGTCCGGAGTACCGGCCCTCTTGATCCGGCACGGGTTACGCCGGATCTCTTCATCAAAGCTCGCAGATCAAGAACCTGAAACCCGTGAATGGCTGAGGATCCCTGATCGTCCCGTCCGCTATCAACCCGGGCAAGCCCAGCAGACCAGCGACTACGGCTCAAGCCCGGCCGTGCAGGCAGGACAACCAGCACGCGAAGAAGGCCACCGGGAACATGTACACGCAAAGCCGAGCTTGCCCCTCCGTCACCGGCCTACTGCCCCTCCGGGGCCGGGTCGATAGCGGACGGGAAGATCAGAGGCAGGGAAAGATGCGCGGGACCGCACCCAGGCATGGGACAGACTGCGGGTGACCAACTGAGTGACCTGGATACTCGTGGACAGCGATGGACGATCTGAGTAGCGCGAGTCCAGGCCAGGGGCACGCCAAGCAGGTGCTCAGTTTGCCTGACAAGGAAGAAGTACCAGGTAAACGCCAGGTCGAACACACGTCCACCGAGCGGCTACCATACGCCCAGTGATCAGGTTCCGCTTCGCGTTGACACCCCTGGGCCAGGTTTCCCCGTGGGGCCATGAGGATCGTCAACTGCACTGGTTCGGACTGACCAACGGCTGGTATTGGATCGAACTGGCCAATCACGAGTTGCTGCGCTACTCACCGGAGACGCTTCAGCGATATCGAACCGACCATCCTGCGACGCAGCGCCCATATGTCGACTACTACGTGGCTCGGCTATGGGAAGACATCAACGAGATGACACCGACTGTCCTCCAGTCGGTGCCGATCGATCTCCTGGATTTCGTGGCTAGCGACCCCGACGCCTGGCAGCCGAAGGACAGCGATGCGGCGTTGGTTGCCGCGGAGTGGCACGCCGAACACGCGTTGGATCTCGGCTACATCCGACAACCGCCCCGTATCAGGGCTTGGCGTACCGTCAGCGACGATCTCGACACGGTGACAGTGACTTGGCGGCATGACGACGATGGCGACATCAGGTTCATTGCCGACCCGGCGGGCCAGGTCGTAATCCCGGCGGAATCGTTCCTAACTGCCGTTCGGCAACTCGACCATGAACTCATGATCGCCATGGAGCGGAGAATCAGAGCGTTGGAGCGGACGGGGCCACCGGATGGGGTTCATCTCGACCTGCGTTTACTCCGAGCCGAGCACGTCAATCGAGCGACCTGGCTAGCTCAACGCCAACATCGCGAACCGGCAACCGACTGGGCAGCCGTCCGCGCCGGCGCCGAAGACCTACTCCCGGGCTGACGGTTCGAAACCGGCTTCGTGGAGCAGGAGGTTAGACCTCAAGCGCGCGTGCCACAGGCGTGCCAGAAGAAGCGGAGAACGAGGCAGATTCGCGGGGACTCGCGGACACTGCCGTAGGCCTTCTGACCTGCATCGCAGCACGTCATGCGAGCGTGGCCCGAAGTCTTCCAAACTGGCTACGCGGGTTCGATTCCCGTCGTCCGCTCCAACGACAAAGGCCAGGTCATCCCGCACTGGACACCTGGCCTTTGTGATCTTCACGTGGCGTTGTCGATCTTCCGTGCCCGATGGGCGGGCCGATGGCGTCACGTGCCTTGTTCCAGGTTCGGGAGAAGCCCGATCGCCGTAGACGCGCCCCCCGATCCCCGAAGGTGGGCGCAATGTGGTTTTTGCTTCGGTACAACCCTTCAGCTTGTTCCTTATCCTCCGGGTTGTTGTATGCCGTACGCGGAGATCAGTCTCATCACGGGAGGGGTCAGCGAGGTGTCGTGAGCGTCCGACCAGGACGGATTCCAGTAGAGCGCCACCACGGCCACGTACACGACGAGCACCGACTGCAGGATCACCAGCCAGGTGGAGTGACGGCGCCGGGCCACGAACAGCAGGTTGATCAGGAGGAGGGCCGCCAGGGCCAGGGCGGGGTACGCCGCGAGCATCCGCCTGCGCATCTCGTCCAGGAACTGCTCGCGGGTGGGGTCGACGATCCCGCGGATGAGGCTGTCGCCGTCGAAGAACATCGTGTTCCGCTTGACCGCGTCGATGTGCCAGAGGACGGCCTTGATCACCGCCACGTCCAGCGCGAGGATCAGGGCGGCGATCAGGGCCGCGGTCAGGGTGGCACGGAAGGGCGTGCGCATCGGCCGAGTCCTTTCGTCACTCGGTGAGATGCGCTGGGAGCATTGGAAGTTCTAGCGGACGGGTTGGAGTCATCGACCGATGCGACCGATCGGTCAACCCGGCCAGCCCTCGCCTCGCGATAACGCTGCTCAACGCGATTCCCAAGCTGACAGCACGCTACGCCGGATAGTCGGTATTCCAGGGGTACGTGAGGTGTTCGGGCGGCACTCCCCAGGCCCGCAGTTGGGCAAGTAGATCCGCCTCGTCGGTGGCGACGGTTCGCTTGATCTCGCTGCTTCCGACGTCGTAGTCCCAGCCGTCGAGATGCTCGGTGAGGAACTCGCGATGCGTCAGCCGGAAGCTGCGTCGCGCGTCGCTACGTGTCCAGCCTTCCCGCTGAGCAGCCCTGTCGACGTCGATACGTAGCGGGTGGATCGCCACCCATGCTCGACATTCCGGCCGACTCGCCTTCACCTCGGCGACGAGGAGTCTTCCAAGCCGGAGGGCGTTCAGCTTGTCCACGGGGAAGACCTCGTCGAAAGTCATGGGACGCAGCGAGGCCTTCCGGTGAGCCGGCGACCAGCCCGCACAGCAGCAATCGCCTGGCGATCCCGGGCGCCGCCTTCGGTGAGGGATGGGCATGGATGGTGTGATTGATCTGCGTGCGTGTCAGCAGATCCTGACACGTACGCGTTCTGTCAATCTAGCCTGACAGCCTGTTTGAGGAAGACGACGCCGTCGATCATGTCGAGGTGGGTCGGGTCCAGCGGGAAATAGCGGAAATCGTGGGAGATGCGCGGGGCGGGCTTCGGGATGGCCTCGGCCAGGCGGCGGGCGTCGATGAGGGAGTGGTCCCACGGGAGCGTGGACAGGATGCCCTCGATGGTGTCCGGGGGCGGGGTGTCGTCGCCGGCCGTGCCGAGGGCTGAGGCCAGGAAGGCGTACCGGTCGCCCAGGTGCGTCCCGGTGATCGCCCCCGCGCTCCACCACTCCAGCGTCTGGTCGCCGAGCGGCATGAAGCTCTTGTTCCGCTGAAAGTGGAGGTTGTGGCCGAAGACCAGGGCGGGGCCTTGCTCGGCGACGGCACGCAGGTTGGCGGCCATCATCGCGTCCCGCAGGGCCGACAGCCGGGTCCACCGTGCCGGGGACGCGTCGGCCATCCAGTGGTGGTAGCGGAGCAGGCCGGTGGCGGTGCGCCCGTACAGTGCCGCCCGCTGCCTGTCCTCCGCGCTCAGCCGCGGCGCCTGCGTGTCGAGCAGCGTCACCAGGTCGTCGGCGATCAGCCGCAGCCGCTGGGCGTCGGCGGACTGGCCGATCGACTGGGACGGATCCATGGCCGTGGCCTCGTTCGACCACTGGTCGTCCGGGCCCAGCAGCGTGTCGAGGGTTTCCCTGCTGCACGGGAGCGGGCCGTCGAGGAGGGCGTAGAGGGCGGTGAGCGCCTGGCGCGGGCTCGCCGCCCAATACTCCAGCGGGCCGTCGAACCCGAAGAACCGGAGCTTTTCGTCATGCTCCTGGTTGTACGCCCGCATCCAGCGCACGAGCTCGCGGTTGGCCGGGGACGCGCCGAAGCCGTGGCTGAAGCCGCGTTCCATGACGTCATCGAGCGTGTCCGCGCCCGTCGTGATGTAGTCGTCCACCACCAGGCCCATGAGACAGTCGCTCTCGATGGCGAATGACCGGTAGCCCTCGTGCTCGACCAGATGCCGGAAGATCTCGTTGCGCAACTCGCCCAGCTCCCCCACGAAGTGCCTGGCCTCGCCCAGGCCGAGCAGCAGGGGTTTGGCGGGAAGCGACCGGAGGAACGCCGAGACGCCCGCGCCATCGAGCGGCCGGGCCGTGTCCTTGATATCCATACCTTCAACGGTATCGTTGAACACTCGGTGTAAACTTTTCCAGGGAAATACCCGCTCTCATCGCGACGGACCTTCAATCGGTGATGCATCCATGAGGCCAGTGGACCTGGCGCGCGAGCACGGCCTGTCCACCCAGGCGATCAGGAACTACGAGGACGCCGGCATCCTGCCCGCCGCCGAACGCACCGTCCACGGCTATCGCGCCTATGCGCCGCTGCACGCGCAAGCCCTGCGCGCGTTCCTCGCCCTCGTGCCCGGGCACGGTCACCAGACGGCCACGTCGATCATGCAGGCGGTCAACCGGGGTGCCACCGAGGACGCGCTGCGGCTCATCGACGACAGCCACGGCCAACTCCTCGACGACCGCCGTACCCTCCAGGCCGTCGAAGCCGCGCTCCGCGATCTGGCGCCCGTGCCGCAGGAGCGCGGCGACATGTTCATCGGCCCGCTGGCGAAGAGGCTCGGCATCCGCCCTGCCACCCTGCGCAAATGGGAGAACGCCGGGCTGGTCCGGCCGCACCGCGATCCGCAGACGGGCTACCGGATCTACAGCGCGGCCGACGTACGGGACGTGCGGCTGGCCCACCAGCTCAGGCGGGGCGGCTACCTGCTGGAGCAGATCGCCCCGCTGATCGCTCAGGTCCGCTCCGCCGGAGGCGTCGCCCCGCTGGAGTCGACCCTGCGCGACTGGCAGGCCCGCCTGTCCGCCCGGGGCCGCGCCATGCTCAAGGGCGCCGCCGACCTGGACGCGTACCTCCGCGCCCGCGAACCCTGAGCCCGGGCAACTACCACGGGCGGTGCTGGTGGAGCTCGACGGAACCTCGGCGGCATTCGACGCGCAAGGCAGGCTGTTGGCGTGGGTCCCGCCCGATTATCACGACACCTTCGTGGTGGACGTGCCGCTCTCCAGCGAAGAAACGCCATACGTACGGCTGGGCGACTGGGTGCCGGTCATGTCCAATGCGATCGTGATCTCGGCCGTCCTCGTGCTTGCCATCCGGCAGGTCAGATGCCGATCGGCCAGCCAGGGCGCGGCGAGACCCGGGCAGAGAACGACCGCCGTCGCAGCTAGTACGTCAAGATCAGGGCTCACATCTGCCCCTCGCCCTGCTGGCCGGCCAGGGAAGGACGTGATCAGGCAGGCGGAGAAGTGGCAGGAGCCGCCAACACATGAGGTGGCCCGCTACCCGGCCGGAAGTTGTACGGTGCGATTGAGGAGGGCAGACGCTTTATGGCAGACGAGCAGATCACGACAATCGGCAGATGCTACATGTGCAAGCGCACCTTCAGCTTCACCCCCGCGAGTGTCATGACGGTCATGATGGACCCCAAAACCAATCTTCCGCTAGGCATGACGCTGTCAGGTAATTTCCGTGAGCCGACACCGGAAGCCACCGCCAGATCGGTTAAGGAACACGTCTGCTCCAACTGCGTGAACAGGGCAAAGCAGCTCAAAGAACTCATGGACCCGCCTGCCCTCCAATTCGACACATGGCAGAGAGGCAATTCCTGAGCGCGGCTGGTATCACACGTGCGTTGATCATGAGCGTGCCCAAACGGCCTCGGGTTGCAGTTTCGATGCAGTTCACCGCCGTAGTGTCCCTCTCCAGGCGGACCAGCCGCGCGTCTTGGTCCACATGGAGCCGGTCGGGACGGCCAGAATCCGGCTGCTGGGTCGTGCCCGTTACGAGCCCGATAGGACGGTGATCTGCGGGGGCTCACGAGGACTCCTGGGCAGGGCCGCAATCGCGATGGCCAGGGTCGTGCTTGTTGCTCGTTTGTATGCCTCTTCATGGCCTGCTGATCGGCGCCCCTGGGCCTTGCGGTGGTCGCGCCGCGATCCCGCGTCGTCGCGATGAGCCTGCGGTACAGCGTCAGCGATCTCGCGTGACCAGGCGAACCCCCGAAGCACAGTCCACAGGACGATCCCCAGCCGATCCCTGTCCGCGACGCATCTCGCATGCGACAGGCACAATCTCGGCACTCTGGCAAGCCTTGATCGGGAGCGCATCTATTAGTAAACTTTCCTTAAAGTTTTATGCGTATCCGCAGGTGAAAGGAGCCTCATGCGAAGAATCACTCTCCGGCTGGCCGTCATCACCCTCAGCCTGACCGCAATCGGCGGCATCGCCGCCTCCCCTGCCAATGCCGGCGTCGTCGGCGTCTACCCCAGCAGCGCCTCCTGCGAGGCGTTCGGGCAGCGCGGCCTCGGGACCGTCTGGCCCTGGTACACCTGCTATCAATCGGGCACCGGCTGGGCCCTCTGGGCTCCCGGCTTCTAGCCCACCCGCGAACCGCCGACAGGACCGCACCGGCGACGCGGGCACCGCACCAGTTCTTTCGCCACGTCTCTAAGGCCGCCTCCGCTTCCCGGAGACGGCCTTAGAACGCCGGTCCAGGCCAAGGCGAAGAGGTGAGTCCGGCGTGCCGACCTCCACGCGAACTCGGTTCCAGTCGCGCCGAAAGCTAGACCGGCGCGGCCCACCAGCACTCAGCGATCAGACCGCAGCTCCTCCACGGCCTGACCAACGGTCTCGCGACACTGGAACACCCGCTCTAACCCAATCCTGCGAAAGTGGGCGAGCAAGTCAGCGGGAGCTCCCGCCACAACGAAGCGGCCGCCGTTCGTCATGACCCGCTTGGCGGTCGAGAGGACGGCCCCGACCGCCAAGCTGTCCCAAGAGGCAACGCCCTTCAAGTCGAGGACTAACGGGGCTTCGCCCCAGCCCGACAAGCCATGTGTGACGGCTGGGGTAGATGAAAGGGCTCCGGCCGGAGGAGACGGTGACACTGTGTGTGTCCCGTTATTGACCGCCTGCTGGCAGTGGCCGGCCGACTCGGGCCGACATCCGACCGGAGCTTGTCATGACGCTACCCCGAACCGTCGCCGATGTCCTGACCGAGCATGTGGCCCTCGAGATCGAGTCGATCGACCGGATGTTCCTCAACGTCTACCAGCCGCTGCTCCAACATCCGCGAGCGCTGGTCGGCTACATCCACCACCAGCTCGGTCTGCCCATCGCCTCCACCGCTCCGCTTGGCCAGGTCAGCGAACGCTTCGAGCAGGCCATCCACGCCTTTGCCCGCCAGCACGCCATCCCCATGACCCACCTGGCCAAGGGGATACGCAAAGACGATGTCATGCACGAGCACCTGACCCGCTTCCAAGCGGCCGCCCGCACGGAAGGCGTGCTGTTCATCGGCCGCGCGCAGGAGAAGACACCGGTGTTCCGTACCGAAAAGCGCCGCGACGCCGACGGCGAGTCCTACCCGTGGATCGTCAAGACCACCGCGATGGTCAACCACTGGTACTTCTACCTGGTAGACGCCGACTTCGGGCCACTGTTCATCAAGTTCGCCGGGTACTTCCCCTACAACGCCAAGCTGTGCCTCAACGGGCACGAATACGCAAAACGCCAGGCGGCCAAGGCCCAGATCGGCTTCACCGCGCTGGACAACGGCTTCGCCGCGGCCGACGACCCGGCCGCGATCCAGCGGATCTGTGACGAGCTGGACACGGCCCGGATCGACGCCGTGCTGCGCAAGTGGCTGGCACTGCTACCGCACCCCTTCACCGCAGCCGACCGTGCCGCCGGATACCGCTATGAGATCTCCGTCCTGCAGGCGGAGTTCTCCTTGACCCAGATGCTGGATCGGCCCGTCACCGGCCGGATCTTCTTCGAGCAGGTCATCCGCGACAACCTCGGCATCGGCCGCCCGGACCAGGTCAGCCTCATCTTCGACCGGAAGATCCTGCACCGGGCCAGACGCCCCACCCCGGGCCGCTTCCGCACCCGCATCATCACGGCCGGGGTCACCCCGAGCCTGCACATCGACTACAAATCCAGCCGGATCAAGCAGTACCACAAGGAAGGACGAGCGTTACGGACCGAGACCACCATCAACAACACCTACGACTTCGGCATCGGCCGCAAGCTGACCAATCTGCCCGCCCTGCGGGAGATCGGCTTCTCCGCCAACCGACGCCTCCTGGGCGTCCAACAACTCAGCC
This sequence comes from Acrocarpospora macrocephala, assembly GCF_009687865.1. Lineage (GTDB taxonomy): Bacteria > Actinomycetota > Actinomycetes > Streptosporangiales > Streptosporangiaceae > Acrocarpospora > Acrocarpospora macrocephala. The sequence goes on from NZ_BLAE01000114.1 coordinate 23,045, forward strand.
ACGACCCGATCACCGGAGCCGACGCCGTCCACGCCACCTGCGA
>NZ_BLAE01000115.1 GCF_009687865.1 Acrocarpospora macrocephala
CCGCCCACCTGACCGTCGCGCACACCCTCTTCGCGGAGCTGCGGGCGCTCCCCTTCCTGGAGCGGTGCGCGCAGGAGCTGACGGCCTGCGGCCGGTCGCCGGTGGTGACGTCCGGGGACCGGCACGAAGGCCTCACCGCTCAGGAGAACGTGGTGGCCAGGCTCGCGGTGGCGGGCCTGGGCAACAAGCAGATCGCCAGAGAGATGATGCTGAGCGTGAAGACCGTCGAGTACCACATGACCAACATCCTGGCCAAACTCGGCATCCCTTCCCGCGCGGCGCTCGCCGCTCGTCTGAAGCTCACCTGATGCGGAACTCGCCGCCGATCCGGTCGAGATCGGCGGGGTGGTCGGCGATGAGGATCTCGGCGCCGACCTTGACGCCCGCGGGGACGGCCGAGTCGAGGTAGCCGTTCATGCCCTTGACCAGGAAGTCGTCGAGCTCGCCGCCCACCAGCCTGACGATGGCCGCCCCGCCGCGCGCGGTGATGAGCTCGATCGGGCGGCCGTCGAGCTCGACCAGGACGGCCCCCTCGTGGTCGCTCATGGTGAGCACGGTCAGGTAGGAGACGTCCAGGTCCGGGTGGGTACGGAGGAAGGCGTCCGCGTGGCCGTCCACCACCCTGACGCGCGGCTCCGGGAGATCGCAGGAGGCGCCGGTGAGGGCTTCGGCGAGGATGCGGCAGGGGCGGAGGAACTCGTCCAGGGCCGGGGCCGGGCCGTCGACCTCCACCTGGTTGCCCGCTTCGATGTGGGCGGCCAGCAGGCGCTGCACCTGGCGGTGCATGAAAGCGCCGCCGGGCACGGTGAGGCGCGGGTGCGCGGACAGATCGGTCGCGCTTTCGAGCTCCACGACCTGGTAGTCGCGGCCGGCCGCGCGCATCCGGTCGTGAAAGGCGCGCAGCGAGCGGCCCAGCTGGGGGCCGTCCCCCGGTCCCGACCAGGCCGCGATGCCCGCGTAGGGCAGGTAGAGGCCGTAGCTCGCGCTGGTCTCCGGCACGCATTCCAGGAACTCGGCGCCGTGCTGGGCGAGGAAGTCGGCCAGGGAGCGCACCGCGTGGGCCTTCGGGGTGACCGTGCCGTCCTCGGCGATGGGGGCCGAATCCGGATACGGGGAGTCGTGCACCGAGTCCAGGCCCTCCAGCCAGCCGGAGGTGCCGACGCCCGTGTACACGTTGAACCCGGTCGCGCCCGCCGCCATCGCCAGCAGGGACTGGTGGAAGCTGGTCGTGGCGTCGGCGTAGGCCGGGTCGTACAGCTCGGAGAAGCCCCAGTTCTCCTCCAGGTTGGGGCCCGGGGCGCGCTTGGCGGCCAGCACGTATCTGGCCTGGGAGTCGGGGTTGGCGGAGACGACGCCCATCCAGTTGGTGAAGCCGTAGTGGATGCCGTCCCAGAGCTCGGGGCGGACCCGGGCCAGCCAGTCGTCGAAGGAGTGGTGGTGCTCGGCGGGCGGGTTCAGGTTGACCACCACCGGCACCCGGCAGTTCACCGCGGCCGCCCAGCGGTGGTAGACCTCGGCCAGGTACTCGGCGTGAAACCGCCCCCAGTCGGCGTAGCCCTGCTGCTCCTCCGAACGCGCGGGCGCGCGCCACTCGCGGGGCGGCTGGATCTCCTGCCAGTCCGCTATCGCGGTGCCGTGGACGCGGTTGTACTCCTGCGGGGTGCCGTACCAGGCCTGCAGGCGGGACCGGAAGAAGCCGAGGCCCGAGGCGCTGTAGTCGTAGGCGGACAGCGGCAGCGCGCCGCTGGTGAAGATGCCCTCGTTGGCGATCTGCATGAGGATGACCGGGCCCTCCGGCCAGGTCGCCGCCTCCAGCACCTCCTTGCCGGTGGCGGCCAGCCACTGCGTCACCAGCGGGTCGAACACCGGCCCGAGCGGCGCGGGCAGCGGCTCGCCCAGCCAGGCGGACGCCTCGCCGCGCGCGTCCAGCAGCGGCTCGATGGCCGGGTTGGTGCGCGGGCAGACCCAGTCGGGCAGGCCGCCGTAGTTGGTCTCGGCGTGGATGAACGGGCCGGGCTTGGCGACGACCCGCAGCCCGAGCTCATGGCACAGGGAGAGGAATCCGACCACGTCCCGGCTGGGATGGGTCTGCCCGGAGAAGTCCGGCGGGCCGTCGGGGGTGGGCTGATGGTGGCGCCAGGGCAGGTAGCAGCTGATCACATGGATGCCGAGATCGTCCCGGATCGCGCGCAGCCGGTCGGCCCACACCGCCGGGTCGTCCCGGTAGTAGGGATAGTCGGCGGTGACGAGCGCCTCGGGCTCGCCTTCGATGACGGTCACCCCGTCGCGGACCTCGATGGTCACGCTCACTCCGTTTCGTCGTGGATCAACGCATTCTCAAGATTGCCCTAATACATAGTATATATCTTGAAAAAAGTCACCATTAGATCTCCTCATACCAGGTGAAGACGCCAGATGACTTATTTCAAAGCCTGAGCTAACGTGGGCCCAGACATGGGGGAGGAAGATCATGGCAAGGCCCGAGCGCAGGACGGTACGCGACCTCCGGAAGGGGAACCGGGCGGTGCTCCTGCGCGCGCTCTACTTCGTGGGGCCCACCAGCCGCCACGAGCTCACCGCGCTGACCGGACTGAGCGCCGCGACGGTCAGCAACGTGACCGGAGACCTGCTCTCCGACAACGTCATCGTGGAGGCCGGCCTGGTCGACTCCGACGGCGGCCGGCCCCGGGTGCTGCTGCGGGTCAACCCGGTGTACGGCTACGCGATCGGCGTCGACGTCGGCGAGACGCACGTCCGGGTGGAGCTGTTCGACCTCGACATGAACGAGAAGGCCAAGGCGGAGTTCGCGCTGCGGCCCGGCGGGCACGAGGTCGAGCTGGTGGTCCGGCACATCCTGGCGGGCATCGAGGCCGTGCTGGCCGACAGCGGGGTCGCCCCCGAGCAGGTCCTCGGCATCGGCATCGGCGTGCCCGGCATCGTCGAGAGCGGGCCCGACGCGCTGATCCACGCCCAGACCTTCGGGTGGGACTCGGTGCCGCTGGGCGCGCTGCTGCGTGAGGGGACCTCCCTTCCGCTGTACGTCGACAACGGCGCGAAGACGATGGGGCAGGCGGAGCTCTGGTTCGGCGCCGGGCGAGGGTCGCGGAACGCGGTCATCGCGTTGATCGGGTCCGGTGTGGGGGCGAGCATCATCACCGACGGGGTCACCTATCGGGGGGCCAACAGCAGCGCCGGTGAGTGGGGGCACACGAAGATCGCGCTCGGCGGGCGGACGTGCCGGTGCGGCGGGCGGGGATGCCTGGAGGCGTACATCGGGGCGGAGGCGATTTTGGAGCGTGCCGGGCTGCCCCTGGACACGGCCACCGAGCAGGCTCAGCTGGCCGAGCTCGTGCGCTCGGGGTCGCCGGTGATCGACGAGACGGTGGAGTACCTGGGCGCGGGCCTGGCCAACCTGATCAACCTCTTCAACCCCGAGCGCATCGTCGTCGGCGGCTGGGCGGGCCTCACCCTCGGCCACCACCTGCTGACCAAAATCAAGAAGGCCGCCGCCGAGAACTGCCTCACCCAGCCCTTCTCCACGGCCTCCATCGTCCTCGGCCGCCTCGGCCCCGACGCGGTCGCCCTCGGCGCGGCCACGCTCGTGATCGAGGAATTCCTCCTCAACAACACCGCCTCCCCCGCCCGCGCGGCGGCCGCCCTTTAGGACGGCTGTTTTCGGACGCCCGCACGATACGGCCCGTTGAGCGGTGCGGTGGTCACCCACCCGATCGGAGTCACCTGGTACGGTCAGTGGCCCACCCCGCCGCGACCTCAAGGAGCCACGTTGACGATCGACAATCTTGACCTCGCCGACAGCGCCCGCGCTCTGGCCGACAACGAGCCCGCCGGCACCCTCGAGCACGCCGCCGCGGCCTCGGTGGCCATCACCTGCGCCACCACCCGGGACGCCGACCAGGCCAGAACCGCGCTGGCGGGCATCTCCCCCGAAGACGTCCGCCAGGCGGCCCTGGCCCTGTTCGACCGGCTCTCCGCCCAGGTGAGCTGACCCGCGCTCGGACGGCGGGAAACCCGGTTGGGGCGGACACCGCCCACAACCGGGCTTATCGGGTCGCTTGTCTAGTTCGCCGTGACCCGCCGGGGTTTCCGGTCAGCCGCGCCGCCACTTCTGGTTGGCGCCGCCCGAACAGTCCCACTGCTGGAGCGGCGTGCCGGTGCCACCCCAGCCGGTGACGTCCACGCACTTGTTCGACTGCGGGTTGACCAGGTCGCCCGCCCCGGTGAGAACGAACTGCTGGGCCGGGTTGCCACTGCAGGTGGCCAGCTGGATCGCGGCGCCGTTGGCGGTGGAACCCCAGGCCACGTCCATGCAGAGCCCGAAGGCGCGTATCGTGCCGTCACCCGGGAAGGTCCAGTTCTGGGCGTTGGTGCCGTTGCAGTCCCACAGCTGCAGCCGCTGCCCGTCCACGCCGTTGGAGTTCGGCACGTCGATGCACTTGTTCTGCCACCCGATCAGGCGGCTCGTCCCGCCGCCGCCTGAGGTGGTCAGGGTCAGCCCGTACGCGCCGAGGATCTCGTTGACCGGCTGGTAGAACGTGGTGCCGCCGGACGAGCAGTTGCCGGAGCCGCCGGACGTGACGCCCTGAGCCTGGTTGCCCGAGATCCACGCGCCGCCCGAGTCCCCCGGTTCCGCGCAGGCGGTGGTCTGGGTGAGGCCGTGCACGAGCTGGCCCGAGTAGCTCACGGTGACGTTCTTGGCCTGGATGACCCCGCAGCGCCAGCCGGTGGTCCGCCCGGACCGGCAGATCGACGCGCCGACGACGGCCTCCTGGGAACCGGCGACGTTGACGTTGCCGCCGCTGTAGTTGTTCACCCACGGGCGTGGGGTCCAGTTGCCGTTGGTGCGTACCCAGGCGTAGTCGTTGCCGGGGAAGGAGGATCCGGCGAAGGTGCCCTGGCTGACGTTGTTGTAGCCGAGCGTGGGGCTGCCGGTGCCGCCGCAGTGTCCGGCGGTGACGAAGCCGCCGTTGTTGACCGAGAAGCCGATGGAGCAGAGGGTGTTGCCGTTGATGACGTACTGGTCGCCGCCGCGGATGTCGTACAGGGGTTGCGGGGCTTGGCCGATCGTCACCCGGGCGGTGGCCGCGTCCAGACCGGCGGCCTTGACGAACCGCTCCCCCGATTCACGGTCGGCCGCCGTCACCACGATGGTGTTGGTGGCCACGTCGACATGCCAGGTGTGCACGCCCTTGCCCGCCGCCTTGAAGGACCCGTCAAGCGTGGCCTTGGCTTCGGCGAGCTGCTTCTCGCTCCGCGCGACCTGGACGGGGGCGCCGCCCGCCGCGCGGACGAGCTGGGCGTCCTGGTCGTTGAGCACGCCGACCTTGAGGCGGCCTTCGGCGACCCCGAACCAGGCGCCGCCGAACCGGTCGCCCAGGCGGGACCGGAGCTGCCGCTCCACGACGGAGGCTCCGGCTTCGTGCGCTTGCCGTACTCGGGCCTGGGGTTCCGACAGGCCGAGATCTCTCTGCAGCGCGTCCTGCCCAGGAGTGGGGCTCGGTCCCGACTCGGCGACCGCGCTCGCCGCGGGCACGGCGAACGCGAAAGCCAGCACGACCGCGCTGGTCAACACGGTTATTCTCACGACTGGTCCTCTTGAGGGTAGGGGGACGGACGAGGCGTGAGAGCGCTCTCAGTAAAGAAACTTTTCATTTATGACAGTCGAAGTCAATACAGTCAGCCAAGCGTGTGGGCCCCCCGAGTTCAGTACAGGGACTTGGGGAGGCGGATGGTGACGATCCTGGTCTTCACCCCGGAGTCGATCAGGCGGCCGTCCGTGCCGAACTCGCCCAGGCCGAAGTCGTTGTCGTTGACGACCACCAGGGTGCGGGGGTCGAGCAGGGCGATGCCCTCGACCTTGCCGGGGAGGGTGGGGGCCACCACGGAGAGGTCGACAACGAGGGATTTGGGGGCGGGCTTGACCGCGGAAAGGTCGGAGAGCGCTTCCAGGGACGGAGTGGTGTCCGCCCTGTCGTAGCGGCCGCCGAGGAGGTTCTTGGCCTTGGCCAGGTTGATCTGGTAGATCCGGGCGACGTTGTCGGTGCGCTCGTCGACGAGCAGGCGGTCGCCGCCGATGTGGGCCAGGCCGGAGATCTTCATCTGGCTCTGGTCGCCGTTGACCTTCGGGTCGAAGGTGGTGACATCCTCGAACCGGTAGGCGTACTCGCCGGTGACCCGGCCGCGCCGGATGTCGAAGGTGAGGATGCGGGCGACGCGCGACTTGTCGCCGACGGCCTTGGTGGGGTTCTGGAGCGGGCTCTGCACGGCGAGGTAGAGCGTGTTGCCGTTGATGGCCAGGCCCTCGAACCCGCGGTTCTGGGGACGGGTGGCCAGAATGCCGGGAAGCACGTGCTTGACGGGGTAGTCGGCGCCGGTCAGGTTCAGCCCGGCGGGGACGTACCGGGCGATCACCACGCCCCTGGCGGAGACGTGCAGCAGCGACGGGCTGTACTCGTCGACCAGCCAGAAGTCCCCGTTCCGCGCCCGCACGATGTCCTCGGTGTCCACACCGCTCGGGTTGTACGGCAGCGCGGTCTGCCCGTCCCAGGTGTACGGAAGCTCGTCATGGCCCTGCTGGTTGGAAATGCCCGTGACCGGCTTGCCGGAACGGCCGACGAGCGGGATGTACTTCTTGATCTCCACACCGAACCGGGTCGCCACCTGAACGATCGCGGGCGCGAACTCGGGGATGGGGAAGGTGCGGCGCTTCTCGCCGTTGACGGTCGGCTGGCCGTTGGGGCCACGGTCGGTGACCATCCAGAAGTCACCCCGGCGGGCCGCCGGGAAGAGCCCGCTGCCGACGCCGCCCAGGTTGATGCCACGGTCGTTCTGGATCGACCGCTGGAGTTCGCCCAGCGGCATGGTCGGGAAGGTCACGTCCTTGACGACGACCGGGCTGTGGGCAGGCTGGGCCGTGGCCGTACCGGGGATGACAAGCGTCGCGGCGGCCAGAGCCAGACCGGCGAGAGCGGGACGGATCATCGGCGTGCCTCTCGTTCATTCAGGGTTATCGCTGCCTGAACTTATCGACGGCGAGAGACCTCCAGTTGAAGCAGCGGTGAATGCTGCCCTTCACACCTCTTCGATCAGCGCGGGGTGCCGGGGCCGGTCCACGCTGACCGCCACATCGGCGACGTTCGCTGGCGCCACCTCCTCCTCGTAGCGCAGGAAGGCGGGAATCGTCCACGCGTCGGTTGTCCGCCGTTCCAGCGCCGCCGACGAGAGCCGCAGGTGAACCGTGAAGTCCAGCGGCAGCCAGCGGCCCAGCAACAGTGTTCCGTCCAGGAGCAGGACCGCGCCGGGCGGCAGCACTGTGTACGGCGCGCGGGTGGCGCGGTCCTTGACCGGGTCCCACAGCGTGGGCAGAACCTTGCCGGAGCCGCCCGGGTCCAGCGGGGCCAGAACCTCGCGGGTCAGGCCGTTCACGTCGAGCCAGTCGTCGTAGTACGCGTCCGGGTCCTGCTTGCCGTATTCGAATCGCAAGGAGGCGGGACGCAGAAAGTCCCAGGAGGAGACGCGCAGCGTCTCGCGACCGCGGGTGCGCAGCGGCTCCACCAGGGCATCGGCCAGGTCGGCGGGATGGGTGGCTGGGGCGCCGTCTATGGCTACCCGGACCCACTCCTGGCGGGGGTACGCGGCGATCCGGTCGGCAAGGTCCTCGATGAGGCGTTCTGTCGTGATCGGTCGTGCGCGCATCTCCTCATCCTCTACGAGTAGCGGCGCTCGGGGTCAGCGTGGGGCGTACTCGATCTTCTCGAACGGCCAGTCGGCGGCGAGCCGATACCGCTTCGTACAGCGTCTTTTCGAGTTCGGCACCGTCCACGAGCGGCGCAAGGTGGTCGAATGCCGCTCGGGGGCGTGGTCAATGTCTTGGTTGGACTTGTCTGGTTGTGATCACTAATGTCGCGTTTCATGATTAAGCGTCTGATCTTGGGGCCGGTCGTTGCCGCCCTCACTGCCATCTGTTTAACCGCGCCGGCCGCAGCGGCCCCGATCCCACCCCTCAATACGGCGGAGATCAAGGCCGCTCTCCTGAGCACGAGCCAGATCGGTGCTGGGTACGAGGCCAAGAAGGCGAGGTATTCGCTCGTCATCCCCTTGAAAGCCACGTACCCCACTGCGGCCTGCAACAAGGCCCTGAAGGCCTACGACAAAGCGGTCCGGGGCCGTCCGGTGACTACCATTACCTTTCGCAACGAGGAGACGGTCACCGCGGTCTCCCATGCCGTCGTCACGGGCACTCCGACCTTCCTGAACTCGATCGCCAACGGAGCGAAAGCCATCGGCCGGTACTGCCACGGCCTCCGCCCCAAGAGCGCCACCGACCGCACCAAGATCGTCAGGAAGGCCGTCCCCAACCTGGGCCAGACGACCTCCGCCTTCCGTTTCACCGAGCATCCCGACAGCACGGCGGCCACCTTTGACGTGGTCTTCATCCGCTACCGGTCGGCCTTGGCGGTTGTCCAGCGCGTCTCGATTCAGACCGAAGACGAGTGGCCGCAGACGGTCGCCATCGCCAAGAAGGCCGCCGCCAAGCTGAAGGCGGTGTACGCGAAGCGCGGTTAAGCCGTCACCTCCACCGCGTGAGAAGGGCTGTCATGCTCTCCCGCCCCGTTTTGACCCGTCGGCGTTGGATGTTGTTCTGGTCCATCGCGATCGCACTGGCGTGGGCGGAATTCGCCGATGAGGAGGGTGCCAGGCTGGCGATGGAAGGCCCTGAACTGGCGTCAAATGCCGCTGTGGATGTGGGCTGCCCAGAGCCCGGGGCTCGCGGAGGCGGTGTCGCGGAGGCGGCGGGTGGCCAGGTGCAGGGCGAGGGCGGACTGGCCGGTGTCCGGTGTGGTGGTCCCGTGGTCGGTGAGCCGGTCGTAGACGTCCGCGGCGACCTGTGCGGCGATCCTGTCGTTGATCGGCCATAGCGTGCCGATGACGTGCGGGTATCCGGCCAGCTGGAACGCCGCCGTGATGTGCACGGCTTCGTCGGCGAGGCGCTGGTTGCTCGCCGTCGTGCTGCACGCCGACAGGTACGCCAGGCGAGCCCGGTTCAGCCGCAGCAACGAGATGGCGCTCACGGTGAGGGGCAGGGTGCGGTGGTCGTGCAGCAGGAGCCTGCTCGCGGCCGGGGTGTCCCAGTCGCTGACCCCGTGGCAGGCCAGATGCACGATGGCATGCTCGGACAGGGCGGCGGTCACCGCGTCGTACGTGGCTTCGGGACCGTCCAGGACGAGGGAACCCGGCAGCAGCCGCGCCAGGCGCAGGGCTTCGGTCCGGGCGCCCGGCAGGTCAGGGGCCTCCGGCGTGCTGGACATGCAGACGATCAGCGTGGACGCGTCGGCGGATTCTCCCGACGCGGAGTGGCGGGCATAACGCAGCGCGCGGATCGTCGGCGTGTACGAGGAGACGACCCGATCCAGCACGGTCAGCGGCACGCGGTCGTGGTGCCCGGCGGCGTGCAGCGGCAGGAAGGCCAGCTCCCGCTGCGGGCACCACCACACCCGCGGCCACTCCTGCCCCGGATCCGGCGGGCCGGTGATGCCGAGATCCGCCAGCACCGGCTCGGCGATGTGGTCCCAGAGCCAGCCCAGCACGGCGTGGATCTCCCGCTGCGCTTCGACCCGCTCCCGGAGCGAGCCGCCCCCGGCCGCGGCGGTGGCGGCGAGGAAACGTCTGACCTGGTCGATCATGTCCTGCGGCGTGAGCGTACCGAGTTCGACGACCCGGACCGGCCGGTCGGCGTCGCCGGTGAGGATGAGCGCGTCGCAGCGCAGCCAGCTGACGTTGATCATGACGATCGGCCCGTCGCCGGCCTGCCCGCGAAGCTGGTCGATGGTCGGCGGCAGCAGGAACCGCTCCAGGCCGGGCAGCGCGCGGATCCGCGCCAGCATGTCCTCCCAGTCCCGCGCGGATCGCCTCCGCCGTACGGCGACCTCCTGCGCGGACTCCTCCGAGTCCGGTGTGAGCAGCCCGGCGTCGGTGAGGATCCGGCCGAGCAGGTCCAGCTGGCCGTACTCCACCACCGCGTCGGTCAGCGTGGTGTGGTCGGCGAGTTCGAGTTCCTCCCGCAGCCGCTCGAACGGCGGCGCCAGGTCAGGCGCGAAGGCGCGCAGCTCGGCCAGGTCGGTGCGGGCGCCGATGAACTCGCCCAGCAGCACGCCCCGGCCTTGTTCCAGCAGCTCAAGCGCCCGCTCCGGCCGCCCGGCCGCGATCGCGGTGGAGGCGGCTTCCGCGGCCAGCCCCATCGCCTCGCTGAGACCGTACTCCCGGTCGGCGCGGGCCAGCGAGCGCGGGGTGATCCGGGTGAGCAGGGAAAGCGCCGTCTCGTAGGCGGCGAGCGCGGTCTCGAACGCGCCGGCCTGCATGGCGGCGCTGCCCAGCCGGCGGTTGGCCATCAGCCGCATGCCCTCCGAGGAGCCCGCGGAGTCGGCCGCCTCCGCGAAAACCTCAACAGCTTCCGGGTCCCCCAGGGCGGACAAGGCGCTGCCGAGATTGAACAGGTACATGGCGCGGCTGGGGTGGTCCTCGGGCGTGAGGGCCACGGCCTCCCGGCCCAGCGCGACGGCTTCGGTCAGCGCCGCCTCGTCGCCGTCCTGCTCGGACCAGATCCGCAGCGCGTACCCGTGATTGGACAGGTACCTGGCCCGGTTGGGGTCGGTGGCGGCGGTGATCGCGACCGATTCACGGCCGAGCTCGACGGCTTCGGCCAGCACGTTCTTGTCCTTGATGGCCTCGAACAGCAGGCGCTGCGCGACCGCGAGGTTGGCCAGGCAGAGCGCCCGGTCGAGATGGCCCGGCGGAGCCAGCTCGACCGCCTGCCGGCCGAAGTCGATGGCCTCGGAGAGCGTCTGAATCTGCTTGGTGCGCTCGAACAGGGCCTGCAGGTAGAAGCCGAGGTTGGACAGGTACACGACCCGGTTGCGATCATCCGCCGCGGCCGCGGCGACAGCTCGGCGGCCGAAGTCGACGGCCTCCTTCAGCTGGGCGAGGTCTCCGGTCTGCTTGGACAGCTCCTTGAGGCCGATTCCCAGGCTGGTCAGGAGATCGGGGTCATCCTCGGGCGACGCGTCCAGGAGCTCCCGGCCGACCTCGACGGCCAGGGCGAGCGCCTCCACCTCCCGCAGCCGCTCATACAGCTCCAGCATGATCTCCTTGAGATCGCCCAGCATGGCGAGCCGCCGCGGATGATCGTCTGGTACGGCATGCAGGAACAACCGCACCGCCTCATGCAGCACGGCGGCGTCCAGGGACGTCTCGTACTGATCGAGCAGTTCGAGCCCACGACCCCAAGATTCGAGATCGACGTCCGCGTCCGGCCGGAACGACTTCTCGTAGAACTCCCGCATCTCCGCGGGCACGAGCGCGGGATCGGCATCGTGGACGGGCGTCAGCAACACCATCGCGGCCTCAAGCTCCGCCTCGTCCTCGGGCAGCGCCCGGGAACGCAACCAGTACACCATCCCGGTCGCACGAGCCACCGGAAGATCCTGACTCGGATCATCCACCAGGCTCAACAGAGCCGCCACCTCGGCGACCGCGTCCGCCCCCAGCACCAGACCGGCATCACCACCGGCTTCGACCGCCCTGACCCGCGCCTCAACACCAGCGAGCAACATCTTCCGCGCGAGCCTGACCCGCATTCCCCGCCACATCATGTCCCACGCATTCCACCACGAACGCCTGCCGTTTTCATTCGGGTATCCAGGAGGCCACTTGGCCGCCGCCGAGTCTTGGCAACCGCATCGACCCTCCGGAAGATCGTCCTAGACTCCGGTTGTGGACTGGATCGAGCGGATCGCCGGGATCAAGCGCTGGACGCGTGGTGGCGAGCGCGCTCCGCACAAGCCGCTCCTGCTGCTGTACGTCCTGGGCCGGTTCCAGCGTCACGGCAACCAGCCCATCGCCTTCAGCGCCGCCGAGGCCGAGCTCAAACGGCTGCTCAAGGAGTACGGCCCGGCCCGCGACACCAGCCCTGGCTACCCGTTCCATCACCTGACCAGCGACGGGCTGTGGCTGGTGGACACCGCTACCGGTCCCGGCAGCCCAGGCCCCGAGCTGGGACGCCTGCGCACGTCCCAGGCCGTGGGACGCCTGCACCCGGACCTGGCGCGCGACCTGTCCGAGGATCCGCAACTGGTGGTGCGGATCGCTCGCTACTTGCTGGACGCGAACTTCGCGCCCTCCCTCCACGCCGATCTCCGCCTGCTGGTCGGCCTGGACCTGGAGCTCCTCGACACCGGCTCGACGGCCACCGTGAGCGGTGCCGCCGTACGACGGGATCCGGCTTTCCGGGAGCGGGTGCTGATGGCGTACGAGTACTGCTGCGCGTTCTGCGCCTACGACGGCTGGCTGGACGGTGTCGCGGTCGGACTCGATGCCGCTCATGTGCGCTGGTGGGCCTTCGACGGACCCGACACTCTGGTCAACGGGCTCTGCCTGTGCAGCATCCATCACAAGCTGTTCGACAAGGGCGTGCTGGGCCTGACCGCCGACCGGACGATCACGGTGTCGGCACGCTTCGTCGGGCGTACGGCCGCCGCCCGCGACATGGTGCTGTCCCTGGCGGGGCAACCGGCTCGGCAACCTCAGTCCGGTATGGACGAGGTCGAGGCAGCTCATATCGACTGGCACGGCCGCCAGGTCTTCCGCGTCCCGGCCCGCAACGGCTGAGCGCTACTCCCAGACCAGATGGCTGCTCGAGCCGATGAGGGTGGCATGGTCGATGGCCTCGGGCGTCAGCCGTACCCCGGTCACCCGCTCGGCCAGTGCGAGGGCGGTGTGGATCGGATTGCCCCAACCGCCGGCGTCGACATCTTCGGTGGGCATGCCGAGTGCGGCCATGTGTGCCAAGAGCCGGTCGGGGTCGGTGCCCGAGCGGGAGCCGGGGAAGTCGGGCTCGAACTCGGTCACCACCTGGCCGTCGGCCGAATATACGAACTGGCGGTCCAGGTTGATGTTGCCGAACACCGCCGCCGTCACTGTCCCCGGCGACAGTAATCCCGCCACCGTGTCGCTGGTCCCGGCGAACCCGTTGAACTCGATCAGGATGGTTCCTCCGGCAACCGCGCTGGCGCAGATCGCCTCCTCGTAGGAGTCGTCGGCCTCGGAATCTGGGACCACACCCAACCGGTCGAACGCCTCCCGCGGGGTCAGGCCACGAACGAACGTGACGCAGAACGACTCGGCCAAGCCCGAGTCGTGATCGTCGAACCAGGCGTAGTCGTCGGCGGCCATCAAGGTCTCCTCACCGAGGGGGCATCGAGAAGATCCTTTCAGGCGGCTCCGACAGATCTGCCGGTTGTGCTTTGCGCCCCACAGCGAGCGGGACGGTAGGAGGGCGTAAGTGTCTCGCTGTGGCTGTGCGTGTAGGGGATGTGGAGCATCTGGAGTTCGAGGATTTTTACCAGGAAAGCCGGGATGCCTGCCTTCGTGCGGAGCCGTCGGACCCGTCGCAGAATCTGGAAGCGGACTTCAAGAAGGTCGTCCGGGAGGAGCGGCAGCCGGGGACCACGCCGGACGGCCAGCAGCTCAAGGAGGAAAAGCAGCCCACGACCGGCGAGGACGCCCAGCAGGAGAAGCAGCTCGAGGCCGGCAAGGACCCCGCGCAGGAGAATCAGCACAACGGGATCCCCACGATAGTCATCACGCCGTCGGCGATGCCCCAGGGCACCAAGCTGATCATTGGCATGAGGACTCCCGGCTACCAGCCCGACTCCCCCAGCAGGGTCGCGGTCAGTATGGGTCTGGTGCCCGACGATGCCCCGCTGACCTGCACCACGGACGTCCCGGCCGCCCCGCCCACGTCCTAGATCACCAAGAGTTCTTCGGACGCCAGGTGACCCCCCGAGGGTCACCTGGCATTGCCGTGCCGTAGCTGATCGCGGAGTGTACGGGCGACCTGCGCCATGAGCGCCTCGGCCCCGGGCTGGCTGATGGCCGGGACGCGCGACTCGGTGAGCACGGCGACCCCGAAGGTCTGGCCGTCGGCGTGCTCGACGACGCCGACCTCGTGGCGGAGGTTGAGCAGCGTCCCGGTCTTGGACGACCACCTCGACGCGTCGGAGCTGAAATCGGGCGCCAGCCGATGCCGCAGGACGTTGTCGCCCATGAGGGTACGCACCCGTTCGGCGACGCCCGCGTCGATCGGGGACGGCGTCCACAGCGCCTGCAGGAGATCGAGGAACGCGCGCGCGGTTCCCGAGTTCGCGCGGGTCACGTCGAGCTGCGGAACCCGGTGGCCGCGCCCGGCCGTACCCGCTTCGATGGCGAGGAAGTGGGCGAGGTGGCTGTCGGCGGGGTCGAGGCGTTCCACCGGAGTCTCGACCAATTCCCGCATGGTGTGGCGCATCGTGATGCCGCGCAGTCCAAGACCGAGCAGGATCGCCGAGACCTCGGCCGGCGGGGTAAGGCCGAACAGCGCGTCCGCCGCCGTGTTGTCGCTCACGGCCATACTGAGGTAGAGCAGGTCGTCGACGGCGATCTCGGCCGGGTGCCGGAACTTGCTCAGCCCGGTCGGCCCCGGCGTGGTGATCTCGCCGGGTCGCACCAGAACGCGCGTGGCGCCGTCGAGCTCGCCCCTGCGGATACGTTCGAGTGTCGCGACGGCGAGCGGGATCTTGACGAGCGAGGCGACCGGGAACTCGAGGTCCGGCTCGATGCCGAGTTCGTCGCCCGAGCGCAGGTCCCGGACCAGGAAGGAGCCGCGCAGCCCGGCGTCGTCGAGCGTCAGCCGGAGTTCGCGGATCAGTCTCTGGGCGCTCACGCCGTCTCCCCGTCCTGGTCGCCCGCACCGAGGCAGCGGGCGATCGCGTGCCACAGCCGGTCCCGGATACGCTCCGCGTCGTCCCCGACGGCGGCGGCGACGTCGAAACCGCGGACAAGCGGGATCTCGCCGAGGGGACGCCAGTGCAACCCCAGCTCCCGGGCCTGCCCCGGCGAGCACAGCAGGAGGTCCGCGAAACCGAAGACCTCCGCCGTCGCGGCGGTGAGCGTGGCTGAGACGCCGACCTGCGCGGGCTGGAGACCGACGGCGTCCCGGACGCGGAACAGCCGGTCGCGGATGTGGGGGACGTCGTCCTCGGGCTGGATCCAGATCCGGCTCCGCCGCGACGACCGCGCGGCGCGACCGGCGCGGAGGGTCTCGACGTAGACGGTTCGCACCGGGAGGTCCGCGGTGCCGGCAAGGCCGAGCCGTACCGACCAGGTCGCATCGCTGGGCGGGACCGCCACCAGGGCGGCGCGCACCTCGCGAGAACGGACGAGTTCCGCCCGCTCGGCCGGTGGGGCGGCAAGGAAGTCGAGGTAGACGCCGTTCTGGCGGGCCTCCGCGGCGAGCCGGGCGAGGTCGCGTACGGCGCAGACCTCGGGAACGGCGAGGCGGAGGGGATTGAGCCTGGCCTGCTCCGCCTCGTGCTCCATGTCGTCGGCCAGCCGGACCAGACGCTTCGCCGACGGAAGCATGTCGCGGCCGAACTGGGTGAGCATCGCTCCGCGCGACGACCGGTCGAACAACCGCTCGCCGAGATGTTTCTCCAGGGCGGCGATCCGGCGGCTCGCGACCGACTGCGGCACCCGCGTGGCCGCCGCGCCCTCGGTGAAGCTGCCCCGCTCACTCACGTTGACGAACGCTCGCCAGGCGCCGAGGAGGTCCATGAAGGGAACTTTATGCCATTTCAGCATGGATCCCCCCATATCTGTCTTTGACGGCATTGGGCGGTGGCGCGAGACTTCCCGCCGTATCTGATCCTTGAGGGGAAGGTTCCGATCAATGTCCACTCAGCACGCCACATTCTCGCTGCTCCCACTGACGAGCGAAATCTGATGGCGGACCGGAGAAGGCCGCGGCGGCGGAGGACCCGCTCGTCCGCGGGCAGAAGCGTCCTGGGCCTGGCCGGAGCGGCGATGGCGGCCGGGCTGGTGGCCGCCGGGCTCGGGCTCCCGGCCGTGGGAGGCGCCGGAGCGGCGATCGTGGCCGCCTCCGACGAGCTGAACCTCAACCCCGCCGAGCTCATCGAACCCCCGCTGGCGGAGAAGACGACGATCCTGGACGCCCGGGGCAGGCGGATCGCCCAGTTCTACGACCAGTACCGCGAAGTCGTCCCGCTCGACCGGGTGGCCGAGGTGATGAAGACCGCGATCATCTCGATCGAGGACTCCCGCTTCTACGAGCACGGCGCGATCGACCTGGAGGGCACGCTGCGCGCGCTGGCCACGAACCTGCACTCGGGCGGGGTCAGCCAGGGCGGTTCCAGCATCACCCAGCAGTACGTCAAGCAGGTGCTGCTGAACGCCGCCACCTCCAGGGAGGAGCAGGAGAAGGCGCTGGAGGCCAGCTACGGCCGCAAGCTCAACGAGCTGCGCTACGCGATGGCGGTGGAGGAGAAGTACACCAAGGATCAGATCCTGGAGAAGTACCTGAACATCGCCTACTTCGGCGCCGGGGCCAACGGCGTACAGGCCGCGGCCAAACGGTTCTTCGGGGTCTCGGCGGCCCGGCTGAACCTGCCGCAGGCGGCCACCCTGGCGGCGGCGGTGCAGTTGCCGGCCAGCACCGATCCCGAGGGGGGCCGGGAGAACCGGGCGCGGCTGCTGGAGCGGCGCAACGTCGTGCTGGACCGGATGGCCGACCTCGGCAAGATCACCACGGCGAAAGCGGCCAAGGCCAAGGCCACCAAACTCGGCTACAAGGGCGTCCCGCAGCCCGGCGGGTGCGCGACCAGCCCGTACCCCTATTTCTGCCTGTACGTCTACAACGAGGTGCTCAACGACCCGAGCTTCGGCAAGACGAGGACGCTACGGGAGCGGTCGCTCAAACGCGACGGCCTGACGATCAGGACCACGCTGGACCCCCGGATGCAGGCCGCGGCCGAGCAGGGCATCGGCGCGTGGGTCGGCCCCACCGACGACGCGGTCGCCGCCCAGGCCCTGGTCGAGCCCGGCACCGGCAAGATCAAGGCCATGGCGGCCAGCCGGAAGTACGGAAACTCCGCACGCCGGCGCGAGATGTCGTACAACATCGTGGCCGACAACGACCACGGAGGCATCGGCGGATTCCAGGCGGGCTCGACGTTCAAGACCTTCACCCTGCTCACCGCGCTGAAGCAGGGCATGAAAGCCGACGACGGCTTCACCGTGGGCAACAGCTACCGCGCCCCGGACTACGCCGCCTTCACCGATTGCGCGGGGGGCCGAGTCGGCGACCCGACGCACCCTGTCACCAACGACGAGGGCTCCCCCGGCTTCAAGACGCTGCGGACCGGCACCTGGGGCTCGGTCAACACCTTCTTCGTGGAGCTGGAGCGCCGGGTCGGGTTGTGCGAGACCGTGCAGACCGCCCAGTCGCTGGGCATCAAGCGCGCCGACGGCGAGAAGCTCCGGGAGTACGAGACCTTCACCCTCGGCATCAACGAGATGGACCCGGTCACCGTCGCCAACGCGTACGCCGCCATCGGGGCGCGCGGGACGTACTGCGCGCCCCTGGCCATCACCCGGGTCACCGACCGCGACGGCAAGTCGACCGACTACCGGCCGAAGTGCCGCCAGGCGCTGGAGCCGGAGGTCGCCGACGCCACGGCGGACATTCTGTCGGGGGTGTTCACCCAGGGGACGATGCGCTCCGTCGGCGGGATCGGCCGGGCCGCGGCCGGGAAGACCGGCACCAACGACGACCAGTCCAGCGCGTGGTTCGCCGGGTTCACCCCGGATCTGGCCGGGGCGGTGAGCATCGGCGACCCTCGGGGGGCCATCGCGCACAAGCTCAACAATGTCACCATCGGCGGGAGGTACTACGGCGCCGTGTTCGGGGCCACCGTTCCCGGCCCGATCTGGCGAGACACCATGATCGCCGCGTTGCGGGGGGTTGAGCCCACCGCCTTCACGCCGATGGATTCCGAGCGCTTCGGCGGCTGCGGGCGGTACTGCGCGGCTTTGCCGCCGGTCACGGAGGAGGAACCCGACGACAGCGTGGCGGAACCCGACGAGACGGTGACGGAACCCGACGACACAGTGCCGGTCGACGTCGGTTGAGGCGGCGGCTCGGGCTGGTGGGGTGAGGGACCCGGCTCGGATCTGGGCCGGGTTCCGTACTGGGCGCGGGGTGCAGAATTCCGGACGAAAGGACGAATAAGTAATCTGTGATCAGTTCACGCCGCCGTTCCAGGGGACGGATCACATGCCGCAAGATGATCACACGGACCGGCTCGTCGAGATCGCCTGCGACGAGTCCGGTTCGGAGGGTGAGAAGCTCATCGGCGGGAACACCGGCGTGTTCGCCCACGCCAGCGTCCACCTGCCCATGGAGTCGGCGGCGGCCTGCATCCGGGAAGCCCGCGACCGGATTCGCTCCCCGGCCGAGGAATACAAGGCAACCCATTTCCTCCGCGAGAAACACCGCCCGGTCCTCAAATGGCTCCTTGCCCCCGGCGGCCCGATCCACGGAAACGCCAGCGTCTACCTGACCGACAAGAAGTTCTTCGTCATAACCAAGCTGGTCGACCTGCTCGATGAGGAACCCGAACCCGCTCACGATATGGCGGCCACACTGTACGGCGGCGGCGAAACCGCCTTCGGCCGAGACCGTTGGAACGCATTCCTGCAGTCGTTCAACGACCTCATCCGAGCGAAGACCTCCACCGACTCGTTCTTCGCCTTGGCCGACACCCTTCGTACCGAAACAGACGGCCTCCCCGCTAAGATCATGAATT
This sequence comes from Acrocarpospora macrocephala, assembly GCF_009687865.1. Classification (GTDB taxonomy): domain Bacteria; phylum Actinomycetota; class Actinomycetes; order Streptosporangiales; family Streptosporangiaceae; genus Acrocarpospora; species Acrocarpospora macrocephala. The sequence goes on from NZ_BLAE01000115.1 coordinate 18,714, forward strand.
CGCTTTACGAGGCCAGGCCGCAGGTAACCGCATATCTGTCCAGAATCCACGAACCTCCGAGAACCCCGATCTTGGACCCCCTGATCCCCGCCATCACCCAAGCGGTGCGCCGCTGGGGGCAAGGCGGCAAGCTCATCTCCATCGTTCACGACGAGCAGACCGCCCTGACGGAGGACCGGATAACTCAGCTCAGGACCCTGTTCGACCACCCGCCCCGGCCCTCAGGAACCCGCCTGATCAGCCTCCGCCTGGCCGACTCCCGCCGGGACACCCGAATCCAGGTCGCCGACTTCCTAGCCGGAATAGCCCGAAAAATCACCTCAAACGAGATCGCCAACCAAGGCGACCAAGAACTGACCGAACTACTCAAGCCCTACATCGACGCATCCTCAATCTGGGGAGACACCCGAACCCGACCCCTGTTGGGCCTGCCCGCCACAAGGCCACGTCCGTAACAGGAATCGGAGAGTCGGTTTCTCGGCCGTAACGACCGAGCGTGCGACGAATGGCTGAACAGTCCGCACGAAAGATATGTCATCCCCGACGCCAACCGGCCGGTCTGACGTTCTCGCCTTTCACGCCGCCTTCATGTGCCGCTGATCCGCCCGGGTCTCCGAGAGAAAGAGAAGCGTCGCGCTTGTGACATACAACGTCATAGCGAACCAGGGTGCCAGGGACCCTTCCGGACAGTAGGAGAAGAAGAGCGCAGAGGAAAATGCGTAGCAGGCCGCTGTTGTGAGAGTGGCTGCGGCTCCCAGCCAGGCGAGTAGTCGGCCTTGCCGTAACGTCTTCTTTCGCCCGGCCAGGGCGAGCGCCAGCAGGACAAGAGGCAGAAGGTTCGCCATGACGGCGAACGAGATGCCCAGAGCGGGAGTTTCGGGTCCAATCAAATTGGCGCACAGGTGAACATGCACGTCCGGTGAAACCACGGCCGCACACGGCACGGCGGACAGGAGAATGGCGGTCGTCCATAACACTGCGGAACGTTTGGCCACGGCTTCAACTCTCGGGTTTGGTGCCTGCGCGACAGCTTAACTCATGTACTGAGCACTTCCAGCAATTCCTGTCCTCGCCGAAAGGCGAACCTACGCCCGAGGCGGCGCAGGTCAAACGGCGTTTTGCCTGGTCAAGAGGTGCCCCCGTAGGAATCGAACCTACGACACCAGGTTTAGGAATCAACCCCTCATCAAGAGCTCTCCGTTTCTCTGACCTGCTAGAACGTTCATGTTGCGGCTGGCTGCCGAGAATACCGGGAAGACATTGGGAACGAGGGTGGCGTGCGACTTTCTCGCCATGGACACAGCGACGCTGCGGCGGATCTACGTTCTGACCTTCGTCGAGCACGGTAGCCGCCGCCCGCACATCGTCGGCGTGACCACGCACCCGACTATCGCAGGCGCGAACCCGGCAGCGCAGACGGACGGCCTGACGGCATACGGCGGGGTGGCTGAGCGCGATTTGGCGTGCCCAGCCACCCCGCTATCACGCCTTAGTCGAATTGCCTGCGAAATGCCATCAACCACTTGGGAGAGCTGACATATTCAATTCTGCAATTCGTCCCAATTAAGCGCTACGTCAAGTTATTGCCAGGAAGGCGCATAAGTCATGCCTTCTTTCAAGGTGCCGGGCAACTGGCGCACAACAGCGTCTTTCCACTGGTTGCGGACTTGGATGCCCCTCTGCTGTGAATCCTCAGGGAGTAGAATGTCGCCGTACTGGGGAACCAGCCAATGCCTCCCGTCGGATCCTCGGGTGACGAGAAGATAGCTTCGGGTCACATCTCGGCGGGTTGTGCTGCCTGCTCGGAGGTCTGGCGGATCCGCTCGATCTGCGCTTCGGTGACATTGAGGGCGCCGAATTGCTTGACAGCCTGGTAATAGCTCCAGGCGATGCCGTTGCAGGTGCCCCGGGGGATGGTGGAATACCCCGCACAGACCTGCTTCATGTCGAAGTAGAACGCGTCGTCGATACGCGACTTGTTCGCCGGGAACTGGCTCACGGCCTTGTAGTTGCGGTAACCGAAGTCATGGCGGCGGCACGGCATTCTGAAATCGAAGCCGAGCGGCTGGTCGGGGCTGGCGGAACACAGGTCGGTCGACCAGTCGAAACCGTAGGCAGCCCAGGCGCCCTGGTTCTGCCAGGCGGCCCGCCAGCTGTTGGCGCTGGCAGTGGTGGGCTGGCTGAAGCTGGAAAGTGCGGCGAGCTTTTGCTCCAGCGTAACCGCGTATGCAGGAAGTGTTAATCCGAGTAATGTGGCGAGGGAGAGGGCGACGATTGCGAGGGCTCGCTTGACCATGGGCTCTGCCTTTGTCCGTGGGGAAACCTCAACAGCAGTGGTCTGCCACTGCATAACGATGAGGCGAAATAACCTCCGGTGCCGGAGCAGATCTGCATCAAGATCGGCCTCAAGATTCACAAACCATCGCCCTTTACAAGCCGACTTCTTTCCTGTCAGCACTCTTAGTAATGGCGGTGTCGCGAGCCGCAGACCTCCGCGGTCTTGGTGCTGCACATGCTGCGGGAGTCCGCGGCGC
>NZ_BLAE01000116.1 GCF_009687865.1 Acrocarpospora macrocephala
CCCACCCAGCCCGTTTGTTTTCCCTCGGGCTCCGCCCGCCCCCGCCATCACCGTGGCCGCCCGAAGGAAACGACAGGCGCATCGCCGTGGTTCTCCCATCCACCCTTTCGTTTCCCCCGAGCTCGCCGTCCCACGAACCACAGCCACCACACGGTGGAACTCCCCCTTGTCCTCCGCCGAGCTCCGCCCGAACCCGCCGTCCCCGTGATTCCCCACACGAACCACAGCCACCACACGGTGGAACTCCCCCTTGTCCTCCGCCGAGCTCCACCCGAGCCCGCCGTCCCCGTGATTCCCATACGAACCACAGCCGCTACACGGTGAGACTCGCCCCTTTGTCCTCCCTCGGGCTCGCTCGCCCACGCGGTTGCGGTGGGCACGATCGTGTGGGAATGGTGCGCCGCAGTCGAAACGATGTCGAATCCGGGTGGACGTGGGTCACAGGCTGGTGGGCAGGCCGAAGGCTGGGAACAGCGATGGTTGTTCGAAGGCGGTGATTTCGGTTAGCTGGCCGTACTCGATGTGGAGGACGGAGAGGACGAACGGGTGGAATGCCTCGTCGGTGGGGCGGCGTAGGTAGCCGGCTAGGGCGGGCTGGCCGTTGGCGGTGGTTGGGAGGAGTCGCCAGCGGCCGAGGGTGGTCATGCCGGCGCGCAAGGCGCGGGCGACCTGCTCGCGGCCTGCCCATTGTCCGATCGCCGGGGAGATGGACAGCCGGACGTCCTCGTGCAGCACGGCGATCAACGCCTCCGGGTCAGCCTGTTCGTGAGCGGCGATGTAGCGCTGGAGCAAACGGCTTTGCTCCGGGTCGGGTTCGATGGCCGGGGCCCAGTCCAGCCTGCCTCTGGGCCAGCGGCGGTTCAGCGTCGCGTGGGCGCGTTGCAGGGCGCTGTTGACCGCGGGCACGGTTGTCTCGATGAGGGCGGCGACCTCGGTAGCGGGCCAGGTCAGCACGTCGCGCAGGATCAGCACCGCTCGCTGCCGTGGCGGCAGCAACTGGATCGCGGCCAGGAATGCCAGCGAGATCGTCTCCCGGCTCACCGCCGTCGTCTCTGGGTCAGGCTGATCGGCGGCCAGCTCCGCGTCCGGATAGGGCTGCAGCCATGGCATGACCGCGACGGATGGTTCGGTGCCCGATGGCGCCCTGGTCGCTCGGCGGGCGTCGCGGCGCAGCGTGTCCAGGCAGGCGTTGGTCGCGATCCGGTAGAGCCAGGTGCGCGCGCTCGATCGGCCCTGGAAGTTCTCGCGCGAGCGCCAAGCCCGCAAGAACACCTCCTGGACGTGATCCTCGGCCTCGTCGTACGAGCCGAGCATCCGGTAGCAGTGCACGTGCAACTCGCCCCGATAGCGGCGGGTGAGGTCGTCGAAGTCCGGCTCGTCGCCGTTCACGGTGCTCCTCCTGTCCGGGCCACGCCCATTCTGGCGCGGGCGTACGCGTACTCGCGTGCCCCCGGGCGCGACCACCGCGATGACCGCCACCGCAGTCACGAGCCGTCGCCTGTCCCGCGCGGGGCGGACCGACAAACGACCGATGAGTTCCCCAGGCAAGCACGTCTGTATGGGTGAACAAACCCAATAGAGGACGGAAGGGATCAAGAGGATGGCACTTGTGGAGGCGAACATATCGATGTCGCTGGACGGCTTCGTCACCGGCCCGAACCTCGATCAGTACCCGGGATTGGGCGAGGGCGGCGAGATCCTGCATGCCTGGGTCAAGGAGGATCGGGGCATGGACTTCGCCATCGGGGAGGAGCGCCAGATCGCCGGGGCGGTCATCACCAGCCGCAAGGTGTACGAGTCGACCGGCGGCTGGGGCGTCGACGGGTTCTACCGGATGCCGGTGTTCGTGGTCACCCACCGCCCGCACGAGGTGGTCGTGAAGGGCAAGACCACGTTCACGTTCGTCGAGGGCATCGAGCAGGCTATTGAGCAAGCGACCGTAGCCGCTGGGGACAAGCTGGTGCACATCATGGGCGGCGCCGGCATCATCCAGCAGGCACTGGCAGCCGGACTGGTCGACGAGCTGTTCCTGCACATCGCCCCGGTGATCCTGGGCGACGGCACCCGGCTGTTCGAGCACCTGGGCGCTCAGATCCAACTGGAACGGGCCGAGGTGATCGAGTCTCGCCATGCGGCTCACCTGCGGTATCGGGTCCTGAAGTAGCGCGTCGGTCGAGCTGGGTAGGCCGTCGGCGGTGGGTCGGCGGCTTCGACCTGGCGCACCCGGCTCTGGAGCCGGAGTCCCTCGGCCGAACATCGGCACCGCCTCACCAACCCTCTCTGGAGTCCCTACGGAACGCCCCCAGACGCCGGTGGGGGCTACGCGATACCCGCAGGACGATGCACGATTTCTTCCGGGCGTTGCGGCTGGGTGGCAGGCTGTCTTTCTTCGATTCCACCGAATCGCGCATGAGCTCTGCCCGCCTTTTGGCGAAAGCCTCGCTCCGGGACCTCGCCCGCTTTCATGGCCAAAAGCCGCTCCCAGGGCCGAAGGCCGATGGGACCGAAAGCCGATGGGACCGAAAGCCGATGGGACCGAAGGCCGATGGGGCCGAGCGCGAGCGTCCCAAAGGGCGGGTGGGTGGGGATCCACCCCAGCCCTAGGAGGCCCAGGGCGGCGTGTGGCCCTGGGCCTCCTAGTGGGTGGTGGTTACACGGTGCGGAAGACGGCTGTGAGTTCGCGGTCGGTGGTCATGTCGGTGAGGCGGCAGGGGGTGGCGGTGCCGGTGCAGGCGCCTTCCCAGTGGTCGAAGACGGATTTGTGGCCGTCGACCGGGGTCAGGTCGCTGGGGGTGACTTCGGCTTGGCCGGTTGCGGGGTATTTGAAGGAGCATTGGGCGCCTGTGTAGCCGCCGGGACGGTAGATCGCGCTGAACGCGTAGCACGAGGGGCCGTCGAGGGAGGAGCCGTTGGTGGTGGCCTCGGCTCGGGGGTAGACGCGGTTGAGGTCGCAGTTGCCGATGCAGATGTCGGAGAGGACCTTGATGCTGAGTTTGAGGTAGGTGGCAGGGGCGAAGGTGGCGGTGACGTTTCTGGCCTCGGTCATGGTGACGGTGCAGCGGGGGTCCGTACCGGTGCAGTCGCCGGTCCAGCCGGTGAACCAACCTCGAGTGCCGTTCTCAGGGCGTAGGCCGATTTTGGTGGTGTTGTCGTAGGTTCCTGTGCAGTAATCGCCGCAGTCGATGCCGAAGGCGGGGTTGACCGTGCCGGGGTAGACGCTGGTCACCGTGCCGTCGCCGGTGGTCGTCACGGTCAGGCGGTGCTGGGCGGGGGCGCATGTCAGGGCAATGGCGTGGGTGGTGTCGTCGATCGACACGTGGGTGACGCCCGCCAATGGTTTGCCCGCATTGCAGGGCATGCCTTCCAGTTCGTCGAGAGAGGCCAGGCCAGGTCCGGCGGGACCCTGTTCTCCCTTCGCGCCCGGAGGACCCATGGGACCCTGCACGCCTTGCGGGCCTGGATCACCTTTGGGGCCGGCAGGTCCTTGGATTCCCTGTGGTCCAGTTGGGCCGATCTTGTTCCAGGAGACGGCCGTCTCGACCTGGTTCAGGCAGCGCTGGCTCTTCGCCGGGTCGATGATTCGCAGCGTACCGAGCAAGCGGTTGATGCAGCCGTTCATATCGTCCGGGGCGGCGGCCGCGGCGAGTGCCGTACCGGATCCGCCGAGAACGACGACCACGGCACTCGACACGAGCAAAGCGCGGAACTTCCGCATCATTGGAGGTCTCATGGGGGCGACCTTCCTGCCGCGCCCCTTGCCGCCACATGAGTAGCCCCCTGCTCAACCTCCATGAACATTTCATCGTTGTCCGGGCTGATCACGGCTCGGGATCCAGCTCTGGTTGCCCGGATGCGGGAGGCGTCATATGTTGCTGCGAAACAATTCGTAGATTCTTGCGAAATGTTTCTATTTCTAAACCCCAGTCGACAGCGCCGAGATCCCCCAGGAGCAAAGATGATCAGACACCTGCGCCGCCTGACCGATCGCCTCAGCGCCGTACCGTCCCATCCGTCCAGGCTCGCCGCGCTGACCGCGGCCGCGCTCGTGGTCGCGGCCCCGCTCCCCGCGCAGGCCGGAACCCCCTCATTCCACTGCAGAAACGGGTACGTCGGCCTGACCTACGACGACGGCCCCACCCCGGAGACCACGTCCAGCCTGCTCCACGCCCTGCGCGCCGCCAACGCGAAAGCCACCTTCTTCAACACCGGCACCGCCGCGCAAGCCCACCCCGAACTCGTACGCGCCCAGCAGCGCGCCGGCATGTGGATCGCCAACCACACCATGACCCACCCGCACCTCACCCAGATCGGCGAACCCGCGGCCTTCAACGAGATAGCCGACACCCAGCGTGTCCTGCGCCGGATCACGGGCGACCGGCCCACCCTGTTCCGCCCCCCGTTCGGCGAGACCAACGACCAGGTGCAAGCCGACGCGACGCGCCTGAAGCTCCTCGAAGTCCTGTGGACGGTCGACTCCCGGGACTGGGCTGGAGCCACCACCGCGGAGATCGTGGCCGCCGCGGACACCCTCCAGCCCGGCGGAATCATCCTGATGCACGACTGGGCTCAGCCCTCCGTCGACGCTGTCCCCCAGATCGTGAACAACCTCCGCAAACGCGGCCTCTGCCCGGGCAAGATCGCCTTCACACCCCGCAAGATCCCCTACAGCGACATCTTCTTCCACGCTGTCGCCGTAGCTCCCTGACACAGACCGGATGAGGCCCGGGGCGCCCACGACCATTCGGCCGGGACGCCCCAGGCACGGTCCGCGTTCGGATTCGGCCTACTGGCCGTACCGGCGCTTGAACCGCTCGACGCGGCCCGCGCTGTCGACGATGCGGCCGCGGCCCGTGTAGAAGGGGTGGCTTTCCGAGGACACATCCACGTCGACCAGGGGATATGTGTTGCCATCTTCCCATTCGATCGTCTTGGAGCTGGTGACGGTCGATCGGGTGAGGAACGCGAAGCCTGTGGTCGGATCGCGGAAGACCACCGGGTGATACTCGGGGTGCAGGTTCTTCTTCATGGTCATCGCTCCTCTCGGAAGACCACGTGCTTGCGGACGATCGGGTCGTACTTCTTCAAAGTCAGCCGATCGGGGTGTTCACGGCGGTTCTTCCGGCTCACGTACGTGAACCCGGTCCCCGCCGTCGAACGGAGCTTGATCACAGGTCGGAGCTCGCTTCTGGCCATCGGCACTCCTCTCTGCGCCGTGTAATGCATCGGGAACCGTTTTCATTCCCATCGTCAAATGCCCACAGGACGCCGGGATTGACTAGCGTGGAGACGACTGCCCAACCCCCGGGAGAGGAACGCCATGATCTGGCACAACCTCAGCGCCAAGCAGCAGGACCAAGCCACCGACTTCGCGAACGAACTACGCGTTCTGGGCATCCCCGACGCCGACCCCGGCCAATGCGCCGATCACCTGAACAACTGCTTCCAGTGGAAGCGCGCCGAGATCACCCTCGCCCAGCTCTGCGAACGCACCGGCTGGACGATCCCCAGGTGAGAGGCTTTCCTCCCACCTTACGACACCGCCCGCAACCGGTGTGATCTAGCAACATCCCCCACAATCGTGCGATCTTCAGGGGGTCCCCGATTCCGGAGCGAGCGATGTCAAACCCGTACGGGTACGAAGGCCAGCAACCCCTCTACGGTCCGCAGCCCGGTCCCCCTCCCCGCGCCAACCCCATCCCCGCGATGGCAACCCTCTTCACGCTCGCCTTCCTCATGCTCGTCGGCGGCGGTTTCTCCCTGTACGTCGTCCTCGCCGACGACCCGCCCGCCCGCGAGACCCTGCCAACCTCACGAACCCAGGAAGCCGCCGTACCACCCAACACCCCAACGAACCCGCCCACCACCCCAGCCGCAGACCCCGCGTCCCAACCCCCTGTCACCGGCGGCGACGTCCTCATGTCCGACAACGGCACCGGCAACAAGACCACCGCCCAGTTCACCGCGGACGCATCCTGGCAAATCCACTACACCTACGACTGCTCCACCAACCCCATCGGCACCGGCCACGTCTCCGTAACCATCAAATCCGGCACCCAAACCATCGCCAATCCCATCTCCGAGATAGGCACAAAAACCGACAAAACCACCCCCCAAACCACCCCAGGCACCTTCACCCTAGAAATCACCTCTATCGGCTGCACCTGGACAATCGAAGCAATCGACACCCCATAAATCCCATCAATCACGAACCTTAAATACGTCAGCAACTCCGGGTAAGCCCTTGACGGCGTCCACAAGCGATTGCGCCGACCGCGGATCACTGAGCCGCGCATAAAAACTCTCGGAATACCCTTCTACGCGCCCCGGCTTAACGTTCTCTGGCGTCCAAATCTCCTGAAGCCGCTGTGCCAACCGCATCTCATATGCCCGATCCACGAAATAGACGAGCCTGACCCCCTTTGCCCGCCGCACCCATGCCTCAATCGCAGCGATCTCCTCACCAGTGGCGACACCCCGTCCCTCACACTCGTAGAAACCCTCAGCGAATCCACAGAGCACGATGCCCACGTCCGCCTTGTCCTCCCAGAAGCGCGCAGGATGGACATAGACATTCGACACCCCAGGCAACGCCTTGGCCGCCGCCGAAATCGCCTCGGCGTCCCTCCACCGAATCAATTCACCCGAAAAAACCTCCGGCAGATCCCGCTCCGACACCACCCCAGCCAACTCAGTGCCCGAGAGATCCTCCAGCGCCTCCTTCTGACTCCGATACCGGATATTCACCAACCCCGGAATCTTTCGCAACTCCCGCCCCACCATATCCTGCTGCGCCGAAGTCACCGCCTTACTGCCACACGCCTCCCAAACCTCATCCGCCTGACACAGATAAGCAATCACTTCCCCACCCTCCGGCCACCTCAATTCCGGCGGCCCCACCACCCGAGGAAACCGATTCCCCTCATCTCCCGCTACCCCCAAAAGAATAGATAACCCAACAACCAGCCCAAAACCCACACGAAATATGCCGAGAATCATCCCACCAAGCCCAGCCAAATTTCCACGCCGAAGCAGACCATCCGCCCACAACGAGGGCACGGCTGCTAATCGGACATCCGGGGCCGCTAAGCTAACGTGATAGCCATGAAGAGTGTCCAGCAGTATCAAGCCGCCTCCATCGCGCGGCTCGCCAGCTGGCTGACAGACCACTCCGATGACGAGACACGCTGGCGCTTGATCTCCGAGTTCCTGGAGGAGTACAGGCATGAACCGCCTGTTGTTCGCCTCGCGCTGCTGACACCCGAACCCTCCAGCGTCGGAGACCCCCACTGGGATGTCTTCCTCGCCGCCCTGGCCGAACACCTCGCCGCCAAGGAAGGCCACGCAGGTCCGCCCTGGAGCGAGTCCCGCCGACTCCACCAGTTCTGGTTCCCGTTCAACACCCCCGCAGCCCGCGTCGACGCCTTCGTCCACGCCCCAGCTTCATTCCGCCGCCGCGGCGTCTTCATCCACCCTCAGGAACTGGAAGTCGCATGAGTGACTCTCCTCTCCTCGATCGAACCGCGATAGAAGATGCGTTCCGACGTCTCGGCGATCGCCTCGCACGCAAGGGCGTCGTAGCCGACCTGTACGTCTTCGGCGGGGCAGCGATGGCCTTGGCCTACGATTCCCGAAGATCCACCCGCGATATAGACGCCATCTTCGAACCTCACGGAATCGTCCTCGACGAGGCACGTGCCGTCGCGTCCGAACTCGGACTCCCGTCATGGTGGCTGAATGAGCAAGCCAGCGCTTATGTGGCTCCCGGCGGCGATAGCTCGGCTCGCCGAGTCTTCGACCATCCCGGCTTGCGGGTATCCGCCGCTTCTCCCGAGCATCTACTCGCTATGAAGGTCCTGGCGGCACGAAGGCGGGACAGCCCTGACATTCGAGCCCTCGTCGAACGCCTCGCTCTCGACACCGCCGAACAAGTTTTGGCGCTCTGCGCGGAGATCTTCCCCGACGAGCCCATTCCGGATCGGGCCCGCGCCATCCTTGAGGACCTCTTCAGTAGCTGAACTAGGCTGCGGGGATGGACGCTCATGGCCGTACGGAACGGCTTGAACTCGCCGATCAGGAGCTGAGGGAATGGGAGGCGACGGTTCTCGACGCCACGCCTGAAGGGATCGTGCTCAGCCGGTCCGCCTTCTATCCCGGCGGCGGAGGGCAACCCGCCGATGAGGGCACCCTGCTGTGGCAAGGCGTCGAAACCCGGATCGCCGGGGTACGCAAAGGTGACGACCTCTACCTGATTCCCGTCGAAGGCGAACCCCTGCCCGCACCCGGCACCATCGTGCGCGCCGCCCTCGCCGACGATCGCCGCTCAGCCCTGATGCGCACCCATTCGGGCCTCCACGTCCTGTGCGGCGTCGTCTTCCGCGACTACGGCGCCCTCGTCACCGGCGGCAACATGGAACCCGCCAAAACCCCCGGAACAGGCGTCGTCGGAACCGCCCGCATGGACTTCAACCTCCCCGAAGTCCCACCCGGCTTCAAGGAGGCCGTCGAAGCGGCCTGCAACGCCGAAATCACGGCAGACCGCCGCGTCGACATCCGCGTCCTCCCCCGCGACGAGGCCTTCGCCATCCCCGACATCATCCGCACCGCCACCAACCTGGTCCCCGACGACGTCAAGGAAGTCCGCATCGTCGACATCGTCGGCCTCGACTGCCAGGCCGACGGCGGCACGCACGTCGCCTCCACCCGCCAAATCGGCCGCATCCGCGTCGCCAAAATCGAAAGCAAGGGCAAGGGCTTCCGCCGCGTACGCCTGGAAGTCGGAGACTGACCAATCACAAGGCCAGCACCCCAGTTTCTCGACATCCTGCCGCGCACCGATAAACACCCAACAACCGGCTGCGAAGACCCTGAACCTGGCTTCCGCGACTCGATCACCGGCGCCATCGAGGCCTGCGCCCGCAAGGGCATCGCCATCGAACTCAACGCCGCCGACCGCTACGCGAACGACTAAGCGCTAGCTGAGCCAGTTTGGTCGGTGACCTTGGGAACGAGCGCCATGAGGGTTGTCAGGGCCAGGCGTCAACCATCCTTGGCACCCTGGCCAGGCGACGCGCCCGCTACGCCCCTTATCGCTGATCACGTTCTTCGGTTCGACACCAACCTGCGGCAACTTCCCCACGGAAGAGCCGACAACTTCCCCAATAGGATGCTGGCAACTTCCCCATCCATGTCGGCCTCGACTGCCAGGCCGACGGCGGCACGCACGTCGCCTCCACCCGCCAAATCGGCCGCATCCGCGTCGCCAAAATCGAAAGCAAGGGCAAGGGCTTCCGCCGCGTACGCCTGGAAGTCGGAGACTGACACCGACACCCTGTAACCCTCGTCCCTGGCGCCGCGATCCCCTACAGCAACGTAGTGTCCGCGCCGACCCCAGGTGGCCGCCATGCCTTTGCCGATCTTCGGGATGAAGACGGAAGACCGAGGGTCCGGCATGGTGCCGCCACCGGTCGCCCTGGAAGGACCGACCGAGTTACGGGTGCACGGCGTCGGCGGGTCGACGCCGCAGCATCTGCTCGCCGACTCGGCTCCCCAGCAGGTCGGCGGCGACCATATCTCCGGTTTCTACCGGACGGCGGACGCGGGTGGCCGGCACGTCGAGGGGTACTCGTGGGGCGGCCTGACCTCCCGCAGCGGCGTACGCGTGTTGTGGCTGCTGCTGCTCCCGTTCGCCCTGGCCAACCTGGCGGGGTGGATGTGGCCGTTCACCGTGACGCGGACGGCCAGACGCTTCGCGATGTTCCGAGTGGTCGCCCGGTTGGCGGCGCTCGCCCTCACCGTGAACGTGGTGCTCCTGGTGAGCGCGGTCGCCATGGACTACGTCGGCTACCAGTGCGGTGGCAACATCAAATGCGCGGACTCGTGGTGGATAAGCCCGTTCCGGATGGCTTCGGTGGCCTCGTTCCCCGGTCGGCGCATCCTGCTGGGAGCGGTGGTTCCGCTGCTGCTGCTCGTGCTGCTGGCGGTTCTCACGTACCGGACGCAGCGCCGGTACGAGTCGGTCAGGCCGCCGGGCAGCCCAGGCCCGCGTCGGCCGTGCGTACAGAACGCGGCCAGCCTTGAGGGCGGGCTGCGGAACCTGGACTTCTGGAACACCGGCCGCTACACCCGCTATCTCGGCGAGATCCACATAGCGGCGGGTCTGGCCTTGCTGGCGCTGATGGTCGCGACCACCGTGCACGGCACGCTCGAGTCGGCCCCCGGAATGCGGATCGGGGCGGGGCAGAGCCTGGCTCCGGAGTGGCTGTGGTCGGGTTCTGTCTGGATTGCCGTGGCCGTGCTCATCGTCGCCGTGCTCGCCGTCATCCCGGAGAAGGTGATTGGACCGCTCCGGTGGCTCGGCTTGATCCTGACCGTGCTGGCGATCGGGGCTCTGCTGCTCGCTGGGGCGATGGCTCTGCTGGAGCCCGCCATGACGGCGGTGGTGCCGAATGCCGTGACTCCGCATGAGCTGCCGGGTTTGCGGCCGGTCATGAACTGGGTGTACGGCGGGATCATCGTCGCGCTGCTGCTCGTGCCCGTCTGTTTGATCGCCGCGGCTCTGGACCGGAAGAAGCCCCTGCGTACGGTCCAGCTGATCGTCGTGGCCGCGGCGCTCGTGGGCATGTACTTCATGCTCGACGTGATCGACCGCCCGTACGGCTGGGTCATCGTGGCGCTGATCGTGGCCATCGGGATCATCGTGGTCGGGGTCGTCAACTCGGGGCAGGCGTTCCGCTGGGGTGCCCCCTTCATGGTGCTCACCATCGCGTTCGGCCTGGCCAACACCGTGCTGGTGGGTCTGATCGTCCGGGTGGCCGACACGCTCGGCGAGATCAAGTACACGTTCGCCGCGACCGAGCCCGTCCCGGACAACGGCCGAATTATCGCGGTATTTCCGGTGATCAGTGACGTGGCCGCGTACCTGATCTTCGAGCCGGTGATTCTGATCCTGATCTTCGCGGGATGGCAGGCCATCCGCTGGTGGCGAGCGGGCCGGTCGAAACCGGCCCAGGTGATCGCCGACGAATACTACGAGAAGGAGCAGCCCCTGCCGGACGACCGGGGCTGGGTGGCGAGCACGGTCAAGCTCAACGGTGGCGCGTTCAATCCGGATTGGGCGACCCCGGAGATGCGGGCCTGGCCGGGGCGGGTCAGCAGGGCGCGCAAGCTGGCGGAACTGCCACGTGACCTCGACCTGCTGTTCACCTCGATCGTCGTGATCGGCATCCTCCTGTTCGCCTGGCTGGAGATGCACATCTGGGCGGACGACATCCGCCGCCCCTCCCCGTGGGCGGCCAGCCTCGGCACCGCCATCGCGACCCTGCTGCCACTGGCCGCGCTCCTCCTCGCCCGCGCGGGCTGGCAGAACCACAAGACCAGACGGGTCATCGGCGTCCTCTGGGACGTCGGCACATTCTGGCCGCGCGGCTACCACCCGCTCGCCCCGCCCTCGTACGCGGAACGCGCCGTCCCCGAACTCCAGCGCAGGATGTGGTTCCTGCACGACAGCGGCGCCCAGATCCTGCTCGCCGCCCACAGCCAGGGCGCGATCCTGGCCGCCGCCGCGCTCAGCCAGGACGGCCAGGACCAGGTCCGGCCCACGGGCATGAAGGTCGTCCTGGCCACCTTCGGCTCACCGATGCGCAAGCTCTACAGCTGGGGCTTCCCGGCGTACTTCACCGAAGAAATCACGCAATCCCTCCTCCCGCAGAACGGGACCACCTCCACCTGGCGGAACTTCTACTACCTCACCGACTACATCGGCGGCTGGATCGTCGACGACGGGGAGAACTCCGTCGACAAGAAACTCCCCGACCCGCCAACCTGCCAGTTCACGTACGGCGACGCGCCACCTCAGATCGGCAGCCACACCGGCTACTGGAAGGACCCGTCGATGTGGCGGGAAATCGACCTGATAGCCCCCGGACCCCCGACGGCTAACCATTTGTGAGGACACGGTGGCCGAGTTGTACGGATTTGATGGAGATCGGGGTCCATGTCGGAACGAGGTCGCAATCATGGCCGTGTGAGGGAGACGGGCAGGGGCGCGCTGGTCGGGCTGGCGGTCGGGGCCGTGCAAGCCGTCCTGTGGGCGGCAAGCGCGCCGTGGGACGGGCACTCGGGCGTGCGCGGTCCGCATTCCCTCTTGATGACGCTGGCAGCCTTCCTGATCGGCTCGGGCGTGGCGGCCCTGCTCCAGTTGCGCCGCTGGCCTCTCGTCGCGTTCACCGGCGCGATCGCCACGCTGGCCCTCGGCGAAGCCCTATGGAGGATCGCGCCCGAGATCACCCTTTACGGCTTCGACCGCGCACTTCTCGGAGGCGTACACCTACTGTCGGCGCTGACCGGATTCACCGTCGCCGCCTGGGCACTGGCCGCCACGAGACGGTGGCAGTCCAGAATCGCCTCGCTCGGCGCGCTCGCCGCCGTCTGCGTGCTGGCCGTTCCCTTGGAAGAGCCCGCCCAGCACTGGCACCTGGCGCGCGCCTTCGAGCTGCTCGGAATCCCGCTGGTGGCGCCCGACATCGCGGGGCATGGGCTGTACGCTGCCGAAGCGCCGGTCGTCGGCGGGGCGGACGAACCGGTGATCCTGCTGGAGTACCGGCGCGTCGGTGCGGAGACTGTAGGCGGAAGCCGCCTGGGCATCCAGGTGATCGTACGCCGGGCCTCGACCGCGACCACCGCGGAGGCGTGCGTGACGCCGTACTACGCCGAGTCGTGGGAGTACGAGAACGGGCCCCCCTGCCGCGCGGCCACCCGGGATCGGTGGGTCCGCTACGGATGGGAGGGGCGGGTCGCGGTGTTCACCCACAGCGGTGGCGCATTGGTCCAACTCGAAAGCCACGGCGTCGAGGAGACAGCCCTCCTGGCAGCCGCCGAGACAATCCGCCCAACCTCCGCCGAGACCCTCGCAAAGCAGGTCCACCCAGTCCGGTGAGCTCCACCCTCCGACCGGAAACCACAGGATGCCAAAGCCACGAAGGACCCTGGCCAGTCAGGCCATGACCGCCGTCCAGGACCCCCAGTAGCCCGGCCGAAGGCGGTCAGCTCAGCGAGCACTCGCGCGACGATTTCACCATGGCATAGCGGCCAGTTCACCATCAACCCAGCGACCATTTCACCGTGATCATGACGTCAATCTCACCATCAACGGTGGCGTTCGTCGGTTTTTCGAGGGTGAGCCGTGCCGACCTGCGTGATCCAAAGCGTCCGTCGCTCAAGCTGTTTACTCGTCATCAGCGCTACCCGGCCGAGGCAGCTCAAGAGCCATGCTGGTCTCGAACGGACCACGCAGGCGGCGGGCCAGTTCCGGGTCAGAGTAGATCTCCGCAGTGGATATCCACTCCCGCAGTTCCCGAGCGAAGGGAACCAACAACCCGGTTTCGGCACCCGCCAGCAAGTGGCCGAGCAGCTCGCTGACACATTCGAGACGGGCCTCAGCGGGAAGCCACCTTAGCCACGGCAGCTCCTCGGAGAACGCCTCCTCGGCCAACCCACGATTGGTCCGGGCGACGATCGCCAGAGACCGCGCCGCCAAGCGCAAACCGTCGGTCATCGCCTGAAAGCGTTCCGATCGCATCAGCACCAGGTTCTCGGCGTCACGACGCTCGAGGATGACATCCGCGTCATCAAGCGCGGGAAACACACTCGTCTGCTTGTTGATCAGCGTGGAGAACGGAAAGGACCGTGTGGTCATGCATCCAAACTACGCGAGAGTTCGAAAGTAGTTCAGTTATCTGCGGAGGGTTCATCGTCCCCGGAGACCACTCGCCTTACAAGCGAGGGGTCACTGGTTCGAACGCAGTACCACCCACCTACGAAGACACGCCCATTTCCTGCTGTGGTGGCTGTCGGTTCGTGCCTTGTCGTCGCGCCGTTCTGGCGAAGCCTTGAATGAGTGGCGAATCTCTTAGTAAACTTTACTTTAAATTTCTTGCGAACCCGCAGGTAGAAGGAGCCTCATGAGAAGACATGCTCTTCGACCGGTGGTCATCGCCCTCGCGCTGACCGCCATCGGCGGCATCGCCGCCTCCCCCGGCAACGCTGGCACCGCCGTACCGGCCGCCGCGCAGTCCGTGGCGCTCGGCCGCACCACCCTGGGTGGCGCCGATCCCAGCGTCATCCGGGTCGGCAACCTCTACGTCGCGGCCAAGTCGGTGAACGGCGGTATCGCCGTACGGACGGCGACCACTCTCGAGGGCATCGCCGGCGCGCCCCGGCGCCAGGTGTGGACGGACACCGGCAACCTCGGTGAGGTGTGGGCGCCTGAGATCGTGCACCATAACGGCCGCTACCACATCTACTTCGCGGCGGGCCGCAGCGCCGCCCACCGGATGTACCACATCAGCTCCGCCACCGCCGACTCCGGCTATTCCGCCGCGACAAAGGTCGCCCTGCCCGGCGACAGGTGGGCCATCGACGGCGTCCCGTTCACCTTCAACGGCCAGCGCTGGTTCGTGTGGTCCGGCTGGGCGGGCGACACCAACGTCGAGCAGAACCTCTACATCGCCCGGATGAGCAGCCCGACCACGACCACCGGGGGCCGTTACGTCATCTCCCAGCCGCGGGAGTCGTGGGAGCGGGTCGTCGGCAACCCGTTCATCAACGAGGCCCCCGAGCCGATCCTCGACCCGAACGGGCAGTTGCACATCGTGTACTCCGCGAACGGCAGTTGGAGCAGCAAGTACTGCCTCGCCGATCTGCGGCTGCGCTCCGGTGGTGACCCGACGTACGTGTGGGACTGGTACAAGAGCAACGGTTGCCTGTTCGGCTCGTACGCGGAGTACATGATGACCGGCTGGACCCCGACGCTGCACGTGGACGGCCCGGGCCACCACACGTTCGTGCTGGAGCGCGGAGACATCGCCACCAGCCCGCCGTCCGGCAACCGGTTCCCGACCATGTACCACGCTGTTGCCAAGGGCACGCCGTACGCGTGGTCCAACCGGTACTGGTACACCGGCACGGCCGTCTGGTGGAGCAAGACCACCTACCGGCGGGCGAACGTGCCCGGCGCCAACACCGACGTGGGGTACAGCCTCAAGTTCTTCGAATAACGCACCCGCGACACCAGTCCTTGGCGTGGGCAGTGCCGCGCTCGGTTCGACGATGTGGCGGGACCTCGACCTGGCAGTGGTGATACAGGGCAAGTCGCAGACAGACCACCACTATCGGCGTATCCACTCCCCTGCACCCTTGACGATCTCCATGATGGCCAGCGTTCCGGCAGGTCGATCTCCTGGTTTGGCTGGACAGACCCCTGCTGGCAACTGTCAGGCCCGTCCCCCGGGGCGCCGGCAGTGGTGTCGCGATACGAGGTCGGGGCGGTGGGTCGCGGCGCGTGGGATGTTCATGGTGGGTACGGCCGGGTGGTGAGCCAAGGTGGTTCCGTTTGAGGTGATTGTGTTTTTCCGTGTGCTGGTCGACTGGGCGATCTCGGCGTTCAGGCGGGCCCGGCGTAGGGACGACATGCCTTCCGTCAGCGTTTCCTGGACTACGGTGTGGGCGAAGCCGAAGTGCTCAGGGGATCGTTCGGTGATGAGGGCGGCGGCCATGGCGGGTTCCAGCCGGTCGAGTGCCGTGCTGAGGGACAGGCCCGCGACTCGGGCGACCAGTGCCAAGTCGAACTCGCCGCCGGTCGTCGCGGCGAGGCGCAGCAAGTCGGCCGTGGGACGGGGCAGGCGGCTGATCCGGCTGAGCACCACGTCGCGGAGCCCGGGCGGGACCGCGCGGGCGGAGCCGGTGGCCCGGTGGTCGATGAGTTCCGTGGCGAAGAAGGGGTTGCCGCCGGTGCGGTCGTGCAGGGATCGCAGATCGTCTTCTGGTGTGTCGGCGGGGGCCAGGTGGGCCAGTTCGGGGAGGGTGAGGCCGGTCAGTGGGAGCCGCAGGGCCCGGCGCCGTGCCAATGCCTCGAAGGTGTCGGTGAGCGCTCGGGCGGGTGTCGTACAGTCGCGTGCTGTGCCGACGATCGCCACGCGGCCGTCGGTGAAGGTCTGCGCGAGGTGGCTCAGCAGGCGCAGTGAGGAGGGGTCGGCCCAGTGCAGGTCGTCCAGGATCACCAGCATGGGACGCTCGCTCGTGGTGGCGGCGAGCAGTCGCGCGGTGCTCTCGTACATGCGGAATTCCGTCTCCTCCGGATCGGCCTGCGCGGGCAGAGGCGGCGTGGCGTGGATGAGCTGTCGCAGCAGGTGCGTCCACGCCCAGAAGTCGGGCGTCCTCGCGGCCGCCGGGCAGCGTGCGATCGCCACCTCGTGACCGCGCTCACGCGCCCGGACGGCCATCTCCTCGGCGAGACGGGTCTTACCGATCCCCGGTTCCCCGGTGATCAGGGCGAACCCCGGCTGTCCCGCCGACACCTGGTCCAACAGGTGATCCAGCGCGGCGAGTTCCTTACGGCGACCCACCATCACGCGTCCGCTCGCGCCCTCCCGCGTGGGGGCGGGGCGAGTGCGGTCCGGTCGCAGGTGGGGCGCCTGGCGGAGGATGTCGCGTTCCAGGTCGCGTAGCTCGTCGCAGGGGTCGATGCCGAGCTCATCGGTCAAGATCCGGCGTGCCGTGCGGAGCGCGTCCAGGGCCTCGCCCTGCCGCCCGCACCGGTACAGCGCCAGCGCCCGAAGCGCCCACAGCCGCTCCCGAAGCGGATGCTCGTGCGTCAAGGCCTCCAGCTCCCCCACCACCTCGTGATGGCGGTTCTGGCCGATGACGGCCGACACCCGCAGCTCGCGGACCCGCTCCCTGGCCTCCGTGAGGTGGGCCAGGGCCGCGGTGAGGTACTCCTGCCCGGCCAGGTCGGCGTACGGCTCGCCCCGCCAGAGCCGCAGGGCCCGGGTCGCGGCCCGTTCCACCGCGGCGGGATCAGCGGCCTGCTCGGCCTCGGCGACCAGGTCGAGGAACTGGGTGGCGTCCAGCTGCCGCGGATCGACGGCGAGCCGGTACCCGGCCGGGCCGAATGTCAGCAAGCGGCTCCGGGCGCGTGGGCGGCGTCCGGGCTCCAGCGCCCGGCGCAGGTTGGACACATACACCTGAAGCGCTGCGAGCGCTTCGGCGGGCGGGGTGTCGCCCCAGATCCTGTCGATCAAGGTTTCCGCGGGCACCGGCCAGCCCTCGGCGAGCACCAGGATGCTGAGCAGCATCCGCTGCTTGTGCGTACCGAGCGCGCAGGGATGGCCGTCGGCACCGACGACCTCCAGCGGGCCCAGCACGCGGATGTCCACGGCCCCGCCCTCCTGTCCGCTTACGCGGTTCGGGCGGGCTGGAGCGGGAATGGCCGCGGCCGTCGCGGCCGTCGGCACGAGATCAGTCACGAGTACCTCCAGTTCGACGAATCCGCGGATATCACCTGCGCAGGAGCTTGACCAGGCGGAGCCCGGCGAGTACGCCCATGACCAGATGGCCCGCGACGAGCGCGACCTGGAACACTCTCTGGGCGGCGGTGAGGTCGGCGGCGTAACCGCCGTCGGAGAACCCGGACACGAAAGCCAGGATCCCGGCGATCATCAGCAGGACGGCGGCCGGAGCGGCGACGGCGCGGCGACGCCCGCTCACGGCGAAGGCGAGGATCGCCTGAGCGATCATCATCGGGATCGGCGCCGACAGCCGCGCCTGCGGTCCGAGGGCGTCCAGGAAGGTGGGGCTGAGCCCGGCCGACAGCGATATCAGCGCGCCTGCCACGTCCATGACGAGCAGGATGCCGATGGTGACGACAACGGCACGGGCGAAGGGACGCGCGGCGGACACGGGCGTGGCCGACGGTGTCAGGGATGGTACCGATGACATGGGTTCTCCTTAAGTGCGGTCGGATCCCGGCGGTTCAGTGCGCGGACCGCCGCGACGGGCTCCCGGAGGAGGTGTCTCGGCGGTGGCTCTTCGAGCATCCAAGGCGGGACGATCGGGCGTCGTGAGGCGCCAGTCCCGACGTCAACGGGACATTTCGTCCCGTGACGTCGGGACTCGCCGGATGGCACCATCGTCTTCGTGACGGACAGAACGACCTGGCGCGTGGTCGTCCCGGTGAGCGTGCTGGTGCTCTTGGTGGCGATGACGCTCGCCGTCGAGCCCCGGCTGAGCCATATCGGCGTGACGGGGATAGTGGAGCGTTTCGACGCCTTCCGATGCGTGGCGGGGCTGGCGTTCGGCGTGCCCGGCGTGCTCGTGGTGGCGCAGCGGCCGGCGAGCCGGGTCGGGTGGCTCATGGTCGTCATCGGTGCGGCCCAGGCCGGGGGCGTGGCCCTCGGAGCGTACGGCCTGCTGGGTATCAACGACGGCGGGCTGCCCGGCGACGACTGGGCGATGTGGCTGTCGAACTGGATCTGGGTGCCGGCCTATCTCGCGGTGCCGACCGTCCTGTTGCTGATCTTTCCTGATGGGCGGCTGCCCTCGCCTCGATGGCGGCCGGCGTTGGCGGCCGCCATCGCCGGGATCGCGGTGGCCGCGCTCGACTGGATTTTCCAGCCGGTGACCCTGATGGGCGAGGTCGGCCGGATGTATCCCCCCGGCTACCAGGGAGTCTTCGCGAACTTGACCGGAGTCCCCCAGGCGGTCCGTACGGCCGGGACCGTGTGCTCGCTCATCGCCGCGGTGGCGGCCCTCGCCTCGCTGGTGGTGCGCTACCGGCGAGCCGATGAGCAGATGCGCCGCCGGTTGCAGTGGATCGTGGCCGGGGCCCTGCTGACGGTGAGCATGTTCGGCCTGGCCCTGATGGTCCCCTGGGGGGCGCCGATCGTCGCCCTGGCCTGCGTGCCGCTGTCGGCCGGGGTGGCCGTGGCCGTGGTGGCCTACCGCCTGTGGGATCTCGACCTGCTGCTGTCACGCGCGCTGGCCTTCGGCGCCGTGAGCGTGCTGCTGCTGGCGGGCTACGCGCTGATCGCCTTCACGCTGGGCGGCGTCCTGGGAGCCGGGGCGGCGGCGGTCCTGGTGGCGCTCGCGGTGCATCCGCTGTACCTGCGGGCCGGCGCGGCCGCCAACCGTCTGGTCTACGGCGACCGGGACGACCCGGCCAGGGCGCTGCGTCGGCTGGCGGCGCGGCTGTCGGACGCCGGCGCCCCCGAAGACCCGCTGGAGCGGATGGCCGCCGAGATCGGCCGCGTCCTGCGGATGCCGTACGTGGCGGTCGAGGAGCACGGAGCGGTCGTGGCCTCCTGGGGCGCCCGCGGTGAGGTCGCTGAGCGCGTCCCGCTGCACCACCAGAGCCACGACGTCGGCACGCTGGTGGTCGGCGAGCGACTGCGGCCCAAGGACCGGGCGTTGCTGGCGGAACTGGCCCCGCATCTAGCGGTGGCTGTCCACGCCCACCGCCTCAGTGCCGACTTGGAACGCTCACACGCCCGGCTGCTGGCCGCCCGGCAGGAGGAGCGCGACCGGCTGCGGTACGAGTTGCACGACGGGGTGGGCCCCACCCTCGCCGCCGTCGCCCTGCAGATGGATCGCGGGCGGCGCCTGGTGGACACCGACCCCGGAAAGGCCAAGGAGATCATGGACGACCTGTCAGCCCGGATCCGGGCCACTGTCGGCAACGTCCGGGCCATCGTCAATGACCTGCGACCGCCCCCGCTGGACGACCTCGGGCTCGCGGGCGCGCTCGCCGAGTTGGGCAAGGGGTTCGCCGGCCACCTGGCCGTCGAGGTGGAGGCCGACCTTCCGGCCCTGCCCGCGCCGATCGAGCTGGCCACCTACCGGATCGCCGCCGAAGCCCTGACCAACGCCGCACGCCACGCCAACGCCTCCCGCTGCACCGTCCACGTGCGCGCCCGCGACACCCTGGAGCTGCACATCGACGACGACGGAGTGGGACTCGCCTCCCTCGGATCCGCCCCGGGGCAGGGGATCGGCCTGACGTCCATGCGGCGCAGGTCCGAGGAGCTGGGCGGCACCTTCGAACTGCGCAGCGGCGATGGGACGGGCACCCACCTGGTCGTACGGCTTCCCCTGGCGACCTCATGATCCGCATCATCGTGGTCGAGGACCACCCGATCTTCGCCGACGGACTCCTGGGGCTGTTCCGCGACCTGCCCGAGGTGGAGGTCGTCGGCGTCGCCGGCACCGCCGAGGCCGCCATCGAACTGGTCGAGCGGAATGCCCCGGATGTGGTCCTGATGGACCTGCACTTGCCCGGGATGAGCGGCGTGGAGGCGACCGCCCGCATCAGGGCCCGCCATCCCGCCGTGGCCGTGCTCGCCCTGACCATGCTGTCGGACGACGAGACCATCGTCGCGGCCGTCCGGGCCGGTGCCCGCGGCTACCTCCTCAAGGAGGCGCCACCGGCCGAGATCATCCGATCGCTCCAGGCGGTGGCGGCCGGCCAGGTCGTCTTCGGCTCCTCCGCCGGCAGCCGGGTGCTGGCCGCTTTGGCCACCGAGACCGTACGTCCCCGCTCCCTGCCCGAGCTGACCGACCGCGAACGGGAGGTGCTCGACCTGGTCGCCGCCGGGCTCACCAATCACGCCATCGCACAGCGCCTGTTCCTCAGCGAGAAGACGATCCGCAACCACGTGTCGAACATCTTCGCCAAACTCGGCGTCTCCGGCCGCGCGGAGGCCGTCGCCCGCGCCCGCGACGCCGACCTCGGCGTCTGAGCCCTCGCTGGTGGCCGATTCTCCGTGCTGGGCGCACGGGACGTTTTCGCAGGCTGATCCGAAGGATGCTGAAGGCGCCGCGAAACGACTGGGGCCGGTCCCGGGTTACGGACCTGGCCCATTCCTCCCCCGCCCCCGATAGCTGCCGGACCTCGTGGCCTGACCGAGGTGCCAACTCCGTCCTCGCGTGTCCCTTCCCCAACGGTTCCACGCGAGCCAACTGCCCATCCCGCACAGACGGAGTTGATGCCGACCGAGGGACACGAATACTTCGGTAGTGGGGGCGGGGGAGACACCTAGTACGGCAGCCGCCATTGTGGGTTTGACCTGGAGGAACCCGCAAGGTCCCGTATAACGCAACGCAGCCGCCCGACGATCATGTGTTTGTGAGGACAAATGAATCGAAGGCGGCTGCTGCTGCCAGGATAGGGGCCGGGCACGCGCTGCGGGAACGGGCCGCCCTGCTGGAATCCCTGCGATCGTGCTTCGCCCGGACGCAGACCTGGCTGCACGCCGCGAAATACCTGTCCGCGCTGGTCAGCGACCTGCCGAAACGCAACGGATGGACCATCGCCGAGCACACCGGCGACCGTGCCCCCGACCGTACCCAGCGACTGCTCAACCGTGCCGTGTGGGACGCCCCGGAGGCGATGAGCCGGATCCGCCGGTTCGCGGCGGACGGTCTGGACCAGGCGGCCCGCCGCAATCGCCGCAAGGGCGCGATGACCATCGGGGCGCTGGACGAGACCGGCCAGGAGAAGCAGGGCCCGGCGACCGCGGGAGTCAAACGCCAGTACATGGGC
>NZ_BLAE01000117.1 GCF_009687865.1 Acrocarpospora macrocephala
TGTGTTGTCCTACGGCTCGATCGGTACTACGACCGCCTCCGACTCCCTCCCGGCCGCCGCCCACTTCCCGGCTCCACACCGGTTATAAGACGGCGTCGTCCACGCCTATCCGCAGCACGCTCCGGCCGGGGAGGGCCTCCCCAGTTCCCGCCGCCACCCTCTGAACGTTCCGCGCCCTCTTACGCCGGAGAGTCCCTGACGGCAGCACTCCAGGATCTTCACCGCTTCCATGGCCTTCGCCGTGAGTCGCTCGGCTCGGCTCTCTCTCGGTGTCTAACGACGCGGCAGGCTTCGCTTCCGCTACGGACCGCTCAGTTGCTTCCCCCAACGGGGCTTTCGACGCTGGGCTTCGACCCGGCCCGTTTCCAGACCGGGCCGCCAGCCTGCTACCGGGCTCCCTGGCGATTACCCGGACCGGACTCACACCGGCAGGCGACGACGAGCTTCCGATCAGGTCATGATCGCTGGACAATCACCTCCGTGATCTCTGGGCGCACCGGCTGCCGTACTAGGTCGTCACGGATCAAATCCCACGGTAGGTGCACGACGGGGACCTCGTCGATGGTGCTAGGAAGCACTCGTGCCGACCACTCCAGGCTGGTGTCGGACAAGCTCACCAGTACTCCACCACCGCGTTTATGCACGCGAGGCGCGTAGGCACCGAGTTGGCTCTCACTCGGAAGCAGCCATCCCCGTTTGGCCTCAATAATCACGAGGTCGGATCCGCAGTCGATTTCTAGGTCCGTTCGACCACCAGTATCGCGCGTTTCCAGGCGAACAGCGGCAACGTCCCGGCCCGCCATTGGAAGCAGCCGTTTCATAAGCCTGTGTAGAAAATCAGGGGAGCGTGTAAGAGCAAAGGCGAGTGCGGCGGTCAGATCGTTCTCGCTGCGGCCAAGTAGATCGAAGACCGACGTGACATCGCGGCCGTGCCACGTCAGCGCCGGATTGCCTTGAGCTCTCATGAAGCTTAGTTTCCCATTCAACGCTGGCACTCACGTGTTTTCTGCTTCAAACCGTCGACCGAGATCCGAGATCGTCGTAGGTTCAAGTCTTACCGGAGGGTGCCTCTTGAGGAAAAACGGCTTTACGTGGGATTCCTCGGTCTGCCAGGCGGCAAGCAAGCCAACATGACACCGAATGCCGCCTAGCCCTTCAGTCGTAGATCGCCGTGACTCTGGGAGATCCCTGCGTCGGCGGGGGTCTGGCGGTAGCCTGCCGGGCTCGGTGACAGGCACGGGCAACGGCTTGGTGGCGACGTCTCCAGCGGGACCAGGCCAGCGCGTGCCGCAGCCGAGCGCTCGGGCTGGGCAAGGGCGTGACCGCCAGGAGAAGGCGACGGATCTCGTAGGTGGAGTACCCCACCGGCTCAACGCGGCTGGAGAGCGTGGAGATGCTGGTGATAGACGGGGCGAGAACCCCCTGTGTGGGTGGCGGTGCCGTCGCCGTCGCCGTGGAGATCGTCCTCGGCCACGGCGGTGGCGGCCTGTTGGACGGCGAGGAACGCGGCGGCCAACTGGGCCAGGGTGATGTGCCGGTACCAGCCGTGGTAGGAACGGACCTCGTAGTCGGCCAGGCCGCAGGCGGATTTGCCGAGCTTGATGGCTTCTTCCACCCGCCACCGGGCGCCGGGCACGGCAACCAGTTCCTCGATGGGTGTGCCGGGTGGCCCCCAGGCCAGGTAGTAGTCGCGGTCGGCCGGGGTCTGGGGGCGACGCCGAGCGATCACCCAGCGGGCCCAGCAGCCGGGGTCGGCGGCGGCCTGCCGGTCATCGGCGCCGATACCGGCCTGCGGGTCGGGCAGGCGACGGACCCACCACTGCCAGGTACGGGTGTCCAGTTGGGACGGCCCGGCCGGCAGGCTCAACCAGTCGCTCTCCGCGGCGATCCGGGCGACGAGGCGGGCCACGTGCCGAAAACCCGGCCGATCCAGCACTTTCTGGTTGGCCTGGATGGTCACCGCGTAGGGCAGGCCACGCTCTTCCAGGTAGGAGCGGAAGGCGCCGTCACGGCCATAGACCTCATCGGCGGCCACCCACACACGGCCGGGCGGCAGATCGGGCAGAACGCGGTCGATCATCTGCTCGGCCAGGCGCGGTTTGGTGGCGAACACGCGCTCGCCGGGGACGTGCGCGCCCGCGCGTCGGTCCCGATCCTGGGTCCACTCCTTGGGCAGGTACAGCTCACGATCGATCATGGCCTGCCCGGCTGCGGTGGCCCAGGCCGCCATCACCCCGATCTGGCAGTTGACCACAGCGCCCGCGGTGCCCGTGTACTGGCGGGCCACTCCGGCCGAGCTGCGGCCCCGCTTCTCAAACCCTGTCTCGTCGATCACCAGGACCCCGGCGCCACCCGGACCCGCGCCCGGCATCGCCAGCCCATCCAGCACGTAACGGCGCACGAAATCCCGCAGCGCGTCGGGCTCCCACACCGCTCGCGCCAGCAGGTGTTGCAGCCCCCAGGCGTGCTCGTCGCCGACGTACTCGGCCAACTGCCAGCCGTTCTTACGCGAGATCGGCCCCAGCAATCCCCGGACGAAGTCAGCCGCCCGACGCCGCACCTCCACCCGCGGAAAGATCTCACCCACCTCGACCAGCAGATTCTCCAACTGATCCGACCACTCCCCGGCCCACTGCTGATCAGTGATGACCGAGCCGATCTCCATCATCGGTGCACGCATACCCGCATGCTCTATCTGGTCCAGCAGCGGCAAGAACTACCGCAAAGGTGAGAATCTACGACTGAAGGGCTAGCATGTTCAGGCAGGCCGGAGTAGTTGAACGAGCCAAATAGCTCACGCTCTCCTACCGCGTGGTATTCATGGGTACGCCTTCATAGTCGAGCAGACGAGCGCCAAGATTGGCCAGCATCACGTTGGTGGTGCGGTCGACGGAGTACAACACGGTGCCTCGCATTCCGCGGGTAGCAAGCACCCTGTAGGTGTTGCGGACCAAGAAGTCGAAGTCGAGCGCGTTCTCGACCGCCCTGTCGCGGTTCTGGCTGATGTCGGCCTGCCAGGCTACGTCGCGCCAGACCAGGTCTGGGCCGAAGATGACGCCGGCCCAGGCGTACTCGAAGCCCTGCGCGGTGTAGATGCAGCCGATCTGGCCGTGGCCGCCTGGGTGTGTCGCCCACAGTGTGTGCGGCGGCATGTCGCCGACCCGCTCGTCGCCCTGGACGTTCCATGGCCTGTTCCAGCCATTGATGCGTATGTTGTCGACGAGGGTGCCGTCTTTGCGGGGGGACGACCAGGGCCAGCAGAAGCCGGCGGCGATGCGGGCGGTGCTGTTGGTCTCGGCAGCACGCCTGTTGAGGAACTTCTCCATCGCCTCGGGGGTGGGGGCGACGTACAGCTCGTAGTTCTCCAGCGGCCGCCACCGGCGCGGCGGTTCTCCAGCCACCAGCCCGAGCAGCTGTTCGACCCAGCGGATGTACTCCGGGTCACCGCCGCAGCGAAACTGGCTGCGCAGGTCGATCCGCAGGACCTCGTGCTTCATCTCCTTGGCCGCGTTCTCAATGAGCTGGATGGTGCCGTCTTCGCCGGGGCGCACCACCTGATGCTCGTCCAGCAGGAAGACAGGCACATCCGCCGCGCTAATGAGCTGCTCGACCTGGGAGGGGCCCCTGCCGGATACCTGGCGCCTGAGCCGGTGCGCCTCGTCGGCGATGAGCACGTCCAGCTTCGAGCGGAGGGTTTCGAAGCTGTTGAAGTACCGAAAAATACGCCTGGCGCGCGTGTCCCCGCCAGCGTACTCCCACAGCGTGCGGGTGAAGGATCGGCTGCCAGTGGCGTGCGCAACCTTCAGCCCGTTCTTGCTGCACGCGGCCAGCAGCTCCAAGGCGATCACGCTCTTGCCGGTGCCGGGACCGCCCACGATCAACACGACCCGCTTGTTGCCCCGGCGGCTCGCTGCCAACTGGACCTTGACGTACTCGACGGCTTTGCGCTGCTCGTCCAGCAAGGGAAAGACGGAGCGTCCGTGCACGCTCTTGTCGACCGCGGTCATCAGGCTGTCGGTCGGTGACACGCGGGCGGACAACAAGTCGTGAGCATGCTCGAGTGCCATTTCACCCGAGAAGGTCTTCGTGAGCATGGCCGCGAAGCGTTCACGTTCCTCCGGTTCCTGGCCGTACATCTTCGTGCGCTTCGCGCCGCCCTCCAGCTCCTGGCTGTCGCCCTGGATCGTCTCGAGGACCGCGACGGGCATGTTGTGCAGGTTGACCAGGCTCGTCACCTTGGCGGTCCGCAGCATCGGCACGAAGTCGCGCAGAACCTGCCGGTACCCGTCAGCCTGGACGGCCGGGTGCAGGCGCGGGTTGCGGCCAGGCGCGTTCGGCACGTGCACCAACTGCGTGCCGCGTACCGGCCGGACCTGCGACCACTGTTTGTTCTCCACCACTATGACGCAGATCTCGCCGGTCTCGCGCTCGCTTCCGACCAGGACGATGTCCATGCGTACGTCGCAGATCGGCGCGGTCAGCTCGACCAGCACCTGCACGTCTTGCAGACCGGCGCTGATTAGCAGGTCGACGACGGTGGGGATGCTGCCGCCCCACGAGGCGCTCTCGCTCTCTCTCGGCTTCGCTCCGTGCATCGCGACAAAGCGTCGGCGCAGTTCCTCGACCAGATGACCCTGGGCGATGATCTCGGCTAGTTCATCGGCACTGCCCTGGTACAGACAACGCAACGCCACGAGAGCGCTCCTTCGGTACGACGGCCGACGCAACGGTCAGCAGACGGACGGGGGCGAAGGGGTGGTGCGAGCCGTACTGTAGCGATGATTACTGACAAATTGGGACAGACAAGGGCAGTGCCCGTGCGCAGATATAAAACTGGCGTCTCCACTGGCTGAACCGCGAACCGGCCAGGTCACGTCCGGTGGAGTGGTGTAACTCCAGCCTGTTGAATCGAGCCCCGGACACGGGGCGAGCCATCGTGTGACGGTCGACGAGTTCCTTGACCAAGGCGCTGCGGCCAGCATGACGCTGGCGAGTAACGCCAGAGCGGGTGTGGGTCCTCCTTGCGGAAGGCGGCGCAGCGCCGCCGCTGGCGAGCGTCATCGTCCCGGATCGGAATCAACCCGCGGCTACGAGGGCAGGCTTCCGGACAGTTCGCTATAGCTGCTGGCCTTGATGAAGCGGTCATCTGTCCAGCGGAACAGCAGTTTTGCGTCGGAGCTTGACCTCCCCCTTCTCCCGGGGCTGAGAGCAGGCCACCGGGGATAGGCCGCGACGTGCGTTGCGCACGACCAGGTGGCGGCCGTGCTCGTCACGCTCGTCGGCGAAGGCGGCGATAGGTGTCCACCTCGGCCTTTACCTCACTCAGCTACCGCGCATTTGTCGTTGCCGTCGATTACCGTGTCCGACATGTCCGAAGCTTCGTTTCTTATGGTGCATGTAGGCCAAAACACTGCAGTACAGGACAATCTTGCCTTCGGGCTTGAGACTCGATCCTGGGGATTTCCGAGCCGCTTTGAGGGCTATTCGGGCACCACGATGGACTTCGTCATCCTCGGGACAGGCGCAAGCCCGCGAGTGCACCTTGAGGCATGGCTGCGTGACACGATCGACCTTTATGTGTGCCAAGCAGTCGGCAACATGTATGAGGGAACGGCTCCACACTGGCCCGACGAAGTCGACGAGCACCGCATCAAGTATCCGACGCGGTTCGGCATCGAACCGCTGGCCCGGCTGACCAACGTTTCCCTGGGTCCGACTGGCCCCCTACCCGAAGCTGCTAGTGACGCGATCCGTCGGTCGGGTATCGATCGTGGTCTCGGCAAGCCAGTCCGGTTCGACCCCGAGAAGCTGTTCAAGCTCATGGACGTGACTCCCAAGCTCGCCTCGGACGACAGCGCTCCAGTCGTTCCGTTGAGCCAAACCCGTCCGGTCTCGCTGCCGACCCGCCCCAAGCCTTCGCGGAACGCCAGGCGTGGCACTGGTGCCGGACGGCAAATCGACCCGCGAAAACGCGAGGCCATCGAGCGCCACGCAGTCGAGCTCGCGACAGAGTATTACGAGCGAGCCGGCTGGACGGTGGAAGAAGTTGGCAAGCCATACGACCTGCGTCTTACCATGCCAGGTGTCGAGCGGCGCGTTGAGGTCAAGGGCACCACGGGGGCCCCTACTTCGGTGGAGTTGACCTTCAACGAAGTCCAGCACGCCCGCGAGTTCCCCGCAGTCGACCTATTCGTGGTCAGCGACATCACCGTCGCAGGCGCTACCCCCGCCCTCACCACCAGCGGTGGCATCGTGACCTTGGTGCCTGACTGGGAACCGGCTGACGAAGACCTACGGCCAACTCGTTTCGAGTACCGCATTCCCTCATGACGGCCGCGCCCTCGCCGCAACCGGAATCCCGTGAGGTGCCCGGCCAGCGCGCACTCGTCATCTCACCTTCATGAGGAGCCACGAGGGTGAAGCCCCGCTACCTGTTCGCCTGCTCGGCTGGCGAGCTGGCCGCAATGGAAACCGAAGCCCTCGTCCGGACGCTCGTCCGCCGGGCGCGCGAGGTCTACCAGGTTGTTGTCAGCGATCCAGAGAAACAATCCTGGGCGCGCCAGTATCAAGACGGTCGTTGATGTCCTGCTTCTGGCCGGACTCGGCGACGTGATGGTACTGCTGGAAGTGAGCACCTTGAACAGCGACGCACGTATCGACATGCTGCTCGTGGGGTCCCACCCCGACACCGGGAGCTGTCGGCTGTCGCCGCGGAGAACAAGCAGTGGTCGAGGTTCGCCTTCAACCCCACGCACCCGCAGAATCACTCATCTCGGCGCAGGGCTCGAGGACAGCCAGCACCCGGTCGAGCATGTTTGGGATTACTGCCGGGCGCTGGAACGCCAAGTACCGTTGCTACGCAGAGCGCTGTGGGGCGTGGCGAACCTGCACAACGCCCATGCCACAGCCATCGCCAAGATTATGCCGCCGATTGGTCGACTACGCCCGGAGATTGATGGCAAGCGGTTCGGGCGTTCGGCGACGGCTCCGACGACCAACGGGAAGTCGCCCGCTTCCTTCCAACTGTGTTGAGCGCCGAGGGCGCCCGCCATCACGTTGACCTGATCAATCACGCACATGTCCGCCCCACCGAGGAGGTCATGCGCGCCGCTTACGCGGCAGTTCGGGGCAGAGCGGTCTTTCCGCTGCTGGACGAGCAACGCGAAACAGGAGACAAGGTGCTGGCTCTGGTCCAGGACGGATTCAGCACCAACTCTAGGCAGGTCTTCATCGTCGCCGGCGGTCCTGGGACTGGTGAGACGGCCTGGCACTGTTGCTGGGGATGCTCAACGGCATCAACAGCTCCGCAGCCCACGCTTCGGGCGGCGCAGCATTCTCCGCAGCCCTACGCCTGCACGTGACCGGACATCTTGGCAACATCCCCGATCTGTTCACCTACTTCGACCAGTACCGACACCGCGAGCCGAACCGCCTGAACGTCTTGATCTGCGACGAGACACATCGCCTGCGCAGAACCTCCAACCATCGCTTTGACAAGCCCGAGCAACGCTCGTACATCCCCCAGATTCCGAATGTCTGGCCAGAGTGCCGCGCGTCGAGGTCAAAGCCGCTACGCGGTCGGCAGGCCAGCCTTGACTCTCACCCATCCGGCCCTGGTTTCGGCAGCGACGAGGAGGATGAGACGAGTGGGCAGGGCGCGGAATATGTGCGAAATGATCAGCTCAAACGATGCGGAGGTCCAGGCCCCCGCCGCAGGTCAACGGCATGATTCGGTCTGACGCGCCCTGGGCTTCCTAAACCTGGTGTCGTAGGTTCGCTTCCTACCGGGGGCATCCTCTGAAAGAGCCCTTCACCTGCGTAAATGTAAGCGAATGCGTTATGGACGCGGATCCCGAGCCGCTCAGGCCCGGGAGAACAGGGCGACAGGTGGCTGATGCCCTGCATGCACCGGCCGGTGAACAGGACCTTGGACGTGTGGAGAAGCTCGTACGCGACGAGTTGGTTGCCGCCCATGTTCCACGAAGGGCTGGTCCACTACTCGGTGATACCGTATAGTGGTACTCGGTAGCACCGAGTACCAGGAGGGCGGAAGAGCACCCACGATGGACGACCTGACGGAGATGCTGAAGGGCACGCTTGAGGGCTGCGTGCTCGAAATCATCGGCAGCGAGGAGACCTACGGGTACGCCATCACGCGTCGGCTGAATGAACTCGGCTTCGCCGACGTCGTCGAGGGGACGGTTTACACCATCCTGCTGCGGCTGGAGAAGAACGGGCTCGTCCAGGTGACGAAACGACCGTCCGGGCTGGGCCCGCCGCGCAAGTTCTATGCGCTCAACGACGCGGGGCGAGAAAAGCTCGCGACGTTCTGGGCGAAATGGGAGTACATCACATCACGGATCGACAAGCTCAAGGGAGGCGGGAGATGAACTTCTGGGAGACCATGACAGGCAGCGATCTCACCAGGGAATGGAAGTCGTTCGAAGTTCGGGCCGAGGCATTGCCGACCGACTATCGGGCGGCGTGGGAAGAGATCAAGGGTCGTCTTTCTCCCTACTCGGACTTCACAGGTCGAAACCTGATGCCGATTCTCGACGGTGCTCTGGGGCTGCTCGAAGAGACAGCGGCCGATGGGCGGAGCATTCACGAGGTGCTGGGTGACGACATCGAGGGTTTCTGCGCGGCGCTGGCCGGTGGAGAAGGGGCTCGAAGCTTTCGCGACCGGTGGCGCGAGCAGTTGAACAGGAACGTCGCAAGGAAATTGGGCCGGCTAGGAGGCTGACGTGGGCATCCAAGACATCATCGAGGGCAAGAGGCAGTGGCGGGCGCACATGGCGCGGGTCAAGGCGCTCCCGCCGGACTACCAGATCGTCTACAAGGAGATTCAGAGGTATTTCTTCAAGGTTGGACCGATCGACTTGCTTGACGGGTCCCTGCTCTCAGGGATCGTCGATTTCTTCGAGGAGGGCGTCGCGGCCGGCAAAGGAGTCCTGGAACTCATCGGCAATGACGTCGCTGCCTTCTGCGACGACCTGGTCAAGGACTCGCGCACCTACGCGGACATCTATCAGGAGTCCATCAGAGGAGAACCGGGCGAGAAGTAGCACCCGTCGACTCAGCTCCACCGCAAGTTCGTCAACCACGCCGTCCGGCCACCCTGGCCGACGTCACCTTCGCGTTCAGGACACAACACAGGTCATGACAGTTGCTCCGGGAATGTCCGGTGCCGGATTCCTGGGTAGGGGCCCGTCATGCGAGTGATTGTCTTCCGGCTGATCCAGGTTCTCCTCTCGCCCCTGGCGGTCATCGGGTCGTCGATCTGGGGTCTGTCGCTGATCCGGGAGGCGCGGCGGACTGGGTCTTCGGCCACGGTGCTGGCGTCGTGCTATCCGAGATGGATCCTGCACCACTTGCGTCAGCGATGGGACGCGCCATGCGTGCGGATGATGAAGGTGCTGCCCACACCGATCCGGCTCGGTCTGCGGTACGGGACGATGCCGACGATCGTCGCCCACGCCGTGACCGGCTACGTGCCCAAGCCCTATCGGTATCCGTACCAGGGCCAGCCACCCATGATCCATCAACCGGTGGCGCGCACGACCTTTCACGACCGGGCCCTGGCCCGGCATCTGCCCGAGGTGGCGCAGTTGGTGGTGCTCGGCGCCGGGTTCGACACGCGGTCCTACCGGCTGCCTCCGGGCGCCGTTGTGCAGTGCTTCGAGATCGATACTCCGGGGACCCAGCGGGTGAAGCGCGAGGCGCTGGCCAAGGCCGGGGTGGAGGCGGGACATGTCACGTTCGTGCCGGCGAACTTCGAGGAGGAAGACTGGTTCGACAACCTGCTCGAGGCGGGCTTCGACCCGGGCAGGCCGGCCTACTTCCTGTGGGAGTCCGTGACGATGTATCTGGATCGCAAGGCCGTCGAGCGGACGCTGCGCAGGATCTCCGCCCCTGGCAGCGTGGTGGCCTTCGACTACTTCACGACCGTGATCCTGCGCGGCAACGACCCCTACTCCGCCTATGCGCGCTGGGCGGCCGACCGGATCAAGGAGCCGTTCAGGTTCGGCATCGACCAGGAGGAGGTGCCGGGGTTCCTGGAATCGTGCGGGTTGCGCGTGGAGGAGCAGCGGTCCTTCAACCAGGATCCGGTGATGGCCGGGTTCGTCACCGCAACGGTCGAGAGGCGATAGCACACGAGTCCATGCTTTCAGGCGGAGTAAACATGGTCACTGATCAGGCGAGCCGCCCCCACGACCCCAGCGATGTCCTCCAGTTCCGACAGCACGATGGGCAGATTGCCGGTCGCCAGGGGCAGTGACCGGCGGTAGACGACGCTCCTGATCTCCGCGAGCAGCAGGTGGCCCAGCCGGGCCACCCCGCCCGCGATGATCACGAGCCCCGGGTTGAAGAAGCTGACCAGCCCCGCCAGGACTTGGCCCACGCGGCGGCCCCCATCCCTGATGAGCTGGACCGCCACGGCGTCACCCAGGGCGGCGGCCGCGGCCACGTCCTCGGCCGACAGCGTCCCGACCGCCACCAGACGTTCCGCCAGGTACGGCGAGGCCCCCGAGCGGGCCGCGGCCCGCGCCTGGGCGGCCAGGGCGGCGCCGCCGAAGTAGGCCTCCAGACAGCCGGTGTTGCCACACGCGCACACCGGGCCGAGCTCGTCGACACTGATGTGCCCGATGTCGCCCGCGCTGCCCGAGACGCCACGGTAGATCTTGCCGTCGACCACGATGCCGCAGCCGATACCGGTGCCGATCTTGACGAGCAGGAAGTCGTGGACCTGGCGGGCGACCCCGGCGTGCAGCTCTCCGAGGGCCATGATGTTGACGTCGTTGTCCAGCGTCGCCGGGCAGCCCAACTCCTGGGTGATCATCTCGCGCATCGGGTAGCGGTCCCACCCGGGCATGAGCGGCGGCGCGACCGGGATCCCCTCCGCGAAGCTGACCGGCCCGGGGACCCCGATCCCGGCGCCGTGGAGCTGCGTGAACAGGCCCTGCTCGCGCAGCTTCCCCGCGAGGGCGAGCACCCGATCCAGCACGTGCGCGGGGCCAAGCCGGATGTCGCACGCCTCGCTGACGTGCCCGAGCACGCCCAGCTCGCCGTCCGTCACCGCGACGTCGACCGAGGTGGCCCCGATGTCGATCCCGACGAAGCGGGTGGCGCGCGACAGCCGTACCCGGCCAGAACGGCGCCCGCCCCGGGAAGCGGCGAGCCCGTCGGTTTCGACCAGCCCGAGCGTCACGAGCCGGTCGAGTTCGCCGTTGAGCTTCGACCGCGACATTCGCCATGGGTGCGGGTACGCGGCTCCGGGTGGCAGCACTGGGGAGCCCGCGGAGGTGGTGGGTTCGGCGGCTATGTCCGCCAGTTCAGCTCGCGAACGTGGCCCTTCCCGCAGCAGGCGCAGTAGTGCCGCCTGATGTGGGTTCTCCGGCCGGTTGGTCTTCACCCGGGACTCCCTCAGTCGGGTGCAACAGTGTGGAAGGTACTCCAGCTACTGTCACCGCAGGAAGACTTCTCGCCGCCGGCTCCTAACTTTCGTCTCAGTGAACGAAAGTCGAGTCAACTTCGACGTAACATCTAGACACTTCGAACGTAACATTTTAGCCTTCGATCAAGACGTAAACGTGCTTCCGCGAATCGTCGGCGTGATCGGCGCACACGCTGTCTCAACTCTCCCGGCAGGAAGTGAGATCAACCGATCATGTTCCGAAGACTGGCCTTATGCGCTGCCGTGATCATGGCCGCCGTCGGCTCCACCGTCCCGTTAACCGCCCCGGCGCAGGCCGCGCCGGGCTACGTCCAGGTGACCCTGGCCAAGGGCGCGGCCGAGACCGGCGAGCCCATGGGCCTGACCGTGCTGCCCAACCGGGGCGTCCTCCACACCTCGCGTGAGGGCACCATCCGCTACACCGACCCGCTCGGCAACACCAAGGTGGCGCTGACCATCCCGGTGTACACGCACGACGAGGAGGGTCTGCAGAGCATCAAGGCCGACCCGAACTTCGCCACGAACCGATGGGTGTACGTCTACTTCGCGCCGCCGCTGACCACCCCGGGCGGGGACGCGCCGTCCGACGGCACGGCGGCGCAGTTCGCCCCGTTCAACGGGGTGAACCGGCTGGCCCGGTACACGGTCAACGCGGACCACACCATCAGCGCGGCCTCGGCGGTCACGATCCTCGACGTCCCGACCTCCCGTGGCATGTGCTGCCACGTCGGCGGTGACATCGACTTCGACGCGGCCGGCAACCTCTACCTGTCGACCGGCGACGACACCAACCCGTTCGCCTCGGACGGCTACACGCCGATCGACGAGCGGTCGACCCGCAACCCGGCGTTCGACGCCCAGCGCACCTCCGGCAACAGCAACGACCTGCGGGGCAAGGTCCTGCGGATCAAGCCGGGCGCGACCGGCGGCTACACCATCCCGGCCGGCAACATGTTCGCGCCGGGCACGGCCAACACCCGGCCCGAGATCTACGCGATGGGCTTCCGCAACCCGTTCCGGATGAGCGTCGACAAGGCGACCGGCGTGGTCTACCTGGGCGACTACGGGCCTGACTCGGGCACCGCCAGCGCCGGCCGGGGTCCGGCCGCCTCGGTCTCGTTCGAGCGCATCACCCAGCCCGGCTTCTACGGCTGGCCGTACTGCTCGCAGTTCAACGTGCCGTACGTGGAATACACGTTCCCGTCCGGGCCTTCTACCGGCGCCTACAACTGCGCCGGCGGCCCGACGAACAACTCGCCGCGAAACACCGGCATCACCGCGCTTCCGGCCTCGCGGGCGGCCTGGCTGCCGTACGGGGTCGGGCAGGACCCCGCCAGCCTCTGCTGCGGCAGTTGGTCGCCGATGGGTGGCGTGGTCTACCGCTACGACGCCGCGCTCGCCTCGACCGTGAAGTTCCCGCAGACGATGGACGGCAGGGTGTTCCTCGGCGAGTTCGGCCGCCGGTGGATCAAGACGGCCACGGTGACCGGCAGCGGTGGAGTCGGCACGATCGAGGCCTTCCCCTGGTCCGGAACCCAGGTGATGGACATGGAGTTCGGGCCGGACGGCGCGCTGTACGTGCTCGACTACGGCACCGGCTGGTTCGGCGGTGACGCCAACTCGGCTCTGTACCGCATCGAGTACAACTCGGGCACCACCGGCCAGGCCCCGATCGCCAGGGCCAGCGCCACTCCGGCCAGCGGCAACGCGCCGCTCACGGTGCAGTTCAGCTCGGCCGGGACCAGTGACCCCGACGGCAACCCGATCACGTACGCGTGGGACTTCACCACGAACGGCAGCACCGACTCGACCGCGGCCAACCCGTCGTTCACCTACGCGAGCAACGGCCAGTTCACGGCGACGCTGACGGTGACCGACAGCACCGGTCTCCAAGCCACGGCCAGCGTCGTCGTCAACGTCGGTCAGGCCACGGTCACCCTCACCCAGCCGGTCAACGGGCGGGTGTTCAACTTCGGTGACGCGATCCCCTACCAGATCACCGTCAGCGATCCGAACTCTCCGACGATCGACTGCAGCCGGGTGAAGCTCACCTACGTCCTCGGCCACGACAGTCACGGCCACGCGCTGACCAGCGCGACGGGATGCTCCGGCACCATCCAGACCACGGTGGACGGTGAGCATGACGCCAGCGCGAACGTCTTCGGCGTCTTCGACGCCGAATACACCCCGGTCGGCTCGACCACGTCCGTCCACGCGACGCAGCCGGTCGCGCAACCGCGGACCCGCCAGGCCGAGCACTACAGCGCACAGCAGGGCGTGACCATCGTGACCAAGGCGTCGGCCAACGGTGGCAGGGCGATCGGGAACGTCGAGAACGGGGACTGGATCTCGTTCACGCCGTACAACCTGGCCGGGGTCACGTCGTTCACGGCCCGGGTCGCGTCGGCGGGCGCCGGCGGGACGCTGACCATTCGGAGCGGTTCGGCGACCGGGCCCGTGGTCGGCACCGCCACGGTCGCGCCCACCGGTGGCTGGGAGAACTGGGTCAACGTCACCGGCACCGTGACACCGCCAGCCGGGACGGTCAACCTGTTCCTGGTGTTCACCGGTGGCGCGGGGTCGCTGTTCGATATCGACTCCTTCACGTTCAACAGCGGCACGCAGCCTCCGACCGGGACGAATCTGGCCCTGAACAAGCCCGCGACCGCGTCGAGTGTGGAGTCAGCCCTCTTCCCGGCCTCGGCCGCGGTGGACGCGTCGGCGACGAGCCGGTGGTCCAGCGCCTTCTCCGACCCCCAGTGGATCCAGGTCGACCTGGGCGCCACCTACACCATCACCCGCGTACGACTGGTCTGGGAGGCCGCCTACGGCTCGGCGTACCAGATCCAGACATCACCCAACGGCACAACCTGGACAACAGCCCGATCCGTCACCGGCGGCAACGGCGGCGAGGACGACAACACCGGACTCAACAACTCCACCAGATACGTGCGCATCTACGGCACCGCACGCGGCACCGCCTGGGGGTACTCGCTGTTCACCTTCGAGGTCTACGGCAGCTGACGCCAGCAACTGGAGGATTCATGCGCAAAGTCTTAACCGGTGTGGGCGCCGTCATCGCCCTCGCCGCCGCCACGCTCTACGCGACACCGGCCGCAGCCGCTGACGCGCCCTACGACGTGCTCGTGTTCTCCAAGACCGCCGGCTTCCGGCACGACTCGATCCCGAACGGCATCCAGGCGATCCGGGATCTCGGCGCCGCCAACAGCTTCACCGTCACCGCGACCGAGGACGCGAACGCGTTCACCACGGCCAACCTCGCGCAGTACGAGGCGGTCGTCTTCCTCAGCACCACCGGTGACGTGCTCAACGCGGCCCAGCAGACCGCGTTCGAGTCCTACATCCGCGGTGGCGGCGGCTACGTGGGCGTTCACGCCGCCGCCGACACCGAGTACGCCTGGCCGTTCTACGGTCAGCTCGCCGGGGCCTGGTTCGCCAGTCATCCGGCGATCCAGCAGGTCAACTCGAAGACCGAGAACCGAGCCCACCCGGCCACGTGGCACCTGCCGCAGACCTGGACCCGCACCGACGAGCTGTACAACTACCAGACCAACCCCCGCGGTACGGCTCGCGTCCTGGCGACCCTGGACGAATCCTCGTACTCCGGCGGGTCGATGGGCGCCGACCACCCGATCACCTGGTGCAAGACCATCGACAGCGGACGGTCGTTCTACACCGGTTTCGGGCACACCCAGGCGTCCTACGGTGAGGCCAACTTCCGCAGCCAACTGCTCGGCGGCATCCGGTACGCGGCCAAGCGGGCCAAGGCCGACTGCAGGCCCGAGACCGGGTACACCACGCTCTACAACGGCTCCACGACAGGCTGGTCGCAGTCCGGGCCGGGCAGCTTCACCAACTCCGACGCCACGCTGACCTCCGTCGGCGGCATGGGCCTGTTCTGGAACAGCGCCAAGCAGTACACCTCGTACTCGCTGAAGGCGGACTGGAAGCTCACCGGGGACAGCAACTCCGGCATCTTCGTCGGTTTCCCCAACCCGGGCGGCGACCCGAACGTCGCGGTGAACCAGGGCTACGAGATCCAGATCGACGCCAGCGACACGCCCGACCGGACCACGGGCTCGATCTACACGTTCAAGTCCGCCGACATCGCGGCACGTGACGCCGCGCTCAACCCGCCCGGGGAGTGGAACACCTACGAGATTCTCGTCGAAGGCCAGCGCATCCGCGTGTTCCTCAACGGTTCGCTGATCAACGACTTCACCAACACCAATCCGAGCCGCAACCTGGACGGGTACGTCGGCATCCAGAACCACAGCGGCGCCGACCAGGTCGCGTTCCGCAATATCCGGATCAAGGAGCTCGGCACGCAGCCTCCGACCGGGACGAATCTGGCCCTGAACAAGCCCGCGACGGCGTCGAGCGTGGAGTCGGGCGCCTACCCGGCCTCGGCCGCGGTGGACGCCTCCACGACCACCCGATGGTCCAGCGCCTTCTCCGACCCCCAATGGATCCAGGTCGACCTGGGCGCCACCTACACCATCACCCGCGTACGACTGGTCTGGGAAGCCGCCTACGGCTCGGCGTACCAAATCCAGACATCACCCAACGGCACAACCTGGACAACAGCCCGATCCGTCACCGGCGGCAACGGCGGCGAGGACGACAACACCGGACTCAACAACTCCACCAGATACGTGCGCATCTACGGCACCACCCGCGGCACCGCCTGGGGGTACTCGCTGTTCACCTTCGAGGTCTACGGCAGCTGAGCACCAAGCCGGCCGGGAGCCTCGCGACTCCCGGCCGGCCACGGTGGCCTCATTGTAGATACATCCCCCGAGATCATGAACGGTTAGCGGGAGAACGCCATCGAGCTCGCGTTCGCTCGCCATTCTGGTACGCCAAGACGTCTGACCATTGACTATCTGTGCAAAATAGGGCGAAATGGGGTTGGCGAAAAAAGGGGAGGCGGGTTGTCGAACAACCAAGAACCCACGAAGCCGCCGTCCGAAAACGTCTTTCCGGAAAACCTCGACGTCGCGGAGCTGCTGGCCTCGGGATGGCGGCCTTCCGCCTTTCGGCAGTTCATCCTCAAGGTGCACAGCCGATGCGATCTCGCCTGCCCTAACTGCTACGTTTATGAAATGGCCGACCAGGGCTGGCGAAACCAGCCACGCCAGATGTCCCCGGCTATCGTGGCGCATACCGCAGACCGCATCGCCGAACACGCCCGCACCCACCGGCTGAGCGACGTGGACGTCATCCTGCACGGCGGTGAACCATTGCTGGCGGGGGCGGAATCGCTGGAATTCATCGTGCGGACGATCCGGTCGGCCTGCGCGGAGGTGGGCACGCGGGTCAGGGTCAGCATGCAGACCAACGCCGTCCGGCTCGATGAGACGTTTCTGCGGATCTTCAGTGACCTGGGGATACGGGTCGGGGTCAGCCTGGACGGATACGCCGAGGCGCATGACAGAACCCGCGTGTTCGCCGGCGGCCGGGGCAGTCACGAACGGGTCGCCCGCGCGTTACGCCTGCTCGACGGGCCCTTTCACCAGATTTTCGCAGGGATCCTGTGCACCATCGACCTGCGAAACGATCCCGTACGGACCTATCGCGCATTGCTCGAATTCGATCCGCCGAGCGTCGATTTCCTGCTTCCGCACGGCAACTGGTCGGCGCCACCCCCGCAGCGGGATCCCGATTCCGCGGCGACCCCTTATGCCGATTGGCTTATCCGCGTTTTCGACGAGTGGCGGGACGCCCCGAGGTTCCGTACGGAGATCCGGCTGTTCCATGAGATCACCCGGCTGCTTTCCGGAGGCGCCTCGCGGAGTGAATCCGTCGGCCTGTCGCCGGCATTAATGGTGGTGGTGGAGACCGGGGGCGCCATCGAACAATCGGACATACTCAAATCCGCGTACCAGGGAGCGTCGGCCACCGGGCTGCAC
Organism: Acrocarpospora macrocephala; assembly: GCF_009687865.1. Lineage (GTDB taxonomy): Bacteria > Actinomycetota > Actinomycetes > Streptosporangiales > Streptosporangiaceae > Acrocarpospora > Acrocarpospora macrocephala. Next base: position 17,389 of record NZ_BLAE01000117.1, read on the forward strand.
GTCCTGACCGACGCCTTCGATGAGGCCCTGAGACATCCGGCCGTCATCGCCCGCCAGATCGGCGAGCGTGCCCTCGCTCCGGAGTGTCACGCCTGCGAACTGCTACGGGTCTGCGGCGGAGGTCTCTACGCGCACCGCTTCCGGCCGTCGACCGGGTTCCGCAGCCCTTCGGTGTACTGCCCTGACCTTTATCGGCTCATCTCGTACATCAGCGATCGGCACGCCCGCGACACCGTCCGACTGAAGGGACGCGTATGAGTAGGGTCTCCGACAAAACCTTCCGCGCGCTGGCCGAGGAGCCGGCCAACGCCGAGGCCGCCGCGGAACTGAACGGACTCCAGCTCCGCCACCGGGTCGCCCTGCTCAAAGGCGTCGTGGAGGAGGCGGACGCGGCGGACCATCCCGATGCGGGCCCGGCGAGCGCGGCGTACACGGCCCTCTTGGAACTGGAGGCGGCCGCGCCCGCCGCCGTCGGCCGGGTGCTGCATCATCCGGCGGTCAGCGCCTGGGCCTGGCGGACCTTCCTCTCGCTGCGCGCACGCGGTCCGGAGCGTCCTTCCCGGCTGGGCGCGGTCACCCTCGCCGCGGCCATCGCCTCCGGCGGGGCCTGCCGGGTGCACGTGCCGCTGGACGACCAGGGCCGCCTGATGGTGCCGAGCCTGGGCCGGTTGTCTCTGGGAACTGCCTCGGCCGAGATCGAGCTCGAGGCCGAGGGCCGCCGCCTGCGGGCCCATGGCCGGCGCATCGACGTGGACCTCGGGGCCGACGGGCCCGGCTGGCAGGTACTGCACCGCATCCGGGTCGGCGACGGCTTCGAGATCGTCCTGGACGACCTTGACCCGTACCGATGGCCGGAACCCGGCCGCGCCACGCCGAGGATCGACCCGGCCGGCCTCCCCGCCTGGCGGGACCTGCTCCCGCAGGCATGGACCGTGTTACGGGAGACCCATCCCGCGGTGGCCGAGGAGATCGTCGCGATGGTGCGTGCGATCACTCCGATCGCGGCGCCGCCCGAGGGGGTCAGCAGCGCGTCGGCCCGGGAGACGTTCGGCGCGATCGCCATGTCCGTGCCCCGGGGGTCGGCGACGTGGCTGGCCGAGACGCTCGCCCACGAAATCCAGCACGCCAAACTGGACGCCCTCATGCATTTCGTCCCCCTCGTACGTTACGAGCGCACCGATTCCTACTACGCCCCCTGGCGGCCCGATCCCCGCCCCGCCCACGGTCTCCTGCAGGGTGCCTACGCCTACCTCGGCGTCAGCGAGTTCTGGCAGCGCCGGCACCCGCGAGAAGGCCTGCGGGGACGCGTCGAACTCGCGCGGTGGCGGGAGGGTGTCCGGCGGGTGCTGGACACCCTCGAAGACGAGCAGTTGCTCAACGACGCGGGGATGAACTTCGTCGAGGGTATGCGGACCCGGTTGGGCGACGTGCTGGCCGAACCCCTCGACGATGAGGCGCTGGCCGCCGCTGAGCGCGCGGCGGCCGACCACAAGGCCGCATGGCAGGCCCGGAACGGGCGCTCAGATCGGTAGCGGGTCGAAGTCGCAGTCGATGCGCGTGCCCGACGCGGCCGTGACCGCGTCGGGCTGGCCGAGGTCGAGCCGTTCCCGGTACCGCTCCGCCGTGTCCAGGCGCAGTTCCTCCGCGTCCGGTGCGCCCACTGCCGCCCGGTCGAGGGCCAAGTTCGCCGCGCACGAAATGGTCAGGAAGTGGTCGTGTCCGAACTTGTCGGCGAGCTGCACGTACGTCTGCTCGCCGAGCTGCCTGGCCTGTTCGAACTCACCCAGCGCGGCTAGGTCGCTCTGGAGGTTCACCGAGCACGACAACACGTAGTGGTGGGCCGGGCCCAGCCGGTTGATCAGGCCCCGGCGGCTGCCCTCGTTGACCGTACGGGCCAGCTCGGGATTGCCCAGCAGCCGGTGCAAGATCGCCAGGTTCGACTGGCAGGCCAGCGTGAAGGGGTGGTCGTTACCGAACACCAACGGGTAGGTGCGGGTCATCTCGGCGGCCAGTTCGAAGGCGTCGGCCAGTTCGCCGCGGACCCGCAGGACGTTCGACACGTTCACCGCCGCCGCGACCGTGTCGGGGTGCGTCGTGCCGAAGAGCCGGGTCAGCCTGGTGTGCGTGTCATGAGCGTTGTCCAGTGCCTCGTCCAGCGCCCCCGCGCGTCGCTGCGCGATCGAGAGATCCTTGGCGGTGATCAGGGTGGCCCAGTGGTCCTTGCTCAGCTTCTGCACCCCGAACGCCAACGCCGCCTCGCCGGTGTCGCAGGCCTCCTCCAGGTCACTGGTCAACCTGACGGACCGGGCCATGCTGTTCCACGACAACAGCACGATCTCGAAACCCGTGGGGTTGGTCGCCTCGCTCTGGGCCAGATAGACCTCGGTGTGGAGTCTCCTGGCCTGCCTGTACTTGCTGTTCAGCGCATAATCAAGGGCCAGGCTGTTCTTCGCCCGCAGGGTCAGCACGTTGTCCTCGCCGAGCAGGCGCTCGTGCGTACGGACCAACTCCTCGTCCAATTCGAGGGCAGCCCGGAACTCGCCGCGGGCGCGCAGACTGCCGCCGAGACCGTTCGTCGCGATCAGCGTCTCCTGGTGCTCCGGGCCGAACTCCGTGCGCACCTTCTCCAAAGTGTCGCGGTCGAGCTCATAGACCTTGTCGTACTCGCCCATGCGGCGCAAAATGTTCGCCTGGTGACGACGGGCCCGCAGCACGTGGGGGTGGTTCTCTTCCGTCTTGCTCCACTCGTCGATGAATACCTCGATCAGTTCGAGCGCCGATTTGTAGTTGGCCGAGGCGTAGAGATAGCGCACCACGTTGAGGGCGAATTCGCGGACCTCGGGATCGGCCGAACCGACGACTTCGGAAGGGCCGACGTGCGGGACGAGATCGGCGAAGTCGCGCCATTTGGAGTTGTCGTCCGGGGTTTTCGGCGCGCTTCCGGCGAGCAGCTGGTGAACCTCCCTGCGGAGTTCGCCCTGTCTTTTCTCGTCGAGATCGTTTCGGAGCAGGGCCTGGATCAGCCGGTGCACCTGAATGGTGCGGCTCTCGGGGTCGCTGCGGATCAACGCGTAACGGCTGAGTTCCTTCACCGTATTCATTCAGGCCCGACGCATTCCAGTGTGATGTGATCGCGGTGGGTGATGGTCGTCGGGCGTGAGTGGTTACCAAACGTGCCCGTGGGTTAGGCGGTGGCTGGGTCCGGCGGCATCCAGGGTCTGCCGAGCAGGGCGTCGCGGATCGCGGAGATGACGTCGGTGCCGTGTTTGGCGGCGGTGGACAGGTAGCCGCGGATGGCATACCGGTTGCCGGTCGCCGTCTCCGATCGAAGCCGCCCGGAGATCTTCTGCTGGGTTTTGGCTGGTCGGACATCGCGTTCGGCCTGATTGTTCGTCGGAGGAACCCGCAGGTCATGGGCGAAACGCAGGACGTCGTCCTCACGGTCGCGCAGCACTTCCAGCAGCACCCGGCCGACGGGCTGGGTCACGGTTTTGGCGGGTCCGGGGATGCGGGGAACCTCGGACAGACCGACGCGGACCCCGTGCTTGAACAGCCGGATCAGCTCATCTTTGACGCCTGTGTCGATGGCGTCCTCGCCCTGCTCGCGGGCGGTGCCGGCGGCGTGGATCAGCC
>NZ_BLAE01000118.1 GCF_009687865.1 Acrocarpospora macrocephala
GGCGGGGGCGCTTGTGGTGGTTGCGTGTAGTGGGGGGGCTGATTCGCTGGCGTTGGCCGCGTGTTTGGGGTTTGTGGCGCCTCGGTTGGGGCTGAGGGCGGGGTTGCTTACCGTTGATCATGGGTTGCAGGTCGGGTCGGGGGATCGGGCTCGGGAACTGGTGCAGCTTGCGCCGATGCTCGGGCTGGATCCGGCGGAGGTTCTGAGTGTGACCGTGGGACGGGACGGTGGGCCTGAGGCTGCCGCCCGGGATGCGCGGTACAAGGCGTTGGATGCGGCCGCTGAGAGATTGGGCGCGGCAGTCGTCTTGCTCGGGCATACGCTCAACGATCAAGCGGAGACCGTGCTCATGCGGCTCGCCCGGGGCAGTGGAAGCCGTTCCCTTGCGGGGATGCCGGAGCGGTTCGGGCGGTATCGGCGGCCGTTGCTGGGCGTTAGCCGTACCCGGACTGAGCAGGCTTGTGAGGCTTTGGGGCTGGCGCCCTGGAAGGACCCCCACAACGCCGACCAGGCGTACACGAGGGCACGGGTGCGGGGGGAGGCGCTGCCGGTGCTGGAGAGGACGCTGGGGCCGGGGATCGCGGAGGCGCTGGCGAGGACGGCGCGGTTGTGCCGGGATGACGCGGACGCGCTGGACGACTGGGCGGACGCGGCTTACGCGGAGGCGCGCGGGCTGGGTGCGGGGCTGGACGTGGTCGTACTCGAAAGGTTGCCCGGGGCCGTGCGGCGGCGGGTGATCCAGCGGGCGGCGGTGGACGCGGGGGCAACGGCGAGCGCGCTGGCGGCCGTGCACATCGAGGAGGTGGAGCGGCTGGTCACGCACTGGCGGGGCCAGCGGGCGGTGGACCTGCCCGGGGGGGTCGGGGCAGTGCGGCGATATGGCACCCTGATATTCGCCAGCAACCTCTCGTAAGGAACCGCAGGTGGATGCAGCCGACATGGGCAGAGATCTGTCCAACGTCCTCATTTCCGAAGACGAGCTCCAGACCAAAATCAAGGAACTTGCCGGCCAGATCGACGCGGACTACGCCGGGAAGGACCTGCTGATCGTCGGGGTCCTCAAAGGCGCGGTCATGATCATGGCAGACCTGGCCAGGGCGCTGCACATACCCGTCCAGATGGACTGGATGGCCGTGTCGTCCTACGGCGCGGGCACCAAATCATCCGGCGTCGTCAGAGTCCTCAAGGATCTTGACACCGACATCGCCAACCGCCACGTCCTGGTGGTCGAAGACATCATCGACTCGGGACTCACCCTGTCCTGGCTGCTCAACAACCTGCAGTCCCGCAACCCGGCCTCCGCCGAGATCTGCGCGCTGCTCCGCAAACCAGAAGCGGTCAAGGTCCCCATCGATGTGAAATACGTAGGTTTCGACATCCCCAGCGAGTTCGTCATCGGCTACGGCCTGGACTACGCGGAGCGCTACCGGAACCTCCCGTTCATAGGCACGCTCGCCCCCCATGTCTACGGCGGCGAGTAAGCCCTGAGCGAAGTACCCCACCAAACGCGCGTTATTTGCTCCCAGGTCGGGGAACACGAGGATCCCTGACGTACGTTGGAAGGCAATACCGGGCCTGGCCGGGCGGTGACCCTGTGCGGTCAGGTCGGTGTACCTTCTGATAGCGCAGGGACAGCTCTGGGTAGTCAGTTGACGCGGCTGAAGGTGCCGCGACCCCCTTCTCACAAGGGGGGCCAGGCCTTATTAGTCAGGGAAGGGACGGACCCGCCAGGGTTCCGCATCGGATGGATCTCAAGCGATTTACACGTGGGCCACTGCTGTGGATCCTGGGCATTGTCGTGCTCCTCCTGCTGGTCACCACGATGTTCAGTGGTGAAGGCAATTACACGACAGCGGACACGTCCCAGGCGATGGAGCAGATCCAGGCCGGTAACGTCCAGAACGCGAAAGTCATCGACAAGGAGCAGCGCGTCGAGCTGACCCTCGTCAACGACATCAAGGCGGGTAAGGACGCCAAACTGACCAAGCGCATCCAAGCCCCCTGGGTGACCGGTCAGGGCGTGGAGCTGGTCAACCAGCTTGCCGCGCAGAAGAAGGCGGGCAGCGTCAAGGGCGGGTTCACCGTCGACGTGCCGAGGGAGAACTTCCTCGTCAGCCTGCTGGTGAGCTTCCTCCCGATCGTGATCATCGTCCTCATCTTCCTGTTCATCATGAACCAGATGCAGGGCGGCGGCTCCCGGGTGATGAACTTCGGGAAGTCCAAGGCCAAGTTGATCACCAAAGACACCCCCAAGACCACGTTCGCCGACGTGGCGGGCGCTGACGAGGCCATCGAGGAACTCCAGGAGATCAAGGATTTCTTGCAGGCCCCGGCCAAGTTCCAGGCCATCGGCGCGAAGATCCCCAAGGGCGTGCTGCTGTACGGTCCGCCCGGCACCGGTAAGACGCTGCTCGCCAGGGCGGTCGCCGGTGAGGCCGGGGTGCCGTTCTACTCGATCTCGGGTTCCGACTTCGTGGAGATGTTCGTCGGTGTCGGCGCCTCCCGGGTCCGCGACCTGTTCGAGCAGGCCAAGGCGAACGCTCCGGCGATCATCTTCATCGACGAGATCGACGCGGTGGGCCGCCACCGTGGCGCCGGTCTCGGCGGCGGGCACGACGAGCGCGAGCAGACGCTGAACCAGCTGCTGGTCGAGATGGACGGCTTCGACGTCAAGGGCGGCGTGATCCTGATCGCCGCGACCAACCGCCCCGACATCCTGGACCCGGCGCTGCTGCGTCCCGGCCGTTTCGACCGCCAGGTCACGGTGGACCGCCCGGACCTGGAGGGCCGTAAGGGCATCCTCAAGGTGCACGGCCGCGGCAAGCCGTTCGCGGAGGGCGTCGATCTGGACATTATCGCTCGGCGCACCCCCGGGTTCACCGGCGCCGACCTGGCCAACGTGATCAACGAGGCGGCGCTGCTGACCGCGCGCAACGACCAGAAGCTGATCACGATGGAGATCCTCGAGGAGTCCATCGACCGGGTGATGGCCGGGCCCGAACGCAAGTCCCGGGTCATGTCCGACCAGGAGAAGAAGATCATCGCGTACCACGAGGGCGGCCACGCCCTGGTGGCGCACGCGCTGCCCAACTCCGACCCGGTTCACAAGATCACGATCCTGTCCCGCGGCCGCGCCCTCGGTTACACGATGACGCTGCCCATGGAGGACAAGTTCCTGGCCACCCGCTCGGAGATGAACGACCAGCTGGCCATGCTGCTCGGCGGCAGGACCGCGGAGGAGCTCGTCTTCCACGAGCCCACCACCGGCGCCTCCAACGACATCGAGAAGGCGACCGCGATCGCCCGGCGTATGGTCACCGAATACGGCATGAGCGAGAAGCTCGGCGCGCGCAAGTTCGGCTCCGGCAACGCCGAGGTCTTCCTCGGCCGCGAGATGGGCCACGAGCGCGACTACTCCGAGCAGATCGCCTCCACGATCGACGACGAGGTCCGCCGCCTGATCGAGGCGGGCCACGACACGGCCTGGGAGATCCTGGTCGAGTATCGGGACGTGCTGGACAACCTGGTCCTGGAGCTGATGGAGAAGGAGACCCTCTCCCGCGACCAGGTCCTGGAGATCTTCGCCCCGATAGTGACCAAGGAGAAGCGCCCGTCGTATGCGGGATACGGCAAGCGCCTGCCCTCCGACCGCCCGCCGGTCACCACGCCGAAGGAACTGGCCAACGGCAGCAACGGCTCCCCGGCCGCGCTGCCCGCCGCGAACATGTCATCCCAGCCCTCGACCCCGAAGCCTTCTACTCCGAAGAAGGACGAGGCCTAGAACGTGCGGGTCGACCACGCCCGGATCGAGCGGGCCGTTCGTGAACTCCTTCTCGCCATCGGGGAGGATCCCAACCGCGACGGCCTGCTCGACACCCCGGCGCGGGTCGCCCGGGCGTATGCCGAGCAGTTCGCGGGCCTCGGCCAGACCCCGGAGGACGTGCTCACCACGGTCTTCGACGCCGGCCACGACGAGATGGTGCTGGTCCGCGACATCGAGGTCTACAGCACCTGCGAACATCACCTGGTCCCGTTCCACGGGGTCGCCCACGTGGGCTACATCCCGAACGAGAAGGGCCAGGTGACCGGCCTGAGCAAGCTGGCCAGGCTGGTGGATGTGTACGCTCGCCGCCCCCAGGTCCAGGAGCGCATGACCTCCCAGATCGCGGACGCGCTGATGGAGGTGCTCCAGCCGCGCGGCACGATCGTGGTGGTGGAGGCCGAGCACATGTGCATGACCATGCGCGGGGTCCGCAAACCAGGCGCGAAAACGATCACCTCGGCGGTCCGCGGCATCTTCCGCGATGACGACAAGACCCGCGCCGAGGCGATGTCCTTGATCAACGCCCGCTGATCGGGATCGTTATCCGGAGGTCGTACCCGCGCGACTGACGGCGGCGGGGTAGCGCCTAGGCTTGGGCAGGTGAGGAGCGAGAAATGACCACGGGGACCGTGCCGGGGCTGCCCGATCCAGGGCGCTGTCTCGTCATGGGTGTGGTCAATGTCACGCCGGACTCCTTCTCCGACGGCGGCCGCTGGTTCGACGTGGACGCGGCGATCGCGCACGGGCTCGACCTGGTGGCCGATGGCGCCGACATCGTCGACGTGGGCGGCGAATCCACCCGCCCGGGAGCGGCCAGGGTCTCGCTGGACGAGGAGCTGCGCCGGGTCGAACCGGTGATCAGGATCCTCAGCCAGGAGGGTGTCACGGTCAGCGTGGACACCATGCGCGCCGAGGTGGCCGAGATGGCCGTCCAGGCGGGGGCCCGGCTGGTCAACGACGTGAGCGGCGGCCTGGCCGACCCGGTGATGCCGCGGGTGGTGGCCGCGGCGGGCGTGCCGTATGTGGTGATGCACTGGCGCGGGCACAGCCGGGACATGGAGAGCCGGGCCATCTACGCCGACGTGGTCACCGAGGTGTGCGAGGAGCTGCGCAAGCGGGTGGACTCGGTGCTGGCCGAAGGGGTGCGCGTCGAGCAGATCATCCTGGACCCCGGCCTGGGCTTCTCCAAACATCCCGAGCACAACTGGGAGCTCCTGGCCGGGATGGCGCGCCTGCGCGAGCTGGGACACCCGTTGATCATCGGGGCGTCCCGGAAGCGGTTCCTCGGACGGCTGCTCGCCGACGCGGGCGGTGAACCCAGACCCTTCGACCAGAGCGACGACGCGACCCTGGCGGTCACGGCGCTCGCCGCCCGGGACGGCGCCTGGTGCGTCCGGGTGCACGACGTCAGGCCCAACGCGGACGCGGTGCGGGTCGCCGCGGTGTGGAGGGCGGCCACAGATCCGCGACCGGCGAGGGACGCAGATGAAGGACGTTGAGGATGTCAATCAGGCGTTCTACGCCGCGATTGAGAGCGCCGATCTGGATCGCATGTCCGAGATCTGGGTGGAGGACGCCGGGAACCGGGTGGCGATGTGCGTGCATCCGGGGTGGCCGCTGCTGAGCGGCCGGTCCGAGGTGCTCCGGTCGTGGGCGCTGATCATGGCGAACACGCCGTACATCCAGTTCGTGCTGACCGACGTGAACACCACCGTGTTGGGGGACGTGGCCGTGCTCACCTGCGCGGAGAACATCCTGACCGCGGCCGACTCCGACGACACGGGCTTCGCGGCCGGGCGGGTGGTCGCGACCAACACCTACGTCAGGACGCCGACGGGCTGGCGGCTGTGGCACCACCATGGCTCACCGGTGCTGCAGACCGACGACGAGGAGGACGAGAACGATGGATAGCGTGGCCCTGCGGGGGGTCCGGGCGCGCGGGCGGCACGGCTGCCTGCCGGCGGAGCGGGAGCTCGGCCAGGAGTTCGTCGTGGACGCCACCCTCTTCCTGGACACCGCCCCGGCGGCGGCGAGCGACGACCTGGCCAAGACGGTCGACTACGGCGCGCTGGCGGGGGAGCTGGCGGCGATCGTGTCCGGCGAGCCGGTGAATCTGATCGAGACGCTGGCCGACCGGCTGGCGATGGCCTGCCTCCGCCACGAGCTGGTGGAGGAAGCCGAAATCCGGGTGCACAAGCCGGCCGCGCCGATCCCGGTGCCGTTCGCCGACGTGGTGGTGACCGTGCGGAGGTCCCGGCCGTGAAGGTCGTGCTCGCCCTCGGCAGCAATCTGGGCCGCCGGATGGAGAACCTGCAAGGCGCCGTGGACGCGCTGTTCGACGCTCCTGGCCTGGCCTTCGTGGCGGTCTCGCCGGTCTACGAGACAGAACCGGTGGGCGGCCCGGCCCAGGGGGCGTTCCTGAACGCGGTGGTGATCGCGGAGGGCATGCCGGAGCCGCGCTCGATCCTGGAGCGCGCGCTGAGCATCGAGGACGCCTTCGGCCGGGAGCGGTCCGAACGCTGGGGCCCGCGCACCCTGGACGTGGATCTGATCATGGTGGGCGACCTGACCTGCGAAGGGCCGGAGCTGATCCTGCCGCATCCGCGCGCCCACGAGCGCGCGTTCGTGCTGGTCCCGTGGGCGCAGGCGGATCGGGCCGCGACTCTGCCCGGGCGCGGCCCGGTGGCGGCCCTGCTCGCCGACCTCGACCAGAGCGGGGTACGGCTCCGCGCCGACCTCGCCCTACAGCCCCCCGCCTAGGAGCAATCCCCGTGAAGCCCAGCAATCCTGGCGTCCTGGTAGGCCTGACGGTCGTGTTCGCCATCCTCACCTGGGGCATGTTGAAGCAGGTCTACCACACGCTGCCCGCGCTGCCGTGGACGGCCATCCCGACCGTGCTCATCCTGGCGATCGGCGAGGGCTACACCGGCGTGCTGACCCGGGCCAGGATCGCCAGGAAGGAGGGCACCAAGCCGGTGGAGCCGCTGGCGGTGGCCCGCCTGGCCGCCCTGGCGAAGGCGACCGCCCACGCGGGCGCGGTGTTCGCGGGGATCTTCGGGGGTTTCGTCATCCACACGCTGGAACTGATCGACGTGCCGGATCCCCGGCAGGACGCGTTCATCGCGGGCGGTTCCTTCGTGTGCTGCGTGCTGCTGATCTGCGCGGCGCTGTTCCTGGAGTTCTCCTGCCGGGTGCCGGACAAATCCAAACGGGATGACGAGTAGTCAGGCCAGGTGGTGGCTGCCGGTGAAGTCGGTAGGGAGGGGTAGGAGCGGGACGGCGTGGCCCGCCGCTTGCTCGGGGCTGGTGTGCAGATGGCCGGGCCGGCCGCCGGGGGGCAGCGGGCCCTCGAAGAAGAAGCCGAGCAGGGGGGAGTGGACGGCGAGGATGTCGTGCTCGTCGCCGGTGGGAGTGCACAGCAGGTCGCCGGGGCCCACATGGTAGGTGTGGCCGCCGCTCCAGACCGTCGCCTGACCGTTGATGATCAGCCAGTACTCCGCGCAGTCGTGGTGGTGGCGGTCGAAGTGGCCGCCCGCGGCGGGCATCCGGAAGATGCCCGCCGCGGTGAGGTCGGACCATGCGGGCCGGTGATCCCGCCAGCGGCTGCCCGCTCTGACGACCGTCATCAGGCCTGGATCCACCGGGGGACGCCGCCCGGCGCGTGCAGGTGCAGGTCGGGGGCGCCGTCCAGGGCCTTCTCCTCCCCGCCGGGGGTGTAGGTGACGATCAGCCGCAGCGTGCGCCAGGTGCTGTTGTAGGTGGAGTGGTAGGCGCCCGCGGGGATGTGGACCGTGTCGCCCTCCCTGATCGGGAAGGGCTCGCCGTCGTCCACCATCTGCATGGCCTCCCCGGAGATCACATAGATGATCTCCTCGCTGCCGGGATGGTTGTGGCGGGCGTGGCCCTGGCCCGGGTTGACGATGACCTCGCCGAGCGTGCTGCCCGCGCCGGGGATGAGCGAAGGCGTGACGAACCACTTGATCGACCCCCAGTCGAAGGCCATAGTCGCCACTTTGTCCGGACTTACCAGCATTTAGAGCTCCAGATTCTTGAAGGATCGGACCTGTTCGGTGATCGCCACCTCGGTGGGCAGCCGCTCGATCGACGACGCGCCGAAGAAACCGGCCACGCCCTCGGTGCGGGACAGCACGTAGGCCGCGTCCGACGGCTCCGCGATCGGCCCGCCGTGGCACAGCACCAGCACCTCGGGCCGGACGGCGACGGCCGCGTCCCGCATCGCCTGGACCCTGGTCACGGCCTCATCCAGGGTCAGCGCGGTCCCCGCGCCGATGCTCCCCTTGGTGGTCAGGCCCACGTGCGGCACCAGCACGTCGGCCCCCGCCGTGGCCATCGCCGCCGCCTGGCCGGGGTCGAACACGTACGGCGCGGTCACCAGGTCGCGCTCGCGCGCCAGCCGTACCATCTCGATTTCCAGGTCGTAGCCCATGCCGGTCTCCTCCAGGTTCTGGCGGAAGACTCCGTCGTAGAGGCCGACGGTGGGGAAGTTCTGCACGCCCGCGAACCCCATGCTCCGCAGCTGGTCCAGGAAGCGCGGCATCACCCGGAACGGATCGGTCCCGCACACCCCGGCCAGCACCGGCGTGTCCCGCACCACGGGCAGCACCTCGGCGGCCATCTCGACCACGATCTGGTTGGCATCCCCGTACGGCAGGAGCCCGGCCAGCGACCCGCGCCCGGCCATCCGGTAGCGCCCGGAGTTGTAGATGATGATCAGATCGACCCCGCCGGCCTCGGCGCACTTGGCGCTCAGCCCGGTCCCGGCCCCCGCGCCCACCACGGCCCTGCCCGCGGCGACGGTACGGCGAAGCCGGCCCAGAACCTCCTCGCGATTCACGCCTTCCCTCCGATCAGCTCGTGCAGCCGTTCGGCCATGGCCCGGCCGAACTCCGGATCGTTGATGTGCAGGTCCAGGCGCTCGGTGCCGGGGAAGGCGGCCATGGCCTCGAACGCGGCCTCGTCGGCCTTCGGGTCGTGGAAGGCCATCCCCTCCGCGTCCAGCGCCGAGACGCCCTTCAGCGGGACGAACAGGGCGGCGGGGCCCTGGGCCGCCGCGAGCTTGGCGGCGAGGCGGCGGCCGAGCTCGGCCATCTCCTCGGCGGTGGTGCGCATCAACGTCACCGTGGGGTTGTGGACGTAGAGGTTCCTGGCGCCGAAGCGTTCGGGGACCGTGTCGCGGGGGCCGAAGTTGACCATGTCGAGGGCGCCGGGCGCGACCACCTGCGGCACGCCGCGCCGCCCCGCCGCCGTCAGCCGCTCCGGACCCGCCGACAGGACGCCGCCGACCAGGTCGTCGGCCAGCTCGGTGGTGGTCAGGTCGAGCACCCCGGCCAGCATGCCGCTCTCGGCCAGGCCCTCCAGCGCCCGGCCGCCGGCGCCGGTGGCGTGGAAGACCAGCACCTCGTACCCGAGCTCGTCGAGCCGTTGCCTGGCCGCGTCGACGGCCGGGGTGGTGACGCCGAACATCGACGCCGCGACGAGCGGCCGGTCGGCGCCGTCCGTCTCTCCTCCGGGATCGGCGGCGGCCATGGCCGCGGCGGCTGCCGCCGCGTTGCCGAGGATGAGGCGGGAGACGCGGTTGATGCCCGCGATGTCCACCACGCTGTGCATCAGCGTGACGTCCTTCGCCCCGACATAGGGTGAGACGTCCCCCGAGGCCATCGTGGACACAATGAGCTTGGGCAGCCCGACCGGCAGATCTCGGACGGCTCGCGCCGCGATCGAGGAGCCGCCGCTGCCGCCCACCGCCAGCACCGCGCCCACCCGGCCCGCCGCGTGCAGCCCGGCCAGCACGGCCGCGGCCCCCTCGCCCATCGCGGTGACGGCGGCCCCCCGGTCGCCCGCCGCCCGCAGAGACTCCACCCGCGCCCCCGCGGCCTCGGCCACCTGGTCGTTGGTGATGTCGGCGGGCACGGTCGCTGGGCCCACGCCCGCGTCCACGAGCAGCACCTCCGCGCCCAGCGCCCGGAGCCGGTCGCGCAGCCAGGCGTACTCCTGGCCCTTGGTGTCCAGCGTCCCGATCAGCACGACGGCCGGCATCTCACGCCACCCCTCTGCGCTCGAAGACCTGCTTGGCCACGTTCAGGGCGTTGATGGCCCGGGGGAATCCGGCGTACTGGACGCAGTGGATGATGACCTCGACGATCTCGGCGGCGGTCAGGCCGACGTTGAGGCCCGCGTTGATGTGCCCGGTCAGCTGCGGCTCGCAGCCGCCGATGTTGACCAGCGAGGCGATCGAGGCGATCTGCCGCTGCTTCAGGTCGAGCCCGGGGCGGGCGTAGATCTCCCCGAAGTTGAACTCCACGCCGTAGCGTCCGAGATCGGAGCCAAGGCCGGAGAGTGACTGGAGCAGGCGGTCGGCCGCGCCGTCGCCGTAGACCTCGTCGTACATCGCCCGGCCCCGGTCGAGGCGGGATTCGGTGCTGTCGTCCATCAGATCGCGTGACCTCCGTCCTGGGGCAGGATGACGCCGGTCAGGTAGGCCGCCGAGGGCAGGCAGAAGAACACGATGGTCTCGGCCAGGTCCTCGGGGCGGCCCAGCGTCCTGGTGGGGATCTGGGCGAGCAGGGACTCGCGCTGCTCGGGGGTGTCCCGGTCGCGGCCGGGGGTCTGCTGGGCGCCGGGCGCGATGGCGTTGACCGTGATGCCGCTGGTGGCGTACTCGATGGCCAGGGCCTTGGTCAGCCCGACCACGCCTGCCTTCGCGGCGGCGTAGCCGCTCGCGTGCCGGACCAGGCGTCCGCCGCGCAGGGCCGCGATGGAGGCGATGTTCACGATCCGGCCGCCGCCGCGGGCCAGCATCGACGGCACGACGGCGGCGGTGACGTTGAAGACGCTGGTCAGGTTGACGTCGACCATCCGCTGCCAGTCCTGCGCGGTCATCTCGTGGAAGGGCCGGACCATGCCCCCGCCCGCGTTGTTGACCAGGATGTCCAGGCCACCCCAGGCCTGGACGATCTCCCCGACCGCGTCCTGGGTGGCGGCGAAGTCGGTGATGTCGGTCTTGAGCTCCAGCGCCTGACGCCCGGCCGCCCGGACGGCCTCGCCGAACATGCCGAGCCCGTCGGCGGCCACGTCCAGGCCGGCGACGTCGCACCCCTCCGCGGCCAGAGCCTGGGCGAACACCTTGCCCATGGCGCCGCCCGCGCCGGTCACGAGCGCTTTCCTGCCTGCCAGTCGCATCTGCGAACCTTTCACTTGAGTGCTCCGGCGGTCATCCCCTGGATGAAATGCCGCTGAAGGAGGAGATAGAGGGCGATGATGGGGATGCTGGCCAGCGTGACGCCCGCGGCGATCATCGACCGGTCCACGCTGTACTCCCCGACGAAGAACATGATTCCGGTGGAGATCGGGCGCAGTCCCTCGTCCTGGCCGTACAGCAGGGGGATGAGGAACATGTTCCAGGTGAACATGAACTGGAGCACGACCAGCGTGATGATTCCCGGCCTGGCCAGCGGGAGGATGATGCGGGTGAAGACCCGCCACTCTGAGGCGCCGTCGATCCGGGCCGCGTTGGAGATCTCCTCGGGCAGCCCGCGGAAGAACGCCCGCATCAGGAACACCCCGAAGGCCAGCCCGAGCGCGACGCTCGGCACGATGACGCCCCAGTAGGTGCCCAGGATGCCCAGGTCCCGGACCAGGTAGTACTGCGGAATCATGATCGACTGGAACGGGATCATGATGCCCACCAGGAAGGCGCCGAAGATCAGCCGCTCGCCGGGGAGCCGTCGCGTGCCCAGGGCGTACCCGGCGAGGCACGAGAAGGCGGTCACCAGCGGCACCACGAACGCGGCGTACAGCACCGAGTTGCCGATGTAGGAGCCGAACCGGCCGGTCGTCCACGCCTCCGCCAGGTTCTCCCAGTGCAGCGTGGCCGGGACGCCGAAGGGATCCTGATTGATCTCGGCCGTGCTCTTCAGCGCGGAGAACCAGATCCACAGGAACGGCATCACGAACAGCAGCGCGAACAGCAGGAGGATCAGGTATCTGGCGGTCTTCACGGTGATCGTCATGCGCGCTCCCTGACCCGGACCACCGCGATGGACACCAGCAGCGAGATCGCCGTGAGCACCAGCGACAGGGTCGCGCCGTAGCCGACCTCGTTCTCCATGAACGCCTTCTGATAGGTGTAGGTGGCGATCAGCTGGGTGGCGTCGTCCGGGCCGCCCTTGGTCATGATCCAGACGTGGTCGAAGGCCTGGAAGCCGTGGACCAGCAGCAGGACGACGACCAGCGTGATGGCGTTGGACAGCTGCGGGATCACCACGTGCCGGAAGCGCTGCCACCCGTTGGCGCCGTCCACCCGGGCCGCGTCGATCAGGTCGGTGTCCACGTTGTGCAGCGCGGCGGTGAAGATGACGAACGCGAGGCCGACGGTGGCCCAGACCGAGGCCAGCAGCACCGCGTACAGGGCGAAGGAGGGGTCGCCCAGCCAGCCCCTGGTCCAGGACTCCAGGCCGACCGCCTCCAGCGCGCGGTTGAGGATGCCGAAGGCCGGGTTGTAGATCCAGCTCCAGACGATGCCGACGATGATGGCGGGGAGCACCTGCGGCATGAAGTAGATCGTCCGCAGCGCGGTGAAGCCGCGGGGGCGGCTCCAGACGAGCATGGCGAGCAGCAGCGCCACTCCCATGGTCAGGGCGGTGCCGACGACCACCCAGATGAGGTTGTGGCCGAGCGAGCGCCAGAACAGGTCGTCGCCGAGCAGCCGCCGGAAGTTGGCCAGGCCGACGAAGCGCCTGTCGGGGCTGGCCCCGTCCCAGTCGGTCAGGCTGAGGTAGAGCGACTGGGCCAGCGGCCACAGGACGAACCCCGCGTAGAGCAGGCCCGCGGGCACCAGGAACAGGTAGCCCAGGGTCCGGCCCTGCGGCGGGCCGCCAGGCAGGACCTGCCTCGCCACCGAGCGTGGCCTCGTCAGCGTGAGCGTCATGAGGTCAGCCCCGCCTCCCATGCCTTCTGCAGCTCCTCGGCCTGCTTGGCCGGCGTCTTGTCCCCGGCGACCACGGCCTGGAAGCCGCTGGTCATCGCCTTGAGGAAGCCGGGGGAGGCCAGACCGTGGTTGACCGCGTAGCCGATGTTGGCCCTGGCGTCACCGCCGCCGTTCTGGGCCACCCCCATCGCGAGCTCCTGCAGCGGGGTCAAGGTGAATCCGCCGGATTCGAAGGGCACCGGCGGGAAGATCTTGCCCTCCTGGACCCAGAGCTTGACGGCCTCCGGCTGGTAGAGCGAGTCCAGGAACTCGGCGGCCAGGTCGGCGTTGGCGCTCTTGGCCGAGATGTAGTACGCCGAGCCGATGCCGCCGGGGTAGACGCGCGGGCCGCCGTTGACCGAGGGCATGGCCATGATGCCGATCTCCTGGCCCGGCATGTCCTTCTCGATCGTGCCGACCGCCCAGGTGCCGTTGAGATTCATCAGCGCCTTGCCCGCCAGGAAGAGCGACTGGGCGTCGGGTCCGCCGAGGGAGTTGAGGTCCTTGATGAAGCCGCCGGCCTTGACCAGATCGACGAAGAACAGCTGGATGGCCTCCACCAGCTGCGGGGTGTTCCAGCTGCCCTTGTTGTCGAAGATCAGGTCGCCCATCGGCTGGGCCCCCGCCAGGTTGCCGGCCATCATCGAGAACGCCCACCAGCTCGGGTAGACGTCCGACTGGCCGTAGGCGATCGGCGTGTATCCCTTCTTGGTCGCGGCGGCGACGAAGGTGAGCAGCTCGTCGAAGGTCTCGGGCACGGTCAGCCCGGCCTTCTCGATGAGCGTCTTGTTGTAGAACAGGACGGTGTTCTCCGACTCGTTGGGCAGGCCGTACAGCTTGCCGTCGAGGGAGGCCTCGCGGATCGCGAAGGGGGTCAGCCGGTCCAGCCAGCCGTATTTGGCGGCGACGTCGTCCAGCGGGCGGAGCAGCCCCGCGTCGGCCAGCACGCCGGCATTGCCCGCGCCGACCTGGTAGTAGATGACGTCCGGGCCGGTGCCGGAGGCCAGCGCCGTCTTGCCCACCGTGGTCAGCTGGTCCCCGGTCTGCGCGCTGCGGGCGATGGCCGCGCCTTGGAACCTGTCGTAGATCTTCTTCACGGCCTCGTTCTGCGGCGAGGTCGTGAACTGGTCCCACACCTTCAGCCCGGGGCGGGCCGCGCCCGTGCCGGTCCCGGTGCCACTCGGTTCGGTGCGGCCCCAGCCGCAGGCGCTGAGCGTCAGCGCGGCGGCGGCCAGGCCGCCGCCGCGGAACAGGTCGCGGCGCGAGGGGGTGTTCATGGCGTGGTCCTCTCGTATTAATGAGAAAGTCGTGATCTGGACAGCCGCAGCGGTGAATGGCCTGGTCGGCGGCTATGCGGCTGGCTATGGGACAGGTGTTTCTGGTTAAGACGGGTTTCTGGTCAATAAGGTGCAGGTGCTGCGGCCCAGGGGGTCGCTATGCGGTGCTGTCCCGAGGTCACCGAGCACACGGTCACCCGGTCGCGCCGTTCCAGGACGGTGATGTGGGCGGTGGATCGGACGGCCTCGGGGTCGCTGGTGGGGACGTGGACGAGGGCGTCGGCGCCCGGCGGGATGTGCAGGTCGAGCGTGAACACGCCCGCCGCCACCGACCAGGCGGACTCGACCCGGCCGCGGGGGGTCTCCTGCGCGGCCCGGGCCCAGGTCAGCCGCCCGCCCGGGTGGGGGCGGAGCGTCAGGCCGGCGTAGGCCACGGAATCCGGTTCCTGGCCGATCCCCGCCACTCCGCCGTACAGCCAGTCTCCGACCGCGCCCAGGCTGTAGTGGTTGAAGGAGTTCATGGTGGCCGACTGGAAGCCGCGCTCCGGGGTCCAGCCGTCCCAGCGTTCCCAGATGGTCGTGGCGCCGTGCCGGACCGAGAACAGCCAGCCGGGGAAGCTCTCCTGGTGCAGGAGCCGGTAGGCGAGGTCGGCGCGGCCGATGCCGGTGAGCACCGGGCAGAGCAGGCCCACCCCGATGAAGCCGGTGGTCAGATGGTCGTCGTGCTTGGCCAGGTCCCGGACCAGGTGGGCGGCGACGGCTTCGCGCAGCTCGGCGGGGACTAGGGCGAACTCCAGCGCGAGCAGGTAGCAGGTCTGGGTGTCGCCGTGGACGCGGGCGTCCGGTCCGACGAACGCGGCCGTGAAGGCCGCCCGGATCGCGGCGGCCAGCGTTTCGTAGTGTTCGGCCGGCCCGGCCAGCCCGAGCACCCGGGCCGTCCGGGCCACGAGGGTGGCCGACTGGGCGAAGTAGGCCGTGGCCAGCACCTCGCGTGGGGTGTCCACGCCGACCTGGAGCCAGTCGCCGTAGTTGCGTCCGGTACGGCGTCGCCAGATCAGATCGGGGTTGTGCCGCTCGATCTGGTCCACCCAGCGGGTCATCGCCGGGAAGCAGTCCGCAAGCACGCGGCGGTCGCCGTACAGGCGGTAGAGGGTCCACGGGACGATCACCCCGGCGTCTCCCCAGCCGGGCGCGCCCTCCCTGGTCAGGCAGACCTTGGGGGCCACGTCGGGGAAGGCCCCCTCGGCGTCCTGGCCGGACAGCACGTCCCGCATCCAGTCGGCCATGAACGCGGACATCTCGGCGCCGCGGGCGGCGGTGGGCAGGAAGACCTGAGCGTCGGCGAGCCAGCCGAGCCGCTCGTCCCGCTGCGGGCAGTCGGTGGGCACCGAGACGAAGTTGCCGCGCTGACCCCAGCGGATGTTCTCGTGCAGCCGGTTGACCAGCTCGTCGCTGCAGGTGAACTCGCCGGTCCAGGGCAGATCGCTCTGCAGGACCCGGCCGGTGACCTCCATCCGCCCCTCGAAACCGGTGACCTCGACGTAGCGGAAGCCGTGCAGGGTGAAGGCCGGCTCGTACACCTCGACGGGGTCGCCCGCGCAGACGTAGACGTCGGTGGCCTCGGCGCGGCGCAGGTTCGCGGTGTGCGGGGAGCCGTCCGCCGCCAGCATCTCGGCGTGCCTGAGCTGGATCCGCCGGCCGCGCTCCGCGCCGTGGACGGTGAGCCGGGCTCGGCCGACCATGTTCTGGCCCAGGTCGAAGATCGTGCCGCCGCCGGGGGCGGGAAAGCTCCGCAGGGCCGGCAGGTCGGCGACCACCCGGACGGGGGTGCTGCGGGACCAGACCAGCTCGGCGGTGTCCCGGCCGAGGACGGCGACGGGCGCCCACGCGCTGTCGTCGAAGCCGGGGGCGTCCCAGCCCTCGCGCCGCCGGCGGGCGTCGTGGTACTCGCCCATCAGCAGGTCGGAGTGGTTCAGCGGCCCCGGTGCCTCCCGCCAGTCGCCGTCGGTGGCGACGACCTGGCGGGATCCGTCGGCGAACTCCAGCTCCAGCTGGGCGATGAGGGCCGGTGCGTCGCCGTAGAGCTTGCCCGCCCGGCGCGGGTCGAAGCCGACGAAGCCGCTCCACCAGCCGTCCGCGAGCAGCGCGCCCAGGACGTTGCCCCCGGCGCGCAGCAGCGCGGTCACATCATGGGTCTGGTACCTGATCCGCTGCCGGTAGTCGGTCCAGCCGGGTTCGAGCTCGGCGTCGCCGACCCGCGAGCCGTTCAGCGAGAAGCGGTACAGGCCCCGCGCGCTGGCGTGCAGCCTGGCCCGCACGGGGAGCTCAGGCAGGTCGAAGGCGCGGCGCAGCTGCGCGGGAGGGGTCAGCTTGCGGGTGTTGAGGGTGAGGTCGTCGTCGGCGGGGGGTTCGAAGACGGGCTGCGCGGCCTCGTCCCTGGCGATCCAGGCCGCGCTCCAGCCGCCCATCAGCCCGGTCTCGAACCACGACTCGGCGCTGCCCGCCGGCGACCCCCAGGCGTCGTGGACCTCAACCGTCCAGGTGTAGCGGGTGGCGGGCGCCAGGGGCGGCCCGTCGTAGCCGACCTGGCTGTCGTCGGCGCCTTCGTGTTCCCACACGAGCCGCCCTCCGGCGCGCACCGTGAGGCGGTAGGCGCTCTGGCGGTCGCCGTGGGCGCCGGAGCGCAGTCGCCACGCCAGGCGCGGGGCCGGCTCGTCCATTCCGCGGGGCCGGTCGAGGAACTCGCAGGTGAGGTCGTACGGAGACAGGAGTGCCACGATGTCGATCACTTCCCTTCGTTGGCCCGGTCCCCCGATACGAATCGTTTTAAGAGCGGCCGCCCAACAAGATGGGGTGACGTTACAACCATGTTGCGCGATTGGTCAACCGGTTGACCAATGTCTGATTTATGGCCTACCGTCCACTGTCATGGACTACGCGCTGCTCGGCTCGACCGGTGTTCGGGTCTCGCGGCTCTGCGTCGGCACGGCCACCTTCGGAGTGGCGCCGGACCCGGCCGAAGCCGCCAGGATCGTGCGCGGCGCGCTGGACCACGGGATCAACTTCTTCGACACCGCCGACTCCTACGGCAACCTGCCGCACTTCGACCGGCCGGGCGTGCCGCCGTGGGACCTGCGGGAATCGGCCGAGGAGATCCTCGGCAAGGCGCTGGCCGGGCAGCGCGACCAGGTCGTGCTGGCCACCAAGGCGCGCGAGCCGGTCGGGCCAGGCGTCAACGACCGGGGGCTGTCCAGGCGGCATCTGGTGCGCCAGCTGGAGCGGAGCCTGCGGCGGCTGAACACCGACCACGTGGACCTCTTCTACGCTCACCACCCCGATCCCGACACGCCGCTCGACCAGACGCTCAGAGCCATGGACGACCTGGTCAGGCAGGGCAAGGTGCGTTACGCGGCGCTGTCGACCTATCCGGCGTGGGAGACGGTCAGGGCCATGTGGATCTGCTCGGAGCTGCGCCTGAACCCGCCGGTGTGCGCCCAGGTGCGCTACAACCTGTTCGACCGTACGCCCGAGGTGGAGCACGTGCCCGCCTTCCTCCGGCTGGGCCTGTCCCTGGTCGCCTTCAGCCCGCTCAACGGCGGGCTGCTGGCTGCCGCCGCCGACCGCCACTACAGCGGCGAGCGGCGCTGGGGCGGCGGCGGCTTCGCCCCCGAGCACCTGGCCACGGCCGACCGGCTGGCGGCGCTGGCCGCGAGCTGGGGCCTGCCGCCCGCCCAGGTCGCGATCGCCTGGCTGCTGTCGCGCCCCGCCGTCGCCAGCGCGATCGTCGGCCCGGAGAGCGTCGCGGAGCTTTCGGCGAGCGTGGCCGCCGCGGGGCTGCGGCTGGATCAGGCCCAGCTCGACGCGCTGACCGCGCTGCCCTCCTTTCCCCGTTCCGCCGAGAGCCTGCTCAGCATGCGGGAGGGGTGAGGTGGAGCTTACCTATGACCGGGAAGGGCCCTACCTCGACCGGGTACGGCTCGGCGATCTCGACCTGCTGCGCCGGGTCGGCGTGGAGGTCAGGGATCACCGGTGGATGACGGTGCCCGGGCGGGTCCTGCACGTGTCCGGGTCCCGGCTGGAGGTGTGGCACAGCTCGGGCGAGGTCGACTTCGCCTGGCACGGCACGGTGACCGCGACCGAGGACTCGCTGCGGTTCTCGATCGAGGGCCGGGCCGGGCGGGACTTCGAGCGGGCCAGGATCGGGCTCTGCCTCCTGCATCCCGGCCACCTGGCCGGGACCGCCGTGGAGGTCAACGGCGCTCCCGCGGGGGAGTTCCCCCGGCGGATCAGCCCACGCCGGATCTTCACGGGCATCCGGACGATGCGCTACCTGGACTCCGGGGTGGAGGTGCGGATCTCGCTGTCGGGCGAGACGTTCGAGACCGAGGACCATCGCAACTGGACCGACCCCGGCTACAAGACCTACGGCACCCCGCTCGACCGTCCCTGGCCCGTCCTCCTGCGCCGCGGCGACCGCGTCCACCAGACCCTCCACCTGACCGTGACCGGCCACCCCCTCCCCACC
>NZ_BLAE01000119.1 GCF_009687865.1 Acrocarpospora macrocephala
CGACAACTTGATGGGTCGGGACCTGGAGGCTCTCCTGCATGCGTCCCGCGCGGTGGGCGCCGAGGCCAGGCGGCGGATCGCGAAGCTGGCCGGGCAGATGGGCGGTCGCGGCGGGAAGGGCAAGCTGGGCAAACGTTCGATAGAGCGGGATCGGCAGAGGCTGGTCAAGACCGTCGCATTCCTCCGCATCCTGGAGCAGAGGTTTGGCCGCATCCGGGTCGTTCCCTATGTCTACGACGTTCCCGAAGCCGGAAGCGGCAACGACATGGAAGTCCACGCGGAGATGGTGGCTTTGGCCATCGGCCGTAGGCATCCTGGCGCCGGCCTGGGCGTCGGCAAACTCTGCTGCTTCAAGTGCTGGCTGGCGTTGCAGGCCTGGCCGAACGCCTTCCGCCGCAACAGGTTCGCCACGCACATGAAGACCTATCCATGGCCGCCGCCTCAGTTCCTCACCGAGCCGGGAGAACTGCTGAAGTTGTTCTCCAGCACCGATGAGTCGCTACCGGAATGGTTACAGGAGGCGCTCGCGGACCGCCAGGTGTGGCCGGCGCTGTGCCATGCCATCTATCTGGCGCTGGGGGATCCGGGAGCCCACGACACGGGATATCCATCCAGTGAGGATGAGTCGATGAGCAGCCTGTATGCCAAGGTCTCAGCCGGAATCGACGCCGCCTCCCACGACACCGTCGCTACCGATCGTGAGGAGAAACAAGAGGAACTCTCGGTCGATCCCGGGGGAGAAGCGGAGATGGATGCGCTCTTCGCCGCCCACCTCGACCGGGACCCCGTGCTGCCTGAGGACCAATTGCCCGCACCGACCAGTGACATACCGGTGCCGATCCAGCGCGACGAATCCGGTGACAGGGCCGCGCCGGCCATGGACACGCCGCTGCGGAAGACCAAACGCGAAACGTCCCCCGCACCCGCTCCGCGAATCACACCGGAGGTCACCCCGCGGCCGACCACGCTCGAACGGTACGGATTCACAAGCAACCGCCCGCCTTCCTCGTCCTCTTCCGGCAGGCGTACGACCACCAGGCGGGGATCGGGCGCGGGGACGGCCAGGAAGTCCACCACCAGCAGGAAGAGAAAGCGGAACTGACAAACCGGCTACCGATCACCTCCTGGCCCTCGAAGCCACTTAGGGCAGCCCTGGCGACTCGATGACAACGGTGACGCCCGGAAATCAGTGGCGGTTGGGGCACATGAGGGAGGCGAGGGCGTGTTCGAGTTCGTCGGGGGAGGTGGCGGGGGTGGGCCAGGGGAGGCGGAGGAGGTGGTCGGGGGCGGTGCGGATGGTGGTGCCGTAGCGGTCCAGTTCCCAGATCCAGGCGTTGGGGACGGGGGTGCCGAGGAGGGCGGTCATGGCGTGGACGAGCTGGGGGCGGTGGGAGGAGTTGACGTGGTGGAGGATGCGTTCTGCGGCGTCGAGGAGGGGGTCGGGGGCGGCGGTGAAGTAGTCCTCGGCGTCCAGGACGCCGGATTCCTGGCCGGTGAGGTAGACGACCTGGGCGGCGTCGACGCGGAGGAGGCGGGGGCCGCGGGATTCGATGGCGGCGAAGAGGTCCTCGTCGGGGCAGCGTTCCGAGATGGCGATCGCGGTGTCGCGGATCCGCTCGGGGGGCACGGGCTGGGCCCAGCCGCGGACTTTGAGCATGCCGCGGGCGCGGTCCACGCCGTCGATGGCGCGGGTGGCGACCAGGTCGACGGTGACGACGATCTCGTCCGTCAGGTCGTACAGGAGCTCGGCGGGCTTGACCAGGAGGACCGGGCGGCCCTCGGCGTCGACGCCGCCGCGGACGGCGGCGGCGGGCAGGACCGAGCCGGCGACGGAGACGTGGGTGGGGGCGGCTCCGGCGGCGAGGGTGCGGACGCGCTCGGGGATGGGCG
This sequence comes from Acrocarpospora macrocephala, assembly GCF_009687865.1. Lineage (GTDB taxonomy): Bacteria > Actinomycetota > Actinomycetes > Streptosporangiales > Streptosporangiaceae > Acrocarpospora > Acrocarpospora macrocephala. The sequence goes on from NZ_BLAE01000119.1 coordinate 1,891, forward strand.
GGGCCGTGACCGGGTGCTGCATGACGCTCCTTCGGGCGATGGGCTAAGGTTAGTCTTACCTAAGTAAGGCTTACCTAACCACAAAGGAGCGAGCGTGCGCTACACGGGTCCGAAGGTGCGGCTGTCCCGGCGGGCGGGGGTCCCGCTGACGCGGAAGGCGGTGAAGTACTTCGAGCAGCGGCCGTACCCGCCCGGGGAGCACGGGCGCAAGACCAACCGGCGGAGCGCGGGGGACTACGGGGTCCGGCTGCTGGAGAAGCAGAAGCTGCGCTGGTACTACGACGTGTCGGAGCGGCAGCTGCGGCGGTACTGGGATCTCGCGCTGCGCCGTCCCGGCCGGTCGGGGGAGGAGCTGGTGTCGATCCTGGAGACCCGGCTGGCGTCGGTGGTGCTGCGGGCGGGACTCGCGCCGTCGATCTACGCGGCCCGGCAGTACGTCAACCACGGTCACATCACGGTGGACGGGAAGAAGGTCGACATCCCCAGCTACCTGGTCAAGCCGGGCCAGGTGATCGGCGTCCGGGCCAGGTCCCGGGCGGCGCAGCCGTTCGTGGCCGCGGCCGAGGGCGTGTACGCCGATGACCGGATCGCGCCTTATCTATCGGTGGACCACAAGAACCTGACCGCGACCCTGCTGAGCCATCCCCTCCGGGAGCAGATCGTGGTCCCGGTGGACGAGCAGCTGGTCGTGGAGCACTACTCCCGCTGAGTAGCAGAGCTGCCAGAGCGCGGTCTGGCGCCAGGCGGGGAGCCCGCCGCCGATCACCGCCTGCGCGGGTGCGGACCGGCGGCGGGCTCCCTCATCCCTCGGATGAGTAGCGCGCGAGTTGCTCGTGCACCGTCCGCGCGCCGCGCCGGTTGTCGATCTCCAGGTACGGCACGGCAGGGGGTTCGTCCACTTTTATCGCGTCCAGGAACGCCGGGAAGTCCGCGAGCTTTCCGGAGTCCCTGGACGAGGCCCGGGCGATCAGGCGTTCGCGCAGCGTCTCCGCGTCGGAGCGTACCCAGAGCAGGTGCACGGGCGGGCCGCCCAGGTCCCGCACCCAGAGCCGCCAGCGGCCGGCGTCGTGCACCTGGCCGGTGAAGGGCCCGCTGAGCAGGACGGGGCAGCCGTGTGAGCGGATCTCCCGCGCGGTCGCGGTCAGGCCCTGGTATTCGTGGCGCTTGATGTGCTCGTCGTACCAGGGACCCTCGCGTTCGCCCGGCGGGCGGTCGTGGGCGGCCAGGGTGGCCGCGACGAAGTCGCCGTACAGGGTGTCCTTGTCCAGGAGCGCCGGGACCGGGCGCAGCCGGGACAGCAGGGCCGCGCACACGGTCGACTTGCCGGAGCCGGGCGGGCCCGAGACCACCCAGACGGTCAACGCGGCGGGCCGAACGGCTCGATCCTGGGGTCCGACCAGGGGCCCTCGAAGTCGTGCCCTTCGGCGGCGAGCTTGGCGGCGGCCTCCGGCGTGACCCGCATGCCGTAGCTGCCTTTGTCCGGGTCCAGCGGGATCAGGCCGTAGCCGAGGTCGACGTCCTGTTTGGTCAGGCCGAGCTTGCGGAGCGCGAGATCCATCGTCGCTCCCCGCGTGAGCCGTACGGTAATGAGAACCATGGCGTCATGCCGCTCTGTCCGCCCTGCTGCGCAGGGCTCCGATGATTCCGGCCACGTCCACGATGCCGTAGCCGTAGTCATAGTCATACCCGAGCTCGCCGCGATCATCGGCGCTGCGGCGGAGCAGTGTGCGGAGCTGGCCGGGGGACAGGCGGGCGGCGGGCCACTGGGTGCGGATCGCGGCGACCAGACCGGCCGCGACGGGGCAGGCGGCGGAGGTGCCGGAGTCCGGGGACTCCTCGCCGAACGCGCGGGATCCGGCGAAGTGGGTGTATGCACAAATGTCTGGTTTGCGCTCGGTCAACCGCCCGGGCCCCTGGGAGGAGTAGCCGACGCGTTCCCCGGTGATGTCCACGCCGCCGACCGACAGGACCTTCGGGTGGGAGTTGGCGCCCGAGATCGGCCGGTCGGGGTAGGCGCAGCGGCCGTCCGGGCAGTCCCGGCCGCAGTTCCCGGCCGCGAACAGCAGGTCGGCTCCGGCTTCGGCGAGGCTGCCCACGATCAGGTTGAAGGGGTGCGCGGGGTTGTCGGAGTAGTTACCGGGATGTCCTGGCGCGAAATCCCAGCGCGGCGAGAAGGAGCCCCAGCTGTTCGTCACCACCAGCGAGCGGGTCGCGGCGGGCTGCGCGTCCAGGACGGTACGCAGATGCGCGAACGCCGCCACCGCGTCGGAGAGCAGCCCGTCCAGCGCGGACCCGCCGGGACGCTCCGACAGCAGCACCGGGATGTCGATCAGCGACGCCTGCGGGGCGGCGATCAGCGCGTCGAACGCGCACATCGAGCCGTGGTCGACCGCGAACTCGCCGGGACTGCCCGCCACGCCGGACGGAGTCCAGCTGCGATCCTGGTCGATGGTCATCCCCCGGCCGAGCCGCCGCGCCACGTGCGCCGCGTTGATGCCGGTGTCGGTGACGGCCAGCGTGACCCCGGACCCGTCCAGGCCCTCGGCGAGCAGCTCGCTCACCCGCAGCAGCCGCTCGACGTCGTGCCAGTCCCCGACCGGCGGGTTGCCACCGCAGGTGAGCGAGGTCTCGATGACCGGATCGGCGTAGACGGCCACCACGTCGCGGCGGCCGGGCAGCAGCGACATCCGGATGTTCACCTCGTCGTCGGACACCTCGCCGCGCAGCACCACCGAGGCGTCGTCCGGCGCCATCGAATAGACGAGGGGCTGATTCAGCGACAGCGGATCGCCACTGGGCGAGGCGGGAACGGGCCGGGGCACCGCCACCGGGGTGAAGGAGTGGTCCAGCACCACGCCGGGCAGGCCGTCGGACACGTCGGAGGTGGTGGCGACCATGGTCGGGTCGGCCACGGCGGCGACGAGGTCGGGGGAGGGGCGAAGCTGGATCAGAACACGCATGCGTCACTCCGGAGCAGGGGGTTGCCGGACTTGACCACCCTCGTACATCACCCGCGACGCGTCCACCGGCATAAAGACCGCCATACAGGCCCTGACCGTGCGATACGTCACGAAATTCAAGGGGCGAGTTGGTCTTCGCCCAAGCCGGGATCGTTCCGGCCGCCGTGTCCTGTGGGAACCACGGGGATGGCGGGGGCGGGCGGAGCCCGAGGGAAGACAAAGGGCTGGGCGGGTGGGGGATCCACCGTGTCGTGGTCGTTTCGTGTGGGGAGCCACGGCGCTGGCGGGGGCGGGCGGAGCCCGAGGTGAAACAAGAGGGCTGGGCGGGTGGGAGAACCACGCAAAGCCCCGTCCGTCCGGCCGCCCGGGTGGCACCCTCGCCGGGGCGCCGAGGTCGGCGTGAACGGCGTCGCGGCAGGACCGGGCGGCCGGACGGACGGGAGTCGGGGGAGTCAGGTCGGTCAGGCCCCGCTAATTGTCGACATTTCAGGTGGAAGGATCTCGATCGCGGTCGGGTCGGCCAGCACCCGGTCCACGACCACTCCGGCCGCGCCCCGGGACGCGGCGCCGAAGCCGAGGTCGGAGGCGACGAAGGTGCAGTGCGCCACGGTCCCGGTCACGCCGAGCCGGGTGAGTTCCGCCTGCGCGCGGGGGAGCAGGTGCTCGGAGAGGCGGGCGAAGTAACCGCCGACGACGATCACCCTTGGGTTGAAGAGCCGGACCAGGGTGGCTGAGCCGAGGCCGAGCCAGCGGCCGACTTCGGCGAGGGCGTGGACGACTTGGGGGTCGCCTTCGGCTTGGCGTCGTTCGATCTCGGCGAGCCGTTCCTCGGGGTCGCGGACGATCCCGTCCGGCACGCCGTAGGCGTGGTCGGGGGTGACCATGCGGACCAGCGCCGCGAGACCCACCTTGGTCTCCCAGCAGCCGGTCCGGCCGCAGCCGCACCGCTCGCCCGCGGAGTCGACCATGACGTGGCCGACCTCGCCCGCGAAGCCGTCGGCGCCGCCGAGCAGCCGGCCGCCCGCGATGATGCCGCCCCCGACGCCGACCTCGCCGGTGAGGTAGACCAGGTCGGTGGTGCCGGCCGCGACGCCGCTGGTGAACTCGGCGAGGGCGGCCAGGTTGGCGTCGTTGACCACGGTCACCGGGATGGTGGGGGCCACGTCCCAGGAGAGGCGTTCGGCCACGGGCACGCCGTACCAGCCGAGGTTGGGGGCCACGTGCACGACCCCGTTGGCGCCGTCGATGAGGCCGGGCACGGCGACCGTGATCCCGGCCACGTGGATGCCGAGCAGGCCGAGTTCGGCCAGGGCTTCGCGGGCGAGCCTGGCCAGTTCGTCCAGCGAGCGTTCCGGGTCGCAGCCCATCGCGTCGAAGCCGACCCGGCGGTCGATGAGGACCCGCCCGCCCAGGTCGGTGGCGAAGGCCGCGATGTAGTCCACGTTTATCTCCAGGCCCAGCGCGCCGACCCTCGTGCCGTCGAGGGTGAGCGCCAGTCCGGGGCGGCCTACCGCGCCCGCGTGCTGGGGGCCGTTCTCCCTGATCAGTCCGCGGGCGCGCAGTTCGCCCACCAGGCTGGTCACGGTGGTCTTGTTGAGCCCGGTGGCGGCGGCGACCGCGGATCTGGACTGTGGTCCGTGCTCGCGCAGGTGCCGCAGCACCAGTGAGAGGTTGGACCTGCGGACCGTGGCCTGGTCGGCCGGGATGTCCGCGAGCCCGTTGGGAACCGGCCGCACGCGCGTCCTCCTGGGGGGTTGAGGTTGCGGGATCCGCTCAGGAAGTCGACCCTCCGAGCGGATTAATTTGCATGGCGCGCCGAATTAAATGATGTTCTTGCGTAGCCGCGCAAGCGTCGAAGCGCTTCTTGCGGGTAACACTTGTGTAACACGCGTCGGATCCTGGACCCTAGGACAGCAGGGGTGTACAGGGCGATGACTGATATGTTAGAAAACGGTAAAATCTTCCCTGAGCTCGCAAAAACCCGACGGAAAGACGCATGCTTCAGACGTGGCACCCGTCTGGTCTTTCAGTCGTTCCGCTCCACCGCACAGCACAACGGCAACAAGCGCGGCGGCGCGCGCCTTGCTGACTGTTTCCCAGGTCAGGAAGGACACCCCCCATGTCACGACCACATCCGAGGCTGTGGGCCCGGCTGGCCGCGGCGACCGTTCTGGTCGTCGCCGGCAGCGTCGTCCCCAGCAGCCCGGCGTCGGCGGCGGACCTGCCCGCCGCCGACTACCAGCAGATCTCCCTCGCCTCCGGCTCGGGCGAGCTCGGCGAGGCCATGTCCCTCGCCGTCATGCCGAACCGCTCGGTGATCCACACCGCCAGAAGCGGCCAGGTACGGATCACCGACGCCAACGGCAACACCTCCCTGGCGGGCACCCTCAACGTCTACACCCACGACGAGGAGGGCCTGCAGGGCGTCGCCGTGGACCCCGGCTTCGCCACCAACCGGTTCGTCTGGCTCTACTACTCGCCGCGCCTGTCCACCCCCAACGGGGACGCGCCGACCACCGGCACCCAGACCGACTGGAACACCTGGAAGGGCCAGTTCTACCTGTCCAGGTTCACGCTCACCGCGAGCAACACGCTGGACATGGCGAGCGAGAAGATCGTGCTCAGGGTCGACAACGACCGCGGCCAGTGCTGCCACGCGGGCGGTGACATCGACTTCGACGCCGCCGGGAACCTCTACCTGACCACCGGCGACGACACCAACCCGTTCGAGTCGCAGTCGTACACGCCGATCGACGAGCGCACCAACCGCAACCCGCAGTTCGACGCGCAGCGCTCCTCGGCCAACACCAACGACCTGCGCGGCAAGCTGATCCGGATCAAACCGGCGGCGGACGGCAACTCCTACTCGATCCCGGCCGGGAACATGTTCGCGCCGGGCACCGCGAACACCCGTCCTGAGATCTACGCGATGGGCTTCCGCAACCCGTTCCGGATGTCGGTCGACAAGGCCACCGGCATCGTCTACCTGGGCGACTACGGCCCGGACGCGGGCTCCACCGACCCGAACCGCGGCCCCAACGGCCAGGTCGAGTTCAACCGGATCACCTCGCCGGGCTTCTACGGCTGGCCGTACTGCACGGGCACGAACACGACCGCGGAGACGTATAACGAGTACACCTTCCCGAGCGGTCCTTCTCAGGCTAAGTACAACTGCGCGGGCGGGCCGACCAACAACTCCTTCCGCAACACCGGCCTGACCACGCTCCCGGCTGCCAAGCCGGCCTGGATCCGGTACGGCGGCGACGCGGGCTCCCCGCCCGAGTTCGGCGGCGGCTCGGAGTCCCCGATGGGCGGCCCGGTCTACCGCTACGACGCCGCGTCCACCTCCACCGTGAAGTTCCCGCAGTCCCTGGACGGCCGCTTCTTCGCCGGTGAGTACGGCCGCCGCTGGATCAAGGCCATCGCGGTCACCGCCTCCGGCGGCTACGGCGAGATCTCCGGCCTGCCCTGGACCGGAACCCAGGTCATGGACATGGCCTTCGGCCCGGACGGCGCCCTCTACGTGCTCGACTACGGCACCGGCGCAGGCAACCAGGCGCTCTGGCGGGTGGAGTACATCGGCGGCACCAACCGCAACCCGATCGCCAAGGCGGCGGGCACCCCGACCTCCGGCATCGCCCCGCTGACCGTCGCGTTCTCCTCGGCGGGCAGCTCCGACCCCGAGGGCGGCGCGCTCACCTACACCTGGAACTGGGGCGACGGCACCGCCAACTCGACGGCCGCCAACCCGAGCCACACCTTCACCGCCAACGGCACCTACAACGTGACCCTGACCGTGCGGGACCCGCAGGGCCTGACCGGCACCGCCAACGTGTCGATCACAGTCGGCAACACCGCGCCGACGGTCACCCTGAACCTGCCGGGCAACGGGCAGCTGTTCAACTTCGGCGACACCGTGCCGTTCTCGGTCACCGTCACCGACCCGCAGGACGGGACCATCACCTGCTCCCGCGTCAAGGTCACCTACTTCCTCGGCCACGACAGCCACAGCCACCAGATCACCTCGCAGAACGGCTGCTCCGGTTCGATCACCGTCCCGTCCGACGGCGAGCACGACGCGGCCGCCAACATCTACGGGGTCTTCGACGCCGAGTACACCGACAACGGCGGCCTGACCACGCACAGCATCCGCACCGCGCAGCCCAAGCACCGCCAGGCCGAGCACTTCGGCGCCCAGAACGGCATCCAGACGGCCACCCACGCCCCGGCCGAAGGCGGCACCACGGTCGGCTTCGTGGACAACAACGACTGGATCTCGTTCACGCCGTACAACATCTCCAACGCCACCAGCATCACCGCCCGGGTCTCCTCCGGCGGCGTCGGCGGCACCCTGGAGGTCCGCTCGGGCTCGGCCACCGGCACCCTGCACGGCACCGCGACCGTGGCGCCCACCGGCGGCTGGGACACCTTCGTCAACGTCAACGCCAACCTGAGCAACCTGCCGGCCGCGGCCACCACGCTGTTCCTGGTCTTCAAGGGCGTCACCGGGCAGGGCAACCTGTTCGACCTGGACGCGTTCACCTTCAACACCGGCACCACGCCGCCGGCGGGCACCATCGAGGGTGAGGCGTTCACCTCGCAGTCCGGCGTGCAGACGGCCGGGCACGCGGGCGCCAGCGGCGGCCTGACCCTCGGCTACATCGACAACGGCGACTGGGCCGGCTACTCGAACGTGACCACGGTCGGCGGCACCGGCTTCACCGCCAGGGTCTCCTCCGGCGGCCCCGGCGGCACGATCACCATCCGCTCGGGCTCCCAGACCGGCGCGATCCTCGGCACCGTGGCCGTGCCGAACACCGGCAGCTTCGACACCTTCGCCAACGTGTCCACCACGCTCAACGGCGCGGGCACCGGGCCGCTGTTCCTCACCTTCTCCGGCGGGGCGGGCGCGCTGTTCGACATCGACACCTTCTCGATCACCCGGGGCAGCAGCACCACGATCGAGGGCGAGGCGTGGACCGCGCAGAGCGGCGTCACCAACGCCACCCACGCGCCGGCGAGCGGCGGGCTGACCGCCGGGCACATCGAGAACGGCGACTGGACGGCCTACTCCCAGATGAACACCTCGGGAGCCACGTCGGCCAGCGTGCGGTTCTCCTCGGCCGGCGCGGGCGGCACCGTGCAGATCCGCTCAGGGTCGCAGACCGGCACCCTGCTGGGCTCGATCACGCTTCCGAACACCGGCGGCTGGGAGACCTTCCAGAACGCGTCCACGAACCTGACCGGCAACGTGTCGGGGACGCTCTACCTGGTCTTCGTGGGCGGCGCCGGGAACCTGTTCGACATCGACACCATCACCATCACCAAGTAGGAGGCACGTGATGAAACGGCTTAGATTAGCCGTGTCCACGCTCGTCGCGGCCGCCGCCGTCCTGATCGTCCCGACCGCGGCGCACGCCGCCGACCCGGCGTACCAGGTCCTGGTCTTCTCCAAGACCGCCGGATTCCGGCACGACTCCATCCCGCAGGGCATCCAGCTGGTGCGCGACCTGGGGGCGGCGAACAACTTCACCGTCACCGCCACCGAGGACGCCACCTTCTTCACGGCCGCCAACCTGGCCAACTTCAAGGCCGTCGTCTTCATGAGCACCACCGGCGACGTCCTGAACGCCACCCAGCAGACGGTCTTCGAGAACTACATCAACGGCGGCGGCGGATACGTCGGCGTGCACGCCGCGGCCGACACCGAGTACGACTGGCCGTTCTACGGCAACCTCGTCGGCGCCTACTTCAACAGCCACCCGGCAATCCAGACCGCCACCGTACGGACCGAGGACCGCTCGCACGCCGCGACCGCCCACCTCGGCCCGACCTGGTCCCGCTCGGACGAGTGGTACAACTACCGCACCAACCCGCGCGGCACCGCCAAGATCCTGCAGAACCTGGACGAGTCCAGCTACAGCGGCGGCGGCATGGGCGCCGACCACCCGATCACCTGGTGCAAGACGCAGAGCAACGGCCGCGCGTTCTACACCGGCCTCGGCCACACCCAGGCCACCTACGCCGAGACCGCGTTCCGCACCCTCCTGCTCGGCGGCATCAGGTACGCCGCCGGCTGGGCCAAGCAGGACTGCCGCCCGGAGACCGGCTACACCACCATCTACAACGGCTCCACCAACGGCTGGACCCAGAACGGGCCCGGCAGCTTCACCAACACCAACAACACGCTGACCTCCGTCGGCGGCATGGGCATGCTCTGGTATTCGGCCAAGCAGTACGGCTCGTACTCGCTGAAGCTCGACTGGACCATGCCCGGCGACGACAACTCGGGCATCCTCCTCGGCTTCCCGACGCCGACCGACCCGCAGTCGGCGATCAACCAGGGCCACGAGGTCCAGATCGACGCCACCGACACCGCCGACAAGACCACGGGCTCGATCTACGGCTTCAAGTCGGCCGACATCGCCGCCCGGGACGCCGCGCTCAACCCGCCCGGCTCGTGGAACACCTACGAGATCCTGGTCGAGGGCGAGCGGGTCCGGGTCTACCTGAACGGCCGGCAGATCAACGACTTCACCAACACCGACCCCGCGCGTTCGCTGACCTCCGGCTACATCGGGATCCAGAACCACGGGACCGGCGACGACGTGTCGTTCCGCAACATCCGGATCAAGGAGCTGGGCGGCCCGCCGCCCACCCAGAACACGGTCGAGGGTGAGGCGTTCACCTCGCAGTCCGGCGTGCAGACGGCCGGGCACGCGGCCGCCAGCGGCGGCCTGACCGTCGGCTACATCGACAACGGCGACTGGGCCGGATACTCCACGCTCAGCACCGTGAACGCCACCGGCTTCACCGCCAGGATCTCCTCCGGCGGCCCCGGCGGCACGATCACGATCCGCTCCGGATCGCAGACAGGTCCGGTGCTCGGCACGGTCGCGGTGCCCAGTACGGGCAGCTGGGACACCTTCCAGAACGTCACCACCACGCTGAACGGATCCGGCACCGGGGCGCTGTTCCTCAGCTTCTCCGGCGGCTCCGGCGCGCTGTTCGACATCGACACCATCACCCTCTCCCGCGGGACCGTCACCACTCAGACGGTTGAGGGCGAGAGCTGGACCGCCCAGTCCGGCGTGCAGACGGCCAACCACACCCCCGCCAGCGGCGGCCTGACCGTCGGCTACATCGAGAACGGCGACTGGACGGCCTACTCCCAGATCAACACCTCGGGAGCCAAGACGGCCAGCGTGCGGTTCTCCTCGGCGGGCTCAGGCGGCACCGTCCAGGTCCGCTCCGGATCGCAGACCGGCACCCTGCTGGGCTCGATCACCCTCCCGAACACCGGCAGCTGGGACACCTTCCAGAACGCCTCCACCAACCTGACCGGCAACGTCTCCGGGACCCTCTACCTGGTCTTCGTCGGCGGCGCGGGCAACCTGTTCGACATCGACACCGTAACCATCACCAAGTAACCCCCACCCCCAAGCAGAAGGGCCGGTCCTGTGCCGAGGACCGGCCCTTCTCCTTTCGATTCCCGCCTCACTTGCGCCGGGGACCTTACGATCCCCGCCTCACCTGCGCCGAGAACTGGCTCATCGCCTTGTGATTCCGCCCAAGGGGCCTGGCGTGGCCAGGGGCAACGCCCTTGTGGCGCCGGTACGGCGAGGATGGGTGTGGAGGTTACCGGCGCCGGATAACGGCGAGTAACCCCCGCTTCCTGGTCAGAACCCGCAAAGGTCAGACAAGGTCTGATCGGCGGTGTTCTTGTTCGGGGTCGGTGTGGCCAGGCCGGACGACGAGGCGGACGCGGTAGGCGTGGTCGACGGGGGTGTCGCGGAGGCGCCCGGGGCCGACGGGGTGGCCGACGCTACGACCGGGGTGGTGCCCACCGACTTGCGGATGGCGGTCGTGGTCATCTTCTTGATCTTTTCCCAGTCGGGACTGCCCGGCCAGATCTGCGGCGGCACGAACTGCGTACTGGTGATCTTCGCGCCCTTGATCTTCAGGCCCAGATCGACCAGGTGCTCCAGCAACTGCCGCGGAATGTCGGTCCGGAACAGCCGCTTCGCCGCCTGGATGATCTTCGTGAAGTTGGTCAGGACCACTTGCGGGCTGGCCTGCTGGGCGAGCGCGCCGATGACGCACCGCTGCCGGGCCATCCGGCTGAAGTCGTCGCTGCCCACGCGGGACCGGCCGTACCAGAGCACCTGCTCGCCGTTGAGCGTGCGGTAGCCCGCCTTGATGGTGCCGGCGGTGCCGAACTTGCCGCCGTACTTCACGTCCTGGGTGACGCGGATCTTGAGGCCGCCGATGGCGTCGATGAGCGCGGCGAAGCCGAACATGTCCACCATGGCGTAATAGTCGATGTGCAGTCCGAGCGTGGTGCCGATCGCGTCCTTGAGCGCCTCCGGGCCGCGCAGGCCGAAGCTCGGGTTGTCCTCGGCGAACTGCCAGACCTCGTTCAGCAGGCCGCCGTTGGGCAGCTCGCGGTGGAAGCCGTTGGGGAACTGCTTGTTCAGCGGGCTGCGCGCCGAGAAGTGCACGTGCTGGAGGTTGCGCGGCAGGCTGAACAGCACCGTGTTGCCGGTGGCGATGTTGACGCTGGCCACCGTCATCGAGTCGGTCCGCACGCCGGTCCTGTTCCCGGCCGCGTCGCCGCCGATGAGCAGGAAGTTGACCCGCTTGCGCCCGTTGAACGGATCCTCCGCCTTGACCGGGACCGCGGTCGGGTTCTCGTGGTCGGACGGGAACGCGTTCAGGAATTCCTGGGTGGTGTTGACCGTGGTCGCGGTGAGCGCGAACGGTGCCATCACCGACACGCACAGCACGCCGACGACGATGCCGGAGACGATCTGACCCGACTGGGGCAGCCGGTCGGGACCGAGCGTGATGTACGACAGCAGCACCAGCACGAACCAGGCCAGCGCCAGCACGATCGAGGCCACGGTGAGCGTGATGAGGGTGCTCTCCCGGATGGCCGCGCCGACGTTGCCGACGAACTGCAGGCCGTACAGGATCGCGCCGATCAGGATCGCCCCGAACACGCCGAGCAGGATGAAGCCGAGCCGGCGGTTGCCGCTGCGCAGGTGGGCCGCGCCCGGGACGAACGCCGACAGCGCCGTCCAGCCGATGATGGCGCCCACCGACATCGGCCGCCCGAACCGGGGACCTCTGGGCCGCGGTGGCTCTTGCCCGGGGTTGTCATGGCCCGTGGCGGCTTGCTCCGGGGCGTACGGCCCCGTGGGGTGGGCGGCGCGCGACGGAGCCGTGGCGGTCTCGTCAGCGGCCCGGCGCGGCGCGGCGCGGCGGCGGGACGGGCCGGGGCGGCCGGGTGGCGGCTCCGGCGCCCGCTCGGCGGCCGGGTGCGGCTGCTGCGGATGTTGCGGCGGCGGGCCGCCTGCGGGGTCGTGTGCCGGTTGCTGGTCACGCGGGACAGGTCGCCTGCGAGTCCGTCGCGGACGGCCCTCGTCTTCCGCGGCTCCCCCACCTCGCATGGCAGACCGCTCCTATCTATCAGGTAATACCCCGGCAATGACCAGGGATTCTAGCCCCCATAACTGGACAAGACTGACACAAGCCTAAGAACCGGCGCTTGAAATCCGCTGTAAAAGGACCAACCGCTGATCACTTCGTGCTGAGCCAGGCGAGCACCGCGAGCACCCGCCGGTTGCCGTCGGCGGCGGGCTCGAGCCCGAGCTTGCTGAGCACCGAGGCGATATGGCTCTCGATGGTCTTGCCACCCAGCGGTCTGCACGGCCGATCTGCTCCAGCACCGCCGGATGGATGCCCCTGGCCAGGTCGCGCAGCTCGGCGAGCGCGTCCCGCAGCCCCGCCCTGGCCTCGTCCACGAGCCGGTGCACCGCCGGGTCCCCGGTCGCCGAGCGCACCCGGCCCAGCGTGGCGGCCAGCGCGAGCAGCCGCTGCTGGGCGCCGTCGTGCAGGTCCCGCTCCACCCGCCTGCGCTCGGCCACTCCCGCCTCGACGATCCTGGCCCGCGACGCCCGCACCTCGTCGAGCCGCCCCAGGAAGGTGACCGGGATCAGCAGCGGCATCACGGTGTTCGCGAACCACACCATGGAGTTCACGGCGCGGCATGATCCACGCGCGGTCGCCCGATGCGCGATCGGTGTCTCGGTCGCCCTCGACATGGTGGCGGTGCTGCTGGTCGTGGCGCTGCTGGAGCCGCGTCCCGCCGGGTCCTTGCGGCCGTCGCCCAGCCCGCGCCGCAGCAGCCGTGGTAGTGATCAGGACACCGTGGCGGAGCCGACCGCCCACGTGTTGCACTGGTAGGCCTGCTGGCGTTGCCAGCCCTGGCGGAACCAGGCGCCGCTGTTCTTCGGGGAGCCGTGGTCGCGCGGGTAGCCCGGCCAGTCGCCGACGTTGGAGAAGAAGTAGAAGAGATTCTGGCGGCGGGCGGCCGGGATCGGGTAGGTCGCGGAGACCGAGCGCATGAACATGCCGCTCAGGCAGTTGGCCTGCAGTTCGAATCTCCGGCTGATCGCCAGGCGCTGGCTTTCCGAGCTCGCCCGCCTGCTCTGCTCCCAGCGGGTCTGGGAGAGGCCGCTGAGCTGCTGGATGTGGTGGCCGTACTCGTGGGCCATCATGCCGATGATGCCGCCGTGCCAGCTCACCAGATCGCCGTAGCCGCGCGCGTCGCCCCGGCCGCTGGCCATCGCGGAGGTGGAGGCGTAGATCGTCATGTTGGACGGGCAGTAGTACGGGACGATGGTGCCCCGCATCGGGAAGTCGCCGCACGCGCCCCGGCCGGAGCGGGCCACGATCGCGTACTTCGGCGGGGTGAACGGAATCCCCGCCTGCTCCAGACGCGGCTTCCAGGCCTTGCCCATGCAGAGGCTGGTCTTCATGATGAGCGCCTTGAGCTGCCCGCTGTTGTAGATGTTCGCGCTTCCCGCCGGGCACCGCGTCTTCGGCAGCGCCCCGACCTGGTACAGCGTGTTGTTCTTCAACGACCGATCCAACCGCACGGCCGGCCTCGCCGGATCGCCCGGATCCGTGGTTCCCCGCGGCCCGTCCGGTCGCGAGGTCGGCGGCGAGACCAGGGAGTCCGCCTCGTAGTCTCGCGTGTTGTTCGCCAAGGCCGCGCCCACGATCAGCACCGCGAACACGAACGCGCCCAGCCCCAGCAGCCCTGCAATTATCACCCCCGCACTGGACTTGCGCCGCGGCGGCCGCCAGTGCGGCGGCGTATGCCTCGGCGGCCCATAGGGCCCACGCGGCGCGGGCCGCGCCCCCTGCGGAAACCACGGCCCCTGCGGGGCAGGCCCCGCACCTCGAGGGAACGATGGCCCATGCGGCCCAGGCTGCCCCTGCGGGGCAGGCCCCGCGCCTTGAGGGAACGATGGCCCGTGCGGCGCAGGCTGCCCTTGTGGCGCGGGCCGCCCACCTGGGGGGAACGACGGCCCGTGCGGTGCGGGTGGTGCGCCTTGCGGGAACGACGGCCCCACCGGTCTTTCCGGCTGCTGCGCAATACCTCCCTGATTGCCGCCGGGCGGCGAGAAAGGGGGTCTTCGAGGCTGCTGCGCGGTCGTATCGAGTTGCGCGGTCCTATCGGGCTGCCCGTCCGGCGGGAGGGAAGGGCCGTTTCCCGGGGGAGAGGGGTAAGGCGGTCGAGGTGGGTTCTGGTCGGGAGCGCTCTGCGGAGGCGGGTCACTTGCCGGGGGTTGGTTCGCCGGGGGTTGGTTCGCGTGGGGGCGGTGGGACGGTTGGCCGTAGGGATGGCTGCCCGATGGCGGCTGAGTATTCTGCGGCCCCACGTTCTACCCCTTTGCGAGAGATTGGGCAGAACGATACTGATTTAACACCCGTCACGGATGTAGCAGCAGACGGGCACAATCTGTAATCAGACGAGGTGATCTCTGCGATGTTCCGGAATCACCGGCCTGCTCTGCCCTAGCGTTTTTGGCATGAATCTGCAGCAGCTCCGTTACGTGGTAGCCACCGCGGAGCACCGCACCATGACCGACGCGGCCAGATCCCTCTACATCGCTCAACCCGCACTCTCCCGCGCCATCCGGGATCTGGAGCGCGAGCTCGGGATGACGCTGTTCGCCCGCTCCGGTCGTGGTGTGGTCGTCACCGCACAAGGACGGCGGGTCGTCAAGCTCGCCCGGGAGGCGCTCGACGCCGTCCGGGAGATCGAGGCCCTCGCCACCCACTCGCACACCACGGGCGCCGAACTCAGGATCGCGTCCACCCCCAGCCTGGAGCCGGGGCTCGCCGGGCGCCTGCTGCCCGCCTACGTGGCGGAGCATCCGGGCATCCGCGTGCAAATCGTCCGCTGCGACGGCCGCGAAAGTGTAGTCAGCGCCGTCCGCGAGCAGCGAGCCGACCTCGGGCTCACCGACCTGCCGGTGCCCACCGACCTGATCAGCCATCCCCTGGAGCGCCAGGAGATCGTCCTGATCTCGCCGCCGGGCCTCGACCTCCCCGACCCCATCCCGATGAACCGCCTCAACGGCATGCGCCTGGTCCTGCCCTCTCCCGGCAGCCCCCGCCGCAAGGAGTTCGACCAGATCTTCGCGACGTACGGCGTCCGCCCCATCCCCGCCATCGAGTCCGACGAACGGGCCCGCTGGCTCCCGGCCGTACGAGACGGCAAGGCGTCCCTGCTCTGGTACCGGGGCATGGCCGAACAGGCCACCCGCGCCGGCCTGGTAGTCCGCTCCCTAGACCCCTCAGTCCGGAAGATCATCGCAATCGTCCACGCCCGCAAGCGCCTCCCCGCCATGGCCCAGGACTTCCTGACCCTCGCCGAGGGCGGCTCCGCCGCCTAACAACCTGGACCGTTCCAATCCCAACCAAACGACGAAATATCACCAAATACGGTGAGACTTCTGGATCGGCCATTTCCCGAAGCATCACCACCCACCCAACCCCAGGTCGGGACACCCAACCCCCCCATCGTCCCGACCTGGCCCATCCCCCCACCCAAACCCCCTACCTCCCAATCCGACCCTGTCCACTGAGCCACCCCTTGCCCACGCCCCACGACGCCTGAGCACCCGTCCTCCTTCGTGCCCCGACCTGGGCGATCCATGTGAGTTCTGTGGGCCTGTCGTCCCAGGTCGTAGCAGCCTGGGTGAGCCGGACACCGACCGCCGTCGGAACCGGGTCAAACCGTCGTCCCAGGTCGTAGCAGCCTGGGTGAGGGATCCACGGTGTCGCTCCCGGAATGTGCCATAGCGCGCTGTTCTCCCGTTGAGCGGCCAGATTTTGGTGACCGACAAAGGAACCACTTTCCTTCAGCCTCGACTTTCCGTCGGCACAGCAGGACTTCCACGTGACCGCTATTGCCTGGGGTGTTCTCTCATCCGTGCTCCGCGACGACCGGTGTTCTAGTCCCTATTGGTGCAGGGTGAACTTCTGAGCTGGGGTTTCTCCGCTCCGCATGACAATCGTCGTCCCGGCCTTGACCCTCTGCGCTGGCATCACGGTGGCAGGGCCGAAGGAATCCTCACCCTGTGAGACCGAGGGCGATGAGCGGTGAGACCGAGGGCGATGAGCGGGTTGCGGAAGTCGTCGCGTGCCCAGCGGGTGCCTTCGGCGATGTCGGTGAAGTTCAGCAGGCGTAGCGCGCCGATCGCGTAGCTACGCATGGTGGCGCGCCGATCGCGTGGCTACGCATGACGGGCCAGGATCCGGCCAGGATCGACCCTTCACGCGCTGTCTCAGGATCGGAGAACTCCCTCAACCCGGGGTTCCCGGCCTGGGTGGGTGGCGCTTTCGTGCCGGTCCGGTTCAGCGCCGGAACCGTCCGGCGAAGCGGTTCCTTTTCCCGAGGTAGAGGAGGGTCCAGGTGCCGTCGTCGTTGCGGCGGGTGCGGTAGCGGTCGGGGTGGGTTGCTTTGTCGCGGTTGTGCCAGGTGCAGGCAGGGGCGAGAAGGTCCAGGTCGGTGGTACCG
>NZ_BLAE01000120.1 GCF_009687865.1 Acrocarpospora macrocephala
GGTGGGTGGGGAGAACCCCGGGTCCGGTTGGAATGCCTCAGAGGGCGCGAATCGGCAATGCGCTAGCCCGCCAGCCAGGTGTCGATCTCGGTGAGTAGTTCCTTCTTGAGTGAGTCCGGGGCCGCTGAGGAGCGGATCGATTGGCGGGCCAGTTCGGCGAGTTCGGCGTCGCGGAAGCCGTACACGTCTCTGGCCAGTTCGTACTGGGGGAGTAGCCGGGCGCCGAACAGCAGCGGGTCGTCGGCGCCCAGGGCGATCGGGACGCCGGCGTCGAAGAGTCGCCGTAGTGGGACGTCCTCGGGCCGCTCGACCACGCCGAGTCCGACGTTGGACAGCGGGCACACCTCGCAGGCGATTTGCCGGTCGGCAAGACGCTCCATTAGCCGGGCGTTCTCGGCGGCCCGCACGCCGTGCCCCACCCGGTCGGCGTCCAGATCGTCCACGCATTCGGCCACGCTGACCGCGCCCAGCAGCTCGCCCCCGTGCGGCACGGCCAGCAGGCCCGCCCGCTTGGCGATCCGGAACGCGCCGTCGAAATCCCTGGCCCGGCCCCGGCGCTCGTCGTTGGACAGGCCGAAGCCGATCACGCCCCGGTCCTGATACTGGGTGGCCAGCCGGGCCAGCGTCCTGGCGTCCAGCGGATGCCGGGTGCGGTTGGCGGCGACGATCACGGCCATCCCGACCCCGACCTGCTTGGCGGCGCGTTCCGCCGCGTCCAGCATGAGCTCCAGGGTCGGGGTCAGCCCACCGAACCGCTGCGCGTAACCCGAGGGGTCCACCTGGATCTCCAGCCAGCGCGAACCCTCCGCCCGCTCGTCCTCGGCGGCCTCCCTGAGCAGCCGGTAGACGTCCTCGGGGCGGCGCAGCACCGAACGGGCGATGTCGTAGAGCCGCTGGAACCGGAACCAGCCGCGCTCGTCGGTGGCGCGCAGCTGCGGCGGCCAGTCCTGGACCAGCGCGTCCGGCAGGTGCACGCCGTGTTCGACGGCCAGCTCGATCAGCGTGCTGTGCCGCATCGAACCGGTGAAGTGCAGGTGGAGGTGGGCCTTCGGGAGGGCGAGGAGCGGGCGCGACATCTCCTTATCCTGCCGTAACCGCGCTCAACCTCGGGCGGGCTTCACGCGTTGTGGAGGATCGAAAGGGGAGCTCATGACCGAGGAAGACGAAGCGGCCTTCGACGAGTTCCTGGCCGCGCGCAGCACCGCCCTGCTCCGCACCGCCGTCCTGGTCTGCGGAGCGTCGCCGCACGACGCCGAAGATCTGGTCCAGGGCGCGCTGGAGCGGGTCTACCGGCACTGGGGTCGCATCCGGCACGACAACCCGGAGGCGTACGCCCGGCGGGTGGTGGTCAACGCGGCGATCAGCCGGGCCCGGCGGAAACGGGTGATCCAGGAGATCACCTTCGCCCGCCCGCCCGAGACCGCCGTGGACGCGGTCGACCACGGCCTGCGCGACGCGCTCATGGCCGAACTGCGGAAGCTGCCCGCCCGGATGCGGGCAGTGATCGTCCTCCGCTACTGGGAGGACATGTCGGAAGCCGAGACCGCCGCCGCTCTGGGCTGCGCGATCGGCACCGTGAAAAGCCAGGCGGCCAGAGGGCTCGCCCGGATCAGAGAGCGTCTTGCGGAAGGAGTGCCGGTATGAACACCGAACAAGCACTGAAGGAAGCGATGGCGCAGCATGTCGCGCACGTGCACGCCAGCCCGATGATGGGCCGGTCGGTGCGCCGCCGCAGCCGCCGCGCCACCATCAGACTCAGGACGGCGGGCGTCGCCCTGGTCACCGCCACGGCCGCCGTGGCCGTCCCGGTGACGATGAGCCTGACCTCCGGCCCGGCCGTCAGCGTGGCGGCCACCCCCGCCCCCGAGGCCACCGACATCGTGCCCGCCACCCCGACGCCGGAGCCGGTCACCACCCCCTTCGTGGTCGACGGCGTCAGCGTCGGCTACCTGCCCCAGGGCTGTGACACCCCGGGCGCGTGCGGCGTGTGGGTAGGCGTGTACAAGGACGGCGCCACGACCCTCGACCAGGACGGCAGGCTGGACGGCAAGAAGGTCGCCGAGAACACCTACCTGAACGACGGCAACATGATCGCCCGAGTCCTCGACGACACGCACGGCGTGCTCGTCGTCCTGGAACCGAGCCTGGCCGAGAAGCTGGACGCGGCCACGATCGAGGCCGAGCTCATCAAGGTCGCCGAAGGGCTCACCCTGGCGGATTAGCGCGCCTCGGCGAACAGTTTGGCCAACCGGCTGATGCCCTCGGCGAGGTCCTCATCACCGAGCGCGTACGAGAGGCGGAAGTAGCCAGGTGTCCCGAAAGCCTCACCCGGAACCAGGGCGACTTCCGCCTCTTCCAGGATCAGCTCCGCCAGCTCCGCCGTCGTCGCGGGCCGCTGCCCGCGCAGCTCCTTGCCCAGTAGCTCCTTGACCGTGGGGTAGGCGTAGAACGCCCCGAAAGGTTCAGGGCACACCACGCCCGGAATCTCGTTGAGCAGCCGCACCATCGCCTGCCGCCGCCGGTCGAACGCCTCCCGCATCGCGGTCACCGCGGTCAGATCCCCGCTGACGGCCGCCAGCGCCGCCGCCTGGGCCACGTTCGACACGTTCGAGGTGGCATGCGACTGCAGGTTGGTGGCCGCCTTCACCACGTCGGCCGGGCCGATCAGCCAGCCGACCCGCCAGCCCGTCATCGCGTACGTCTTCGCGACCCCGTTCACCACCACGACCTTGTCCCGCAGTTCCGGCACGGCGGTCGCCACGCTGGTGAACTTGGCGGAGCCGTACACCAGGTGTTCGTAGATCTCGTCGGTGACCACCCAGAGACCCTTCTCCAGCGCCCAGCGGCCGATCTCCCCGATCTGGGCGGGGGAGTAGACCGCGCCGGTCGGGTTGGACGGCGAGACCAGCAGCAGCGTGGTCGTGCGCTCGGTCAGGCAAGCCTCCAGCTGCTCCACCGAGGCCAGATAGCCGGTGCTCTCGTCGGTGAGCACGTCCACCTGCACGCCCCCGGCCAGCTTGATCGCCTCCGGATAGGTGGTCCAGTACGGCGCCACCACGAGCACCTCGTCGCCCGGGTTCAGCAGGGTGGCGAAGGCTTCGTACACGGCCTGCTTGCCGCCGTTGGTGACCAGCACCTGTGCGGCGTCCACGGCGAAGCCCGAGTCGCGCTTGGTCTTCTCGGCGATGGCCTGCTTGAGCTCGGGCAGGCCGCCCGCCGGGGTGTACTTGTGGAAGCGCGGATTGCGGCACGCCTCGATCGCGGCCTCGACGATGTAGTCGGGGGTCGGGAAGTCGGGCTCGCCGGCGCCGAACCCGATCACCGGGCGGCCGGCCGCCTTCATCGCCTTCGCTTTGGCGTCCACGGCCAGGGTGGCGGATTCTGTGATAGCGGCGACACGCGCGGAGATTCGGGTCATGCCTCCATGTTTTCAGAACACGCGCCGTGTCTCCCGCGCAATTCCATCATCCGGACAACCCCACACGGTAGCTTTGAGCTGCGGTGAAGGTGCGGCTGCCAACTGGTTCGACGAAGCAGCCATTCCCACGTACACTTCACCGTCTAGTGGGCCACAACGCCGAAACAGTCGGGTAGGGTGGTGCACGGCTTAGGGCACTAGCGCAATTGGTAGCGCACCGGTCTCCAAAACCGGCGGTTGGGGGTTCGAGTCCCTCGTGCCCTGCGGAGTGCGGTCCGCGCACTATAGGGCGTAAGAGCCGCCAGCTGCGATGGACACGACGGATCAGGTGAGGACTGTGGCGATCGACACGCGCGGCGAGGCCGCGGCACAGCCAGGCAAGCCGAGCGGCGAGAAGAAGAAACGCACCTCTCCCGCCCTTTTCTATCGGCAGGCCGTCAGCGAGCTGCGTAAGGTCATTTGGCCCACCCGGAAAGACCTGATCAACTACACCATCGTGGTGCTCGGGTTCTGTCTGATCATGGTGGGAATCGTGTCTCTGCTCGACTTCCTGCTGACGAGGGGCGTGCTCGCGGTCTTCGGTTCCTGATCGCGCCGCACGTCCAGTTCATCGAGGAAAGAGGAATAGTCACCGTGTCCGAGTCCCCGCTGCCGGTCGACGGCTCCCACGACGAGCACGACGAGTGGGAAGCCGAGACGACGGAAGAGGCAGAAGAGGTCGAGTCGGAGGTCGAGGAGGCCACCGGCGACGCTGAAGCCGAGGCTGTCTCCGCTGTTGACGAAGACGGTGATGTGCTTCCCGATGTCGACCCGATCGAAGAGTTCAAGCGCCAGCTCCGCGGCCAGTTCGGCGAGTGGTATGTCATCCATTCGTACGCGGGCTACGAGAACCGGGTGAAGCAGAACATCGAGAGCCGCACCGGCTCCCTCAACATGGAGGATTTCATCTTCCAGGTCGAGGTGCCGACCCACACGGTCACCGAGTTCAAGGGTGGCAAGAAGACGCCGATCAAGGAGCGGGTGCTCCCCGGCTACGTGCTGGTCCGGATGGACCTGACCGACGAGTCCTGGGCCGCCGTGCGGAACACGCCCGGCGTGACCGGCTTCGTGGGCCTGTCCAACAAGCCGAGCCCGCTCAACCTCGACGAGGTGGCCAAGCTGCTCGCGCCGGAGCCGACCGAAGAGGTCAAGAAGGCCTCCGCGAAGGCCACGGCCTCCACGGTCGAGTTCGAGATCGGCGAGTCGGTCACCGTCATGGACGGCCCGTTCGCCACGCTGCCGGCCTCGGTCAGCGAGATCAGCCCCGAGTCGCAGAAGCTCAAGGTGCTGGTGTCGATCTTCGGCCGGGAGACCCCGGTGGAGCTCTCGTTCAACCAGGTCTCGAAGATCTGACAGAGTCTCCGTCTCGGGTCATCTGTCTCGGGTCTCTGTCTCGGTCAAGTAGACTCGTCTAGTTCTCCCCGCCACGCGGGGACGCCCCAGGCTGCCCTCAGGCAGGTAACGCCGGGGCACCACGGAAATCATTGAGGACCCGGAGAGAGTCATGCCTCCCAAGAAGAAAATCGCGGCGTTGGTGAAGGTCCAGCTTCCCGCTGGCCAGGCCACGCCCGCGCCGCCCGTCGGTACCGCGCTCGGTCCGCACGGCGTGAACATCATGGAATTCGTCAAGCAGTACAACGCGGCGACGGAAGCTCAGCGGGGCAACATCATCCCCGTCGAGATCACCATCTTCGAGGACCGCAGCTTCACCTTCATCACGAAGACGCCGCCGGCGCCTGAGCTGATCAAGAAGGCGCTCGGCCTCAAGGGCGGCTCCGCCAACCCGCTGAAGACCAAGGTGGGTCACCTCACCAAGGAGCAGCTGCGGCAGATCGCCGAGACGAAGATGCCCGACCTGAACGCCAACGACATCGAGATGGCCGAGCGCATCATCGCCGGCACCGCCCGTTCCATGGGCATCACGGTCGCCGAGTAGTACACATCTAAACCCGTGAGGGTGCGCCGGTGTCTGGACTGAGGAGCGAAGCGACGAGGGAAGACACCGGGGTTGAGCAACCGAACCGCGATGCGAAGCATCGCAATCAACACTGTGGAAGGGCCTCGCGCGGTCCGTACCACGAACTCCATTAGGAGAAGAAAGTGAAGCGCAGCAAGAGCTGGAAGAACGCGGCGCAGCAGATCGACCGCGAAGCCGTCCTGTCGCCGCTGGACGGCGTCCGGGTGGCCAAGAAGACCGCCACCACCAAGTTCGACGCCACCGTCGAGGTGGCCCTGCGGCTGGGCGTCGACCCGCGCAAGGCCGACCAGATGGTCCGCGGCACCGTCAACCTCCCGCACGGCACCGGCAAGACCGCCCGGGTCCTGGTCTTCGCGACCGGTGACCGTGCCGAGGAGGCCCGCGCCGCGGGCGCCGACATCGTGGGCGCCGACGAGCTCATCGACGAGGTGGCCAAGGGCCGTCTCGACTTCGACGCCGTCGTGGCCACGCCGGACCTGATGGGCAAGGTCGGCCGCCTGGGCCGGGTGCTCGGTCCGCGTGGTCTGATGCCCAACCCGAAGACCGGCACCGTCACCCCGGCCGTCGGCAAGGCCGTCACCGACATCAAGGGCGGCAAGATCGAGTTCCGGGTGGACCGGCACGCGAACCTGCACTTCATCATCGGCAAGGCCTCCTTCGAGGATCGCCAGCTGGTGGAGAACTACGCCGCCGCCCTGGACGAGGTGCTGCGGCTCAAGCCGTCCGCCGCCAAGGGCCGCTACCTGAAGAAGGTCACCTTCGCCACGTCCATGGGCCCCGGTATCCCGGTCGACCCGAACGTGACGCGGGCCTTGACCGCCGAGCTCGACGCCTGATCGTTTCAGGTCTGAACGACCCCCATCCGGGTAGCCGGGTGGGGGTCTTCGTTTGTGTGGAGAAAGTGTGCGGATATCGCGCCGGCGACGCGTCGATCTTCCCGCGAACGTAGGCTCTGGGCGACGAAAGGACGAATATGATGCGCCGACTTCTGGTGGCCGCCGCGCTGATCGCCGCGGCCGGGTGTGGCACGACGACGGCTCAGCCCCTCGGGGAGGTCCAGCTTTCGGCGGCCGACGCCTTAGCGCAGACCGCCCAGAAGGCCGAGGATGTCACGTCCTACGCCGCCGACATCGTGGTCGACTTCAGTGACCCGAAGGGTTCCACGGGCAACGTGCGCGGCACCATGCTGCTGCAGCAGAAGCCCACGCTCGCTTCCGACATCAATCTCAGCCAGGTGAGCTTCGCGGGCCAGCCGCTGCCCGGCGGCGTGCGCGCCATCCTGGTCGACGAGACCGCCTACCTGAAGCTGGACGTGCTCAAGCAGCTGACGGGCACCACCAAACCATGGGTCAAGGTGGGCCTCAGCGAGGTCGGCGACGACGCCAGCGTGCGGCAGTTCCTCAGCCAGGCCCAGCAGATCGACCTGAAGTCCAGCGTGGCCCTGCTCACCGCCTCCAAGGACGTCAAGGCCGTCGGCAACGAGACCGTCGGCAACGTGCAGACCACGCACTACGCGGGCACCTTCCCGGTGGCCGAGGCGGTCAAGCTGCTGCCCAAGGAATCGCAGGACGCGCTGAGCGGCCAGCTGTCCGCCGTCAAGGACATGAAGTTCGACGCCTGGATCGACGACCAGGGCCTCCCCCGCAAGATCCAGCTGAACGGCGCCGCCGAGGGCGCCACCTTCACCGCCGCCCTGCTCTTCACCTCCTTCAACGAACAACTCTCAATCGACGCCCCACCCGCCGACCAGGTCGGCGAAATGCCGAAGAACGCCCCGGTCACTGAATAACCCCCGTGTCGGCTTGGCCGCGCCTGCGTTCCGCACTGAGGAACGCAGGCCGCGAACCAACTCTGGGCAACCGCCCCCTATGGGCAACCTCCGCGCCGTAGGTCGTATGTTCCGGCTTGGCCGCGCCTGTGTCTGGACAACCGCACCTTCTTAACCCGGCCATCACTCCTATCCAGGGCAATCAAGCGGCTTGGCCGCGCCTGTGTCTGGACTGAGGAACGCAGGGTCGCGGAGCGGCCCGGAGTGACGAGGGAAGACGCAGGCTGAAGGCGGCCAAGCCCGCCGTGCCGGAGGCGCGGCCATGTCACTGCAAGCCCGCCGATCCGGAGGATCGGCCAATGTCACCGATTTGGTTTCTGAGGGATTGACACGTACTCTGTGTTCTGCCAAAGACCGCCGGTCGTCTTCGGGTGCCTACAAGCCCGTTGACCGAAGGATCCACGTGAGTGGACGGCCCGCGCAGGTGTGGATGTGAGCTTCGCTTGACGTGAGCCCCGTGCGCCCTGCGCCGGGGCTTGTTCGTTTTCACGCCTTCGCCGGTGGCACATCTGGAAGGAGGGCCCATGGCGAAGTCGGAGAAGACCGGCGCGGTCGCCGAGCTCACGAGCGAGTTCGACAGCTCCAGCGCCGCTGTTCTGACCGAATACCGCGGTCTCACCGTCGCCCAGCTCAAGCAGCTGCGCGTCTCTCTCGGTGGGAATGCGAAGTTCGCCGTGGCGAAGAACACGCTGACCAAGATCGCGGCGAACAACGCCGGGATCACCTCCCTGGACGGGCTGCTCACCGGCCCGACCGCGATCGCCTTCGTCAAGGGCGACGTGGTGGAGGCGGCCAAGGGCCTGCGTGAATTCGCCAAGGCCAACCCCCTTCTGGTGATCAAGGGCGGTGTCGTCGACGGCAAGCCGATGACCCCGGCCGAGATCTCCAAGCTGGCTGACCTTGAGTCCCGCGAGGTGCTCCTCGCGAAGCTGGCCGGCGCCCTGAAGGCCAAGCAGTCCCAGGCTGCCGCCACCTTCGCCGCGCTGCCCACGCAGATGGCTCGACTGGCCGAAGCTCTGCGCGCCAAGCGCGAAGAGGCCGGCGAGTAATCAGGAAGGTCCGCGAAAGCGGGGGGAAGCGCAGACCGCGGTCCCTTTGAAAACGTAGCTAGATCACTGGAGGAACACCATGGCGAAGCTCAGCACCGACGAGCTGCTCGACACTTTCAAGGAGATGACCCTCCTTGAGCTGTCCGACTTCGTGAAGCTCTTCGAGGAGACCTTCGACGTCAAGGCCGCCGCCCCGGTCGCCGTTGCCGCCGCCGCCGGCCCCGCCGCCGCGGTGGAAGAGGTCGAGGAGCAGGACGAGTTCGAGGTCATCCTCGAGTCGGCCGGCGACAAGAAGATCCAGGTCATCAAGGAGATCCGGGCCCTCACCAGCCTGGGCCTCAAGGAGGCCAAGGACCTTGTGGACGGCGCTCCCAAGTCGGTCTTCGACGGCAAGGTCAGCAAGGAGCAGGCGGAGAAGGCCAAGGCCGCCCTGGAGGGCGCCGGCGCCGGCGTCACCGTCAAGTAACGCTTGTCGCGGTAGTCAAGAAGGAGCGGTTCACTTCGGTGGGCCGCTCCTTTCGCATTCCTATACCGTGCCTGTGTGGGCGTGGAAATCGGGATATCGGAGAACGTCGCCGAGCCGGCGGCCGAGTCGCCGCTCTGCCATGATCCCGGCGAGCCGCTGCCGATCCCGCCGCAACTGACCCGTGGAGGCCGGCGGCGGCCGTCCGTTCGACGAAGAGGTCTATCGCCGCGGTTGACGTCCCACGGAGGCCGGTGGCGGCCGTCCGTTCGGCGAAGGGGTCTGTCGCTGCGGTTGACGTCCCACGGAGGCGGGTGGCGGCCGTCCGTTCGGCGAAGGGGTCTGTCGCTGCGGTTGACGTCCCACGGAGGCGGGTGGCGGCCGTCCGTTCGATCAAGAGGTCTATCGCCGCAGCTGATCTCCGGCGGAGGCCAGCTGACCCCCTGCGGAGGCCAGCGTGCGTGACGTGCGCCGGGCCCCGGTTCGGCTGAACGTTGCTCTGGCCCTGCTCAGTGTGGGGTTTGCGGGGCTGGGCTGGCTGGCCTGGCAGAGCAGGGCCGAGGAGCTGGCCGTGGCCGCCGATCGGCAGGCCGCCATGCAGACCGCCGCCACCCATGCGATCAACCTGCTGTCCCTGGACCACCGCACGCTCGACTCCACCCTCGACCGCATCCTGGCCACCTCCACCGGCGAGGCCAGGGCCGGCTACGAGACGACGCTCCGGCAGGCCACCCTGGCCAACAAGTCCCAGCAGACCGGCGTGCTCCGCGGTACCGGGCTGACCTCCTTCACCGGCACGACCGCCCAGGCGCTGGTGGTGGCCGACTCGGTGATCGACTGGGCGGACCGGGACGACCCTGCGGAGGAGCGGTTCACCCGCTGGCGGATGACCCTGGTCAAGGAGTCGGGCAAGTGGCTGGTCGCCAAGGCGGAGTTGGTGCGATGAAACTCCGGCTGACCGGAACTGTGGGGTCTGAATCCCAAGCGGATGGAGCGGGGCTGGTGCGATGAAACTCCGGCTGACCGCGTTCCTGGCCCTCCTGGCGGTCGTGACGGGCGTCGCGGCCCTATGGGTGTTTCTGGACGCGCGGCGGCTTGAGGAGAGCCGGCGGGCGGGCCAGGAGGCGTCGAACGCGGCCGTCACCTACGCGGCGGACATGTTGTCCTACGACTACCGGACGATCAAGGAGGATCTGGCCCGCGCCAAGGGGCACGCCACCGGTGATCTCGTGGCCCGCTACGAGCGCCTCGCGGCCACCCTCGAGCCCGCCGCGACCCGGCAGAAAACGGTGCAACAGGCAGTAGTCGCCGACGCCGCCGTGGAGTCGGCGACCCCGGACGAGGTCCGCGTACTGGTCTTCCTCAACATGACCACATCCTCGTCCGAAACCAGCGCGGGAAGCCCTGTCCGGCAGGTGGTCCAGAACAGAGCGCGCCTGGTCATGGTACGGATTGATGATCGTTGGCTGGTTTCGGACCTTTCGACCCTCTTGGGCAACACGCCCATCCGATGAGCCGCGTTATTCAATTGTTAGTCAAGGTTGGGTTTAGCCCCCACCTGTCCGGGGATGCCCTATGCACGGCAGAGGTCGACCGTCGGTCAACGTTCGGTCCTCCGCGTGACAGAGCGTTAGCTGCCCCCGGTCGAGGGTATCGACAGGGTCTTGCGGCTTTCGAATGTGGCGCGGAAGGGAAAAACCCAGCGTGCTGGCCATTGGTTAGCTGAAATGTCGGCTCTCGGGCTTGACGTTTCGGCGCAGACGGGTGATGCTGCCAGCAACGTGGAGCGCAGAGCGAGAGCGGAGTGGACAGGTGTATGCCCATCGGCTACACTGCCCCTTTGCGCTGCCCTTTGACGACCGCTTCTCTCAGTAACCTTGCTGCATGGTCGTCTGGCGTGCGTGTAGTCAGTCCGCGAGCCCTCGGAAGGACATCTGTTGGCAGCCTCGCGCAACGCCTCCGCCGTACCCGCCGGTCCCCGTACCGTGTCTTTCGCACGTATTCAGGAGCCACTCGAAGTTCCTGATCTTCTAGCTCTGCAGACCGAGTCCTTCGACTGGTTGCTCGGTAACGAGAAGTGGAAGGCTCGGGTCGAGGCGGCCAGGCTGGCCGGACGGAAGGACGTACCCGCCCAGTCGGGCCTCGAAGAGATTTTTGAGGAGATCAGTCCCATCGAGGACTTCTCCGGAACCATGTCTCTCTCGTTCCGGGATCACCGGTTCGAGCCGCCCAAGTACTCGGTCGACGAGTGCAAGGACAAGGACATGACCTACTCCGCGCCCATGTTCGTGACCGCGGAGTTCATCAACAACACCACCGGTGAGATCAAGAGCCAGACCGTGTTCATGGGCGACTTCCCGCTCATGACCTCGAAGGGCACCTTCATCATCAACGGCACCGAGCGTGTCGTGGTCTCCCAGCTGGTGCGGTCCCCGGGTGTCTACTTCGACCGCAGTGTCGACAAGACCTCCGACAAGGACCTGTACGGCTGCCGGGTGATCCCGTCCCGCGGCGCCTGGCTCGAATTCGAGATCGACAAGCGCGACAGCGTCGGCGTCCGCATCGACCGCAAGCGCAAGCAGGCCGTCACGGTCCTGCTCAAGGCGCTCGGCTGGACGACCGACCAGATCTTGGAGCGTTTCGGTCAGTACGAGTCGATGCGCGCCACCCTGGAGAAGGATCACACCTCCGGCCAGGACGACGCGCTGCTGGACATCTACCGCAAGCTGCGCCCGGGTGAGCCTCCCACCAAGGAGTCCGCGCAGACGCTGCTGGAGAACCTGTACTTCAACCCCAAGCGGTACGACCTGGCCAAGGTCGGCCGATACAAGATCAATAAGAAGCTGGGAGTGGACTCTGAGATCACTCAGGGCACCCTCACCGACGAGGACATCGTCTCCACCATCGAGTACATCGTCCGGCTGCACGCCGGCGAGGAGACCATGGGCCCCGACGGTTCGGTGATCATCGAGACCGATGACATCGACCACTTCGGCAACCGCCGCCTGCGCACCGTGGGCGAGCTCATCCAGAACCAGGTCCGGCTGGGCCTGGCCCGGATGGAGCGTGTCGTCCGGGAGCGCATGACCACCCAGGACGTCGAGGCGATCACGCCGCAGACCCTGATCAACATCCGCCCGGTGGTGGCGTCGATCAAGGAGTTCTTCGGCACCTCGCAGCTGTCGCAGTTCATGGACCAGACCAACCCGCTGGCCGGTCTGACCCACAAGCGGCGCCTGTCGGCCCTCGGCCCCGGCGGTCTGTCACGGGAGCGGGCCGGGTTCGAGGTCCGAGACGTGCACCCGTCCCACTACGGCCGGATGTGCCCGATCGAGACGCCGGAAGGCCCGAACATCGGCCTGATCGGCTCGCTGGCCTCCTTCGGCCGGATCAACTCCTTCGGGTTCGTCGAGACGCCGTACCGGAAGGTGATCGACGGCAAGGTGTCGGCGCAGGTCGACTACCTCACCGCCGACCAGGAGGACCGGCACGTGGTGGCCCAGGCCAACACGACGCTGCACCCCGACGGCGCCTTCGCCGAGGAGCGCGTGCTGGCTCGCCGCAAGGGCGGCGAGTTCGAGGCCGTGCACCCGAGCGAGGTCGACTACATGGACGTCTCGCCGCGCCAGATGGTGTCGGTGGCGACCGCCATGATCCCGTTCCTGGAGCACGACGACGCCAACCGCGCCCTGATGGGCTCCAACATGCAGCGCCAGTCGGTGCCCCTGCTCAAGAGCGAGGCCCCGCTGGTCGGCACCGGCATGGAGTACCGTGCCGCGACCGACGCCGGCGACGTGATCAACGCCGAGAAGGCGGGTGTGGTCGAGGAGGTCTCGGCCGACTACGTGACCGTCATGAACGACGACGGCACCAGGACCACCTACCGAGTGGCCAAGTTCAAGCGCTCCAACCAGGGCACCTGCTTCAACCAGAAGCCGATCGTGGCCGAGGGCGACCGGGTCGAGGTCAACCAGGTCATCGCCGACGGGCCGTGCACCGACACCGGTGAGATGGCGCTCGGCAAGAACCTGCTCGTGGCGTTCATGCCGTGGGAGGGTCACAACTACGAGGACGCGATCATCCTCTCCCAGCGCCTGGTGCAGGACGACGTCCTGTCCTCGATCCACATCGAGGAGCACGAGGTCGACGCCCGCGACACCAAGCTGGGCCCCGAGGAGATCACCCGGGACATCCCGAACGTCTCCGAGGAGGTCCTGGCCGACCTGGACGAGCGCGGCATCATCCGCATCGGGGCCGAGGTCGTCACCGGTGACATCCTGGTCGGCAAGGTCACGCCCAAGGGTGAGACCGAGCTGACCCCGGAGGAGCGGCTGCTGCGCGCGATCTTCGGGGAGAAGGCGCGCGAGGTCCGCGACACCTCGCTGAAGGTGCCGCACGGCGAGTCCGGCAAGGTCATCGGCGTCCGCGTGTTCAGCCGCGAGGAGGGCGACGAGCTTCCCCCCGGCGTGAACGAGCTGGTCCGCGTGTATGTGGCCCAGAAGCGCAAGATCACCGACGGCGACAAGCTGGCCGGTCGGCACGGCAACAAGGGTGTCATCTCCAAGATCCTGCCGGTCGAGGACATGCCGTTCCTGGAGGACGGCACCGCGGTCGACATCGTGCTCAACCCGCTGGGCGTGCCCGGCCGGATGAACGTCGGCCAGGTCCTGGAAACCCACCTGGGGTGGATCGCCGCCCGAGGATGGGACGTCAGCGGGATCGAGGACGCGTGGGCCGAGCGCCTCCGCGACAAGGGCCTCGGCGAGGTGAACCCGTTCACCAAGGTCGCCACGCCGGTGTTCGACGGCGCCCAGGAGGAGGAGATCGTCGGCCTGCTGAGCAACACCCTGAAGAACAGGGACGGCTCGCGCATGGTCGGGGAGAACGGCAAGGCCCGGCTGTTCGACGGCCGCTCCGGCGAGCCGTTCCCGCACCCGGTCTCGGTCGGTTACATCTACATCCTCAAGCTGCTCCACCTGGTCGACGACAAGATCCACGCCCGGTCGACCGGGCCGTACTCGATGATCACTCAGCAGCCGCTGGGTGGTAAGGCGCAGTTCGGCGGGCAGCGATTCGGCGAGATGGAGGTGTGGGCGCTGGAGGCTTACGGCGCCGCCTACGCGCTGCAGGAACTGCTCACCATCAAGTCCGACGACGTGCTGGGCCGCGTGAAGGTCTACGAGGCCATCGTCAAGGGCGAGAACATCCCCGAGCCGGGCATCCCGGAGTCCTTCAAGGTCCTCATCAAGGAAATGCAGTCGCTGTGCCTGAACGTCGAGGTGCTCTCCAGCGACGGCATGTCCATCGAGATGCGCGACACCGACGAGGACGTCTTCCGCGCCGCGGAGGAGCTCGGTATCGATCTGTCCCGGCGCGAGCCGAGCAGCGTGGAAGAAGTCTGAGGGGGAGATAGCACATGCTGGACGTCAACTTCTTCGACGAGCTCAGGATCGGCCTGGCGACCGCAGACGACATCCGTCAGTGGTCGCACGGTGAGGTCAAGAAGCCGGAGACCATCAACTACCGAACCCTCAAGCCCGAGAAGGACGGACTCTTCTGCGAGAAGATCTTCGGCCCGACCCGGGACTGGGAGTGCTACTGCGGCAAGTACAAGCGCGTCCGGTTCAAGGGCATCATCTGTGAGCGCTGCGGCGTCGAGGTGACCCGGGCCAAGGTGCGGCGTGAGCGCATGGGTCACATCGAGCTGGCCGCGCCGGTCACCCACATCTGGTACTTCAAGGGTGTTCCGTCGCGTCTTGGCTACCTGCTGGACCTCGCCCCGAAGGACCTGGAGAAGGTCATCTACTTCGCGGCGTACATGATCACGCAGGTGGACGCGGAGATGCGCGACCGAGACCTGCCCTCGCTGGAGGCGAAGATCTCCGTCGAGCGGCAGCACGTCGAGCAGCGGCGCGACGCCGACATCGAGGCCAGGCAGAAGAAGCTGGAAGGCGACCTGGCCGAGCTGGAGGCCGCCGGGGCGAAGGGCGACGCGCGCCGCAAGGTGCGTGAGGGCGCCGACCGTGAGATGCGCCAGCTTCGCGACCGGGCCCAGCGCGAGCTGGACCGGCTGGACGAGGTCTGGAGCCGCTTCAAGAACCTCAAGGTCCAGGACCTTGAGGGCGACGAGATGCTGTACCGCGAGATGCGCGACCGGTTCGGTCGTTACTTCAAGGGCGGCATGGGCGCGCAGGCGATCCAGGAGCGGCTGCAGAGCTTCGACCTCGATCAGGAGGCGGAGAACCTGCGCGAGACGATCCGCAGCGGCAAGGGGCAGAAGAAGGCCCGCGCGCTCAAGCGGCTCAAGGTCGTGGCGGCGTTCCTGAACACCAGGAACTCGCCCGCCGGCATGGTCCTGGACTGCATCCCGGTCATCCCGCCGGACCTGCGCCCGATGGTGCAGCTGGACGGTGGCCGGTTCGCGACCTCCGACCTGAACGACCTCTACCGCAGGGTCATCAACCGCAACAACCGCCTCAAGCGGCTGCTCGACCTCGGCGCGCCCGAGATCATCGTGAACAACGAGAAGCGCATGCTGCAGGAGGCCGTCGACGCGCTGTTCGACAACGGCCGCCGCGGCCGCCCGGTCACCGGGCCCGGCAACCGCCCGCTGAAGTCCCTCAGCGACATGCTGAAGGGCAAGCAGGGCCGGTTCCGGCAGAACCTGCTGGGCAAGCGTGTCGACTACTCCGGCCGTTCGGTCATCGTGGTCGGCCCGCAGCTGAAGCTGCACCAGTGCGGCCTGCCCAAGCAGATGGCGCTGGAGCTGTTCAAGCCGTTCGTGATGAAGCGGCTGGTGGACCTCAACCACGCGCAGAACATCAAGTCCGCCAAGCGCATGGTCGAGCGGGCCCGCCCGGTCGTGTGGGACGTGCTGGAAGAGGTCATCACCGAGCACCCGGTGCTGCTCAACCGGGCGCCGACGCTGCACCGCCTGGGCATCCAGGCCTTCGAGCCGCAGCTGGTCGAGGGCAAGGCCATCCAGATCCACCCGCTCGTCTGCACCGCGTTCAACGCGGACTTCGACGGCGACCAGATGGCCGTGCACCTGCCGCTGTCGGCCGAGGCCCAGGCCGAGGCGCGCATCCTGATGCTCTCGACCAACAACATCCTCAAGCCGGCCGACGGCAAGCCGGTGACGATGCCCACCCAGGACATGGTCATCGGGCTCTACTCGCTCACCACCCAGGGCGACGACGCCGTCGGTGAGGGGCGCGTGTTCGGCTCGGTCTCCGAGGCGCTCATGGCCTACGACCGGCGCGAGCTGGATCTGCAGGCCAAGGTCCAGGTCAGGCTGAAGGACGTCGCCCCGCCGCGTGGCTGGGAGGCGCCCGACGGCTGGGAGGTCGGCGACCCGCTGCGTCTTGAGACGACGCTCGGCCGCTGCCTGTTCAACCAGACGCTGCCCGCGAACTACCCGTTCGTCAACTACCAGGTCGGCAAGAAGCAACTGTCCGCGATCGTCAACGAGCTGGCCGAGACCTACCCCAAGGTCGAGGTCGCCAACGCTCTGGACGCGCTCAAGGACGCGGGCTTCCACTGGGCCACCCGGGCCGGGGTCACCATCTCGATCGACGACGTCATCGCTCCGCCGAACAAGGCGGCGATCATGGAGTCGTACGAGAAGCGGGCCGACAAGGTCCAGCGGGAGTACGACCGCGGTCTGATCACCGACGAGGAGCGCCGCCAGGAGCTCATCGAGATCTGGACCCACGCCACCAGTGACGTCACCGAGGACATGCAGAACGCGTTCGCCAAGACGAACCCGATCTGGATGATGGTGCAGTCCGGCGCGCGTGGAAACCTGATGCAGGTCCGGCAGATCGCCGGTATCCGCGGCCTGGTGTCCAACACCAAGGGTGAGACGATCCCGCGGCCGATCAAGTCCTCCTTCCGGGAGGGCCTGTCGGTGCTGGAATACTTCATCTCCACCCACGGCCAGCGGAAGGGTCTGGCGGACACCGCGCTGCGGACCGCCGACTCCGGCTACCTGACCCGTCGACTCGTCGACGTGGCCCAGGACGTCATCGTCCGCGAGATCGACTGCGGCACCGACCGCGCGGTCCCGCTGCACACCGCTGAGCGCGACCACGCCGGGAACCTGGTCAAGGCCGAGAACGCGGAGAGTAACATCCACGGCCGGATCCTGGCCGAGGACGTGGAGGTCGACGGCAAGCTGATCGCCACGGCGGGCACCGACATCAACGACCAGACGGTGACGGCGCTGGTCGAGGCCGGCATCGGGACGGTGCGGACCCGCAGCACGCTGGTCTGCGAGGCCAAGATCGGGGTCTGCGCCACCTGCTACGGGCGGTCGCTGGCCACCGGCAAGCTGGTCGACGTCGGCGAGGCGGTCGGCATCATCGCCGCCCAGTCGATCGGTGAGCCCGGCACCCAGCTGACCATGCGGACCTTCCACACCGGTGGTGTGGCGGGCGCCGACATCACCCACGGCCTGCCGCGTGTGCAGGAGCTGTTCGAGGCCCGCATCCCCAAGGGTGTGGCTCCGATCAGCGAGGTCACCGGCCGGGTTCGGATCGACGAGACCGACAAGACCCGCAAGATCGTGATCACGCCGGACGACGGCTCGGACGAGATCTCCTACCCGGTCTCGATGCGGTCGCGGCTCGCGGTCTCGGAGGGGCAGCACATCGAGGTCGGCCACCAGCTGATCGCCGGTGCCCGTAACCCCAACGAGGTGCTCCGCATCCTCGGCCCGCGCGCCGTGCAGCTGCACCTGGTGGAGGAAGTCCAGCAGGTGTACCGCTCGCAGGGTGTGTCCATCCACGACAAGCACATCGAGGTCATCGTCCGCCAGATGCTCAAGCGCGTGAACGTGCTGGAGTCCGGCGACGCCGACATGCTTCCCGGTGAGCTCGTGGAGCGTCCGAAGTTCGAGCGCATCAACCGCGAGTGCGTCGCCGAGGGCGGCACCCCCGCCTCTGGCCGTCCCGTCCTGATGGGCATCACCAAGGCGTCGCTGGCCACCGAGTCCTGGCTGTCGGCGGCCTCCTTCCAGGAGACCACCCGAGTGCTGACCGACGCGGCGATCCACGCCAAGTCGGACTCGCTCCTGGGCCTCAAGGAGAACGTCATCATCGGCAAGCTCATCCCGGCTGGTACGGGCATGCCCCAGTACCGCAACATCCGGGTCGAGCCCACCGAGGAGGCCAAGGCCGCCATGTACACGGTCGGCGGCTACGACGGCTCCGCGTCCGACTACACCTTCGGCTCCGGCTCCGGCGAAGCCGTTCCGCTGGAGGAGTACGACTTCGGCCAGTACGGCCGCTAGTCCTGCCCAACGAAGCACCCGGATCCTCAAGGTCCGGGTGCTTCGTCATTTCGTTGTTGCGGGGGTTCTCCCACCCACCC
>NZ_BLAE01000121.1 GCF_009687865.1 Acrocarpospora macrocephala
GTGGGAGTGGCGGAGGTTGTGGAGATTGCGCGGCGGTCGGACGTGGCGGTGCATATTTCGCATTTTCATGGGCCTTCGGGGGAATTGCTGGGGCTCGTTGAGCGGGCGCGGGACAAAGGGGTGGATCTGAGCTTCGATACCTATCCCTATCTGCGGGGGAGCACGATTCTGGGGATGGTCGTGTTGCCCAGCTGGGTGCCCGCGGCTGATATCGAGAAGGCGCTCGCCGTACTCGTCGAAGAGGGGGAACGGGTAAAGCGGGAGTGGTCACAGGTGGTCTGGGAGCGGTTGACGTTGGCGCACGCGCCGACGTTCGAGTGGGCTGAGGGGCTGACGCTGCCGGAAGCCGCGGAGAGATACGGCGCTTCGGTTGAGGAGTTCTGCCGGGTGCTGCTGATCGAGACGCGACTGGAGGCGGGATGCGTGATGGCGCGTCCGGATGAAGGGCCGCGCGGTGAGGAGTCCATCAGGGCGATCATGCGGGATCCGGGACATATGGGCGGATCCGACGGTATTCACGTCGGCGGGCACCCCCACCCACGCGCCTACGGAACGTTCGCGCGTTACCTCGGCCGTCATGTCCGTGAACTCGGCGACCTGACCTGGGAACAAGCGGCGGTGCACTTCGCCTCGCACCCAGCCCGCCGCTTCCACCTCCCCGACCGTGGTCTGATCCGGCCCGGCCAGATCGCAGACCTGATCGTCGTGAACCCGGAAACAGTGTCCGACACCGCGACCTACCAGGACCCACGCTCCCTCTCCGTCGGCATCAACGACGTCCTCGTGGCAGGCGTCCCCGTACTCAAGGACGGCCATCTCACAGGAGCCACCCCCGGCCGCGCCCTCCGTGCCGCCTGAGGTCCAGTACGATCCACGGGGTGGTCTATACCGGGGAGGCGGCATGAACTTCGACGACCCGGTCATCGACTGGCGCACCCGCGGCTTCCTGCACCCGGAACCGATCACCAGAACCGACTTCCTGGCAGCCCGCCACTCCCTCTTCGACGGCCCTTTCACCTGGCCGCTCCTCGTGCTCCGCCAATCGGCCCTCAATCACAACATCGCCACCCTGGCCCGCTTCGCCACCGACCACGGCCTGACCTTCGCCCCGCACGGCAAGACCACCATGTCCCCCGAACTCGTCCAGGCCCAGCTCCGCGCCGGTGCCTGGGGCATGACCGCCGCCAACGCCGCCCAAGTCCTCGCCTTCCGGCACTTCGGCGTACGGCGCGTGCTCCTGGCCAACGAAATCTACGACGTGGGAGCGCTCCACTGGCTCGCTGGCGAGCTCGAAGCAGGCTTCGAATGCCTGGTGTATGCCGATTGTCCCGAAGGCGTCAGCGCGCTCTCAGCGGCTGCGGGGAACAAGCCGTTCCAGGTCCTGATCGAACTGGGCCAGCCCAACGCGCGCACCGGCTGTCGCGGCCTGAAAGAACTGCGCACCCTCACCGAGATGATCACCAACACCGAGGGCGTCGAACTCGCCGGAGTAGCCGGATACGAGGGCACTCAGCCCGGCCCTGACGAGGTCCGCGCCTACCTCCGGCAACTCGCCGAAGCCGCCGAACTCGTCAGGCCGTACACCAAGCATTTGATCGTCTCCGCGGGCGGCAGCGCCTGGTTCGACCTGGTCGCCGAAGAGCTCGGCATCGAGGACGCCACCGTGATCCTGCGCAGCGGCGCGTACATCGCCCACGACGAAGGCCTGTACGCCCGCGCCAGCCCCCTCCGCGACGTCCTCCAGCCCGCCATCGAAGTCTGGGCCCAAGTGATCTCCACCCCGGAGCCCGGCCTGATCATGGTCGGCATGGGCAAACGCGACGTCCCCTACGACATCGACCTGCCGATCCCGCACAACATGCCCGCCGGCATCACCGTGGAGCGAATCCAGGACCAGCACACCTACCTCAGCGGCGACGGCCTGCGCCCCGGGGACCTGGTCTCGTTCGGCATCTCCCACCCGTGCACGGCGTTCGACAAGTGGCGCGTCATCCCCGTCGTCGACGACGACCACGTGGTCGTCGATCTGATCACCACCTACTTCTAGGAGCGAAAGATGCAGGAGATCCGTACCACCGACAGCTACGCGCCGGTCGGCCCCTACTCGCAGGGCCTGGTGGTGGGGGACTTCGTGTACACCGCGGGCGTGGGGCCGCTGGACGCGGCGACCGGCGAGGTGGTCGGCGTCGACGTGGCCGAGCAGACGCACAAAACCCTGCAGAACCTGGGCGCCATCCTGGCCGCGCACGGGCTGACCTTCGCGCATGTGGTGAAGTCCACCGTGCACCTGCAGAACCTGAAGGAGGACTTCGCCGCCTACAACGAGGTGTACAAGTCGTACTTCACCGAGCCTTATCCGGTGCGGACCACCGTCGGCTCCCAGCTCCTCGACATCCTGGTCGAGATCGACTTCGTGGCGTACAAGGGGCAGTAGGTGGACACCTCCGTGTACGTCTTTGCCGAGGATTTGGCCGAGGGCGTCGATCAGGTCCTCGACCGGATCACTGGCTATGGCGCGGCGGGGGTAACAATCGCCGTCACTTCCGAGCGGTCCAGGGATATCACCCCGCACGGAGCCACCCGGGTGACCGTGCGCCACGACGGCGTTCGGGTCCCCCTGCCGGAAGGCGGCCGTTTGGTCCCCCAGAAGCAACCCCAGCTCCCCTTGGGTGAACTCCGGCAAAGAGGACTGGCCGTACACGGCTGGACGGTCTTCCTCCGCAACGCCGCGATCGGCGAGCAGCACCCCCAGGTCACCATCCGCAACTGCTTCGGCGACCGCGGCTCCCCGGCCGATCTCTGCCCGGCCCACCCGGACGTCCGCGAATACGCGGTGGCCCTGGCCCGCGCCGTCGCCCGCCAGGGCTTCGACAGCGTCGTCGCCGAAGCCCTGCATTTCAGCCCGTTCAGCTACGAACGCTGTGCGGTCCCACTCGGCCCGATGGACGCCTACCTGTTCGGCCTCTGCTTCTGCCACCACTGCCTGCGCCGCGCCGCCGACCTGGGCGTCAACGCCGAGGTGGCCCGCGAGGAGTGCGGCAGGATCGTCGGCGGCGTCCTGGACGGCGACCCGCCCGCCCAGGGCGAGGTGACCAGGGCCGCGCTCACCGCCTACGCCGGACCGGAGGTGGTCGCCTACGCCCGGGCCCGCTCCGAGACCGTCACCACGCTGGTCGCCGAGGTCGCCGCCGCCGTCACCGAGGAGGGCTCCAGGCTCACCTTCACCGACGGCACCGGCGCGGCCAAAGGTTACGCCGACGGCCTGCCCCCGGCCGGACTCGCCGCCCACGACGCCTGGCAACTCGGCGTCGACCTGGTCGCCCTCGGCGACATCGTGCCGTCCTTCGCCGTCCTGGCCTACGCCCGCGACGCGGCCAGGGTCGCCGACGACATCGCCGCCTACCAGCGTTCGGTCGGCAAGGACCGGGGGCTGCGCGCGGTGCTGCGGCCCGGCGCGCCGGACATCGCCGCCCTCGGCGAGACCGACGCCACCGACCGCCTGGCCGCCAAGGTCCGCGCCGCCAAGGCCGCGGGCGCGACCGGCGTGGACTTCTTCGCGTACGGCCTGGCCCCGCTCAACGTCCTGGCCAGGATCAAGAACTCCCTAGGCTGACTCGCGGATCACCAGCTCGGTGGGCAGGATCACCGGGCTGGCCGCGTTCTCGTCGCCCTCCAGCAGGCTGAGCAGCAGCGCGACCATGGCCGCCGCCTGCTCGATGATCGGATGCCGGACGGTGGTCAGCGGCGGATCGGTGTACCGCGCCGCCTCGATGTCGTCGAACCCGACGATGGCCACGTCGTCCGGCACGCTCCGCCCGGCCTGGCGCAGCGCCTGGATGGCGCCGATGGCCATCAGGTCGTTGGCGATGAAGACCGCGTCCAGCTGGGGGTCGTCCTCCAGCAGCTGCCGCATCGCGATCGCGCCCGACTCCCGGGTGAAGTCGCCCACCGCCACGATGGACCGCCGGTCGGAGTCGCGCAGCGCGGTCCGGTAGCCGGTCAGCCGGTCCTGCCCGCCGATCATGTCCTGCGGGCCCGCGATGGTGGCGATCCGCCGCCGCCCGCGCTCCAGCAGGTGCTTGACGGCCTTCTCGGCGCCGCCGACGTTGTCGTTGTCCACGTACGGCAAGGCCACCGGAACCGCGGGCCGGCCGTACGAGACGGCGGGCACGCCCATCCGGGTGATGGCGGCCGGCAGCGGGTCGGCGCCGTGCATGGAGATGAGCATGACGCCGTCCACGTGCCCGGAGGCGATGTAGCGCTCCACTCGGGCGTGGCTCTGGGCGGTGCCGCTGAGCATGAGCACGACCTGCTTGTCGGCCGCCTCGAGCTCCACGCTGGCCGAGCGGATCACCGTGGAGAACATCGGGTCGTCGGAGAACACCCTGGTCGGGGGCTCGGAGACGACCAGGGCGATGGAGTCGGTCCGCTGGGTGACCAGGCTGCGCGCCGCCGAGTTGGGCACGTAGCCGAGCTCGCGGACGGCCCGCATGACCACGTCGCGGATCTCCGGGCCGACCGTGGACTGCCCGTTGACGACCCGGGAAACGGTTGCCCGGGACACCCCCGCACGCGCGGCGACAGCCTCCAGGGTGGGGCGCTTCATCGAGACCCTCCGGTAATGAGAAATGCGCGACCAAGCGTACCGATCTTACGTTGGCGCAGGTCGGGCGATTGAACTGAGATTATTTTATTCCAGGGGGCGCATTTCTCATTAACGGCGGATTATCCCTTGATGCCACCGGCCAGCAGGCCGCGGACGAAGTAACGCTGCATGGACAGGAACACCGCGAGCGGCACGATGATCGACACGAACGCGCCCGCCGTGAGGCGTTGCCATTCGTTGCCCCGGGTGCCGGCCATCTGCGCCAGCCGTACCGTCATCGGAGCCGAGTCCGGCGTGCCACCGGCGAAGATCAGTGCGACCAGCAGGTCATTCCAGACCCACAGGAACTGGAAGATGCCGAAGGAGGCCAGCGCCGGCAGCACCAGCGGCAGCACGATCCTGCGCAGGATCTTCCCGTGCGTGGCGCCGTCCACCCGGGCCGCCTCGATCAGCGATCCCGGCAGCTCCGACATGAAGTTGTGCAGCAGGAAGACGCCGACGGGCAGGGCGAAGCAGGTGTGGGCGAACCAGACCTGGATGAACTTGGCCGGGCCCTCCAGATCCCAGGCGGGCAGCACGGTCAGCCCGAAGATCTCGACGCCCTGGGAGAAGAACGACAGCAGCGGCACCAGGGCCATCTGCAGCGGAACCACCTGGAGGGCGAAGATGCCGATGTAGATCCAGTCCCGGCCGCGGAAGTCCAGCCAGCTCAGCGCGTACGCGGCGAAGGTGGCCAGGGCCACCGGGAACAGCACGGACGGGATCGTGATGACCAGCGAGTTGATCAGGAAGCTGGCCATCTGGCCGGACGAGGACGAGGTGCTGAACAGCACCGACTGGTAGTTCTCCAGCGTCAGCACCGGATCGCTGAAGAACGTCCACCAGCCGGTCTGCTTGATCTGGTCCTCGGGCCGGAAGGAGGACAGGAAGAGCCCGAACGTCGGCGTGGTCCACAGCAGCGCGATCACGATCGCGATCAGGCTGGCCCACCTGCTGGTCAGCCGCTTGCGGACGCGGGACTGCGGGGTGCTCGGCGGCGGGGAGGACGTTTGGGGCGTCGGGGTGACCGTGGCGGTCATCTTGCCTCCCGTTGCTGCCGCAGGTTGCGGATCTGGTAGATCACGATGGGGATGACGAGCACGAACAGGAACACCGCCAGGGCCGAACCCTTGCCCGTCTCGCCGTAGCGGAACGACTGGTTGTACATCTCGTTGGCGATGACGCTGGTGTCGAACTGCCCGCCGGTCATGGTACGGACGATGTCGAACAGCTTCAGCGTCCCGATGCACTGGGTGACCACCACCACGATCACGGCCGGCCGGATCGCCGGAATCGTGACCCGGAAGAACATCTGGATCGGGCTGGCCCCGTCCAGCCGGGCCGCCTCCACGATCTCGGACGGGATGCCCTTGATCGCGGCCGACAGCACCACGGTGGCGAACCCGGCCTGGATCCAGACCATGACGACGATCAGGAACAGCGTGTTGACCGGCGGTTCCAGCAGCCACTGCTGCGGAGTGCCGCCGAAGAAGACCACGATCTGGTTGAGCAACCCGATCTGGTCGGCCTCCTCAGGCCGGTAGGCGTACACGAACCGCCAGATGATGCCCGCCCCGACGAACGAGATCGCCATCGGCAGGAACACCAGCGACTTGGCCAGCGACTCGAACCGGGTGTTGTCCACCACCACCGCGTACACCAGCCCGATGGCGGTGACCAGCAGCGGCACGACCAGCACCCAGATGAGCGTGTTCCGCAGCACGGTGAGCGCCTCGGGCTGGGTGAACATCCAGGAGTAGTTCTCGAACCCCACCCAGGTCGAACTGTCCCCGTTCATGAACGACAGGAGGGTGGTGCGGATGCCCGGAATGATCAGGCCGATACCCAGCAGGATCAGCGCGGGACCGAGCAGGATGAGAGCGTGCAGCCTGGCCCGCTGCCGCATCGGGGCGCGGTCCAGGAGCAGCAGCATGAGGCCGATGAAGGCGAAGAACGCGACGACACCGATCAGGAGTTGGACCAGCTTGGGTTGCTCGGCCGCGAAGTCGAAGTTCAGATCCATGGGGGTATGGGTCTCCCTTGAGGCAGGCAACGTCCGGCTCCGATGACCGGAGCCGGACGTTTACTTCACCTGTTGAGCTTGGTTCTACGACTTCGGCCAGGAGGCGTCAATGAAGTCCAGGGTGGACTTCGTGTCCTTGCCGTTGATCCAGTCGGTCATGCCCTTCCAGAAGGTGCCCGCGCCGACCGCGGCGGGCATCAGGTCGGAACCGTCGAAGCGGAAGATCGTCGCCGGGTCCTGGAGGATCTCCATGGACAGCTTGTCGATCGGGTTCTGTGCGTTGGCCAGGTCCACGCCCTTGTTGGCGGAGACGTAGGTGGCCAGCTTCATCCGGGCGTTCGGGAATTCGGTGCCGGCCAGGTACGCCTGCACGGCCTGGACCTCGGGACGGTCGGCGAAGGCCGCGACGAACTCGCCGGCGCCGAGCACGGGCTTCTTGGTGGTGTCGTTGCCGGGCAGGTAGAACGCGTAGACGTCGTCGTTCTCGCCGACCACGGTGCCCTCAGGCCAGAAGTTGGCGTAGAAGGAAGCCTGCCGGTGCAGGGCGCACTTGCCCTCGGTGATCGGCACGCCGCCCTCCTGGAAGGCGGTGCTGGAGATCGACTTCACGGGGCCGTAGCCGCCGTTGACGTACTTGTCGTTCTTCAGGATCGCGCCGACCTTGTCGACCGCCGCGACGACCTTCGGGTCGTTGAAGGCGAGCTTGTGGGCGACCCAGTTGTCGTACTCCTCGGGACCGAGGTCGCGGAGGATGATGTCCTCGATCCAGTCGGTGGCCGGCCAGCCGGTGGCGTCACCGGACTCGATGCCCGCGCACCAGGGCTTGATGCCGGTGGCGGCGATGGTGTCGCTGAGGGTCATCAGCTCGTCCCACGTGGTGGGGATCTTCCAGCCCTTCTCGGCGAACATCTTCGGCGAGTACCAGACGAAGGACTTCACGCTGGCGCCGAGCGGGGCGCCGTAGAAGACGTTGTCGACGGTGGCGTACTTGGCCCAGTCCGCCGACCAGTTGGTGTCGGTCAGCTCCTTCACCTTGGCCGAGGCGGGCTTGAGCTTGCCGGCCTTGGCGAAGCGCTCCAGCAGACCCGGCTGCGGGAAGAAGGCGATGTCAGGCGGGTTGCCGGCGTCGGAGCGTACCTGGATCTGCGCTTCGAACTCGCCGGTGCCCTCGTAGGTGATCTTCATTCCGGTGCACTTGGCGAACGGAGCCCAGGCTTCCTGGAACAGATCTGCTTCCGTGTCACGGATGGGGGAGTAGATGCTCACCGTCTTACCGGCGAACGAGCCGTATTCGGCAAACGGCTGGCACTCCGCGGAGACGGCGGCGCTGCTGCCCCCTGCGGCGGGCGGCGTGGTGGTCTCCGAAGATCCGCATCCGGCGGCGATCAGCGCTAGGCCGGCTGCGACGGCCGTTATACGGGCGGGTCGTGAGAGGAGCGACATGGACCCTTCCTCCAAAGCTGTTACCGGGAACTCTCGTGAGAGAGCGATTCCGGAAGCCTTATCTCTTGTCGTGGGGATGTCAATCGATGTGAGATTACGGTTACGGGATTGTGAATTGCGGTGTTATGCCGATTAGAGAGCGCTCTCACGCGTCTCTGGAAGAACGCCGGGCGGTGCGGTGACCGCCCGGCGGGTTTGATCAGCGATGCGTCAGCTCACCGCGAAGGTGAACCAGTTCAGGTTGACGAAATCGGCCGGCTGGCCGCTGGCGAAGGTGATGTAGACGGTGTGGGTGCCGGAGGTGGGGGCGATGTTCGCCGGGACCGTGGTCCAGGACTGCCAGCCGCCGGTGTTGGCGACCGCGAACTCGCCGATGGGGGTGGCGGTCGGGCTGCCCAGCCGTACCTGGACCAGGCCGCTGATCCCGCCCGCGGCGCCGGACGCGACCCGGGCCTTGAACTGGAACTCGCCGTTGAAGCGCACGCCGTCGAACCGCAGCCAGTCACCGTTGGCGATATGCGCGGCGTTCTGGCCGCCGCCGGTGTCGGTGGTGGTCTCCAGCGTGGTGCCCTGCTGGGCGTTGCGCGCTTCCGCCTGGATGGTGGAACGCGCGTCGAATCCGGTGCCCGGCGAGGGGCTTGGGCTCGGGCTCGGGCTGGGGTTCGGGCCCGCGCCGTTGCCGTTCTCGACGCCGCTGCCCGCCGCGCCGCGCCAGGCCATCGCCCGGGCCGGTACGGCCAGCGTCTGCCCATCCGAAAACGTTACGGTCACGGCAGAACTCGACACGTTGTAGGCGATGTACGTCTTCGCCCCGCCCTTATTCAGCACCGCGTACGTCGGCACGTTACCCGTGACCGAATGGTCCGGCGTGCCCCACGCGTTCAGCGAGGAGATCCAGTGATACGCGTGCGCCCGCGAATCGCCGTCCTCGGGACCCGGATTGGCCCCCAGCCAGAGCGATTGCGCCTGCGCCGGATCGCTCATCGCCAGGAATTCCCAGATCACGTCCCGCCACTCGGCCTCCTGACCGCCGTTGCCGGCCCGGATCTCGGCCACGTTCTGGAGGATGTCGGCCTTCCAGGCGCCGTGGTAGAGCGAGCCGCCGGTGATCGGCAGCATGTTGATGCCGTGGATCTCCTCCGGGTTGGCGGTCCACCAGGTGGCGTACGCGCCGGCCGCGCCCCAGACGATGCCGAGCGTGTCGTGCGGGAAGGTGGACGGGAAGACGGCGTTGTCCTTGTCGAACCAGTACTGGCCGATCGCGTCGCGTTCGGTCGTGTACTGGTAGATGCCCATGTCGCGGAGGGCGTTGTCGCCGGTCGCCTGGCCGTACAGGATGGCGGCGGTGTTGAACATCATCGCCTCGGACGAGGACTCCTGGTTGTTGCCGTGCGCGAACGCGCCGTGCCCGGCGGCCCAGGCGTGCCCGGCGTACGGGTCGAAGTTGCGCAGGAACGGGAAGCGGGCGTCGCTCCTGTCGTAGTTGGCGGACTCCTTGACCAGGAGTTTCAGCATGCCGCCGTACCGGGAGCCGGCGACCCAGGCCGGGTCGTGCTGGGCGATCATGGCGCCGGCCAGGATGTAGTAGCCGTAGTGGAAGTGGTGGTCGTTGAGCTCGGCGTCGGAGCCGTACGACGCGGGGTAGCCGATCAGCGTGCCCCAGGTCGAGTCGTAGGCGAACAGCCGGCCGGTCTCGCCCGAGCCCGCGGTCAGCCAGTCGGCCAGGCGGGTCTTGACCAGGTTGATCGCCCGGTCCCGCCCGGCGGTGTAGCCGATCTGGTTGGCCACCGGGATGAGCGCGGCCAGCCGCCAGAGCGCCTTGCCGGTCCAGTAGGTGTCCACCGCGCCCTTGTACGGGTCGGCCGCGTTGAGCTCGGCGTCGATGTCGGCCCTGA
The DNA here is from genome assembly GCF_009687865.1 of Acrocarpospora macrocephala. Classification (GTDB taxonomy): domain Bacteria; phylum Actinomycetota; class Actinomycetes; order Streptosporangiales; family Streptosporangiaceae; genus Acrocarpospora; species Acrocarpospora macrocephala. The sequence goes on from NZ_BLAE01000121.1 coordinate 10,007, forward strand.
TCCGGTTGGTGTCGGCGCCGGGCGCGATCGGCAGCGCGGGAAGCACGCCGTTGAACTTCGAGGAGGTGCTGAACGAGGTGCCGGCGCGGACCTTCATCTGGCCGCGCGGCGATACGTAGGTGTGCGCGGTCAGCGCGTCGGTGCTGTTCAGCCACTGGTGCCGGTAGAGCGCGAACAACGTCCCGGTCTGGCTGCCCTGGCGGGCGGTCGTGGTGGCCGCGTAGGTCGCGGTGAGCTGCCCGGCCGCCGCGTTGTAGGACCAGCTCACGGTGGTGTTGGTGACGAAGGAGTAGGCGTACTGCGTGTAGAGCGGCAGCGCTGCCCGGGACGGCAGCACCGCGACCGAGTAGAAGCCGGCCGGCGCGGTCGCGTTGGCGGTTCCGGTCAGCGTCCAGTTGATTCCGGTCGGCGCGAACAGCGCGTAGTCACGGCCGTTCACGGCCACGCCGAGCACGTTTCCGGTGTTGCTCCAGACGGTTGCGGGCCCGTTGAACGTAACCTGCGCGTTACCGCCGCTCGCCTCCGCGAACACGTAGGGCGAGCCGTGCCCGATCGTGGTGCGCAGGGTGCGGGCCCCGTCGGTCCACTGCGGCGTCACCGTCCAGTCCGACCAGCCGTCCACCTCGGTCCGGGGCGCGTTCAGCCCCGTGATGCCGACGGTCAGGTCGTTGGGCGCGATGTGCTCGTAGTTCCGCTGGTCCGGAGTGATCGTCGGGCTGGGCTGGTAGCCCACGCCGAGCCCGTTGGCCCAGGCGTGGAAGGCGAGCGGGTGGGCGTACATGTTCTCGGAGTACGGGTTGCCCGCGTACCGCTGCCAGACCAGCGAGGACCACCAGTCGTTGGTGGGCACGGCGCGGCCGGCCATCCGGGACGTGACCTTGGGGGTCACGGCCTGGCCGGTGTTGTTCGAGGGGCCGACGGTGCCGGCCGGGCGGGTGGCTGCGTAGCTGCCGGCACCGACCGCGACCGCGTTCGCGGGGCCCGCGGTGACGACGGGGACGACGAGCGCCGTTGCCACCATGCTGGCGGCGACAACGACTGTCTTGACACGCACGGTTACCTCCTCGGGTACCGAGCTGGCGGGGGTGCTCCGCCCGGGGGGAATTCAGAGAGCGCTCTCAGCGGCAGGACGGTAACCCCGCCGTTAACGTCACGTCAATGGGTTATCACGCGTATCCAGGAAAACGTGTGCGTCTCGGCTCGCCTTGACAGTCGGTCCATCCAGCCGGGATGCTGCCTGAGAGCGCTCTCACGGGGAGGCGCGGGGAGGGGCGAGCGACATGACCGTGTCCGCGGAGTTGGCTCGGGGGGCGGAACCCGGCGTGCTGGAATTCCCGGCGGGTTTCGTGTGGGGGACGGCCACGGCGGCGTACCAGATCGAGGGCGCGGCCCGGGAGGACGGCCGGGGGCCCTCCATCTGGGACACCTTCGCGCGGACGCCTGGGAAAGTGCATCTCGGGCATACCGGGGAGGTCGCCTGCGATCACTACCACCGCTACGCGAGCGATGTGGCGATCATGGCGGGGCTCGGCATGGGGGCCTACCGGTTCTCGGTGTCCTGGCCGCGCATCCAGCCCGATGGTTCCGGTCCGGCCAATTCCCGGGGGCTGGACTTCTATGACCGGCTGGTCGACGAGCTCGGCGGGCATGGGATCACGCCGATCCTGACCCTCTACCACTGGGATCTGCCGCAGACCCTGGAAGATCACGGCGGCTGGACGAACCGGGACACCGCCGAGCGTTTCGCGGAGTACGCGACGATCGTGCATCGGCGGCTCGGGGATCGGATCGAGCTGTGGACCACGCTGAACGAGCCGTGGTGTTCCGCGTTTCTCGGGTACGCGGCGGGGGTGCACGCGCCGGGGCGTACCGATCCGGGGGCGGCCTTCGCGGCGGCCCACCACCTGCTGCTCGGCCACGGCCTGGCCACCCGCGAACTCCGGCGTGCCGGGGCTCGCGAGGTCGGCATCACGCTCAACCTGGCGCCGGTGCGCGGGTCCGATCTGACCGCGGTCGCGGTGCCTGACGGGATCCTGAACCGGATCTTCCTGGATCCGGTGCTGCGGGGGGAATACCCGACCGATGTGGTACGGCGAGCCGAGCGTTTCACGGACTGGTCGTTCGTGAAGGAGGGTGATCTTGCTCTGATCGGGGCGCCCATCGACATGCTCGGGGTGAACTATTACCACCCGTTCCAGGTGGAGCCGCGTCCAGGGCAGCCTGCCAACCCGGTCTTCCCAGGCAGCGAAGGCGTCGGGTTCATCGACAAGCCCGGGCCGACTACGGCCATGGGCTGGCCGATCGAGGCGGATGGGTTGACTGAACTGCTTATCGGGCTCAAGCGGGACTATCCGCCGGTGCCGTTGGTGATCACCGAGAACGGTGCGGCCTTCGAGGACGTGCTGTCCGGTGGGCGGGTCAGCGACGAGCGGCGGATCGCGTTCCTGGACGCGCATTTCCGGGCCGCGCATGCCGCGATCGCCGCGGGGGTGGATCTGCGGGGATACCTGGTGTGGTCGTTCATGGACAACTTCGAGTGGGCGTACGGGTACGAGAAGCGGTTCGGGCTGGTTTACGTGGATTACGCGTCGCAGGAGCGGGTGCCGAAGGAGAGTGCGCGCTGGTATAGCGAGGTCATCCGGCGGAATGGGCTGCCGGCGTGAGGTCTCCCTGGTGTCGGGGCGGTCGGTCGGCGTCGGTATGGTCGGGTGTGTTCTAGAGCGCGGGGGCGGTCTGCCGTGGCGGAGATAGATAGGGGAATGGCGTGACCGTGCGCCCGACCTTGGAGAAAGTGGCCGCCCGGGCCGGCGTGTCCCGGGCGACCGTTTCGCGGGTGGTGAACGGGTCGTCGAGTGTGGGGGAAGATATCCGGGTCGCCGTCATGCGTGCGGTGGACGAACTCGGATATGTCCCTAATTTCGCGGCACGGAGTTTGGTCACGCAGCGGGCGGACTCGATCGCGCTCGTCTTTTCCGAACCGCCCGTGCGGGTGTTCTCGGACGATCCGACGTTCGCGGGGATCATCCGAGGGGTCAGCCAGGAGGTCGAGGCCGCCGACAAGCAGCTCGTGCTGATGATGGCGGGGTCGGCCCGGGGGCACGAGCGGGTCGAGCGTTACACGACCGCCGGTCACGTCGACGGTGTGATCATCGCGTCCATGCACGGCGCGGATCCGTTGCCGATGACGCTCGCCCGGCGGGGAATTCCGGTGGTTTGCAGCGGTCGCCCGATCACGGGGAATGGCCTGCCTTATGTGGACATGGATAACGTCTCCGGCGCGGTCCAGGCCGTCTCACATCTCCTCGAACGTGGCCGCCGGCGCATCGCCACCATCGCGGGCCCGCCCGACATGGTCGCCGGTATCGACCGCCTGAACGGCTACCGCCAAGTGCTGCGCGACTCCGGCCGCCGCTCGATCATCGCCATCGGCGACTTCACCCGCGACTCCGGCGCCCTCGCGATGCGGCAACTCCTGGAAGACGACCCCGCGCTGGACGCCGTGTTCGTCGCGTCGGACATGATGGCTTTCGGCGCCATGCAAACACTCCGCCACGCGGGCCGCCGGGTGCCGGACGACGTCGCCGTGGTCGGCTTCGACGACGTCGCTTCCGCCGTTTACACCGACCCGCCGTTGACCACCGTCCGCCAGCCGACCCTGCAAATGGGCCGCGAACTCGCCCGCCTCCTCCTGACCCCTGATGCGGAATCTCCGGTGGTCCTCCCAACCGAATTGGTAATCCGCGAGTCGACGTAACCATCTTCAAGAAGAACCATCTGTTCGAGAAGGTAGGGGCGGAAGGCGTACGAAGAGCATAGGTCGCGCGTGATGGCCGCCGGTCGGCACGGCCGCACGTTTGGAGTTGCCGGCCGAGGTCCCGGAATGGCAGCGAAACCACTGATCATGGGGATCGACCCGGCCGCCTACCCGATCCCCACCGACCGGTCGGCGGCCGATGGCACGTTGACCTGGGGCAACATGGAAGAGGCCTGGGTCGGCGGGAGAGCCGGGCCGTGGCGGGCACCTGATCTTGCGCTGGTCCTCGGCTCGTTCTCGTAGCCGTCATCGGCGTGCGTCCCGGACTGCTTCTCACGCGCGGGCGCGCCGCCATGCCAGGTAGCCAAAGCCCGCCGCGAGGAGCGAGGCCGTCGCGAGCGCTCCATGATGCTGGGACGCCCAGAGTTGCACGCTGCGCGTCTTGGCTCCGCGATCGAAGGATCCGTGCGCTCCCTGATCGGTGCCGGGTTCGTCATCGGAGGGCCGCCACAGGTTGGGGGGTTCCCGGTGGGTCACCTCGGTGGTCTGCTGGGAGCCGTAGCCCGTCCAGGCCAGATATCGGTCCAGGACGCCGGGGACCACCGCGTTGGCCAGGAGCGTCGCCACGGTCGGGGCGCCCACCCAGTATTCGCGGCGCCGCGGGTGGTCGGCCGCGTAGAGGATCGCGTCCGCCGGAATCTCCGGCTGGTAGATCGGCGGAACCGGCTGGGGATGACCCGGCAGGCGCGACAACACCCAGTCGAACTGCGGCGTGTTGACCGCAGGCATCTGCACCATGGTCACCCGGACCCGGCTCTGGTCGTGCAACAGTTCGCAGCGCAGCGATTCGTTGAATCCCTGGATGGCATGCTTGGCTCCGCAGTACGCGCTCTGCAGCGGAATCCCCCGGTACGCCAGCGCCGAGCCAACCTGGACGACCACCCCGTGATCGCGGGGCAGCATCCGCTTCAGGGCGGCGCGCGTGCCGTTCACGAAGCCGAGGTAAGTGACCTCGGTCGCCCGGCGGAACTCCGCTGGAGTGATCTCCATGAAGGGCGCGAACACCGAGGAGAACGCGACGTTCACCCACACGTCGATCGGACCGAGCTCGTCTTCGGCCCGGCCGGCGGCGGGATCCATCTGATCATGGTCGGCGGTGTCGGCCACGATGGCCAGCGGCTCACCACCTGCCTCGCGCACCTCACTCGCCACCCCTTCCAGGCCGTCGGCACCCCGTGCGATCAGCGCCACGGCGTCCCCCCGCGCAGCGAATCCGCGAGCGGCGGCCCGCCCGATGCCCGCACTGGCCCCCGTGATCACGACCACGCGCCGTCCGTCCTTCTTTGCCATGTCCTGCTCCCCGTCGCGATTCCGGATTGCGTTCCCGGCGCACGCATCTCGCCGTCGCCTGCCAGGGGCCACAGGCGACGCAACGGCTACCTGCAGGCAGGCCAGCCGATGCCCTGCGGCTCCCGTGCTGATGAGAATGTCCTGTAATCGGTCACTACCCGTCATCTCGCACTCAGCACATGCAAGGACTCCGAAGGGCTACTCATCCTCCGCAATGGCATCCGTGACCAGGGTTGGATGGGTGGGAGAACCACCGCACTGGGGCTGTGGTGTGGGAATCCACGGCGATGACGGGGCCGGGCGAAGCCCGAAGGGAAACAAAAGGGTTGGGTGGGTGGGAGAACCACGACGCTGTGGCCGTGGATTCCTCCGGGCAGTCCCGGCGATTTGGCGGGGTCGGGCGGAGCCTGTGGGGAAACAAGGGCTGGGCGGGTGGGAACACCCACGGCAACCAACGAGGAACCCCAATGGGATTCAAGCCCCTCTGGTATGCGCCCGGGGAAAAGATGGACGCGAAGGCCCTCTAGTCAGCTTCTCGGCCCTGAAGGACCGAGCTTGCAGCTCCTCGCCGTACATGGGGTGTACGGGTCAGGCCGCGTCATCGGCAGCGTGACTCACTGCCCAGCCCATCACACCGCGTCTGGCGATGTTACGGCCGCGTTGACGTCGGCGTGCTCAGCGAAGCCGCACGACGTACAAGCGAAGGTTTCCTGGCAAGGCCGGTTCTTCTTGTCCGCATGTCCGCAACGTGAGCACTCCTGGGAGGTGTACGCCGGATCGACATAGACCAGCGCGACCCCCGCTCGGGCGGCTTTGTAGGCGATGAAGGTGCCCAGTTGGTGGAAGCTCCAGGTGTGCAGGGTGACCCGCTGGGGCTTGCGAAGCCGTACCCGCTCGCGGATGCCCTGGAGGTCTTCCAGGGCGATCCCGCGTCCGGTGCGTTCTGCCTCGGTCACGATGCGTTTGGCGATCACATGGTTGGTGTCGGCGGCGAACCGCGCTTCCTTGCGCCGCCGTGCCTTCAACAGGCGTTTGGCGCTCTTGGTGGCTTTGGCCTGCAACCGGCGGCGCAGCTGCCGCTGCCGGTACCGATGGGCGGTCAACGCTTTACCGCAGTGGCGGGTGCCGTCGCTGGTGGTGGCGATGTTGACGATCCCCACATCGACCCCCACGAACCCGCCGCCCGGGTCGGCGATGGGCGGGTCGGGTAGCTCGCAGGTGGCGATCAGGAACCAGGAGCCGTCCTGGCGCACCAGATCCGATTCGCCCTTGCGGTGTTTGGCCAGCATCGCCACCTGTTCGGGCGAGCCGGTGAACGCGATCCCGCGCAGACGCCCCGCCAGGGTCCACACCGAGACGGTCCGGCTGTCGACCTGCCACGACAGGCACCGGTCGTCGAACGGCTGCGCCGCGCCGGGGCGGAAACCGATCGGCTTGCTCTCGGCTTTCACCCGCCGTTTCGAGCCCGCCTCACCGAGGTTCCCGGCGCGAATGTTGGCCCGCAAGGTCGCGTAGGCGTCGGCGACCTTCTTGATCACATGCTGGGAGGCCTGGGCCGCCAGCCCGAACTCCTCTCTCACCTGGCCGTAGACACGTTTGCGGAGATCGTAGTGACGTCGAAGGTTCTGCTCGAAGGCGATGCCCGACACCCAGTTGGCGGCCAGGTTGGCCGCGCGCAGGGTCGCTTCCAGCGCCGCCGCCTGCTCAGGCGTCGGCAGAAGCTTCACCCGCACCACCAGTTTCATCCATCGAACACACTATCGTTTGGTCCATAGCTTTTGGTCCATGTCACCGTGATGGGACCCCAACCCCTCCGCCGAGGGAGACGTGTCGTCCACCGCCTGCACGCCCATGTGGTCTTCACGCCCAAATACCGGCGCAGGCTCCCCGCGAATCACTCCACCGCTGTGAACAGATCATGATCGAGTGTGCGACGATTTCGGAAGCCGAACCGGTCGAGTTCAACGGCGAACACGATCGCGTCCGCCTACTCGCCCATTACCCACCCAAAGTCACCCTGTCGACCCTGGTGAACAGCCTCAAAGGCGCTTCGGCCCGGCTCCTTCGCAAGGAGTTGCTCGGCCCACGTCGCACATGCTTGTGGGGTGAGCACTTCTGGTCCCGTCCTACTTCATCGCCTCCTGTGGCGGGCGCACCTGTGGCGATCGTCAAGGAATACATCGAGAGTCGGAAATGTCCCGACGGACCGCCAGGGTCGAACCCGAACCTCGGAAGCGATTCCTCCCGGGCGTGAACGTGAACGCCCGGGGTTCCTCGCTAGCCCGGCTTGATTCGGCGAAGCCGGGAAGATCGGGTCAAGTTTGTGGATGTTGAGGTGGGGTTGCCTGGTCAGGCGGCGATGCCCGCGCGCTGGGCCAGGTCATCGATCGCGCTTTGGTAGGTGCGGGTGGCGTTGGCCAGTCGGCTGGGCTGGTGGAGTTCGGCCATGCCGGTGGTGAGGAACTGGTCGTGGGCTGCGGTGAGGAAGATCGCGTGCCGTAGGCCGAGGTCGGTGACGCGGTAGCGGTGGCTGCGGGGGATGCGTTCGATCAGGCCGTGGTGGCGTAACCGGCGCAGGTCGTAGGTGGCCTGGCCGGCGGTGATGTGCGGGCGGTGGAGCAGCTCGGCGAGCAGCGCTCGCAGGTCGGCGTTGGTAAAGCCGTTGATCTGCAGCCGGAAGAGCACCAGCAGGTGCAGCAGCGCTTGAGCGCGGGGGTCGGTCAGGCGGAGTCCGGCGGTCCGGCTGCCGTCGGGGTGCACGATGGGGTCGCAGG
>NZ_BLAE01000122.1 GCF_009687865.1 Acrocarpospora macrocephala
CCCGGCATAGCCCGAGCGCAGCAGCTCGCAGCGCGCGCCACCGGAGATCTCACGCGGCAGCGGAAGGCCGAGGCAGCGTTCGTCGGCTGCGTGAACGACCCCGCTCAGCTAAGCCGGATCACCGACCGCGGCCTCTGCCACGGAACGGCGGGCCTGCTCATGACCGCGCGGCGGATGGCCGAGGACGCGCTGAAGGAGATCCCCGTCCCGATGCTCTCCGAGCTGCACAGGAACACCATCGTCCCGGCCGATGGGCCCACCGGCTTCCTGATCGGCACGGCCGGTGCCGATCTCGCCCGCCACCCCGCCGTGACCAGGTGGGACGCCAGCCTTCTGCTGGTCTGATCGAAAGGCATTCACCCCCATGAGTGACACACCTTGGAAGCAGGTGAACATCATCTACCGCATGGAGGATCGGGAACGGGAGGCGGTCGCTCACCTCTCCCCGGCACTCGCCGCCGCCGAAGCCGCTGGCCTCATCTCGTCCTGGTTCTTCATCCGCAAACAGCAATGGCGCATCCGCTACCTGCCAGCGGACGGAGGCGCGGAGCACGCTCTCGCCCACATCACCCAAGGCGTCCGTTGGGTAAGTGGCATCTACGAGCCGGAGATCCACGCTTTCGGCGGACCCGAGAGTATGGACGCCGCGCACGCCCTGTGGCATGCCGACAGCCGCGACATCCTCTCCCACGTCAGCGCGGGACGTGGCGACCGGCGAGAGTTGTCGCTGCTGCGGTGCACCGCGATGATGCGGGCGGCCGGGCTCGACCTGTACGAACAGGGAGACGTCTGGGCGCGGGTGGCCGATCACCGTCCAGTCGATCCCGCACACCTCCCCGACTCGCGTACCTGGACGGCATTCACCGAAGACGTCCGTTGGTTCCTCACGGGCAGGGCGAAGCCCCATGCGTCCACAACGGCGGCGTTCGAGGACGCGGGTGCGGCCCTGAACACGCTCATGCGCGACGGAGCCTTGACACGCGGAATCCGTGCGGTGATCGCCCACCATGTCCTGTTTCACTGGAATCGCTTCGGTTTCTCCCAGCGGACCCAGGCCACGATCGCGCAGGCGGCGAAAGAGGCTGTTTTCGGGAGCCGGAGAGGCGGAGCTATGGGCGGCGTAGCCGGGTGACGAATTTGTAGCGGTCGCCTCGGTAGAGGGATTGGGCCCATTCGACGGGGTTGCCGTCGGCGTCGAAGGCGTGGCGGGTGAGGAGGAGCATGGGGAGGCCGACGTCTACGCCGAGGACCTGGGCGTCGTAGGGGGTGGCGAGGACGGTTTCGATGATTTCCTCGGCGTCGGTGAGGCGGACGCTGTAGGCGTTGTGGAGGGTTTCGTAGAGGGAGGGGTGGCCTTCGAGTTCGCGGCGGAGGCGGGGGAAGCGGCGGGCGGACAGGTGGGTGGTGTCGATGGACATGGGTTCGCCGTTGGCGAGGCGGAGGCGGTGGATGCGCAGGACGCGGCCGCCGGGGTTGATGGCGAGGCGGCGGCCGAGGGCCTCGTCGGCGGTGATGTAGCTGATGTCCAGGATCTTGGTGTCGGGTTCGAGGCCGACGGTGCGCAGGTCCTGGATGTAGGAGGTGAGCTGGAGGACCTGGGCGACCTTGGGCTGGGCGACGAAGGTGCCCTTGCCCTGGATGCGGAGCAGGCGGCCCTCGACGACCAGCTCGGTGAGCGCCTGCCGTACCGTCGTGCGGGAGGTTTCGAAGCGGACGGCGAGCGTGCGCTCCGGCGGGAGGGCGCTGCCGGCCGACAGGCTCTTGGTCAGTTCGAGCAGGCTGCGCTTGACGTCGTAGTACTTCGGCACCCGGGGAGTGTCTTCAGTCACGCGGTCACCTTCGTTCCGGCCACGGCGGCGAGCGCGCGCCCGATCACCGCGAGATCATCGCACCCCAGATTGGCCCGAGCGGTCAACCTTAGACAAGAGCGACCTTGCGGGACGGATGGGGGGCGGAAACATCCGACTCGTACCCCATGCTCGGCGCACAATGCGGCGGCGGCCAGCGCGGCCTGGGGCGCGCCGAGCACCACGGGCACCACGGCGGCGGCTGGATCCGCGCTCTCCAGGCCGAGTTCGCGGGCTAGCGCGGCCAGCTCCCGGGCTCGGGCCCTGGCCTGTTCCGGCAGGTCAGCGTCCTGCTCCAGGATATCGACCGCGGCCAGCGCGGCCCCGGCGCAGGCGGGCGCGAGGCCGGTGTCGAAGATGAAGGAGCGGCCGGTGTCGATCAGCGTGTCGATGACGTCGGGCCCGCCCAGCACGGCGCCGCCCTGCGCGCCCAGGGACTTCGACAACGTGACGGTTCTCACAATTGTAGGATTCCCCGCAAGTCCGGCTTCGTGCACCGCGCCGCGTCCGTGTTCGCCGACCACGCCGAGCGCGTGCGCCTCGTCCACGACCAGCAGCGCCCCATGCCGTACGGCTGCCGCGTACAACCCCGGCAGCGGCGCCAGATCCCCGTCCACCGAGAACACCGCGTCGGTGACCACGACCGCGCGCTCCTCGGCACGCTCCCGCAACGCCTGCTCCACGGCGGCCACATCCCCGTGCGGCGTGACCACGACCCGGGCCCTGGCCAGCCGGCAGGCGTCCACGATCGACGCGTGGTTGCCCGCGTCGGAGACCACGAGGCCGCCGCGCCCCAGCGTCGCCACCGCGGCCAGGTTGGCCAGGTAGCCGGAGGAGAACACCAGCGCCCTGGGCGCCAGCGTGAAGGCGGCGAGCCGCTCCTCCAGCTCGGCGTGGAGCAGCGTGGTCCCGGTGACCAGGCGGGACCCGGTCGAGCCCGTGCCCCACTCCCGGGTGGCCCGCACGGCGGCCTCGACCAGGCGCGGATCCCGGGACAGGCCCAGATAGTCGTTGGAGGCCAGATCGAGCAGCCCGTCGTGGCCGGGGTCGCGCGGGCGCAGGATTCGCCGCAGCCCGGCCCGCTCGCGTGCCGCCGTGTCCGCCCGCAACTGGTCCAGGGGTTTCATGCAGGCATCTTGCCAGGTCGTGTATGTCGATTCGCTTTCGACCCGGCGTAGCACGCATCATGCACAGGTGCCCACCCTTAGCGATCTGGTCGTCAAACACAGTGCACTCGACGCGGCCGACCTCGAATGGATGCACTCGCTGGTCTCGGACTGGCAGTTGCTCGCCGACCTGTCCTTCGCCGATCTGATCCTGTGGATCCCCGGCAGGGACGGGTGGATCGCGGTCGCCCAGATGCGCCCGACCACCGGTCCCACCGTCTATCACGACGACGTCGTCGGCTCGGTGGTGGCCAAGGGGGAGCGGCCGCTGATCGAGACGGCCTGGAACGAGCGCCGGATCTGCCGGGAGGGCGACCCCGACTGGTCGACCGGGGTGCCGGTGCGGGAGGAGACGATCCCGGTGCGGCGGTCGCTGGAGGGCGACTTCATCGCGGTCATCCAGCGGTCCACGAACCTGTCGTCGGCGCGTACGCCGTCGCGGTTGGAGCTCACCTACCTGCAGAGCGCCTCGGATCTGGCCCAGATGGTGTCGGAGGGGCGGTTCCCGTTCGCGGAGGCCGAGCCGATGCTGGTCAGGTCGCCCCGGGTGGGGGACGGGCTGCTGCGGCTCGATCGGGCCGGGCGGGTGACGTACGCGTCGCCGAACGCGCTGTCGGCCTACCGGCGGCTGGGGCTGCACGCCGATCTGGTCGGCTCGGAGCTGGGCAAGACGACGGCGGACCTCTGCTACCGGGATGAGCCGATCAACGAGGATCTGATGCTGGTGGCCAGCGGGAAGGCGCCGCGCGAGACCGAGGTGGAGAAGGGCGGCACGGTCGTGCAGCTGCGGGCCATCCCGCTGATCGTGGGCGGCGGGCGGATCGGCGCGCTGGTCCTGGTCCGGGATGTGACCGAGCTGCGGCGGCGGGAGCGCGAGCTGCTCACCAAGGACGCCACCATCCGGGAGATCCACCACCGGGTCAAGAACAACCTGCAGACGGTGGCGGCGCTGCTGCGGCTGCAGGCGCGCCGGATGCGCATGCCGGAAGGGCGGGAGGCGCTGGAGGAGGCGGTCCGGCGGGTCGGCTCCATCGCGATCGTGCACGAGACGCTGGCCCAGATGCCGGAGGAACTGGTCGAGTTCGACGACATCGCGGATCGGGTCATCCAGATGACCGCGGAGGTGTCGGTCACGCCCGCCATGGTCCGGCGGGTGGGATCGTTCGGCATCCTGCCGGCGGCGGTGGCGACGCCGATCGCGATGGTCCTCACCGAGCTGCTGCAGAACGCGGTCGAGCACGGCTTCGCGCATCAGACCGGAAAGGTGGAGGTGCTCGTCTCGCGCGATCAGGACCTGCTGGAGGTGGTCGTCGCCGACGAGGGCCGTGGTTTGCCGGATGATTTCGATTTGGAGGTCAGCGCCAACCTCGGCTTGCAGATCGTACGGACGCTGGTGGTGGGAGAATTGTCGGGCCGGTTGGGGATCGCGCCTCGACCGGAGGGCGGTACGGAGGTCTCGCTCAGCATTCCGGTCAGCCCGGCGTGAGCAGTGTTTATGGCCGATCCTCCGGATCGGCGGGCTTGGCCGCCTTCAGCCTGCGTCTTCCCTCGTCACTCCGGCCGCTTCGCGACCTGCGTTCCTCAGTCCAGACACAGGCGCGCCCAAGCCGGAACATACGACTAATGGTGCGGAGGTTACCCGCATTCCATAAAGCTATTAGGCGTTGGCGCGGGCGCGGGCTCTAGCCACGCGGCGCTTCACGGCGCGGCGTTCGTCTTCGCTCAAGCCGCCCCAGACGCCGGCGTCCTGGCCGGATTCGAGGGCCCACTTGAGGCAGTGCTCGCTGACCGTGCACGCTCGGCAGACGGCCTTGGCCTCTTCGATCTGCATCAGCGCGGGCCCGGTGTTGCCGATCGGGAAGAACAGCTCGGGGTCCACGTCACGGCAGGCAGCGCGGTGGCGCCAGTCCATGCGTTCCACTCCTTCGTAAGTGGAGCCTCCGCGGCTCCTGCACCTTTGTGAACTCTTTCACTAACTGAGGCGAACGCTTGCCCCCCGGAGTCGGGGCCAGTGTCCGCGATTGATCGCCGGGGACCCCCCGGAAGCTGTGGCTCCCGCAAAGGTCCTACGTTCCGACGTCGCGTTCAGCCTTTCAGGCACCTCTAGCGCACACAAGAGGTTTGGGAGAACGTTTTGCCGGTTATGGCTGTCGGATGCGTCACACTATGACGGCATGTAACGGGCTAGACCAGAACTTGTAACGCGTCCGGGATAGAGCGAAAAACCACCCGTTCGCGTTCGCCCAGGTAATCGCCGTCGAGCTGGAAAGCGACCGGCCGTTCCGCCGACAGGGTGAACTCGGCCTCGTCATGCGCCTGCACGAGGTGTTTACCTGCCGGCAACCCAGAACGCTCTCCGACGATCTGCCGGACGAGCTTCAGCATGGCAGGCAACCCCATGCGCTGCAGGCCGATCAGGTCCAAACCCGTATCGAATCCCGCCCACGGCGTCGGATTGACCGGACGGTTGCCGATATACGTCCACGGCGCCGTGTTCGACACGATCGCCAGGAAGATCCCGCGATCGTCGGCGAAGTTCGGCCGCCGCAGGGTCATCGCGGGATGCCGCCGGTCGGTCATGAAGTAGTGCCGCAGCGCGGTGTGCACATACAGCGTCGGCGACGCCCGGTAACCCGCGCTCCGCAGGCCTTCCACCGCCCTGATGACCTCGGCGTCGTAGCCGAGCCCGGCGCAGAAGGTGAAGTACCGCGACCCGCCGCCCCCTGTCGGCAGCCCGCCGTTCCCCAGGGTCTCGTCCAGGTCCCAGGTCGCCTGCCCCAGGCTGATCGTCCGGCGGCGGCCGTCGCGCAGGGCCTCCAGGACGGCGCCGGTGGCCTCGATCGGGTGGTTCGGCAGGCCCAGCGCCCGGGCCAGCACGTTCGCGCTGCCCCCCGGGATGATGATGAGCGCGGGCCGCACCTCATCGGCCATCAGCCCGTTGGCCACCTCGTTGACCGTGCCGTCCCCGCCCAGTACGGCTACCGCGTCGAAACCCTTGGCCCCGGCCGTACTCGCCAGGACGGCGGCGTGGCCGCGATAGCCGGTTTCCTCGACGGTGAGGTCCACCGCGGCGCCCAGCGCCCGGATGAGCACGTCGCGGGAGCGCCGGTTGGTGGAGGTCGCCTTGGGATTGACCAGGAGTAGAGCCCGCATGCCTGAAGGTTAGACCAGCGGTAGGGTCGGCAACTGTGTCGAATCGTCCGGTGACCTTGACCGTGGCAGCCGCCGTCCTGGCCCTCGAAGGCCTGACCGCCCTGGTGTGGGGGGTTTACGTCGGCTACGAGATCGTGATCGGCAAGGCCGAGGATGTGCCGAGCGCGCTCGCGCTGGCCGGGTTCTGCGTCGCGGTGGGAGCCGGTTTCGGCTGGGTGGCCCTGGCCGTGCTGCGCGCGCTGCGGTGGAGCCGCGGCCCGGCCGTGGTGGCCCAGATCTTCCTGATCCCGCTGGCGGTCAACCTGATCCAGGCCGAGCAGTACGGGTGGGGGATCCCCCTGGTGGCCGCCGCCGCGATCGCCCTGGTCACGCTGCTCGCCCCGCAGTCCACCCGGGCCCTGATGGACGAGTGACGGGCCCCGCCGGGCAGTCCCCCACTGATCGCCATGAGGATCGGCACTGCCCAGCCGGGCGGGGGATCAGAGCGAGAGTTCGCGCTCGATGCGCTTGAGGTGGTGGCGGGCCAGCGCCAGGTTGGCGCGCTCCCGGTCCAGGACCAGGTAGAGGAAGAGCTGCCCGCCTGGTGCGGCCAGCAGCCGGATGATGTGGTACTGCTTGTTCAGCGTGATGAGGATGTCCTCGATCGTGTCGTCGAGCGCCAGCGAGGCCATGGTCCGCAGCTTGGCGCGGACCACATCGGTGTTACCGGCGGCCGCTACCTCCAGATCGAGGCCCCGCCCCCCGCCGATCGTCCCGAGCGACATGCCGCTCCCGTAGTCCACCAGCGCCGCGCCCAGCGCGCCGTCGATGGCCATGGCTTCCTTCAGTGCGGTTTCGATGTTCATAGAGCTCTTTCGACTCAGCGCATGACCCAGAAGATTCGCCCCCATATAGGGGGATTTTTAGTGTCACCCGCTCTTGCAGTTGTAGGGACATAAAGTACTCTTGCGGCCTCAGATAGTGAAGGGGACATAGTGTGCAGAGTGACAACCCATCCGGATAGGACCCTCTGACCAAACCTCGACCCCCCCGACCGGCACCATCACGCAGGACGTCAACGTGAACGGGCAATACTCCACCGGCCTCTCCACCCCCACCACCGCGTCGTTGGACGACCTCGGCCCAGTCGGGACGATGTTGCGCGAGCACGGGCGAGCCAAACTCTCCGGCCTGCTGCGCATCAGCGGCAGCCCCGGGGGAACCGTGTTCCTCCGCGACGGCCTGGTCGTGGCCGCGTCGACCCCCGCCTCGCCGGGACCCGAATCGCTCCTGCTGCGCTCGGGCCGGGTCAGCGAGGAAGCCTGGAACCTGGCCTTCACCGCCGGCGCCCCGTCCGGTCACCTGGCCGCCGAACTGGTCGCGCAGAGCGCCATCGGCACGGCCGGGCTCGAGGTGGTGTGCCTGTCCGCGATCTTCGACGCGGTGTTCGCGATGGAGCTGTTCGGCGTGGAGACCTGCGAGCCCGAGACGACCGGGCCGCACGGGCTGCTCCCGCCGTTACCGGTGCTCCCCGGGATCACCACCGATCGTCTGGTCCGGGATCTGAGCCGCCGGATGGCCATGACCGCGGCGTGGCAGGAGATCGGTGTCTACCCGCAGTGCCGCCCGGTGGCGATCCGGCCGCTTCCCGAGTCCTCCCTGCAGGTCGAGAAGATCCGCCAGGACGTGCTGCTCAAGTGCAACGGGCGCAGAACCCCCCGCGACATCGCCTTCGTGCTCGGCCAGGGCCTGTACGTGGTCATGCAGGAGATCGCCTCACTGGCGGAGGCCGGCCTGCTGGAACCGAGCCTGCCGGGAGCACCCAAGAAGGTGTCCGCCGAAGACCCGACAAAGCCCCCGGGGCTGCCGCAGCGCCGCCGGGGCACCAGCAAGGTCGGCAAAGCTCTGCCGCAACGCCCCGACCGCCCGACGATCGAGCCGCGCATCCCACCTGACCTCACGGTGCGCCCTGAGGAAAACCCGGAGACCTGACACCTGTCCACGAGGCCGTACGAGGGCGGCCCTGCACCACTTCCCGCACCAAGAAATAGAAGGTCAGAACATGGCGCACGACGCGTTACTTTCCGAGTTGCATTCGCTGCGCGACCAGGTCACCGGGGTGATGGAGTCCGCCGTCGCCACCGTCGACGGGCTGCTGGTCGTCGCCGACACCGATGGAGCCCAGCCGGAGGTGGTGTCCGCGCTCGCCGCCGCCACACTGGGCCTGGGCAAGCGCACGGGGCACGAGGTCGGCATGGGCGAGCTGCGCGAGGTGGTGATCCGCTGTCGCGGCGGGTACATCGTCGTCTACGCGGTGGGACAGGTCGCGTTGCTCGCGGTGCTGGCCGACGAGGGCCTCGACGTCACCCGCCTGCACATCGAGTCCCGCCCCGCCGTGGAACGTCTTGGCGCCCTGCTGACCAAGGAGCACAGCGCGAACTGAGGGGGGACAGGCTCAACCGCGCGCACCTCGCGTGCGCGCGGTCTCAGTCCTCGGCCGTGAGGCCCTCGCGGAGCTGGGTGAGCGTGCGGGCCAGCAACCGCGAGACGTGCATCTGCGAGATGCCCAGTTCGGTGGCGATCTGGGATTGGGTCATGTTGCCGAAGAACCGGAGCAGCAGGATGCGCTTCTCGCGCGGCGGCAGCCGTTCGAGCAGGGGTTTCAGCGACTCGCGGTATTCGACGCCCTCCAGCGACTCATCCACGATGCCCAGCGAGTCGGACACGGCGGGCGCGTCGTCGTCGCCCGAGTCGGGCGCGTCCAGGGAGACCGTGGAGTAGGCGTTCGCCGACTCCAGGCCCTCCAGGACCTCTTCCTCGGTCATCTGCAGGTGCGCGGCCAGCTCGGCCACGGTGGGCGCGCGGCCCTCCCGCTGGGAGAGCTCGCTGATCGCCTTGGTCAGCGACAGCTTGAGCTCCTGCAGGCGGCGCGGCACCCGGACCGCCCAGCCCTTGTCCCGGAAGTGCCGCTTGATCTCGCCGACGATGGTCGGTGTCGCGTACGTCGAGAACTCCACGCCCCGGGCCAGGTCGAACCGGTCGATCGACTTGATCAGGCCGATCGTGGCCACCTGGGTCAGGTCGTCGAGCCACTCGCCGCGGTTGCGGAACCTGCGGGCCAGATACTCCACCAGCGGCAGGTGAAGCTCGACGAGCTCGTCGCGGATACGCTGGCGGCGCGGGTCGTCAGTCGGCAGCTCCGCCAGCTCTCCGAAGAGCGTGCGCGCGCGCACCCGATCCGGCACGCCGGAGTCGCTGGAGGCCATGGCACGGGTCCTTTCCGTCACGCCGGCCTCGCCGCGCCTCGCCGCTTGCGCAGCACGATCGCCATGTGATCGGGGGAGTCGGACACGGCGTCGACGTCGTCGGCGAGTGCGGTGAGCACCATCCAGGCGAAGTCATCGCGTTTGGGCTCGGCGATCCCGACCGTGCTGACCTCGACCCGGATCGACATCTCCTGCCCGGTCAGCTCGAATTCAGCCGTGAGATCGGTGCCGGGCACCGCCTGCCTGAGCAGCATGGCGCACGCCTCGTCCACCGCGATCCGCAGGTCCTCGATCTCGTCGAGCGTGAAATCGAGCCGCGCCGCGAGGCCGGCCGTAGCCGTTCTCAGCACGGACAGATAGGCGCTGGCCGCGGGCAGCCGGACGCTCACCGCGTCCCTGATCCCGGCCAGATCCCCTGTGACATCAGTTGCGTCGGTCACGTTCCTCCTCGCCCTGCCGGCCCGAGTTCTGTGGGGGGCCGCTTCCCTGCAACCTACCGCCATCAGCACCGGATTGCTCGGCTTGGACGCGCCGATGCCCGAAATGCGAGGACCCCGCACCATTTCATGCGGGGTCCGTGGCAAAAAGGCGAGGTTTGCCCTACGCTGCCTTGGTCTCCCAGAAGATCTTGGAGATCTCGTCGATCTTGGCGAGCAGGTCGTCGGCCTTGCCGACGTCTACCGTGCCCTTCGCGCCGGCCGCGCCGGCCAGCTTGGTCGCGTCCCAGAACAGCTGGTGGAGCTGCGGATAGGTCTCCAGGTGCGGCGGCTTGAAGTAGTCCGTCCACAGCACCCACAGGTGGTGCTTGACGAGCTCGGCCCGCTCCTCCTTGATGTTGAGAGCACGCGCGCGGAACACCGGGTCCTCATTGTCGGCGTACTTGGCCATGATGGCCTTGACCGACTCGGCCTCGATACGGGCCTGCGCGGGGTCGTAGACCCCGCACGGCAGGTCACAATGGGCCGATGCCACATGCATGGCAAGCATCGGGGTTTCCTTTCCTCGGACTGGCTACAACATCCGACCCTACTCCCCTCGCCGAGGCTGATCATGTTCACCACCGTCCGAGTGGCCGGGGACTCGATGTTGCCGGTTCTCCGCCCAGGTGACTGCCTGCTCGTACGGCCCGGAGCCCCGATCCGGGAGGGGGATCTGGTCATCGCCCGCCGCCCGCACGGCCTGATCGTGAAGCGCGCCTTCCGCCGGACGGAGGAGGGCTGGTGGCTGGAGAGCGACAACCAGAGCGCGCCCGGCCGCCAGGACAGCTGGGACTTCGGCGCGGTCCCCGACCAGGACATCCTCGGCCGCGTCCTGTTCCGCTACTGGCCGCTCAGGCGTTCCGCTTCCTAGCCCGGTACGCGGCGACATTCGCCCGGCTCGCACACCGCTCCGAGCAATACCGCCGGGACTTGTTGGACGAGGTGTCCAGATAGGCGTTCCGGCACGGCGGCGCCTGGCAGATCCCCAGCCGATCCGCCCCCAGTCCGGTCACCACGCTGGCCAGCCCCATCACCGACCCGACCGCCACGGTGTCGGCCACCCGGCCACCCTCGGTCAGGTGCATGTGCCAAGACTGCCCATCATGACCGGAAATTTGCGGATGAACCGGGTGCCGTACCAGAAGGCCGTTGAGGCGCTCGACCACGTCCGCCTCATCCCCTTGCGAGGCCGACTCGAACACCCCGGTGAGCTCTTCCCTGAGCTCGCAAATAGCGTCCAGATCGCGCCGCGTCGCCCGCGCGGCCGCCTCGGTCCTCCCCGTCTCCGCAAGAAGATCGCGAAGCGCTTCGAGGCTCCTCAGCTCGTACTTTCTGTTGACCAGAAGGACGGCGAGTTCTGCATAAGACGTCAGATCCACCGTGAGACCTTGTAAGAAGTGACTCCGGACTTTGAGTATTACATGGTTCGAGAAAGTTCCATAGGTCTTACGAGGTCGATAAATCCTCATCGGATGGGCCAGCACCCCGGCGGGGGTCGGCCATCTCAGCATGTGGCACAATCGAGCGCACGCGGGTGACCCCCGTACCCCGTCAGGAGACACCGTCAACGGCGACGGCCGAGGGGCATAACCCATGCCTGGGCCCTCGTTCTCTTGCGCTGTCTAACGTGCTTTCTAGACAAACTGGGGTCATCAATGACTGCTTCCCTCGACGCGCTTGATCTGGATCCGGCGTTCGCCCTGCATCGGGGCGGCAAGCTGGAAGTCCGCTCCACCATTCCTGTGCGCAACGCGGACGACCTGGCCCTGGCGTACACGCCGGGGGTTGCGCGGGTCTGCAGCGCCATCGCCGACAATCCGGACCTGGCCAACGACTACACCTGGGCGTCCAACGTGGTCGCCGTGGTCTCCGACGGCACCGCCGTGCTCGGGCTCGGCGACATCGGGCCCGCCGCGGCCATGCCCGTCATGGAGGGCAAGGCGCTGCTGTTCAAGGAGTTCGGCGGGGTCGACTCGGTGCCGATCTGCCTGGCCTGCACCGACGTGGACGAGATCGTCGAGACGGTCGCGCGGCTGGCGCCCTCCTTCGGCGGGATCAACCTGGAGGACATCAGCGCGCCGCGCTGCTTCGAGATCGAGGAGCGGCTGCGCGACCTGCTGAGCATCCCGGTCTTCCACGACGACCAGCACGGCACCGCGATCGTGGTGCTGGCCGCGCTGCGCAGCGCCGCCCGGCTGACCGGCCGCCCGCTGTCGGAGCTGCGCGCGGTGGTGGCCGGCGCGGGCGCGTCCGGGGTCGCGGTCACCCGGATCCTGGTCAACGCCGGGATCGGCGACATCGCGGTGGCCGACAGCAAGGGTCTGATCTTCGAGGGCCGGGAGGGCATGAACCCGGTCAAGGACGCGCTGGCCAGGGACACCAACCGGCTCGGGCTTAAGGGCTCCACCGAGCAGGCGCTGGCCGGGGCCGACGTCTTCGTGGGCCTGTCCGGCGCGACCGTCTCCGAGACGGCCATCGCGGGCATGGCGGCCGGCTCGATCGTGTTCGCGCTGTCCAACCCGACCCCGGAAGTGCACCCGGAGATCGCCGCGAAGTATGCCACCGTGGTCGCCACCGGCCGGTCCGACTTCCCGAACCAGATCAACAACGTGCTCGCCTTCCCCGGCGTCTTCCGCGGCGCGCTGGACGTGCGGGCCAGCACGATCACCGAGAACATGAAGGTGGCCGCCGCCACCGCGCTGGCCGACGTGGTCGGCGACGAGGTGGCCGCCGACTACATCATCCCCTCGCCGTTCGACATCCGGGTGGCCCCCGCGGTGACGGCCGCGGTGGCGCGCCAGGCCAGGATCGACGGGGTCGCGCGCAAGTAAATTTGAGATTCCTTTAACGGAAGGTGCTATAACAAAAGCTCTCCGTCACCGGGGGAGAGCGATGCGACGCGAGCCCAATCCGTTACTGCACCGGCACATCGCCGAGGCGGGCCTGTCCCACAAGGGGCTGGCCCGCCGGTTGAACGACCTCGGGCAGGCCCGCGGCCTGCTCGGGCTCCGGTATGACCACAGTTCGGTGCTGCGCTGGATCAGCGGCCAGCGGCCGCGCGACCCGGTGCCCGGGCTCCTTGCCGAGATCTTCTCGCTGCGCCTGGGCCGCCCGGTCTCCGCCGAGGACATCGGGATGCCCCGCACGGCGACCCCCCTCGACCTCGGACAGGAATTCTCCCACTCGTGGCAGGAGGGCGTGCGGATCGTGACTGCACTCTGGCGGGCCGACGTGGAAAGACGCCGGTTCCTGATCGACTCCACGTTCGCGATCGGCGCGGGTTCCGCGGGGATCGTGCGCTGGCTGACCTTCCCGGAAGACGAGCGGCCCGCCGCGAGCGGCGCCCGCCGGGTGGGCGCCTCCGACGTCGCCGCGATCCGGGAGGTCACCCGCTCGTTCGGCGAGCTGGACAACCGTTTCGGCGGCGGCCGGGTCCGCGCCGCTGTCGTGAAATATCTGGACACGGGGGTCGCGCCGCTGCTGTCCGGCTCGTACGGCGAAGCCACCGGCAAAGCCCTGGCCGGAGCCGCCGCCGAACTCACCCGCCTGGCCGGCTGGATGGCCTACGACCTGGAGCAGCACGGCCTGGCCCAGCGCTACCTGATCCAGGCGCTCCGGTTAGCCCGCCGGGCCGGGGACAACGGCCTGGGCGGCGAGATCCTGGCGGGCATGAGCCACCAGGCCATCTACGTCGGCCAGCCCCGGCACGGCCTCGACCTGGCCAGGGCCGCCCTGGTGGCCGCCCGCGACTCCGGCGTGCCCTCGCTGCTGGCCGAGGCGCACACCCTGGAGGCCCACGCGCACGCGCTGCTGGCCGAGCCCGCCGCGTGCGCGACCGCCCTGCACGCGGCCGAGCTGGCCTTCGACCGGCGGGTCGGCGGGAGCGAGCCGGAGTGGATCGGCTACTTCGACGAGGCTTATCTGGCGGCCAAGTTCGCCCAGTGTTTCCGCGATCTCGGCGAGGGCCCGCACGCGGTCCGGCACGCGACCCGATCGCTGGAGATGGACGGGCGCTACGTGCGCGGCCGGATGTTCAACCTGACCCTGCTGGCCTCGGCGCACGTGCTGGAGGGCGAGGTGGAGCAGGCCTGCGTGGTGGCCGCGGAGGCGGTGTCGCTGGGGGAGGGCCTGGAATCGGCCAGGACCCGGTCCTCGTTCGCGGACCTGTGCCGGCGGCTGGAGCCGTACGAGCGGGAGCCCGCGGTGGCGGCGGTGCTGGACCGGGGCCCGGCCTGGACCGGGCCCCGGGCGGTTACTTGACCTCGGTGAGGCCGAGGGTGCCGTCCTTCTTGACGATCGAGCCCGACCACAGCGGGGCCGCGGCCTTGTAGACGCTGTAGGTCTCGCTGTCGAAGTAGGGCGAGGTGATCAGGTCGCTGCGCAGGTTGCCGTCGGTGTCGCCGCCGAGGCTGGTGACGCCGTTGAGGTAGCCGAGGCGGCGGTTGGAGCTGTAGCCGATGATCCACGGGCCGCCCGAGGCGCCGCCGGTCATCGAGCACCGCAGCGCCAGGTGCTCCTCCACCTTCACGCTCGACTCCACCTGCGGGTAGGTGGGCTTGCCGTAGCAGAACTTGAGCGTGTGACCGGTGTAGGCGTAGTCGCCGTCCTCGTGCGCGGCGGTGGGGTAGCCGAACACGTAGGTGGCCTTGCCGACCTTCTGGTTGTAGGCCAGGCCCTGGCCGCCGACCTTGGTGCCCAGCGGCCCGACGTCGATCCAGCGGTCCTTGTCCCTGGCGATGCCGTTGTAGACGGTGACGAAGGCGTAGTCGCGGTCGGCGTCCTCGTAGACGTCCCAGTCGTAGTGGGTGAACGCCTGCTTGCCGACGTACACACCCCAGGGTGCTTTGCCCTGGTAGTAGCCGGGCACGAAGACCCACTTGTCGGCCACGCTCTGGTTGCCCACCGGGTCGTAGACGCAGTGCCCGGCCGTGGCGACCAGGTTCTTGTACGTCGACTGCACCGAGGACGCCGAGCAGGAGTAGAGATCCTCGCCGAGCACGAAGAACACCCGGCCCGCCGTCTTGGGCAGGTTGACGTTCTTGGTCCTGGCGGCGACGGCCGGGATGTCGGCGGTGGCCGGCACGATGCCCGGCTTGCCGTCGGCGGCGGGGCCGCCGGTGGAGACGTGCTTGGGCACGCGCTTGTGCTCAAGGCCGAAGGGGTCGGCGGCCTTGAAGTTGGCGCCGCCGTCAGCGGTCCAGAATTCCAGGGTCGCCCCGGCGTTGGCGGCCGTGTTCAACTTCGCGGAGGTGGTGACCTTCGGCGCCGCGGTCGCGATGCCCGCGAACGAGGCGGCCAGCAGGCCACCGGCGGCCAGGCAGCCGCCTAAGGGAAGAAGCTTCAAGAGGGGTTCGCTCCTCGCGCTGTACGTGGGACGCCACATGGGCCCCATGCGTCAGTAAAGGGATGGAAAGGAACTTACCTCACAAGTGATCGTGACATAAGCGGAGATCATGAAAAGGGCCCGGCCAACCGGCCGAGCCCTTCCCCATGGCCAGACGTTTAGGCGATCGAGCCCGACCACATGTTCTTGGCCGCGCTGTAGACGCCGTAGGCCTCACCGTCGAAGTACGGGGAGACCGAGGTGTCGATCCGCAGGTTGCCGTCGGTGTCGGAGACGGCGCTGGTGACGCCGTTCAGGTAGCCGAGACGGCGGGTGTTCTTGTACTGCAGCAGCCAGGCCGAACCCAGCGAGCCCTGACCGGTGAAGCTGGACTTGACGCCCTGGAGCTCCTCGGCCTTGCGGGCGGCGGCCGTGGCGGCGAAGGTCTTGCCGTACGACCACTTCAGGGTCTTGCCGGAGTAGGCGTAGTTGCCGTCCGGGTGGGACCCGCTCGGGTA
Source organism: Acrocarpospora macrocephala (assembly GCF_009687865.1). Classification (GTDB taxonomy): domain Bacteria; phylum Actinomycetota; class Actinomycetes; order Streptosporangiales; family Streptosporangiaceae; genus Acrocarpospora; species Acrocarpospora macrocephala. Next base: position 15,732 of record NZ_BLAE01000122.1, read on the forward strand.
GCCGAAGACGAAGACGTTCTTGCCCAGCTTCTGGTTGTAGGCCAGACCCTGCCCGCCGACGTTGTCGCCGAGGCGACCGGCGTCGGTGAACTTGCGGAAGTAGAACTTGCCGCCCTCGGTCTTCTTGAAGCCCTTCCAGATGTCCGCCTTGTTGTAGATCTCGGCGGTGACTTCCTTCCAGTCGGTCGGGGTCACGGACGGCACGTACGGCGTGCCGGTCTCGCCCGGCCGCGGGACGTACTTGATGCCGTTGTACACGGTGACGAACGCGTAGTCGCGGTCGCCGTCCTCGTACACGTCGAAGTCGTAGTGGGTGAAGGCCTGCTTGCCCACGTACAGACCCCAGGGGAGCTTGCCCTGGTAGTAACCGGGGACGAAGACCCACTGGTCGAGCGTGGCGCTGTTGGTCTCCGTGTCGTAGACACAGCGCCCCGCGGTCGCGACGAGGTTGCGGTAAGTCGACTGCACGGAGGTGGCGGTGCACCAGCGCGCGTCCGGCTTGGAGTCCGCGTCGGAACCGTCGGGAACGGTGAAGAACACCTTGCCCGTGGTCTTGGGCAGGTTGACGTTCTTCGAGGTGGAGGTGGACTTCTTCTCGTCGCCAATGGCCGGGACGACGCCTGGTTTGCTGTCCGCCGCCGGGCCACCACTCGAAACGTGCTTGGCCGCGACTTTGGTCTCCACGTTGTACGGCGTGGCGCCGATGAGGTTTTCCGCCTGGTTGCCCAGCCAGAAGGCGGCAACGTTGTAGGCCGCGATACCGGAGGTCGCCAGCGGGTCGCTGGCGACGTCGGACACGGCCGAGGCGGGCTGGCTGACGAGCGCGGTGGCGAGAAGGCCGGCCGCGACGCCACCCAGAGCGAGGGTGCGCTTCAAGGGTGTGCTCCTTGGTCTGTCGTGGGACGGCTCATGCGTCCCGTACGTCAGGAAAGGGATATCCGGGAACTTACAGCCCGGATCTTGAGAAGAGGAGCCATTCGGACATGCCCGTGCGCCACCCCAGGCGCGTTACCTTTTCGTGACTTGTCAGGATTTTGTGTCAAGTCGTGATGCTTCAGCGATGTTTGGCCAGATGGTTGACTGGATGATGACTCTGGCGTCCGAGATAATCTTGTGACAAGAGTGACCTGGGCGATCGCATGTGTGTGATGTAAATCACATCGTTCTGATGGCACCGATCTGGCGGCTGTTACGTCTAAAGAGCCCGATCAAGGAGCTCCACAACAGAAAAGGCCCGGCCGAGAGGCCGGGCCCTTCCTTACCGCTTGGCGATCGCTACGCGATCGAGCCCGACCACAGGTTCTTGGCCGCGCTGTAGACGCCGAACAGCTCACCGTCGAAGTACGGGGAGACGCTGGTGTCGTAGCGGTTGTTGCTGTCGGTGTCGGAGACGCCGATGGTCACACCGTTCAGGTAGCCGAGACGGCGGGTGTTCTTGTACCCGACCAGCCACGACGAGCCCAGCGCGCCCTCACCGGTGAAG
>NZ_BLAE01000123.1 GCF_009687865.1 Acrocarpospora macrocephala
GCCGCCGGCTCCGCGTACCGATCGTGTACGGCCTGAGCCTCCGCCAGCCGCCCCACCGCCACCAGCGCCTCCACCAGCAGATCCGGCCACGGCAGCACCCCGGGCTCGGAGATCCCCGACGCGTGCCTGATCCTGGTCAGCGGCCACAGCACGGAGACCACCCCCTCCGGATCCCCCCGCGCGGCGGCCAGGAACGCCGCCGCCGTCGCCAGATACCCGCCCGCCGCCACGCTCGGCGTCCTGACGTCCCGCAACCGCGCCTCGGCCTGCTCGAACTCGCCGCGCGCCGCCAGCGGCCACACCAGCAGCGCGTTCACATACGGCGTCAGCCAGTACTGCCCGCAGTCCTCCTCCAGCGACACCACCAGCGTGCCGTGCGCGAGCGCGTCGTCCCACCGCCCGAGCCGCACCTCCACCTGCGCCAGCAGCGCGGTGACCAGCAGCCGCGCCGGCACGTCGGCTGGCCCTGCTCCGGCCGCCACCCCGGCCAGATCGGCGTGCGCGCCCGCCAGGTCGCCGCACCAGGTCCTGATCGCGCCCCGGGCGATCAGCGTGTCCCGCTCCTCGCCGGTCGCGATCGCCGGATCCGGCAGCTCGCTCAGATCGTCGCCCTGCCCGGCCAGGAACGCGCTGACCGCGTGGAAATACCGCAGCAGATCGGCGCCGGGAGCTGAGAAGGCCAGCGCCCGCCGCGACCAGGTCAAAGCCGACTCGGCCCGGTCGTGCACCAGGTGCAGCAGCGACAGCGAACTCGCGATCCGCCGGGCCAGGACCGGCTCCTCGGCGGGCACGCAGTGCCGCCACGCCGCCTCCAGCAGCGTCAGCGCCCGCCCGCTGTCCCCGGTGACCTGTTCCAGCGCCCCCGACACGAAGGCCCGCGCCGCCGGCAGCGCGATCGGCCCCGCCGCGATCTCCGACGCCCGCTCCACCTGGCCCGACTGGAGCAGCGCGTGCACCGCCTCCGCGTGGCACAGGGCCCGCTCCCGGCGCGAGGTGGTCAGCTGGGCCGCGCAGGCCAGATGGTCGGCGGCGGGTTCCCACAGCCCGCCGGCCGCCTGCTCCCGCGCCATCTCCGCCATCTCGGCCGCCAGGCCGTCGTCGGCCCGCAGCACCGCCCGCATGCGGTGCCGCAGCCGGGTCGCCCCGTCGGCCACCAGCTTGGCCGCGTCCCGGTGCAGCCGGGTCCGGTCCCGCGGGCGCAGGCCCTGGTAGACGGCCGCCCGGGTGAGCGGGTGCGGGAACGCCACCACCAGCTCCCCGGCGGCGAACCCGTGCGCCAGCAGGTCCAGGTCGACGGCCTCGTCCAGCAGGGTGATCCCGTCCGCGATCCCGGCCAGCCGCTCGGCCTGCCAGAGCGGGCACGACTCGCCGAGCACGCTGGCCGCCTCCACCAGGGCGCGGGTCTCGCCGCCCAGCCGGGCCAGCCGGTCGGCCACGTCTCCCGCGTACGGCCGGGGGGCGGGCAGCCACCCCAGCGGATCGGCCAGCACCTCGGCCGGGGCCTGCCGGAGCAGCGCCCCGGCGTAGAACGGGTTGCCGCCGGTGTGCGAGCGCAGCCGGGCCAGGGCGGCGGTGCCCAGCGTCAGCCCGCTGCGCCCGGCCAGGTCGCCCAGCTCGGCCACGCTGAGGCCGGTCAGCGTGAGCCGTACGGCGTCGGCCAGCAGGCGGCGCAGGCCCTCGGGCAGGCGGGCGTCGGACTGGTCGCGGGTGACCACGACCACCAGCACCCGGTCGGCGAGCAGGCGGCGCAGCGCGAAGGTGAGCGCGTGCAGCGAGGCCGTGTCGGCCCAGTGCGCGTCGTCGACCACGATCGCCACCGGGCCGTGCTCCTGCAGCTCGCCGAGGAGCTCGAGCAGCACCCCGCCGACCTGGACCGGGCCGGCGCCGGTGACCGGCCCCGCCCGCCCGGCCCGCGCGAGCAGCTGCGCGACCACCCCGTACGGCAGGGCGGTCTCCATCTCCTCGCCGCTGGCCGGGAGCACGCGGAAATCGGGGGCCCCGGCGAGCGCGCACCGCACCAGCGCGGTCTTGCCCATCCCGCACGGGCCCTCGACGAGGACCAGGCGCGGGCTGCCGGAGCGGGCGAGATCGAGCTGGGCCGCCAGCGCGGCCCGCTCCGCGGCGCGCCCGACAAGGGTTTCCCTCAGGTCAGCGAGGATCGTCACACTCTGTAGGAGCGAAGCCGAAGGCCCCTGATACATGCGATTCAGGCTTGCTCGTCATAACTGTCGGGCGTGAGCTTGGCCCGCAGCGTCTTCAGGCACCTGGCCCGGGTCGGGCCGATGCTGCCGATCGGCATGTCCAGACCGGCGGCGACCTCGGCGTAGCTGGGCGGCGGGCTGGCCAGCTGCACCCGCAGCAGGCGGCGGCAGCGCACCGACAGCTGCTCGAAGGCGCGCAGCAGCCGCCGCATCCTGGCCGCGTCCAGGTGCACCTGCTCGGCCTCCAGGAGCAGGCGTTCGGGGGAGCGCTCGTCGGGGCTCAGGTCGAACACGAACGCGTCGGCCGTGGGGGTGACCCGCTGCCGGGCCCTGGCCAGCCGGATCGCCTCCCGCCTGGCGGTGGTGGCCAGCCAGCCGCCGATCCGCTCCGGATGCTCGATCCGGTCCAGCTGCTCGGCCAGCTTCAGCCAGGTGGTCTGGCAGACGTCGGAACGGTCGTCGTGGGCCAGGCCGAAACCCCCGGTGACCGCCCAGATCAGCCCGCTGAACCGCGTCACGAGAACGTTCCACGAGGACGAGTCCCCGCACGCCGCTCCTTTGACCAGGTCGGCGGGGTCGCCTGGGTCATTCGGAACGCTGGCGTCCAATGTGGTGCTCCTTCGGGGGGCGGCGGCAGCACAAGACGAGATCTAGCATCGATCCGGCCCAGGGGAAACCGGATTCGTACGGTTAGACCCGCATAGATGGAGCCCCGGATTGTCCGGCCGGATGGCCTGGAACCCCTGATTTCCCAAGGGTCCCAGGAGTTTCGCGCGCGGATTCGTCGACATTCTGGAATGATCGCGTCGATATCCCGTCGGACATCGAGGAATGACGGACTGATGCCACCTTTAGATCAACTCACCGCCTTCGTGTCTGCCAATCCCGTCGGAGCGGCCATCCTCGGCGTATTCGCACTGGTCGCCATATTCATCGCCCTGTTCGCGCTGCGCGCCCTCTACCGGGCCTGCTCCCGGTTCATCCGTAACTATGTGGCCGTCCGCCCGGCCGAGGACATCCTCACCGTCGTCGCCGCCAGCATCGCCACCGGCGTGTCCGCTCAGGGCATGTGGCGCTTCTCCGGCGACGTGCTGGGCTTCGACGGGCCGCTGCGCCTGCTGCTGTTCGCGTTCATCGAGGTCGCGGTCATCACCAGCGCCGTGCGGGCTCGCCGCAACATGCGCGAGAACTACTCGGCCGGCATCGACGGCATCGCCGTGTGGGCGCTGACCGGGCTTTCGGCCGTGCTGTCCAGCATGGACGCCCGCAGCCTGCCCGAGGCCCTGTTCCGGCTGGCCGCGCCGCTGGTCGCCGCCTGGCTCTGGGAGCGCGGCATGGCCATCGAGCGGCACCGCATCAGCGGCCGCCAGCGCATCCACTGGCGGCTCACCCCCGAGCGGGCCATGGTCCGCCTCGGCCTGGCCGAGGCCAGCGACCGGACCGCCTCCGAGGTGGACGCGCACCGCCGCCTGACCCGGGTGGCGCTGGCCGCCAAGCGGGCCCGGGCGCTGCGCGCCGCCGGCGCCTCCGACCGCCGCATGCGGGCGGCCCTCACCAAGCTGGACCGGGCCATGGACCAGGCGGTGGAGCACACCGGGCTCGCCATCGACCAGGCCCGCCAGGAGGCGCTGCTGTCCCAGATCGGCGCCCTCTACAACACCACCGCCCTCATCGACCTGCACCCGCCGGTGCCGTGGGAGCCGGAGGAGCCGGCCACGCCGCCGATGCTCGCCCTGATGGCGCCCGACGACGAGGACGAGCGCCGCGAGTCCCGGCAGGAGACGCCGGTGGACACCATGCAGCGGGCGACCATGATCCGCACGGCGCGGGCGTACTGGGACGCGCAGATCGAGAAGAAGTGGGTGCCCCGGGCGGCCGACATCGCGCGCGAGACCGGCATCCCGGTGGACACCGCCCGCGAGTACCGCTCGCTGTGGAAGCTGGAGGCCAACGCGCACGCCCTGATCGAGGCCGCCTACCTCGAGCACGGCATCGTGGACACCGGGTCCTTCCCGGCGGTCCCGCCGTCGGACCGCATCCTGTCGGTCAACGGAGCCGCCGTGAGCTGACCCGCTCCGCTCCGGAAACAGCCCCTGACGCGCTGGCGTCAGGGGCTGTTTCGTGTTCCGTAACGAATGTATGTCATTACAAAGTCCTGACATGTCTGGCTTCCGGGAAGGCAAGAACATCTATCACATCGGGGATTTGAGCCGGTGAAGGGAGACCCCCATGTTCCGTCCGAAGCCGTTGGTGCTCGCCTGCGTGCTGGCCGTCGCCGCCTGCACGAGCCCCGCGAGCCCGTCCGGGTCCGCGACCACCACCCCCGCCGCGCCCGCCGCCGCGCCGGCCGCCGGCGCCGCCACGTACGCCGTCGTCACCCACGGCGGGGTCGGCGACGCGTTCTGGGACGTGGTCAAGAACGGGGCCGAGACCGCCGGGACCGACCTCGGCGTGACCGTCACCTACGAGGGCGACGGCGACCCGCAGCGCCAGTCCCAGCTGATCGACGCCGCGGTGAACAAGAAGGTCAACGGCATCGTGGTCTCGATGGCCAACCCGGACGCGCTGCGCGCCTCCATCGAGGGGGCCGTGCAGGCCGGGATTCCGGTGATCACCATCAACTCCGGGCAGGACAAGTCCGTCGAGTTCGGGGCGATCACCCATGTCGGGCAGGACGAGCTGGTGGCCGGGCAGGGCGCGGGCGCCAAGCTCAAGGAGGCGGGGGTCGGCAAGCTCGTCTGCGTCGTGCACGAAGCGGGAAACGTCGGTCTTGAGCAGCGGTGCAAGGGCGCGGGGGAGACGCTCGGCGGCTCGGTGGAGAACCTCCAGGTGGACATCAACAACCTGCAGGAGGCGCAGTCCACCATCCAGTCCAAGCTGCAGGCCGACACCTCGGTCAACGGCGTGCTCGCGCTGAACCCGGCCGTCGGCGCCGCCGCCGTGGGCGCGGTCAAGGGCGCGGGCTCGGCCGCCAAGGTCGCCACCTTCGACCTCAACGCCGACGTGATCAAGTCGGTGCAGGCGGGGGAGATCCTGTTCGCCATCGACCAGCAGCAGTACCTGCAGGGATACCTGCCGATCGTGCTGCTCAACCTCTACCAGACCAACCTCAACGTGGCCGGGGGCGGGCACCCCGTGCTGACCGGGCCCGGGTTCGTGACCAAGGAGAACGCGGCCCAGGTGGCCGAGCTCACCGGCAAGGGCACCCGGTGACGGTCGATCAGGAGGCTCCGGCGCGGCGCAGCGCCGCGCCGGAGCGGCATCGGGTCAGGCGGGTGCTGGCCCGGCCGGAGATCGGCGCGCTGGTCGGCGCGCTGGTCGTGTTCGCCTTCTTCGCCACGCTGTCGGAGGTGTTCCGGGGCCCGGCGGGGATCGCCAACTGGCTGGACCCGGCCTCCACCCTGGGGATCATGGCCGTCGCCGTGGCCCTGCTGATGATCGGCGGCGAGTTCGACCTGTCGACGGGGGTCATGACCGGTTCGACCGCGATCGTCACCGGCCTGGTGGCGACGCGGCTCGGGTGGAACGTCTGGCTCGCGATCGCCGTGTCGCTGGTGTTCGCGGTGGCGGTCGGCTTCCTCAACGGCTATCTGGTGATGCGGACCGGCCTGCCCAGCTTCATCATCACGCTGGGCAGCTTCCTCATGCTGCAGGGCCTCAACCTGGGGGTCACCAAGCTGATCACCGGCACGGTCCTGATCCGCGGCCTCGCCGACGTGCCCGGCTACCACAGCGCCTCGATGGTGTTCGCGTCCACCGTGTCGCTGTTCGGCGGCGCGTTCCGGGTCTCGATCCTGTGGTGGATCGGGCTGACCGCCCTGGCCGTGTACGTGCTGCGCAGGACCGCCTTCGGCAACTGGGTGTTCAGCGTCGGCGGCGACGTCCGGGCGGCCCGCAACGTGGGCGTGCCCGTGGTCCGCACGAAGATCACCCTGTTCGTGACCACCGCCGTGGCCGCCTGGCTGGTCGGCACGATGACGATCCTGCGGCTCACCTCCATCCAGGCCAACTCCGGCATCGGCCAGGAGCTCATCTACATCGTCGCCGCCGTCATCGGCGGCTGCCTGCTCACCGGCGGGTACGGCTCCGCCGCCGGCGCCACCCTCGGGGCGCTCATCTTCGGCATGGTCTCCCAGGGCATCGTGTACGTCGGGTGGGACGCCGACTGGTTCAAGTTCTTCCTGGGGGCGATGTTGCTGCTGGCCGTGCTCACCAACCAGTTCGTCCGCCGGTACGCGGAGGAGGCCGGGAAATGAGTCCTTTGCTCGAGGTTCGCGGCATCGGCAAGCAGTTCGGCTCCGTCGTCGCCCTCGCGGACGTCTCCACCCAGGTCAGCGGGGGCACGGTGACGTGCGTGCTGGGCGACAACGGCGCGGGCAAGTCCACATTTATCAAGATTCTTTCGGGCGCGCATCGGCATGACAGCGGCGAGTACCTGATCGACGGGTCGGCGGTCCGCCTGGACAGCCCGCGCGAGGCGCTGGACCGGGGGATCGCGACCGTCTACCAGGACCTGGCGATGGTCCCGCTGATGCCGGTCTGGCGGAACTTCTTCCTCGGCTCGGAGCCCACCAAGGGCTGGGGGCCGCTGCGGCGCCTCGACATCGCCCGCGCCAAGGAGACCACCCGGCGCGAGCTCCTCGACATGGGCATCGAGATCCGCGATCCCGAGCAGCCGGTCGGCACGCTGTCCGGCGGCGAGCGCCAGTCGGTCGCCATCGCGCGGGCCGTGCACTTCGGCGCGCGGGTCCTGATCCTGGACGAGCCCACCTCGGCGCTGGGGGTCAAGCAGGCCGGGGTGGTGCTGCGCTACATCATGCAGGCCCGGCAGCGCGGCCTCGGCGTCATCTTCATCACCCACAACCCGCACCACGCCTACCCGGTCGGCGATCGTTTCCTGCTCCTCAAACGCGGCCGCAGCCTCGGCGAGTACGGCAAGGACGACATCACCGTGGCCGAGCTCACCCAGCTCATGGCCGGCGGCGCCGAGCTGGAGCAACTCGGCCACGAGCTCGCCGCCTTCGGGGAAGTCGCCGCGCGGATCGAGGAGGAGGTGGCCACTCTGGCCGCCCCCGTAAAGTCGGAGGATGAGCAACCTTGAGCCAGAGCCCCGGGAAGCCGTCTGCGGCGCGCACGGGGCGCCAGGGCCGACGTTCGAGTTGTCAACCGGCCGGGATGTGGTGCTCGGCGGGCCACGGGGGCTGCGGGTCAGCCGGACGCTGCCGACTCGGGGGCGGCGCATGGTGGGGGCCTGGTGTTTCCTGGACGCGTACGGGCCGGAGGAGGCGGACATGCGGGTGCCGCCGCATCCGCACACCGGGCTGCAGACGGTGAGCTGGCTGGTCGAGGGCGAGGTCCTGCACCGCGACTCGGTGGGCAGCGAGCAGCTGATCAAGCCGGGCCAGCTGAACCTGATGACCTCGGGGCGGGGGATCTCGCACTCGGAGGAATCCGCGTACGGCAGGATCCACGGGGCGCAGCTGTGGGTGGCGCTTCCGGGGACCGACCGGGACGTCGCCCCGCATTTCGAACATCACGCGGCGTTGCCTATCCTGACCTGGCCGGACGGGGCCGAGATTACGGTGATCATGGGTCAGCTGGCGGGCATGACGTCGCCCGCGACGACGTACACGCCGCTGGTGGGCGCGGAGATCCTCGTGACCTCGTCCCTGAGCATCCCGCTGCGGGCCGACTTCGAACATGCCGTGATCACCCTGTCCGGAGCCGCCGAAATCGAGGGCGGCACGCTGGAACCCGGACCCCTGCTCTACCTGGGCGCGGGCCGGGAGGAGCTTTCCATCCGGGCGCTCGAGCCCTCCCGCCTGCTGCTCCTCGGCGGCGAGCCGTTCGAGGAGGAGATCGTGATGTGGTGGAACTTCGTGGGCCGCAGCCACGAGGACATCGTGGAGTTCCGCGAGAACTGGGAGGCGGGCCGGGGCTTCGGCGAGGTCACGGGATTCGACGGCCCGAGACTGCGCGCCCCGGCCCTGCCCGGCACCACCCTGCGCCCGCGCGGGCGCGAACGTTAGCGGTGCCGGCCGTCAGGGTGCAGGACGACCTTGGTCCAGCCCTCGTCGCGGGCGTCGAAGTGGCGGTAGCCCTCCGGAGCCTGCTCCAGCGGCAGCTCGTGCGAGATGACGAACGACGGCGTGGCCCGGCCGGTGTGGATGAGGTTGCGCAGCCGCCGGTTGTACGCCTTCACGTTCGCCTGGCCGGTGCCGATCTTCTGGCCCTTGAACCAGAACAGGCCCATGTCGAAGGGGATCTCGCCCCTTCTGGTGCTGTCGTCGGGCGCGCCCGGGTCCTGGGGCAGGAAGACGCCCACCACGCCGATGCCGCCGGTCGGGCGGACCGACCGCACCAGGTTGTTCATGGTCATGTTGGGGTGCTCGTGGCCCTGCGGGTCGTGCGCCTGGTAGCCGACGCACTCGCAGCCCCGGTCGGCGCCCTCACCGCCGGTCAGGTTGAGGATCTGCTCCACCGGCGAGGCCTTGGAGTCGTCGATCGCGATGGCGCCGATCTGCTCCGCCAGGCGCAGCCGGTCGGGGTGGCGGTCGACGACCAGGACCTTGCTGGCGCCCTTGAGCAGCGCCGAGTAGGCGGCCATCAGGCCGATCGGGCCCGCGCCGTACACCACGGCCGACTCGCCGGGCCGCAGTCCGGCCAGTTCCGTGCAGTGCCAGCCGGTCGGGAAGATGTCCGACAACATCACGTAGTCGTTCTCCTTCTCCTTCGCGTCGACCGGCAGCCGCAGGCAGTTGAAGTCGCCGTACGGCACGCGCAGGAGTTCGGCCTGGCCGCCGTTGAAGGGGCCCATGCCGGCGAAGCCGTACGCGGCCCCGGCGGTTCCGGGGTTGAGGGTGAGGCAGAAGCCGGTGAGCCCCGCCTCGCAGTTCTTGCAGTGGCCGCAGGCGACGTTGAACGGCAGGCAGACCATGTCGCCCATCTTGATCCGGTCCACGGCGGAGCCGATCTCGACCACCTCGCCGAGGTTCTCGTGGCCGAGCACCCGGCCCGGTTCCATGGTCGTGCGGCCTTCGTACATGTGCAGGTCGGAACCGCAGATGTTGGTCGTGGTGATGCGTACCAGGACGTCCGTCGGCCGTTCTATGCGAGCGTCGGGCACCTCTGTCACGACCACATCACGCGCGCCGTTGTACACCAGTGCTTGCATGATCAGTCCCCCGTGTGTCGGCGGTGAGGAGGAGTATTCATCCGGTATGAACCGGTTTTTCCTCCCTAGTAGCCACTCCCCGCCAAACCGGGACGAATGCCCTATGTCTGGTCAAATTCGGTCCCGCCTTCGTTGGACGAAGGGGTTTACTGAGGCGTTGACTCGCTGTGGCGTTCGCGGAGTTTGGCGCGGATCTCGTCGGGGGTGTACGCGCGACGGCGGCGCTCGCCCCGGGCGATGACGACTCCGGTCGCGGCGACGCCCGCGAAGGCGGCCAAGCCGAGTATCTTCCACCAGCGCATGTGCCTAGGGTAGCGGTGTGAGCGGGATCAGTCTTGACGAAGCGCTTAATCTGACCAGGACCGGGGACGTGTGGGTGTTCCGGGGGCGTTCCGTGCCTGACCGGGCCATTCAGATGACGACCAACAGCCCGGTCAACCACGTCGGCATGTCGGTGGTGATCGAGGATCTGCCGCCGCTGATGTGGCACGCGGAGCTGGGGCGGTCGCTGCCGGACGTGTGGTCGGGGACCCGGCAGCGCGGCGTGCAGCTGCACGACCTGCGCGAGGCGGTGCTCGTCTGGGCCAACAGGTACGGCCAGCGCGGCTGGTTGCGCCAGCTCGAACCGCCGGCGACGCGGGAGATGGAGGACGCCGTGCTGCGGACGGTGGCCCGGCTGGACGGGACGCCGTTCCCGTCGACGGCGCGGCTGGCGGGGCGGTGGATCCGGGGGCGGCTGCCGTCGCGGCGTTCGCGGGAGATGGCGCTGGAGAGCGCGTACTGCGCTGAGGTGGTCGCGGTGACGTACGAGGAGATGGGGCTGCTGACCGACCGCCGTAAGCCGAACTGGTACGACCCCGGCAGGTTCTGGAGCGGCGACGACCTCGATCTGGCGACCGGCTTCCACCTGGGCGGGGAGATTTCGGTACAGATCCCCAAAGCCTGACCACAGAACTTTACAGTTCAATGCGTCTTTTGTCTGATTTGTCGGGTATACAGGTATGTATCCGGTCAAATTAGGGGGCGTTCGTGGCTCGGCTCATTGGGATCTTGATGATCCTGATCATGATAGGTGGGATGGCATATCTGATTGCCATTGACCTACTGGGACAGTAGGCACGGGGGTTTGGGTGCCCCTACACTGAGGTCCGGCGAACTCTCACGCCGAACCTCCTCAGCGAGCACCCACGCGGCTTGCCGAACGCGGAGGCAAAGGGGACTCGACGCGCCTCGGGAGACGCGGTCTCGGAAATCATGACCTTGCGGCAAGCCGGATAGCGGGCGTGGGCCGGGTTCGGCGCGTGCCGCGAGCGGAGTCATGCGATGACCGACAAGAAGCAGCTCAAGGCCCGCATCCGGGCCCGGATGGCGAAAACCGGCGAGAGCTACACCACCGCCAGGCGGCACCTGGTAGGCCCAGGGGAGAGCCCGGCCGCCGACGGCGGCTGGCGGCTACACGGGGGACGGCACCCGGACAGCGCCGTGATCACCAATATCCTCCGCAACGCGGGCGCCGAGATCACCGAGCCGCTGGTGTTCGTGGCCGGTGGCGGACTCGGCGCGGGATACATCCTCTGGGAGTGGAAGCACGACGACAGCCGCACGCTCGTGCTCGGCTTTCGAAACCAGTGGCAGTACCCGCGGCGCTGGATGGAGAAGACGCTCACCCGGCTGAACGTGCCGTTCGACGCGCACAGCACCGGCGGGGCGAAGGGCGCGGCACAGCGGCTGACGGCCGAACTCGACGCGGGGCGGGCGTGTGTGATCCTGCCCGACCGATACCACCTCGGCTACTGGCAGCTGCCCGCCCACCTGGACGGGCGCGGCGGCCACCCGGTGATCGCCTACCGGCGGGACGAGACTGGGGTGTTCCTCGACGATCGCAACCTCGTCCCGTTGCGGGTGCCCAGGGAACGGCTGGACGAGGCCAGGGCCAGAGTCGTCTCGTACCAGAACAGCCTGGTCGTTCCCCGTCCGGGGGAGCCCGCCGTGGCCGAGGCCGTCCGGGCCGGGCTGGCGGACTGCGCCGAGCATCTGAGCGCCACGTCCGACTCGTTCTCGCTGCCCGCCTGGCGGAAGTGGAGCCGGACCATCCTGGACGAGAAGGCGGCCAAGGGCTGGCCGAAGGTCTTCGCCGACGGGCGCGGGCTGGCGGGGGCGATGCTCTCGGCCTGGGAAGAGATCGAGCCGGTCGGCATGGACGGCGGCAACCTGCGCGACCTGTTCGCCGATGGCCTGGACGAGGCCGCCCCGATCCTGGGCCTTCCCCTGGGCGGCCTGGCGGAGGAGTTCCGGCGCATTCACGGCCTCTGGCACGGGTTCGCCGAGGCGGCCCTGCCCGAGTCCGAGTATGGCAGGATGCGCGAGCTGACCGCTACGATCCGCGAGTCCATCATCGCGGACGGCATCGATCCCGAAGCCGCGCGGGCCGGCCGCGAACTCTGGGACCTGCGGGCGGCGGCCGACAAGGCGGTGGTCGACCTGGACAGGTTCGCCGATCTGAGCAAACGGCTGACCGTCATCTACGAGGCCGAAACCGCCGCCATCGCCGAACTACGCGCCATGATCACAGGGTAACGGCACCCAATTGGGGGCATGGACCCAGAGAATTCTCAGGAAAGCCACCTAGGGTCCCCCTGCATGAACTGGAAACAGAAGGTGAACTCCGCGCTCGGGGAGTTCACCGGCTTCCATATCGCCAAGGTCGGCGGCGGAGCCGAACCCGGCAAGGCTCCCGAGCCCGCCGAGGTCGAGGTGCGCCCGCCCGCCGACCCCAGGACCGACCGGCTGCTTCGCGCGCCCGTGTTCGTGATGTCGCCGGTCCGGTCCGGGTCCACGCTGCTCCGCTCGCTGCTCAACGCGCACTCGCTGCTGCACGCGCCGCACGAGCTGCACGTCCGCCGCCTCAAGGTGGACTTCGGCACCACCCTCGCGGAACGCGCCATGCACGCGCTCGGCCACAACCAGGCCGACCTCGAACACCTCCTGTGGGACCGGGTCCTCCACCGCGAACTGCTCAGAAGCGGCAAGAGCCACATCGTCGACAAGACGCCCGCGAACGCGTTCGCCTGGGAGCGCATCTCGACCTGCTGGCCGGACGCCCGGTTCGTCTTCCTGCTCCGGCATCCGGTCTCGATCGCCCGCTCCTGGCATGAGGCCGACCCGGTCAAACGTACGCCGGAGGAGGCCGCGAGCGACGCGCTGCGCTACATGAAGGCGGTGCAGCGGGCCCGCAAGGGGCTGACCGGTCTCACCGTCCGGTATGAGGATCTCACCGCCGACCCGGAGGCCGAGGTCCGGAAGATCTGCGAGTATCTCGCCATTCCGTACGAGCCGGGGATGCTGCGCTACGGCGAGCAGAGCGTGCTCACCAAGGGCCTCGGCGACTGGAAGGACAAGATCCGCTCCGGCGAGGTCCAGCCGGGGCGGGAGCTGCCCGGCGCCGACGAGATTCCCGACCTGCTCCGCCCGATGTGCGAGCGCTGGGGGTACGTGACCCCGTGAAGATCCGTTACCTGCTGCTGCACGCGTACGGGATGGGCGGGACGATCAGGACGGTGATCGGGCAGGCCAACGCCATGGCCGCGCTCGGGCACGACGTCGAGCTGGTCAGCGTCGTCCGCCGCCGCGACGAGCCCCAGTTCAGGATCGACCCCCGGGTGTCGCTCGGCGCCCTGGTGGACGAGCGCGCCGGGCGCACCGAGGTCACCTTCCGCGATCGGGTGATGCGGCGGGTGCGCGGCAAGGCCGTCCCGTTCGGGGAGTTCGCCGCCCGCTACTTCACCCCGCATGTGGAACGCGCGGTCACCGCGTACATCGCCGGTCTGGACGGCGGCGTGCTGGTCACCACCAGGCCCGCCCTCAACCTGATGGCGGCGCGGCACGCGCCGCGTGGACTGGTCACCGTGGGCCAGGAGCACATGAACCTGCGCACCCACCACGAAGCCGTCCGCAAGTCCATCGCCCGCTGGTATCCCCGGCTGCGCGTGGTGGCCGTGCTCACCCGCACCGACCAGGGCGACTACCACCGGCTCGCGCCCGGCGTGCGGACCGCGCACATCCCCAACGCGGTCTCCGGAGCCGGCCGCAGGCGCTCAGACCTCACCGCCCCCACGGTGATCGCGGCCGGGCGGCTGCGCGTGCAGAAGGGCTTCGACCTGCTGATCCCCGCCTTCGAGCAGATCGCACCGGCACACCCCGACTGGCGCCTGGACATCTACGGCGAAGGCCAGAAACTCCAGGAACTCCGGCGCATGGTCAAGATCCCCGGCCAGGTACGGCTGCGCGGCCGGACCACCCGGCTCGACGAGGAACTCGCCAACGCCTCCATCTTCGCGCTCAGCTCCCGGTTCGAGGGCCTGCCCATGGTCATGCTCGAAGCCATGGCCCACGGCCTCGCCGTCGCCGGATTCGACTGCCCGACCGGGCCCGGCGACGTGATCGTGGACGGCGTCAACGGCCTGCTCGTGCCGCCCGAGGACGTGGACGGCCTGGCCCGCGCCATCGCCCGCCTGGCCGACGACGCCGAACTGCGGGAACGCCTCGGCGCGGCGGCCCTGGAGACGGCCAGGATGTACTCGCCCGAGGTGGTGATGCCGCGGTGGGAGCAGCTCTTCACCGAACTGCTCGCGGCGCGTTAGCGCGGTCATTACCCTCATACCGGTGATCCAGGGCATCGATGTCTCGGACTGGCAAGGCGCCGTCGACTGGTCCGCGCACGCCGAGACCGACATGGGGTTCGCGTTCGCGCGGGCGACCGACGGCGACGGCGTCGTGGACTCGCGCTTCGCCGAGAACTGGGCCGCGATGGGCCGCAGCGGCCTGGTCCGCGGCGCCTACCACGTCGCCCACCCGCACGGCGACCCGCTCGCCCAGGCCAGGCACTTCCTGGACACGGTACGGCTCGCGCCCGGCGACCTGGCCGCCGTCGAGTTCAAACGCGACGACGCGCTCCCCGCCGAGCAGGTCGCCGCGTTCGGCCGCAGATGGTGCGCCGAGGTGGCCCGGCGCTGCGGCCTGCGCCCGCTCGTCTGGACGCACGCCCACTTCGCCTTGGCGGGCCACTGCGAGGGCCTGGAGACGTACCCGCTCTGGATCACCGCGCCCGGGCACCCGATGGGGCGTCCGGTGGTGCCGCCGCCCTGGGACTCCTGGACGATTCACCAGTACGCGGGCAGCCCGATCGACCTCGACTTCTTCGCCGGCACGCTGGCCGAGCTGCTGGCCCTGGGCGCGCCCGACAAGCGAGCGAAATAGGTCCGCCGAGCCCGGTAGAGTCGGCATGTTCTTGTCGTGCTCACCTCGTGAAGGAGCCATCGTGTCTGCCGCCCTCGAAATACACCTCACCCTCGCCGGAGCCGAGCGTGCGGTGGCGGCGGGGACGACGTATGGCGAACTGCTCGAAGCCGACGGGCGAACGGTGATCGCCGCGCGGGCCGGCGGCGAGCTGAAGGACCTCGCGGCCGTCGTCGCGGACGGGGACGAGGTCGAGCCGGTCACCATCGACAGCGCCGACGGGCGGGCCATCCTGCGGCACTCCACCGCGCACGTGATGGCGCAGGCCGTGCAGGAGCTCTTTCCCGAGGCCAAGCTGGGGATCGGGCCGCCGGTGGAGAACGGGTTCTACTACGACTTCGACGTCAAGGAGCCGTTCACGCCGGATGATCTCAAGCGGGTCGAGAAGCGGATGCGGGAGATCGTCAAGCAGGGGCAGCGTTTCGCGCGGCGGCCGGTGTCGGACGCGGCGGCGCGGGAGGAGCTGGCGGCGGAGCCGTACAAGCTTGAGCTGATCGGGCTCAAAGGCGGCGCGTCCGGTGAGGACGGCGCGAATGTCGAGGTGGGCGGCGGGGAGCTGACCATCTACGACAACCTGGACGCCAAGACCGGGGAGCTGTGCTGGAAGGATCTCTGCCGGGGGCCGCATCTGCCGACCACCCGGGTCATTCCGGCGTTCAAGCTGATGCGGTCGGGGGGCGCGTACTGGCGGGGGAGCGAGAAGAACCCGCAGTTGCAGCGGATCTACGGGACGGCGTGGGAGTCGCGCGAGAAGCAGGACGAATACCTGGAGTTCCTGGCTGAGGCGGAGAAGCGGGATCACCGCAAGCTGGGGGCGGAGCTGGATCTGTTCTCCTTCCCTGATGAGCTGGGGTCCGGGCTGCCGGTCTTCCACCCGAAGGGGGGGACGATCCGGCGGGTGATGGAGGACTACTCGCGGCGTAAGCACGAGGAGGCGGGTTACTCGTTCGTCAACACGCCGCATATCACGAAGGACAATCTGTATAAGACCTCCGGGCATCTGGAGTGGTACGCGGACGGGATGTTCCCGCCCATGGAGCTCGAAGGCGCCAAGTACTACCTCAAGCCGATGAACTGCCCGATGCACAATCTGATCTTCCGGGCGCGCGGGCGGTCCTATCGGGAGCTGCCGCTGCGGACGTTCGAGTTCGGGACCGTGTATCGGTATGAGAAGTCCGGGGTGGTGCACGGGCTGACCCGGGTGCGGGGCCTCACGCAGGACGACGCGCACATCTACTGCACCCGCGACCAGATGCGCGACGAGCTGAAGTCGCTGCTGCGCTTCGTGCTCGATCTGCTGCGTGACTATGGTCTCAACGATTTCTACCTGGAGCTTTCGACCAAGGATCCGGTCAAGTTCGTCGGGACGGACGAGGACTGGGTGGAGGCCACGGAGACGCTTCGCGAGGTCGCCGAATCCGAGAAGCTGGAGCTTGTGCTCGATCCCGGTGGGGCGGCCTTCTACGGGCCGAAGATCTCCGTGCAGGCGCGAGACGCGATCGGGCGGACCTGGCAGATGTCGACCATCCAGCTCGACTTCAACCTGCCGGAGCGGTTCGACCTGGAGTATTCCGCCGCCGACGGCACCCGGCAGCGGCCCGTCATGATCCACCGCGCGCTGTTCGGGTCGATCGAGCGGTTCTTCGGGGTGCTCACCGAGCATTACGCCGGGGCTTTCCCGGCCTGGCTCGCGCCGGTCCAGGTGATCGGGATCCCGATCGCGGACGCGCACGCGCCGTATCTGCTGGAGGTCGCGGAGCGGTTGAAGGCGAAAGGCATCCGGGTCGAGGTGGACACGTCCGCGGATCGCATGCAGAAGAAGATCCGCAACGCGCAGAAGTCGAAGGTGCCTTACATGTTGCTGGCGGGGGATGAGGATATCGCCGCGGGGGCGGTGTCTTTCCGGTATCGCAGCGGCGAACAGAAGAACGGCGTCCCCATCGAGGACGCGATCGCGGAGATCGTCGACACGGTAGAACGCCGCCTCGTTTAGGGGTTCGATCGGGTACGGCGTTGCGGGCATGTCGAGCGAGCGGGGTTGCCGCTTGTTCGGCTGCTCACCCATAGCAGTGGGGTTCCCACCCGCCCCATAGTAATGGGGTTCCCACCCGCCCACGCCGTGGTTGTGATTTCGTTGGAGCGGCCACGGCGTTGTCGGGGTCGGGCGGAGCCCGAGGGGAATCAAAGGGTTGGGCGGGTGGGGAAATACCGCCGTGGTTGTGATTCCGTTGGGGCAGCCACGGCGCTGGCGGGGTCGGGCGG
>NZ_BLAE01000124.1 GCF_009687865.1 Acrocarpospora macrocephala
CACCCACCCAGCCCTTTGTTTCCCCTCCGGGCTCCGCCCGACCCCGGCATCTCCGTGGTTGCCCTCGCGAAGCGACAATCGCGGCACGGTGGGACTCCCGGGCTGGCTGGCTGTCATGTGAGGCGTAGTTGCAGGGCGGCGACCAGGCGTTCGTCGGGGTCGGAGAGGTCCAGGCCGAATACCTCGTTGATGCGTCTGAGGCGGTAGCGGAAGGTGTTGGGGTGGACGCTGACTCGGTCGGCGGCCGAGGCTACGTCGCCGAAGGCGTCGAGGTAGGCGCGGACGGTTGCCACCCAGGAGGTGCCCTTGTGCGCGTCCTGGGCGGCGAGTGTGGCTAGTCCGCCTTCGCGTAGTTCGCGGAACTCGGGGTGTTCGTGCAGGAGGCCGCGCAGCCGTTCGATCGTGACTCTGGCCCGGACGTCGTCGATCGTCGCGATGCCGGGTCCCGGGCTGCCCACCAGCAGGTCGAGTACCTGGTCGGCCTCGCGGCGGGAGCGGGCGATCGCGGCCAGGCCGTCGACGGTGGCGCCGATGCCCGCGCGCACGGCTAGCCGGAGGGTCGTCGCCGCGCGCTCGACCACCTGGGCGGCGAGGTCGCGGGCCGGCTGCGGTCCGCCCACTAGCGCGTAGGCCCTCCCGTCGCTCGCCGTACAGGTCACGTGGTGGCGGTAGGCGGCGGCGGTGAGCGTGACGAGGTCGGCGACGCGCCGCGCGGCCGTGATCTCCTCGGCGGGGCCGCCCGCGGCTTCGGGGGCGAAGGCGACGGCGGCCATCGGGCCCGCCGGGGCGATGCCCAGGACCTCCCTGGTGAGCAGGCTCTCCACGCGGCCGTCGAGGACGGCGAGCAGGGCGTCGTCCCCGCGCCCCCGGGCCCGGGTGGCGGCGCGGGCGGCGAGCAGGTCGAGTGCGACCAGGCCGGCGGCCGAGCGCAGCGCGCGCTCGGCCTCGACGCCCAGGGGCCGCTCGCCCTCGACGACCCAGATGCTGCCCAGCGGCTCGCCGCCCGCCCGCACGGCGACGGCGAGCCGCGGGCGGTAGCCGGGCGCGTCGAAGGCCGTGACCCGCACGACCCCCTCGCCTCCCCACAGCCGGCGGAACACGCCGGTGTCGCGCAGGGTCCTGACCCACTCTTCCGGCACCGCCCGCGCCAGGATGACCTGCCGCCTGGCCGGGTCGGTCGGGTGGCCGAGGTTGGAGTAGGCCAGGACGCGGCTGTGCGGATCCTCGATCGTGGTGGCGCCGCCGACCGTGGCGGCGACGGTGTCGGCGAGCTGGAACAGGTCGCCGAGCGGCTCGTGCGGGCCGAGGTCGGCGGCGGCCTGAAGCGAGGTGTGCAGGCGGCCCCAGGAGAGCCCGGGGCCGGCGGCCAGCAGCGCGACGCCGGCCCGCTCTGCCGCCGCGAGCGTGCCCGGCTCCACCGGCGGCTTGAACACGACGGCCGCGGCCCCCGCCGTGCCGAGCGCGCGCAGCAGCTCGGCCCTGGCCAGGGGCGTGTCCACCCCGGCGGCCAGCACGACGGCGCCCGGCGACGGGTCGAGGATGGCGGGCGGGCCGACCGCCGCGTCCAGGCCATGCGGGGCGGCGAGCACGTCGAGGCAGGCGTGCTCCGCGACCAGCCGCACACTCAGATGGCGAAAAATCGCCTTATCCATCGCGATATCAGTCCATTCTGTGGATAGTCCGATAGCCGGGCCCGAAGTCTGGCCAGAAGCACGAGATCGGCGGGCATCGCGCGGGATTAGTGTCCCTGCCATGCCTAGACCTCCTGCTCCCTACTCCTCCGCCCGGCGAGCCGGTGACCTGCTCTTCGTCTCGGGCCAGCTCGGTTTCCGCCCCGACGGCACGCTCGCCGGGGATCTCGGCGCGCAGACGCGGCAGGCGCTGGCCAACCTGGACGCCGTGCTCGGCGAACACGGCCTGGGCCGCGACGACGTCGTCAAGTGCCAGGTGTTCCTGGCCTCGATAGCCGACTGGGCCGCCATGAACGCCGTGTACCAGGAGCACTTCGCCAAGCCGTACCCCGCCCGCTCCGCCTTCGGCGTCCAGCTCCATCCGGGCGCGCTGGTGGAGATCGAGGCCGTCGCCTCCTACCGCGTGGAAGCCTCGTCATGAGACTCCCGACGAGCGAGGACGTACGGCGGGCGAAGGCGGCGCTGCTCGGCCGCGTGGTCCGCACGCCCGTACTCGGTTCGGCCGCCCTGGACGCGCTGACCGGCTGCCCGACGGTGGCCAAGGCCGAGTGCCTCCAGCTCACCGGCTCCTTCAAGGTGCGCGGCGCCCTGTACCGGATCACCACCCTGCCGCCCGGCGCGCTGTCCGCCGGGCTCATCACCGTCAGCGCGGGCAATGCCGCTCTGGGCGCGGCGTACGCCGCGCGCGAACTCGGCGCCCGGCTCACCGTGGTGATGCCGGAGAAGGCGGTGCCCGAGAAGCTGGCCGCCGTCGCGGCCCTCGGCGCGACCGTGGTCAAGGACGGCGTCACCGACGCGGCGGTCGCCTTCGAACGCGCCGAGGCGCTGCGGGCCGAGCGCGGCCTGACGTTCGTGCACCCGTTCGACGACCCCATGGTCGTCGCGGGGGCCGCGACCGCGACGCTCGAACTGCTGGAGGACCACCCGGACCTGGAGCGCCTGCTGGTGCCGTGCTCGGGCGGCGGGCTGCTGGCCGGTGCGATCATGGCGGCCCGTACGGCGGGCTCGTCCGTCGAGATCGTCGGGGTGCAGCCGGCGGGCGCCGACGGCATCGTGCGCTCGCTCGCGGCCGGACGGCCCGTCGTGCCGCCCGCGATCTCCACTGTCGCCGACGGCCTCACCGCCCCGAAGCCGGGCGAGGTCAACTTCGCGATCATCGCCGGCGCGGGGGTGCGCGTCCTCTCCGTCGACGACGGGGCCATCCTCGCCGCGCTGGGCGAGGTGGTCCGCGCCCTGCGGGTCGTCGTCGAGCCGTCGGCCGCGGTCGGCGTGGCGGCGCTGTCGGCGTACGGCGAGCTGCGCGACGGCGCCCGCACCGGGCTGCTGCTGTCGGGCAGCAACGTCAACTGGCGCCTGCTCGCCGAGGGGATGATCGCGTGAGGATCCACCCGCACGTCCTGATCGGCACCCGCGGCCACGACCGGGTCCCCTGCGAGATGGGGTGGTTCGCCGTGCCGGAGAACCGTCACGCGCCCGGGTCCAGGATGATCGAGCTGGCCTTCGCCCGCATCCCGAGCACCTCGCCCGACCCCGGACCCCCGCTGGTCTACTTGGAGGGCGGGCCCGGCGCGTCCGGTCTTTCCACGTGGGCGACGCAGCCCCGACGCTACCTGTGCTTCCTGGAGTTCGGTGACGTGATCGTCCTGGACCAGCGCGGCGTCGGGCTGTCCAGGCCCAACCTGACCGGGCCCTTCCGGCTCGGCCTTCCGCTGGACCGGGTGGTCACCCGCGCGGAGTATCTCGCCGAGCACCTGGCCACGACCGCGGCGACCGCGGCCTTCTGGCGGGAGCGGGGCGCCGACCTCGACGGCTACACCACCGAGGAGAGCGCCGACGACGTCGCCGCGCTGATGGCGGCGCTCGGCTACGACACCTTCCGCACCGCCGGCGGCTCCTACGGCTCCCACCTGTCGCTGTCGGTGATCCGCCGCCACGGCGAGCGGATCGAGCGCAGTCTCATCTACGCGGTCGAGGGACCGGACGACACCTACAAGCTGCCCAGCGCCACCGACCGCCACCTGGGCAGGCTCGCCGCGCTCGCCGCGGCGGCGCCCGAACTGGACGGGCGGGCGCCCGACCTGACGGACCTCATGGCCAGGGTCTTCGAGCGGCTGCGCGAGAAACCGGCCGAGGCCGGCGGGGTGGTGATCGGGGAATTCGACGTCAAGGCCGTCACCGCGTCGGGGATGGGCTTCGCGCCGTTCCTGAAGAAGCTGCCCGCGCTCTTCCTCGCCATGGCGGCGGGCGACTTCTCCTGGTGGGCCGAGCACGTCAGGAACCTGCGGACGGAGCCGGTCGCCAACCTGATGTCGACGGTCATGGACTGCGCCTCCGGGGCCACGGCGGAGCGGCTGCGCAGGATAGCGCGGGAGGAGTCGCTCCTGGACGACCTGATGAACTTCCCCTTCCCCGCCATCGGCCAGGCGATCGGCGGGCCCGACCTGGGGGACGCGTTCCGGGCCCCGGTCGTCTCCGGGGTGCCGGCCCTGTTCATGAACGGCACGCTCGACGGGCGCACGCCGGAGACCAACGCGCTCGCCGTCAAGGAGGGTTTCGCGGACAGTCACTTCATCCTCGCCGAGAACGCCGCGCACCAGTCGGTGCACAACGAGCCCGAGGTCTTCGACGCGGTCAGGGACTTCATGCACGGCCGCCCGGTGACGCTGACGGACGTGCGGCTGGATTTCACCTTCGATCGGAGCCCGTGAGCGCGGAGGCCCTCGGCGCTGATGCCGAGGGCCCCGGCGCGTTCCCGGACCTAGGCGATGCGCCGGGCCACCCGGCCCGACCAGCGCACTCCCGCCACCTCGCCACCGGCGAGCCGCACGAACGTGCCGTCGGGCACCCGCTCGGAGCGGCCCGCCTGGAAGAAGGCGTCGCCCGCGAGCGGGATGAGCGTGACGGGTTCCTGCACGGGCACGACCAGGTCGGGCATGATCGCCCGGTAGTGGGCGATGATCTCCTCGGAGAACTCCCTGCGGACCTCGAGGCGGTCGCCGTCAGGCCGTACCACGAGCAGGTGACCCTCGCCGCGGTCGTAAGTGCCCGCGTACGCGGCCAGTTCCGCCGCCGTCAGGCGGGCCGGCTCCGGCTTGGCGAAGGCCAGGCCGAGGTGGCCGGAGAGGATCAGCTCCTCGATCTCGCCCAGGAGGGTGCCCGCGCCCGCGCCGATGGAGTTGGCGGTGACGGCGACCACGGCGTCGCGCTCGGGGACGAGTTGCAGGAGCGCCACCCCGCAGATGGTGCCGCCCGTGTGCTGGGCGACGCGCACCCCGCCGGCGTCGCGCAGGAACCACGACAGGCCGACCCGGCTGCCGTCGAAGTCCAGCTCGGTGGCGGGCAGCCGCATCGGCGCGAGGTCCGCCTCGCCGAGGTGGTGCCCGCCGTAGGCGAGCAGGTCCCTGATGTCGCTGAAGACGCCGCCCGCGGCCGCCCGGTCGCGCTCCACGTGCCAGGCGTGGATGACCTCGGTGGATCCGTCGTCCGCGCCCTTGTTCCCATGGCCGACCGCGAACCTGCGAGTGATCACATCGGCCATGTCGAAGAAGCTGTTGCGCAGCCCCGCGGGGTCGAGGACGAGCTCTTTGACCGCCGCCTCGTAGGTGGCGCCCGTCACCGTCTCGATGACCCGCCCGGCCAGGCAGAACGCGGCGTTGTTGTACGAGGCGACCGTGCCGGGCGGGAAGAGCTGCTCCAGCTCCGCCATCCTGGCCACGAACGCCGCCAGCGCGCCGTCGTCCCTGGACGGGCCGGCCGCACCGTCGGCGCCGTCGAACCCGGCGGTGTGGTTGAGCAGCTGCCGTACGGTGATCCCGCTCTGCTTGAGCGCGAGGCCGGGCACGTAGCGGTCGACCGGGGCGTCCAGCTGGACCTTGCCGAGGCCGGCCAGCCGCACGAGGGCGGTGGCCGTGTAGGTCTTGGTCACCGAGCCGATCGAGAACAGCGTGCCGGGATCGACCGGAAGCGGGTTCTCCGTGGAGGTGACCCCGTGGCAGAGGTGGAACTGCGCGCCCGCGTGGTGGACGCCCACCGCGACGCCGGGGACGCCGAGTTCGGTCGCGCGTACGGCGAGCAGCGTCTGGAGGCGGTCGCGCAGGATGTCGAGGCCGGTCATCTCAGATCCCCGCCTTGGGGTCGGGCTCGACGACGGCGAGCGCATCGAGCGAGTGGTGGGCGCCCTGGTGGAAGACGACGACGCCGGGCGCGCCGACGGTGGTCCAGCGGCCGTCGGGCTCCCGGATGACCGCGGTGTTCTCGGGCACGGCCACGATCGGGACGTCGACCGAGGTCGCGGCGAGCATGGCGGTCAGCATCAGCTGGCCCTTGCCGGTGTCGCTGTGCGGCACCACCCCGAGGCCCGGCAGCAGGCCGAGGCCCGGCGAGTCGTAGGTGTACCAAGGGCCTCCCTCGTCCGTACGCGCCGGATCGGGCACGCGGTCGGTGAGCACCACCGCGCCGGCGGACTCACCGGCCAGCACGGCGCCGGCCTCCCACCGCGACAGGATCGCCCGCCAGAGCGGGGTGCCGCGCAGGATCTCGGCCAGCGGCCTGGGCCTGCCGCCGCTCAGGAAGATGTAGCCCGCCGTCTCCACGGCCTGGACGTGCCCCGGGTCGTGGGCGTCCTCGCGGCTGAAGACCTGCGGCACGGTGACCTTGGTGCCCAGCTTGTCCTGATAGAAGCCGACGCGCTCGGCCAGCAACTCGGTGACGGTGGACCGCGGCCACTCGACGGTGGCCGTGGGAAGGATGAGCACCTCGTTCCCGCCGGACCGCGCGAGCAGGTCGCGATCCAGCAGGGCGAGCGTGTCGATGTCGTTCTGCCCGATGAGGGCGATGGGGCCTGGCACGGTCGTTACTCCTTGCGATGAACTATATGTTTCTATGTAACAGTTGCTACATCAGAAAGTTGGTGTCATGCTCACCCCTTACGAATGCCGTTGCGGGCGCTCCTACGCCCCCGCCGCCGACCGCTGGCGCTGCGACTGCGGCGGTCTGCTGGACCTGCCGCTCGCCGCCGTCGCGTGGCCGCCGCGGGCCGGCACGTCCTCGATCTGGCGCTACCTGGACGCCGGCGACCTGCCCTGGCGCGAGATCACCCTCGGGGAGGGCGGCACCCCGCTGGTCGAGGAGGACGGCGGCCTGCACCTCAAGGTGGAGTTCGCCTCCCCCACCGGCTCCTTCAAGGACCGGGGCGCGGTCGTGCTGGTGGCGCTGGCCAGGGCGCTCGGCGCGGCCCGGCTGATCGCCGACAGCAGCGGCAACGCCGGGACCGCGGTGGCCGCGTACGCCGCCCGCGCGGGCGTCGCCGCCGAGATCTTCGTCCCCGCCGGGACCAGCGAGAAGAAGCTGCTCCAGATCCGGGGGCACGGCGCCGAGGTCACCGTGGTCGAGGGCTCGCGCGAGGACACGGCGGCCGCCGCCGTCGCCCGCGTGGAGCAGAGCGGCGCCTTCTACGCCAGCCACGTGTACAACCCCTACTTCCACGAGGGCACCAAGACCTACGCGCTGGAGATCTTCGAGCAGCTCGGCGGAGCCGTGCCCGCGACGCTGGTGCTGCCCGCGGGGAACGGCACGCTCGTGCTGGGCGCCCACCGCGGCTTCGCCGAGTTGCGCGCCGCCGCGCTGATCGACCGCGTCCCGCGCATCGTCGCCGTCCAGGCCGAGCGCTGCGCCCCGCTGGCCGCCGCCTGGGCGGCGGGGCTCGACGAACCCGGTCCGGTACGGCCGGGCCGCACGCTCGCCGAGGGCATCGCCATCGCCGATCCGGCCAGAGGCTCGCGGATCCTCGCGGCCGTCCGGGACACCGGCGGCGCCTTCGTCACGGTCGGCGAGGACGAGATCGCCGCGGCGAGCGCCGCGCTCGCCGCCCGGGGCCTGTGGGTGGAGCCGACGGGCGCCGTCTCCTACGCGGCGGTACGGCGGCTGCGCGGCGCGGAGTCGCCCCTGCTGACCGGCGGGCCGGTCGTGGCGCCGCTGTGCGGTTCCGGGCTCAAGGCGTCCCTGTGATGGGCTGAACGGACGACCCGCGGCGCCCGTTTTCGTCAGCATGGACGAGGGCGCGCGGCGTCGCCGTCCATAGGCTGGCGGCATGACGGTGAACAGCCATGACCTGGTGCTGGCGGGGGCGAGGGTGCTCGACCCGGAGAGCGGCCACGACGCGGTCGCGAACGTCGGCGTGACCGGCGGGACCATCACCGCGGTCTCGCCGGACCCGCTCCGGGGTCGCGAGACGCTCGACGTGGCCGGGCTCGTGCTCGCCCCCGGCTGGATCGACCTGCACAGCCACTCACACACCATCGCCGGTCACCGCCTCCAGGCGCTCGACGGGGTGACCACGGTCCTGGATTTGGAGGCGGGCGTCGCCCCGGTGACCGAGGCCTACGACGCGGCCGCCGCCGAGGGCCGTCCGCTCAACTACGGGTTCTCCGCCTCCTGGGGGCAGGCCAGGATGACGGCCGTCGGCGGCCTCCCGCCCGGTGGCGGCCTCACCGCCGGGCTGCGCAACCTCGGTGACCCCGGGTGGCAGCGCGAGGCGACCCCGCGCCAGCTCGGCGCGCTGTTCGAGCTGATCGGCCAGGATCTCGCCGCCGGCGCCCTGGGGATCGGGCTGCTCATCGGCTACGCGCCGCGCGTCGCCCCCGAGGAGTACCTGTCGGTGGCCGGGCTCGCCGCGCAGGCGGGCGTGCCCACCTTCACCCACGCCCGCGACCTGGTCGAGCAGGTTCCCGGCATCCCGATCGACGGCGCGGAGGAGGTGGTGCGCGCGGCCGCCGAAACGGGGGCGCACATGCACTACTGCCACCTCAACAGCACGTCCCTGCGCCAGGTGGACCGGGTGCTGACGCTGGTCGGGAAGGTCCGCGCCGAGGGCGCGCGGGTGTCGACCGAGGCCTACCCGTACGGCGCGGGCATGACCGGCATCGGCGCCGCCTTCCTGGCCCCCGAGCTGCTGCCCGCCATGGGGATCGGGCCGGACTCGATCGTCTACGCGCCGACCGGGGAGCGGGTGGCCGACGCCGTACGGCTGCGCGAGCTGCGCGCCGCCGACCCGGGCGGCCTGGCGATCATCCACTACTTCGACGAGGACGTCCCGGCCGACGTGGCGTTCCTGGACCGCGCCGTGCTCAGCCAGGACACCGTGATCGGCTCCGACGCCATGCCGCTGACCTGGACGGGAGGCGAGCGGCCCGACCCGCTGGCCTGGCCGCTGCCGCCGGGGGCGGTCACCCATCCCCGTACCGCCGGCACCTTCTCCAAGATCCTGCGCCGCCATGTCCGGGAGACGGGAGCGCTGTCGCTGCCGGAGGCGGTGCGCCGGTGCAGCCTGCTGCCGGCGCGGGTGCTCCAGGAGTCGGTGCCGGCCATGCGGCGCAAGGGCAGGGTCCAGGCTGGCTGCGACGCCGACCTGGTCGTCTTCTCCCCTGACGCGGTCAGCGACCAGGCCACCTACGCCGCGAGCACCAGGCCGTCCACGGGGTACGCCCACGTGCTGGTCGGCGGGCGGCACGTCGTACGCGACGGTGAGCTGGTCCTCGACGCCCTGCCCGGCCGCCCGATCAGACGCTGACGTCGGGGCGAGCCTGCTCACGCCGCCTCCCTGGCGGCGCGGACGTCGCCGGCGACCGAGCGCATGCAGGTGAGCTGGAGCAGGCCGGCGACCACCAGCACGGGGACGAGGCTGAGCAGGGTGTAGCGCAGCGCCAGCCCGTCGGTCAGCGCCAGCAGGACGGGGCTCAGCGCCCCGCCGAGGAGCTGGAACGGCGCGGTGAGCTGCAGGCCGACGCCCCGGTGCCGGGCGGGGAGCACCTGGGTGATGAGGATGATGAAGGACGGCACCTGGATGCCGGCGATCGCCGAGAACAGCACGCTGGTGACGATGAAGACCTGGACCGAGGGAACCAGCCCCAGGGTCAGGACAAGGCAGCCGATGCCGAGGGTGCCCATGGCCTGGATGGCGGCCAGCAGCGCGGGCCGCCGCACCAGGAGGCGGTCGGACAGCGCGCCGGCGAGCGGGACCACGAGCAGCCCGCAGATCACCTGCGCTTCCAGCACCAGGGAGCGCTGGAACGGGTCGAGGGCGAGATCCCGCGCCGCCATCAGGGACGACACCATCGTCAGCCCGCCCATCGTGAGGCCGTAGACGACGCTGCTGACCGCCAGCACCCGCAGCGTCCGGACAGACCAGGCGGCGCGAACGCCTTCCCAGATCCCCGGCGGCCGTCGCTCCTCCGGTTCCGGCCTTGGCCCACTTGGTGCGGCGCCGGCCTGGTCGGCCGCCCCGCGCCGGGGTTCGCGCAGCAGGAAGGTCAGGCAGGCGACGGCGGTGGCCATGACCGCCAGCACCAGGGTGGCCATGCGCCAGCCGTACACCGTGAGCAGGTAGCCGGCGATCGGTGCGGCGAGCAGGCTGCCGATGCCGGCGGCCATCCGCAGCATCGCGATGACCCGCCCGCGCGAGGACGGGGGATAGTAGTCGGCCAGCAGCGGGATCTGGGCCACGTCGTGCGGAAGCCTCGCCACCCCGCCGAGCACCCGGCCCGTCAGGAGGACGCCCGCGTTGGGCGCGAGCGCCTGGAGGAAGTCCCCCAGGTTGGCCGCCACCTGGCCGAACTGGACGAGCCGCACGCGCTTGGCCACCCGGTCGGTCAGGTAGCCGAGCGGGAGCCCGGCGGCGTTGGTCACGACCAGCGTGACCGCGCCGATGACGCTGAGCATCGTGAGCGAGAGCCCGAAGTCGTCCTGGATCTCGGGGAGCGCGAGCTGGAGCGCGGTGTCGTCCCAGCCCGCCAGCAGCGCCGTCAGGCAGAACACGGTCAGCGGGAGCCGGGGTCCGGCGATGTTGCGAGGGTTGAGATCCCCGAGGAAGCCGCGTAATCCGCGACGTCCCACGGTGCTGGGGGGTTCGATCTCCACTGCCGCCTCCGTGTTCATATTTTTGGCACCTGTTCTTAATCCGGCATGGCGGCGACGGTACGGGGGCGACGCCCCCGCCTCCGATCGATCGACTGGCCGCTTCTCCGGCCACAAGGAGGAAGCGCGGCCGTCCCACCCGCGGGTCCTCTTTAGCGAGCGGGATTCACCGAGCGGACGGATAGTGATCATGAAAACCACGGTGGTACGGGCCGCCCGGCTCCTCGACGTGATCGAGGGGACGATGCTGAAGGACGTCGACGTCGCGGTGCGCGGCGACGTCATCGCCGAGATCGGCCCGGGTCTGCGCGGCGACGAGGTGATCGACCTCGGCGATCGCACGCTCCTGCCCGGCTTCCTCGACGTGCACATGCACCTGACGGGGCTGCGCTCCTACGCTGAGGAGCGCCAGCTGCCCGACCGCGAGATCCTGGCCGTGCGCGCGGCCCAGGACTGCCGGGCCCTGCTGTCGGCCGGGTTCACCACGGTCCGCGACTGCGGCAGCGCCATCGCGCTCAACCTGCGCGGCCTCGTCGCCGACGGCACGATCCCCGGCCCCAGGATCTACGCCGCCGGCCCAGCTATCTGCCAGACCGGCGGGCACGCGGACGCGCACCACCTGCCGCTGGCGGTGGCCAGGGCACAGCCCGACTCACTGATCGCCGACGGCCCGTGGGCGTGCAGGCAGGCCGTGCGGGAGGCGATCCGGGCCGGCGCCGACTTCATCAAGATCTGCACCACGGGCGGCGTGTCCTCCGAGCGCGACCATCCCAACGACGCCCACTTCACCCCCGAGGAGATCGCCGCCATCGTCGAGGAGGCGCACCGCCTGGGCCGCAGGGTGGCCTCCCACGCCCAGGGCAGGGCGGGCGTGCTGGCCGCCGTCCGGGCCGGCGTCGACTCCATCGAGCACGGGTACTACCTGGACGAGGAGTGCGTCGCCGAGATGGCCGCCAGGGGCACCTTCTACGTGCCGACCTTCGACCTGCGAACCTTCTTCCAGCGGACGATCGAGGGCGGCCACGGGCTGCCCGAGTGGCGGACGCGCAAGCAACGCGAGGCCATCGCCGCGATGGGGCGGTCACTGCTCCTGGCCCATGAGGCGGGCGTGCTGATCGCCACCGGGTCCGACTACTACGGCCCGCCGCTGCGCGCGCACGGCGCCAACGCCGACGAGCCGATCGCCCTGGCCCGCGGCGGTCTGCCGCCGATCGAGGCGCTGCGAGCGCTGACCGTGAACGCGGCCACGGTGCTCGGCGTCGAGGATCGGGCGGGCAGCCTCGCGCCGGGCCGGTGGGCCGACCTGGTGGCCGTGGACGGCGATCCTCTCGCCGACATCGAGTCCCTGCGTGCGGTGGCCTTCGTCATGAAGGCGGGACAGGAGCACCCGCCATGCTCACCGGCCTGGAGGAGCCCGGACCAGGGCAGCGACGCCGCGGCGGTGTCGTGATGAGCGGGCCGGCGCTGCGCGAGCTCCGGCACAGTGCGGAGTTCGAGGATGCCTTCCGCCTGTTCGACACCATCTGGCATCCGGAGCCCGGCGGGGAGCCCATCACGGTCGAGCTGATGCGGGTGCTCTCGCACGCGGGCAACTACGTGGCGGGCGCCTACCTGGAGGGCAGGCTGGTCGGCGCGTCGATGGGGTTCCTGGCCGCGCCGGCTGGGGACGTCCTGCACTCCCACGTCACCGGCGCCTCGATCGGCCGGGGCATCGGGTTCGCGCTCAAGCTGCACCAGCGGGAGTGGGCGCTGGCCCGCGGCCTGAACCGGATCACCTGGACCTACGACCCGCTGGTCCGCCGCAACGCCCACTTCAACCTGGCCAAGCTCGGCGCCCGCCCGGAGGAGTACCTGCCCTCGTTCTACGGCACCATGGCGGACGCGATCAACTCCGGGGACGAGTCCGATCGGCTGCTCGCCGTGTGGCGGCTGTCGGAACCGCACGTCGCCGCCGCCGCGAGGCGCGAGCCGTACCGGACGGCGGTCCCGGCCGGGGCGGCGACCGGGCTGGGCGAGCAGGACGGGTGGCCGGTCTTCGGCCGCGCCGACGCCGGGACCGTGCTGGTCGCCGTCCCGGCGGACATCGAAGAGCTGCGCCGGCGGGACCCCGATGCCGCCAAGGCGTGGCGGCACGCGGTCAGGGAGGTGCTGGGCGGCCTCCTGGAGCAGGGCGCCCGGGTCACGGGTTTCCATGACCGATCGTGCTACGTGGTCGAACGGCGGGACATCTCATGAAAATCAGTGGAATCGAATTGCGGCGGATCGCGATGCCGCTGGTGGCGCCGTTCCGTACGTCCTTCGGCACCGAAACCGCGCGGGACGTGCTCCTGGTCCGGGTGGTGACCCCGGACGCCGAGGGGTGGGGCGAATGCGCGGCGATGTCCGAACCGCTCTACTCCTCCGAGCATGTCGGCGGGGCCGCCGAGGCGCTGCGCCGCTTCCTCATCCCGGCGCTGCCCCGGCACGCCGACGCGTACGGCGTGAACAGGGCGCTGGAGGCCGTCAAGGGACACCGGATGGCCAAGGCCGCGCTGGAGACGGCGGTGCTCGACGCCCAGCTGCGGGCCGCGGGCGAGTCGTTCGGCCGGTTCCTCGGCGCGGCGCGCGACCGGGTGCCGTGCGGAGTGTCGGTGGGCATCATGAATTCCATCCCCGAGCTGCTGGACGCCGTCGCCGGCTACGTCGAGGAAGGGTACGTCCGGATCAAGCTGAAGATCGAGCCCGGCTGGGACGTGGCCCCCGTCCGCGCGGTGCGGGAGCGATTCGGTGACGACGTGCTCCTGCAGGTCGACGCCAACGCCGCCTACACCCTCGTGGACGCCCGGCACCTGGCCCGCCTCGACGACTTCGGCCTGCTGCTGATCGAGCAGCCGCTGGCCGACGACGACCTGGTGCAGCACGCCCGGCTCGCCCGCGAGATCAGGACGCCGATCTGCCTGGACGAGTCCATCGAGTCGGCCGCCCACGCCGCCGCCGCCATCTCCCTGGGCGCGTGCTCGATCGTCAACATCAAGCCCGGCCGGGTCGGCGGTTACCTGGAGGCCCGCCGCATCCATGATCTCTGCCGTGCGCACGGTGTCCCCGTCTGGTGCGGCGGCATGCTGGAGACCGGCCTCGGCCGGGCCGCCAACGTGGCCCTGGCCGCGCTGCCCGGCTTCACCCTGCCCGGCGACACCTCCGCGTCCGGCCGCTACTTCGAGATCGACATCACCGATCCGTTCGTCCTGGAGGACGGCCACCTGCCGGTCCCGGCCGGCCCCGGCCTCGGGCTCGCGCCCATCCCGGAGATCCTCGACAGGGCGACCACCTCGACCGAGTGGATCCCCTTATGACGCCATTTATTGGGAACCGGGCCTGATCCGTGGTGTCCGCCGCTTTGCCGGTCATCCGGCCAGTAGGAGGAGGTCTTGCCGTCCAGAGGGATGAGGGCGGAGGCCACGCACGTGCCTATCGTGGTGACGTGGGCAAGGACACGGTGGCGGACCTCGGCCTCGCCCTGGCGGGAGGCGTGGTCGCCGTCGCGGTCTCCTCCGGCGGCTGGTGGTCTGACCCCGTGCGGTTCGCGGCCGTACTCGCGACGGCGATCGCGGCCGGTGCGTCGGCCGGTGCGATCAGGCGCTCCGGGGCCGGGGTGATCGCGCTGATCGGCATCATGCTCGGCCTGCTGCTGGTGATCAACGACCGGTTCGTGCCGGACGCGCGAAACGGGCCGCAGTTGCTGCTCCCCGTGGCGCTGGCCGCTCTGGCCTACCGGGGGTCGTGGCGGCTCCTGGTTCCGGCCGCCGCCCTCGGCTGCACGGCCACGGCGCTCAACCTGGCCGGACCGGAATTCGCGATGACCCCCGCGTCCGTGGTCATCGCGTTCCTGGTCACCGGGCTCGCGCTGGTGGCAGGCCGCTATCTGCGTGCCGACCTGTCGCGGCCGGAGCGGGCGCTCCTGCTCGATCTGCTGCTCGCCGGCGGGGGCATGACCTTCATGCTGCTCGACACCTGGCCCTACTGGCACGACGAACCCTGGCCCAGCTGGACCTGGCTGGTCGTCTGCTGCGGCGCCACCGCCGGGCTGGTCCGGCGGCGGGCCAGGCTGGCGCTGGGACTCCAGGCGGTGCTGCTGGTGCTGGTCAAAGCGCTGGTGCCAGCGGCGGCCGACTCGCTGCAGCTCATGCTGCTGGCGACGCTCGGGGTGTTCGCGATGGGCGCCTCCTGGGCGTGGACCGCGGTGACGTGCGCGTTCGTCACGGGCGTCACGGCGCTCAACATCGTGGACGACGACTGGCCCGAAGTGACCCCCTCGCGGGTGGCGGCCCTGCTCGTGACGGTGGCGGCGCCCATCGCGATCGGCCGCTACATCGGCATTCGCCGGTCGGCGATCAGGTTGCGTACGGCCATGGCCGAAGAGGCGCGGCAACTGGCCGAGGCGCGGCTGCGCGCCGACCAGTTCGCCGAGCGCGAGCGCATCGCCCGCGACGTGCACGACATCGTCGCCCACCACGTCGGCGCGATGGTGCTGCGGGCGAGCGCCGCCCGCTACGCCGGGGCGTCGCAGCCGGTCACCGAGGCGCTGTCCGACATCCGGTCCACCGGGCACCAGGTGCTGGAGGACCTGCGTGGCCTGCTGAACGTGCTGCGCGTCCCGGAGACCCTCGGCCAGCTGCCCGTCTCGGATCCCGGTGAGATGGTGATCGACGCGGTCGAGCGGATGCGGGCCGCCGGGCTCTCCGTCGAGCTCCGGATGGAGCCGGAGGTCGAGCGCGTCCCGCTCGTGACCCGCGCGTCGGCCGCCCGCATCGTCCAGGAAGGCCTCACCAACGTGCTCAAACACGCCGGCCCCGGCACCTCGGCCCGGGTCGGGCTGTCCGTCTCCGGCGGGCCGCTGCTGGTGGAGGTGCTCAGCGGGCCGCCCCCCGAGCCGGGCGTGGGCCGCGCCCTGCCCTCCTCGGGGCAGGGTGTGACAGGCATGCGCGAGCGGGCCCGGGCACTCGGCGGCGACCTGTCGTCGGGACCGGACAGCGAGGGTGGCTGGCGGCTGGTGGCGACCCTGCCGCTGGAGGTACACCATGAGGGGAGAGAGCGGTGATCAGAGTCGTCATCGCCGACGATCAGGCGCTGGTCAGGTCCGGGGTGCGAATGCTGCTGCAGACCGCGGGCGACATGGAAGTCTGCGGCGAGGCCTCCGACGGCGCGCAGGCCGTCCAGCTGGCCGAGCGGCATCGGCCCAACGTCCTCCTCATGGACCTGCGCATGCCCAGGGTCGACGGCCTGGAGGCCACCCGCAGAATCCTCGCCGCCTGGCCCGCCGCGCGGATCGTCGTGCTGACCACCTTCGCCGAGGACGACAACATCTACGCCGCGCTCCGCGCCGGGGCCATCGGCTTCCTGGTCAAGGACGACGAGGCCGAACGCATGGTCGACGCCGTACGCAAGGCCGCCGCGGGCGAGCCCCTGCTGGCCCCCTCCGTACTGCGCCGCGTCGTCGAACGCGCCCTCACCGCCGAGCAGCGACCCGCCCGCTCCCCCGTCCCCTCCGGGCTCACCCGGAGGGAGCTCGAAGTGCTGGCCCTGATCGGCATGGGCCTCTCCAACGCCGAGATCGCCGACCGCCTCCACGTCGGCTTGACGACGGTGAAGTCCCACGTGTCCACCGCCATGGAAAAGCTACGCCTGCGCAACCGCATCCAGGCCGCGGTCGTCGCCCACAGGATGGGCCTGGTGGACTCCGCCTTCCGCCTGGTCAAACGCGACTGAGAGGCGATCCCAGGACCGAAGACCGATCCCAGGACCGAAGGATTCTCCCCTTCCCCCAAGCCCACCTTCACACCGAACACGACATCACCCCATCCGAAGGAATCGTGATCTTTGCCGGATGGGTACGCGGGTGTGGGGCTGTGAGAGGGACACCGTGAGTTCTCCCACC
>NZ_BLAE01000125.1 GCF_009687865.1 Acrocarpospora macrocephala
CAGCCCATTGTTTTCCCTCGGGCTCCGCCCGACCCCGCCAGCGCCGTGGCTTCCGATGGGCGTGGAATTCCCACCCACCCAGCCCTTTGTTTTCCCTCGGGCTCCGCCCGACCCCGCGAGCGCCGTGGTTTCGCATATGAAATGAGTGCCTGGGCGGAACGCTCGATGCGCGTCAGGGGCGGGACTGCCGGTACCTTGGGGGGCGGACAACTCAAGTAAGGGGAGCGATGGTGTCGGGTCTGATCGTCGCGATGGACGGGCCTTCCGGGTCGGGCAAGTCGAGCGCGTCGCGTGGGGTGGCCCGGGCGCTGGGGCTGCGCTACCTGGACACCGGGGCGATGTATCGCGCGCTCACCTGGTGGATGCTCCAGCTGGAGGTCGACCTAGGCGACCCGGCCGCGATCGCCGCCCGCGCCGGCGAGCCCATGCTGGAGATGAACACCGACCCGGACTTTCCCGGCGTCACGCTGGACGGAACCCGGGTGGACGGCCCGATCAGGTATCCGGAGGTGACCCGGGCGGTCTCCGCGGTGAGCGCGGTGCCCGAGGTCCGCCGCCGCCTGGTGGCCCTGCAGCGGGAGCTGATCGAGGCGGCCCTCAAGGAGGGCGGCATCGTGGTGGAGGGCCGCGACATCGGCACGGTGGTCGCCCCGCAGGCCCCGGTCAAGGTCTACCTGACCGCCAGCGAGGAGGCGCGCGCGACGCGCCGCAGCGCCGAGCTGGCCGGGACCACGGTGGCCGCGCAGCGGGTGGAGCTGGCCCGCCGCGACACCCTCGATTCGACCAGGAAGGCCGACCCGCTGGCGATGGCCGCGGACGCGGTCGAACTGGACACCACGGCGCTCACCCTCGATGAGGTCGTCGCCGAGGTGCTGAGACTTGTCAAGGAGCGCGCCTGAATTCCGGGCGCGCGTGAAAGGGAAAACGCGATCATGAGCGCGGGGGAGTACGAGGACGACGGCGGCTGGATCGAGGCCGAACTCGCCGATCTGGCGACCGACACGCCGGAAGAGCGGGCCGACGAAGGCCCGCTGCCGGTGGTGGCCGTGGTCGGGCGGCCGAACGTGGGCAAGTCCACGCTGGTCAACCGCATCATCGGCCGCCGGGAGGCGGTCGTCGAGGACGTGCCGGGCGTGACCAGGGACCGGGTGACGTACGAGGCGAACTGGCGCGGCCGCAGGTTCACCCTGGTGGACACCGGCGGCTGGGACCCGGACGCCACCGGGATGGCGCTGCGGATCGCCGAGCAGGCGCAGCTCGCGGCGGAGCTGGCCGACGTGATCCTGTTCGTGGTGGACGCCAGCGTCGGCATCACCGACTCCGACGAGGCGGTCGGCTCGGTGCTGCGCCGTTCCGGCAAGCCGGTCGTGCTGACCGCCAACAAGGTCGACAACCAGCTGCAGGAGCTGGAGGCCAACGAGCTGTGGTCGCTGGGCCTGGGTGAGCCGCACCCGGTGTCGGCCCTGCACGGGCGCTCCAGCGGCGACCTGCTCGACGTGGTGCTGGACGCGCTGCCGGAGACCCCGCCGGTGGTGTTCGGCGCCGCGCGCGGCCCGCGCCGGGTGGCGCTGCTGGGCAAGCCGAACGTGGGCAAGTCCTCGCTGCTGAACAAGGTGGCGGGCGAGGAGCGGGTGCTGGTCGACCCGATGGCGGGCACGACCAGGGATCCGGTGGACGAGCTGATCGAGCTCGGCGGCAAGCCGTGGCGGTTCATCGACACGGCCGGGATCCGGCGCCGGGACCGCGAGCTGAAGGGCGCCGACTTCTACGCGGCCATGCGGACCCGGGCGGCGCTGGAGCGGGCCGAGGTGGCGATCGTGCTCATCGACGCCTCCGAGGTGCTGACCGAGCAGGATCTGCGGATCATCTCGCTGGTGATCGAGTCGGGCCGGGCCATGGTGGTGGCCTTCAACAAGTGGGACCTGGTCGACGAGGACCGGCGCTACTACCTGGAGAAGGAGATCGAGCGGCAGCTGGTCCGCACGCCGTGGGCGCTGCGGGTGAACATCTCCGCCCTGACCGGCCGCCACGTGGAGAAGCTGGTTCCGGCGCTGGAGCTGGCCATCGACTCGTGGGGGACCCGGGTGTCCACCGGGCGGCTCAACCAGTTCCTCACCGAGCTGGTGCAGGCCACCCCGCCGCCGGTGCGCGGCGGCAAGCAGCCGAAGATCCTGTTCGCCACCCAGGCGTCCACCGAGCCGCCCAAGTTCGTGCTGTTCACCTCCGGGTTCCTGGAGGAGACCTACCGCAGGTTCATCGAGCGGCGGCTGCGCGAGGAGTTCGGGTTCGCCGGATCGCCGATCGAGGTCACCATGAAGATCCGGGAGAAGCGGAAGAAGAAGTAGGGTCTGCCCTACCCCCAGGAGGGCAGTGGACCGGCTCGAAGCCAAGGGGTGAGAATCCTAGTTTGAGAGCCATGAGAACACTCTTCCACCGCCTGCTGGGCGACACCCGTTACCTGATCGAGGGCTTCCTCTTCACCACGATCGCGTTCTGCGTGCTCATCACCGGAATCTCGGCCGGTGCCGGTCTGGTGGTGGTCTGGATCGGGGTTCCGATCATCGGGCTGACCCTGCTGACCGCCCGCGGCTTCGGCGACTTGGAGCGCGTCCGCCTGAAGTCCGTTTTAGGCCGGGACCTGGCCCGCCCGCGCTACCCGGAGAGCCCGCCCGGCGCGGGCTGGCTGCGCCGCGTGGTCAACCCGATGCTGGCCGGCCAGTCCTGGCTGGACCTGCTCCACGCCATGGTGGCCTTCCCCGTCTCCGTGGTCACCTTCACGGTCGCGGTCACCTGGTGGGCCGTCGCGGTCGCCGGCCTCGCCTACCCCCTGTACGGCTGGGTGACCAGCAACATCCCCGGCAACGTGGAACTCCCCGAGCTCCTCGGCCTCGGCGAGGGCTACGCCGTCAACGCGCCCTTCTACTTCTTCCTGGGCCTGCTCGGCCTGGCGACCCTGTTCCCGATCGTACGGACCTGCGCGCTGCTCCAGGCCGGTCTGGGGCGGGCCCTGCTGACCGGGGTGGCCGAGCTGCACGAGCGGATCGACGACCTGACCGAGGGCAGGAACGCGGCCGCGCACGCCGAGGCGAACGCGCTGCGGCGGCTGGAGCGGGACATCCACGACGGGCCGCAGCAGCGGCTGGTGCACCTGGCGATGGAGCTGTCGCGGGCCCAGCGCCTGATGGAGCGGGACGCGGCGGCGGCCAGCGCCACCATCGGGCAGGCGATCACCGCCACCCGGGAGACGCTGGACGAGCTGCGCGCCCTGTCCCGGGGCATCGCCCCGCCGATCCTGGCCGACCGGGGGCTCTCGCCCGCGCTGGCCGCGCTGGCCGGGCGCTGCACCGTCCCGGTGGAGCTGGACGTGCGCACCGCGGAACGCTTTCCCGCGCTGGTCGAGAACACCGTCTACTTCGTCACCGCCGAGGCGCTCACCAACGTGGCCAAGCACAGCCGGGCGACCCTGTGCACGATCACGCTGACCCGGGTGGGCGACACGCTGCTGCTCACGATCGGCGATGATGGGGTCGGCGGCGCTCATGTCGCCAAGGGGCACGGCCTGTCCGGCCTGGCCGACCGGCTGCGCGCGGTGGAGGGCGAGCTGGCCGTCCAGTCGCCCGCCGGCGGGCCGACGATGATCGTGGCGGAGGTTCCGTGCGGGTAGTGGTGGCCGACGACGCGGTGCTCATCAGGGAGGGCCTGGTGCGCCTGCTCGAGGAGTTCGGCTGTGAGGTGCTCGCGGCGGTCGGCACCGGCACCGAGCTGGTCGCCGCGGTGGACGAGCTGCGGCCCGACGTGTCCGTGGTGGACGTGCGGATGCCGCCCACCTTCACCGACGAGGGGCTGCGGGCGGCGGTGGCGGCCCGGCAGAAGGTGCCGGGCGCGCCGATCCTGATCCTCTCCCAGTATGTCGAGGTCTCCTACGCTGACGACCTGCTGGCCGACGCCAGGGGCGGGGTCGGCTACCTGCTCAAGGACCGCGTGGTGGACGTCGAGGAGTTCCTGACCGGGCTGCGCCGGGTGGCGGGCGGCGGCACGGTCTTCGACCCCCAGGTGGTCGCCCAGCTGATGGTCCGCCGCCGCCGCGACGACCCGCTCGGCTCGCTCACCCCGCGCGAGCGCGAGGTGCTGGCGCTGATGGCGGAGGGCAGGTCGAACCCGGCGATCAGCCGCCAGCTGGTCGTCACCGAGGGCGCGGTGGAGAAGCACATCCGCGGCATCTTCGTGAAGCTCAACCTGTACGCGGACGACACCGACCAGCACCGCCGGGTGCTGGCCGTGCTCGCGTTCCTGCGTTCCTAGGCCGGGTGGTTGCCGGCGTTCCCGCCCAGGCCGAACGGGCTGGTGACGCCCTCGTAGGCGAGATGGAACTCCATCCCTTGGACGGCGTGCGCCAGATCATGGCAGTGCGACATCCAGACGCCCGGATTGTCGGCGGTCAGCGCCACCTCCCACACCTCGCCGGGCTGGACGTCGAAGGTGTCCATCCAGATCCCGTTGGCGGGCACGCCGTTCCTGGACAGCACCTGCACGTGGTGGCCGTGCGGATGCATCGGATGGGTGTCGGAGCTCCGGTTGACGACCCGGATCAGGATCTTCTGGCCTTGCTTCACCAGGGGGGTCGGGATGTTGGGGAAGCCCTTGCCGTTGACGGTGTAGGCCAGCGCGGGCCTGCCGTCGACCATCGCCAGGGTGCGGTCGAGCACCCAGGTGATCTCCTGGTCGAATTCGGTGGGAACCGGCGTCCCCGCGCCGTACGCGGTGATGTCGACCAGGGGTCCTGACGCGGGCTTGGGCGGGGCCTCCCCGTTGATGAGCAGGCCGGGGTGGCCTTCGACGTCGAGGTAGACCGGGCCGGTGGGCATGGTGAACGTGAGGTCGTAGCGGCCGCCCGCGGCCAGCCGCAGCCGGTTCCCGTTCAGGTCGGTCGCGCCGGGCACGTCCGTTCCGTCCACGGCCGCCAGCCGGTACGGAACCCCGGTGAGACCCAGTTCGACCGGGAGGCTGTTGGTGTCGACCACGCGGAGCCGTACCGGACTGCCAGGCGGGATGGCTGTCTTCACCAGCATGTCGGAGGGCGGCTGGTCGTCCAGGGACATCGTCAGGCCGCCGTAGGTGTGCAGGGCGAGGGTGTGGTCGCCGGGGGCGGGGTCCACGATGAGCAGGCCGTACAGGCCTTTGGCGACGGCGAGGCTGGAGTTCTGGTGGCTGTGGTACCAGTACGTGCCGGGGTCGGCAGCCTGGAAG
The DNA here is from genome assembly GCF_009687865.1 of Acrocarpospora macrocephala. Lineage (GTDB taxonomy): Bacteria > Actinomycetota > Actinomycetes > Streptosporangiales > Streptosporangiaceae > Acrocarpospora > Acrocarpospora macrocephala. The sequence continues at coordinate 5,248 of NZ_BLAE01000125.1, forward strand.
CGGTAGACGTGCGAGCCGCCGGGCAGGACCGCGTCCTGGGTGACGCCGGGCACGCCGTCCTCGCCGCTGGGCACGTCGTAGCCGTGCCAGTGGATGGTGACCGCCTGGCCGGGCAGCTCGTTGCGGAGCGTCAGCTCCACGTGTTCGCCCTGTTTGACCCGCAGCGTCGGCCCGGGCGACTGGCCGTTGAAGGTCCAGGCCTCGAAGGTACGGCCCGAGGGCAGCTTGAGCGTGGCGGGTTTGGCGATCAGGGTGAACTTCCGGGCGCTGGGTGTGGGCGCGCCGACGAGAGAGGCGACCGAGACGCCGGTGGCGCTCGCGCCGTGGCCCGCGTGGAACGCGCTCCCCGACCAGCTGCCGGAGATCGCCCAGGACGCCGCGAGCAGCACCACCGCCGTGCCCGCCACCCGCCAGCGGTCGCCCGTACGCCCCGAGAGGACACGCCAGGCCAGCGCCGACGCACCTCCGGCGGCGAGCAGCACCACGATCGCCGCGGACACGGTGACCGGGTAGGAGATCACGAGGTCGCACGCGACCCCGGCGACCGCGCCGATGGCGGCGATCACCACGGGCATTGTCCTGGCCGGTTCGAGCGGGCTCCCGTGCCGCCAGAACCGGATCAGGGCGGGCAGCGTGACCGCCGCCGTCGCCAGGCCGGGCACGACCACCAGCGGCATCGCCAGGGTGATCTTCTCGGCGGCGAACCACCAGCCCGCCGCGGCGAGCCCCGCCGTGGTCAGCCCGCGCAGGGCGGTCATGACGATCGCCCCGGCGATCAGCGCCGCGGCGATCGCGGCCAGGTTCCTGGCGGAGCCGCGCAGGGCGGCGACGGCGACTCCCGCCGACGCCGCCCACAACCCGGCGACCAGGATGAGCAGGATCTGATCGAGGCCGATCAGCTGGCCGGTGCTCACGCGCGCACGGCCACCGGCTCCGCCACCTGGGTCTTGACCAGGGCGCGGGCCTTGCGGACCACGGTCACGGCCACGAACAGGATCGCGACCCCGTCCAGGGCGTGGAAGCCGAGCACGAACAGGCTGGCGGTGGTGGTCTTGTCCTCGCTCGCCCCCAGCAGGCCGGCGATCTCGAAGATCACGAACAGCTGCACGGCGACCAGCGCGAACGGCGTGATCGACAGCCAGATCAGCTGGCGGCCGACCTTGGCGATGGCCGCGATGACGGTCAGCACGATCGAGAGCAACGGAATGATCATGGTGCCGTTGATGATGTGCGGCAGGATCGCGGCGTTCTCGGAGCCGGGGGCCGGCGCGGGACGCTCGAACGCGCCGAAGGTGGCGAGGTAGAACTGGGCCAGCACCGCCACCAGTGTCAGCACCGAGAACCAGAAAAAGACCTTGCGCATGGAGGGCTCCTGAACGACGTATCGACGGCCCCGGCTACAGGCGGGGCGCTACCGGCCTAGCGTGTGCCACCCGGCGTCCCGACTGCACGGGACGCCTGTCCCGCTCTGACCGGGAAATATCCGGTCGGATACGGACGCACATGTCGATCGTGTCCGGAGGGCGGGGAACCCGCCTGAGCACCCCCCTACTCAGATTTGCCCGGCATCGCCAGCGCGGCCAGCGCGCCGATCGCGCACAGCACGGCGGTGATGAGGAAGATCTCCGAGTACTCGGTGTGCAGGGCCGCCTTCACCGCGGCCTCGTAGTCGGCCAGCCGCCGGGTGAACTCCTCCGCGGCGACGCCGAACGGCAGCGGCGTGTCCAGCTCCGCGGTGAGCGACTGGAAGCGGTGGAAGCCCCAGGCGGACACGGCGGCCACACCGAGCAGCATGCCCATCATCCGGGCCACCACCACCGCCGCGGAGGCGATCCCGTGCCGCTGCGCGGGAACCGCCCGCAGCACCGCCGAGGAGACCGGCGCGATCACCAGCCCCAGCCCGAGCCCGGCCACGACCAGATCCACATCGACGCGGGTCAGATGATCCCCCAGCTCGACCGGCCACTGCCAGATCCTGATATATCCGGCGACGGCGATGGCCAGCCCGGCCACCGACACCAGCCGCTCCCCGAACCGCCGCGCCAGCCACCCCCCGGCCAGCGCCGCCACCGCCAGCGCCACCAGGAACCGGGTCAGCACCAGCGCGCCGCCCACCGGATCCACACCCAGCAGCGTCTGCGCCACCAGCTGCACGTCCACCAGCGTCACCAGCAGCGCGGCCCCCGCCAGGAAACTCACCCCGAGCGTGGCCAGCAACGGCCGCTTCGGCACCCCCGACAGGTCCAGCAGCCGCACCGGCGACCTGATCTCCCACACCACGAACACGACCAGCGCCACCGCGCCCGCCAGCACGCACGGCAGCCCCCACGACGGGAGCACAGTTTTCTCCGGCGTCGGGTTGTACAGCCCCGCCACCAGCAGCCCCAGCGCCACGGCCAGCAGCGACCCGCCGACCACGTCGATCCGCACCCGCTGGTACGGCTCCCGCCCGTTATCTCTCGTCCCCGGCACCCAGCGCTGCACCGCGATCGCCGCCGCCAGCGCCAGCGGCAGATTGACCCAGAAGATCGTCCGCCAGCCGAACAGGGGCAGCGCGGCGAGGGCGGCGCCGTACAGCGGGCCGAGCACGCTGCCGAGCTCCTGCGCCGCCCCGACCACGCCGAGCGCGACCGGCCGGGTCCTGGCGTCCCACAGGTCGCCGATCAGCGCCATCGTGATCGGCAGCAGCGCCCCGCCCGCGATGCCCTGCAGCGTGCGCCCGGCCACCAGCAGCGGCATCGAGTCCGCCAGTGCCGTGATCAGGGAGCCGGCCGCGAAGCCCGCCAGGCAGGCGTGGATGAGGGGGCGCCTGCCGTACCGGTCGGAGAGCTGGCCGAGTAACGGCATCGCGGCCACGTAGCCGAGCAGGAACCCGGTCACGATCGGCGTCGCCCGCTCCAGCCGGTTCACCGGCACGTCCACGTCCGCCGCGATGTCGATCAGGACCGTCACCACCACGTACGCGTCCAGCGCCGCCAGCAGCACGGCCGCGCCGCCGACCCCCAGGGCGACCCCGCGGCCGCGCAGCGCGCTCTGGACCGGCCCGGTCACGACAGCGGGGGAGCGGTGACGGTGACCGGCGCGTCGTAGTCGGCCAGCGTGACGGTGATCGTGCCGCCGGTGACCGGCAGGTCGATCCTGGTCAGGCGGCTGGAGGCCTTGTCGATCAGCAGCGTGCCCTGCGCGGTCTGGTCGATGCCGGGCACCACCTTCTTCAACGCCTCCGGCGGCAACGTCACCCCCACCTTGTACGCGTTGCCCTCCTCGCCCTGCACCGTGACCTCCTGGGCGGCGGTCAGCAGCTCCGGCACGCCCGCGATCACCATGCCCGGATCGTAGAAGGCGGCCAGCTGCGCCCGGGTCATCGATTTCTGGTAGCCCCCGGTCGGGCCCTTCAGGTAGACGTCCTCGCCGACCAGCACGAACTCCAGCTCCTGCAGCGTGCCGATCAGCTCGATCTGGATCGTCCCCTTCGCGTCCCCGGCCCGGGTCAGGCTGCCCTCGGCCCGCTTCACCTGAATGGCGGGCTTGCCCTCCGTGGTCAGCGTGAACGCGACCGTCTTGACGGCGGCCATCGCGGCGCCCGATTTCACCAGCAGCTCGGGCCCCGACGGCAGATCGGAGGAACTGCACGCCGCCCCGAGCAGCAGGCTCGCGCCGGAGAGGATCGTCCAGAGGATTCTTCGCACAGCCGGATAGTAGCCACTCCCGGGCCATCCGGGGCGCGGGCTATTTGCCCTGGAGCTTGGCGATGACGGGGGTGTAGATCTCGTCCAGCTCCGCCACCTGCGCCGGGGTGAGCAGGTCGATGAAATGGCGGCGCACTCCCGCCACATGATCCGGCGCTACCCGCTGGATGGTGTCCCAGCCCTCGCCGGTCAGCACCGCGAACGTGCCCCGCCGGTCGTCCTCGCAGTTCTCCCTGGTCACCAGGCCCGCCGCCTCCATCCGGGAGATCTGGTGGGACAGCCGGCTGCGGGACTGGATCGTCGCGTCGGCCAGATCGCTCATCCGCATCCGCCGGTCGGGGCTCTCCGAGAGGTTGACCAGGATCTCGTAGTCGTTGAACGACAGCCCGTGCTCCTGCAGCTCGCGGTCGAGCCGGTGGGTGAGGAGCCGGTGCGCCGCCAGGTGGGCACGCCAGGCCGACTGCTCAGCTGGGCTCAGCCAGCGGGGATCTGCCATTCCTCCAGCATAAAGATCGTGTACGCCTGCCGCGTACCCCGGACCCGATCCGGAGGATCGCCCAATATCACTTCATCCGCCCATCAGGCGGAGCTCGCCCGGCTCGTTGAAGATCGCGGTGGCCATCACCGTGCCCGCCGTCCACTCCAGCAGGTGGCGGCCGTCCCACTGGTGGCTCCTGCCCTCGAAGGGCAGCTTGGACAGGTCCACCTCGCGGAGCCGGTCCAGGGCGAGCTCGCCCCGCTTGACCAGGGCCTCCTTGCGGACCCACTGGCGGATCAGCTTGCGGTTGTCGAGGCCGACCAGGTCGGCTTCCGCGGGCGTGAGGGCGAGCGCGATCAGGTTCTCGTCGGCCCGGCCCGCGGTGGCGTGCTCGGCGTCCACGCCCACCTTCCCCAGGCCCGCGGCGGCCGAGACGTAGCCAGCGGTGTGGGCGAGGCTGACCGACAGTTCGGGGGCCTCGGCGATGGACGGGCGGCCGTGGGCCCGGCCGCAGCGTTCGCAGGACTGCACCAGGGTGAGCACGCAGGCGCGCACGCCGAGGAGTTCGGCCGCGCAGTGCCGGACCAGAAGGTGGGCGGCGACGAAGTCGAGGCGGTCCTGCTTGCGGGTGAAACGTCCGGCCCGGTCCTGTTCCGCTTCGGTGAGCGTCCCGCCGACGGCGTCGAGGACTTCGTCGGTGTAACCGGCGACGGCCAGAGGGGCGCGCATCACCCCAGCCTAAAGAAGACGTGTGTCGATCAAGTGAACTACAGGGGGTAGCGGGGATTCACGCTGCCGAAAGTGGGCAGCCAGGAGCCTTGACGCAGGGTCATTGAGGATTGTCCCCTGTGTGGACAGGATTTGCCTTTTCGGACGCTTAGCCGGGATCCGAAAAGGGGATCCCCACCTGTACCCCCGGCAGGAAGGGTGTGGTGTCGGTTGCTGATCGGTACGATCTTGCAGGGTAAGGGAGCCGGTGTCGTTACCGTGGCTCCGCAAGCCACGGTCGCGGAGTTGCTCGGCGTGCTCGCGGAGCAGAACATCGGCGCGGTGGTGGTGTCAGAGGACGGAGCCACCATCGCCGGAATCGTCTCAGAGCGTGATGTCGTGCGGCATCTCCACCAGCGTGGCTCGGATGTCCTGGGCGGCCCGGTCTCTTCCATCATGACCTCCGAGGTGCGCACCTGCGCCCCGGACGCCAACGTGGAGGACCTCCGCCAGACCATGACCAACCATCGGATCAGGCACGTCCCCGTCGTACGGGACGGACGGCTCGTCGGCATCGTCAGCATCGGCGACGTCGTGAAGAGCGCCATCGAGGAACTGGAATCCGAACGGGAGCACCTGGTCGGCTACCTGCGCGGCTGAAACCACGTTCGTTAGCACGGGACGGGCCCGGCGGATAGCCGCCGGGCCCGTCTTCATGCCGTGCTACTGGACTGTGATGTTGTCCACCTCCACGGTGATGCCCTTCACCTGATCGGTGGAGGTCGAGGTGGTGACCGTGCCGGTGCCGCCGGCCACGCCCTTGACCTTCAGCGTGTACGTCAGCGACTCACCGGGAGCACCAGGCGTGCTGGTGATCCGGTAGTCCGACGTGACCCCGGTGCCGGCCGGAATCTGGCTTCCGGCGCTGCCATCGGTGTTCTCGGCGCCCACGGTCAGCCCGTACGCGTCACCCGGGTAGGGCAGCGCGCCCGGGTAGGCGTAGGTGATGTCCTCGACGCCGTTGACGCCGATCCACTGCTGGAAGACCCGCTGGGTGCTCGTGCCGAACAGGTTGAGCCGCCATTCCAGGACGATCCAGTCGTCGACGCCGTCCGTGAGCACGGTGGCGTAGATGCCGGGCGCGCCCGTGCCGTCGAGGTCCGTCCAGAACGGCGCCAGCACGCCGTTCGGCCGGGCCGCGTTCGGCAGCGTCTGCGGCGTGAACTGGATGTCCGCCGAGCCGTTGGTGCCGCCCGCCACCGCGTACCCGTTGGAGGTGATGCCGATCCGGTTGAACGTCTGCCCGGCGAATTGGAACGGCGGGACGTTGAAGTTCAGCGCCTGCTCGTCCCCGACCGGTGTCGGTGCGGTGAACAGATCCAGCGGGATGTAGCCGAACAGCTCGCCGGGGGCGATGACCGGCCGGTCGGGCTGCCGGCCGTTGAGCGTCACCTGGGTGGTGGCGGTCTGGGTGTCCACCTGGGTGGCCCCGGTCACGCTGTTGAGGCGGAGCTTGGAGTTCAGCGTGCTCTGCGCGGTGACCTCGGTGTCCTCCAGCGTGTCGTTCTTGACGGTGACCGTACAGGTGGACTCGCCGGCGTTGCGGACGATGGTGGACGGCGCGCAGTCCTGCTCGATCGGGATCGCGCCCTCCTTGCGGAAGAACGCCACCGGCAGGCGGTGATCCTTGTTCCCGTCCTCCTGCCGGAGGTCGATCTCCCCGAAGTACTGCCCGTCCGGCAGGTCCGGCGCGCTGATCGTGATGGTCAGCTCGAGGCTCCCGCCCGCCGGCACGTCGAACTCCGCCGGTGAGACCGTGATGGACGCGCCGCTGGTGGTCTTGCCGCGCGCGGTGTAGGAGACGGTCTCGTCGGTGACGTTCTTGACGGTGCGCTTGGCGGTGATCACGCCCGGCATGGTGGGCGCGTTGATCGACGGCAGGTTGAGGTCGATCCGGTTGAGCGGGTCGTCCGCCGAGGCCGCGAAGTTGGCCGCGGTCTCGTCGAGGGTGAGGACCGCGTCGTAGGCCTCGCCCAGGTCGATCCGGCCGCCGCCGGTGTCGAACGGGTCGGCCGGGGTGACCCGGTCCTCCTTGGTGACGTTGCTCCGCGCCGTGGTCTCCAGCGCCGACTTGACCTGCCCCGGCGTCCAGTCCGGGTGCAGCGAGCGCAGCAGCGCCGCCGCGCCCGCCACGTGCGGCGAGGACATCGAGGTGCCGGCGATGACCATGAACAGGTTGCCGGGCGGGCCCTCCAGCGGCGACTCCGGCGTCGGCGTGGTCCCGGCCAGGATGTGCAGGCCGGGCGCGGTCACGTCCGGCTTGAGGAAGTCCCCGCCAGGCCCGCGCGAGGAGAACGTGGTGATCGAGTCACGCTGCCAGTTGGCCTTCGTGCCCTGGGTGAACGTGGCCGTCGCGCCGGGCGTGGCGGCCAGGTGCGCCAGCAGCACGTCGGTGGCCGGCTTGTCGATGTGCACGGCCGGCAGCCAGTGGTTGTCGGTCATGATGTCCAGCGGCGTGCTGTTGTAGAGGATCATGCCGGCCGCGCCGCCCTGCCTGACGGCGAAGCCCTTCAGCACCCGGTTGGGCCCGCGCTCACACGCCACGATCTTCCCGGTGAACAGCCCGGGCGGCGCCGGGTTGAGGCACAGCGGGTCGTTGTACGGCGGCGCCGACGCCAGCACCACCGGCTTGGCCGTGTCGATGCCGGCCGTGATCGAGGCGCCCTTGATCGTCGGCCCGCCGGTGAAGGTGATGGTCGACTCGAACGTGCGCTTCTGGGTGGAGGCGGCCACCGTGGTCACCCACGGCCCGCGATGGTCGGTCGTGCCCGCGCCCGGGCCGGAGTTGCCGGCCGAGGCCGCCACGAAGATGCCGGCCGCGTAGGCGTCCAGGAACGCCAGCTCGACCGCGTCGCTGTACGGGTTCGCGCCGCCGGAGATGGAGAAGTTGATCACCTTGACGCCGTCCAGGATCGCCTGCGCGATCGCCGCGACCGAGTCGGTGGAGAAGCAGCCCTCCGCGCCGCACACCTTGTAGACGGCCACGTGCGAGGCGGGCGAGATGCCGTGGATCTTCCCGCGCGAGATGCCGAGCGGGTTGGCGTCCGCCACCGGGCCGCCCGCCGACGTGGTGGCGGTGTGGGTGCCGTGCCCGTTGGAGTCACGCGCGCTGGTCGGGTAGACGTCGCCGCCGACGACCGCGTTGTAGGTGGCGAGGAACGGCTGCCCCGAGATCAGCTTCCGGTTGCAGACGAACACGTCCGTGGCCGGGGTCAGCGGGTTGTCGCCGAAGTTACAGGTACGCGGCGTCCCGTCGGCTTTCGCCGGGGGAGCCGGGATCTCGGCGGTCTCCGCGAAGGACGGGTGCTCCGGCCACGCCCCCGAGTCCAGGATGCCGACGATGACACCCTTGCCGGAGGACGGCGCGCCGCCGAGCTCGTTGTAGACGGGGGTGGCGCCGATGGCGTCCGGGCTGGAGTCCGTCAGCGGCTTCTCCAGCGTGTCCGCCTGCACGGCCGCCACGCCTGGCAGCTTCAGCAGGTCCTTCGCCTCGTTGGCGGGCAGGGTGAGCGCGACGCCGCCGTACACGGTGCGCAGCTTCTGGCCGACCTTCGCGCCCGCGACCTCCCCGGGCAGGGCGGCCAGGAACTCGTTCTCCACGCCCTCGATGTGCTTGACGTACTTCTTGGCGTCCGCGCTGTCCGGGTCCAGCTCCTCCCCGGTCACCGCCGGGCTGGTGCCGGGCAGCCCGCTCAGCCCGCCCTTGTAGGCGGCCAGCGAGTCGTAGTCCAGCTTCACGACAACGTTCACGGGCTCCGAGGAGCTCGACTTCAGCAGGTTCTCATCACTCTTCGCCAGCTGCCCGGTGGCCGACTTGGCGCCGTACACGAGTTCGGGCGTGCCCAGCGGCTTGGCGCTGAACGAAGGTTTGGGCGAGGGAGTGGGATCCGCGGCCGCGGATCCGGTGGGGACCATCGCCGCGACCAGGCTGAGCACGGCCGCTGCGCCGGTCAGGCGTAAGTGTCTCGACGAACGTGGCTTCCTTGACACGAAACCTCCATGTGGGCTGCGGGACTCGTCATCGCACAGCAAGAGGCGTCGTGCCACCCCCCACCCGTTTCAGGGCGCGCGGAAGGGACCCCAACCCTCCCCGGTGGTTGACGACGGCTTGACCCCCGATCACCGGTTGGCCAGACCTGACACGGAGTTTAACTAGCCCCGATTTCCCAGGCTAGATGCGTGTTTGACACGTTCGGTGTCAATTTTAGGCGCAAGTTACACTCGCTCCATGAAGCTGAAGCTGGACCTCCACGACATCTTCAATAAGGGCGACCAGATCGACCGCGCCCTGAACGGCATCATCCAGGAGGCCATCGCCAAGAAGGCCACCGAGGTGGAGATCATCCCCGGCAAGGGCTCCGGCCAGCTCAAGAAGAAAGTTCTCCGATTCCTCGATCAGAAACACATCAAAGCCCTGTATCACCGCATCGACAAGGACGCCAAGAACCACGGCCGCCTGTTCGTCTACTTTCGGCACAAGTAAGGCGCTCTCCTTCTTCGCTCTCTTCCGTCCGCAGTCGCCGACCGGTCGGCGACTCGGCCGCTTGGTCCACGCTCCCGGACCGGGCCCGCTCCCGAAGCCCCACCCGACGTACGGCGGCTGCGGGCACCGACTCTCCGAGGTCCATCCCGCCCCCGGGCAGAGCCCACAAGCCGTTGTCGACCCGGCGCTGAAGGAGAATCCGCCCCTGCTCGTCTGTGATGACGGTGGAGACACCAACGACGAGGGCGTTGGGTGTGGGCGCTTCAGGATCGTCGTAGTACTCCGTGCGTGCCACGCGTGTCACTCCATCTTCGCTGGGTGGGACTTGCTCCCATACGGCCTGGAAGCTCTGAGCGTAGGCATCGAAGAGACCGCCTTCTCCGGTCCTGCGGAGGTGGTAGACGGGGGTGCCATAAGCGTTCATCCCGAACACGTGGGCGTTCACGATCATCTGCTCGTCGCCGATTGAACAGCGAGTTGTAGAGCGCCGTCGCGTGAAGGTTCACCTCGACCCCGCAAGACGCGACCAGGGGCAGGTAATGCAGCAGGGGCAACGCGACACCGAGACTCGATCCCGTGTCCGAACCGCTGGAAACACACCTTCGGATACCAACCGATGACCGCGTTCATCGACCATGGCCCAGGAGGGACCGGCGAGGCCGCCGCCCTAATGCTGCCAGCGGGCAACGCGGGCTCCAACACCGCCGAAGACCACATCACCGCCGTCGATTAAGAGGGCGCTCGCGCGTACGCCTGGGCGAGGGATTGCTGGGGTCTGTCGGTTCCGCTGGAGAGTCGGACTTCGAGATGGTCGTGGCCGTGCGCTGGGCGGTGAGGAGTGGTGCGACGGCGTCGATGGCGGCGCGGCCGTACTCGCCGGGGGCGGGGGTTCGGTGACGCTGAGTCCGAGAGTTGGCAGGCTGGAAAAGGCGAGGAGCGCGCTGGCGGGTTTGAGTCCAGTCGGACTCGGGTTGCGGAGGAGATGTGCTGGATACCGAGGAGCTGGTGCGATTCACGCCGAAGACGCCAGCCTCGCGAGTAGGCGCCATACGTTCCCGAAACTGAAGGGCGAAGGTCAGTCTCGCGATGAGCGCCGTGACGGTGGTGACGGTGGGGCGATGAACTTCTCCACGATGGGGGACACGGTGGAGTCCTGGTTTGGATGATCGCCCTGGCGGGCGCGCGGAGCCATTGGCATGGCCGTTCATCGGGGAATGTGCGGCCACAGGGCGTACGGCGGCTAGACCCGTTTTCCGCGCATCGGTGATCTTCAGCGAAGTTGCCGAGGGTCGGTATCGAGGAGGTCGAGCAAGCGGAGTTGAAGGACCGTCGGTTGCGGGATGATCGGCGGGTCCTGGCCGTTTCCAGGGATGATCTTCATGGTGGCCAGCGCGTCGAGGATGAGCCTGCCGGTGGGGATGGCCGGTCGTCCGGCATACAAACCCTCGACTCTGATCTGGCCTTGTTCGGCCAGCGCGTGTCTGACCTGGCGTTCGATGAGGGAGAAGATGAGCAGGGCCAGGCAGATGACGGTGACCAGGGCGGCGATGCGCCGGTTGTTCTTCAGGTAGAGGGCTGCGACGGCCAGGGGGCCTTTGAAGGCGGAGTAGCGGCGTTCGACCGCTTCCTGTCCTTTGTAGAGGGTCAGGACGGTGGCGGTGTCGGCCTGATCGGGGGGCAGGTTGGTGAGCAGGGCGTACCAGCCGTCGGTGGCGGCG
>NZ_BLAE01000126.1 GCF_009687865.1 Acrocarpospora macrocephala
CCAACGCCGGTGAGTTAAGGATCTAGATAAGCAACAAGGTCCCCGCGGGAGACTGGCTTCGACCAAGAGAACCATCGCCCTGGAGACCTCGTTGCCTGGCCATGCTGCCACCGTGGGTGCCACCCCTGCCATACCGTTGCTGTCCTTATCTGGCGAGCACCCCTTGGACCGTCTCGGTTTGGGGGCGGTGCCGGATCTGTTGCCGGCGCAATTGATCGATGAAGTAATCGCCGAATGTGGGCGACAGCAGCAACGAGTGCGGGCGCTACCCGCGCGGATCGCCTTGTACTTCACCCTGGCCTTGTGGTTTTGCCCTGGACAGGGATACGCCGAGGTGCTGCGGGTACTGTTCCGGCAGCTTCGACACCATCTGCGCGTCGGTCTTTGGCGCATTCCGACAGTCTCGGCGGCGGTCAAGGCCCGTGGGCGCCTGGGTCGGGAACCGCTCAAGGCATTGTTCAGGCGCTTGCGCGGGCCGCACGCCGACCCTAGCGAGCCGGGCATGTCGATGTTCGGCCTCGAACTGGCCCTGCTGAAGGTCTCGGTGGATGGCACCAGCCTGAACGTGGCCGACACCGCGGCCAACCGAGCCGCCTTCGGGGCACCGCCACGAAACGGGAAAGGAGCGACCGGTCCCTTCCCGAAGATCCGGCTGCTCACCCTGATCGCCTGCGGGACCCGGACGATCGTGGACGCCGTGTGGGGTCCCTTCGCCACCGGTGAGTTGACGCTCCTTGGCAAGCTGGTTGGCCTGGGGGCGCTGCGGCCGGGGATGCTGGTCTTGGCTGACCGCTACTTCTCCGGGTACCCCCAGGTCGCACAGGTGATCGCGGCCGGCGCCGACTTAATCTTCCGCGCCCAGAACAATCGCCGCTTGCCGGTGCTCGCCGAGTTGCCCGACGGCTCGTATTTGTCGGTGTTACCCGCAGCGAACCTGCCAAGCAAGGGCGACCGGCACCGGGCTGGCGGTGGGCATTGCCCCCGCTTGGGCCTGAAGAAGCGTCAGGCCAGGGGACTGCGGATCCGAGTCGTCGAAGCCGTCATCACCGTCGTTCCCGAGCAGGGCGAGCCCCGCGTCGAGTCCTACTTGCTGATCACCACCTTGCTGGATCCGGCGGTGGCGCCGGCCGAGAAGATCGCGGAGCTTTACCACGAAAGGTGGGAAAGCGAGACCGGCTATGCGGACCTAAAGACCTACCTGCGCGGTCGCCAGCACATCCTGCGCTCGAAGAGCCCGAATGGGGTGGCGCAAGAACTCTATGCGCTGTTGATCGTCTATCAGCTCGTCCAGATTACGCGGTGCCGAGCCGCTCGAGCCCACCCCGACCAGACCAACCTCGATCCTGACCGGGTCTCCTTCACCGTCACCCTGCGGGCGCTGGCCCGCAGTATTGGGGAGATCGCCGCACCCGGCCGTCTCCTGCGCGACGTCTTCGAGGAAGTCTGGGGACAGCCCTTACTCCAACGACGCGCCCGAGCCAAACCTCATGAACTCAAGGGCACGCCCGCCTTCACACGGGCCCTCCAGCGGACCCCGCCTGGCCGGGTCGCCTACAAGATCACCACACGAAAACCGCCAGTATCTTCGGCTTAACTCACCGGCGTTGCGGGAAACACAAGCACCACGGCGGCAACATCCAGGTCATCTCCGCCCCCGACGGGTGGCCGCTGTGGGTCTCCAACGTCCGCCCCGGCCGCGAACACGACATGACCTGCGCCCGCGGCCACGGCCTCATCACCGCCCTGGCCGCCGTCCGCGACCACCTGCCGACCCTGGCCGACCTGGGCTACGAAGGCGCCGCAGACGTGATCCACGTTCCGGTGAAGAAGAAGCGCCACCAGCACAGGCTCAGCGACGACCAGCACACCTACAACAAACTGCTGCGAGGGCTACGCGGGGTTGGCGAGCGCGCGAACGCTCTGCTCACCGTCACCTTCAAGGCCCTGCGCCGGGTCAGCCTCGATCCCTGGCGCATCGGGAAGATCACCCAGGCGGCACTCGTCCTGCTGCATCACGAGCACGACTGGACCATCTCGGCATCACACAACGTGATCTTCAGTTACTGAGAACAGTTCAATGACCCAGTAGTTACCCGTGTCTGGTCCGAGCGCAGGGCCGTCAGGCCCGAGAACCGGAAAGCGGCACGCCTGCATGACTGTCCGCTTGCCAACGGGAGCCGGTCACAACCCGGGAAACTTCGGTCTGCTCCGGCGTGTGGCGGCGAGTATCGGAGTTGAGGGACTTTCCGCTGCTGTACGTCTTTCCGCTGGCATGACATCTTGAGGCCAGATCGGGAGATGGAGAACGCTATGCGCGCCACTGGGTGGAACAACGGCAGCCACCACCCATACGGCTCCGGCTACGGTCTACGGATCTCACCGTTGACACGCGCTTGCACAGCGGCTGTTGACCATGCTGAACATCGATCCCACCCGGCCCCGCTGGCCGGCTCTGTGATCGGCACGGCCAGCCATCGCGGCATTCACCTAAATGCGAAGAACAGGTCTAGCGAGCGACGAAAAGACGGCCGTCCGTCGTGAGGTCAGGCCTGGGGAATTGTGGCAAGTAGTGCCGGAAGAAGAGAGCGGACATCAGCTCTTCACGGCTGTTGACGCCCACACGTTGGTAGGCATTGGCTAGTTGCTTGCTGATGGTGTGCTCGGATCTCTCCAACTGCCTGGAGATCTGGATGATCGAGCGGCCGTGCAGGACCAGTTCGATGATCCGGCGTTCCGCCGGGGAGAATCCGTAAATGTCGAGGATCAGCGGGACCAGATGGTTCGGTTCGCCCCGTGCCAGGGACATCGCCACGCCATTGGTACCGCCGACGGGAACCGACCAGGCCCGCAGCGACATGAAGCGTCCCGATGGGATGGGAACCAGGCTGTGCACCTCGACGCCGGGCGGCAGGCCGGTAGCGCGAACAGCAAGGGCCTGCAAGGCATAGGGGAGCGGGCGGTCGCCGTCGTTCTGATACTCAGCCAGCCAGCGGTCCGCAGAAGGACTGCTGCTATGCAGATCCAGGGACGGGCCCAGGGTCAGCCGCCCCGGCGCGTCGGGCAGTTCACCGGTGTCGATTCCCGCCAGGACAAGGGATTGACGAAGCGCGGTCGCGGCCGGAACGGCCAATGCGCGAGCGATATCGAGTTCCTGGGAATCAAAACCGGGCGAACCCGCTGCCCGGCACCACACCAGGAGACCCCATACGCGTTTCCTTTCGCGAAGGACGACGCGGAGTTCGTCGGCCAACCCCAGCGGAGCCAGAATGTCCTGGTAGTACGCGCCGGTCAGAGCCTCCGGTGTACGACTGAGGAGATTGACGCGGTCACGATCCACCGCGACCAGACGCAGGTGACTGGGATGGTCCTGCTGGACGTGTTCCAGTTCGAACAGTCTCCGCATCGAACCCTCCGGAAAACCCTCCCGGTGGATGCCACCGGTATCGAGGAGGGTCGCCGGGTCGAGCATGACCGCGCACCAGACGTCGGCGGGCACTGCGGCGAGAAGAGCCTCCGACGCGGCCTCCAGCACAGCGAGCGGGCTCATCGCGTGGAGGAGCGCCTTCTGCAAGGCCTCGATAGTCTCAGCCGGACTCCTCCGGCGGCGCATTACCACAACTCCAAGGCTCGCACAATGGGAGAATTGGAGTAACTCGCCTGTCGTTTCCACGACGTAGCATTGAGGACAGCGAGTACATCGGAATTGAGAAATACCGCCATTGAACTTACGCCACCCGATCATGTTTCTCATCTGACCTGCCACCATTATGACGAGCATCGGTGCCGCATGTATCACATCGAGATTCGGATTTCTGGGCGACGCCACCCCCGAGGTTGGATCATTCCCTCAGCCACACGGGCGGTCGTCCGTGGATGAACGAGAGTTCCATCGAGCGTGCCAAGACGAAGTGAATCGCTCCCGGTCTGCCGTCGTGGCGTTGCGGGATCGCCTGAACACGCTTATCGGAGAACTCGGCACCCTCGCCTTACCGGACGATGACCCAATGGAGCGGGAGTTCGCTCACCTCGTCTCAACAGTCACCGCTGAGCTGAAGAAGATCGTCAAAGAGCGCATGCACGATCTGGACTCGTTCAACATCGTGTTGTTCGGCCGAACGGGAGCGGGAAAAAGCTGCCTGAAGAACGCCTTCACGGGTGGCGACGGCACGGGCGCTTCACTGGACGGCAAGCCCGACTGCACCACCAAGGTGCAATCGGAGCGGTGGGGTCCGATTCAGGTTTTCGACACGCCGGGCATCGGCGGATCCATGGACCAGATCGACCCCGAGGAACTGGAAAAGGCGCGCCGCACGGCGGCCTCCGCTGACGTGGTCGTCCTGTGCTTCGACGACTCGAACCAGCGGGCATTGGAGTTTCAGACAGTCGCCCGGTGGATCGGCGACTATCAGAAGGTCGTCGTCGCCGTCCTCAACGTCAAGAATCCGAAATGGCGCCTGCTTCACACGCCTACGATCGCGACCCAGGTCGCCGACCATGTCCAGCACATCCGGGAGGAGCTCGCGCGCATCGGGCTCGTCCGCGTTCCGGTGATCGCGTTACACGCCCAGAACGCTATGTTCGCCAATGCCGCGAGCCCGTACCAAGGGCCGCACCCGCAGACCTGTTCGGCAAACCTCGCGGCGTATGGCGCGACAAGACTGTTCGATCTGTCCAATATGGCCGTGCTGGAGGAACTCCTCACCGAACTCATCCGGCTGGGCGGCGCGGAACTCCGGCTCGGCTCGACACACCGGTTCGTTACGGCATCGGTGGCAAGGGCGGCGTCCGGTTTCCGGCGATTACGCGAAGAACAGGGACGGCTGGTCGACGTGCACGAGCGCGGCATAGCCGAGACCATCGAGATCCTCGGTCGTCCCGAATCGGAGGAACTCCTGACCTCGCTCACCGAACTGGAGAGACTACGAGGTTCGCAATTCGAGGACCCGTACTCGTCTCGTGCCGCGCGGTTCGGTGACGATCTCCTGGCGAGCCGCCTGACGCCGCTGGAGCGAGCCGCCCACGAACGTGCCTTGACGTTCATCGAAGAGGCCATGGCGGCGCGCACCACCCCTGCGGAGAGAGCCTTCGAGAAAGTCGTTTTCCGGGACGAAGAAATGGAGATGGCGGCCGAGGCGGCGCTGAGAGACTTCCACCGCTTCCTCGAGCGTAGCTTCGACGTCGTCGTGCACGATGTGTACCAGGAATTCAAGAACCAGAAGATCCCGCCCGTACACATCAACGCGGCGCGCGGCAAATGGCTGTATCGAGCGGGAATCGGCAGCTCGGTGCTGGGAATCGGCACGACGGCTGGCACGGTGTTCGCGGGATTCATCGCGGCAAACATCTGGAACCCGCTCGGCTGGGGCGCCCTCGGCGTGGCGGTCATCGCGGCCGTCGCCGGACTCGCGTTCGGCGTTGCCGGGGAAATGAGCCGTACCAGAGCAACGCGCGAGCGTGAACGCGCGCTGGCCTCCGCCCGCGCATCCGCCCGCGAGGCCGTCCAGCGCATGTTCACCCTGCTGGGTGAACGGATAGCCGTGGAGTTCGGGAAAGTCCAGCAAGCCGTGCTCGCCGAGGGCGTCACCTCACCGGTCGCCGATACGATCAGGCGGCGCGCGATCATGGGACGTTGTGCCGACGGCGAAGCAGTATCGGCCCGCTTCCACGAGGACGTGCCCGGCGCTCCGCACGATCCGCAGCGGCGGGCCGAGGAGGCGGTCCAAGCCTGCGAAAGCCGCAGGGGGATCAGCAGCGCGTGGGGGCGGCGCGGGCTTTGGCTCGGCGAGACGCTGCCGGACGTGCCGTCGGCGCGGCCGTCAGGGCCACGTGACCCCGACCGCCCGGACGTGACGGCCACGCTGCTGGCATTCGCTGCGTCCCTGCCGTCTGTCCCCCAGGGAGTTTCCCGCGTGTGGATCACCGAGGTCTCCTCCGCTCTCGGCGACGCCGCGCTGGATAGAAGCCTGCGGGAACTGAGCCGCCGCACGGAGCCCTCCATCGTGTTCTGCGGCGACTATGACAGCGGCAAGTCCTCACTCATCAGCCGCCTCTTCGGCGGCACGCTGCACATCAGGATCAGTTCCGCTCCGGAGACGCGGACTGTCAGCGAGTACCGGCACTGGCAGAGTCTCACGCTCGTCGATACGCCCGGGTTTCAGGCGTATGCCTCCGGCCCCAGCCGGGAGACCACGCTCGCCATCGCCACCGCGAGCCTGGTCGTCCTGGTGTTCACCCCGGGACTGACGCTCTGCGACCCCGTCGATCTTGACTGTGTCCTGCGCGGTAACCCCGAGCGTGCCATCCCCGGGCGAGCCGGGCGAACGCTGCTGGTGGTCAACCGCGCCGACAGCCTCGGCCCGGACCCTGAGGGGGCGCCCGCCGAGTTCGCGACCCTGCGCGAGCGGAAACTGGAGCAACTTCGCCGCGACGTCGTGCGCGGCGGGCATGGCGTCTGCCTGGCCGCCGCGCCATACGGCACGTCCACCCCTGAGCCGTGGGACGGTATGCATGAGTTCGCTCTTGGGCTGGCCGGGCTCCGGGAGCAGCTCAAGGTCGATCATGCCGACGTCGCTGTGCTCTCAGGCGGCCCGATCCTGGTTGCCGAGTATGGCGCCCGCCTGTCCGCTGAGGCGACTGAGCTCCAGGGCGCCATAGGCGGGCTCAGCCCCGCGTACCAGAGCACTGACCGTCTCTTCAATGAGGCGGCGGCGCTGGTGAAAGAGCGGAAGGAAGCGCTGTATCACCGCGTGGGACGGCTGATGGACGATCTGATCTCCCGGGCGCTGAGCACAGAGTCGGCAGAGAGCAGGAACGCGCTGATCCACCGCCTGGAGCATCTGGCCACCGACACCGAGTTCGTGGGAATCGGCTCCGACTGGAGCCAGGAGACAATCCAGAAGACGGCCACATTCCTGGACGTCTGTGAACGACGGCTGGCCCGCCAGTTCGATAGGCCCGCCGCACGTGAGAGGTTTCCCGAACTGAAACGGCTCTCGGAAGCCCGTCGGCTCAGCCGCCACGCCGCCTCACCGGCGGCCAAGGCCAGCAATGAGATCGGGAAGATCGCCTTGGTCGCGCAGAAGGTGGAGAAATTCGCCTTGAGCGGTACTCCGGTGGCACGCCTGGTCCGCGGCGCCGGTCCGGCGCTGACCCTGATCACCGGTGGCATCTCGGTCTACCAACTCGTAGTTGACCTGAGGGGCAACGCGCAGCACGAGAGCGACCGGACAAAAGCAATCAAAAGCCTGCATGCGCTTGGCGACGCCTGGGCCGAGGAGGCCATAGAAACCGACGCACCGCTTCTCCAGCTGGCCGAGCACCGTGACTGGTTGAGATCCGTGGCTTTCGCCCTCGCGACCGAACTCGGACAGCTGGAATCCGACGTGGCACATCTGCGAGAACGGATGGCAGCTTGCGCAAACCTCATCCATCGCGCCGAGACACTGCTTGGCGCCGACCCTCAGAAGGTGGAATGAATATTCGCGAAGCGATTGCGCTGATTTTGGGGCCGGACGCCCTCACCATACCCCCGCACGAGGTCAGCCACCCATGCGTCGTCGTCTACGGCCCGTACGACGGGGGCAAGACGTCTCTGATCAAACGGCTGCTCGTCGAGGACGGCACGGAAGCGCCTTCCTGGCTGACCGTAGGCGCGCAGCCCGAGACATTCGAGTCCGGCAGCCTGACCTCCGGGGGGCTGACCTACATCGACACGCCCGGTCTCGCGGGACGCTCCGCCGAGCACGGCCGACTCGCCGATGAAGCGTTGTCCTCCGCCGACCTGGTCCTCGTCGTCCTGCCGCAGCAACGTGTCGTTGAAGATGCCAGAAAGCTGGCCGAACTGGCCACGGCGGGATTCACGCCCGAGACGACGATCTTGGTGATCGGCCGCTGCGACACCGCCGGCCCAGACCCCGACACCGCTCCCGATGAATTCATCGCATTCTTGGAGAGAAGGCGGGATGCATTGACCGCCGTACTCCCAGCCGAACTGGCTGCCGCGCCCGTCCACCTTGTCGCGGCCGACCCGTACGGGCTGGTCGGCAACGGACCGCAGCCTGACCTTTCCTCATACGCGGAATACCGTTCCTGGGATGGCGTCGCCGCACTTCGCACCCGCCTCAGCAGCCTGAAAGACCGGCTCCCCGAGCTTCGAGCGGCGGCAGAAGCACGGTTCTGGATCAGGCTCGTGGCCGAGGCCCGTGATTCCGCCAGCGAAGAGAGCGAGCGGCTGCAAGCCTACGTTGACGAGGCGGCGGGTCGCCGTGCGCGCACGGAGTTGTTCGAACAGCGTCTCAACGAAATCGACCTGGCCGCATCGGAGACTCTGCGCTCGTCGATCAGCCGAGAACTCCAGGGCATCGTCCGGGTCGCTGCCGGCATGGACGCCGAGGAAGTGCGGACTCGGACCGAGTCTCGGCTCCAGGACTGCCTGACAGCGTGGAGTGGCACCTGGGGAACCCGTCTCAAGGAGTTGGCCCGCGAAGCCGAACACGACCTCGCGCTGGAGGCGATCCGGCTGGAATCCTTAGAGTTCGATCGCTGGACCGAGGACCTTTGGGCCGATCCCCCGCGCGCGCAGTCTAGCCACACAGTGCCATCGACTGAGACGCTCTCCAAGCTCGGCGCACCTCTCACCACCATGACCCGCGCAGGCGTCAAATTGCGGCTCTCCCTCCCAGTCCCGATGGAGGAAGCCCACAAGATAGCCAGGACTCTCACCCATCGCAGGGCCGAACTGAAGAAGGAGTACTTCAGCAAATTCAAGGCGCTCGATCAGCTCAGCTCCACCTACCAAAGCGAAAAGGAAAAACTGGTCAGCCAGTACGGCGAAAGCCTGGGGAACCTCCTCGCCGACAACACCGTTTTCGACAGCTTTCAGGACGCCGAGCGGGCCAGGAAATGGATCGGTGGCCTGGACATCGTTGGCGAGTTCGTCCCTGCGGCTATTTCCTTGGGCGGGCTCCTCCTGGGCCAATGGAACGACCGCCGCGCGGAGCGCGCCGACCGCGAACGCCGAGAAGCTGATCAGAAGAAGATCGACCAGGCCACCGCCCATTTCACCGACAACATCCTCGGCCACCCGACCGGATCAGCCGACGGAACGTGGCGTGCCGCTGTGGCGACCATGCGCACCCGCTTCGAGGAGGACCCCACGCAAGGTCCCGCTGTCGCCACCGCGCAACAGCGCAAAGCCGAACTGGCGACAGCCGTCCAGTATCTCGATTCGCTCTAAGCAGGCCGGGATCCAGGTCAAGGGGCGGTGGCGACGATCGTGTTTCCGCCTAGGAGCCCGTGAGTTCGATCACGGCGTTGGGCGTGTAGTCGCCGTACCCATTTGCCGGAGCCGGAGACTTTGACGTCGCCGGTCCAGCGACGTCGTGGAAGGTGAGGGAGGCCGCCGCGTGCTTGAACCAGGTGGCACAACTTGTAGCCGTCTTGGACTGACGGAAGGTCACCCGATGCGGCGGTTGTGAGGATGTCGCGGGCGGCACCGCCAGCACGGTAGCGAGGTCAGCTGTTCTGGCCGGTGTCGTCGGCGATGTTCTCGGCCGATCTCCCACCCGCCGAATTCGAAGCCCTCTACCGGACAGAGATCAACTCAGCTACTCGCACCCCAGCCAGATAACGCGGCCTCCAACAGACCCGGCGCGGTTCATCGGTTGAGGGCCCGGCGGCGATGGAGTCACGAAACGATACGGCGTCAGCCACCGGTTCATGCCTCATGGCTCACGTCCAACCGGTCCGCTGCTCCTCGACGGCGAGCCAAGGTGTCTGTCATTCAGTGTAAGTAGATGGCGGCCTATTGTGTTTGGTGTGACTTTCGCCGGAAGGTCGTTATTGACCGCATTCCTGGTTTTACCGATGGGTTCTTCATGGCCGGTTCCCGAGACGCACGTCGTCGTCGCCGACGCCGGTATCACCCTGCACGAACGTTCGGAAGACCCGGTCCAGCTCACGGCGGTCGTTCCGCTGAAGCGGGGTGAACCCGTCTACCTTCGGGATTACGGTGACACGTTCACCAAGCGGGACAAGTTCGACGAGATCGTGGCGTCTCCCGTCGGCGACATGGCGGTGGGGATTCCAGACGAGTTCGAAGACGGGTACGACCACGTGGTGTTTCTGAGCCGGACGGGCGATGACCCCATCTGGATCAGGACAACGGAGAGAAGCTCGAACACCGTCACCCCATTCTGGTCTCGTGACGGACGTCGCGTGGTGATGACGACCGAGCAGGCCGGACGCTCCACGGGATTCGTCATCGTTGACGCTCTCACCAAAACGGTCCGCCGGGTGCCGGTGCCGGGAATGGACCGCCGGGCGGTGGTGCGCTGGACCCCGGACGGTCGCTCCTTGGCCGCCCACTACGGCGACGGAGTTCGGTTCTATGCTCTGGACGGCCGGGCGCTTCGAACACTGCCCGGAGTCGGCGCATTCGCCAACGCCGAGGACGTCTTCTCCCCGTCGGGACGATTGTTCGTCACATACTGTCCGAGCGACGAGGATGAGGCGTGCGTCTGGGACGTGAAAACCGGGAAGAACGTCGAACGGGTCCGCGTGACGCTGGAAGACATTTTTGGCTGGTGGGACGAGGAACATCTGATCTGCGCCAAAGAGGATCCCGCCGCTCGCTATCCGACCTACATCGCGCTGGTCGAACTCAACGGTCACACCGCGCGGATAATCGCCGATATCTCTGCAGCAACGTGGAAAAAGCTCCCCTACCTGAGCTACACCCCCAGGTGACCAGCGTCCAATGAGCATGGAGGGCCGATGGAACTGACCGTGACCGTGGAAGTGGGCGACCGGAACGAGCTGCGAGACCTCTACGGCCGCATCAAGGCGGATCGAGGGTTGCGCAGCACGGCACGCCTGGTCGAGGGCGAACCGGCACCCGAGGAACTCAGCACCGTCACGCAGGCTCTGCAGATCATCCTTGGCGCCGGAGCGACGGTGACCGGAATCACCGGCGTCGTCATCGCCTGGCTTCGGCATCGCTCGAGCGAGTTCACCATCCGGCTCCACCGGGGCGGCACCGAACTGGAACTGACGGCCAAGGGACTGTCCACGATGGATTCCGCCCAGATCGCCCAGCTCACGGAAAAGGTGGCGGCGGCGCTCGCCGACCAGCCTGCCAATGAAGAGTGACCTGCCGTTACTTCTCAACGCCGAGGGCTCGCGCGCCCTGGTCATGGGGTCCGGCACGTTCACCGACGGATCGCGGCTCACCGAGATCCCGTCCGTGGCGACCACCGTCGAGGACGTGGCGGCCACCCTCACCGAGTCGTGCGGCCTCGACCCCGCGCACCTGACCACGCTCGCCGACCCAGCCGACCCGGCGCACGTCCTCGCCGGACTGTCGGAGGCCATGCGGGAGGCGTCGCGGGCCTTCCTGTTCTACTACGTGGGCCACGGTCTGCAGGATGATCGCGGTCAGGAACTGCACTTGGCCACGTACGCCACCAAGCGGCCCGCCGAAGCCGTGCCGCTGCTGGAGACCCTGCCCTACGGCGTCGTCGGAGAGATGCTGGCACGTTGCGAGGCCGAACACGTCATCGTGGTGCTGGACTGCTGCTTCTCCGGGATGGCGGCGCCACCGCGTGGGAACGGCACGCGCGGGGGATTCGACAACGTGCGCACGCCCGGGTCCTACCTGCTGGCGTCCAGCAGCCATCTGACGTCGTCGTTCGCACCGTCGGGGAGCCGACATACGGCTTTCAGCGGGGAGCTCATCCGGCTGCTGACAGAAGGCGATCCCACCGGGCCGCCGCTGCTGACGTTGGACTACCTGTATCGCTCACTGACCCGGTCGCTTCCCGCCAAAGGTTTCCCCCTGCCCTACCGGCAGGTCACCGACCTGGGGGATCGTTCTCCGCTGGCGCGTAATCCGGCGTACCAGCCTGACGTGCCGGCGGACCTGCCGCGAGCAGTGACGGAGGACGATCAGGAGAGCCCCTACCGAGGGCTGGCCGCGTTCGGGCCTGGGGATGAGGCGATGTTCTTCGGTCGTGACGAGACCACGGCACGACTGGTCGAACGAACTCTCAGTGACCGGCTCATCGCCGTGGTCGGGGCTTCGGGGTCGGGCAAGTCCTCGCTGCTGCGGGCCGGATTGGCGCCCGAGCTGGAGCGGCGCGGTCACCGTTGCATGATCATGGTCCCCGGTGCTGACCCTCTCGCCGAGCTGAGCACGCAGCTGGCCGATCAGGGCCTGCCTGATCAGGCGGTGATCATCGTCGACCAGTTCGAGGAGCTGTTCACCGCGTCCGGCGACGAGGCAGTCCATGCGGCCTTCGTACAATCGTTGATCGAACTGCCGGCGACCGTCGTGCTCAGCGTACGCTCCGACTTCTTCGGGGCTTGCCTGGCCCTGCCCGCACTGGAACCCGCGATGAGCAGGCCGATGCTGGTTCCCGCGTTGACGACAGCTCAGCTACGGGAGGCGATCGAAAAACCGGCGCGGCTGTCCGGGCTCACCCTGGAGAACGGCCTGGTCGAGCTGCTGCTGGAGGATCTGGCCGGGAGCGCCAACGCGGGCGGCCTGCCGTTGTTGTCGCACGCCCTGCTGGAGTCGTGGCGGCACCGCAGTGGGCGCACCCTGACACTGGCGGCGTACCGGGCGATCGGCGGCGTACGGCGTTCGCTCGCCAACACGGCCGAGACCACCTTCGGCGCGCTCACCGAATCCGACCGCGAGATCGCGCACCGGATGATGTTGCGACTGGTCCACGTGGGGGAGGTCGCCGACACGCGCCGTCGCGTCCGGCTGGCCGATCTGTCCGCCGAGATCGGCACGGCCATCGTGGAGAGCTTCGTCAGAGCCCGCCTGATCACCGCGGACGAACATACGGCCGAGATCGCCCACGAGGCGTTGCTCGACGCGTGGCCACGGCTGAAGAGCTGGATCGTCAACGACCGGGCCCGGCTGCTGGCCGTGCAACGGCTCGACGAGGACGCGGAGACCTGGCGAAGCCAGCAGCACGACGCGGCCTACCTCTACGCGGGCAGCCGCCTGGCATCGGCGGAGGCCGCGATCCCCGCAGACCGGCACGTCGAACTGACCCCACTGGCGCGCGAATTCCTGCAGCAGAGCAGCGGCCGGGCCGTCCACCGCCGCAGGCTGCTCCGCACGGCCGCCGCCACGCTCGCGGTCCTGCTGGTGCTGGCCCTCGCCGCCGGAACAATCGCCCTGCGCCTGGCCGATCAGAACGGCCACGAGCGGGATCTCGCGATCTCCGGACAGATCCTGGGCGCAGCCGAGGACATGCAGGATTTCAATCTCCGGACCCAGCTCGGGCTCGCCGCCTTCGAGATCGCGGACACCCCTGAGACGAGAGGTGCGGTGATCGGGGCCGCGCACATCAATCCGGGGATGCGGGTCACCGGTCATGGCGGCTCAGTGTCCATCGTGGCTTTCACGCCGGATGGGCGCATATTCGCGACCGGCGCTCTCGACGGCCAGGTTCGGCTGTGGGATGTGCGCGATCCCGCGCGCCCCCGTCTTCTCAGCACGATGGCAAGTCCGCGAGGGCCCGTCGAGAGCGTTGCCTTCAGCAGTGACGGGAAGCTCATGGCGGTCGGTGCGCCTGTCCGGCAGGTGGACCTGTGGGATGTGTCCGATCCAGCTCGTCCGAAGCGGAAATCCAGCATCGATCCGGTCTCCTCGAAGGAACCTATAGAGAAATCGCCCGCCGACTTCGTGGCGTACCGCGTGAGGCTGGCGTTCAGCCCTCATCGCCCCACTCTCGTCGTATCCTTTCTCCGCTACACCGGCGAGGCGGCGGTGAGCCTGTGGAATGTCGGTGATCCCGCCCATCCTGTGGGCCGAGAGCTCCTCTCCAACGATGAGAACGTGGCCGGATCTCCGGCCATCAGCGCCGAGTCGATCCTGGCACTGGGCAATCGCGACGGAACGACGACTCTCTACGACGTAGGCGACATCGCCAAGCCGCGTCTGGTCGGCACTGTGCGCGGGCACACGGACGCGGTGAACGCGGCGGACTTCGACGCGAGCGGGCACACGCTGATCACCGCGTCGGGCGACAAGTCGGCGCACATATGGGATGTCACCTCACCATCGGAACCGATCTCATTGGCCCGCATGCCGCTGAACGATTCCGGTGTCGACGTCGCCGTCCACGGGCACTTCGTCGCGACCGGCTCAGGTAACCGCGAGGTCAGCGTGTGGGACATAAGTGCGCCCAGAGAACCTCAGATCATGGCCTATGCCTTGCAGTACACCGAGAAAGGTGACCTGGCCTTCAGCCCTGACGGCCGCTTCCTGGCAACCGGGTCGCGAGACGCTGTGGCCCGCCTCTGGGCGATCGGCGACATTCAGGCGATCACCGGGTACGGCCAGTGGTACAGCTTTGGCGGTGTAGTGGACACGGCCATCGGACGAGACGGTCGCATCGTCGCCAGCGCCGCCACGGATGGCACGGTCGCGCTGACCGATCTGAGCGATCCCCTCCATCCGATCCCGCTGGGGCTGCTCCGCGGCCACAGCGGAGACGTCACCGGAGTCGCGATCCACCCTGACGGCCAACTCCTAGCGATCGCCTCCAGCGACGGCACATCGCAGCTTTGGGACATTCGCGACCCATCACGACCGGTGGCCATGACGTCAATCGATCTTACGTCGTTTGACGACTTCGGCATCTCATCCGATATCACAGGCGTGTCATTCAGTTCCGATGGTCGCCTATTCTCGCTCTCACACGGATTCATGATGGAGATCTGGGAGGTCACGGATCCGGAGCGGCCCATACAGAAATCGCTGAAGTCGCCGCATCTGCAGAACATATTCGGAGGCCTGGCGTTCAACCCCACCGGCCCCTTGCTCGCCACCGCGTCCAACGATTTCACGGCAAAGCTCTGGGACGTCAGCGACCCCTCCCAACCCCAGGATCTCGCCACCCTGTCGGGCCATAGCGGAGCACTCACCCATCTGGCTTTCAGCCGTGACGGGAGAACCCTGGTCACCGGCGCGGCCGATGGAACAGTCCGCGTGTGGGACGTCTCCACACCATCGCGTCCCCGAACCGTCGCGGTGCTCCAGGGACCCGCCGGAGACCTCTACGCAGCGGCTCTCAACAGAAACGGGAGCCGCGTGGCCGTGTCCTCGCAGGATGGGACCGTTCGTGTGTGGGATCTGCACCCCTCATCGCCGCCGGAACTGGCGTTCCTGCTCAGAGACTGGAGTGGACCAGCTCAGACAGTCACCTTCACCCCCGACGATCGCCACCTGGTGATGGGTTCGGTCAGCGGCTCGCTCATCGTCCGCAGACTCGACCTCGCCTGGGCTCTTCGCCGCATCTGCGAGGTCGCGGGCGCACCGCTGTCCCCACAGGAATGGGCTGCATACATCCCCGACCGAGAATACGCCCCACCCTGCCGCTGACATCGACGCAGTACAGGTAGTCGAGGGCGATCGGATAGCTCCACGGCCGGCAGGTGGAGCGGTAGGTCGGTACGCCTAACCTCCCAGGTGACGTTGCCGAGCAGTACGTGATGCCGACGAGGACACCGAGTACTGGCAGTTCTGCTTCGGCCTGCCCAACGACCCGGCGCACCTGGAGCCGCAACTCGACGTTTACCGGAGCGCGTACGCACACATCATGGGCCGCGCCGCCTACGAGGGCATCGCCGGGGCCTTGCCACGGCCACCGACCACCCGTTCTCCGACATCATGAACGCCGCGCGCAAGGTCGTCTTCTCCCGGACCCTGACGACGGCCGAGTGGGCCAACACCACCATCGCCGCTGGTGACACCACCGAAGAGATCGACAAGCTCAGGCGAGGCGGCAACGGCCACATCGTGGTCTGGGGCGGCGTCAGCTTCTGGCGGTCCCTCAGGCGGCTCGACCTGATCGACGAGTTCCGCCTGGACTTGTACCCCTACGTTGCGGGCGAGGGCACCCGACTGTTCGACGACGTCCCCAAGTCCTACCGGCTCGACCTGGTCTCCAGCACCGCGTTCAGCAACGGGACTGTCGGACTGCGGTACCGCCGGCACCGCTAACCCAACGGCCCGCCAGTCCGCACGGAGGCTGTGATGGCTATCCCGAAGGTTGTGTCATCGCAGGAGCGGCGCAGATGGGACAAGAGTCAGCGAACCGGCCCGCGCCGGTCGTGGCGCGGGCCGGATAGTTGGGACTCCGAATTGCTCGTGGTCACGGCATGGTTCCGCGACCGCAGTCAACGCGCCCCTTCGGGTCAGCCGTCGATGGTGCCGCCGTTCTTGAGTGCCGTCACCAGCCTGGTCACCGCCGGG
>NZ_BLAE01000127.1 GCF_009687865.1 Acrocarpospora macrocephala
TTGCGAGGGCCGCCTGGTGGGGGGAATGCGCCGCTCATCCCCCGGGCATGAGCGGCAGGGCCATCGAGCCGACGTCGAGGGTGAGTGTCATGCCCGGACGATCTCGGGTCCCGCGGCAGCCAGACCGGCGGCCAGCTTCGAGTCGAGCTCGGTATCCGTGATGATCATGTCGATCTCGGACAGGGTGGCGAAGCGGGCCAGGTAGCTCCCGGTGAACTTCGTGTGGTCGGCCAGCAGCACGGCTCGCTGGGCGCAGCCGATCATCGCCCGCTTGATCGCCGCCTCGGCCGGGTCGGGTGTGGTCAGCCCCCCGATCGCCGAGCACCCGTTCGTCGCCATGAAGGCCACGTCCACGTGCAGGTGCGAGAGCTGCTCGAGCGCCCAGTCCTCGACCGTGGCGAGCGTGCGGCCCCGGACCCTGCCACCCAGCATCAGGACCGTGAGGGCGGAACGGGTGGCCAACGCGGCGGCGAGCGGCGGCGAGTTGACGATGACGGTGAGCTCACGGTCCGTGGGCAGTGCCTGGACCAGGCGGCTCATGGTCGAACCGGCGTCGATGATGATGGCGCCGTCCTGCGGCAACTCGGCCAGCGCCGCCTTGGCGATGCGCTCCTTCTCCGCCGTCATGACCTCGTCCCTCGCCGCGAGAGCGGGCTCGAAGCCGAGCCGCTCGACCGGGATCGCCCCGCCGTGCACCCGCCGCAGCACGCCCGCGCGCTCGAGAACCGTCAGGTCCCTGCGGATGGTCTCCGTCGTGACGCCGAACTGTTCCGCGAGTGTGACCACGTCCACCCGCCCGGCGGTCCGGGCCGCGTGCAGGATCTCCTGCTGTCGTTCCTCGGCGTACATGTTGTTTCACCGCCGTTTCAATGGTGTTTCGTATGTGTTTACATCCGTATCTGTGGGTCGTCAAGGTTTCCGGACATCACGAAATGAACGAACCCACATCTGCGGTGGCCGAGGTAGTCGAGCGTGGCGGCGTGGCGAAGCATGACCAGCGGCGGTCAGGACAGGGCGAGCTCGGGTGAGTAGATGTCGATCCAGTAGTACATGTCGATCATCTTGTCGAGCAGGAGCTTCTCGCCGTGCGCGATCTTCGAGGAGTCCGTATCGATCACCGACTGCACCCATTTCCGGTTGAACAGCGTGAACAGCGGGTTATGGGGTTCCGCCAGCACCTCTTTGGCCTCAAGCAGCAGGGCGTTCGAGAAGCGGCTGTCATGCATCATCGTCGGGTAACCGCTCTTCTTCCGATTGAGTACCGACGGCGGAAGCAGGTCCTTCACGGCGTGTCTCAGCAGGCTCTTCTCCCTGCCGTCGAACGACTTGAGCTGCCACGGCGTGTTGTAGACGTACTCGACGAGACGGTGATCACAGAACGGAACCCGCACTTCGAGACCGGCCGCCATCGACAGGCGGTCCTTACGGTCCAGCAGCATCCGCAGGAAGCGGGTCAGGTGCATGTGGAACATGACGCGCATCTGACGCTCGAGACGCGACGCGTTGTCGAGGTGATCGACAGCCGCCACGGCCGTCCGGTACTGGTCCCCCAGGTAGGTTTCCAATTTCATGGCCGCCAGCGCTTCCGCTGTGAAAGGCATGAGGGCGGGGTTGCCGCCCTGCGCGCTGAGCAGCGCCGCCATCCAGGGAAAGATGGGGAGTTCGCGGATGTTGTTGTGGAACCATTGGTAGCCGCCGAAGTTCTCGTCCGCGGCCTCGCCGGAGAGCGCAACCGTCGATTCGCCGCGTATCGCTTGAAAGAGCAGATACATCGAGATATCCGATTCGCCAAGACCACTCGGTGTGTCCCGAGCCGTGATCACGGCACGGCGAACGGCCGGATCGGACAGATTCTCCGCGCTCAGCACCACCTGCTGGTGGACCGGCCCGATCATGTTGACCATGTCCTTGACGAATGGCGCGTCCGGGGTGGTCCGAAATGCATCCGGTCTGAAGCGATCGACGTGATCCACGAAGTCGACCGAGAACGTGCGTACCCGATCACCCTTCGCGGTCAGCTTGCGCGATGCGAGGCTGGCGATCGCGCTGGAATCCAGCCCACCGGACAGCAGAACGCACTGGGGCACATCCGAGATCAACTGCCGGTTGACGGTGTCGTCGAGCAACTCCCGGATTCGTTCGACCGTGCTCTTCTGGTCATCGGTGTGCGGTGCCGTTCTGAGCTTCCAGTACGTCCTGGTGTGAATTCCACTCGACTTGACGGTGACGACCGTGCCCGGCTCGACCTCGTGCATCCCCTTCCAGATCGACTGGCCCCCGGCGGCCAACACCGCCGAGCGTATTCCGTTGATGTCGACTGCCTTGCGAGCGAGCGGGTTGGCCAGAATCGCCTTTGGTTCGGATCCGAACAGGACGCCGTCGCCGGTCGGGTAGTAATAGAGCGGCTTCACCCCCAGCCGGTCGCGGATCATGACGAGCTTCTGATCACGGGCATCCCAGATGGCGAACGCGTACATCCCGTTGAGGTGCTCGGTTACGCTTTCTCCCCATTCGAGATAACCGTGCAATACGACCTCGGTGTCACTCGACGTACGGAACCGGTGTCCTCGCGCCTGCAGTTCCTTGCGCAGTTCGATGAAGTTGTAGGCCTCGCCGCTGTAGACCAGGACCACCGGGCCGTTCGGGGTGGCGAACTCCATCGGTTGCACGCCACCGTCCAGGTCGATGACCGCCAGCCTTCGGTGACCGAGCGCGGCGTGCCGTTCAACCCAGGTTCCGGAGGCGTCGGGCCCGCGCAGCGCCATGGTGGCGGTCATCGCGTCGACCGTGGCCTGCCGTTCGGTCAAATCCGCGTCATATGACACCCAACCCGTGATCCCACACATACCCGGTCCTCTCAGCCGCGGAAATCGACCGAAAACCGAGCCTAAAGACAATCGGCTAGGAAAATTCCTAGTGCTGGGTGAGCCTGAGGTCGTCCGCGGTTCCCGGGGTGTTCCGGGCGTCCGGAGAGGTGGCGATGACCGCGATGGCCGTGATCACGAGACCCCGGCGTACCAGCCAGCGGCCGGAGAACTCCCGCAACTCGCTGCCGTCGGACAGCCTCGGTCCCTCGGCCAGCAGCCGGGCCAGGAAACCGCCCCCGACCGGGTCGAAGGTGATCGACGCCTCGCTGAAGTCGAGGCGTGGCTCGCGCAGCGGGTCCAGCGGGAACCACGCCTTGTAGACGGACTCCTTGGCGCTGAACAGCAGCCGGTCCCATCGCGCCGACGGGTCGCGCCGCAGGAAATCCGGCACCCAGCGCAGTTCCTCCTCGACCGCGATGGCCTCCAGGATGCCGGCGGGCAGCGGCTTGTTCGGCTCGGCGTCGATCCCCAGGGTCGTGATGTCACTCGACCGGGCGACGGCGGCGGCACGGTACCCGGTGCAGTGGGTGATGCTGCCGACGACATCGGCGGGCCAGACCGGCGCGCCCTTGGCGCCCGGCACCACGGGCACCTGCGGGTAACCCAGGCGGCCGAGCGCGTTGCGGGCGCACCAGCGCGCCGTGGTGAACTCGCGGCGGCGCTTCTCCACCGCCCCGCTGATCACGGCCTGCTCGGCGGGGAACAGGGCGCATGGCTGCGAGTCGTCGAACGCCTCCGACGACATGATCGCGCCGGGCAGCAGGTCCTCGATCATGGCGTGAGTTCGCGGGCCAGCAGGATCGACCGCGCCGGGCGGGGGATCGCGCCCCGTCGCCGCCACTCCCGCGGGTATCCCAGCGAAACCTCCTCGAAGCGAACTCCGTCGTACCAGGTCGTGCGTGGGATGTGCAGGTGGCCGTACACGACCACGGCCGCCCGGTATTTAAGGTGCCAGTCGGCGGTCCGCTCGGTTCCGCACCACTGGGCGAACTCCGGATAACGCAGGACGCGGGTGGGCTGACGTACCAGCGGATAGTGATTGACGAGAACAAGCGGGTAGTCGGGATCGCACGCCGCCAGCCGGCGCTCGGTCGATTCCACTCGGGCCCAGCACCATTCCTCGCGGCTCGGATAGGGGTCGGGATGCAGCAGCATCTCGTCCGTGCACACCACACCCGTCTCGTACGCCATTGCCAGCGACTGCTCTTTCGTGGCCATGCCGTGGACGCGAAACGAATAGTCGTACAAAAGGAAAAGGGGCGCGATGGTGACCGGCCCCCCGGGCCCGTCCCAGATCGGGTACGGATCCTCGGGCGTGCGAATTCCCAGGCGACGGCACATATCCACGAGATACCGGTACCGGTTTTCGCCGCGAAGCTGGATCGGGTCGTCCTTCGGCGTCCACAGTTCATGGTTGCCCGGCGCCCAGATGACCTGGGCGAAGCGGCGGGCCAGCAGGGTGAGCGCCCATTCGATGTCCGCGGCGAACTCGCCGACGTCACCGGCGACGATCAGCCAGTCCGCCTCGGACTCGGGCCGGAATTCTTCGACGAAGCGTCGATTCTCGGCGTAGGCGACGTGCAGGTCGCTTACCGCGAGCAGATTTCGCGCCTTCATGATGTGGTCGGTTCCCCCCGTACGAGCCGGAATAGTGACGGACTCACGACAAGCCGAGCTCGTTGTCGAGGATGTCGAACATCTCGTTGTCCGTGGCCGCATCGAGGTCGAATTCCGCGTCGCCGGAATCGTGCGCCAGTGCCGCCCATTTGGTCCTCAGAATGTCCAGACGCGCCGCGACCTGCTTGTGCACGTCGATGTCGACGGTCATCTCGGTGAAAGCCTTCTCCAGTTTCGCGAGCTCGGCCAGCAGCGCGGCCGACCCGGTCTGCTCGCTCAGGCCGAGCCGGTCGAGCAGGTGGTCCGCGAGCGCGAGCGGCGTGGGGTGGTCGAACGCCAGGGTGACCGGAAGGCGCAGCCCGGTGGCGCCGGTCAGCCGGTTGCGGAGTTCGACGGCGGTGAGGGAGTCGAAGCCCAGCTCCTTGAAGGCGCGGTCCGATTCGACGGAGTCGGCGCCGGCATGTCCGAGCACGCCCGCCACCTCGGCCCGGACGAGAGTGACGAGCACCTCGGCACGCTCGGCGGCGGTGAGCGCGGCCAGCCTGCGCAGCAGGGTGTCCGGTTCCTCCTGCCTGCCGGTGGCCGTACGGCGCCTGGCGGACACCATGCCTCTCAGCAACGGTGGAACGTCCGCACGCGCCGACAGATCGAGCCGGACCGGCGCCAGCACCGGAAGGTCCACGGCGCGGGCGGCGTCGAACAGCGCCAGCCCCTGCTCCACCGTCAGCGGGCGAATGCCCGCTCGTGCCATCCGCCGCCGATCGGCGTCGTCGAGCCCGGCGGTCATCCCGGTGTCCCGCGCCCAGGGCCCCCAGGCCAAGGACAGCGCGGGCAGCCCGGCGGCCCGCCGGTGGTGGGCCAGGCCGTCGAGGAAGGCGTTGGCCGCGGCGTAGTTCCCCTGCCCCGCGCCGCCGGCCAGGCCGGCCACCGACGAGAAGAGCACGAACGCGGCGAGATCCAGGCCCTGGGTGAGCTCGTGCAGGTGCCAGGCGGCCACCGCCTTGGGCCACAGCACGGCGTCCAGCCGCTCGGGCCGGAGCGCGGGAATCGTCGCGTCATCCAGCACCCCCGCCGCGTGGACGACCGCGGTCAGCGGATGCTCGGCGGGTACGACGGTCAGCAGGGCGGCTAGCGCGTCCCGATTGGACACGTCGCACGCGGCGACGGTGACCTCGGCGCCGTACGCGACCAACTCGGCCTGCAACTCCACCACGCCCGGCGCCGCCGGCCCGCGACGACCGGCCAGCACCAGATGGCGTACCTCGTGCTCCTTCACCAGATGCCGCGCCACCTCGACGCCGAGACCGCCCGTGCCACCGGTGATCAGCACCGTGCCCGCCGGGTCCCACCGCCGTACGGTGTTTTCGCCCGGCGCCACCGGCGTCAGGCGTGCCGCTCTCAGCACCCCGTCACGCACCGCGAGCTGCGGCTCGCCGCAGGCCAGCACGGCCGAGAGCAGCGCCTTGGACGGCTCTCGCGGCGCATCGAGATCGAGGAGCACGAACCTGCCTGGGTTCTCCGCGTGCGCGGCACGGACCAGGCCCCACACGGCGGCTCCCGGCAGGTCGCTCACGTCGTCCTGGACCGCGCCACTCGTCACCACGATGAGGGGGATGTCGCCGAACCGGTCTTCCGCGAGCCAGCGCTGCAGGAGGCCCAGAACGCGGGCGGTGGACTCGCGCGTCGCGGCGATGACCGCGTCGGCGGAGCCCTCGGCGGGGAACACGGTCACGGCCACGGCGCGCGGCGCGTCCGCCGGCAGGGCGGCGAGGGAGCCGTCGAGCATTGCGAGGTCCCCGGTCAGCACCGCCACGCCGGGCTCCGCGACGGCGGCCGGCTCCTCGGGCAGTGGCGTCCACTCCAGCCGGAACAGCGCGTCCCGTGGCGTCCGGCGGTCACCACCGGCGGCCAGCGCGCCGGGCGATGCCGGACGTGCCACCAGTGACTCGGCGGTGAGCACGGTCGCTCCCGCCATGTCCACCGCGGTCACCGACACCGTGTCCTCGCCGGTCCTGGTCACGCGTACGCGCAGCATCGTCGCGCCGCCGGCGTTCAGGTGCACGCCGCCCCACGCGAACGGCACGCGCCCCGCCTCGGGCCGGGCGGCCTCCAGGAACGGCACCGCGTGCAGGGCGGCGTCCAGCAGCGCCGGGTGCACGCCGTAGGAGCCGGCGTCGCCGACCTGGTCCGGCAGGGCGATCTCCGCGAACACCTCGTCGTCGCGCCGCCAGACCGCGCGCAGCCCCTGGAACACCGGTCCGTAGCCGAACCCGCCTTCGGCGAGCCGGTCGTAGAGGCCGTCCAGCTCGACGGCGGACGCTCCCCGCGGCGGCCACACCTCGGTGTCGAACGCCGCGACCCCGCCCGCGGTCGCGCCGTCGCCGTCGCCGGAGAGAACGCCGGTCGCATGCCGTACCCATGGCTCGTCGTCGGCCACGTCGGCGGGCCGCGCGTAGACGGCGAGCTCTCGGCGACCCGACGCGTCGGGTGCGCCCACCGACACCTGAACGGCCATCGCGTCCCGCTCGCCGAGCACGAGCGGGGTGGCCATGGTGAGCTCCTCCACCCGATCACACCCGGTCTGGTCTCCGGCCCGGATGGCGAGTTCCAGCAGTCCCGTGCCGGGGAAGACCACCGTCCCGCCGACGACGTGGTCGGCGAGCCACGGGTGCGACCGCAGCGAGAGGCGGCCGGTGAGCACGACACCGTCCGACCCGGCCAGCATCACCGCGGCCCCCAGCAGCGGGTGCGCGGCCGCCGCGAGCCCGAGATCTCTGGCGTCGCCCACGCGCCGTCCGCTCGGCCAGAACCACTGGTGCTGGAAGGCGTACGTCGGCAGGTCCACCCGGCGGGCGCCCGGGAAGGCGGCGCCGAACACGGCCGGCCAGTCCACCGTGGCACCGTGCGCGTGCAACGTCGCCACCGCCGTCATGATGGCGGTCTGCTCGTCGCGGTCTCCGCGCAGCGCCGGGACCAGCACCGGCCCTGCCCCTTCAGCCGGGATGGCGTCCTCGGCCAGCGCGGTCAGCACGCCGTCGGGTCCCAGTTCGAGGTACGCGGTGACCCCCTGACGGTGCAGCGTGGCCACGCTGTCGGCGAATCTGACCGCGTGGCGTACCTGTTCCACCCAGTAGTCGGGCGAGCACAGCTCTTCGGCCGACGCCGGCCCGCCGGTCACGGTCGAGACCACAGGGAT
Organism: Acrocarpospora macrocephala; assembly: GCF_009687865.1. Taxonomy (GTDB): domain Bacteria; phylum Actinomycetota; class Actinomycetes; order Streptosporangiales; family Streptosporangiaceae; genus Acrocarpospora; species Acrocarpospora macrocephala. Next base: position 7,681 of record NZ_BLAE01000127.1, read on the forward strand.
CTGCGGCGGGTTATAACTGAGCGTTTCGGCCAGGGCGCGGAACTCCGCCAGCATCGGCTCCATCAGCGGCGAATGGAACGCGTGGCTCACCTTCAGCCGCGTCGTTTTGCGTCCTTCGGCCTCCAGCCTGGAGGTGATCCGGGCGACCGGTTCCTCGGCACCCGCGATCACCACCGAGGCCGGACCGTTCACCGCGGCTATGGAGACCTCGCCCTCGTGCCCGGCGATGCACTGCAGCACCTCCTGCTCCGCGGCCTGTACGGCGGCCATCGCCCCGCCCGGCGGCAGCGCCTGCATGAGCCGGGCACGCGCCGCCACCAGCCGGCACGCGTCCTCCAGCGGCAGCACGCCGGCCACATGCGCCGCCGTGATCTCGCCGATCGAATGCCCGGACAGGAAGTCCGGCTTGAGGCCCCAGGACTCCACCAGCCGGAACAGCGCCACCTCCAGCGCGAACAGCGCCGGCTGGGTGTATCCGGTCTGGTTCAGCAGTTCGGTGTCGCCGGACATCACCTCCCGCAGCTCGGGATCGAGGTGGGCGAGCACGGCGTCGAAAGCGTCGGCGAACACCGGGAACCGCTCGTACAGCCCGCGGCCCATTCCGGCCCGTTGCGCGCCCTGCCCGGTGAACAGCACCGCGAGCCTGCCCGGCCGCGCGCCACGCCCGTGGACCACTCCAGGCGCCGAACGCCCCTCCGCCACGGCCGCCAGGCTCGCCCGCAGCTCGTCCAGGTCACCGGCCACTACCGCCGCTCGATGCTCGAACGCCGAGCGGGTGATCGCCAGTGCGAAGCCGACGTCCGCGAGGGAGAGGTCGTCGGCGATCCGTGGCAGCAGACGTGCCGCCTGGGCGCGCAACGCGTCGTTCGTCTTCCCCGAGACCAGCACCGGCACGGGGCCCGGGGCAGCACCGGTTTCGGCGTCCACGGTTGGCGGCGCCTGCTCAAGGATCACGTGTGCGTTGGTTCCGCTGATGCCGAACGAGGACACACCGGCCCGGCGCGGACGACCCGCCTCCGGCCACGGGCGGTTCTCGATGAGCAGCTCCACCGCGCCCTGGTTCCAGTCGACGTGCGAAGAGGGCGCGTCCACGTGCACTGTTCTGGGCAGCACTCCGTGGCGCATGGCCAGGACCATCTTGATCACACCGGCGACACCCGCGGCCGCCTGGGTGTGGCCGATGCTCGACTTGATCGAGCCCAGCAGCAGCGGGCGGTCATCCGGCCGGTTCTGGCCGTAGGTCGCCAGCAGCGCCCGCGCCTCGATCGGGTCGCCCAGCCTGGTCCCGGTCCCGTGGCCTTCCACCGCGTCCACGTCCGCGGCGGCCAGCCCGGCGCCAGTCAGAGCCTGGCGGATCACGCGCTGCTGTGACAGCCCGTTCGGTGCCGTCAACCCGTTGGAGGCGCCGTCCTGGTTCACCGCCGACCCGCGTACGACGGCCAGCACCTGGTGGCCGTTGCGGCGCGCGTCGGACAGGCGTTCCAGCACCAGCATCCCGACGCCCTCGGACCAGCCGACACCGTCGGCGGCCTCGGAGAAGGACTTGCATCGGCCATCCCCCGCAAGCCCGCCCTGGGCGCTGAAGTCGATGAACGCGGCCGGGGTGGCCATCACGGTCACTCCGCCGGCCAGGGCCAGCGAGCATTCGCCACCGCGCAGTGCCTGGGCCGCCAGGTGCAATGTCACCAGTGAGGAGGAGCAGGCGGTGTCCACCGTCACGGCCGGGCCTTCCAGGCCGAGAGTGTAGGACAGTCGTCCGGACATGACGCTGCCTGCCGTACCGGTGCCCATGAAGCTCACCACGTCCGGCGGGAACTCCGCGCTTGTCGCGTAGTCGTGGTACATCACCCCGGCGAATACGCCCGTGAGGCTGCCGCGCAGCGAGAGCGGGTCGATTCCGGCCCGCTCGATCGCCTCCCAGGACGCCTCCAGCAGCAGCCGCTGCTGCGGATCCATCGCCAGCGCCTCACGGGGCGAGATGCCGAAGAAGCCGGGGTCGAACTCGCCCGCCTCGTGCAGGAACCCGCCTTCGCGCACATAGCTGGTGCCCGTGCGCTCGCGGTCGGGATCGTACAGCGACTCCAGATCCCAGCCACGAGAGGCCGGGAACGCCGAGATCGCGTCCCCGCCTGCCACGACCAGCCGCCACAGATCCTCGGGGGAGGTCACACCGCCCGGGTAGCGGCACGCCATCGACACGATCACCACGGGATCGTCATCGGCCGGCGTGACCGTTCGCGCCGTTGCCCGCGCGGACGCCGCGCCGCCGTGTTCGCCCAGCAACTCCGCCAGGAGGAACTCCGTCAGCGCCGTGACGTTCGGGTAGTCGAACACCAGGGTGACCGGCAGGCGCAGCCCGGTGGCCCCGGACAGCCGGTTGCGCACCTCGACCGCGGTCAGCGAGTCGAAGCCCATGCTCTGGAAGCTGTTCAACGCCTCGATCTCGTTGCCGTCCGCATGGCCCAGCACCAAGGCGATCTGGTCGCGGACCAGTTCCAGCAAGGCGGCCCTTCGGGCGTCTGCCCCGAGTGGCGCGAGGCGATCAGCGAGGAGGGTCGCCGCCGCGGCCGTCGCCTGCTGCCGGGCCGACGGCCGGATCAGCCCTCGGAGCAGGGGCGGGATGTCCTGACCTGCGCGGAATGCCGTCAGGTTCAGGCGCGCGGGCAGCACGGCCGGTTCGTCGCCCGTGACCGTCGCGTCGAACAGTGCCAGACCGTGATCCGAAGATAGCGGGAGCATGCCGCGCCTGGCGAGCCTGCCCATGTCGGCCTGGCTCAGCGCGCTGGTCATACCGCCGTCCTGGGCCCATGGGCCCCATCCCAGTGACAGCCCTGGCAGGCCTTCGGCTCGGCGGCGCCGGGCGAGCGCGTCCAGGAAGGTGTTCGCCGCCGCGTAGTTGGCCTGCCCGGCCGTCCCGAACGTCCCCGCCACCGAGGAGAACAGGACGAATGCGGACAGGTTCTGGTTTCTGGTCAGCTCGTGCAGATGCCAGGCCGCGCTGATTTTGGGCCGGAACACCTTCTCCAGGCTCTGCGGCGTCAAGGTGCCGATCAGACCGTCGTCCAGCACGCCTGCCGCGTGCACCACCGCGGTCAGCGGATGCTCGGCGGGTATCCCGGACAGCAGGCCGGCGACGGCATCGCGGTCCGCCAGGTCGCATGCCACGACGGTCACGTGAGCGCCGAGCCCGGTCAGCTCCGCCACCAGCTCACCCGCGCCCTCCGCCCGCGCACCGCGACGGCTCGCCAGCAGCACGTGCCCGATGCCATGTACGGTCACCAGGTGGCGGGCCAGTATGCCGCCCAGGCCGCCGGTGCCGCCCGTGATCAGCACCGTACCGGCCGGGTCCCAGGCCAGGGCCGGTAGCTCGGCGGGCGGGAAGACCCGGGCCAGCCGACCGGCCGACACGGCACCATCCCTGATCACCAGTTGCGGCTCGGCGGCGGACAGGGCCTGCGGCAGCGCGGCGATCGACGCTATCGACGGGCCCACGCGGTCAGGGCCGGCTTCCCGGTCACGGTCGCCGCTCTGGTTGAGGTCGTCGAGGTCGACCAGCACGAACCGGCCCGGGTGCTCGGCCTCGGCGGCACGTACGAGCCCCCACGCCGTCGCCGCCACCACGTCATCGCCGTCCACCGCGCCCTGGGTGAGAAACGCCAGCCGCGAATCGGCGAACCGCTCATCGGCGAGCCAGGATCGCACCAGGTCCAGCACGGACGACGCCACACTGTGCGCGGCCACCGGTACCTCACCGCACCCGCCTGCGGCCACGGGGACCAGCACCGTGCGCGGCACGGGAGCACCGCCCTCGCAGGCCTCTCCCAGCGACCGCAGATCGGCACCTGTCCTGACAGGATCACCCATGACCTCGGCAAGAGCCTCGGCGAGCCCCCACTCGTCCGGACCCACCACCGCCAGAGTGCCCGGCGCGACCGCAGGCACCGGCGAAACCGGGACCCAGTCGAGCCGGAACAGGCTGTCCCTTCCGATCGCTCGCGAGCCCGCGGCCAGCTCGTCCGACTGGACGCGCAGCGCCACCGACGTGATCGAGGCCGCGGGACCTCCCGCACCGGCGATCACGATCGACATCGCATCCGGTCCGGCCCAGGACATCCGCACCCGCACCGCTGAGGCCCCCGCCGCATGCAAGGACACGCCCTCCCACGCGAAGGGCACCTTGCGCCTGGCCTCCTGGCTCTGGTCGAGGAACAGGCACAGATGCAGCACCGCGTCCAGCAGCGCCGGATGCATGCCGAACGCCCCTGCCTCAGCCGCGTCCTGCTCAGGGAGGCCGATCTCGGCGTACATGTCCGAGCCGCATCGCCACACCGCGGTCAAGCCACGGAACGCCGGCCCGTAGTCGAAACCGTCCGCCGCCCGCCCCTCGTAGAAGCCTTCCAACGAGACCGGCTCCGCACCGGCCGGCGGCCACACCGTCGTGTCGAACAGGGCATCGGGGGCCGGTGCCTCGACCGCCAGATGGCCGCCGGCATGCCGTGTCCAAGGCCGCTCTTGCTCATCTTCCGGCCGCGCGTACACGCTCACCGGCCGGCGTCCCCTTTCGTCGGGGCCGCCCAGCCGCACCTGCACCTGGACGCCGCCGTGTTCGGGCAGCGTCAACGGCGCGGCAAGGGTCAGATCGTCCACCCGGGCGCAGCCGACCTCGTCACCGGCCCGGATCGCCAGCTCAAGGAACGCCGTCGCCGGCACCACCACCCGGCCCGACACCACGTGATCGGCCAGCCACGGATGCGACCGAGTCGACAACCGGCCGGTGAAGAGCACCTCGTCGCCGCCGGCCAGCTCAACGGCCGCTCCCAGCAAGGGGTGATCCGGCACTCCGAGCCCGGCGGCGGTGACATCCCCGGCACCAGCGAGCGACGGCCTCGGCCAGTACCGCCGACGTTGGAAGGCGTATGTGGGCAGCTCCACCTGGCGCGCGCCCGGGAACATCGCCCGCCAATCGAGCGGCACCCCATGCACATGCAACTCGGCCAGCGCGGACATCACCGCGCTCTGCTCATCCCGATCCCTGCGCAACACCGACACCAGCACCAGGTCCGACTCGCGCGCCTCGACGTCCGAATCAGCGATCGCGGCAAGGGTCTCCTGAGCCATGGCGGTCAATACCCCGTCGGGACCCAGCTCCAGATACGCCCGCACACCCTGCGCATGCAACACACGGACGCCCTCGGAGAACCGCACGGCCTGGCGCACCTGATCCACCCAGTACTCCGGCGAGCACAACCGCTCGGCCGTGGCCGCCTCTCCGGTCAGGGTGGACACCACCGGAATCCGCGGCGGGTTGTAGCTGAGCGTCCCGGCCAGGGCGCGGAAATCCGCCAGCATCGGATCCATCAACGG
>NZ_BLAE01000128.1 GCF_009687865.1 Acrocarpospora macrocephala
GGCGCGGCCTGGGTGACCCAGGACCTCAGCGTTGGTGCGGGCACTCCGGCCGCGGCCAATGTGACGCCTGCCGTGGTGGTGCATGAGGGTTACACCAGCATCTTGACCATCAACGCCTCGAACGGGCATCTCCAGGAGACCTATCTGCCTCGGGTCGGCGCGGCCTGGGTCACGCAGGACCTCAGCTCCGGCGCCGGTACCCCGGCGGCAACCGGCGCGCCCGCCGCTGTCTACCACGACGGCTTCACCAGCGTCTTCACCATCAACGCCTCAAACGGACGCCTCCAGGAGACCTACCTGTCCAAGATCGGCGCGGCCTGGGCGACCCAGGATGTCAGCGCCGGTGGCCCGGCGGCGACGGGTGCCCCGGTCGCTGTCTACCACGACGGTTTTACCAGCGTCTTCACGATCAACGCCTCGAACGGGCGCCTCCAGGAAACCTTCCTGTCCAAGATCGGCGCGGCCTGGGTCACCCAGGACCTTAGCGCGGGTGCCGGTACCCCGGCGGCCGCGGGCACACCCGCCGCCGTCTACCACGACGGCTACACCAGCGTCTTCACGATCAACGCCTCGAACAAGCACCTCCAGGAAACCTTCCTGTCCAAGATCGGCGCCGCCTGGGTGACCCAGGACCTCAGCGGCGCCGGCACCCCACCCGCCACCCCCTGAAAACGGCGATGCCGCACCGGAACCCCGGTGCGGCATCACTCTCCTGCCATTTATCGGCGGATATTCAAGTGATCGCGCTATCGAATCAATGGGGCTGTAATCCGATGCTTAAAATGCTGCGACGACTTCGCGTCGTCAATATCTCTTCGCTGTTCACCATCCACCGAGCGAGGCGTAAGGGCCGCGGCGCGCCCGCGACGGCCGCTTTCCGCGTGGTCGCCGTCGGTATGGCGGCCGCCGCCATGGTCGCGGTGGCCGCTGTTCCGGCAGCTGCCGTTCCGTCCGGCTACTCGGTCGGCGGTACCGATGTCTCCAATCACTCCGGCACCATCGACTGGGGCCAGACGGCCGCCAAGGGCGTCAAGTTCGGATGGGCCAAGGCCACTGAAGGACTCGACTTTGTCGACGCCCAGTTCAACGCCAACTACCACGGTGCCAAGGCCAATGGCGTCTATATCGGCGCGTACGCCTTCGGCCGCCCCGACAAGGGCGTCGGCACCGGCAAGGCCCAGGCCGACTTCCTCATCGACCACGCACAGTACGTCAACGATGGAAAGACCCTGCCCCTGCAGCTTGACATCGAGTGGCCGTGGTGGACCACCAGCGCCCCGATCTACCCCTGCTACGGGCTGACACCCAGCCAGATGGTCACCTGGATCCGCGACTTCGTCAACGAGGTCAAGGTACGGACCGGGCGTGAGGCCGCCATCTACACCAATGCCAACTGGTGGAACCAGTGCACCGGCAGCAACACCTCCTTCTCCGCCAACCCACTGGAGGTTGCCAACTACTCCGGGTCCCCCGGCGCGCTCCCCGCCGGATGGTCCCGCTTCACCGCCTGGCAGTACGCCGGCTCATCCAGCACCCTGCCCGGCTCACCCACCGTCTTCAACGGCAGCGCCGGCGACCTCGCCGCATTCGCTCGTGGGTCAGGTGTCAGTACGACCCCAGCCTTATCCGGCAGTCCGGCGGTGGTGCACGAGGGCTTCGTCAGCATGTTCACGCGGAACGCCGCCGATGGTCATATCCAGGAGACGTACCTGCCGGGGATCGGCTCTCCCTGGTACAGCCAGGACATCAGCGCCGACGCCGGCACTCCGGCTTCCGCGACCAAGCCGGTCGCGGTCGTGCATGAGGGTTACACCAGCGTCTTCACCATCAACGCCTCGAACGGGCATCTCCAGGAGACCTATCTGCCCAGGGTTGGCGCGGCCTGGGTGACCCAGGACCTCAGCGTTGGTGCGGGCACTCCGGCCGCGGCTAATGTGACGCCTGCCGTGGTGGTGCATGAGGGTTACACCAGCGTCTTCACCATCAACGCCTCGAACGGGCATCTCCAGGAGACCTACCTGCCTCGGCTCGGCGCGGCCTGGGTGACCCAGGACATCAGCGCGGGTACCGGTACCCCGGCGGCAACCGGCGCGCCCGCCGCTGTCTACCACGACGGCTTCACCAGCATCTTCACCATCAACGCCTCGAACGGGCGCCTCCAGGAGACCTATCTGCCTCGGGTCGGCGCGGCCTGGGTCACGCAGGACCTCAGCTCCGGCGCCGGTACCCCGGCGGCAACCGGCGCGCCCGCCGCTGTCTACCACGACGGCTTCACCAGCATCTTCACCATCAACGCCTCAAACGGACGCCTCCAGGAAACCTACCTGTCCAAGATCGGCGCGGCCTGGGCGACCCAGGACGTCAGCGCCGGTGGCCCGGCGGCGACGGGTGCCCCGGTCGCTGTCTACCACGACGGCTTCACCAGCGTCTTCACGATCAACGCCTCGAACGGGCGCCTCCAGGAAACCTACCTGTCCAAGATCGGCGCGGCCTGGGTCACCCAGGACCTTAGCGCGGGTGCCGGTACCCCGGCGGCCGCGGGCACACCCGCCGCCGTCTACCACGACGGCTACACCAGCGTCTTCACCATCAACGCCTCGAACAAGCACCTCCAGGAAACCTTCCTGTCCAAGATCGGCGCCGCCTGGGTGACCCAGGACCTCAGCGGCGCCGGCACCCCACCCGCCACCCCCTGAAAACGGCGATGCCGCACCGGAACCCCGGTGCGGCATCACCCCTTTTGAGCTTTTCCGAAGGCGCGGGATGCGGCGAGTTCCAGTAGTCGTTCGCGGACGACGCACCTGTTTCTGGCTCGGCAAGGCTGGCTTCCGCTGCGATTGCAAGGGTTCCTGGATGACCACCAGTGTCCGTCAAAGCGGAGCAAGCTCACCGGAGAAATCGAGCTGGGCGCGGGCAGGCCAGATGAGCCGTGCGCCTCCTTGGAGATCGCTGTGGGAAGCGTGTTCCGAAGGTAGCCGCCTGCAAGCGTACTTCCTGATCATCCGCAAGATCTTTGAGTTCCAGCAGAAGGATCCCGGGCTCGGGTAATATCGACACAGGTCGAGAGGCGCTGCAACGGGCGGGAGCCCGCCACGCTCGGCTGGAACCACCCTCTCAAGGTCGCCTCCCACCGTGGGAGGAGCCTCTCTGTGAACCGGACGAATGCGCTGCGGAACCTGCTGAGCGAGCGGGTCGCCGTCCTGGACGGCGCGTGGGGCACGATGCTTCAAGGCGCGAATCTGGCCCCAGAGGACTACCGGGGTGAGCGCTTCGCCGACCACGAGCGTGACCTCACCGGCGACCCGGACATCCTCAACATCACCCGGCCGGACCTCATCCTCGACGTACACCGGCAGTATCTGGCCGCCGGCGCTGACATCACCACCACGAACACGTTCACCGCGACGCGCGTCGGGCAGGCCGACTACGGTGCCGAAGCCTACGTACGGGAAATGAACCTGCGCGGCGCGCAGCTTGCCCGGCAGGCGGCGGACGAGTTCGGCGGCAGGTTCGTGGCCGGGTCGATCGGACCGCTGAACGTCACGCTCTCCCTCTCGCCACGGGTGGACGACCCGGCCTACCGCGCGGTGACGTTCGACGACGTGCGCGCCGCCTACGCGGAGCAGATCGAGGCGCTGGCCGAGGGCGGGGTGGACCTGCTGCTCGTCGAGACGATCTTCGACACGCTCAACGCCAAGGCCGCCATCGCCGCCGCCCGCGAGGTCGCTCCCGACCTGCCTTTGTGGATCTCGGTGACCATCGTGGATCTCAGCGGGCGCACCCTGTCGGGGCAGACCGTCGAGGCGTTCTGGCGTTCCATCGAGCGGGCCGAGCCGCTGGTGGTCGGCGTGAACTGCTCGCTGGGCGCGACCGAGATGCGGCCGCACGTGGCCGAACTGGCCCGACTCGCCGGGACGTACGTGGCCTCCCACCCCAACGCGGGCCTGCCCAACGCGTTCGGTGGCTACGACCAGACGCCGCAGGAGACCGCCGAACTGCTGGCCGACTTCGTCGGCGCGGGCATGGTGAACATCGTCGGCGGTTGCTGCGGGACGACCCCGGCCCACATCGAGCGCGTCGCGTCGGCGGTCGCCGGGCTGGCTCCGCGCGAGATCCCCGCGCCCGGCAAGGCCACCCGGTTCAGCGGCCTGGAGCCGTTCGCGATCGGGCCGGACACGGGCTTCGTCATGATCGGTGAGCGGACCAACGTCACCGGCTCCGCCCGATTCCGGCGGCTCATCGAGGGCGGCGACCACCAGGGCGCGGTCGACGTGGCGCTGGAGCAGGTGCGCGGCGGGGCGAACATCCTCGACGTGAACATGGACGCCGACCTGCTCGACAGCGAGCAGGCGATGACCACGTTCCTCAATCTCATCGCCACCGAGCCCGAAGTGGCCCGAGTTCCGATCATGGTGGACAGCTCGAAGTGGAGCGTCCTCGAAGCGGGGCTCAAGTGTGTCCAGGGCAAGGGCGTGGTCAACTCGATCAGCCTCAAGGAGGGCGAGGAGCCCTTCCTCGCCCAGGCCCGGCGGGTACGCGACTACGGCGCCGGTGTCGTGGTGATGGCCTTCGACGAGCAGGGCCAGGCCGACACCACCGAGCGCAAGGTGGCCATCTGCGGCCGCGCGTACGACCTGCTCACCCAGCAGGCCGGCTTCGCCGCGGAGGACATCGTCTTCGACCCCAACGTGCTGGCCGTGGCCACAGGCATCGCCGAGCACAACGGTTACGCCAAGGCGTTCATCGACGCCCTGCCGCTCATCAAGGAGCGCTGCCCCGGGGCCAGGACCAGCGGTGGCATCTCCAACCTCTCCTTCTCCTTCCGTGGCAACGACGTGGTCCGCGAGGCCATGCACTCCGCCTTCCTCTTCCACGCGGTACGAGCCGGGCTCGACATGGGCATCGTCAACGCGGGCCAGCTCGCCGTCTACCAGGACATCCCGGCCGACCTGCTGGAACTCGTCGAGGACGTGATCTTCGACCGCCGGGCCGACGCCACCGACCGGCTGGTCTCCTTCGCCGAGACGGTGAGCGGCCGCGGCACCGCCCGCGTGGTCGACCTGGCCTGGCGGGACGCACCGGTACGGGAGCGACTCGCCCACGCTCTGGTGCACGGCATCGTGGACTTCATCGAGGCCGACACCGAGGAGGCCCGCCAGCAGGCGGAACGACCGCTGGACGTCATCGAGGGCCCGCTCATGGACGGCATGAAGATCGTGGGCGACCTGTTCGGCTCGGGCAAGATGTTCCTGCCGCAGGTGGTGAAGAGCGCGCGCGTGATGAAGCGGTCGGTCGCCTACCTCGAGCCGTACATGGAGGCGGAGAAGGAGCAGGCCCGGCTGGAGGGGCGCCTGGACCCGGGGCGCGGGCAGGGCACCGTCGTGCTCGCCACCGTCAAGGGCGACGTGCACGACATCGGCAAGAACATCGTCGGGGTCGTGCTGGGCTGCAACAACTACAAGGTGATCGACCTCGGGGTGATGGTGCCTGCGTCGGTCATCCTGGACACCGCGATCGCCGCGAACGCCGACGTGATCGGCCTCTCGGGACTGATCACTCCGTCGCTCGACGAGATGGTGACCGTCGCCGCGGAGATGCAGCGGCGCGGGCTCAAGACACCGCTGCTCATCGGCGGCGCGACCACCTCCCGCCAGCACACCGCCGTCCGGATCGCCCCGGCCTACAACGCCGCCACGCTGCACGTCCTCGACGCGTCGCGGGTGGTCGGCGTCGTCTCCGACCTGCTAGACCCGGATCGGGCCGAGACCCTCGCCACGGACACCCGCGCAGAGCAGGCGCGCCTGCGCGAACTGCACGAATCGCGGGTACGGCAACCGCTGCTCACGCTTGCCCAGATCCGGGCCAACCGCTCCCAGATCAGCTTCGACGACCTGCCCGTGCCGGCCTTCACCGGCGTACGCACCGTGACACCCTCGATCGCCGACCTGCGGGAGTTCATCGACTGGCAGTTCCTCTTCCTCGCCTGGGAGCTCAAGGGCAAGTACCCGGCGATCCTCGACATGCCCGAGGCTCGCGAGCTCTTCGACGACGCGAACACGATGCTCGACCAGATCATCGCCGACGGCTCCTTCCGGACCGTCGGGGTGTACGGCTTCTGGCCCGCCCACGCCGAAGGCGACGACATCGTGGTGAACGGCGTCCGCCTGCCGATGCTCCGCCAGCAGACCGCGAAGCCGGAAGGCCGCCCCAACCGCTGCCTCGCCGACTTCGTCGCCCCAGCCGACGACCACCTCGGTGGTTTCGCCGTCGCCATCCACGGCGCCGACGAGCTGTCCGCCACGTACGAGGCCGAGCAGGACGACTACCGCGCCATCATGGTGAAGGCCCTGGCCGACCGCCTGGCCGAGGCGTTCGCCGAGTACATCCACCTGCGGGCACGCCGCGACTGGTTCGAACCCGACGCCAACCCGGCGATCGGGGACCTGCACGCCGAGCGCTTCCGCGGCATTCGCCCCGCACTCGGCTACCCGGCCACCCCCGACCACAGCGAGAAGCGCGAACTCTTCGACCTCCTCGGCGCCGAACCGCTGGGAATCGGCCTGACCGAGTCGTACGCGATGACGCCGGCCGCCGCGGTAAGCGGCCTCCTGCTGGCCCACCCCGACTCGCGCTACTTCACCGTCGGCCGGATCAACCGCGACCAGGTGGCCGACTACGCCGCCCGCCGCGGCGTCCCCCTGGCCGAAGCAGAACGCTGGCTCCGCCCCAACCTCGCCTACGACCCAACCTGACCTGGCAGAATCGAGCGGCTGCCGATCACTGCGGCTGGTCGGCGGCCGCGCCTACTTCTTGTCGCTGCGATCGTAGGTGCCCCCCTTGCAGTTCGGGCAATCCCTCCAACGCCAGGGCAGAAAGGCGGAGTACAGCTTCCCCGAGCCATCACACCGCCCACATTTCGACTTCGGATGGCGCGATCCACTGTTCCACGCCATTACAAGGATAAAGATCACGATGCAGGCGAACCAAAATCCGCCCCATTGCACATCGGTCATGGCGTTGGCCTTCCAACGGTCAGCTGTCCATTACCTTGACGCTATGTCGGGTATGTCACAGGGCAATGGAGTTAAGAAATTGTGACTCCAGGATTTTTATGCGGGGCCACCTGCGACTGACCAGAAAGCCGGACTCCCTGCAACAGGGAGCGTGACTAAGAGGTGAACTCGGCCGGTCTTAAGGAGCCTCAGCACAGAAGATCCCGATGTCGAAATCGGCAAATGTGAATGTGCTTAACGGCGGAGGGTCCCTTGACGGGTTCTAGCGGCCGTCCATGCGGTTGAGGTTGATTAGTTCGACGTCGGCGCGGTGGATTCCAGATCAGGGGTGAAGCCGCTGGTCCTGCTGGCACACCTTGCGCTACTTCACCGTTGGCCGAATCAACCGTGACCAGGTGGCCGACTACGCCGCCCGCCGCGGCGTCCCGCTGGCCGAAGCAGAACGCTGGCTCCTGACCGCCACACGCGATCTTGGCAGCGGGGCTTGCGGCTGGGAGCATCGCGCCCCATGGATATCGAGGGTTTCTGGGATTTGATCGAACGTTCCAGTCGTGAGGCCGCCAGCCGGAAGGAACGCTTGGCGTGGTTGGAAGGTGAACTCTGCCGCCGGTCGGTCGAGGAGATCGTCGACTATCAGGCCTGCTGGGACGTGACCGCGAATCGCGGCTGCAGGTTCGATCTGTACGCGGCGTACTGGTTCGTATTCGGGAGCACGTCGTTCGACTGGTTCGAGTACTTCGTGAACTGGCTGATCAGTTTGGGTCGTGCGACGTTCGAGCCTGTAGCCGATTGCCCGGATCGCCTCATCGAGCAGCCCCAGGTGCTTGCCGCGCGGAAGGGGGAGTTCGCATATTGCCGACTTTCTAGGAGAGAGCAGAAAAAATCGACCTGGATGGAAGAGGGTCGGCATGACTTCGCATCGCTGGCCCATGTGGCGTATGACGCCTACGCGAAGGTCACCGGAGAAGACGAGGACAACCTCTACGAGGCTGTTCGTGCTCGGGGAATCCGCTCCGAGTTCCCGGTCGGAGGAGTCGATGGTAGTGATCTTCGAGGCGAACACTGGGATCTAGACGATGATCAGGAATTGGCGCGCAGGCTCCCCCGGATCGCCCGCTACCGAAACTCAGGCGAACTCTAAAGATAGAGCGGATTCACCACGGGCACGGCCCACTCGACAATCTGCTCTTGCGTGACCTTCAGCTGGTGGGCACTTCCGGGATGTTCGGGTGCCCATCCCTCGCTGAGTGCCACGGTGATGCACTTCGCGACGAGAGCGGGGCGAACGCTGACGCCTTCGAGGTACAGCCAGTTGTCGAGGCGGTGGTGGGGGAGGGTCACCACGAGGACGCTGCCGGGGTCTGTGGCCAGTTGGACGCCGAATGTCATGGGTGACCAGCCGAGCCCTTGGTCATAGGTGGGCTTGTGGCGAACCCGCCAGCGGTATGACGTGCCACCGACGGTGATATGGCGGGAGCCCTTCTTAGGCAGGGTCACGGGTCTCCTGATCATCAGCAAGACTATCGTCCGGGATCCTCGTGACCGTACAGGCGGTTGAGGTCTATTAGTTCGACGTCGGGGCGTTGGGTGGCGGTGGATTCCAGGTCGGGGGTGAAGCCGGTGGTGGAGAACAGGGTGAGGATTGTTTGTTCGGTGTTGTGGCTTTCTCGGGTGAGGAGGGTGCGGATGGTGTCGAGGCGGGACAGGTCGGGGAGGCCTCGGCGGGTGAGGGTGGCTTTGGCTTCGCCGATGATGGTGATTTGGTCGGCGTGTTTGGCGAGGACGTCTATTTCGTGTTTGGCGCGGCCCGCGTGGTCCTGGATGGTGGCGTAGCCGACCTCGCCGAAGCCGGCGGGGTGGCCGAGTTCGTCGGGGGCGAAGCGGTGGGTCCAGTCTCGGGCGAGTTCCTCGAAATGAGGGCCGAGGATTGAGGAACGGAATGTGGGGGCGGCGGCGAGCCATACCTGTTCGGCGCGGCCCAGTTCCAGTTGGCCCAGGTGGGGGGCGGTGATCAGGCGGTCGAAGCGAATCACGGGGTCGGAGACCGTGATGGTGGGTCTGCGGCCGCGGAGGAGGTCCTGGGATCGGGTCACATAGCCGGCTGATTCGAGGACGGAGAGGGGGTAGCGGATGGAATTGTCGTCCCGGCCCAGGGTCGAGCCGATTTTGGTGGGGGTGTTCGCGCCGTTGGCGACCGCGGTGAGGATGTCGTAGTAGATCGTCCGGTTCGTAATTTTGGGTTCTTCGCGCAGGAGGTAGTCGACCTCGATACGGGTGAAGACACTTCGGTCTGGATCGAGGAGATTCTCGACGAGCCAGCGGTCGAAGTCCTGGATGTCCGCGGCTGGATTGGTCATCAGCGCGTGGTAGCCGGGAATGCCGCCGACGCAGGCGTGCACGCGGAGGGCGATCTCCGGATCCTCGATGTCCCAGAGTTGGGCTGCCTCGCGGTAGTCGAGGGCGTTGAGGCGTATGTCCATGATCGCGCGCCCGCGCAGGGGTTTGGTGCTGGAGAGCAGGTTCTGCATCACACTGAGCGCGGATCCGCAGAGGATCAGACGGCCGCCGGGGCCACGCCTGTTCTGGGAGTCGTCGTAGAGGTGCTGGATGAGTGACGGTAGTTGGGGGGCATCTGCCATGGCGTAGGGGAATTCGTCGATCACTACCAAGGCGGGCGTGCCCGGCGGAGCGGTGCGCGCCGCAGTGTCGAGGGCGGCGTGGAGGAGGACTTCCCACGATTCTGGTGCGCCGAGAAGCGAAGCTCCCAGACCCGCATGCTCGGCGATGGCGGCACCGAAACGCGATCTCGCGGCTCGATCGCCCTCGTCTTGTACGCAGGGGATGTAGAGGCCACCGAGCGCTTCGCAGGCGGCGACGAGCAGTTGGGTCTTTCCTGTCCTTCTACGCCCTGACACCAGGCCCAGCCGCAGCGGCCCGTTCACGTCACCCTCGAACAGGAATCGGTTGAGCGTCTGCCACTGACGTGCCCTGCCCATGATGTTTCCCGGCTTGTCCATCACGATTTCAGGAAATCAGTTTCACCCTGGAAGGTGAAATCCATTTACCCTTCTGTCGGGCGGGCGGGTTAGTGCAGGTGTTGGGCGAAGAAGGTGGTGATTCGGTGCCAGGCGTCGGGGGCGGAGGTGGGGTCGGGGCCGATGCCTGCCACGCGGAGGAGAGGGCGGAGGAGGCGGGGGCCGGAGAGTTCTTCGTTGAGGAAGGCGTGGCCGGCGGTGGGGTATTCCTTCACGTCGTGCGGGATGTTGGCTTTGGTGAGGGCGGCTTCTAGTTTGGGGGCCGCGTTTCTGAGGGTGCGGTCGCGGGCGCCGTACGTGGCGACGATGGGGCAGGAGCCGGTGAGGGTGGTGTCGAGGTCGCGGGGGAGCGGGCCGTAGTTGGTGGAGGCGGCGGCGAAGCCGGTTGTGGTGGTGAGGAGGGCGAAGGCGCCGCCCATGCAGAAGCCGATTACGCCGATTTTTCCGGTGCAATCCGGGGATGTGGTCAGCCAGGTTCTGGCGGTTTCGATGTCGCCGAAGGGGCGGCCTTCGCGTTTGGAGAGGGCGCGCATGGTGGAGACGAGGCAGCGGCGGGGGCCGCCCGCGCTGAACAGGTCGACGGCCAGGGTCAGGTAGCCGGCTTGGGCCATGCGGTCGGCGTGGCGGAGCATCATCGGTTCCAGGCCCATGATCTCGTGGATCATCACCAGGCCGGGCCAAGGGCCCTCGCCTGGAGGTGTCGCGAGATATCCGCGCAAGGGTTGGGATCCGCCGAATTGGGCGGCTTGCTGGGTCAGGTCGATCTCGGTCATGTGGGCTCCCGCTCGTAACCCTTGCGTTTGAGCGTGACCCTATGCGGTGTATTCGGCGGTTGTACGGAATACCTGGTGACCGGAGAACCTCCTTGGTTGTACAGCCCGGGAAGCACGCCCCTCAGGATCCAGGGCGCGCTTCCCAGGGCGGTCGTGGGTCAGTCGCGGTCGATCTTGGTCTTGATGATCTTGCCGGTCTTGATGGCGATGTAGAGGTCGTACTCCCAGCGGCCCTTCTGGAGCTCGACCTTCCAGGTGCGGTAGCCGTGCTCGTATTCACGTTCCACGTCGGTCACGCGGCCACCGGGAACCGCCTTCTTGGCGATCTTGATGGCCTTGGCGCGGGTGATGTCGGCCTGGGCCGTCGCGGAGGCGGCGGTGGCGCCGGTGAGCAGGAGAGCGGACGCGGTCAGGGCGCCGACGAGGGCGGGTCTGATTCTCATGGCTTTACGGTGGCTTGGGGTTGGCTATAGGCGCGCTTTGCCACGGTTAAGGGCTGGCAAAGGTGAGCGTGACCGTGGTTCCGCCGCCGGGCGGGGTGTCCACCGTCATCGCGCCTCCGGCGGATTGTGCGGTACGGCGGGCGATGTCGAGCCCCAGCCCGGTCGAGTTGCCGCCGCTCCGGCCGCGTTCGGCGGGCGCGGGGATGCCAGGGCCGGCGTCGGTGACGGTGAGTTCGGAGCCGGGGGTGGCCCGCGTCAGCCGTACCGACATGGGGACGCCCTCGGGGGTGTGGGCGAACACGTTTTCCAGGAGGGCGTCCACGGCGGCGGCGAGGTCGTCGGCGGAGGTGGCGACGGGGAGAGGGGAGTCGGGGAGCGACAGGGTGAGGGGGCGGTTCTGCTCTTCGGCCAGTACGGACCAGAAGGTGACGCGGGCGGAGACGACGGCGGTGGCGTCGCAGGAGCCGCGTTCCCGGGTGCGGCGGCGGACGTCGACGATCACGGAGGTGACGGCGCGGTCGAGGGCGTCGACGCGGGTGCCGAGGCGTTCGGCTTCCTCCGGGTTGGTCAGGGATTCGGCTTCGAGGCGGAGGCCGGTCAGGGGGGTGCGGAGGCGGTGCGAGATGTCGGCGACGGATTCGCGTTCCTCGTGGAGGAGGGCGTCGATCCTGGTCGCCAGGTGGTTGAGGGCGAGGGCGGCGGCGCGGATCTCGGGCGGGCCGGTGGGGGCGGCTCGGGCGGCCAGGTCGCCGCCCGCGAGGCGGTGCGAAACCTGGGCAAGGCCGGTCATCGGGCGGGTGAGGGCGACCGCGAGGCGGTCGGCGACGATCACGCCGAGGCCGATGAGGATCAGGCCGAGCAGGAGCAGGCCAAGCCAAGCGGCCTGTACGCCCCTGCTCAGATCGTTCGCCGAAAGCAACACGCGGACCACGCTGGTGCCGGATTCGCCCTGGACGGCGACGAGGATCTCGCGGCCGCCGCCGGGGGCTTCCGCGGACAGGCTCCGGCCGCGGGTGGCGAGTTCGACGGCGGGGGAGCGGGTGGCCTGGGCGCCGACGACCGTTCCGTCGGGGAGGAAGACGGAGATCTGGTGGCCGCTCGCGGCTGATGAGCGGTTCGCCGTCAAGGCGAGGGCGGCGGGGTCGACGGTGCCGATCACGGCGGCGACGGATTGGGCTTCCGTGGTGGCCTGGGCGACGGCGCCGTTCTCTGCGGCCGAGCGGACCAGCAGTGCCATCGGCACCAGCATCGCGATCAGCACGAGCGAGGTGGTCGCCGTGACCAGGAGCGCCAGCCTTCGTCTCATGATGCGCGAACGATCACGTCGGGTCGACCAGTTTGACGCCGACTCCTCGTACCGTGTGGAGGAACCGTGGCTCCTGGGCGGTTTCGCCGAGTTTGCGGCGGAGCCAGGAGAGGTGGACGTCGACCGTTTTGTCCGTTCCGCCGTAGGGGACCTGCCAGACTTCGGTGAGAAGTTCGCGTTTGGTGACCACGCGGCCGGGTCGGGATGCCAGGTAGAGCAGCAGGTCGAACTCGCGTGGGGTCAATTCGATGGGTACGCCGTTGAGGACGGTCTCGCGGCCGCGGACGTCCATGTGCAGGCCGCCGACGGTGACCGTGGTGTCGGTGTCCTCCTGGCCGGTACGGCGGAGCACTGCCCGGATTCGCGCGTCCAGATGTGTGGCGGTGAATGGTTTGACCACATAGTCGTCGGCGCCCGCGTCGAGCAGGCGTACGGTTTCCGGTTCGCCGTCGCGGGCGGTGGCGACGATGACGGGCATGCGGCTCACCGCTCGGAGCATTCGCAGGAGTTCGGTGCCGTCCAGGTCGGGGAGTCCCAGGTCGAGCACGACAAGATCGGGCCGGGTGTCGAGGGCCAGGCGCAGGCCGTCGAGGGCGGTGGCGGCCGAGGACACGGCGTGACCACGATCGCGCAACCCCCGGACCAGGGCTGTACGGATGGTGACGTCATCCTCGACAAGCAGGACGTTTGCCATTTGCGGCCACGTTAGCCGGTTGTCGATAAGCGCATAAGTCCGTTATCGGTGCCTTAACTTCGGCTTAGCGTTGGATCAGCGAAGGTAGGGGGGTGAATCGGCCTACGTTGCTCGCGGTTGGCGGATGGGTGGCGGCCGTCGTTGTCGCGCTGGTCGCGGGTGTGACGGTGACGAACTCTCTCAGCTCAGCTGTCACCGGCCCCAACATCCGCCCGCTCTCCGCCGACCAGGTACGGCAGGAGCTGGCCATCCCCATCACCGTCTCCCCCAGCCCGACCCCAAAATCCACCCCAACCCCAACACTCCCCACCCAAGCCCCCCGCGAACTCCGCGTCTTCGCCACAACCGGCGGCACCACCGTCGCCGCCTGCGTATCCGGCCAGGCCTCCCTCCTCTCCTGGACCCCCGCCCAGGGCTACCACGTGGACGACGTCGACCCCGGCCCCGACAACCACGCCAAAGTGAAGTTCGAGGCAGACAACGCCGAGGTCGAAGTCGAAGTCCACTGCGAAGCAGGCCACCCGATCTCCCGCGAGAAGATCGACTGAACGGGGTTCTCC
>NZ_BLAE01000129.1 GCF_009687865.1 Acrocarpospora macrocephala
CGCGGTGGAGGCCGCATGGGTGGCCGCATGGGTGGAGTCGGCCTCATGTGCGGGGTGGCTGGTGGTGGGGTGGTCGTGTGCAGGGTGGTCGGTGGGGAGGGATTCGGCGCGGACCAGGACCAGCAGTTCGGTGGTGACCTTTTTGCTCAGCAGCGCTGACAGGGCGTCGGCCTGGCGGACCCGGAGCGGGCGGTCGTCGTCTTTGCCTTTCGGCCGGGCGTAGGCGGCCAGGAACTCGCGCAGCCGGGCGCCGGCCTCACGCGGCAGCCGGAACTCCCCCTCCACACCGCCGGTGCTGGAGGGGCGCACGAGCAGGGAACGGGTGGCGTAGTCGTCTTCGGCGTCATCGGCCAGGGTGCCCGGGTCCAGCAGTTCACGCAGGTACCGTCCGGCCTTGAGGATCTCGGCCGGGGAGGCGCTGTCGGCCAACTCCAGCAGGATCGGCTCGGCCAGCGCCGCCTGCGCATCGTCCAGATGGGCGGTCACCTGACAGATCGCCTCAACCGACCCCTCAGCCAGCGTGCCGCAGGCGAACCGATCCCGGACCAGAGGCAGCCGAGCCAACTGCATGGCCAGCCGGATCAGACGGGAAGCGCCCGCACCGCTCATCCCCGCCGAAGCGCGCAACCACGTCCTGGTCGAGGCATGCCCGCCGCTGCCGGCACTCCTGGCCTCACCGGACGCATGCACCCGCCCCACCCGCGCGGCGATCGCCGAGTCCAGCCGATCCCGCGAGAACAGCAGATCCTCCGTCTCGCCCACGCACAACCCGGCACCCTCGGGCAGGTCGGTCACCGCAATCCGGGACGCGAGCTGCCGGAACTCGGCCACCAGCACCCCCGAACCCACCGACTCACCACAACCCTCCGGCCCCGCCGAGCAGCCGCCGCCGGCGCAGCGGCCAGCGTCAGAGGAACGACCAGCATCGGTGGGGCTGTCGGCCGAAGGGCCAGCCTCGGTGGAGCGGGGGCCGTCGGTGGAGCGGGGGCCGTCGGTGGAGTGGCCAGCCTCGGTGGAGTGGCCAGCCTCGGTGGAGTGGCCGGCGCCTGTGGAGGAGCCGGTGTCAGGGGAGCGGCCGTGGAGGAACTGCTGCCGTGCGTTCTGCCGCCCGGCCTCGCCGGACGCGTTGCCGTATGTGCCGCCGTGGGCGTCGTCGGCGGGACGCTGGGGCGGGACGTAGTCCGGGTCCAGCATCGTACCCTTCAGGCACGCGGGCAGCTCGCGTCCGCGGGCGCCCGCCGCACGGGAGAAATCCCGCACGTCGAGCAGAGACCCGAGCATGAAGGCGCCCCCCTTTTCGCTCCAGCGGATCCGAACAACTACGCCTCACGCTATCGGGCGGCCACGACAAAACCTGGCCTCGATCCACGACAAAACCGCAGGTCAAAGTGCCCGTGAAAAGATCTACCCACCACCATCCCCCGGGCTGAGAGAGGTCTCCGATCCTGGGATGGCGGATGAAGCGCTGCACGTCACCGGGTGATCACCTACAGCATGGCGTGGCCGGAAAACGCGACAAGACTCGTCCACGAAGGCAGCAGGTTGGACGGGTAAGCGGGATATGGCACTGGCCGGGGTCTGGGCCTGGTTCGACAGCCGGTCGCCGCAGGCCCAGGCGGCATCGCCGGGGGTTTTGTTGTTGGTAGCGCCAGTCCCGCGAGAAGACGACGCCGCCGGCTTGCCCGAGGTCTAGTCCCCACGACGCCGGACCGGCCGGTCGGGATTGACGTGGACGGTGATGACCTGGCCGTGTCCGCACGGATCTGATCCCGGGCCGGCCCCTGTCGGCCCGGGATCCAGGGCACCTATGGGATGTAGGGGCGGCCCACGGGTTCGTGGTTCCACGTGTCGGTGCCATTGATCGCCCAGTAGACCCCGAGATTGCGGTAGCCGCTCCGGGCGGCGATCACGGTGCTGGCACCGTTGTTGGCGATCGATGGCGGGGTCAGTGGGCTGTAGCGCTCTGTTGTGGGTGACTTGTTCCATTGGGGCACCCCGCGGATGTTCCAGTAGAACTGCAGGGTGTTGATGACTCCCAGCATCGGGTCGCGGACCCGGCCCAAGGCGGAGATGACGGCGGTTGTGCTGGTCATCGAGATGGACGGCGCCGAGTAGGTGCCGATCGGGTCGAGGTCGGCGGCCGGGCCGTGTACGGGGTGCTTGTGCCAGGCCGCGACGCCGTTCACGGCCCAGTAGAAGTTCAGGCTGCGGTCGGGGCCCAGGGCCGTGATCACGGTGTTGTACGCGTCCTGGGCGATCGCCGGAGCGGAGAACGTGCTGCCGGCCGCGTCGACGGTCGCGGTGGGGTCGTTCACGTGCCAGTTCGAGGTGCCGTTGGCCGCCCAGTAGAACTTCAGGTTGTCTCCAGGGCCGCGGACGGTGATCACGGTGGCGGTGCCGTTGTCGGCGATGGACGGCGCGGAGAACGCGGTGCCGTCAGGTGTGATCATCTGCGGGTACCAGTTGGCGCCGTTGTCCGGGCTCCAGTAGAAGTTCAGCCGGTTCCCCGCGCCCTGCGCGGCGAGCACGGTGGTGTTGCCCCGCCGCGCGAGCGACGGCGCTGAGATCGTGGTGCCCGGCAAGGCCGCCTGCCGCTTCACCCATTGGTTGGCGCCCAGCCGCCAGTAGGTGTTGAGGCTGTTGTCGGCGCCGCGGGCGGCGATCACGGTGCCGGTCGCGTTGCGCGCCATCGCGAGCGCCGAGCCCGTCGCGATGCACGGGCTGGGATCGCAGCCGCCGGGCACGGATCTCAGCACCCGCTCGCTGATCCAGGGCGGCGGGTTGGGCACGTTGGGGTCGCAACACGACGGCGTGGTGTCGGCGTTGGCGGCATAGACGATCGTGCCGTCGGGTTGGGGGTTGTTCAGCGGCCCCTCGGTGACGACGGCCAGGTCGCTGTCGTTCGCGACCGGCGTGGGCGACTCGGCGTGCCCGGACGTGGCCGCTCCCACCGTGACGACCGCGACACACGTCGCCGTGAGGAAAACCCTGGCCAGAATCGCGCCTGCATGAGGGCGCATGGTGCACCTCCAGATGGTGTGAGTTCGACCGTCTGGGATGCCGATCCGCTCGGAAAGGCGCGTTGAGTCATCCGTACAAGCCCGTACACGCCGGAATCATGGCCGAAGGTGGCCACATGTTCTGGATGACAGGAAGCCTGCGCGCCCAGACCATGAGGTCGTGGGGGCTTCCGACGTTCCGGATCCTCGGAGGGTGCGCAACCGCCAGGACTTCGCTCAGGAGCTGACGCTCCTGCGGGAGCGGTCGGGGCTGACCGTACGGCAGGTGGCGATCAGGATCGGCGTGCAAGGGGCGCACAGCACGATCGGGGACTGGTTCTCGGGGCGCGGGCTTCCGTCCACGGCCCTGCGTGATCTGCTGGTGCGGCTGCTTGACGCATGCGGGGTGGACGATCCCGAAGCGGTCGATCAGTGGCTGGAGGCGTGGCGGCGGGTCCGCCGGATCCCCGGTCGCCGGCCCGCCGGCGCGGAGCCGTACCGGGGACTGGCGAGTTTCGGACCCGAGGACGCCGAGTGGTTCTTCGGGCGGGGCGCGCTGACGGAGCTGCTGCTCCAGCGGCTGGACGACCTGGGTACGGCGGGCGGCGGCGTGCAACTGGTGGTGGGGGCGTCCGGGTCGGGCAAGTCGTCGCTGCTGCGGGCCGGGTTGATTCCCGCCGTCCGCGCGGGTGAGCGGCCGGTGTTGTGGTTCACACCCGGCTCGCGTCCGCTGGCGGAGCTGACGGCGCTGCCCGCCGGGCCGGGGGCTCTGGTGGTGGTCGACCAGTTCGAGGAGGTCTTCACCACCTGCGCCGACGAAGGGGAGCGGCGGGCGTTCATCGACGCGTTGTGCGCGGCGGGTGCGCGCGGCGCGCTGGTCGTGGTGGGGATGCGCGCCGATTTCTACGGGCAGGTGCTGCGGTATCCGCAGCTCGTCGCCGTGGCGCAGTCCGGCCAGGTCGCGGTCGGGCCGATGAGCGAGGCCGAGCTGCGCGCGGCGATCGAGGAGCCGGCCCGCAAAGCGAAGCTGACGCTCGAGGACGGGCTGGTCGAGCTGCTGCTGCGCGACGTCGCGCCGCGCGGCGGCTTGAGCGACGCGGCGCACGAGCCCGGCGCGCTGCCGTTGCTGTCCCACGCGCTGTACGCCACGTGGTCCCGCAGCCAGGGCAGACGGCTGACGATCCGCGACTACCGCGAGGCGGGCGGGATCGACGGAGCGGTGGCGGCCAGCGCGAGCAAGGTCTACGACGAGCTCGGGGCGGACGAGCAGGAGCTGGCCCGGCGGCTGTTCCTCACCCTGGTCCACATCTCCCCGGACACCGCCGACACGCGCCGACGGGTGCGTACGGCGGAGCTGATCGAGCCGGGGACGCGACGCGAGGACGTGCTCGACCGGTTCGTCGCGCAGCGGCTGATCACGACTGACCTGGAGACCGTGCAGATCAGCCACGAGGCGCTGCTGACGGCGTGGCCCCGGCTGCGCGCCTGGCTGGACACCGACCGCGCCGGCCTGGTCGTGGGCAGGCGGCTCGCCGAGGACTCCGCGACCTGGCGGCGGGAGAATCGCGACCCGGCCGCGCTGTACCGCGGCACCCGGCTGGCGACCGCACGGGAATGGGTGGATACCGCGCCGAGCGCCGCCGACCTGAGTCCGCCGGCGCGCGAATTCCTCGACGCCTCCGAACGGCGTGAGCGTGCGGAGCAGGACGCCGCCCGGCGTCGTACGCGTCGCCTGCTCCAGTTGGTCGCCGGCCTGCTCGTCCTGTTCGCTCTCACGGTCGCGGCCGGGACGGTCGCCTTCACGAGCCAGCTGGACATCCGCGAGCAGCGCGACATGGCGCTGTCGGGGAAGGTGGCCAATGAGGCGGTCGCGCTGCGCGCCATCAACCCGGCGCTGGCCGCCCAGCTCAGCCTCGCCGCCTACCGCCTCATGCCCGGCGCCGAGGCCCGCGGCAGCGTGCTCAGCACCTTCGCCACGCCGTTCGCCACCCGGCTGACCGGTCCCGCGCTCGCCGTGTACGCCGCCGAGTTCAGCCCCGACGGGCGGCTGCTGGCCACCGCCTCGCTCGACGGTGTCGTCCGCCTGTACGGAGTCCGTACCGGCGGATATCCCGCTGCGGTGGCGACGCTGCGGGGTCACACCCAGGGAGTGACCTCGGCCACGTTCGCCTCCGGCGGCCGCATGCTGGCGACCGCGAGCGACGACCGGACGGTGCGGCTGTGGGACCTGACCGACCCTCGGCGTCCTCGCGCCGCGGCCACGCTGACCGGGCACACTCAGGGCGTCCGCCGGGTCTCCCTCAGTCCCGACGGGCGGATCCTGGCCAGCGCGAGCTACGACGCCACCGTGCGGCTGTGGAATGTGGCCGATCCGTACCACCCCGTTCCGCTCACCGTCCTGTCCGGCCGCCCCGGCGCCGCGGGCCTGGCCGTCTTCAGTCCCGACGGCCGCACGCTCGTCACCAACGGCGGCACCACCTCGCTCCGGCTGTGGGACGTCACAGAGCCGCGCCGCCCGCGTCGAGCCGCGGAGCTGACCGGGCACACCGATCGCATCTTGTCCGCGGCGTTCAGCCCGGACGGGCTCGCGTTGGCCACCGGCAGCTTCGACACCACGATCCGGCTGTGGAACGTGGCCGATCCGCGCCGTCCCGGGAGCCCGGTCGTCCTGCGCGGTCATCGCAACGGCGTGGTGTCGCTGGCGTTCAGCGCCGACCGGCGTCTGCTCGCCAGCGGCAGCTATGACACGACGGTGCGCCTGTGGGACGTCTCGGACCCGAAGGCGGTGAGCGCGCCGGTCACCTTGGAAGGTCACGCCGACACCGTCTTCACGGTGTCGTTCAGCCAGGACGGCGGCACGCTGGTCTCCGCCGGGCAGGACAACGTCGTACGCCTGTGGGACCTGCGCGGAGACGTCCTCACCGGGCACAGTGGCGGGGTGAACACCGTGGCGTTCAGCCCTGACGGCACCGTGCTGGCCACGGGCAGCCACCGTGAAGCCCGCCTCTGGAACGTCGCCGACCGCACCCGCCCGGTCCCGCTGGCCACGCTGCGCGGCCACACCGACGGCGTGAGCTGGCTGGCGTTCCGCCCGGACGGGCGGGTGCTGGCCACCGCCAGCCTGGATTCGACGGTACGACTCTGGGACGTCTCCGACGCCGCCCGCCCCCAGCCGCTCGGCGTGCTCACCGGGCACACCGGAAACGTCTTCTCGGTGATGTTCAGCCCTGACGGGCGCACGCTCGCCACCGCCGGCTCCGACCGCACCGCCCGCCTCTGGGACGTCAGCGTCCCGGGCCGCCCCCGGGAACTGTCGCGGATCACCGATCACCAGGCCGCGGTCATCGCGGCGGTCTTCGCTCCGGCGGGACGGGTCCTGGCCACGGCCAGCGCCGATCACACCGTACGCCTGTGGGACGTCGCCGACGCCGCCCGGCCGGAGGCGCTGGCCACCCTGAAAGGACACACCCAGAACGTCTTCCGGGCGGAGTTCCGCCTTGACGGCCGTGTGCTGGCCAGTGCCGGCGCCGACAACAGCGTGCGGCTCTGGGACGTCGGCGATCCGCGCGAGCCCCGCGCGCTCGCCGTGCTGAACGGCCACACCAACAGCGTCAACGGCATGGTCTTCACTCCCGACGGCCGGGTCCTGGCCAGCGCCGGATCCGATCGGGCCCTGCGGATCTGGGACGTCACCGATCCACGCGCCCCGGGAACCGCCACCATCCTGACCGGCCACACGGACGCGCTCCTCTCGGTGACGTACGATCCCGACGGCCGCACCCTGGCCACCGGCGGCGCAGACGCCACTGTCCGCCTCTGGGACACCGATCTGAACCACGTCGCCGTACGGATCTGCGCGCTGGCCCATCCGCGCATCACTCAGACGGAGTGGAACCGATACTTCCCCGGCCTGCCGTTCACCCCGCCCTGCCGCTAGAGAGTTCAGCTGGCGAAGATGCCGCTCGTGACGTTGACGAACGTGGCGGTGATGGAGCGGGCCTGGTCGGAGGCGAGGAACACCGCCGTGGCGGCGACGTCGGCCAGGCTCGGGGAGCGGCGGAGCATGCGCATCTGGGCCAGGTTCGCGAGCAGGCCCTGGAAGGCCGCCTCGTCCAGGTCCAGGTCGCTGTTGACCGCGGCCAGCTTCTCCCGCGACATGGTCTCGGGGAGCCCGGCGGTCCAGATGCCCAGGACCCGGATGCCGGCGGGTCCCACCTCCATCGCCAGGTTGCGGATGAAGGTGTCGATCGCCGCGTCGGCCGGGCCGGTGCCGCCCATCATCGGGCTGCCCTGGGCGGAGCCGCTGTTCAACGCGAGGATGACGCCGGAGCCCTGCGGGATCATGTGGCGGGCCGCCGCCCGCGCGGTGATGAGGTTGGTGGTGATCCCCGTGGTGATGGGACCCACGACGTCGGCCGTGGTCATCTCGGCCAGCGGGATGCCGTGGACGTCGCCGCGAGAGATGAGGTTGAGGGACACGTCGATACCGCCCTGGGCGGCCATGGCACGGGCGTGCTCGTCCACGGCCCGCTCGTCCAGCGCGTCCACCACGGCCACCTCGGCCCGCCCGCCGGTGGCGGCGATGTCCTTGGCCACCTCGTCGAGCTTGGCGCGGGTACGGCCGGTCAGGTGGACCGTGGCGCCCTCCAGGGCGAAGGCCTTGGCGACCACGGACCCGATCGAGCCGCCCGCTCCGTAGATGACGGCGTTCTTGTTCTCCAGCAACATGGTCGTCTCCTAGTTCTCGTTGGACAGGGTGAGGTGGGGGTCGCGGCCGCCGAACGCCGCGAGCCGGTCGTACAGGGAGGCGTCGGGGGAGCTCGCGATCTCGGGGCCGATGTGGCTGCCGTCGGCTTCGTCGCCGCGGAACTCCGGCTTGAGGTTGGCTTCTCCCCACTCCTGCGCCGCCCGGGCCACGTCCTGGTCGAGGTCGGTCGGCTGGCCGGTCGCCTTGGCGATGTCCCAGGCGTGGATGGCCAGTTCGGTGATCTGCTGGCCGATCGTCCAGATGGCCGGGACCTCACCGAAGGGCAGCCGCACCGTCCCGTCCATCGCGCCGGGCCGCTGCCAGGCCGCCCGCAGCGAATCGGCCGCCCGCCGGTAGGCGCCGGCCCAGTCGTCCCCGAGGACGTCGACGCCGAGATGGTTCCGTTCCCCGCCACCGGTCACCGCGGCGAACTGCCGTACCTCGTCGACCACGTGGTTGACCAGCGCGTACACGTCCCAGGATCGGCACGGAGTAGGTAGCGTGGCCTGCTCGGGGCGGACCCGGGCGATGACGGCGCCGGTCTGGTCGAGCGCGCGGGACAGTACGGCGAGCGGTATATCCGCGATTTCCAGGGCCATGGGGGGTTACTCCGTTTCTCAGTGCCGGCTCGCGTGCAGCACGCGACAGTCGGTCAATGAGACGTTCCCGCCTGGCGGAAATCATCGGCCCCGGAGCTCACAGGGTCAGCGGCAGGCCGAACGCGGGGAACAGGTGGGGTTCGAACGAGGTGATCTCCACGATCTTTCCGTCCACGACGCGCAGGACGTCGAGCACCTGCGCCCGGTACACCGTGGTGCCCGGCCGCTGCACGTAGCCGGCCGCCGCCGGCAGCCGGTTGGCGGTCGTGGGCAGGTGCCGCCAGCGGCCGAAGTAGCGAGGCGAGCGGGTGTCGAAGACCTGCGCGATGCCGCTGACGAACGCCTCGCGCCCGGCGAACCATAGCGGGCTCGGCGGCATCGTGAGCAGCACGTCCTCGTGCAGCATCTCGGTCATCGCCGCCGTGTCGGCCCGCTCGGCGACCTCCATGTAGCGTTTCAGGAGGGCGCGTTCCTCCTCGGTCGGCTCCGTGGCGGCGGCCCACTCCGACCGGTCGCCGGGCAGGTGCTTGCGCAGCGCCGGCCTGGCCCGCTGAAGCGCGCTGTTGACCGAGGCGACGCTCATCTCCAGCAGCGTCGCCGCCTCCTGCGCGGGCCAGCCGAGCACGTCCCGCACGATCAGCACCGCGCGCTGCCGGGGCGGCAGGTGCTGGATCGCGGTCAGGAACACCAGCTCCATCGTCTCCCGGGTCACCGCCGCCGCCTCCGGCCCGTCCTCGCCCGCGGGCACGTCCGCCAGAAGCAGGTCGGGGTAGGGCTGCAACCAGGTGATCCGCGGGGGCG
This sequence comes from Acrocarpospora macrocephala, assembly GCF_009687865.1. Classification (GTDB taxonomy): domain Bacteria; phylum Actinomycetota; class Actinomycetes; order Streptosporangiales; family Streptosporangiaceae; genus Acrocarpospora; species Acrocarpospora macrocephala. Next base: position 9,147 of record NZ_BLAE01000129.1, read on the forward strand.
GCTCCGCGCCGCCCTCGTACAGCTGGGGGCGGCGCGTGTTGCGCCGCAGGAAGTCCAGGCAGGCGTTGGTGGCGATCCGGTACAGCCAGGCGCGGAAGGAAGAACGCCCCTCGAAGCCGTCCCGGTTGCGCCAGGCCCGCAGGAAGGTGTCCTGCACCAGATCCTCGGAGTCGTCGTAGGAGCCGACCATCCGGTAGCAGTGCACCTGCAGTTCCCGCCGGTACGGCTCCAGCAGCCCGGCGAACGTCCACTCGTCGTCGGACCGCACGGCGGCCACCAGCTCCAGGTCCCGCTCCTCGGCCGCCGATTCCGTCACGGGCACCCGCGTGACGATTTCCCCGGCCTCGCCGAACTGGGCGGCGTCACGGGCCATCCGGCGCAGCAAGCCCACGGAGGACGACAGCTCGGTCACGTCCGCGTAGAACGTGTCAGGCGGGCGTGGCGACAACTTCTTGACCCGCCGTTCCAGATCGGCGATCAGCTCGTGCACTTCGACGCCCGCCTTGGCGCCGTGCCGCGAACGGTACGCCTTCTGCCGGCACGCGGCCGAACAGTAAACCGACACCCGGCCCCGCATGCCGATCCGTTCCGGCAGCGGTTTACCACAGCTTCGGCACGCGTCGCCGGACACGAATCACCCTCCAGAAAACGTCACGCCAGTCCTGACGTTACGTATTAAGTCACGCCACCCCCGCCGCCGCCACACGATCTCTGTCGGCCGAGGCCGGGTTCGGCTACTGGGTCCCACGCTGCACGAGAACCCTCGGGTAACGTCTGTCGTGCGAGCCGGCGACATTCCTCCTGGTCATGAAGGGTTAACGGGTGAACAGCGCAGGTGATCCTGAAGCCGATATCCGGGCTCGGCTCCAGCAGCACTGGGAGGCCTCCGAACGCGGGGACGTCGACGCTGAGCACGCGATCTATGCTGCGGACGCGATCCTGGACTACCCGCAGTCGGGCGAGCGCTTCAAAGGCCGGTCAAGGATCCAAGCGCAACGCGGCGGGCACCCGGCCGAACGCCACTTCACCATCCGCCGAATCCTGGGCGGCGGCGACCTTTGGGTGAGCGAGTGCGTGATCACCTACGACGGCGTGCCCACATACTCGCTCAGCGTCATGGAGATCACCGATGGTCTGGTAACGCACGAGACCCAGTACTTCGCCGACCCCTTCCCCGCGCCTCCCGGACGCGCCGCGCTGGCTGAACCGATTCCGGTCCGCGACCAATAAGCCGATTGAGCTGGCGGGTCGCTGCCTCAGAATCAATGGGACGCGGCAGAGCCGGTTGAATGTGACGTGGCCGCCGATCGGTATGTGCGCGGGGAGTCGTCGTGGAGTTCGAGTTCGAGATCAGGAAACCCGGTCCACCGCTCGAACCGTTCGCCGAGTCGATCTGGTTCGCTCGCGGGCGCATCACGTACGCGCGGGAACGCATCGCTCCGACGGGCTCCACCGTGGCGGTGCTCGTGCTGGGTCCGGCCATCCTGCAGGTGCCGCGGAACGGGGCGGGCGTGCCGTTTCTCGCCGAGCGTGGCTGGCTGGCGGGACCCCATGTCGGTCCGGTGATCAACGCGCCGACGGCGGAGACCCTGGCGGTGGGGATCGTCTCCTCGGCGGTCGGCTGCCGGGCGCTCTTCGGCGTGGAACCTGCCCCGCTGCGGGGGCGGGTGGTCGACCTGATGGAGAACTGGGCCGCCGCGGGATCGCTGCGCGCGGCGCTGCTCGGCGAGAGCGACCCGTTCGCGTGCCTGGACATGACCGAGGAGACGCTGGTTCTCGGGCTGGGGCCGGCGGAGAACGGGTGGCAGCGGTGCGCCGCTGCGGTGGCCGCGCTGGAGGAGGATCCCCTGCGGCGGATTTCGGAGCTGGCCCGCGAGCTGGGGGTCACCCATGCGCATCTCGACCGCGAATTCGTGCGGACGGTCGGGCTGACGCCGCGTGCGCTCAGCCGGATTCTGCGCCTTCGCAGGCTCCTAGAAAGCGTCGACATCCACGCCGAACTGAACTGGGCCGACCTCGCCACGGCTTGGGGATGGTTCGACCAGAGCCATTTCATCCGGGACTTCAAGCGTCACACGGGTGTCACCCCGTCCGGTTACGTGGCCGCCCAGCGTGCCGTGTTCGCTCAGCATGAGCCGGGTTTCGTGCCTGAGATGTGAATTCCGTACAAGTGGGGGCGCCGCCGGCGCGGGAATGCTGGCCGCATGAAGCGCGCATTCGAGGTCAGCACCGTCATCGATCGTCCCATCGCCGCGGTGTGGCGCGAGCTCACCGACTGGGAGCGCGCTCCGCGCTGGATGAAGGGCGTGGAATCCATGCACGCCGACCCGGGTACGGAGGTGGGCGCCACCCTCGTCTTCCGAGCTCGCGGCAAGACCCGCAAGAGCGGCATATCCGCTCTCGAGCCCGGCCGCTCCCTGACGCTCACCTCCGAACAGGGCAACGTGACGGCACGGTATTCGTACGTGCTGGAGGGGGCTGGAGACCGCACCCGTGCCCGCCTGACCGCGGACGTCGAGGTCAGGGGGTTCCCCTGGACACTGCTCGGCCCATTGATCCGCGCCGCCATACGCCGCACCGACAGTCGGCAACTGGCGGATTTCCGGGCGGTCGCCGAAGCGGGCGGTCCCCGCTGAACAGAAGCCCTGGTTTTGGCTGGAAGGGCACTGCCGATCGTTCCAATTTCCTTGCCGTCCGCGACTGGACGCGCTCGTCAGTGAGGACTTCGCCGACCACGACGCGCCGCCGAGGGTCCGTGCCGACACCCTGCTCGGGCAGCCGCTCACCCGGGGCTGACGTGCGCGGCGAGCAGCCGCCAGCCGTGCTCGCCGGTGTGGATCCAGGTGCGCGTGTATCGCACCCGCGCCGTGAACGGCTCGCCCTTGAACACCCCTTCCAGCGACCCTAGAAACCAGGTGACGCCGGTGCGCCCGTCCACGAGCACGCGCAGATCTTCCTGGCGAACCGTGGTGAGCCGCTGCTGGCCGCTGCGCTGGATGTCCAGGTCGTCCTGCTTGCTGTAGAGCAGGCCGTCGGGGCCGGTGAAGACGAGCCGGTCGTCGAGCAGGCGATCCAGCTCGATGTCGTCGGCGGCCAGTTGTGCGGCCTGCAGGCGAGCTTCGGCCTGGCGCAGCTGGGTGACGAGGGGATCTTCCGGTGCGGTGCTCAACTCCATGACGTACATATAAACGTTGGATTCCCGCAGGCATCGCTGTTTCGGCGTCGGCGAACAGACTGTGCGCAGCGGTTCTCCCACCCACCCAGTGAGACTTGAGGGAGCAGCAGCACCCGGTGGTTCGGGTGGGATAGCTGTGACAGGAGGTGTTCCGTTGAGGCTGACCCAAACTCACCCTGACCCCGTGCCTTCGGGTGTCCTTGGGCTGATCTGTCGCCTCGCCTGGAGTGTCTCCGATGGTGCGTGCCGGGTTCGGCTGGAACGTGGCCTGATAGGAGCCTGTGCCAAGACTGTGTCTCGTCACTGGTCTGCCCGCCCGGCCGTCCGGCACGCACCACCTCCCTCATCTTCCCCCC
>NZ_BLAE01000130.1 GCF_009687865.1 Acrocarpospora macrocephala
CTGGGTGGGTGGGAGAACCACCGTGTCATGACCGCCGGTTAATTCTCCTGGAGAGCGGCACGGGCGCGGGCCTCCCAACGGGGTGCTCGCGCGCGTTGTGCGACCTTGAGGGCCTGCCGCCAGTCGTCGGCCGGGTCCTTGCCGAGCAGGACGGCGAGCCGGGCCATACATTCGGCGACGGGCCCGAGGATCATGGATATGGTCTCGCCGCCGCAGATGCAGTCCCGGTAGGGCGACAGCTGTGCGTAGATCTGCTCGGCAACGTCCCGAACCCCCAGGATGACGGCGGCGTCGGCGCGGAACGCCTGCATGAGCAGCCAGAGGTAGTCGAAGGCGGGTTCCTCGCGCAGCAGTTCCACGGCCTCCGGGCGGCCGTCCATCGCCGCGCGGACCGCGAGGAGTGGCCGCGCGGCATCGGGATAGCCGTCGGCCAGCTGCTGGATCTCCGGATCAGCCTCGGCCAGGCGTCCCTGCTGATACAGATGGATAACACGGACGACAGTCATCGTGCCGTATATGTCCCACATTTCAGCTTCGGTGGCGTCTGCCGCGACCTTCGCGAAGCCCCGGACCGCTTCGGCCTCGTCCCCCTGCATCCGCTGGATGGCGGCGGTGGCCAGGCCGGCGAGGGCGGCGGCCTCACGTAAGTCGTACCGCCCCGCGAGCTCCCGTGCCGCCTCGACCAGCGCCGACGCCCCATCGACGTCCGCCCGCGCCAGCAGCGCCGAACTGCTGGACAGCAGGCCGAGCGCCTCCACGCCAGGCAGTCGCTCCCGCCGACCCAACTCCATGAGCTCGGCGCCGATCTCCAGCACCAGGTCGTACTGCCCGGGAACCCGGTTGACGTAGTACCGGGCGTTGAGCGCGACCGCCAGCACGGAGGCGTCGCCAAGACCCCTGGCCAGCGCGACCGCCTCCTCGGCCGCGGCGGACGCGCCCACCGGGTCGTGCCAGATCGCCGCCTCCAGCGCCAGCGTCGCCAGCAGCCGGGCGCGCAACTCGCTCTCCCCATCCGGCAACCCGGCCAGAGTGCGGCGGATCAGTTCCACGTGGGCCACGTCCGTCTGCCCGTGGGTGCGGTTGTTCCACATCATCGGGGTGTCAATGGCGGTGATCGCCGCCGCCGTGAGCGCCCGATCCCCCGTCACCTCCGCGGCCCGGATCGCCTCCGCCCGCGACTCCCGCGCCGACTGCGACAACCCCGCCAGCTGCTCGGCCCTGGCCCGCTCGCGCAGCAACTCAGCGCGTACCCGCCGATCCCCGCGCGGATCCAGCAGATGCACGGCCAGCGCCCGCGCCCACAGCGCCACCGCCGACCGGAACGCGAACCGCTGCTCCGCCTGTACGGCTGCCGCCCGGCAATACCGCACCGCCTGGTCCGCGCACCCCAGCGTGGCGGCCTCCGCGAAATGATGGGCCAGCGCACCGACGTCGGCAGGGCGCAGCTCCTCCATCGCCTCGGCGATCCTGAAGTGCAGCCGGGCCCGCCGGAGTTTCGGCAGGTCACCGTAGATGGTGTCCATGACCAGAGCGTGCGCGAAACGCACCCGGCCCGGAGCGGGTTCCTCCAGCAAGCCGGTGACGACCGCGATCTCCAGGGCGTCGTAGACCTCGTCGGCCTGGTGTTGCTCGGCCCGTACCAGCACGGAGACCTCGCCCTCGCGGCCGAGCGCGGCGAACGTGCGCAGCACGTTCCTGGCGACGGCGGGCAGCCGGGCCACCCGGCGCCTGATCACATCGGCGGCACCGGCCGGAACCTCGCTGGTGGCGACCAGCACGCCCTCGCTGGCCAGCAGCCGGGCGGTCTCCCTGGCGTAGAACGGGTTCCCGTCGGCGCGCGCCGCGATGGCGGCCACAGAACGGTCGTCGGCGCGGTCCTCGGCGTCGACCTCAGCGCAGGTCAGCCGCACCAGAACGGCCACGTCGGCGGCGGCCAGACCCGCCAGGTCGATGCGCGTCGCCTCCTGCCTGGCCAGGGTGGAACACGTCTCGGCCAGCTCCTCGCTCATCTCGGCGGACCGGTAGGTGCCGGCCACGAAGACCGCAGCCGGTTGCCGGTCGGCGGCGAGATCCCGCAGCGCGGCGAGCGTGGCCTCGTCCGCGCGGTTCAAGTCCTCCAGCACCACCAGCAGCGGGCGGGTCTCCGCCACCCTGGCCAGATATCCGGACAGGGCCCGATGCACGTGGAACTGGGTGGTGGACGCGCCCAGCCGGAGCACCTCCCACTCCTCGCGGCTGCGCGGCACGAGGGGGTCGAGGGTGGTCATGACCTGGGCCCACGGCCAGAGCGCCGGCGAACCCTCCGCCTCGGGGCAGCGGCCCCAGGAAACCAGCCAGCCGCGGGCTTCCAGTTCCGCCGCGAGCACGCTGACCAGGGCGCTCTTTCCGATCCCCGGCTCTCCGGAGATCAGGGCGGCGCCACGGCTACCGGATGAGGCGATCATCTGGGCGGCGTCGAGGAGTGTGCCGAGCTCACCGTCCCGGCCGATCAGCCGGGGGACTGATCTTGGATCATCTATGCCGGGATTTTTCATCCGGGAACGTGAAATGTCCGGCCTGCGCTGAGGCTGGCCGACGTGCTCGCTCGGTTCCGTCGCTCGCGCGATGCCGCCTATGTCGCTGTCGGCGAGATTCGCCAACCCCCGGCCCTCCGCCTGGCCGAACAACATCGCCGCGTGGTCGAGGGCGGGATCCTGCGCCAGGACCGCGACCTCGGTCTCGCGCAGGCGCGGACCTGGATCCACCCCGAGCTCCGCGACCAGGACGTCCCTAGCCCGGCGCAGCACCGACAACGCGTCGCCCTGGCGGCCGGATCGGTAGAGCGCCAGCGCAAGCAGCCGCCACGACTCCTCCCGCAGCGGCGACTCGGCGACCAGCACCTCCAGCTCGGCGGCGGCCGCGGCCGCCCGGCCCGACGCCAGCAGGCCCATCGCGCGCAACTGCCGGGCGTGCGCCCGCAACTCATCCAGGCGTACGACCTCCGGTCCGGCCCACTCCTCGGCCGCCACCTCCGAGTACGCGGGACCCTGCCAGCGAGCGAGCGCGCGATCCAGCAGGGTGACGGCCTGGCCGGGGGCACGGGCCAGGCCGGACTCCTCGGCCTGCCGTACTTCCTGTTCGAACAGCCAGGAGTCGAGGTCGCCGGGCTGGATGCGCAGGGCGTAGCCGGGGGCGGCGCTGACAAGGACCTTCGCGGGGGCGCGCGGCGGACGATCGGGTTCGAGGACCCGGCGCAGGAGCGAGATGTTCGACTGGAGCAGGCCGGAGGCGCCCGAGGAGATCGAGTCGCTCCAGAGATCCTCGACCAGGCGATCGGCCGGGACCACGCGGCCACCCGCGAGCAGCAGGCGGGCCACCACCGCCCGCTGCCGCCGGGGTCCGAGCGCGATCGGGTGACCGTCCGCGGTGAACGCCTCAAGCGGCCCGAGCACCTGGAAACGCATCCGTACCTCCACGCAACCGGGCTTTGTAGCGATATATCGCCCTAATAGTGAGGCGACAGGTTGGAACGAGGCAAACAGGATGGCGTCTCAAGCCTTGATCGGACCTCGCGGCCGGCTGGACCGCGGGTCAATTGGCCCTGCGGTCGGCCGGGCGTGGGTCAGCCAGCCTTGCGGTCCGAGCTTTGATCAGCTGGCTTTGCGGTTGACCGGGCTGGTGAGGCGGGCGATGGCGGCGACCACTTCGGAGGCGTTGGAGAGGTCGGGGAGGACGATGTCGGCTCCGGCTTCGGCCAGTTCGGCCTCAGTGGAGCGGCCCGAGGCGACGGCGATCATCGCGGCGCCGCCGATCTGGGCGGCCTGCACGTCGCGGGTGGAATCCCCGATCAGGACGGTGTTCCCGGCGTCGAAGCGGAAGCCGTACTTGTCCTTGGCCCGGCCCTGCGCGACCTGGAGCAGCGTGGCTTTGGGGTAGACCTCCTCGCCGTACCCACCGACCTCGAAGTCCACCCACTTGTTCAGCCCGAAGGCGGCCAGCTTGTGCACGGCATTGGTCTTGATCGTCCCGGTCAGCACCGACTGCACGACCCCGTCCAGCCGGGAGATCGCCTTCAGCGCGTCCTTGGCCCCCGGCATCACCCGGCCCTCCTTGTCCAGCCGCCGCCGCTTGTCCGTGAACGCCACGGCCAGCGCGTCGATGAACCGGGGCAGGTGGTAGTCCTCCACCTGGATCCCGTTGATCGCCAAGGTCTCAAAGATGATCTCCGAGTCGGGCCGCCCCATGGCCACCGCCAGCTTCACCAGCGGCCGCCCGGTGACCATCCGGAACGCGTCGGCGTACGCGTCCCGAGCAACGATCGTGACGTCCACCAGCGTCAGATCGACGTTCCAGAGCACGAGCCGGTTAATGGCGACCTCCGAGGGGACGAACTCAACTCCGCCCAGCGTACGGCCAACGCCCCCCGCTTACCCCATCCGATGCCAGATGGATTGCCCTCTTCCGGGCAGATCGTCCCCGCCAACCCGCCCGACAAGCTCCAGATCCGCTACGCCGCCTTCAGGCCCCGACGGCCGCGCCGTCGCCACCGGCGGAAAGGACGGGCACCGTACGGATCTGGGATCACCGACCACACCGAACCCACGATCCTGCGCGGCCACGAAGGCCTCGTCTGGGGAGTGGCCTTCAGCCCCGACCCGAGTCGGTCAGGTAGCCGGATCCCTCAGATGAGGTCTAGTGCTTGCGACAGGGAGTCCACCACGGGCACGCCTACTCGCTGCAGTTCCGAGCGGCGGGTCATGCCGCCGGTGTAGAGGATTGCCCGTGCCCCCACATGCTCGGCCGCATGTGCGTCATCGACGCTGTCGCCGATCACCACGACCTTGCTGGGATCGAGATCGAGCGCCTTGAGATGCAGCACCATGTGCTCCGCCTTCGGCCCACCGGAAGCCGCCCGGAGCCCGTCGACGCGGGTGAAGTGGTGATCGATCCCGAACTCCCCCACTTTCGGCACCAGACGATCGTGCCCCCACATCGACAACAGCGACTGCGTCCGCCCCGAGTCCTCCCAGGCCCGCAGGCTCGCCGTCGCGCCCTCGGCCAGCCGGCACGCCAGCATCAGCCGGTGATAGTGCTCATGAAACCCATGATCGAGCTTCTCCCACTCGCCTTCGGCCAGCGGTCGCCCGATGATGCGCTCATACGCCACCCAGATCGGCCGCGTATAAACCTCCCGAAACCCCTCAAGATCAAACGGCCCCACTCCGTACGGCCGGAAGATCTCGTTCGTAGCCCCCACGACCGCGTCCGTGTCGTGGAAGAGCGTCCCATTCCAGTCCCAAACAATGTGTGTCATCGTCCCCCAACTTTAATCGACCCCACCGACAACCCCCAGGCCACCCACCCCATCGGCACCTCTTCACCCACCGATCCGGGCCATCTCATCACGACTATTCCATCCCGATCTTCCCCGGCGTCCAGAACGGTTTGGTGAGCACCGCCCGCCGCGACCACCCGCGCTCCCGCACCAAATGCTCACGAACCCTCTGAACCGTCTTCGCCTCCCCCGCCACATACGCGACCCCACCACCACTGCCCTTGCTCTTGCCTTCGCCGCCACCACCGTCATAGCCACCGTGGCCGTCGTCGCTGCCGTAGCCGCGGCCGTCGCCGCCACCGTGCCCGTCGCCGTCACCGTGGCCACCGCCACCGTGGCCGTGCCCGTCGCTGCCGTCGCCGCCACCGCTGCCGCTGCCGTCGCCGTCGCCGTCGCCGTCGCCCGGAAGGCTTAGCTCTCGAACGGCCTCAACCAGGGCGTCCGACTCTGCGGCGCTCCGCTCCCCCCGAAAGATCCACTGAATTCGGTCCCCGAGTTCAAGCCGATCCTCCGGCCCTGCGACCTCAACAACCCCGTACACCGAAGCGCTCGAATCCAGCCCACGAATCATCGGCCCGAACGCCACTGCTGCGGTTTCCTCTCCTACGAACAGGTGAAATGCCGCTTTCTGCGCGACAAACGCCCCCTCCGGCTTGTTGAAGGTCACCTCATCTCCCACCTTCAACCCCCGAGCCCAGCGCGCCCCCGGCCCGTCCCCGTGATCGAGGACACGTAGCTCCAGCCCTCCATCGAGGTTCCAGACCGAATAGGTCCGCAAGAAATCCCGAGGCCGCCGCCAATTCTGAAACGTCAAGGGATCTGTGACCAGAACCCGAACCTGCTGCCCGGCCACCCACGCAAGGTCACCAATCCCCTCCCCCTCCACCCGAATCCCCAGCATCCTCCCCGCGACCATTCGAACCTCAGTCACCAACCCCGTGACCAGGATCAGATCTCGAACCCGCCGCCCCAGCGACCGCGACACAGAAGATGCACTCATAGCCCCGGAACAAGGCCACCACGGACCCTGCCCCACACCCCAATCCATCCGATCGACAACGAACCGCCCACCCAGACAAGTCAAGATATATCTCGACTTGCCACCCGTCAATGCTCCCGACTTGCGTCCCATAGGGCGCATACACGACGTCACCCCCGACGTCGAGGCCTACCGCCACCACGACGTCGTGTCCAAGGACTCTCAGCTCAGTCGCGGGCGAACCAGCCACGATGATCACCTATTTCGGCTACATCGCCGTGCTCTTCGGCACCTCCGACGACGGCGACGAACCTCCCGACCTGCTCGGCACCCTGATCCGCACACGAGGTCACCCCGAGTACAGGAGTCACGCCCTCGAGCGACCACGCGCCCGGGCATCCGCCCCCGGCATCCTGACCTCTTGAGCACAGCACGAACACCCCAGCGACTTTGCCCATCGGCCTCTCGATGCGGGAGGGGGTGGTCTGACCTGTGCAGTTGATTGCTGGCTCGGCGGCGACTTGGGTCAGTTTTCTTCACCGCGAGTCGGCCGAGTCCGCCGTCGGCGGACAGCCCGGGAACGGACACAGCGGCCTGCCAGGATGACCGGATGGGCAGCAACACGGCGGTGCATCGACTCGACTTGGGATACTTCGTCCGACCTGCGACGGAGACCGGAGGCCCGCAGCCGCGAGTTGAACCCGTGCTCGCCTATTTGGTGCGGCGCGATGAAGGACTGATCCTCTTCGACACCGGTGTCGGTGCCGTCGACCCCGAGACCGAGGCCCACTATCGACCCCAACGCAGGGCGCTTGAAGGCGCCCTCGCGGCTGCGGGAGTCACCCTCGCGGATGTCTCCCTGGTGGTGAACTGCCACCTCCACTTCGACCACTGTGGAGGGAATCCCTTGCTTGGCGGCAAGCCAATCCTGGTACAGGCCGTGGAGTTGGCCACCGCCCGCCAGGGCGGCTACACAATCGACGAACTCGTGGACTTCCCCGGTGCGACCTACGAGGAGATCGCCGGCGAAGCCGAGGTCTGGCCGGGAGTCTGGATCATCCCCACTCCCGGGCATACCGATGGGCACCAGTCGCTGGTGATCCGGCAGAGCGATGGCACCGTGGTCCTCGCCGGGCAGGCACACGACTTCGCATCCCAGTTCGCGTCTGATCACCTGGCTCGCCATGCCGCCCTCCAAGGTCTGGACCAGCCGCTTCCCACCTATCGACGATGGCTGGAGCGGCTCAACGACTTCGACCCACGACGAGTGCTCTTCGCGCACGACTGCTCAGTCTGGGAACCGCCCCATCAGAGCGGTTGAGACCATCCACCCCGGGCGCTACCTGATCACCCGAACAAGACTGGCCCATTGGCATCAATCATCGAGTGCGGTGACCACGAACCTTGGCGGGGTCAAGCTGGCTCACCGGACCCGGCGATTCGCAGCTTCCACCCAGGTGAACGTTTCCGGACACCGCAATAGGCGAGTTCGGGCGGTTCTGCTAGGTCAGGAGGTCGGGGATTTCCTGGGTCGCGTACCAGAGGAGTTCGTGGGCGTCGGCGCCGTCGACGGTGAACTGGGCGTCGTCGTCGCCTTCGTCGGCGGCCGGGAGCGCGATGATGGCGGCGGTGACGTCCTCTTGGGCGGAAAGGTCGTCGATATGGACCGAGGCCAGCTTCGCTAGGGGGACCGACTCCAGGACGCGGACACGGCCGCGGTCGTCGAGGTCCGGGCTCACCAGAGTTGTCGCGTCGGGCACCTCGGCGGCTACCACCACACGACGGGCGGGAGCCGCGAAACCGTCGGCCTTGTCAGCGGCGAGCATGCGCAGGGACGCGCGGGCGGCCTCCATCAGGGCGACATACTCGAGTTCCTCGGTGTCCCCGGAGACGTACCACTCAACCAGTGCGGGTGTCACCGCGAATCCGGTCAGCGGTGCCGGCCCGAGTTCGCCGGTGGTCACCGCGCGGGCCAGCGCCGGAAGCGTGCACGGCAGGTAGACACGCATGAGGTCCTCAAGGTGGTCGAATCTGAAGCGGTCGAATCTGTCGAATCCGAAACGGTCAGATCTAGCCGGATCCGACGCGGTCGGGTGTGACGTGATCTGAACTGCTGGATTAGCCGGATCCGACGCGGTCTGATTTGGTCGGATCTGAGGTCGTCGGGTGGTCGGAGTTGATCGAGTCTGAACTGGGTCGAGTCTGAACTGGGTCGAGTCTGAGCTGGTCGAGTCTGAGCTGGTCGAGTCTGAACTGGGTCGAGTCTGAGCTGGTCGGAGCTGAGGTGTGGCCACGGACGCTCTGATGCCGGGAGCTCCGCACGGATCCGGCGCGCCCCAGGGCCTGGAACGCCGCCGATCACCCCCGAGTGTGCCAGCACCGCAGGAGTTCTCGCGAGAACCATCCCGGCACGCCCATCCCAAAAGCACTACGGGGACGTGCCCCTAGGCGATGCCATCCCCCAGACGGTGGCCGGTGAGAGCTTCCAGTTGGGTGATCGTGACGCTGGGCGTGTGGTGGTGGAGCCCATGGAGGCCAAGGGATTGAGCAGCGACGACATTGGCTTCGATGTCGTCGACGAAGACACACTGGTCGGGGGCGAGGTCGAGCAGGCCGAGTGCGTGATGAAAGATTCGAGGCTCGGGCTTGCGCATGCGAACTTCACCGGAGATGACCACCGCATCGAAGAGCGCGTCCCAGTCATCCCGCGGATAGTCATTGGCCCACGAGTTCGACACCAGGCACGTCTTCACCCCCGCAGCACGAGCCCGCCGCAACATCTCGTTCATCGATTCGACCGGCCGGAACCCCGCGAACATCCGGCTCAACAGCCCGTCAGCCAACGGCGGAACCCCATCCACGGTAAGCAACCGAGTAGCGAGCCCCCGCTCAAACTCCGCCGCGGAGATCTCCCCCCGCTCAAGCGCATGAATCGTGTTCTCCCCATCGGCCGCCCCCTCATAGGCATGCCGAATCAGCTCCCGCATCACATCCCGATACCGCGCCCCATCAATCCGATCAGCAACAATCCACTCATCAATCGCCTCCTGCAGCCCAGTAGTAAGAACCCCACCCCAATCAATCAACACACCCTCAACCACAAACCCTCCCGCCCCAAGACTCCCCACCAAAACTTCTCCAGCCTAATACGCCAGCCCGAGCTCATAGGGAGATGGCGGCCGATCTCGACAGCCGTTGAACGGACACCGCCGCCCGCTGGACCTGACCGACGGCGCCGGACCTCAAACTCGCCCAGGCAGGCCACTTCCCCACCGCTGGGGTAGCGACCGTCGCCGTCGCCCGGAAGGCTTGACTCTCGAATCGTCCACCTATCTGGGCGCGGCCTACCTGCGCTACGGCTCGCCGTCGGGCACGGATCTCTTGGGCGAGCAGGTTCAGAAGATCTGGCTCGGCGAGACCACCCCCGCCCGTGCGGCCCAGAGCGTCCAGCCCGGCCTCAACCAGGGCGTCCGACTCCGCAGCACTCCGCTCCCCCCGAAAGATCCACTGAATTCGGTCCCCGAGTTCAAGCCGATCCTCAAGAGGGGAACTGGATAGTTCCTCGACGACTACGTCGACGCGATGGTTTGCTGGCCAGCACGATGATCGCCGACCCGAAGCACTTCTATCGCTCCTACACCACCCAGGAACTTAACCGTCTGATGACCAGTCGTCCCGCCGCCCACGTTGCGCCGCGCGCCCGCGAGATGAACCTCTACCGCCGCTACTTTGACCTGGTCGCGAACGGGACCAAGACGATCGAGGTCCGCGTCCAGTACCCCAACCTCCGCAACCTCGCCGTCGGCAACCACATCCGGTTCGTGTGCGGCCGCGACGACGCCCTCACCAGGGTGAAGCGCGTCGCCCGCTACACCAGCTTCGAGGAGATGCTGGATGCCGAAGGCCCGCAGAGGGTCGACCCGACCAGCCCTCGCGACCTGCAGCTCACCAACATCCGCCACATCTACGGCCCGGAGAAGGAAGCCCTTGGCGTCCTGGCCATCGAGATCGAACTCCTCGACGCATCTGCCTCTTGACCAGTCCGCAGGCCCCCTTGCCCCTGATGCCACAGGGTGAACGAGATTCCGGACTCGTAGACGCTGGTGGGGGTGGCGACCGCGAACCGCCGATGAGCTTGGCGAGTTCGACGTCGACGTTGGCGAGGCCGAAGAAGTTGATGTTCTCGCTGTGGCAGATCTGCGTAGGGTCGGGCGTGTTGAGGGGTTGACCGGCTGGAGTGTCTTCCTGCCCACCCGCTACGGCTCTCGACCACCACACGGCACCCAATTGATTGCCGCAGAACTCCCACCCGCCCAGCCCTTTGATTTCCCCTCGGGCTCCGCCCGACCCCGTCATCCCCCGTCATCGCCGTGGTTCCCACACGAAACAACAGCCACAGCCCCAGGGTCGAAGGAGTTCTCGCCGTGTGAGACCGAGGGCGATGAGCGGGTTGTGGAAGTCGTCGCGTGCCCAGCGGGCGCCTTCGGCGATGTCGGTGAAGTTCAGCAGGCGTAGCGCGCCGATCGCGTAGCTACGCATGGTGGCGCGCCGATCGCGT
>NZ_BLAE01000131.1 GCF_009687865.1 Acrocarpospora macrocephala
GAGGTGATCTCACCGAATTCCCGTGAGATAACCGTGTTCGAAGTGGGTGAGGGCGAGTGCGGCTTTGGCGATGTCGCCGATTCTGCTGGGGCTGGCGGTGATGTGCTGGAGGGTGCGCCAACGCTGGGTGAGCAGGGCGAAGCCGCGTTCGCCGAGGCAGCGCAGGTTGCGTAGGAGCCGGTTGTAGGTGCGGTTGTCCGGGGACAGGTCACGGCCGTCCTCGGGTTGCGGGATAGGGGTGTGAACGCCGTGGCCCGCGCCTTCGTAGGCGCCGTCGGCGAGTGTGGGGATGCCGTCGCGGGTGGCGAGGCGATAGAGGGCGCCGAGAACGTCCCGGCGGGCTGCGGTCAGGTCGTGAACCGACCCCGGTGCGACGTGGGAGATCCACAGGGGAAATCCGTCGGGGGCGAACAGCGCCTGGACGTTACCGCCGTGGGCGTGGGCTTTCCCGGAGTACCACAGGTCGATGTCTTTTCCCTTGATGCTGATCGTCTGCTCGGCGCATCGGTCGGAGGGGATGAGTTTCCCGTCCAGGATGAGGTGGGGCAGGTGGTCGGCCCGGGCGCGGTCCAGGGCTTGGTGCAGGCCGGGGGCTTGGTCGGCGAGTACGTCGACGGCCTCCTGGAGGTAGCGGTAGGCGGTGGCGCGGGAGATGCCGTGGTCGCGGCCGAGGGCGGTGATGTCACCGCCGTTGCGGAACCATCTCAACGCGAATACGGCCTGGTGGAAGCAGGTCAGGGCTCTGCTGCCCTTGGGGGTGTGCCGGCGGTGGCGCTCGGCCCGCAGCAGCCGGGCAAGGTGGCGGGCGAGTTCACGTGGGACGTCGAGCGTGGCACGATAGGGGATCACGTGGGGCCTTCCGGCAGGGACTTCTGTTCTACCGAGGGCCCCACACTCATTCCCACGCCCGGCCATTCGTCCGCGTGTCTACCTTGCCGATGTCGTCTGTGCCACTGAAATACTGCCTGTCCGGATCGATTTCTCCGAGATCACCTCATTGTTGATGTTTCGTTGCCAACTTGCCAGTGATCACGCAGCTTGCGCCGATCACGCTGCCACCACGATCCGCATGCGTCGATCAATCTGCCCGCCTGGTGTTTGACCGGCAGGCGATGCGTACAAGTGATCATCAACTACGAGTTTTACTTATATAAATTCCTAGGGCGTGGTCAGGTATAGCTGATTAGCTGACCCTAAGTGCCCACACTCAGAAGATCGTCGCATGCCGCAACGACGTCCTTATTATGTGTGGCTACCACCACGGCGCACCCTGCCTGCGCCATTTCGCGTAGCGCAGAAACGACCACGCGCCCGTTCTCTTCATCCAATGCCCCCGTCGGTTCATCGGCCAACACCAATGACGGTTGTTTTACTATCAACCGCGCCAACGCTACTCGCTGCTGTTCGCCGCCGCTTAACCGGAACACCATTTCTTTTCCCCTGCCACCTAGACCGACGCGCTCAAGCGCCTCATTGTAATCAGGCCGCCGCCACCACGGTCGGATGGCAGCCAGAGCTACATCCAGATTCTGGGCGATTGTCGCATTTTCGATCAGTGCATAGTTCTGGAACAGGTAGCCCAATATGTCGCGACGGAACCGTCGCGCCTGATGCCGTCCGAAACGTGTGATGTCCTGTCCGTTGACCAAAATCTCCCCATCGTCCACGCTCTCCAGCACCCCCAAGCAGTTCAGCAGCGTTGACTTGCCCGAGCCGGAAGGTCCTGTTAGAGCCAGCATCTGTCCCCGGCTCAAGTCAAATGACAGCTCTTTCCACAGGGCGCGCACGCCAAAAGACTTGGTCAGCCCCCGCGCCTCCACCAACACAGATCCTTTGGCGCGAGCGGTCTCGCCGAGCTGACTAGGCATCGCGGTAAGGCCTCGGCTTGTGCTTGTTTTGTCGGACATGTAACCGCTCTCCTAAACTTCTGGATGCTCGACCTATCTACAGCATGGTCGAATGAGTCTCCACCAGCTATACAGCTTTCATGCGGAGCTTGCCCCCTCGCGGGCGATCTGTCGATGGAAACGGTGCAGAACCAGTAGCATTACCCCCGCTGTTAGTGCCGCCAATGCTATTCCCGAGGCAATATCACCAATGGTCAGTTCGGTTCGCGGGTAGGGCAATGGTATTCCTCTGACAGTGAGTGCGTCGAGATACATATTCTCCTGACCGACTCGGAAAGGAACCCACCCCGCAAGCGTGGCGGCAAGTGCACTTTCTGCGGCCAGTAGCACGCGGTGGGTAGCGGTAAATCGCCAACCGCTGATGTGCCGCACGAAGATGAGTTGTGAGTTCTTTCGGACATAGATCATACAGATGCCGACCGCGGTGACGACCAGGGCGCAGACCGCGAACCAGAATGCGATGAGATTCAAGGAGAGGTACCCAGCTAGAGCGCGCTTCTCCTGCGCAAAAACCTCGCGGATCGGCTGAATTCCGGCTACGTAGGTGTGTAGCCCATGCTTGTCTATGCCTGCGCGAACGTCATCTGGATTGCGGAAGATCAGTTGGCCTTGGGTGGCATATGCCATGTAATTCTCGACGGGCATGGCTATAGAGCCGTTGGGCAGCACAACGAGCACAGGATCATCGATCATCGAATTGTCCTGGTCGTTGATGCCCCTCAAGCCTGGCGCGGATCCATACCCAAAGACGGACTGTCCCTTCCTCGCGAGCGTGGCGTGCCAGGTCAACCCGGCTGCGCGTGCCTGCTCCGGATGGCCCACCGTCACCTGCTTCACCGCGTCATCCGCGATGGCTCGCGCACGTCCTGCCAATGACTCCGGGATAATCACACGGATCGTTCCCGGATCAGAGCCAGACACCCCTTGGTACCGTCCACCCCTTGGATCGACCACAGCTTGGTGGTCAAGGAAAGTGTCGTTGACAAACATGACCTCATGGTCAGGGCTTCCGTTGCCGTCTTGGTCCTGCATGCCGGCCCGTGCTGCCAATAGCACCTGGCCGTCTCGGTCCGCCTCACGTAGCCATCCCCCGACCCGGGCAGCCATGTCAGCGCTTGCCGCCTCTCCGGAGATTCCCTTCAGATAGATGTAGGTCGCTGTGCCAGCTCGCTGGTATAGGCGCTCATGGTCATATCGGTCGGAGATATCCTCGCCAGCCGTCACCACTGTCGCCAGCAAGCTCAATGAGATCAGTAGCACCGGAACGCGGATTAGGTAGGCGCCCAGCGCAGCCGTTTTCGTTGGCAGCTCACCCTTCAGAGCTGCGGGCAATCTTCGGCCCAGGGCCAACGTCAGCGCCAACGCGTGAGCTGCCACCGCCACCGCTGTGCATCCGGCTGCCAGGATCCCCGCTACCACCGCGTAGAGCGAAATCCAAGCCCAGCCGTTGTACCAGGCTAGGAACGCTAGAACCATAACAGCCTCAATGACGGCAGCACCTGCCCAGAACCCAGCCAGCCCCCGCAGGTCCCCGCCGAGGATTCGCAGATAGGAGCGGCCGTGTAGACGTTGTACCGCATAGCCACGTGCGCCGAGCAACACGCCCACACCGATGAACGCAACAGCCGCGAGTATCGCAGCCAGCACGATCTCGGGGATCGGAGTAGAACGGAGATCATTGATCAGTTCGCGTGGCGAGAGCGGACGGCTCATCGAACCTCGCAGGCCCAGCTCGCCGAGTTCGGCTAGGAGCCGCTCTCCGGCGGCTGCCGACCCGAACACGTAGTAGTAGCCTCGGGCGTCGAGGGACGCGGCTTCACTAATGGGATGTACCGAGGTTGTCATCTGCCCGGAGAAGGCAGGGTAGCCCTGTGTCAGCCAGGCTGCCTCGGCGGAATGGGGGCTGGGCGTCGCGAGATAGAGGTGCTGTGCGCTGAACGGCTCCCTGAAATCTAGAACCAGTCGAGCTACAGCGACTCGTTCACGCGAGGCGAACTCCTCAACTCGCTGCACCACCTGCATGGGTGCAACCTCGTGGTCCTCCTCTGGCACGAAAACACTTGCGTTAGCGCCCAGCACGATTTCACCGTCGCGATCCCACAAGACAACGAAGCTGACAGATGCGGCAATAGCGAGCAGAAAGGCGTAGGCGAGCTTGACAGCACCATGCAGCATTGAGGCACCCAGGGGATATTAGAAACGAAATAGACACTGAGACAGGATTGGGCCGACTGCCGGAGAGTTCTCCGGCACCCGGCCTTCAAACGTGCAAACTGCCTGTCAGTTGCGCGCGAGAGCGATCATCACGTGCAGGTCGTCCGATAGTACGACTCGTTACCGAAGCCCTTCGCCGGAGCGGAGGCATAGGAGGTAGCGCCCGCTGCGGTGTTGGCGGACCTTGAGGTGAACGTGCCGATGGCGGTGGATCCGTGGCACTTCGTGCCATGGTAGTAGTTGGAGATCACGTAGCTGGAACCGTTGATCCCGTAAGTCCATACGCCACCGTCGACGTTCACGGTGTAGATCGCGGCGAACGCTGGTGTGGCAACTCCCAGCAGGAGCGCCGTCGCCAGAGCTGCAGTTTTGGTTAATCTCTTTATCGTATCTACCCTTATGCGAGTTCCCGGCACACCGCAAGGCGCTCCCATTGTGGGAGCCTCTCCGGAGTCGCGACCATCCGGCGAGCCCTTCCTCCTCCGGGCTACGTAGATCATGCACACACCCACATAAATATGGCTAGATCAATTTCCGTGACACACCATGACTCTAAGTCATCTTCTGAGTTCGGACATAGGCTTTTGGACGCTGGCGGCCACGGGCAGACAGCCCGGAAAATGGTCTCCGGGCGCTCGTATAGCGTAATCCGAGGTTCATTCTCCAGGGCAACGATGAGGATGACGAGGATATCGCGGCACGGCGAGGGCACATCGCAGCGAGAAACGGTTTCCATGTTTGTCACGAGAAGCGCGGAAATCAATGGGTCGAATGACGGATCCACCTAGCCGAATCCACCGTCCGGGGGATGTGAATTCGGCCGTGCCCTCCGCCGAATGGGCGCCTTGCACCGTCGACAAGGACGGGATGGCGCGAACGCGGAACCAGGTACCTAGTACGGCAGCCGGTGCGCCCAGAGATCACGGAGGTGATTGTCCAGCGATCATGACCTGATCGGAAGCTCGTCGTCGCCTGCCGGTGTGAGTCCGGTCCGGGTAATCGCCAGGGAGCCCGGTAGCAGGCTGGCGGCCCGGTCTGGTGTCCGCGTACGACCTCACATGTCGGTGACGGTACGACCTCACGTGTAGGTGGGTTCCGGCGAGTTGACCTGCTACTCGCCACGAAGTTGATCATCCTTCGGATTGTCGGCGGCCAAGCAGACAACCCGAAAGACGACCATCTTCATGATCCTGGATCCGGAGTCCTGGATGAACCTACGACGTTTCCGCGCCCTTCACCAAGCGGGCGCCACCTATAAGCAGATCGCCGAGGCGTGTGGTGTGGACTGGCGCACCGTCAAGAAGTACCTGTCGCAGCCCGCCGAGGCCGTTGCGCCGGTCGCGCCGTCGCGTAAGGGCACCCAGCCGCAGGTGATCACCCCCTATGCCGGGGTGATCGACGCGATACTACGTGCGGACCTGACGATGAAAGCCGCTGTCATCTACGAACGGCTGGTCGCCGAGCACGACTACGGCCACTCCTACCAGCGGGTCAAGCTGTATGTGGCCGAGGCCCGGCCACGGCTGGCCGCTGAGGCGGGCACCGACGTCCAGGCCGAGCGGATGGCCGGGCTGCACCGCCGGTTCGAAGTCACCGCGGGTGCCCAAGCCCAGGTGGACTGGGGTGAGGAAGGCGACCTGCTCGCCCATGCCGGGATCGGCAAGGTCTACTCCTTCCATATGGTCCTGTCCTACTCGCGTGACCCGTTCTGCGTGTTCACCACCTCAACCGATCTGGTGACGTTCTGGGACTGCCATCGACGAGCGTTCGCCCACTTCGGCGGTGTCCCGGGCACGATCGTCTACGACCGGACCAAGACCGTGATCAAACGGCACGTCGGGCCCGGGCAGGCTGTCCCCTTGCATCCCGAAGCAGCCGCGTTCGCCGCACACTACGACTTCGACATCGACCCGCTGGCCGCCTACCGGCCCACCGGCAAGGGCCGGGTGGAGCGGCAGGTCGAGATCGTGCGCGATCACGTGCTGGCGGGGCGCGTCTTCGCCAGCCTCGACGACCTGAACGCCGCGTTCACCACGTGGCTTTCGATCCGCCGCGCCCAGGTGCATCGCACCCACGGCCAGGTGATCGGTGAACGCGCCGCGATCGACCACGCGGCCCTGTCGCCGCTGCCCGAGCTGCCGTATGTGGTCGCCGACCATCATCTGCGCCGGGTGGGCAAGGACTGCCTGGTCAGCTTCGAGGCGTCGGTGTATTCCGTGCCCGCCAAGCGGGTGCGCGCCGGTCAGCGGGTGCAGGTCCGCGCGTGCGCCGACACGATCGCCGTCCACGCCTTGCAGATCGACGGGGGCGGCCTGCTGGCGGTGCATGCCCGAGCGCCGCGGCGCGGGTCGTGGATGGTCGACCCGGGCCACTGGGACGGGCTGCCGGACGGGCACACGCGCGCCACCGTCATAGAGCCCGCCGGCGGTGACCGCCTTGGCTGGGAACCGGTCCCCGCCTGTGACATCGGCGGGCAAGGCGGTCCCGGTGAGCCGAACCCCCTGGCCGCGCTACTGGCGGGCAACCCTGCCGCGGCCACGCCGGTGGCCCGCCGCCCGCTCGCGGATTACGACCGGGCCGCGTTCCTGGCCGAATGGGACCGGGAGGCAGAGCGATGAACACGGGCACGAGCACGGGCACGGGCACGGGCACGGCCGGCACCACGCCATCGGGCGGCGTGCTGGCGCGTCCCGGTGACGGGGCCCGCCTTTCTGCCGCTGACCTGGCCTGCTGCCTGCCGATCCATCAAGGCGAGTTGGAGGACCTGGCCCGCCTGCTGGCGCTGGTGGAGGACTGGCTGCTGCACGCCGACGAGCAGGTCTGGGCCGACCTGGCCCGGTTCTTGCACGAGCGGCCACCCGCCGACCTCATCGACGAACTGGGGACCCAGTCGGTCAAGCTGCACCAGCTGGCGCGAGCCACCGGCTGACCCTGCCGCGCTCTGGCGGCGCCCGCAGCTCCCGGGGGCCGACCCAAGCGCCCGGGCCGTGCGCCCGCGTATCCGCGCATCCGAAAATTTCCACCGGCTTGGCCGCCGCCCCTCCATCACCAGCACCGAAACCCGACGACACCAGCGACACCGGTTAGGAGAACACCGTGAGCGAGCTCATCGCCACCCGCATCCGCGACACCGCCACCAAACTCGGCCTGCTCCACCTCGCCGACACCGTCCCCGACCTCGTCAAACGCGCCGAGGAGGCGACCATGGGCTACCTGGACTTCCTCGACTTGGCCCTCGGCGAGGAAGCCGGGGTCAAAGACGGCCGCCGTTTCCGCAACGCACTGAAGCTGTCGGGGCTGCCGCATCACAAGACCCTCGACGATTTCGACTTCACCTTCCAGCCCGACCTGGACGTCCGTAAGATCCGCGACCTGGCCACCCTCGGCTTCGTCGAGGTCCGTGCCAACATCGCGCTGCTCGGCCCGCCCGGCGTCGGCAAGAGCCACCTGGCCGTCGCGCTCGCGGTCGCCGCCTGCCAGGCCGGGTTCAGCGTCTACTTCACCAGCCTGGACGACCTGGTCGGCAAGCTCCGCCTGGCCGCCGCCCAGGGCAAACTCGGCTGGCAGATCCGCTCCTACCTGCGTCCCGCCCTGTTGATCATCGATCTATGCCGACACGGCGACTATGCCGAGGATCCCGTCAGGGTGATCTTGCCCATGGGGGCGGAGCTGGGCATTCTCCCCGCGTTGGCCGCTCCGGCCTCGGCATAGTCACAGGCTCTCCAAGAACGCCAGAACCTGGTCTGTTGGCTGGTAGCGGCCCAGGGCCGCGGTCGTGGGGGTGGTGAGGGCGAGAGCTTTCTCCTTGATGCTGATGTCGGCGTGGAGGTAGACCTCGGTGGAGCGGACGCCGGCGTGGCCGAGCCAGAGCGCGATGACCGCGGTGTCGACGCCCGCGCGGAGCAGGGCCATGGCGCAGGTGTGCCGTAAGACGTGCGGGTGGAGTCGCTTGCCGAGTAACGAGGGACACCGCTGCGCGGCGGTCGCGGCGTGCGTGCTGACGCGCAGTGCGACGGCGTCGCGGCTGAGTCGTCGCCCGGAGCGGGTGGAGAACAACGCCTCGCCGGGCGATCCGGCCCGTTCGGTGAGCCAGTCGCGGAGGAGTTCTTGGACGGGGCCGGTGAGCGGGACAGCCCGCTGTTTTCGTCCTTTGCCCTCGCAGCGGACGTTCGCGCCGGTGCCGAGAGCGACGTCACCGCAGTTGAGGCCGGTGAGTTCGGAAACACGTAGACCGGTCTGGATCGCCAGGAGCATGAGGACCCGGTCACGCCGTCCCTCCCAGCGGGATTGGTCGGGTGCGGCGAGGAGAGCGTTGATCTCCGGTGTGGTCAGGAACGTGACGATGCGCTTGTCGAAGCGTTTGGGCGGGATGGCCAGGACGCGTTGGATGAGCAGTGCGTGTTCGGGATGTTGCAGCGCTGCGTAGGAAAACAGCGAGCGGATCGCGGTCAGCCGGACGTTGCGGGTTCTGACGCTGTTGTTCCGATCGTCTTCCAGGTGATTCAGGAACGCCGAGACCACGGTGGCGTTCAGGTCGTCCCAGTCGAGCTGGGAGGGCGTCTTGCCGGTCCGCTCATGGGCGAATCCGAGGAGCAGCCGAAGGGCGTCGCGGTAGGCGGCGATGGTGCGGGGGCTGGCGTGCCGCTGCTTGACGAGCCGGTCGGTGAAGAAGGCCTGGAGCGTCGTGGCGATCAAGGTCATGGCCGGATCTCCTGCCAGACGGTTTCCTGGCGTGCGGCGGCCAGGGCGAGAAGTTCGGGAACGGCCGACAGATACCAGTAGGTGCTGGCCGGTTCGCGGTGGCCGAGATAGGTCGACAGCGCGGGGAGCTTGGCAGGGACGTCCACGCCCGCGCGATACCAGCTGAGCAGGGTGCGGACCGCGAAAGTGTGCCGCAGGTCGTGCATCCGGGGCGGCGATGGTGCCTCGGCCCCGACGCCGGTGCCGGTGATGAGCTGCCGGAAGGTCGGGCAGACGACCGCGTAGATCAGACGCTTGCGGGTGCGGGAGATGAAGAAGCTCGGGTCACGGGGAT
Source organism: Acrocarpospora macrocephala (assembly GCF_009687865.1). Classification (GTDB taxonomy): domain Bacteria; phylum Actinomycetota; class Actinomycetes; order Streptosporangiales; family Streptosporangiaceae; genus Acrocarpospora; species Acrocarpospora macrocephala. The sequence goes on from NZ_BLAE01000131.1 coordinate 9,157, forward strand.
GCGGCTGAAGGTTGTCACGGAGTTCGGCGTAACGGGCCAGGGCCTGCACGACGCTGGAATCCACAGGGACGAGGCGGGATTTCCCGAACTTCGACTCGCGGATCAGCAGCACGCCTTCGTGCCAGTCGACGTCGCTCCGGTCGAGCTTGATGGCCTCACCGATCCGCAGGCCGCTGCTGGCCAGCAGCCCGATCAGCGTCTCGTAGGTCGCCGACCGCAGCGGCGCAGTGAGGTGGTGACGGGCATAGGCCATCACCTGCTGAATGTTGGCCGGGGAGTAGATGAACGGCTGCCGCCAGTGCGGACGGTGCGGCATCAGCCCGAGCGGCGGCACCTCGGTGGCGGGATCGAGGCCGGTCAGATAGCGGGCAAAGCCGCGGACCGCGGTCATCCGCCGAGGCCCGATGGTCGTGGTCCGGCCTTCGGTTTCGGCTGCTTGCGCCCACTCCAGCGCTGCGCGGACCGTCACCGTCTGCATTCCCCGCTCGTCCAGGAAGGCGACGAACCCCGGCAGCATCCAGGCTGATTCGGCCAGGTCATGGCCGAGAGAGCGACGTAGCCGCAGGTAGTCGGCGAGAGTCTGCTCCAGTGCGCTCATCGCTCGGCTCCCGGCCAGGGCTGGGCGACCAGTCGCAGCGTCGCGAAGTCGACCTTGGCGTAGAGGGCGGTGGTGGCCAGGTCCTGGTGGCGCAGGATCTGGCTGATCATGACCAGGTCAGCGCCATGGCGCAGGAGTTGCCTGGCCAGCGTATGCCGGAGCCGGTGGGGTCCCACTCTGGCCAGTCCGACGCGGAGGCAGGCACGCTCGACGACGTCGCCGACCAGGTCAGCGCGGACCGGTCGTCGCGGAGCACGGCAGGTCAAGAACACGTGCCGGTCGTGTTCCCGCCCGCGTTCGCCGGACAGGTAGGCGACCAGCGCGTCACCTACCGGGGATGGCAACGGCAGCCGATCCAGGCGCCCGGCCTTGCCGCGGACGATGAGTTCCCCGGCTCGCCAGTCGACATCGCCTAACTCCAGGCGCGCCACCTCGATGGAGCGAAGACCCAGGCGTGCGACCAACATGATGATCGCGAAGTCACGGACGCCCACGTCCGTGCCGCGGTCACAGCCGTCCAGCAGGCGTTGAACCTCCTGGGAGGCCATGGCCGGTGGTGGTAGCGCGGCGAACCTCCAGCCGCCGACCGGAGGGACCGCCGCTCCCAGCGGGGACGTCGTGATGCCCTGCAGGTAGAGGAATCGCAGGAGCGAGCGTAGTTCCGCCACTCGCCCCTTGGCCGACCCCCAGGAGACCCGGCCGCATTCGCGGAGCAGGAAGGCGTTGATGTCGGCACCGGTTAACGCCGCCGGGGCGAAGACCTCCGCGGCCATCGCCTGCTCGTGCAGGAAGCGGCGCGCAGTGTTCTCGTATCGAAGGACCGTGGTCGGGGCCAGGCCCCGCTCCTCGATCATCCAGCAGCGGAACTGATCGAGCAGGACATCCAACGGCGTGAGGTGCGGGCACTGCGGGACGACACCCGTCTCGCGCAGATAGGTCAACAGCGGCATCATCCCGCGTAACCCGGGGACCCTGCGCTGACCGGCCGCACGTCGAGCGGCGAGAAACGCCTCGATCTGTTCTTCGTTGAGGTGCGCGGGCTCCAAACCCTCGCTCAGCAGCCAGCGGCCGACATGGCCAAGATCCTTGAGCATGTTCCGGGCCGTCGGGAATGTGTATCCCCGCTCCGTGAGCCAGGCCCGGTATCCCTCGACGTGCGGGCCCAGCAGGCCGGGCTTTCTTCTCGTACCAGCCATCGGGGTTCGCCTCCCTCGGAGGAACACGGTGTTCCCACGACTGAGGCTGCGCTCAACTCGCAACTATGCCGAGGCCGGAGCGGCCAACGCGGGGAGAATGCCCAGCTCCGCTCCCATGGGCAAGATCACCCTGACGGGATCCTCGGCATAGTCGCCGTGTCGGCATAGGTCGATCTATGCGGATATCCGCATAGATCGATGAGGTCGGCTATCTGCCCCTGGATCGAGCCGACGCCAACCTCGTCTTCCAGCTCGTATCCCGCCGCTACGAGAAGGGCTCGATCATCATCACCAGCAACAAGGCCTTCAGCGAGTGGGGACAGGTCTTCACCGACGAGGTCCTGGCCACCGCGATCCTCGACCGGTTCCTGCACCACTGCGACGTGATCTCCATCAATGGCCCGAGCTGGCGGCTCAAAGACCGACTCGCCGCATCCGATCCATCACCTACATCACCATCTGTGACAGAATGATCACGCTGGAGCCGACCTACACGTGAGGTCGTACGCGCAACGACACGTGAGGTCGTACGCCGACATCTGGAAACAGGCCGGGTCGAAGCCCAGCGTCGAAAGCCCCGTTGGGGGAAGCAACTGAGCGGTCCGTAGCGGAAGCGAAGCCTGCCGCGTCGTTAGACACCGAGAGAGAGCCGAGCCGGGCGACTCACGGCGAAGGCCATGGAAGCGGTGAAGATCCTGGAGTGCTGCCGTCAGGGACTCTCCGGCGTAAGAGGGCGCGGAACGTTCAGAGGGTGGCGGCGGGAACTGGGGAGGCCCTCCCCGGCCGGAGCGTGCTGCGGATAGGCGTGGACGACGCCGTCTTATAACCGGTGTGGAGCCGGGAAGTGGGCGGCGGCCGGGAGGGAGTCGGAGGCGGTCGTAGTACCGATCGAGCCGTAGGACAACACAACCTGCGGTGAGGGAAGGGCCGCTGCTTCGTTCACGTGCGAGATTGTGAGGACCAGGACTGGTGAGTGCCGTAACGGCTAGGTCCACTCTGGCGGCTGTCTGTGGGGACAGAGTCCGTGCCTTGCAGCATGCGCTTTAC
>NZ_BLAE01000132.1 GCF_009687865.1 Acrocarpospora macrocephala
AGACTCGCTCCAAGCCCGTGAACGGGGACTTCAACGGTGACGGCCTGACCGATGTCGGGGTGTTCTACGACTACCCGAACCTGCGCACCGTCCTGTTCACCTGGTCCGCCAAGTCCGGCGGCGCATTCAACGGTCCGGCGAACGTCTGGGACTCCGGGTCCGGCGGCTGGGAGCAGCCCCGCACCAAGCCCGTCTGAATCCCGGCGACGCCTGGTCGCCGCACACCCGCGCATCTCCCTCTCGCGCCCAAGCGCAGACGGGCCGCCCGGACTCCGGCCGGGCGGCCCGTCAAGCCATCCAGACTGGATAAGGACAGAAATGATCCTGCTCTCCGATCCCGCGATCGGCCGGATGCCGATCGAGGAGTCCGGCGAAGCCCTGCGCGATCTGCGCACCGTACAGGCGCTGCGCCTCGATTCGCGCCTGGCCGACCCGGAAGGCGCCTACGCCCACCTTCGCCTCGGCGTCGTGGACCTCCTGGTAACCGCGCAAACCATGCTCCCGCCCGGCCTGCGGCTCCTGGTCGTCGAAGGCTTCCGGCCGCTGGAACGGCAGGAACAGTATTTTCAGGCCCACGTCGACCGGCTCCGGACAGCCCACCCGGGCCACGATGACGTCTGGTACCACCAGCGGGCCAGCCGCTACATCTCTCCACCAGAGGTCGCCCCGCATGTGACCGGAGGCGCCGTCGACCTGACCCTGTGCGATGCGGACGGGAAGGAGTTGTGGCTGGGCACGGAGGTCAACGACACCGATACCGAGGACTGCCACACCGCCAGCGTCGAAATCTCCGCCGAGGCCAGAGAACATCGGCGCATCCTCGGCGAGATGCTGACCACGGTCGGACTGATCAACTACCCCACCGAGTGGTGGCACTGGTCCTACGGCGACCGCTACTGGGCGTACACCAACGGGGCGTCGGCCGCGCGCTACGGACCGGTGACGCAGGCCCTCCTCTGATCAGGGGAGACGCGAGCTGGACACCGTTAGCGGCTACACCGTATTCGCACGTGCTCGTCCCAGGCCTGAGAGGGCGGTTCGCGAGTTGACGCCCATCATGTCGTAGCGTGATCGGACGGATCTGAGGCGTTACGGCAGATCGGCGGGCTTGGGTGTGCTGGGATGGCCCGGTGAGCGAGCGCAAGCGGGGTGGCCGCGTCGGCACGAGGTGAGACGGTGGAGGAGGATGGCATCGGGTCCTCACCGGCCCGATGATTGTGACGGGGCTCTTCCGCCGTCATGTTCGAAGGTGTCAATCTGCTCGAACAGCCGGAAGCCCTGCGATGGAACCGTACGACACAGCCACGTCGGCTGACTGCTTTGTGGCCGCGAAGAAGACCTTTGACGGTCTGATCGGACAGCTCGCCGACCCCGCGAGCGCGACGCTGACGCACGGCCGGGTGGAGGAGATGCTCCACGAGCAAGGACGTGAGCTGCTGCGACAGCTGCTGCAGGCCTACCGGACGTCCAGGTTGCCGCCGGAAGCCTCACCGCGCTGGGCACGTCCACCGCCCTGCGCCTGGTCGAGGCGATGACCGTGTCCCGCGCCCGCGACGTCTTCGACTACGCGCAACCCCGTGCTGTTGCCGCCCTGCTGGCCGGCTCCACAGACGGTCGGCGGGACCGCCTCCTCGACGCGCTGGGGGAGCTTTGCGCGAGCAGGCCCGGCGTCTCCTCGGGCAGAATTGATCTTTCCCGTGCCGTGGCCCCGGGCGGACCAGGGCGCAGGTCACCGATGGCTCCGGCATGAGCTATCGTCGCGGATTGAACAGTGAGAGGAGACGACTCGGTGGTGCAGGAGACGCGCTCGCGCGATGACCAGAGGGTGAGCGGCACGTGAGTCCTGAGGGGAAGCCGATGCGGCTCTGGGGCGGCCGGTTCGAAGGCGGCCCGGCGGACGCGCTCACCCGGCTGTCGGTGAGCGTGCATTTCGACTGGCGGCTGGTTCCCTACGACCTGCTCGCGTCGCGGGCGCACGCCCGGGTGCTGAACCGGGCGGGGCTGCTGACGGACGACGAGCTGGCCCGCATGCTGGCCGCCATTGACGATCTGGAGGAAGCCTGCAAGTCCGGCGCCTTCCGGCCGACGGTGGCCGACGAGGACGTGCACACCGCGCTGGAGCGCGGCCTGCTCGAACGGCTCGGCTCGCTCGGCGGCAAGCTGCGCGCCGGGCGCTCCCGCAACGACCAGGTCGCCACCGACCTGCGGCTTTACCTGCGCGACCACGTCCGCACGATCGTGTCCCGGCTGGTGGAGCTGGAGACGGCGCTGATGAGCCAGGCCGAGCAGCACGCGGAGACGGCCGCCCCCGGCATGACGCACCTGCAGCACGCGCAGCCGGTCTCGTTCGGCCACCAGCTGCTGGCGCACGTGCATCCGCTCACCCGCGACATCGAGCGGCTGCGCGACTGGGACAAGCGGGCCGCCATCTCGCCGCTCGGCTCCGGCGCGCTGGCCGGGTCCTCGCTGCCGCTGGACCCGCAGGCGGTCGCCGCCGAGCTCGGCTTCGACGCGGCGGCGGCGAACTCGATGGACGCGGTCGCCGACCGGGACTTCGCCGCCGAGTTCCTGTTCTGCGCCGCCATGATCGGGATCCACCTGTCCCGGCTGGGCGAGGAGATCGTCCTGTGGGCGTCGCAGGAGTTCCGCTGGATCGAGATGGACGATGCCTACTCGACCGGCTCCTCGATCATGCCGCAGAAGAAGAACCCGGACGTGGCCGAGCTGGCCCGGGGCAAGTCGGGCCGCCTGATCGGCTCGCTGATGGCGTTGCTGACCACGCTGAAGGGCCTGCCGCTGACCTACAACCGGGACCTGCAGGAGGACAAGGAGCCGGTCTTCGACGCCGTCGACACCCTGCTGCTGGTCCTTCCGGCGGTCTCCGGCCTGGTCTCCACGATGCGGGTGAACACGGCCAAACTGGAGACCTCCGCCTCGGACGGGTTCGCGCTGGCCACCGACCTGGCCGAGCTGCTGGTCCGCAAGGGCGTCGCGTTCCGGGACGCGCACGAGGCGGTCGGGCACCTGGTGGTGTGGTGCCAGGTCAACGACAAGGAGTTCGGCGAGCTGACCGACGAGGAGCTGGCCAAGGTCTCGCCGCACTTCGGCGGGGACGTCCGGGACGTGCTGAGCGTGCCCGGCGCGCTGGCCGCCCGCAAGGCATTCGGCGGCACCTCGCCCGACCGGGTGCGGGACCAGCTCGCCGTCCTCCGCGAGGCTGTGGACGCGCAGGCGGCATGGGCGACCGGCGCCTGACCCCGCTGCCGCGGGAGTTCTTCGACCGGCCCGCCTGCGAGGTCGCCCCCGATCTGCTGGGGCGGATCATCGCGCACGGGCCGGTCGCCGTCCGCCTCACCGAGACCGAGGCGTACGGCAAACCGGGCGAGGACCCCGCCTCGCATTCGTTCCGAGGCCGGACCCACCGGAATTCCGTCATGTTCGGGCCGCCGGGGCATCTGTACATCTACTTCACGTACGGGATGCACTTCTGCGCCAACCTGATCTGCCTCCCGGAAGGCATCGCCTCCGGCGTGCTGCTCCGGGCCGGGGAGGTCGTCTCCGGCGTCGACGTCGCCCGGTACCGGCGGGAGAACGACCGCCCGGTGCCCGAGCGCGACCTGGCCCGCGGCCCGGCCAGACTCGCGGTCGCGCTCGGCTTCGCCAGGGAGCACAACGGGCTCGACTGCTGCGGCGAGGGGATCGTCAGGGTGCTGGAAGGCGAACCCGCCATGGCGATCAAGGGGGCGATCAAAGCCGGTCCCAGAACCGGGGTCGCGGCCGGAGCTGAGACCCCGTGGCGGTTCTGGATCGACGGGGACGGCACGGTCTCGCCGTACAGGCCGCATGTCCGGCGGATCCGGGCGTAGGTCCGGGGAGCAGTGCACCTGCACAAAGGGATAGTCAACTACATGCTGTAACGAATCACTCACGAACATGGGTGAACTCCTGCGAGACGCACCGTCGTACAGTGAAGATATGAGGGTGCTGACTATCGAACTCGACCCGGAGATGGAAGCCGCTCTGGCCGACCTCATGGTCGACGGCGACAGCCCGGAGACCGCGATCCGCCACGCTGTACTCGCCGCGTGGCGTCTACGCCGCGACGAACGCATCCGCGCCCAAGCCGAAGCCATCGCGGCGGACCCCGACGACCGCGCCGAGATCCGAGCGATCCAGCGTGAGCTGGACGAGCTGCGTGCGTGGTGACCTGTACCGGTTGCGTGCACCCCGTGACGCGGTAGGCCATGAGCAACGCGGCGAGCGCTTCGCCGTGGTGGTGCAGTCCGACCTTCTCAAGATCTTCTCCACCGTGTTGATCGCGCCCACCTCAACGAGCGCGAGGGAAGCCGACTTCCGGCCCACTGTGGATCTCAACGGCAAAGCCACCAGAGTTCTCCTCGACCAGACAACCGCCGTCGACCCGCAACGACTCGGAGATTTCGCCGGACGCCTCTCGCCTGAGGAGATCGACGAGGTGGACACCGCTCTGCGAATCGTCTTCGGCCTTTTCTGGTGATTTGCCGCTGGGAGCTCGCCTCGGCCGTCAGGCGGGCCCGCAGACCGGGGTCTCGGTGGAGAGCCGAGACCCCGTGGCGGTTCTGGAACGAAGGGGACAGGACTGTCTCGCCGTACAAGCCGCATGTGCGGCGGATCCGAACCTAGGTCCGGGGAGCGTGCGGACCCGGATCCGGAGTCAGCGGACGTACACGTTGGGCTTGGCGGGGGTGGCCATGCCGTCGCCGATGAAGAAGCTTGGGTGTGGGGGCTGGTTGTAGGCGGTGTTCTGCCAGGCGATGGCGACGCGGTACATCGGGTCGTGGGCCAGGGTGTGGATCTTGCGGTCGGTGACTGAGGTGGTCGCGTAGATGCGCAGGGCGGTGTTGGCCGTGGTTGGCCAGATCACTTCTTCGCGCCAGTCGCCGAGGATGTCGCCGGACAGGGATGGTGTGGCCTTGGTGCCGTTGTTGGAGTGCACGCCGGAGGCGGTCAGGAGGCGGGTGTCGCCGCTGGTGCCGTACTTGTCGACGCGGGTGGCGTCCACGAGTTCGCGTACCGGGTCGCCGTCCCACCAGGCCAGGAAGTTGATCGAGGACGGCTCCCGGCCGAGGGAGGCGCCGGTGGCGCTGCGTAGCGTGGTGTCGCTGGCGGACCATGATTCGGCGCCGGGGCTGCCGGCCCAGATGTCGGCCGAGACGCCGCGGCCGTTGTCCGCGCCGCTGGCCGTCTGCCAGAGCACCTGGCCGGTACGGGCGTCGGCGAACCACGAACCCGGGCGGGCCGTCTCCTCTGAGACCTTGAACACCTCGAGTCCGGACCTGCTGGGGTTGAGGTCGCCGACGTGTAGCGCGTCGCCGTGTCCGAGGCCGGTGTTCCACAGCGGGGAGCCGTTGTCGTTGATCGTCATCGCGCCGAAGATGATCTCGTCGCGGCCGTCCTGGTCCACGTCGGCGATGGACAGCTGGTGGTTGCCCTGGCCGGCGTACTGGCTGCCCGCGGAGTTGGAGTCGAACGTCCAGCGGCGGGTCAGTGTGCCGTTGCGGAAGTCCCAGGCAGCGATCACGGTCCGGGTGTAGTAGCCGCGCGACATGATCAGGCTGGGCCTTGTGCCGTCCAGGTAGGCGGTTCCGGCCAGGAATCGGTCCACGCGGTTGCCGTAGTTGTCGCCCCAGGAGGAGACGGTGCCGCGGGCGGGGTCGTAGTTGACGGTGGAGAGGGCCGCGCCGGTTCGGCCGTCGAACATGGTGAGGAACTCTGGACCGGATAGGACATATCCCGATGTGTTCCGGTAGTCGGCGGTGGAGCTGCCGATCACTTGGCCGGTGCCGGAAGTGGTGCCGTCCGCCGTCTTCATGGCGACTTCCGCGTCGCCGTCGCCGTCGTAGTCGTACACCTGGAACTGGGTGTAGTGCGCGCCCGCGCGGATGTTGCGGCCCAGGTTGATACGCCAGAGACGGGTGCCGGTCAGCGTGTACGCGTCCACGTAGACGTTGCCGGTGTAGCCGGACTGGGAGTTGTCCTTGGCGTTGGAGGGGTCCCATTTCAGGACGAACTCATAGTCTCCATCGCCGTCCAGGTCGCCGACGCTCGCGTCGTTCGCGGCATACGTGTACGCCTCGCCGGATGGCGTGGTTCCTCCGCCCGGCGGCTGGATGGGCACGTCGAGATAGTTGCCGCCGGTGAATCTGAGGGACGCGGGGGAGGCGGCCTGTTCCGCGCCGTTGACGACCGCTCTGACCGTGTACGACGCGTCCGCGGCGGCCGTGTCCAGATAATTCGTGGAATTGCTCACCGTGGCCACCCGGGTGCCCCCGCGGTACACGTTGAACGTGGTCGCGGACGCCTCGGTGCCGAGCAGCCGCCAGGAGACCAGGTTGGCGCTCCCGGATCTGACGCTGATCAGGCCCCGGTCCAGGTCCTCGACCTGCTTCGCCCCGGCGGGAATCGACGTCGGACTGGGGCTCGGGCTGGGACTTTGGCTCGGGCTTGGGCTGGGGGATGGGCTTTGGGTGGGTGTGGGGCTGGGGACCGTACCCGTGCAGACCGTGCCGTTCAGGGCGAACGACGCCGGAGCCGGGTTGCTGGAGTTGTTCCAGGACGCGTTGAAGCCGAACGAGGCCGTCGCGCCCGTGGCCAGCGCGGCGTTGTGCCCGGCGTCGACCGCGGTGACCTGCCCGCCGCTCTGAGTGATCGTGGCGTTCCAGGCGCTGGTGACCGCCTGCCCGGCTGTGTAGGACCACACCAGCTGCCAGCCGTTGATCGGATCGCCGAGGTTGGTCACGGTCACGTTGGCGGAGAAGCCGCCCGGCCACTGGGACGGGACGCCGTAGTCGACCCGGCAGCCGGGGGCGGCGGCCTGTGCGGTGACTCCCGTCGAGACGGCCGCGAGCGCGATCAATCCGATGATCGCGAAGCGTTTCGATAGTGTGCGCATGTGCCCTCCACGTGGGGGACTGGGGTTATCACCTTGTACCGAAAGGTTTCGGAAAGCGCTATCCAGGAGGGTCGCTGATTTGGCGGCATCCGCCGGACGGTCCTCTAACCAGCAGACATCCGATGTCCGTGCCCTGCCGGGAGGTGAACGTTTCAGCTCCACTATTCAGTGGCGATAGGGTTTCGTGATCAGGCAGGCTGGAAACGGCCGCCTCCCGACGAGCAATGGGAAACTGGAACCGTGACCGACATCCTCGATGAGCTCGACTGGCGCGACGTCACCGCGCAGACCACCGATGCCGACGCGCTCCGCGCGGCACTGGCCGAGGGTCCGATCACGGTCTATGCGGGCTTTGACCCCACCGCGCCCTCGCTGCACGTCGGCAACCTCGCCACCCTGCTCATCCTGACCCGCTTCCAGCGCGCCGGGCACCGCCCGATCGGCCTGGTCGGGGGCGCCACCGGCCTGATCGGCGACCCCAGCGGCCGCAGCACCGAGCGGGCCCTCAACTCCGAGGAGATCGTCGAGGAGTGGGTGGCCAGGATCCGCGTCCAGGTGGAGAAGTTCCTCTCCTTCACCGGCGACAACGCCGCCACCCTGGTCAGCAACCTCGACTGGACCGCCGGGATGTCGGCCATCGACTTCCTGCGCGACATCGGCAAGCACTTCCCGGTCAACCGCATGCTGGCCCGCGAGTCGGTCTCGGCCCGGCTGGCCGGCGAAGGCCTCAGTTACACCGAGTTCAGCTACCAGATCCTGCAGGCCAACGACTACCTGGAACTCTTCCGGCGGTACGGCTGCACGCTGCAGCTCGGCGGCAGTGACCAGTGGGGCAACATCATCGCCGGGGTGGACCTGATCCGGCGGGTCGAGGGCGCGCACGCGCACGTGTTCACCGGCAAGCTGATCACCAAGGCCGACGGCACCAAGTTCGGCAAGACCGCCGGTGGGGCGGTGTGGCTGGATCCGGCGCTGACCTCGCCGTACGCGTTCTACCAGTACTGGCTGAACGCCGACGACCGGGATGTGGTCCGCTTCCTCAAGGTGTTCACCTTCCGTACCAGGGAGGAGATCGAGGAGCTGGAGAAGGCGGTCGCCGACCGGCCGTTCGCGCGCGAGGCGCAGCGCACGCTGGCCGAGGACCTGACCACGATGGTGCACGGCGCCGACGAGCTGGCCCGGGTGGTGGCGGCCTCGCGCGCGCTGTTCGGCCAGGGGTCCATCGCCGACCTGGACGAGGGCACGCTGGCGGCCGCGCTGTCGGAGGTGCCCCGGGCGGAGGTGGCGGGGCTCGGCCTGCCGTACGTGGATCTGATGGCGGAGAGCGGCCTGGCCAAGTCGAAGTCCGAGGCACGCCGCGCGGTCAAGGAGGGCGGGGCGTACCTCAACAACACCAAGATCACCGACGAGGAGTATGTGCCGACCGCCGAGGACCTGCTGCACGGCCGGTTCCTCGTGCTGCGCCGGGGCAAGCGCACGATCGGCGGCGTCGAGGTCTCCGGCTAGATCTCCCGAGCGTTCTGCGTATTCGTTCACAGAAACCCGCGCGCCGCGCACCTACCGTTGGGCGACCCCCTCCCAGACGGTGAACAAGGTGGAACGATGTGCGTGGAACAGGACGTGGCCCGGCTGGGCACGGTGACGGCCGACCTTCTCGAGTGCAACCGGCTGCTCGCCGCGGGAGACGCCACGCCCGAGGTACGGCTACGGCGGGGGATCGCGCTCGACGCGATGCGTGACTATTCGGGCGCCCTGGCCGAGCTGACCGCCGCGCTCGACGGTCCGCTCGGCCCCGACGACCTGGCCGATGCCCACCACCGCCGGTCGCTGCTGCTGCGGCGCTCCGGCCGTTACGCGGAGGCCGAACTGGACGCGACCGCGTCCCTGGTCGCCAAGCTGACCTCGCGCGGGTACATCGCGCGGGCCATCGCCAGAAGCCTGCGCGGCGACCAGCAGGGCGCCTGGACCGACACCGAACGGGCGCTCCTGCTCAACCCCGGCGAATGGGAGGCCCGCGCGGTGCGCGGCCGCGCGTTCCTGGCCATGAACCGCTGGCGGGACGCGATCGACGATTTCGACTGGGTCATCGAGCTGGGGGAATGCCCGGTCTATTCGGAGGAGCTCCGGGTGGACCGCGCCGAGGCCCTGCTGGCCATCGGCGAAGCCGCCCGCGCGGTGATCGACTGCGGCCTGGCCCTCGCGGCTCGCGTCCCGTGCCACCCCGTTTCCGGGGCACATCGGGTTCATCTGGTACGGGCCCGCGCGCAGCTCGCGCTGGGGGACGCCCGGGCGGCGCTGGGGGACTGCTTCCTGGCGGCGGCCATCGAGCCAGGTGAGGCGGAGGTGTTCGAGGTGCGGGCTGCGGCATATGAGGCGGCCGGGTGCCCGGAGGACGCCAGGAGTGATCTGATGCGCGCCAACGACCTGCGGGAACCAAGAATTGTTGTGACGCCGGTAACAGTCTCGTAGCGATGTTGGCGGTCCGGGCCTTTGCAGGCGGTGTGACCTGCGAATTCGCGTGCGGAGCGGCGATTTGACGAGGGGGGAACGGTTGCCTAATGTTCTCTTCGCGCCGGGAGTGCGCGGCGGCCGAAAGGCGGCCGGATCCCGGGCCATCCTCTGATCAACCGTACGAGTCATTCGTGATGTGATCAAACACCCCAAACAGGGTGATTGGACACGAAGCGGATGAGCGGGTAAGTTAGAGGGGTTGCCCCGGAGACGGGGGAACGATCCGTTTCTTGAGAACTCAACAGTGTGCTAAAAGCCAGTGCATGATGCACAACCCCGTCATATTTGACGGATTCCTTTGGTTGAACATTATGTTTCAGCTGGAGATCTTCTTTTCAAGCATTTTTTGGAGAGTTTGATCCTGGCTCAGGACGAACGCTGGCGGCGTGCTTAACACATGCAAGTCGAGCGGAAAGGCCCTTCGGGGTACTCGAGCGGCGAACGGGTGAGTAACACGTGAGTAACCTGCCCCTGACTCTGGGATAAGCCTGGGAAACCGGGTCTAATACCGGATATGACACACGATGGCATCGTCTGTG
>NZ_BLAE01000133.1 GCF_009687865.1 Acrocarpospora macrocephala
ACCCCGGGCATCGCAACCAACTGCGGCATAGACCGGGGTATCGCACCCAACCCCGGCCCCGCCCGGGGCATCGCACCCAACCCTCGCCCCACCCCGGGCATCGCACCCAACTGCGGCATAGACCGGGGTGTTGCACCCGGCTCCGGCCGCGTACCCCGGACCCACCCCCCGCTTGGAGGACGACACACGCCTGCAGGCAGACGCCACCGGACAACCTCATCCCCACGAGCGCGGCCAGATCAGCACCATGGGTGCGGAGACAGTGACCCAGTGACCCGCAGAAGATCACAAGGAGCCACAGAAGATCACGAGCTGATCGGCAGCGGATCGCCGCGTTCGAGCAGGCTGTGAGCAGGACTTTGAGCAGGACTTTGAGCACGGCTGTGAGCACGGCATCCTCGGTCCTTTGGGCGCGTTCACCACGGAAGGGCCGGTCGCTCTCGCCGACCCCGGCTATGAGGACGCTCCCAGGGTGGGCGGGAGAACCATCGCGGCCATGGCGACGGCGGGGGCGGGCAGAGCCGGGAAGAAACCGGAGGGTGGGTGGGGGTGTCACCGCACCCGATCGACACCAGCTCGAATGGTTGAGCGCCATAGCGAGTGGGCGGGCAGACGCTCCGGCCGGCCGTGATAGTGGGCTTCTGGTGAGTGGTTGTTCAGCGGCCGGCGCGGCTCCCGATAGATCAGGACCTGGTTGCCGCCGAGCGTAGGGCTCGATAGAGCAGGCCGGGGTCGCCGAGGCGGTGGCGGAGGAGCTTTTCCAGGCCGCCGATCGGCACCAGGTTCTGTGGCGCTCGGGGGTCTTTGTAGTCGACTCCCGCGAGTGAGGGCAGTACCAGCGTGATCGCGTCGGCTAGGGCCGCGACCTCGGGGCCGGACAGGTCGGCTCCGGCCTCACAACGTGCGATGCCCGCCCAAGGCGCTTGCGAGCGCACGGGCAATTTCACGTACCAGGCGTGGCGCTGCCAGCTGGTTCCCATCCGGAAGACCGGCGTGCGCTGCCCTCTGGTGAGCGCGGGTACCACGGCCGCCTGCGGTTTCGGCAGGTATGAGGTGTGGTGCGTCTTGACGTACCCGACGGTCCTCGGCAGGTGGGTGCGACCGCGCAACGGGCCGTCCACGAGCAGTAGGTCGTCCTCCCCCGATTCGGCGCGGTAGTCGATCGCGAGAGTCACCTCAAGCTCGGTCAGGCGTCGCTGCAACGCCAGCGACAGGTCGTCCAATCCGCCGTCACCGCTCTGTTCCGCCTGGTAGACAGCCAGGTCGGTGGCCGCCTCCGGCGCGCTCGGCGCCGAACTGAACAGCGCCCGTCGCACCTCGACAGCTGCGAGCGACGCGGGCGTGTCACCCCCCGGGACGCACCGCACGATCCCGGCCGCATACGACGCCGCGATCCCGGCCGCCGGCATCTCCCCCTCCGCTCCGTCCACCCACACCCGGGCATCGATCCTGCGCACCCCATCAGCGATCAGCAGCACCTTGGGGACCGCGGTTCCCGGCGCGGGTGTGATCGGCCGCCACTGATCGGCCGGAACCTCAACCTCCAGTTCAAGCTCCGCCGAGCTCCCTTCAAGCTCAGCCATCGCCTCAACCGCAACCGCCGCCGCATACCCCGGATCCCACGGATCGACGGTGAACCCCGGCCGCCGCAAGGTAGTACTCAACTGCCAGCCCTCCGGACAAGACTCAAACCAGGCCGATACAGGGTCGTGCTCAGCCAGCGACGCCCCGGAAGAGAGCCGAACCGGGCCGATACGAAGGTCGTGCTCATCTTGTGGTCCTCCGGACAAGTGCCAAATCGAGCCGATACGGGGTGGTGCTCATCCGGCGACCCTCCGGAGAAGACCCAAACCAGGCCGATACAGGGTCGTGCTCAGCCAGCGACGCCCCGGAAGAGAGCCGAACCGGGCTGATATGGGGGTGGTGCTCATCTTGTGGTCCTTTGGACGTGGGAGCCGGTTTGGTCGCGGGTGATCTCGTAGCGGGTCGGGACGCGGTCGGCGAGGGCGGGGACGTGAGTGACGACGCCGATCATGCGTTCGTGGCTGGAGGCTAGGCGTTCCAGGGTGGTGGCGACGGTGTCGAGGGTGGCGGGGTCGAGTGTGCCGAAGCCTTCGTCGAGGAAGATCGAGTCGAGGCTGCGGGCGGCGGAGGCGGCCAGGCCCGCTACCTGGTCGGACAGGGCGAGTGCCAGTGCGAGGGCAGCCTGGAAGGTTTCACCGCCGGAGAGTGTGCGCGCGTTTCTCCGCAGACCGGCCTCGGCGTAGTCGACCACCTCGATCTCGCCTTTGCCGCCCAGAACCAGCTCGTACTGACCGTCGGAAAGATCCCGGAGGGTGTCCGAAGCGGCGGCGATCAGCAGTTCCAGGGCTTCCGCGCACAACCAGCGCTCGAACTGGTTGGCCCGCAGCAGCAGGGACAGCTCGTGCGCGACCCTGGCCTCCTCGTCCCGGTCGGCCACCTCCTGGGCCAGCTGCCTGGCCCGCTCCCGGGCCTCCCGGATCCGCTCCAGCCTGCTCTCCGCCTGCGCCACCGTGGTGGCCAGCGCCTGCCCGATCCGCATCGGCGTGAAGTCCGGCGGCACCACAAGCTCATGCTCCCCGAGCCGGGCCACCAGCTCGGCCCGTTCCCCATCCCGGACCCGCAGGGCCTCGGCCAGCCGTTCCCCCCGCGCCCGTCCCGCCTCCCGCTCCGCCTCGGCCGCCTGGTCACGCCAGGCCAGCAGCGCCGCCCAGCCCCGATGGATGTCCGCCCGCTCTACCGGCGGCGGCCGGAACCCCGCCACCGTGTCCCGCGCCGCCTCCAACTCCCGCCACGCCTGCTCGACCCGCCCGCGCAACCCTGCGGCGGCCCGTTCTGCCGCCGCGAGCGCCGCCCTCCCCTGGCGAGTCCGCTGCCGCGCGGCCGTCACCTGCCTGCCCGCTTCATCGAAAGCCTGAAGTTTGCGAGTGATCTCTCCCAACTCCACCCGCGCCATCTCGCCGATCCGCGCTGCCTCCCCCGCACGAGCGGCCGCATCCCCGAGCGTGGCCCTGCCCACACCCATGGGCCCATCCCCCGGCAAGGGCCTACCCGCACGGGCAGCCGCATCCCCGGACGTGGCCCTGCCCACACCCATGGGCCCATCCCCCGGCAAGGGCCTACCCGCACGGGCAGCCGCATCCCCGGACGTGGCCCTACCCACACCCATGGGCCCATCCCCCGGCAAGGGCCTACCCGCACGGGCAGCCGCATCCCCGGACGTGGCCCTGCCCACACGCATGGGCTCATCCCCAGGTAAGGGCCTACCCGCGGGTATGGGCTCATCCCCAGACCTGAGCCCACCCGCAGGTTGGCGCTCATCCCCAGGCATGGACCGGCCCGCAGGCAGGGGCTCATCCCCAGACGTGAGCCCACCTGGAGAAAGGGGCTCGTCTCCTGGCATGGGCCCGCCCGCAAGCAAGGGCTCGTCCGCAGACAGGGACTCGTCCGCAGGCAGGAGCTCATACGCTTTTGTGGCGACTTTTCGTGAGAGGTCGGATAGCTCGGTGGTCAGTTTGCCGGCGTGACGAGTGAGAAGGTCCGCTTCCGCGGTTGCTCTGCCGTGGTGGGAGCGGGCGTCTTCTGCGTGTTTCCGCGCGGATCTGACGGCGCCCTCGGCGGTGCTGAGGCCTGCCAGGGCGGGGTGGTGCGGGAGTTCGGTCACGGGGCGGAGGCAGGCGGGGCAGGGTGCTCCCACGACAATGTTGTGGGCGACTTCGGCACCGGCGTGCGCCGTTCGCAAGCGGTCGCGTTCCCGCTCGGCGTCGGCTAGGGCGCGTTCGGCCGCCGCGGTTCGCTCGACGAGGGCGGGGAGCGCCGATGTGGCCTGGTCCGCCTCGGCGCGTGCCTGGACTGCCTGACCGGCGACGCGCAGGTACTGCTCCAGCAGGCTGCCGCGTTCTCCCAGTGCGGACCGGTCGCCCAGGTCGGCGAGACGCCTGTCCGCGAGTTGCTCCGCCTCCTCCAGGGTGGTCACGGTGGTGCTCGCCGCTCCTACCGCCTCCTCGGCGGATCGTTGGCCCTCAGCCAGGCCGGGCACATCGCCGGGCATGGTCAGACGGGTCAGCGCGGCCAGGGCGCCTGCCGCGGCCCGCTGCTCCTCCTGGAGCCGGCGTACGGTCTCGTCGTGGGCGGTCAGGGCCGTCAGATCGTCGCCTACGCGGGACGTCAGCTCTTTCAGGGCCGCCAGGCGCTCGGTCGCGGCGCGTTCGGCCGGTTCGTCGGCTCCGGACAGGCGGTTGAGTTCGTTGCGGGCGAAGGTGGCGTGCTGTTTGGCGGTGTCCTCCTCGCGGACCGCGCGCTGCCGGATCCGCTCGTAGACTTCGGCGTCCAACAGTTGGACGAGGAGGTCTTGCCGGTCGCGGGGCTGGGCGTGCAGGAATTCGGCGAAGCGGCCCTGTGGGAGGACCACGCACTGGGTGAAGAACTTGTACTCGAGGCCGGTGATGCGCTGGACCTCGGTGGTGACGTTCTCCCCTTCCGCGACCGCGTTCGTCACCTTGGCCAGCAG
The DNA here is from genome assembly GCF_009687865.1 of Acrocarpospora macrocephala. Classification (GTDB taxonomy): domain Bacteria; phylum Actinomycetota; class Actinomycetes; order Streptosporangiales; family Streptosporangiaceae; genus Acrocarpospora; species Acrocarpospora macrocephala. Next base: position 4,532 of record NZ_BLAE01000133.1, read on the forward strand.
GTCGGTCATCGGCGAGGCGGGCGGCACGCCGGGATCTAGCTCGTCGAGCCTGGCCTCTTTGGTGCGAACGCTGTTCTTGGCGTCCCGGAGCAACGTGCGGACGACACCGTGACGGCGTCCGGACACCTCGAAGACCAGGGCCACCCTGCCGGAGGTGGCGGAGGGGGCCAGGGCATAGGCGACCACGTTCTCCTTGCCCCAGCGGGGGACGGTGCCGTAAAGAGCGAAGCAGATGGCGTCGATCACCGTGCTCTTGCCAGAGCCCGTGGCACCAACCAGGGCGAAGTAGTCGACATCGGCGAAATCAACCTCGACCGGTTCGCGGAAGCTACCGAAATTCTCCAGATACAACCGAATCGGACGCATCAGCTCATCACCTCGTCACACGATCGGACCGGGCAGGTCAACTCGTCACACAACCGAATCGCAGACATCAGCGCATCACCCCGTCACACGATCGGACCGGACGGGTCAACTCGTCACACAACCGAATCGACATCAGCGCATCGCCCCGTCACACCATCGGACCGGGCAGGTCAACTCGTCACACAACCGAATCGCAGACATCAGCGCATCACCCCGTCACACGATCGGACCGGGCGCATCAATTCGTCGTGCAGCCGAATCGCGCGCATCAGTTTCGTCGCCTCGTCGTGCGGCCGGATCGGGCGGGTCAACTCGTCACCTCGTCGTGTAGGCGGTCGAAGAGGGCGGCTACGCGAGGGTCGTCGCGGCCGGTGGCGCCGAGATAGTCGCGGAACAGGTCACGGGGGCCGCGCGAGGCCGGGACCGAGTCGCTGTCGCGCCGCCTCGCCTGGGTGGGCCGGAACTGTTCGTGTAGGTCGACCTGGAGGGCGCCGGGCAGGAGTTCGCGGACGATGTCGGCCAGGCCGGGGCGGGGTTTCTCGGCCACGATCACGCGGAGCCAGGTCTCGGTGAGGTCGGGCGCCATCGCCTCCAGTTCGGCGAGGGTGCCGGTCACGGTGGCCAGGGCGCGAGCCGAGGTGATCGCGACCTCGCGGACCACGGCGGGGCTGCCGGGTTCGACCGTGACCAGGAGCGCTCCCGGGGTGTTGCGTTCCTCGCCGAAGTCGACGGCGATCGGGGAGCCGCTGTACCAGATCGGGCAAGGGCCCGGCATCTGCTGGCGGCGGTGCAGGTGGCCGAGTGCGGCGTACTGGGTGGTGGATGGGAACGCGGTGGCCTCGAAGTAGTAGGAGAAGATCGATTGGGCCTCGCGTTCGCCGCCGCCGAAGCGGCCGCCAGGCAGGGTGCCGTGGGTGGTCACCAGGTTGACGGTGTCGGCGGTGAAATCCGCCGTCATCGCGGCGGCGAGCTGGCCGAACCGTTCGGCGTAGTTGCGATTGTGCTCGGCGGCCGACTCCGTCAACGCCTCCGCCGCCCGGACCACGTGCCGATGGGACAGGAACGGCAACACCGCCAGCCGGACCGGCTCACCCGAGCGGGCCGTGAACGTGACCACTCCACCTCGGTCGGGCCGCCGGAACGTCCCCAGCACGTGAATGCCCAGCGCCCCCAACACCGGCCGATATACATCCAGCAGGTAAGGATTGTCGTGATTGCCCGCCAGCACCACGACCTGGCGGCCGTCCTCGCGTAGCGCCATCAGCGCGGGCATGACCAGGGCCTGCGCCTCCGGCGTGGGCGCGGACGTGTCGAACACGTCCCCTGCCACGATGACCGCGTCCACATCCTCGGCGCGTGCGATTCCCACCAGTTCGCGCAGCACCGCCCGATGCTCGTCCAGCCGGGCACGCCCTTTGAGCACCTTGCCCACGTGCCAGTCGGCGGTGTGAAGGATCTTCATCGGACTCCTCGTGCTGCGAACTGTTCGGTTGGAAGGGAGCAGGCGACTGTCCGCACCGGTGATAGCGGGCTCGAAACTCCTTCGAACGTCCGAGTCGCGGCCTGGCATCGGGGTCGCGGGGCGGGTGGCCGCCCCGCGGCTCTGGCGATGAACAGCCTAGAAAGGCGGGATGTCATCTTCAGGAGCTTCGGCGGTTAAACCCGCGAACGGGTCGGACAAGGCCGGACGGGATGGGCCATTGCTCGTGGGTGGCGGGTTGCCCGCCTCGGCCGGGCGGGTGGCCCAGGCCGGGAACGGGAACGAGATGGCGAGGGGGACGGGGATCTCGGGCTGGGCCACGAACATCGTGCCGGGTTTGGCGATGGTGGCGCGTTCCCTGGCTGTGGGGGGCAGCCAGCCGTACTCGGCGCGGGCGGCTTCGGCGGGGTCGAGGCGGCCGGCGACGCGGACGGCGCAGTTGGCGACGATGCGGCGTTCCACCTCGGAGGCGGTCTGCTGGGCGCCGATCAGGATGACGCCGAGGGATCGGCCGCGTTCGGCGACGTCCAGGAGGATCTCCTTGATCGGGGAGTCGCCTTCGCGTGGCGCGTACTTGTTGAGCTCGTCGAGCACAACGAACAGGAGCGGGCGGGCCGAGCCCGTGCTCTCCTTGCGGGCGAACTCACCGCGCAGGACGACGCCGACCACGAAACGTTGCGCCCGTTCGGGGAGATTGTGCAGGTCGACGATGGAGACCTGGGCGTCGGAGGTGGCGATCGTGTGCGGCCGGCCGGGTGGCAGGTCGCCCCTGACGATCGGCGACAACGACCTGATGGAGGTCCTGAGCCGTCTCAGGAAGGCGTTGATCGTGCCCAGCGGCATCGGGGCGCCGGTCCAGGCGACGCGGGTGCCCTCGTCGGTGAGCCGGTCGTCGATGAAGTCCACCAGATCCTGGTACGTCCGGCAGATCGGGCCGTCTTCGAATTTGATCGCTCCCGAGTCTCCGGCGGGCTGGGCGGCGGCGCGCAACCGGGCCGCCATCTGGCCGATCAGCAGGCTGTATTGCGCGCGCTCGTCGTCGGCGTCCGCGAAGACGAACCGCAGCAGCTCCTGCTCGACGAAGTCGGCCAGCGTCCAGTAGAACGCGCTCACGCCGCGCGTCCGCGCCGACACGTGCGGCACCGCGTTGGGGTCTCCCGGCCGTGGCGGCGCGAAGACGTGCACGCTCCGGAAGGGTCGTGCGGGCAAGCCCAGTCGCGCGTACTGATCCCTGGCCACGTCGTCCAGCCGGGTGTTGTCGTAGTCGAGGAACAGCAGATCCTCGCCCTTGACCGAGAAGATCAGCGCCTTGGTGTTGGCGGCCTCTGCTCCGAGCATCCCCGAATGGAAAATCGAATAGAGCAGGAAGGTGGCGAACGACGTCTTTGTCGCCACTCCGGAGACTCCCGAGATCGACACATGCGCCCCCCGGGTCCCGTCCAGGAAGTCGAAGTTCACGAACGCCGGAAGCCCGTCCCGCCCGAGTCCCATCGGCACGCGGCGTTCCATCACGTCGAAATACAGCGCTTGGTCCCGCTCGGCCCCCTGCGCCCGATACGCGAGCGCCCCCGGCAGCGGCGGGACGAACACCTCCGGCTCGATCCGCGTCACCTTGACCTCGGCCACCTCCACGACCGCCGCCGGCAGGCTGCCATCCGCGATCAGGAAGACGTCCGAGTCGAAGGCGGCCCCCTCGTGCCGTGCCTCGACCTTGGTCACGATCCCCGCCACCAGCACCGGCCCATACCCTGGCACTTCCCGGCGAGTCACCACGACATCGTCGAGTTGCACCACCTTCCCCGGCGCCAGCCCCACCCAGAACGACAACGGCGAAGCGGACTGCGTCCCCAGCACCCGCCCGACCATATCCGCGGACACATCACCGCCAACCCCCGCGCGGACATCCCCGGCCACGTCCGAGCCGACTCCGTTGGCGGCTTCAATGGTCACGCTTCCCCCTCCCGTCACGGCACGGCTCACCCGTCCGCCCAGCACGACCGCAGCGTAGCGCCCCCCACTGACGTTCCGGGGCTCTCCCCGGCCAGCGGTTATACGGGTTCGGCCATGCGGCGTCCTCTTGGAACCAGAATGAATACGCATCGCGGAGACGGCCCGTCCGCCTTAAATGGCGATGGGATGGCCGGTTCGAAGCGGTGCCATCGCCCTTGGTCACTCGCGTTTCGCGATTTCCTCGGTGAGCTGGGGAACCACCTGGTTGAGGTCGCCGACGATGCCGAAGTCGGCGATTGCGAAGATGGGAGCCTCGGGGTCCTTGTTGATGACCACGATGGTCTTCGAGGTCTGCATGCCCGCCCGGTGCTGAATCGCCCCGGAGATACCCGCCGCGATGTACAACTGCGGGGACACCGTCTTCCCGGTCTGGCCGACCTGGAAAGCGTGCGGATACCAGCCCGCGTCGGTGGCCGCGCGGGAAGCGCCGACAGCCGCGCCGAGGGAATCGGCCAGCTTCTCGATGATGGCGAAGTTCTCGCCGGACCCGACACCGCGCCCGCCGGAGACCACGATGGCGGCCTCGGTGAGCTCGGGACGGGCGCCCTTCTCCTGCTTGACCCGCTCCACGATCTTCGCGGCGCGCGCCGCGTCGGTCAGGGCGACGTCCACCTTCTCCTCGACAGCCGCGCCAGGGGCGGGCACGGGGGCGGTGGAGTTGGGACGGACCGCGATGATCGGCGTGCCCTTGCTCACCCGGCTGTGCACGTTGACGCCACCACCGAAGATGGACTGATCGGCGATGAAACCCTCACCCAGCCCGACGGCATCGGTGATCACTCCGGAGCCGGTCTTGACGGCGAGCCGCCCGGCGACCTCCTTGCCCTCAGCCGTCGAGGCGACCAGCACGGCCGCCGGAGACCGGGAAGCCACCAGCGAGGCCAGCAGTTCGGCCTTCGGCGCGACCACGTAGTCCACGATGTCGGCCGAATCCGCTACATACACCCGCTCCGCGCCGAACTCGGCGAGCCTGCCCTTGGCGATCTCGGAGTAGCCAGGACCGGCCCAGACCGCGGCGGGCTCGCCAAGCGAGCGAGCAAGAGTCAGCAGCTCAAGGGTGACCTTCTTGACGTCTCCGTCGACGTGCTCGACGAGCACCAGGATCTCACCCCTCCCTAGATGAACTTCTTCGACGCGAGGAAGTCGGCGGTCTTGATCCTGCCGTCGGACAGGTGGGAAGGGCTCGCTGACCTGTGGCTTGGGAGGTAACGGTGATGGCAGGGTCGAGTTCTCGCCGTCCAGCGCCTGCCGCGCGTCCGCGGAAACCATTCGGCTGTCATCGTCAGTGAGACGCTCCAAGGCCTGACGAGCTGTCGCGGAGAGTCCGGTGTTGGGGCTACGCAGGAAACGAACCAGGTCGGGAATGATTCCCGCGCGCACGCCGGGGATCGGATGTTCCAGGGCGAACAGCAGCTCGCTCGGCAGCGGGATCGCCTTGACCACCACGGGGCGGGGGTTGCGGGCGATGAACAGGTCGCCGTGGATGTTGAACGCTTTCCCCGGGGTCTGGTTCGGTGTCTCTTCTCGTACGCGGTCGTAGACGTAGTCGTACAGCTCGTCGACGGAGACGCGGCCGTCGCCGTCGAGGTCGGCGGCGCCGGTGCGGAGGCCCTGGACCAGGGCGTGGGTGAACACGGAGGGGCGTCCGCTGCCGGTGGTCGGGGAGCCAGGCTCGAAGGAGTACTCCATGGCCGTGGACGCGGTGATCACTGCTCGGCCGCGGCCTTCGAAGCGTTCGAAGTCCACCCGGTTGGTGGCGCGCGGGGTCATGCCCGGCGGGAACGCGCCGCTGAAGCAGCAGTCCAGGAGGAGGACGATCTTGCGGGAGCGGCTTCGGTCGATCTGCTCGTTGACGAACACCGAGGAGACCCCCGTGGAGGCCAGGCGGTTCAGGGAGGTGTTGGAGCTCGCGAAGTAGAGGCGCCCGGAGTCGTCCTTGACGCCGTGGCAGGAGAAGTAGAGCAGGAGCAGGTCGTCCAGTTTACGGTCGGCGAAGAACGCCTCCACTTCCTCGGCTATGACGTACGCCGGTTGGTTGGCGACCGTGCGTACCTCGAAGCCGCCGATGTCGGGATCGGCCAGGACCTCGGCCAGTTCCCGGGCGTCGTGCGACGGCGCGCGGAGCGCGCCCAAGCCGGTGTCACGGTAGGTGTCAGCGGCGACGATCAAGGCATAGGAGCTCATGGTTCGATTTCTCGCTGCCTGGCGATCCACTCCTCGATCAAACGGCGCTGGTCCCGGCGGGACAGGCCGGTCGCGTCGATGACCTGCCCGTTCAGCTCAAGCTTGATGCTGCGCCCGCGCCCACGGGTGATCCACGCGGCCAGGACGTCCAGCAGGCCGGCCACTCCGGCGGACCCGGCGACGCTGACCCACACCTCTCCGAGGACGTCCATCACGGGTCCTTTGGCTCCGGGAGGAGGGGGCACCGTAGGCATCGGGACGGTCTCGAAGTCCAGTTGGCGTAGTTCGTCACGGAGTCGCCTGGCAACGCTCGTGAGCTCCTCGGCGTCACTGTCTGCCCCAAGATCGAGGCGAATCCCAACCATCGTCTCCGTCATGGAACAAAGGTGGACTAAAAGTCCCAGGCACAGCAAGGCGTACGGCAGGGGAAGCTTGGCGTTTGGGCGTACCGAATCGTCTTGCAAGGACCGATCCGGATTCACCAACACAATCCGCCCATGAAATACAAGGGCTTGCTGCTCGCCTGCCAAGACTTCGACTGTCCCAGTCAGAATTCAATCGGCAGAGGCCCCGCCCGCCCGGTGGGCTGCGGCGGGTGCCGGGCTCAGGTGGGCCAGGCGTCGGCGAGGAGCTGGCGGGTGTCGCGGAGAAGTTGCGGGAGGACCTTGGTCTGGCCGATCACCGGCATGAAGTTGGTGTCGCCGCCCCAGCGCGGGACGACGTGCTGGTGCAGATGCGCGGCGATCCCCGCCCCGGCCACCTGTCCGAGGTTCATTCCCACGTTGAATCCTTGCGCGCCGCTGGCTTTGCGGAGCGTGCTTAAGGCACGTTTGGTGAAATCTGCTAGTTCGGCCACTTCGGCGTCGTCCAGGTCGGTGTAGTCCGCGACATGCCGGTACGGGCAAATCATCAAATGGCCGGAGTTATAGGGATAAAGGTTCATTAGTGCGTATACCACCGACCCGCGGGCGATGATCAAGCCGTCCGCGTCGTCGCGCTTCGGGATCTCGCAGAACGGGCAGCCGTCGTCGGCGCCGGTTCCGGATGGCTTGTTCTCGCCTTTGATGTACGCCATCCGGTGCGGGGTCCAGAGTCGTCCGAAAGCGTCAGGTGCGCCTGCCCCTTCCGGCAGCCCGGGGTCATCTGTCATGACGGCAGCATATGACCTCGGTGGTAGGGGCTCAGCGCGTGCCCCTGCTGCTCTGCCGGCCGGGCTGGAGAGCCTCTCCTGGCGGGGACGGAGAGCGCGGATCACCCATGGAAACCCGGATCGTCACATGCTCGCCTATCGGCGGACAAAGGTTCAGATCTTCCGGCAGAATTCCAGGCCTGACCCCGAGGAGATGATCAACATGACCGAAGTCGTGTCCTACGAGGAGACCGCCGGATCCGTCATCGACGAACCGGCCGAGGAAGCACCAGCCGCCGAGGAGACTCCCGCTACCGTGGAAGCCGCGCACGTCGACGCGATCTCGGTGTCCGGGCTCAAGGGGAAGATCACCGTCGCGGACGAGGTGGTGGAGAAGGTCACCGCCCTTGCCGCCCTCCAGGTCCCCGGCGTGGCCGATCTGGGCGGCGACTTCGAGCGCGCCTTCGAGTCGGTCCGGGACCGCATCGGCTTCGGTTCCAAGCGCGCCAACCAGGGTGTCAAGGCCGAAATCCAGGACGGCCTGGTCGCCATCGACGTCACCATCGTGATCGTCTACGGTCATGTGGTCATGGAGGTGGCCGCCGAAGTCCAGTCGAACGTGGCGACGTCGGTTGCCCAGATGCTCGGCATGGAGGTCGTCGAGGTCAACGTCACCGTGGACGACGTCCGTCTGCCTGGCGAGGAGACCGAGGCCGAGTCCGCCTGATCTCACCAGAAGGTACGGCTCCTGGCTGAGTGGGGGCCGTACCTTTTGGC
>NZ_BLAE01000134.1 GCF_009687865.1 Acrocarpospora macrocephala
GGCCAGTCCAGGTGATTTCGGCGGCGGCGCAGGCGCGGGGCCAGGCGCGGTAGTCGAGAGTGCGGGCGTCGGGGATGCGTTCGCTCCAGAGTTGGAACTGGGCGCCTGCGACGTGGGCCTGTTCGGCAGGGGTCCAGGAGGAGGGGACGGGGGCGAAGGCGGCCACGTCGGCGACGGTGATCGTGTCGCCGATGGCGAGGGGTTCGGTGGGGGTGGCGGCTTCGGCGTAGTCGAAGTAAAGGGGGTAGACGGGGGTCATGACGACGTCGTGGCCGGCGACTGCCGCGCGGTGGGCGACGTTCATGCCGCGCCAGGGCATGACGATCGTGTCGGGACGGAGGCGGCCGCTGACGAAAGCCTCGTCCCAGACGACGGCTCGGGCGCCGCGGGTGGCCAGGGCGTCGGCTAGTTGGCGGAGGAACCAGGCGTGCTGGTCGCCGGGGGTGGCCAGGCCGAGGGATTCGCGGTGTGCGGAGATTTCGGGAGAGGTCGCCCAGTCGTCGAGGACGCATTCGTCGCCGCCGATGTGGAAGTAGGGGAGCGGGCCGAGGGCGTCGATGAGCTCGTCGAAGATCGTTATGAGGAAGTCGAGGGTGGGTGGGAGAGGGGAAAGGATGGCCGGGGAGATTCCCCAGCGGTTGAGGACTTCGTGGGATTCGGTGGGTTTGGCGCCCAGGGTCGGGTAGGCCGCGAGGATGGCGGAGGCGTGGCCGGGGACGTCGATCTCTGGAACCACGGTCACCGAGCGCGCCCGAGCGTATGCCGAAATTTCGCTCAGATCGGCCAGGGTGTAGTAGCCACCGTGCGGGATGCCGTCGTCCGAGGGCTCCTCGCCAAAGAAGCTCGTCGTCGTGCTCGCCCGATACGACGAAATTTCGTGCAATCGCGGGAACGCCCGGCTTTCCACCCGCCAGCCCTGGTCATCGGCCAGATGCAAGTGCAGCCGGTTGAGCTTGTGCACCCCCATCAGATCCACCATCCGCAACACTTCCCGCTTCGGCAGGAAATGCCGGGACAAGTCCAGATGCGCCCCCCGCCACGCCAACGCCGGAGCGTCCGTCACGCGCCCGCAGGGCACCGTCCAGGCCGTCCCGGGCAACGCCGCCGCCCGGAATGCCTCCACCGGCAGCAACTGCCGCAGCGTCTGCCCAGCGTAGAACGCTCCCGCCGGACCCCCCGCCGAGATCTTCACCCCCGCCTCGGAGATCGCGATCGAGTATGCCTCCGCCCCCAGATCCCCATCCCGCTCCACGGTCACTCCCGCCGCACCATCGGTCCGGCCCAGGTCTCCATCCCGCTCCACGGTCCCTGCCGCACCACCGGCCCGGCCTAGGTCTCTGTCCCGCTCCACGGTCCCTGCCACGCCACCGGCCTGGCCCAGATCTCCGTCCCGCTCCACGGTCCCCACCGCGCCACTGGTCCGGCCTGGGTCTCTGTCCTGCTCCACGGTCCCCACCGCACCATCCGTACGGCGCAGATCCAGGACGGGCAACGCAAGCCGTACCGAATCGACAAGATCGGCAGGACCGGAGACGAGCGACCCGACGGCGAAGGTGAACACACCGGGCGCGGCTTCCGCGAAGCGGGGGCGAGGCAGCAAGCTATCCATGCCCGAGATATGCCCAGAAGCCGCCCGGCCCGTCGGCTTCACCGGTTGTGAAGATCCGTGATTGTCCATGCCCCAGATATGCCCCTAAAGACCGACAAACGATCATTTCAGGTATGTCTGGAACCCCTGCGCCAGTGCTGCGGCCAGCTTCTGTCGCCAGGCCGCGCTCTTGAACTTCGCCGCGTCCCCGGCATTCCGCATGTTCCCGGACTCCAGGAAGATCTTCGGCACGGACGACAGGTTCAGCCCGCCCAGATCGGTGCGGTAATCCAGCGCCTTTGACCCGATGTAGGTGGAATAGGGCATCCCCGTCCCCGTGTGCACCGCGTCCCTGATCGTGATCCCCAGTTTCCTGGAGTCCGCGACCACCGGATCCACCGGACCATTGATCTTCTTCGGCATGATCACATGGAAGCCGTGGTTCCCGGCCGCCGACCCGTCCGCGTGGATGGAGATCGCCGCGTCCGCCTTGGCCGCGTTCCCGATCGCCGCCCGCTTGGTTATGCACGGCCCGGCACCGGTGTTGTTGGCCCTGGTCAGTTTCACCGTCGCGCCCTTGGCGCGGAGCAACTTGGCCAGCCGCTGCGCTACATCCCAGTTGAACGCGGCCTCGGAGTATCCATCGTTGGTCGCCGTCCCCGTGGTGTCGCAGGCCTTCCACTTGGTCAGCACGTTGACCTGCTTGTTGATGATCTCAGGATGCTTGTAGTTCCCGCCGTTGTGCCCGGGATCGATCACGATGACCTTGCCGTCGAGGGGCTTCGCCGGGGCGGCGGCCTCGCCTGCCGCCCGGGCGGTGCCGTTCTTGCTGACTTCGAGCGGCGCGGTGGCGTCAGAGCCGGTTCCGGCCCCCGCCGCGCCGCCGCACGCCGCGACGCCGAGTCCGGTCAGGGCCAGGACAGCGGCGACGACCGCCGAACGACGACTCATCGCGGTTGGTTCCCTTCGCTGAGGTCTGTCAACGTCCCAACCTACGCGCAGCAGGGACGTGACCAGACCGTGATTAGCGAGAAAACCCAGAGACGACGAGAACTACCAAGCGGGTTCCGTGGCTTCCTGCTTGTGCAGCAGTGCGGCCAGTTCCCTGGCGTCCTCGGCGTCCAGGCCGAGCACCACCCGCGGGCGCCCCCACGGATGGTCGATCGAGTGCGCCACGTAGCTGGCGACCGACTCGATGCTCATGTCCGCGGGACGTCCCCGCGTGGCCCGCCAGTGACCCCAGGCCCGTTCGAGCTCGGCCGCGGCGCGCTGGGCGCAGGAGACCAACTCCGGATCACGCATTCATTCCCCCAGGTCGATGCGTCGGCGTCATGCCCGCAGTCAACACCTGCCGGAACATGACGCCGCCGCGATTGACCTAGCTTTGGGCGTCGCTTGGCGCGGGACCGGTGCTGCGCCGTACCACCAGCTGGGGGGTGACCTGGCGGAGCCGGGAGGTTTTGCCCGGTTCGCAGATGCGGTCGCTGAGCAGCGCGGCGGCCGAGCGGCCCATCGCGCGGCGCGGCTGGTCCACGCTGGTCAGCGAGATGTGGTGAACGGCGGCCAGGTGGGTGTTGTCGTAACCGACCACCGACAGGTCCTCCGGCACCCGCAGGCCCAGCTCGCTGGCGGCGGTGAGCACGCCGAGCGCGACCACGTCGTTGGCGGCGAAGATCGCCGTCGGCCGCGGCTCCCGGTTGAGCAGGGCCAGCGCCGCGCGGCGGCCGCCCTCCTCGGTGAAGTCGCCGTGCTCGACCATGATGTACGGCGCGAGCGCGTGCCTGCGCATCGCCACCAGATACCCCTCGCACCGGCACCGGGCGGCCGACGACGGCGTGCCTTCGATGTGCGCGATCCTGCGGTGGCCCTGCTCGACCAGGTGATCGACGGCCAGCCGGGCGCCGAGTTGATCGTCGTCCACGACGATGTCGACGCTGTCGAGTTCCACGTCGCGCTCGCCGACCACCACGGTCGGGGTGTACGCGGCGGCTTCGGCCAGGGTGTCGCTGGAGGGGGCGACCCCCAGCAGCACGAGCCCGTCGACGCGCAGTTCGAGGAACGCCTCGACGGCCTCGTCCTCGAACGCCGGGTCCCAGCGACCGCTGCCGATCAGCAGGCGCAGGCCCTCACCGTGCAGGCTCTCCTGGAGCCCGTCGAGGAACTCGGCGTAGAACGGGTTGTGCAGGTCGGCGACGAGCGCCCCGACCAGATGGGTCCGGCCTTCGACCAGGCTGCGGGCCACCGCGTTCGGGCGGTACCCCAGCTCTCTGGCCGCTTGGAGAACCGCCTCCCGGCGATGCTCGCTGACATGTGGCGACCCGCGCAGAACCAGGGAGACCAGTGACTTCGATACGCCCGCGCGCTCGGCGACGTTGCGGATCGTCGGTCGTGGCCGCGGGCTGAACCCGTCGGCGAGTCCGGAATCCGGTACGGGTACCGCGATGTCGTGCCGGGCAGTGGTCTGCATTGACGGTCCTGACATGGTTCTCCCCACGATGCGCGGACGTGCACCTGTCAGACAGAACGATCGAATCCCGGATAAGGTACGGGTAAATCCATCTTGATCGCTTTGGAGCGCGCTGTCAGCTAGCGACTCCGATAGTCTCGACAGTGTGGGTGCAACTCCCCGGCCGGCGAAACTTGACGCTAAGGACCGGGACAATTCAGAACAGCCAAACCAGTCAGATCAGCGGCCCGCGCGCAGGCGGCTGAGTGTCGACCGCCGCCGTGAGGAACTGATCGCCGCCGCGCTGGAGCTTTTCAGCAAGCACGACGCGGAAGACGTCTCCATCGACGACGTGGCCCTGTCGGCCGGCGCCTCCCGGGCGCTCGTCTATCACTACTTCGGCGGCAAGCAGGAGCTCTACGTCGCCGCGTTACGCAGCGCGGCCGACGAGCTGGAGGCCAGACTCCACCCCCAGCAGGGGGGCCGGCCCATCGACGAGCTCGCCGCCGGACTGCGGCGCTACTTCGATTTCGTCGAGGAGCACGCCGCGGGGTTCGCGGCGCTCCTCCGTGGCGGCCCGGCCGACCGATCCGGCGAGATCGGTGAGATCGTCGACGGCGTCCGGCAGCGCCTGTTCAGGCTGATCATGAACCAGATGCGGGTCACCGAGCCCAGCCCGGTGCTGCGCATCACGCTCCGCTCGTGGATCGCCTCCGTGGAGACGGCGGGGCTCGACTGGCTGGAGCACCGCGACCTGGATCGGCCCACGCTGGAGCGCTTGCTGGGCGAGCAGATGGTGGCCCTGGTGGGGGTGGCCGCCGATTACGACCCGGAGGTCGAGCGGCTCACACGTAGCTCCTAGGGCTCCTAGGGTTGGGTCGGCGCCGGGCGGGCGGCGCCGGATCACATCTGGTACCGGGATGTGATGTGGACGCGCTCACATCGCTGACGCGAGCGCGCCGTTCGTCCCCCTAGGTGCTGCGATCCCCCGCTACTACTCCGAGCGCTGCTGCGGAATGCCCGCGAGCAGCGCCCGAACCTCGGTTTCCCGGTAACGCCGGTGTCCGCCGAGGGTGCGGATGGACGTCAACTTGCCCGCCTTCGCCCACCGAGTGACGGTCTTGGGGTCGACGCGGAACATGGTTGCGACCTCCGCCGGGGTGAGCAGTGGCTCGGCCTCGGGTGTACGAGCTGACATTTGTGCGGCCTCTCCTCCGTGTGGACCGGCGACAGCGATCCTGCGACTTATCTTGGCGCTTGTCACGGATGTCCCCCAATGATCCATAACGTGCGGTTTCTTGGACCATTTGCGGCATCACCCGATGTGACCATACAGCCACGTAGCGCGATTGGCGAGCCCTCTGGGCGCAACGTCTCGACCACGTGTTGATGTCACGCTCGGTGATTCTAGCGACACGTTTCGTGGTATCGCAGTGAAAACGGCAAACTACTCAGTTCGCAGTTGTCCCATCGACCATCTCATGACCCAAAGCCGCAGGTCAGCCCCACTGGTTGGGGCTCAGTTGGCCGACTCCAGACTCTGGATCGACCTCCAGCGGAGGATCACCCGCTGATACATCGCGAAGGCAAGTTCTTCCTGACCGTTGTCCAAACCCGTGAGAGCCGCCGCCAATTCGGCCACGGACTGGTCGGCCTGCAAGGTCTCATCGTCCATCAGGTGCACCAGGCCGCCGTAGTCCAGTTCCACCAGCGAGTGCGGGTGGAACTCCTCCAGCCAGCGGCCCACGTCCTCGACGTCGGTCAGCGTGTCCACGTCGCCGACATGCCGCCGGATGACCACCAGTGCCCGGGCCACCCGCTTGCGGGCCTGCGCCATCGACGTCACGTAGAGCATGTTCCTGGCCGGGGCCATCGTGATGCCCTCCGACTCCTCGCCGCGCAGCACCAGCCAGCGCTCGGCCGAGTCGAACGGCACGAACCACGGGGTCGGGACGTGCCAGGTGCTGGTCCTGATGTGCATGCGCAGGGACGGCTCGCCGCGTTTGAAGGCGTCGAACTCGTTGGCCGTACGCTCCGCGACCGGGGTCGGCACGAAACGGTCGGCCAGTTTGACCGGCATGCTGCCGCGGAAGGTGGCGAACGCCAGCCAGGAGCGCAGCCGGCTCTGCCACGGGCAGACGTACAGCACGTCGTCGACACGCCGCAGGTAGGCGTTGTGGCTTTCCGCGCTTGGCGCGGGGAACGGCGGCACCCGCAGGATGCGCCGGACGGACTCCTCGTGCTCGACCTCAAGCGCCCCGGCCCGCCTCGGACGTTCCGGATTCTGGGCATACCTGGCCCAGGCCAGCCGATCCCGCTCCGGAAATGCGGTCAGCGGCTCGTAGACGCGGAGGTACGCGGCGTAGGGCAGCACACCCCGAATCGTGCCATGCGAAACGGATCCGCGCAGTGTCCACCTGCTCGCAATCCATGATCGTCGTTACCCTGGAGGGTGAGATCCGCCGCAATGGAGCGGTGGACAGAGACGATCAGGAGTCACCACAGTGACCGACGTCTTCGGGCTCTCCCACCAGGAACCGAGCCGAAACTCGCGGCACGAGCAGGTCGTGTTCTGCGCGGACGACCGCAGCGGCCTGTACGCGATCATCGCCATCTACAGCACGGCTCTCGGGCCGGGCCTGGGCGGAACCCGTTTCTACCCCTACCCCGACGAGCAGGCCGCCCTGGCCGACGTGCTCAACCTCTCCCGGGCCATGGCGTACAAGAACGCCCTGGCCGGCCTGGACCACGGCGGCGCCAAAGCCGTCATCATCGGCGACCCCACCACGGACAAGACCGAAGCCCTGCTCCGGGCCTACGGCCGGTTCGTGCAGTCCCTCGGCGGCCGCTACTACACCGCCTGCGACGTGGGCACCTACAGCGAGGACATGGACATCGTGGGCCGCGAGTGCGCCTACGTGACCGGTCGCACCCTCGCCCACGGCGGCGCGGGCGACTCGTCCATCCTGACCGCCTACGGGGTGTTCCAGGGCATGCGCGCGGCGGCCGCGCACCGCTACGGCGACCCCAGCCTGCGCGGCAAGCGGGTCGGCGTGGAAGGCGTCGGCAAGGTCGGCCACCGCCTCGTCGAGCACCTGCTGGAGGACGGCGCCGAGGTGGTGATCTGCGACGTCAACGACCAAGCCGTCGAGCGGGTACGGCACCGCCACCCGGAGGTCGACTCGCTCCCCGACGCCGCGGCCCTGGCCACCGCGGACATCGACGTCTACGCGCCCTGCGCCCTCGGCGGCGCCCTCACCGACGACACGGTGGCCACGCTGCGCGCCACGATCGTCTGCGGCGGGGCCAACAACCAGCTCGCCCATCCCGGCGTGGAGAAGCAGCTGGCCGATCGTGGCATCCTGTACGCGCCTGACTACGTGGTGAACTCGGGCGGGGTCATCCAGGTCGCCGACGAGATCGCGGGCTTCAACATGGAGCGGGCCAAAGCGAGGGCGGCTCAGATTTTTGCCACCACCCAGAAAATCTTCGCCATCGCCGACGACGAGGGCGTCCCCCCGGCCGTCGCAGCAGATAGGCTGGCAGAGCGCAGAATGTCGGAAGTCGGGCGGCTTAGAGCCATTTGGCTGGGCCGCTGACTGCCGCCGCCCAGACGGCGTACCGAGCGGGGCGCAAAACAGGTACGGTTGTAGGCGAACGAGAGGCTGACGCCCTAAGTCAGGTGGCGTCAGTGCGTGGTGCGTTAGCGACGAGGGGTCGGGCACGACCCCGCATGAGGGGGTCGAGCCAATGGGGCGCGGCCGAGCCAAGGCCAAGCAGGTCAAGGTCGCCCGCCAGCTGAAGTACAACAGCGGCGGCACGGATCTTGAGCGCCTGCGTGCGGAGCTCGGAGTCGAGGACAACGTCGATTCCGACCGCAATGACGAGCACGACCCTTATGACGAGTTGGCAGATCGGTATGCCGATTATGCCGCCGTCGACGACGAGGACGATGGGGACGACCCACCCGGGAGCCGTCGTTGAGCGGTTCCTGACCTAGCGAAACAACACCCGGCATGGCACGGCTATGCCGGGTGTTTTCGCCGCCCTCGCAAGGGCCCAGCGCTCCGGCCACCCGGAGCGCTATTCGCCGTTGCCGTATTTCCCCCACC
>NZ_BLAE01000135.1 GCF_009687865.1 Acrocarpospora macrocephala
TCATTCGAGCGACCACGGTGCCGGCGGGGTCGGGCGGAGCCCGAGAGAATCAAAGGGTGGGCAGGTAGGGGAACCCCGTTACGGTCGTGGGCGATAGCCTTGCGGCATGATTCGTGTTGGGGTGCTTGGGGCGCGTGGGCGGGTTGGGGTGGAAGTGTGCAAGGCCGTACACGCGGCTGAGGACATGGAGCTCGTGGCGGCCGTGGACAAGGATGATTCGCTGGAGTTGCTGGCTCCGGCTGAGGTCGTGGTGGACTTCACGCATCCTGATGTGGTGATGGGCAACCTGGAGTGGTGTGTCTCGCGGGGGATTCACGCGGTTGTCGGGACCACGGGGTTTGATCCGGGGCGGTTGGAGCGCGTGCGGGAGATGGTCGCGCGGCATCCGGGGACCAATGTGCTGATCGCGCCCAATTTCGGGATCGCGGCCGTGCTGATGATGCATTTCGCGCAGCAGGCGGCGAAGTACTTCGAGTCTGTCGAGATCGTGGAGCTGCACCATCCGCAGAAGGCCGACGCGCCGTCGGGGACGGCTCGGCGGACGGCGGAGCTGATAGCCGAGGCTCGGCGGAAGGCCGGGGTGGGGCCCTCGCCCGACGCGACCACGCAGGAGATCGACGGAGCCCGCGGCGCGGACGTCGAGGGCATCCGGGTGCACGCGGTGCGCATCTCAGCGCTGATCGCCCACCAGGAGGTCATCCTCGGCGGCGGGGGCGAAACCCTGACGATCCGCCACGACACCATGAACCGCGCGTCGTTCGTGCCTGGCGCCCTCCTCGGCGTACGGAGAATCCGTGACGTTCCCGGATTGACCTACGGCCTGGAAGCCCTCCTCGACCTCTAGGGAAGGGCCAGCCCGAGGGCGAAGAGCACCCCGAACACCAGCTGCAGCCGGCCGGTCTGCTGCAGCGTGGCGATCAGGGCCGGACCGATGGCGCCCTCGCGGACGGCCTTGACGGGGGCGATGGCGAGGAAACCGGAGAGCAGGACCAGCGCCGTGAAGGGCGCGGCCGGGATCAGGCCGAGGATCACGCCGTAGGGGAGCAGCAGGCACGCGATGTAGAGGGCGCGAGTGCGCTGATCGCCCAGAAGCACGGCGAGGGTGCGCTTCCCCGCCGGGGCGTCGGTGGTGATGTCCCGCAGGTTGTTGACGACCAGGAGCGCGCAGGCCAGCAGGCCGACCGGCACCGCCGCGACGACGGCGAGCCAGGGCAGCCGCTCGATCTGGACGTAGGTGGTTCCGGCGACCGCGACCAGCCCGAAGAAGACGAAGACCGACAGCTCACCGAGGGCGCGGTAGCCGTACGGCCGGGAGCCGCCCGTATAGAACCACGCGGCCAGGATGCAGAGCGCGCCGACGGCGAGCAGCCACCAGGCCCGGGTGGCGATCACCAGAACAAGACCGGCCACGGCGGCGACCAGGAAGCAGCCGAGGGCGGCTTTGAGGACCTGGGAAGCAGTGGCCGCACCGGACCCGACCAGGCGCATCGGGCCCACCCGATCGGTGTCGGTGCCCTTCACGCCGTCGCTGTGATCGTTGGCGTAGTTCACGCCAATCTGCAGCGCCAGCGCCACCACCAAGGCGAGCAACGCCCGCCACCAGACCCACCCACCCGCCTGAACCGCCACCCCGGTTCCCACGGCGACCGGAACGACGGCGGCGGGCAGGGTACGCGGGCGCGCACCGGCCAGCCATTGTGCGGGGGTTGCCACAGAAAATCCTCAGCTGATGTCGGTGCCGAGCCGGATCATCCGGATCGGGCGGCCCATGTCGAGCACCCGCTCGGCCATGTCCTCACCCCACCCGGCCGACTCCAGGAACCCGAGCATCGGATGATTGTCGGCGAAGACCCAGGTCACGACCGCGCTGTAACCGTCCTCACGCAGATGGTCGACGGTCGCGTTGAGCAACCGGCTGCCGTGCCCGCGCCGGATGTGGTTGGGATCGACGAGTAAGGTCAGCAGCTCGGCGGTGGTGGCCGGATGCAGGTCGGGATCCTCGGCGGGCCCGTGCGAGGCCAGCCCGACGACCCGGTCGGAGGCCCGCTCATGCGACGGCGGGGCGAGGATGCCGCCAGGCCCGAGAGCGCTCCAGTGGTCGGTGTCCATCACGACCCGCTCGACCGCGACCAGGACCCGGTGGCGGGGGCTCGGCGGGGACAGGATGGCCTCGTCCCACTGGCGCCGCCACATCTTCTCGGCGGCGGCTCCGGTCATCTGTTCCAGCGGGCCGGGTGGGAGGAACTCCCGGTAGCCCTGCTTCCACGCCCGAATCTGGGTGCTCGTCACCGCGTCGACGTCTTCGAGACGGGCAGGTCTAACACCCATTGGGCCGGCTCCTTTCTGTGCCTGTAACACCGTACTGGTCAGGAGGGCCTCGCCGAACCTTCCGCCTGGCGTCGTGCCCGATATGTCCGGGTTTTCGTTCGATTCCCGCATACGCGCATCGAGCACCACGCGCGGGAACGGTTCTTTGACGAATCGATGAACGCCCATTGGCACGTACCCTCGACGCACACTTTAAGGCGTGGCCAGCTTCCGTCGGCATGACTGGCCGAGATCAGTGCGGCGATCCTGGCGAGGCCGCCCGGGACTCCGGTCAAGCTCGGCGCCAGGCCCGGCACGCCCTGGACCAGGGTCACGTGCAGCGGAAGCGCCGACAGGGCCCACGCGAGCTCGGGTGGGGCGTTGAGCATCATCGCGTCGTGATTGTGGCGCAGCGTGACCCTCAGCCCTTCCCGCAGCCGTACGGCGACGGCCAGGTCGCGGTCGACGGCGCGCGCGGCCGGGTCGATGAGGTCACGCTCCCGCAGCCACACCGTCAGCTCGGCGGGGGTAGCCAGATCGTCCATCCCCCCTTCGACGTCGTAGGTGTTCACGAAGTCGCGGAGCAGCTCAGCCGGAGCGGACATGTGCGGGATCACCTCGAAACCACTGTACGGGAGTTGCAGGTTGTGGAATATTCGACACCGGTATAACGCTTTTACTGGTGTCCATCTTCCAGAGGAGAAGCCATGCACGTCAGCTACCTGGCCTACCTGGCCTACGAGCAGAAGAAGCGGCGCACCCGGCTGGCCCGGCTGCTCAACGACGACATCCCCGCCCCCGAACAGAAGCGGTTCAGAAGGTGGACGCCAAGCGAATGACCCCTTCGGTGAGTTCGGCGTGGTCGGCGGGGGCCATGTGGGTGAGCCGGATCCGGGGGCCCGGCGGTTCCGCGGGGTAGTAGATCCGGCCGGGACTGACCAGGACCCCCGCCCGGTGCGCCCGTTCCACCAGCGCCGCTTCGTCGGTCTCGTCCGGAAGGCGTACCCACAGGTGCAGGCCCCCGGGCGGGACCAGAGGGACTTCGGCGGCGGGCAGGTGGCGGGCGAGGGCCGCGAGCAGCAGGCGCTGGCGCTCGCCGATCTCCCGGCGCACCGTGGCGAGGTGGCGGCGCCAGCCGGGCGCGGTGACGAACTCGAGCGCGGTCTCCTGCAGCGGCCTGGCCACGAAGAACGACTCCACCACCTGGCTGGCCCGCAGCCGCCGCGCCGCGGGCCCGCGCGCGATCAGCGCCGCCACGCGCAGGCTGGGCGCCGAGATCTTGCTCAACGACAGCACGTGCACGACCGTGCCGTGCTCGTCCATGCTCACCAGCGCCGGCGGCGGCGCACCGGTCCCCAGATAGCGCGAAAAATCATCTTCGATGATGAACGCTCCGGCCGCCCGCGCCACGGCCAGCACCTGCTCCCGCCGCTCCCGCGTCAGCGTCGCGCCGGTCGGATTGTGCAGCGTCGGCTGGCAGTAGAACACCCGCGCCCCCGTCACCGCGAACGCCTCCGCCAGCAACTCAGGCCGCACCCCATCGTGATCGACCGGTACGGCGACCGCCCGCAACCCCGCCATCTTCGCCGTCGCCAGCGCCCCCGGATACGTCGGCGTCTCCACCAGCACCGGCTCCCCTGGCGCGGCCAGCGACCGGAAGGCGTGGCTGAGCGCGGCCTGCCCGCCGCTGACCACCAGCACATCGTTCCGCGAGGCCCCCACCTCGGCCGCGAACCAGCGCCGCAGCTCCGGCAGCCCGTTCAGCGGCGGCAGCGCCCACGCGTCGGGCCTGCGCACCGCCCTGGCCGCCGCGGCCGACAGCTCCCGCACCGGCCGCAGCGCCGCGTTGAGATAGCCCCCGGTCAGCGGGATCACCCCCTCGCCCGGTTCGGCCAGCAGCCCGGCCACCCCCGTGTCGTCCACCACCCGATCCCCCAGCGCGACCGTCTGCCACGACGAGTCCGCCTGCGCGGACTCCGGGCGCCCGGGCGCCGCGAACGCGCCGCTCCCCGGCCGGGTGATGACTCGTCCCTCCGCGGTCAACCGCGCGATGGCCCGCGAGACGGTCACCGGGCTGACTCCCAATTCGCGCACCAGCTCCCGGCTGGATCGCAGCTTCGCCCCAGGCCCCAGCCGCTGGGCTTCCGCACGCAGGAGGTCGGCCACTTTGGCGATACTGCTATCCTCTTTCATGAGAGAACAGAATAGCGCTATCGACCGTTATCCAGTAGCGCTCACTCCGCGAGCCCGGGCCGGCGCCTGGCGGGGCACGATGCTCGCGGGCCTCGGCGTGCTGGCCTTTTCGATGACGTTTCCGGGGACCGTGTTCGCGATGCGCGGGTTCGATCCCTATCTGGTGGCGATCGGGCGCGCGGTGCTCGCGGCCTTGTGCGCGGTCGCCTGCCTGCTGGTGGCTAGGGTCCCGCTGCTGCCACCCCGGCGGCACCTCCGTGCGTACGTCCTGACCTCGGCCACCGTGGTCTTCGGTTTCCCCGTGTTCAGCGGCCTGGCGTTGCACGGCGGCGCGAGCACGGCGCATTCGGCCGTGGTGATCGGGCTGCTTCCGGCGGCGACGGCGGCGTTCGCCGTGCTGCGCGCGGGGGAGCGGCCGCGGCCGATGTTCTGGGTGGCCTGCGGGCTGGGCGCGGTGTCGATCACCGTGTTCACCCTCAGCCAGGGTGGCGGGCGGGTCTCGGCGGCCGACCTGCTGCTGGTGCTCGCCCTGCTGTCGGCCGCGTTCGGTTACACCGAGGGCGCCAGGCTGGCGCGGGAGACTCCGGGCTGGCGCGTCATCTCGTACGCGCTGGTGGTCGCCACGCCCGTATCCGTCCCGGTGACGATCCTGCTGGCCGTGACCACCGAGCTCCGGCCGTCCGTGGCAGCGCTCGCCGGTTTCGCCTGGGTGGGCGTGATCTCGATGTTCCTCGGCTTCGTGCCCTGGTACGCGGGTCTGGCCATGGGCGGTATCGCCAGGGCGGGCCAGACCCAGCTCGCGCAGCCCCTGCTCACGCTGCTGTGGGCCTGGCTCCTGCTGGCGGAGGACTTCGGCCCCGCCACCATCCTGGCCGCCCTGGTTGTGCTGGTATGCGTGGCCGCCACTCAGCGCGCCCGGATCACGGCGACGGAGGCGCCGCCGATTGGGGCTCCGGCGCCGGCCAGTGTTCCGGTGGTGACGCGAACGTCCCCCGATACGGCACGGTGAAGACCCAGCCCTCGGTCCGGAGCAGGGCGATGGCCTGGCGGATGGTGGCCTTGGCGACCCCGTGCTCCAGCATGAGCGTGCGCTCGCTGGGGATCGGGCGGTTCGCCCCGATCTCGCCGGATCTGATGGTGGCCGCGACCTCGTCGGCGATCTGGCGGTAGAGCGGCGCCAGGTACGGAGGGCGGGGGGTGCCGGGGGCCCCGACGAAGGAGCCTTCGCCGGGAACGGTATGGATGAGCTGGCGGTCGCGGAGTTCGCGGTGCACCCGGCGGGCCGTCATCTGCGCGACGTCGAAGTCGCGCTTCAGTTCGGTCTCGCTGGGCACCGGTTCTCCCGGGGTCAGCTCCCCGTTGAGGATGCGTTCCCCCACGATGTCGGCAATCTGCCGGTAAAGCGGTATGTGGCCGTCCCTATCGAGCATGCTCGTATCATAGACGTATCCATACGGTTGAGGGGCGCTATTTTGGCCACTTCTCCTTCTCGTTGGCATAGGTCCCGCGATGCGGCACGGTGAAGACCCAGCCTTGCTCGCGTAGCCGCTGTACGGCCTGGCGGGCGGTGACCTTGGAGACACCGTACTGGTCGATCAGGCCCTGCTCGCTGGGGATCGGGCGATTCGGCGGGAGTTCGCCGCTGCGGATGCGTTCCGCCACCTCTGCCGCGATCTCCTGGTAGCGCGGGATCTTACGCTGGCCGCGCGGCGAACCGGGCTGCCCGACGAAAGTGCCCTCGCCTTGCACGGTGAAGGCCAGGCCCTGCTCCCTGAGCTCCCTGGCGACCCGGCGGGCGGTCGTCCTGGCGATGCGGTATTCCTCGACGAGGTCGGCCTCGCTCGGGATCGGGCTGCCTTCCGGCAGGTCGCCGCTGCGGATGCGCGCCGCGATGGCATCCGCGATCTGCTTGTAAACGGGGTTCGGCCCCTCACGATCGAGCACAGACAGATCGTAGCCAAAAGCGGACATGAAGCCACAAACTAGACACCTGATCTTGCGTCTGTAAACATATTCAATACGTATGGAGACATTGCGATGTCGTAGAGTGAGTCGCTAACTTGATCCGCAGGAGTGTTCAGGCGGGTATCGGCCCGCCTGACTTGTGCACTCACGCGTCGATGCGCCGCCAGGCCGTGTCGGTGACGACGAGGTGATCGAGCAGGCGGAGGCCGACGGTCTCGGCGGCGAGATGGAGGTGGGTGGTGACGGCGAGGTCGGACGGGCTCGGGTCCAGCGAGCCGCTCGGATGGTTGTGGGCGAGGCCGAAAGCGGCGCCGCCCGAGGTGAGAACGGTGGTGATGATGTCGCGGATCGGGGCCGGTGTGTGGTCGCTGCCGCCCTCGCTCACGACGGCGCGGCGCAGGATATTCCCGCCGGCGTCGCAGACGACCACGACCAGGCGTTCCCTGGCGTGGCCGTGGAGCAGGGGCGCGACCGCGTGGGCCAGGTCGGAGGAGGAGGTCACCCGGACCCGCTCCGGCTGGGTCTGGGCGCGTCTGACCAGGTGGAAGGCGGCCGAGATGCGAGCCGCCTTGGCAGGGCCGACCCCCGGCACCGCCAGCAGCCGGTGGGCCTCGGCGCGGGCCAGCTCGCCCAGGTCGCCGCAGTGCTGGATCACCCGGGAGGCCAGCTCGACCGCGCTCACCCCCCGGCTGCCCGACCCGAGCAGCAGCGCGAGCAGCTCCCGGTCCGCGAGCGCCACCGCTCCCGACGCCAGCAGCCGCTCTCTGGGCTGGTCGGCTACCGGCATGTCCTTGACGCGCATCTCCACCCCCGGCTCAGTGACCCACCCCCGTTCTACCAGCCCCCACCGACGTTCCCCCCGCCCCACCACGACCCCACCACGCGCCCTCCCCACGGC
>NZ_BLAE01000136.1 GCF_009687865.1 Acrocarpospora macrocephala
CAGGTTGTGTTGTCCTACGGCTCGATCGGTACTACGACCGCCTCCGACTCCCTCCCGGCCGCCGCCCACTTCCCGGCTCCACACCGGTTATAAGACGGCGTCGTCCACGCCTATCCGCAGCACGCTCCGGCCGGGGAGGGCCTCCCCAGTTCCCGCCGCCACCCTCTGAACGTTCCGCGCCCTCTTACGCCAGAGAGTCCCTGACGGCAGCACTCCAGGATCTTCACCGCTTCCATGGCCTTCGCCGTGAGTCGCTCGGCTCGGCTCTCTCTCGGTGTCTAACGACGCGGCAGGCTTCGCTTCCGCTACGGACCGCTCAGTTGCTTCCCCCAACGGGGCTTTCGACGCTGGGCTTCGACCCGGCCCGTTTCCAGACCGGGCCGCCAGCCTGCTACCGGGCTCCCTGGCGATTACCCGGACCGGACTCACACCGGCAGGCGACGACGAGCTTCCGATCAGGTCATGATCGCTGGACAATCACCTCCGTGATCTCTGGGCGCACCGGCTGCCGTACTAGGAGCCCACGGATTGTCGCGATGGTGCGCTTCGGACACGAACGCAGGTCCGGAGAGACGACCCTGGGTGTCCCACGCTTCTAGATCGGCAGGCCGGTCGTCGTGCTGGCAACTTCTTGACCGTGTTACGAAATTGCAATGACTTGCGATATCTCGCGCAAGAATCTGCGTGTACAGCCGCAGGTCGGTAGCAAAGGGGCGAAACTATCTCGCAGGGACCTTGTGGAACGGGGTATGGGCGGCCTACTGTCGGCTCACCCTGTGGTGTTCTCCGTCGTGAAGGCCGGCAGGGTGCTCACCCCCCGAGAGAAACGAGCAGACGATGGCACGTAGCAGGACCGGTGTGTTGATGAGGGCTGGCAGGCCGTTACGACGGGCCGCGGGGGCGGTCGTGGTGGCGGTTGTGCTGGGGATGGGGGCCGTGCTCAGTGGGGCGGCTGTGGCGGAGGCGAGGGTGGTGGGGCCGGTGGTGACGCGGGCGGCGCTCGATCCGGCGCTGGTCGCGGGGCGGGGGGCCAGTGTGGCCTTCGCCGAGCAGGAAGCGGAGAACGCCACCACCAATGGGACGGTCATCGGGCCGGACCGCAGCGCGTACACGTTGCCGGCGGAGGCGTCGGGGCGGAAGGCGGTGCGGCTGACGCCGGGGCAGCATGTGGAGTTCGTGCTGCCGAGTGCGGCCAACGCGATCAACGTGCGTTACAGCATTCCGGACGCGCCGAACGGTGGCGGTATCACGGCGCCGCTGCAGGTCACGGTCAACGGCAAGGACCGTAAGACCATGACCCTGACCTCGCAGTACGCGTGGCTCTACAACCAGTATCCGTTCTCCAACGACCCGAACGCGGACCTGCTCCACCCGGACTGGTGGATCACCGAGTGCGCCTGCGTGCCCAACGCCACCAACCCGGCGCCGGTGATCAGCAAGCCGTTCCGGCCGAGCCACTTCTACGACGAGCAGCGCCTGCTGCTGGGCAAGAAGTACAAGGCGGGGGACAAGGTGCGGCTGACCGTGCCGGCCGGGAGCAACGCCGCCTGGACGGTCATCGACCTGCTCGACTCCGAGCTCGTGGGCGCGCCGCACGTGCGCGTGCTGGCCGCCAACGTGCTGCTGTTCGGCGCCGACCCGCTCGGCCGGCGCGACTCGGCGGACGCGTTCGACAAGGCGATCGCGTTCGCGAAGCGCAGCCACCTCAAGGTGTACGTGCCGCCGGGCGTCTACCAGGTGAACCGCCACATCATCGTCGACAACGTGACGATCGAGGGGGCCGGGAACTGGTACACCATCATCAAGGGCAAGGAAGTCGCGCTCGATCCGCCGGCTCCGGATGGTTCCGTACACACCGGTGTGGGTTTCTACGGCAAGGACGCGGCGGACGGCGGCAGCAGCAATGTGCACCTGTCCGGGTTCACCATCGAGGGTGACGTGCGCGAGCGCATCGACACCGATCAGGTGAACGGCATCGGCGGGGCGATGAGCGACTCGACCATCGACGGGCTCTACATCCGGCACACCAAGGTCGGCCTCTGGTTCGACGGGCCGATGAACAACGTCAAGGTCACCAACAACATCATCGTCGACCAGATCGCGGACGCCCTCAACTTCCACATCGGCGTCACCAACTCGCGGGTGTCGAACAACTTCGTCCGCAACACCGGCGACGACGGCCTGGCCATGTGGTCGGAGAAGACGGCCAACGCCAACAACACCTTCGACCGCAACACCGTCCAGACCCCGGTCCTGGCCAACGGCATCGCCATCTACGGCGGCAAGGACAACACGATTTCCAACAACCTGGTCGCGGACCCGATCCGCGAGGGCAGCGGCATCCAGGTCGGCTCCCGCTTCGGCGCCGAAGCCTTCACCGGGAACATGTGGATCAGCAACAACACCACGGTCCGAGCCGGGACGTACGAGCTGAACTGGAACATCGGCCTGGGCGCGATCTGGTTCTACGCCCTGGAGAAGAGCATCGACGCCAACATCCAGGTGGTCGGCAACCACTTCCTGGACAACGGCTACAACGCGATCATGCTGGTCAGCGAGTGGGGCGTGAAGGACCTCTACTCGATCACCAACGTGCACTTCAAGGACATCCGCGTGGACGGCACCGGCACCTCCGTGGTCAGCGCCCGGGTGAAGGGTTCGGCCACCTTCGAGAACGTGGACGCCCGTAACGTCGGCGCCGTGGGCATCAACAACTGCGGCTCCTTCAACTTCCCGCCGACCGGCTCCGAGTTCTCGATAACCGATCTGGGCGGCAACGACGGCGGCGGCACCACCGGCCCCTGGATGGCCCCCTGGGAACTCCCCAACACCATCACCTGCGACGACCGCCCGCCGGTCGTCACTCCCCCGGCCCCGTCCCCCTGGTAAACACCCGTGCCGCCCGAGGAACCCCCTCGGGCGGCACGATTCTGTACGGAATCGCAGGGATCGCCCCGGTGTTCGATAATCCCTGAGGGGGGTCGGACAAACTACGGGAGTCGTTTCATGGATCGAGAGCTCACCGTCATGGCCGTGCACGCGCATCCTGACGATGAAGTGATGGGCACCGGGGGAATGCTGGCTCGCTACGCCGACGAAGGCATCCGCACCGTCCTCGTGACCTGTACCAACGGCGAGCAGGGAGACGGCCCCGGCGGCGTGAAGCCCGGCGAGCCCGGGCATGACGACGACGCGGTCGCCAAGGTACGGCTGGCCGAGTTGCGCGAGTCGGCGGCGCATCTCGGGATCAGACATGTCGAACCGCTCGGGTTCCGCGACTCGGGCATGGACGGCTGGGACGGCAACGGGCACGCCGCCGCGTTCGCCAACATCCCCGTCGAGGTCGCCGCGGAGAAGTTGAGCGACCTGATCCGGCGTTATCGGCCCCAGGTCGTCGTGACGTACAACGAAAAAGGCGGGTACGGCCACCCGGATCACATTCAGGCGCACCGGATCGCGGTGGCCGCCGTGGCGGCGACCGGTATTCCGGACAAGTTCTATTACACGGGCACGCCGCGCAGCTGGATGGCCGGCATGGTCGCGTACATGACCGAGTCCGGAATGGACACCGAAGGGTGGGATCTGGAGGAGTTCACCGATCCCGACGACCAGATCACCAGCGTGCTGGACGTCGCCGACTACTTCGAACGAAAGATCAAGGCGATGGCCGCCCACGCCAGCCAGGGCGACAGCGAATTCATGCTGAACATTCCCGACGACATCCAGCGGCGCATGTTCGCAGGTGAGGCCTACATCCGGCAGTGGTCGAAGGTGTCCGCGCCCGACCACGAGGACGACCTTTTCGCCGGGCTTCGCGGGAGTTAAGAACGCCCCGCAGTTCGACGAGTCGGAGTTCAAGGACCCGGCCTACCAGGGCACCCTCGGGGAGCACTACGGACGCTTCCCCTACGGAACCCCGTAAGAAACACGCTCAATCCCTAGTTGGGAGGGCCGCGCCACCGTGCGCGGCCCTTCCCGCGTGATCAGGGCCATGTCGTGTCCGTCGCGGGGTTCGGCGGGGCGATCACTCCCAGGCGCTCCAGCAGTACGAGGAACGTCGACGCGTAGGGCGAATGCGCCACCACCCCCGCCACTCGATCCCAGTCGACCTGCTCGCGCAGCGCCCGGACGGTCGGCAGCAATCCCCCGTAGTCGCAACTGTGCTCCGACATCGGCAGAATCCACGAGATCACCAGATCGGTGGCCTCCAGCACCGGCAGGCTCAGCGCCGCCGTGCTCAGCCAATCAGCCCGCGCGATCACCGCCTCGGTGACCGGATGATCCGCCAGCATGAAGATCAGATCGACCAGCACACCATCCTTGTCATATGCCTTGACCAGCCAGTCCTCCGGCGGACGCTCGGTCCGGAACCCCATGCCCTCCAGCGTCTTGAGGGCCAGCGGGACATCCTCCTCGACCAGCGCGAAATCCACGTCGTGCAGGGAGGGCGCGGCCCCGCGCGCGTATCCCGCGCAACCCCCGGCCAGCGCGAACCGCACGCCCACCTCTTTGAGGCCGGAACCGGCCCGCTTGAGCGTGTCCAGGATGCCGTCGGTGACGGCGTGACTATGACTCCCCACCTGCACCGAGTGCCCCGCTACGTTCAGGCCAAACAATCACGGGTAGAGCGGGGCCATGACCACCGATGGAGGCGTGGATGGCTGACGATCAGGTGCACCCGGTGGCGAATCCCGACGAGAATCCGAAAGAGCGGCTCGATCGGGAGCTGGGCGAGCTCCTCCAGGGGCTGCGCGTCGCGGCGACCGGCGTGCAGGTGCTGTTCGCGTTCCTGCTGACGTTGCCGTTCTCCAACGGGTTCGGCAAGGTCGGCATGGCCGGGAAGTGGCTGTTCTACGTGGCCCTGGTGGCCGCGGCGCTCGCGTCCATCTGCCTGATCGCGCCCACCACCCAGCACCGGATCATGTTCAGATCGGGCCTCAAGGAGATCGTGCTGCGCCGAGCCAACGGGCTGGCGCTGGCCGGGGGGATCGCCATCGCCGTCTCGATGATGTGCTCCACCGCGCTGGCGGTCGAGGTGTTCCTCGGCGCCTGGCCGGCCGTGTTCCTGGCGGGCGGGATCGCCCTGCTGAGCAGCTATCTGTGGTTCGTGCTGCCGCTGCTCACCCTCCGCCGCCACCGGCGGCTACCGCAGCTGGGGCAGCACGACCGTTGAGTAGAACTCGAAGAACTCCTCCTGTTGCGGGCCGATCTGGGAGACGTAGATCTCGTCGTAGCCGGCGTCCACATACTCCTGGATGCCCCGCAGGTGGTCCTCCGGGTCGGGTCCGCAGGGAATCTTCAGCGATTCCGGGGTGATGAGCTGGGCGATCTGCTCGAAATGCCGGGGCAGCGGCAGCAGTTGCTCGGCTTCGCCGCTGATGGCGGTGGTCGGCCAGAGGCGGTGGGCCGTCAGGCGGGCCTCCTCCTCTTCGGTGCCCCAGCAGACCTTGAACCCGGCCGCCGCGGGTTTGCCCGCGCCGCCCGACTTGTGGAAGGCGTCCACGAGCTCCTGGTCGGGCTTGACGGAGATGTATCCGTCGCCGATCCGGCCGGCCAGCTCGACGCTCTTGGGGCCGAGGCCGGAGACGTAGATCGGCGGCGGCTGCTCCGGGAGGCCGTACAGGCGGGCGGTCTCGACCTCGTAGAACTCGCCGTGGTAGGTGATCAGCCGCCCGGTCCACAGCTCACGGATGATCTCGACGGCCTCTTCGAGCATGAGCCGCCGGTCCGCCGCAGGCGGCCAGGCGGTGCCCAGGATGTGCTCGTTGAGCGCCTCGCCGGTGCCGACGCCCAGCCGGAACCTGCCGTCGAGCAGGAGCTGGGCGGTGGCGGCGGCCTGGGCGATGATCGCCGGATGGATCCGGACCAGCGGGCAGGTGACCGCGGTGGTGACGGGCAGCGACACGGCCTGCGACAGCGCGCCGATGACCGACCAGACGAACGAGCTCTGCCCTTGCGCGGCGATCCACGGATGGTAATGATCGGAGATCCACAACGCTTCGAATCCGGCCTGTTCCGCCAGTTTCGCTTGGCGGATCAGCTCCTTGGGCGAATGCTCCTCGCTGGCGAGGAAGTAGCCGAAAGTTGTCATAAGAGACTCCTGCCCAGCGGGATCGCGTTAATGACCCATTTGTCGGGGCAGTGGGGGGCCTATGGCTACTCTACTTTGGCTCATCGCCGTAGTACTGGTGATCTCCGGGATCTACGTCATCCTGGCCCGTCGGGACATCCTCTGGGGGATCGTCCTTATCGTTCTCGGGTTCCTCGTGGGCCCGGGAGGTGTCAGCATCTTCAATGTCTAGGTAAACGCAAAATGAGCGAGCAGGATAGTGGCGGGCATTCGCCCGCCGCCGTCCTGTTCGCTCAAACCCGATCAGAGGCCGTAGGTCGCGTACGACCGTCCGAGCACGGGCAACGCGACATTGCGCACCCGGATTCCCCCAGGTGTGGCGCCCTTCTCGGTGCCCGCGTGCGCGTGACCGTGAATGATCAGGTCGGCGCCTGCCGCGTCTGCGGCCTCCGCTAGGAGATAACTCCCTAAGAATGGGTAAATTTCCGGCGGCTCTCCCGCCAGCGTGTCCTTGACCGGCGCGTAATGGCTGAGCACGATGCGATGCTGGGTATCCAGCCCTTTCAGCGCGATCCGCCAGCGATCCGCAATCTCCCGGGTATGGCGGACGAAAGCCTTCGTCTCCGGTTCGCCGAACTCGTTCGCGCATTTTCCCGCGAATCCTCCGCCGAACCCTTTTCCCCCGGCGACGCCGAGTCGCCCGCCGAGCAGCACCTCGGCGGAATCGTCCAGCACGAAATGTCCGGTCGCCCGCAGCATCGCCATGATCTCCTGCTCGGCGTCCGAATGGTAATCATGGTTGCCCAGCACGAACACCACCGGAATGGCCAGCCCGCGGAACTCGTCCGCGATCACCTGGCCCTCCTCAACCGTGCCGTGCCGGGTCAGATCCCCCGCGACGAGCAGCACATCGGCCCGCTCCTCGATCCCGTTCAGCCGAGCTCGATAAGTCCCCCGGGCATGCTCGCTGAGATGGATGTCACCCACGGCCGCGACCCGGATCGTCACAGCAGCTCCTCTTCGCCGGGCTCCCCGACCGCCACACAGATCACCTCGTTGTGCACGACCAAGCCGGGCGCCGCCTCCGCGGCCACCTCCGCGACCCGCTCCCGCTGGTCCTCCTCGCACACCTGCCCGTGAAGAAACAGATGATCTCCCCTTATGTCCACCTTTATGCCTAGTTCGTTGGTGCGCTCGTCCTCGGCGATGGCGCGCTGAACCCGAGCGGCGACATAGTGCGGCGGATCCCAAATGTCCATGCCGCTGGGCTGCCCTCCACGATCCAGACAAAACCCAAATGTTTGGCATGGACCAGCATGGATAGATCTATACGGAATCTTGTGCCTAGTACGGCAGCCGCCAATCGCTAGCTGACCAGGGCATAGTCGCGCTTCAACCGTGCACGTTGATGGAACCAGCCGGATCGTGCCTGGTGGCGGCGTCGCCAGTAAAGCCATCGCGCGGTGTGCCCGGGCGGCTTGGGATGATGAAGCGCCTCGGCGAGCAGACCCTTGATCGCGGGAACGGTGAGCGGGATGAGCCCGGGATCGGCGGGCGGGGCCTGGCAGGGGGACACCGGGGCGCAGGCCCGGCCGTCCGTGCGATCCCGCAGTTTGGCGGCGGCGACCGCGCAGACGGCCAGGGCCGCCATCACCAAGACCAGATGCCGCAGGATCGCGGTGTACAGGCGCGCCTGGCACTGATCCAGGCCGAAGCAGTCTTTGGCCAGCTCGAAGCACTCCTCTACCGGCCATCTCAGCCCGGCGGCACGGATCAGCCGGGTCCGGGCCGGCGGGCGTCCCTCGGGCACGTAGCACCAGTGGAAGGCCAGTTCCCCGCTCTTCAGATGGCGGCGGATCAGCAGGTG
>NZ_BLAE01000137.1 GCF_009687865.1 Acrocarpospora macrocephala
CGTCCAAGGCTGGGCCGACGGCGGTACCACCGACCTGGATCTCCTCGCCCCCGCCTGCACCTGGCACAACCGCGACAAAGCAACCCACCCCGACCGCTACCGCACCCGCCGCAACCACGACGGCACCTGGACCCTCCTCTACCACGGGAAAAGGAACCGCTTCGCCGGACGATTCCGCCGCTGAACCGGACCGGCACGAGCGCACCACCTACCCAGGCCGGGAACCCACGGGGTTGAGGGAGTTCTCCGATCCTGAGACAGCGCGTGAAGGGTCGATCCTGGCCCGCCATGCGTAGGCTACGCGATCGGCGCGCTACGCCTGCTGAGCGCGGACCGGGATTTCACCGCCTGGCTGGCGGGGCAATTGACCCTGGCCTACGGCGTCTCCTCCACGCCCTCCGCCTCTGCCAGGCCGCGGCCATCCCCCTCGGCGACCTCGTGGCCACCCGCGCCCAGAACACCGCCCGCACCGTCCTAACCGGCGCCCCGGTCTTCGTGGACGTCATCGTTATCGACCGCGCGGGCCATCGTCGGCCGATCCACAGCCATTGGGCCAGTAACGGGCGAATCCCGTAGAGCCGCCCTCTGCGGTTATCCCGCGCGGCATGGTCCCCGAGCGTGGGGATATGAGAACGCGTGGGTCTTGCTTCGGCTGCAGCGGCGAGGTGCGTCTCAGGTGGCGGTATCGGGGCTCTGCCTCCGGCGAGCTTCGAGCGCGTCCAGGATGAGGGCCAGGCCGTAGCCGAACTCGCTCGTGTGGTCGTAGCCCGGTTGCAGGGCGTGGTCGACGATCATCTCCGTGAGGTACGGAAATTCGTCCGCCGGCAGGTGCTCGAGGATGCCGCCGGCCACTTCCTCGACATCGTCCGGCGTCGTCACCGGCAGGTTCGCCTCCTGAAGGACGTACCCGCCGATGTAGCTGTCGATGAGCGAGACGGCGTGCGCGGCCATCGGCAGCGTGAACCCCGCCTGCCGGAGGACACCGAGGACGGCGTCGTGGTGGCGTAGCGTCGCCGGCCCCGGGTCGCGACGGGAGTCCATGAGGCCGAGAGCCCAGCTGTGCTGCGACAAGACCGCACGCGCGGAGGAAGCGCGCACACGGATCGCGTCGCGCCAATCGGCGCAATCGGCGCTGGGTAGCTCGATCGCCGCGAACACCATGTCGACCACGCCGTCGAGGATCGCGTCCTTGTTCGGTACGTGGTGGTAGAGCGACATCGCCTCCACGCCCAGCTCCTGCGCCACCCGCCGCATCGTGATCGCCTCCACCCCGCCGCGATCCGCGACCCGGATCGCGGCTTTCAGCACGCGACCTCTGCTGAGCGGTTGCCGCGTTGATAGCGGTGGTGAGGGTGACACGACGACTCCAGGGTACGGGCGGGTTGACAATCTTACATGCGTAAGCCAGCCTTACATACGTAAGCCACCTTACGAGCGTAAGTCCTCTCGGTTGGAATCAGCTGGAAGCTCGGCGAACCTCTGACCTGCGACGCGCCCCTCCGGGGCGAGACAAGGAGATTCCGATGCCGATGCCGAGGTGGTGGGGGCACGTGAACAAGCGGGTGTTCAACCCTCGCGCGATCGCGAGCGGGACGTGGCCGGTGCTGACTCACGTCGGTCGCATCTCTGGCACGAGGTACCGCACACCTCTCGACGCGCACCCTGTCGACGGCGGCTACCTGTTCATTCTGGTGTACGGATCGCGCTCGGACTGGGTGCAGAACGTCCTGGCGGCCGACGGGGCGCGGCTCCGGGTCGACGGGAGGGAGGTGGAACTCGCCGCCCCACGCCTCGTCGGGAAAGAGGAGGCGTTCCAGGCTCTCTCCGCTGAGGTGCCACGCCCACCGAGGCTGCTCCGCATCACCGAGTTCCTCCGCATGGACCTGGCCGCAGGCTGACGATCGGCGTCCAGCGCGGAGCCAGGTGGCGGCGAGCACGTCGATCAGGGACGAGGGCGATGATCAGCTGGCCGTCTTCCGTGCCACCAAGCCGAAGGCCCGCGATGGCATCGGCCTGATGGAAGCCAACCGGTTCGGGCAGCCTGGAAACTGGCGGTGTGCAGGCCGTGCCCGGCATGCGCGCAACCGGCCGCGACCGCACATCTGGCGGCCAGCCGGGCCCACCGACCGACACCGCCAGCGTGCTCACCGGATCGGTGCGAGCGAAGATTTCGGCCGCGACGTTCGCGGGACATGCTCTCCGCATCAGGGTTGCGAATTTCCCGGCATGCTGGGTAGCCGGCCCAAACCCGCGGAGTATGATCCCGGGGTATGAGCGACGCTAAGAGGCGCATCACTATCACCGTAGACCCAGCAGCAGCCGACTACGCCGAACAGCTCGTCCAGGCCGGCCGAGCGGGATCCGTCTCCGACGCGTTCAACCAGGCGATCATCGCTCAGCGTCGCCGTGAACAGCACGGCGTTGCGCTCCTGCGTCAGCGCGCGGCCCAAGCCGATCCGGCCAGGGTTGCCCGGCTGCGCGCTCACGTAGACCGGCAAGCCCGCGCGCACGGCTTCCAGGTGGCGGCCGGTGACTGATCACACACCGACGCCGTACATCCTCGACACCAGCGTCCTGCAGGAACTGGTCCGCGGCGATGGCGATCTCATCGGCTTGATTCAGGACTTCGACAGGACCGGCCAGCCCATGGTGGCGCCGGTCCTGGCCGTGGCTGGGGCACTGCTGGCCAACCGCGGCGTCACGGACGCTGAGGCGTCGCTGGCCGGACTGTCAGCCTTCGGCAACGTCGTCATCGCGCCGTTGGATGGCGTTGACCAGGCAGCTGATCTCGTCGACATGATCGCCGCCACAAAACTTGACCTGTGGAATGCGCACGTCGCGGCCATCGCCAACGTCTCGGTCTGCCCGATCCTCACCATGAACGCCGCCGAATGGCAGGAGCCCTCGGCCGCGCTCGAACACCCGCTCCACACCATCGAAATAACCGAACCCGACGACTAGACCTTCCGGTACCGAAACGGTGTCGCCTCATGCGACCCGGCCGGTACGCCCGCGCGAGCAGCGGCTCTTCCAGACGATCCCACCGTAGGGGGAGGACGCAGAGAGGTGGTCTCTGGCGGCCGTGCCGCGGAATGCGATCCCCACAGGAAGCTCAGTCGCGGACGCGGGATGACGAATAGAGGTGGCTGTCGGGGAACGTGGCGGCGGTGAGGGCGCGGCCGATGATGATGACGGCGGTTCGGGTGATGCCCGCCGTTGCGACCTTCTCCGCGATGTCGGCCAGCGTGCCGCGGAGCACGGTCTCCTCGGGACGGCTCGCCCAGGCGACGACCGCCGCCGGGCAGGCGGGGCCGTATGCGGGGGTCAGTTCCGTGACGACCGTTTCGATCCGTTGTACGGCTAGATGCAGGACGATCGTCGCGCGGCTGCGGCTGAGCGTGGCGAGATCCTCGCCTTCGGGCATGGGGGTCGCCCGGAGGGCCGTACGGGTGAGCACGACGGTCTGCGCGACGCCGGGCACCGTCAGCTCGCGTCGCAGGGTCGCGGCCGCCGCCGCGAACGCGGGCACTCCGGGCACCACCTCGTACGGCACCGCCGCCGCGTCGAGGCGGCGCATCTGCTCGGCCATCGCGCTGAAGACGGACGGGTCGCCGGAATGCAGGCGGGCGACGTCCAGGCCTTCGGCGTGCGCGGCGAGCAGTTCGGACATGATCTCGTCCAGGGTCAGGCGTGCGGTGTCGACCAGCCGGGCTCCCGGGGGGCAGCTGGCGAGCAATTCTGGGGGGACCAGGGATCCCGCGTACAGGCAGACGGGCAACCGCTCGATGAGGCGCTGACCGCGCACCGTGATCAGGTCGGCCGCGCCTGGCCCCGCACCGATGAAGTAAACGGTCATCGCACGCCACCAGCGCAATCGCCCGTCATCGTCCGGCCGCCAATGAAGGAGACGGACACCGTGAACCATCGGTACAACGGCTGGCCGCCGATGAGATGAATGGTCATCGCGGGCCACCAGTGCAATCGCCCATCATGGTCGGGCCGCTGACGAAGGAGACGGCCATCGCGAACCGCCGGCCGCCGACGAAGTGAACGGGCCACCAGTGCGATCACCTGTCATCGTCTGGCCGCCGATGGAGGAGACGGTCATCGTGCGCCGCCTGTGCGGCGGCTGGCGATGAGAGGTCATCGTTGGCTGCCTGGCCTCGGGTGAAATGGCCGTCATCGGGGTTCCTCGGAGGGTTTCGTCACCGACCAGATGGTGACCGGGAGTTGGGGGCGCCACGTGGTGAAGTCGCCGATGGGGGCCGCTCTGTTGATGGAGAGGCGGAAGAGGTCGCCGCCGAGGTGGCCGTACCAGGTGGAGAGGACGGCTTCGGATTCGAGGGTGACCGCGTTGGCGACCAGGCGGCCGCCGGGGTGGAGGCTGGACCAGCAGTGGTCGAGGAGGCCGGGGGTGGTGAGGCCGCCGCCGATGAAGATCGTGGTGGGCGGAGTGGTTAAGGCGGCCAGGACGTCGGGGGCGGTGCCGGTGAGGACGCGAAGGGTGGGGGTGCCGAGAGTTTCGGCGTTTCTGGTGATTCGGGTGGCTCGGGCAGGGTCGCGTTCGATGGCGATCGCGGTGGCGGCGGGGTGGGCGCGGAGCCATTCGATGGCGATGCTGCCCGCGCCGGCGCCGATGTCCCAGAGGATGCCGTCGGTGCCGAGCAGGCCGAGGGTGACCGCGCGGACCTCGCGTTTGGTGAGCTGGCCGTCGTGGTCGAAGGTTTCGTCGGGGAGGCCGGGGACGCGTGGGGGTGTCGGCGTGCCTGGGTCGGGGAAACATTCGACGGCCACGATGTTGAGGGGGTCGGGGGTGTCGCCCCAGATGGCCCAGCCGTTGGCGGTGGTGTGGCGGAGTTGCTCGTCGGGGGCGCCGAGGAGTTCGAGGACGCTGAAGGGGCTCTCGCCGTAACCGGCGTTGATGAGGATGGTGGCGACGCGGGCGGGGTCGGCGCCGAGAATCAGGAGGCGTTCGCCGGGGCGGAGGGCGGCGTTGAGGGTGGCGAGGGGGCGGCCGACCGCGCTGATCACGTGGGTGCGTTCGACCGGCCAGCCCATGCGGGCGCAGGCCAGGGAGACCGAGGACGGTGAGGGGAGGATCCTGACGTTCTCCGGGCCGAGGATGCGGACCAGGGTGGAGCCGATGCCGTGGAACATGGGGTCGCCGCTGGCGAGGACGCAGATCCGGCGGTCGCGGTAGCCGGCGAGCAGGCCGGGGAGGGCCGGGAGCAGGGGGGACGGCCAGGTGATCTGTTCGGCGGAGGTGGAGACCAGGGCGAGCTGGCGGGCGCTGCCCATCAGCACCTCGGCGGTCTCGATCTCGCGGCGGGCGGCGGGGGAGAGCCCGTCCCATCCGTCGGCGCCGATTCCGACGACGACAACGGGGGCGGTCATGGTGAGCAGGCCAGAATCGCGTTTCCGGAGGTGGGCTGGAATGTGGCGGGAGGCGACGGGTGGGGTGAGTCGCTTTGGATGTCCCGTGAGGTGTGCGGGTCAGGCATGGGGGACATTTCCTAGAATCCTGGTCACCTTGATTTCGATGACGACACGTTCCGGGTTGGGGCGGGGTTGGCGGTATCGGGCGGCGTAGCGGTGCTCGGCGTCGGCGATCGAGGCGGGGTCGTCGCGGATGACCGCGCGGCCTTCGAGGGTGGACCAGCGGCGGCCGTCCACCTGGCAGACCGCGACGAGCGCGCCCTCTGGCCCGGCGGCGCGGATGTGGCCGGCTTTGCGGGATCCGCCGCTGGTGATGATCCTGGCGGTGCCGCCGTCGAGGGTGACGCCGACCGGAACGACGTGGGGGGTGCCGTCGGGGCGGATCGTCGTGAATGTGCAGAGGTGTCGTTCCTTCCAGAACGCCTCGAAACTCATCGGCACTCC
The DNA here is from genome assembly GCF_009687865.1 of Acrocarpospora macrocephala. Lineage (GTDB taxonomy): Bacteria > Actinomycetota > Actinomycetes > Streptosporangiales > Streptosporangiaceae > Acrocarpospora > Acrocarpospora macrocephala. Next base: position 5,881 of record NZ_BLAE01000137.1, read on the forward strand.
CCCACGAATCGCGCGGCCAGCACGGGGCTGCCCGCCCAGTGCAGATGCAGGTACGAAGCCAGCACCCGATCGGAAGCGTATCCGTCGCCACCGTCAATCCAGCGCCAGACCGGGTTGTCGGGTGGCGTGCAGACCGTGCGGTGGAACTCATGGCCCCGATACCGCTCCCCCGCCCGCGTCAGCACCGAATCTTGTACGGCTACCGCGTCCCGGTACCCCAAAGTCAGCCGTCCGGTCATTTCCGCTTTGGCGTCGAGGATGCCGCACATGGGATGATCATCGAGCTCCCTGCTCAGATAGAGCAACCCCGCGCACTCCGCCACGACCGCGCCCCCACTGGCGACGAACTCAGCCATCCTCGCCCGGAGGCGCTCATTGGCGGACAACTCTGAGGCATAGACCTCCGGAAATCCCCCGGGCAGGATCACTCCACGAGTGCCTTCGGGAAGATCCTCATCCCGCACCGGATCGAAGGTCACGACCTCGGCGCCTGCCGCGATCAACAGTTCCACTTGTTCCACGTAACCAAAGGTGAAAGCGGCTCCCCCCGCGATGGCGACCACGGGCCGAATACCCCGACGAGCCCGCCCGTCAACGCATCCTTCGCCTTCTCCCGTGGCTTCGCCATGTCTTACTGATGCGGGGGATGTCCCACCCGCCCACCCTTGATTTCTTTCCGCGGCTCCGCCCCGCCCCACCGAGGCGGGGGCTTCCCCACCTGCCAATAC
>NZ_BLAE01000138.1 GCF_009687865.1 Acrocarpospora macrocephala
GTGGGTGGGTGGGAGAACCCCGCAACAACGCGCGTTGTCTTGAGTTCTCGCCTTGTTTCCGTGGTCGTTTGTGTGCCCATCCGGGCCGTCCGAGGGTGGTTCTGTTTGGCGGGCTCGGAAGTAGATCAAGGCGTTGCCGGTGTCGAGGCGGAGGATTCCGGCGAGCATGAGGGCCAGGGCGGTGGCTGTGAAGAATTTGCCGGCGGTTTCTGGGGGCAGGGATCTGGTGACGATCAAGACGAGGAGGAACTGGGCGGCGGCGTTGGTGGTTGCTCCGGTTAGGCCGGCCAGGGCTCCTGGGGGGAGTTTTTTCATGGACTAGCGGCGCCAGGAGGGGGTGGTGCCGAGCCAGGGCTGGAGGAGGACGTCCCAGGGGAGGAAATCTTCGGATAGGCGGCGGCGCAGGGGGGCTGGCATTTCGGTTCGGGGGCGGGCGTTGTGCTGGTCGAAGACGGGGTCGGTCAGGCGGGGGAGGCCCAGGAATTCGAGGACGCGGTCGTATGTCGGTTCGGGGTCGGTGAAGAATGTGCCGCTGTCGAGGACCAGGACGCGTTCGCGGCCGACCAGGAGGTCCAGGCGGGCGAGTTGTTCCGCGTAGCGGCCGCGCGACACGTAGGCCTGATGCCGATGGGCGTGGCTGACGTATGAAGGGTCTTCTTTGAGGCGTTCGGTGGCGCCGGCGAGGCGTTCCTCCTCCAGGGCGAGGGCGCGCTCGAATGAGGTCTCCGTCTCGAAACCCCGGGCCAGTTCGTGCGAGAACGCGGAGTACGCCCGCTCGACGGGATCGCGGACGAGCACGATCAGTTTCACCCCGGGGAGATCCCACGAGATCCGGGATACCGCCAGCGGATGAAACAGGTAATAGGGCGACGATTCAAACGCCTGCGGGCGATGGCCGTACCGATATTCGAGCCGAGCCGCCGTGGCGCGCAACGGGAAATGCGCCCGGTACCAGGACAGTCCTCGGTGGTAGGACATGTCGAAGAAGTGCACGCCCTTGCGGAGGACGGGTTTCAGCATCAGGGGATGCTGGGCGAGGGCGCGGTAGAGCGAGGTCGTGCCGCAGCGCTGGGCGCCGACGATCAGGAAGGACGGCAGCAGGCGTCCGCTGCCGGTCAACCGGCCCGCGGTGATCGAGACCGCGTGCGCGGTGGTCTTGAGCGCGTTCACGGCAACACCTCCAGGTGATCGAGAACGGGATTGAGCCAGTCGGAGGAAGGGCCTAGCGGTTCGTACCCATCTCGGCGATGTCGATCGGCCAATGCGATCAGATAATGCGCGGCGGTCAGCCGGGACTCCGCGAACGAAAGCCCGAAAGGTTCGAGAATGCGTCCCGCCCTGGCGACGCACGTCTGAGCGGCCGAACCAGGACGCATCCGCCGCAACATGCCCTGGAAGAAGTGGTGTAACGCGTCGAACCCGAGCGGCACTCCGGCCCCGAACCGCTCCCAGTCCCACACCAGCAGCCGCCCATCCGCGTCCGCTGCCACGTTCCACGGCGAGAAATCCCCATGCCAGGCCCCGGCAGGATCCAGCCCCGCGATCTCCGCGACGGCCGCCGCCAGCAACTCGGGCCGGACCCTCCTCCGCTGCCCACCCAACGGCAGCAACGAAGGCGCCGAACGACCGGTAACCGGCAACGGCGTCAGCACGAGCACGTCCAGCTCCCGCCACGACCCGAAATGCAGCACCCCCGGCGGCACCACCACTTTCAACGGCCGCTCGGCCAGCATGCGCAGCGTCTCCACCTCATGCCGCACCAACTCGCGCGCCCCAGCGGTATCACCGATCTTGACAAACCCCACCAAACCCCCCACCCCGTACGCCTCCAGGATCGGCTTACGGTTAACCCGGCGAGCAGGCCGTACATGCAGCTCGGTGTGCACCCGCTGCCCGAGCACCTCACTCAGATGCGTCTCGATCGTGTCGGGCCCGTCGCCGACGAGCACCCGCCCCCCGACATGCCAGCGGGCGCGCGGCACCAGCCGCCGGGGCACCAGCCGATGCGGCAGCAGGGTACGGACCGAGGTTCGAGCGGACGGCGGAAACAGCAAGGGGATCACCTCGTCGAGATAGCGCAGGCGCAGGTCGGCGTCGCTCATCCGGCGTTCCGCCAGAGCAGCGCGAACGAGATCAGATACAGGCTCAGCGCGGTGACCATGCCGTCGTAGATGAACATGTAGAACAGCGCCAGCATCATCACCAGCACCCCCGCCTGCCCGATGGGGGTGCGATCAGTCCAATACCGGCGTACGGCTCCCGCGAAGAACCCGGCATACAGGGCCGCGCCGGTGAAGCCCTGGGTGATCAGGAGCAGCCAGAGCTGGCCGTCGCTGCCCAGGGGCGGGTGGCCGCAGGTGTCGCACCAGTCGCTCTTGCCGGTGGTGATCGAGCGGTGGTTGCCGAACGCGTTGCGGGTGTTGCCGTAGCCGATGATCGGGGAGGTCGCGGCGGTCTGGACGGTGGTGGAGATCGTGAAGGCGCGGATGTCGTTGCTGTGCGGGCTGTCGAGGCGCTGGGCGACCATCGAGGAGAGGGGGGAGAGCAGGAAGGCGGTGGCCGCGGCGGCGACAGCCGTACCCAGGGCGAGGGGGCGGCGGGAGCGGACGGCCAGGTAGGCGAGGGAGAAGCCGAGGCCGATCCAGAGGCCGCGGTTGAGGGAGTAGACGATGGGGATCGCGGCGAGGGCGAGCACCATGGCGGTGAGGATCTTGCGGAGCGGGCCGCCGTAGCCCCACCAGCCGACCAGGAACCAGATGATCAGCACGGAGGCGTTGCTGCCCCAGGCGTTGGCCCACTCGAACGGGGCTTCCGGGCGGGGGGAGGCGTGGCCGAGGACGTGCTGGATCTGGGCGGCTGTGGGGTGGATCAGGTTGGTGACGAAGGAGTTGCCGGAGATCCAGCGGGGGAGCACGAATTCGACCGGGGAGGTGAACGCGAAGTGCGGCGCCAGCACGCCGAGCAGGCCGCCCGCGACGGTGGTGAGGAACAGGGCGCCGAGCATGCGGACGAGGGTGAGCTGCGGGAGCTCCTCGTGGGTGAGATTGCCCAGGTAGAGCACGATGACCAGGAGCGACAGGTAGACGACGAGTCGCATCACGTAGCCGATCACGCGCCCGGTCGTGAGGTCGCCATAGGTGCCGTCGGGGGTTTCCGCGAGCATGAGGGCGCTGATCACGTACCCCGCGATCAGCAACACCCACAGGCCAAAACCTTTGGGCACCTTGATCGGGCGCCGCCGGGACAGAATGACCAGCATCGGTATGGCCACCACGACAACCGAGAGCCCGCCAAAGCCAAGCGCCCACCAGACGGGATACCCAACCAGCAGCGCCCAGATCGGCCAGACCGCCCGCAACCTCACGGGATCCACCCGGTCTAGCGGATGCGCGGGATCCATCGGAATCACCTGATCCACAGGGTGCGTCGAATCCACCCGATGTGAGGGATATGCGAGTCGCGTGGGATCCACCACGCGATGCGCAGAATGCACGAAATGTGCCGAATCTGTCGGGCTCACATGATCCACCGGGCGCGTGGGGCCAAGCGGATTCGCGGGATTTGGGTACATCGGACTCACCGGGCGCGTTCCGTTGTGATGACTACGGGGGGCACGGAGAGGGCGCCGAGGACGGTTGTGCCTCGGGTGGTCAGGTTGCGGGTGGCTCGGTTGACCTCTTGGGCTCGGGCCTTTCGCAGGCCGACCAGCAGGATCGCGGTTGATGCGCGGCCGCTGGTGATGAGGTTCAGGGCGGGAAGTTCGTCGACGATCGCCGCGGTTGCCTCGGTGCCGATGGATTCCAGCAGAATCGGGCCTTCGGGGAGCAGCACGGAGAGCGTGTCGGTCAGGGTGGATACGTCCTTAGCTGGGACTTCTGCCAGCAGGGGCAGTGTGGTCAGGCGTTCGATGTCGGCGGGGACGCGGAGGCGGGTGTCCAGGCGGTCGCGGGTGAATGCCGACAGTGCGCCCGTCAGGATGCCGAGGAACAGGCCGCTGCCCAGGTACAGCGGTGGGTTGGGGGAACTGGGCCGCAGCGGGGGCCGGGCCTGGCTGATCACGCTGCCGGGGGTGATCGCGGTAGTTCTGAGGGTGTCGTATTTCAGGGTCAGGCTGTAGGACTGGCGGCTGAGCACGGCCTGCTGGTGCGCGGTGATCGCCCGTTCGGCCGAGCCACGGGTGAGCGGCGCCAGCGCGGCCGCCACCTTGCCCAGCGACTCGTTCACCTGGCGCAGTTTGACCAGCAAGATCTTCATCTGGGCGAGCAGCGTCTGTTTGGCCGCGTCTGCCCGGTGCTGCAGGTACGCGTCGGCGAACGCCTGAGCCCCCGCTGCCGCTACCAACGAATCGGGCGCAACAAACGAAATCCTAAGAATTCCGGAATTCGGTGGAACGTCCACCCGAACCCGATTCCGCAACGCTTCCGGATCTGTATTTTTCAGGATTTCGGCCGCCTTTGCGGCAACCACGGATGATTGGGCGATCTGCGCTTCGGTATCCAAATTGAGTGGTTCGCGCTGGCGTTGGGTGACCTGATTGACCTGTTCCGGCACTCCGGTCGGCATTACCTGGACCTCCGCCGTCGCCGTGTACGCCCGAGGCGTGCCCGCCAGCGCGCCGACCCCGCCCGCCAGGCCCGCCAGCAGGCAGACCACCACCAACCACCGGCGCCTGCGCAGCACGGAACCGAACTCAGCGAGATCCCGGCTGTGCGGGGGCAAGCTCATGGGAACCTCGTCATGGCGCGGGAACAGCGAAACAGACTACGAACTATAGGCTCCCTTGAGCTTTACCCGATCCAATTTTGAAGTTTTTCCACAGGCAAATCACGGGACAATAACGGACGTTCCATGGACATGTCCGCCATGGGATATGAGAAAGCGTGCCACCCGCGCCCGGCTCCGATGGAATGGTGAACCCCATGTTCATCGTCAATCGGGGGATCATCGCGCTGGCCCTGGTCGCCGGGTGCGCTCCCGCCTCCGGCACCGGCACGAGCACCCGCCCGGACGGCCTGCTCAGCCACGAGACCACCTGCGTGGTCACCGACAAGCTCATCCCGACCTGTGGCGCGTGGTGGGGCATCGCGCCGGACGTCTTCACCGGCACCCGCCCGGCGCAGGCGGTCGAACACGCGGAACAGCGCATGGGCCGCCCGGCGGACATCGTGCACGTCTACCACCGGGGCGAGGAGCTGTTCCCCACCGCCGAGGAGCGTGCGCTGGCGGCGGGCCGGCGACTGCTGCTGATCAACTGGAAGCCGTCCCGCACGCGTACGTGGGCTCAGATCGCACGCGGCGCGGTGGATTCGCGCATCGATGCTCTGGCGGAGCACATCACCCGGACGTTTCCTGGGCGGTTCTTCCTGACGATCCACCACGAACCGGAGAACGACGTCAACTCCCGGCGTGGCATGTCCGCCCAGGACTACGCGGCCATGTATCGACATGTCGTGAGTCGTCTGCGGGATCGGGGGGTACGGAATGCGGTGACCGTCATGACGTACATGGGCGCGCCCAACTGGGCGACCAAGCCGTGGTTCGACCGGCTCTATCCCGGTGACGACGTGGTCGACTGGATCGGGCTGGATCCGTACGCGGATGGCCGGGTCAGTGACTTCGCCACGCTGGTCGACAAGACCCGCCCCGACCATCCGAGCTGGCCGGGCTTCTACCGCTGGACGCAGTCACGCTTCCCAGGCAAGCCGATCATGGTGTCCGAGTGGGGAGCGTTCGAGCGGAAGTACGCTCCCCGCTTCAAGTCCGACTTCTACGCCTCGGTGCGCCTGCAAATCCGGAATTATCCGCAGATCAAAGCCCTCGTCTACTTCGACTCCCCACTCGCGCCCCGCGGTGACACCCGATTCGACACGACCCCAGAGGCGGCAGCGTCCTTCGCCCGACTCGGCCGCGAACGCCATTTCACCGCGACGAAGGTTCCCGATCAGTGACGTGGTTCTCCCACCCACCC
>NZ_BLAE01000139.1 GCF_009687865.1 Acrocarpospora macrocephala
GGGCTCCGCCCGGCCCCGTCGGCGCCGTGGTCGCCCCAAACGAGTCGGTAGCCAATCCGGAGTTCTCCTACCCTCCTCCCTTTGATTCGTTCCGGGCTCCGCCCGACCCAACCGTCACGCTGGTCCCACGGCTTTAGGGCGCACGCCGACCGTGTTCAAGAAGGCCGGGGGTGAATGCCGCTCCGACGATCTAACATCACCTGAGAAACACGGCTGGACATTCGCCGCCGCGGCGAACTTGTCCACCTTCTCAGCCGAAAGTCCACCACACTACTAGTAAGGGATCTCAGCTCTACAGATCCTTACCATCGGGGGCAGGGAAGTCAGCTGGGCGGGGTTTCTGTGATAAACGATCGGGCGGTATGAATAAATTTCCTACTGCATGGTGATGAGGAAATCGCGACCATTCCCGGACGGCCAGCTGTACGCGGACTTACGCGGGCACGCCACCGATCCCCCGGTCGATCCGGCCGAAGTCCTGGGTTTGTTCATTCGCGCGTTCGGTATCGCGCCGGACCGGATCCCAGGCGGCCTGGCCGAGCGGGCCGCGCTCTACCAGCCACTGGTGAACGGGTGTGGATCTGTGCGCCCGGGTGCCGGCGTGACGCGGTGCATCGGCTGCCGCGCCCGATCAGGCGGTGCATCGGCTGCCGCGCCCGATCAGGTGGTGCATCGCAGCATCGGCCCATGCGACGAGCCGCCCCGGCGCACCAGCTGGCCCGGCGACCCCAGAGAGACAGCATGCCGTCGCCGATCACGCCTACCCGCAGGTCAAACCCACCCCGCGGGCTCATGTACAGCCCCAGCAGATGCGGAACCCGCATCCAGATCCGCAATACGCTCGTAACACATTGGTAACAGTTCGACTGACAGCTCTGGTCGGCGATGTCATGTGAACGCTAACAATCTCATCAGATGTCCCCTCGGATGAGCGGCTTCACGCGGCTGCAGTTGTCGCGTCGGGAGCCACGCGGCACATGATCCACGCTTCAGCAATGTCCTGTCCGAAGCGCGTTGCCGGAAGGCACGGCCAGTCACACCCAAGATCGATGCGGGAAGGGAGCAGCACCAGCCGGTCGTGTTAACGCTAACATTCCGCGACTACACGAGATCACGCGTTCATGCGAGAGCCAAGCTTGCAAGCGAAGGGAAGACGGGCCATGACAGCGTCCGAGAAGCCAGGAGTGAGCCGCCGCACATTCGTGCGCGCATCAGCCATCGGGGTGGCGTTAGCCGCGACAGCCAAGTCCATTCCGGCGGCCGCAGCGGAGACCACCGCCCCCGCGGTCGCTGAGTCTTTGGCCGGGATCCCGTACGTCGGCGCAGGAAGCAACACCGCGATCAGGCCGTTCTGGCTGCGCGAGGTCAGCCTGCACGCCGGTCTGCTGCAGGAGAAGCGCGACCGGATGAAGGCGTTCCTGCAGGCGTTCGACGAACGCCGCTTCCTCATGCTCTTCAACAACCAGGCCGGCCGGCCGAACCCCGCGGGTTTGCAGGTGCCCGGCGGCTGGGAGGACGGCGGGCTGCTGAGCGGGCACTGGGCCGGCCACTACATGAGCGCCCTCGCCCAGGCTTACGCGGACCAGGGCCAGCAGGTCTACAAGACCAAGCTCGACTGGATGGTCGACGAGCTCGCCGCGTGCCAGGCCGCCATCACCGCGCGGATGGGCGCTCCCGGCGGGGGTGAGGAGCCCGAGGAGCCCGTCATCGGCCGGGTCGCGGGACGCTTCGGCAACGGTCTGCGCCTCAACGGCGGCAGCAACGCGGAGCACATCCGTCTCCCCCAGGAGGCGGTGTCCCAGCTCACCAACTTCACGATCGCGACCTGGGTCAACCTCGCCGCGGCGCAGAACTGGAGCAGGGTCTTCGACTTCGGTCAGAGCACAGCCGTCAACATGTTCCTGACCGCCCGCGCGGGTGTGACCGGAAATCCGCCCCGGTTCGCCATCACCGTCGGCGGCAGCGGCCAGGAGCAGCAGATCAATGGCACGTCAGCGGTGCCGACCGGGCAGTGGGTGCACCTCGCCGTCACCCTCTCGGGCCCTGTCGGGACGCTGTACGTCAACGGCTCACCCGTCGGCACGAACACCGCCATGACGCTCAACCCGACCAACCTCGGCGTCCCGGGCAACGTCTGGATCGGCCGATCCCAGTACGGCGACGCGATGCTCAACGCGACCATCGATGAGTTCCACATCTTCGACCGAGCCCTCAGCCAGGCGGAGATCCAGTCCCTCCAGAGTTCCGCCGCGGGATCCACGGGAGGCGGGAACATCGCCTGGTACCGCTTCGACGAGGAAGGCGGAGCGACCGCGCTCGACTCCTCACCCAATCACCGCGACGCCGGCATCGTCGCCGTCGCGGGGAACACCGGGGCTCTTTGGACGCCCGTCTATCCCGGCTATCTCGGGGCCATCCCGGAGGACGCCGTGATCCGGTTGGGGCCGCCCCGGTTCGCCGTCTATGGCGGCAACCTCAACACGAACGTCTGGGCGCCCTGGTACACCCAGCACAAGATCATGCGCGGTCTGCTGGACGCCTACTACCTGACCGGCAACGAGAAGGCTCGCGAAGTCGTCACCAAGATGGCGGACTGGGCGCACCTCGCCCTGACTCTCGGCGACAAGAACCACCCGCAGTACCCGGGACCCATCACCAGGGACAACCTCAACTTCATGTGGGACACCTACATCGCCGGTGAGTACGGCGGCGCCAACGAGGTGTTCCCGGAGATCTACGCGTTGACCGGTGACGCCAAGCACCTCGAGACGGCGAAGTGCTTCGACAACCGGGAGTCCCTCTTCGGCGCCTGCGTCGAGAACCGGGACATCCTCGTGGTGACCGACCCTGCCGCCATCGGCCGGCGCCGTCCGACCCGGCTGCACGTCAACCAGCACGTGCCCAACTTCAGCGGCTACATGCGGATCTTCGAGCAGACCGGCGACCAGGACTACCTCAAGGCGGCGAAGAACTTCTTCGGCATGGTCGTCCCGCACCGCATGTTCTCGCATGGGGGCACCGGCGGAAACTACCCGGGTTCCAACAACAACATCGAGATGTTCCAGAACCGGGACAACATCGCCAACGCGATCGCCCAGGGCGGCGCGGAGACATGCTCCATCTACAACGTGTCCAAGCTGGCTCGCAACCTCTTCTTCCACACGCAGGACCCGGCCTACATGGACTACTACGAGCGAGCCCTCTTCAATCAGCTCGCCGGATCGCGAGCCGACGCGACCACCACGAGCAACCCGCAGGTCACCTATTTCCAGCCGCTGACACCGGGCGCGAGCAAGTCCTATGGCAACACCGGCACCTGCTGTGGCGGAACCGGGCTGGAGATCCACACGAAGTACCAGGACGCCGTCTACTTCAAGTCCGCCGACGGTTCGAGCCTCTGGGTCAACCTCTTCGTGCCGTCGACCGTGACCTGGGCGGAGAAGGACTTCGTCGTGACCCAGGAGACGAACTTCCCGCGCCAGGCCGGCACGAAGCTCATCGTCAACGGCAGCGGCAACCTCGACATCAAGCTGCGGGTTCCCGGATGGGTCCGGAACGGCTTCACCGTACGGATCAACGGAGCCGTGGCACCGATGCAGACCCCGGCGCCGGGCACCTACGTGACACTGAGCCGCACCTGGCGCCCCGGGGACGTCATCGAGGTCTCGATGCCGTTCAGCATCCGGATCGAGCGCGCCATCGACCGGCCGGACACCCAGTCCATCATGTGGGGACCGCTGCTCATGCCGATCGTCGGCAACCCCGGCGGCGGCAGCTACCGTGAGCTGACGCTCTACCGGTACCTCAAGCGGGACGGCGACTACTCGCGGGCGGCCATCACGGCGGCCGGTGCGAGCGCGGCAGGCGACCCGCTCTTCACGACGCAGGGGTTCTCCCTGCGCCCGTGGTACGTCGGGGACACCCAGGCCCACTCCGCGTACTTCCGCCGGGTGGAGCCGCAGATCGTCTTCGGGAGCATCGACTCCGGCGTTCCCAACGTGAAACGCAACGACGGGCTGCCCCACTACGACGTCCCGGTCACCGGTGTTCCGTCGCCCGGCACCGACGGTCTGACATTCCTCGACGTGGTCTGGGACAACGCGCCGTTCGCGACCCACAACGCGTTCGTCGCCAGGGTCACCCAGACGGCCGAGGCGTTCGTGGCGGCGGGGCGCCTGACCAGTGCGCAGAAGGACGCGGTGGTGGCGGCCGCCGTAAGCGCGCGGGCCGAGCTGGCGCCGGACGCGGAGGTGCCGGTCACGGTCACCGCCGAAGGGCGATGCATCGGCAATTCGGCGTACGTGGCGGTGCGCGTGACGAACGATCACGACGGGCCCGTGGACGTCGTGATGGAGACGCCCTACGGCTCGCGCACCTTTGCCAACGTCGCTCCGGGCAAGTACGCGTACCAGTCCTTCGCGGTCCGCGCGCGACAGGTCGCCGCGGGTGAGGCCACGATCCGCGTCACCGGAACCGTCGACGGGAGAAGCGTGACGTCCGAAGTCGTCAAGCAGTACGCGGCCGCGGCCTGCGGCTGATCGGCCGGAGGGCTTTGCGGATCCACGACCACACCGAAGGTGGCACGTGACTATCGAGTTCAGGCTGTCGGAGCTGTGGGAGCCTGACACGCGCCGCGACCCGCACGCGTTCTATGCGCGCGTGCGGGTCGCCGGCCGGCCCGTCCCGCAGGTCGACCCGGCCGGTAACCGGCTCTGGATCGTGGCGCGCCATGCCGACGTCCTCGACGGCCTGCAGCACCCGGCGATCGGTCACGAAGTGCGCAAGCATCAGGCCCAGGACCTGCCGCTCGCGCACCAGCGGAGCGAGGCGGAGCGGATCGCGGCGCGCCAGCTCATCGATCTGGATCCACCTGACCACACCCGGCTGCGCGGGCTCGTCAGCAAGGCCTTCACGGCCCGTACGGTCGCGCGGCTGGAGCCGTGGATAGCCGACGTCGCGGACCGATTGGTCGCCCGTGCTCTCGAGCTGGGCACGTTCGACGGAGTGGCCGACCTGGCCGATCCGTTGCCGGTCAACGTCATCGCCCAGCTCGTGGGGGTCCCCGAGGAGGACCGCGCCCGGTTTCGCGAGTGGTCGGCGATCATCGTCTCCGCGGCCGACCATGATTCCGCGGCCACGTTGGCGTTCGCCGCCTACATCGACGAGCTGGCCGAGCGCCGGCGAGCGGTCCCGGAGGACGACCTGCTCTCCGAGCTCGTCGCCTTGGAGGCGCAAGGCGACGCGCTCGATCGCGACGAGCTCGTCGCGATGGTGCAGCTCCTGCTCATCGCCGGCCAGGAGACCACGGTCGACGTCCTCGTCAACGGCATCCGGCTCCTGCTCACGCATCCTGAGCAGTGGCAGGATCTCCTCGCCGACCCGTCCTTGGCGAGCGCGGTCGTCGAGGAGACGCTGCGGTTCCGCGGGCCGGTCGAGATCGTCCCGCCTCGCTTCACCTTCCGCGAGATCGACCTCGCAGGGGGCACGATCCCGGCGTTCGAGCGCGTCGGCCTGTCACTGTGGGGCGCGAACAGGGACCCCTCGGTCTTCTCCGCTCCGGACGCGTTCGACATCCATCGCCCAGACGCCCATCGGCACATCGCCTTCGGCCACGGGATCCACTTCTGCCTGGGCGCATCCTTAGGCCGTCTCGAGGCTCGCATCATGTTCGACCGCATCGCCCGCGAGCTTCACCGGCTGCGGCTCGCGGTGGAGCCCGACGAACTGGACGGCTTCCGCCTGCATTGGGGAACCCTGCCGCTGCGGATCCGGTGATGTGGTGGCGCCACCACACAGTGCTGCGTAGAGGAGATCACCCCCCGATCTTGCCAAAAAGGCCGGGGTGAATGCCACGCTGACGATCGAACATCACCTAGTACGGCAGCCGCCATTGTGGGTTTGACCTGGAGGAACCCGCAAGGTCCCGTATAACGCAACGCAGCCGCCCGACGATCATGTGTTTGTGAGGACAAATGAATCGAAGGCGGCTGCTGCTGCCAGGATAGGGGCCGGGCACGCGCTGCGGGAACGGGCCGCCCTGCTGGAATCCCTGCGATCGTGCTTCGCCCGGACGCAGACCTGGCTGCACGCCGCGAAATACCTGTCCGCGCTGGTCAGCGACCTGCCGAAACGCAACGGATGGACCATCGCCGAGCACACCGGCGACCGTGCCCCCGACCGTACCCAGCGACTGCTCAACCGTGCCGTGTGGGACGCCCCGGAGGCGATGAGCCGGATCCGCCGGTTCGCGGCGGACGGTCTGGACCAGGCGGCCCGCCGCAATCGCCGCAAGGGCGCGATGACCATCGGGGCGCTGGACGAGACCGGCCAGGAG
>NZ_BLAE01000140.1 GCF_009687865.1 Acrocarpospora macrocephala
GTTCGAGGAAGGGGCTGGGTGGGTTGGAGGGCCGCAATCCCGTGGTGGGGTGCGGGACAATGGGGGAGTGACTGAGCAAGGGACCTCCGCGCCTGAAGAGGGCTTTCATGTGCATTTGGAGGTGTTTCAGGGGCCGTTTGACTTGTTGCTGGGGCTGATTTCTAAGCACAAGTTGGATATCACCGAGGTTTCCCTGCATCAGGTCACGGATGAGTTCATCGCGTATATCCGGTCGCGGGGGCCGGAGTGGGATCTCGATCAGACCAGTCACTTCTTGCTTGTCGCGGCCACTTTGCTGGATTTGAAGGCGGCGCGGTTGCTGCCGACCGGGGAGGTCGAGGACGAGGAGGATCTGGCGCTGCTGGAGGCGCGGGATCTGTTGTTCGCCCGGTTGTTGCAGTATCGGGCGTACAAGGAGGTGGCGAAGGTCTTCTCGGGGCGGATGGCGGAGGAGGCGCTGCGGTATCCGCGGCTGGTGCCGATGGAGGCGGCGTTCGCGAACCTGCTGCCCGAGTTGATTCTGGGGATCGGGCCGGAGCAACTGGCCCGGATCGCGATGAAAGTGTTCGCGCCGAAAGCGCCGCCGACGGTTTCGGTCACGCATATGTACCAACCGCTCGCCAGTGTCAGGGAACAGGCCGCTATCCTGGTGGAGCGGCTGCGGCGGGCCGGGCGGGCCACTTTCCGGTCGCTGACCTCCGACTGCGCGGGCACCTACGAGGTGGTGGCGCGATTCCTGGCCGTTCTGGAACTGTTCCGGGAGGCCGCGGTCTCCTTCGAACAGCTCGAACCGCTGGGAGATCTGTACGTGACCTGGACCGGCGCCACGGACGGCGACATAGCCGTGGGCGACGACTACGACGAGACGGCCGAACGCCGGAACCGGCCCGGCGCCGGGACTTCCGGCGATGACGCCGAGGACGGCGCGGAGGATGGGGACGCGGGCGATGCCTGACCTGGACGAGACGGGCGACGAGACGGGCTTCGACGAGCCGTCCGGCCCCGAACCGGGAGAGCCTCAGCTGCGGGCCGCCCTGGAGGCGATCCTGCTCGTGGTGGACGAGCCGGTGGCCGAGGTCACGCTGGCGCAGGTGCTGGAACGGCCGACGCACGAGATCGCGAGCACGCTGCGTGAGCTGGCCGGGGAATACACCGCGGCCGGGCGCGGGTTTGATCTGAGAGAGGTGGCCGGGGGCTGGCGTTTCTACACGCGGGCCGAGTGCGCCGCGCTGGTCGAGCGGTTCGTCCGCGACGGGCAGCAGGCGCGGCTCACCCAGGCCGCGCTGGAAACCCTCTCGGTGGTCGCCTACCGGCAGCCGGTGAGCCGGGCCAAGGTGGCGGCCATCCGCGGCGTCAACAGCGACGGCGTGATGCGCACGCTCACCGCGCGCGGCCTCGTCGAAGAGGCCGGAACGGAGCCGGAGAGCCAGGCTGTGCTCTACCGGACGACAAGCTACTTCCTGGAGCGACTGGGCCTGCGGGACCTCGACGAGCTTCCCGCGCTCGCCCCGTTCCTCCCCGATGATGTGGAAAACCTAGAGGAGCAACCGAAGTGAACAAGCGCAGCACCCCGTCCGGTGATGGACGCGGTCGAAGCCGAGACGGCAATCCCAGAAGCGGCGGCCAGCGCCCCGACCGCTCATCCTTCCGCGCCGACCGCGACGGCTCCCGAGGCGGGTACGGCAAGCAGGACTCCCGCAGCGGCTACGGCCGCCCCGACTCCCGTGGCCGCGACGGCGGCAGCGGCTCCAGCGGCTCCAGCGGCTCCAGTGGCTCCAGAGGCTCCAGTGGCTCCAGAGGCTCCAGCGGCTTCCGTGACTCACGCGATTCCCGCGATTCCCGCGACGGCGGCCACCGCTCCGACCGGTCCCCTTCCGGCGACCGCTACAGCCGTCCCCAGTCTCGCGAAGGCCGTCCGGGGGGCGGGAGCTTCGCCCGGCGCGACGGCGAGGGCTACGGGCGCTCTGAGGGCCGCGACCGCCCCTACCCCCGTTCGGGCGACGATCGCGGCCGGTACGCCCCGAGAGACGACCGTGGCTACGGCGCCCCCCGGGATGACCGCGGCGGCGCTCCCCGAGATGCCCGCAGTTACGGCGCCCCCCGGGATGACCGCGGCGGCGCTCCCCGAGATGCCCGCAGTTACGGCGCCCCCCGCGACGATCGCGGCGGCGCCCCCCGAGATGGCCGTGGCTACGGCTCCCCCCGCGACGACCGTGGTTCCCGGGGCTCCTTCGGACGTTCCGACAACCGGGCCTCGTCCAGCTCCGAGGGCGGCTCACGCGCCCGCTACGGCCGCCCGGACGGCGAGCGCGGCGGTTCCCGCGGCTACGCTCCACGAAACGACTCCCGCGGCACCGACCGCCCCCGCTCCGACCGTGACGGCTTCGGGCGTGGGCAGGGCCGTGACGACTTCAGCGGCGCGGACCGCCCTCGCGGCGACCGCGACGGCTACGCTCCGCGAGACCACTCCCGTGGCGCGGACCGCCCCCGTACCAACCGTGACGGCTTCGGGCGCGCGGAGGGACGCGACGGCTTCAGCGGCGCGGATCGTCCTCGCCCCGACCGTGACGGCTTCGGGCGCGGGCAGGGCCGCGACGGCTTCAGCGGCGCGAATCGCCCTCGCGCCGACCGTGACGGCTTCGGGCGCGCGGAGGGCCGCGACGACTTCAGCGCGTCCGGCCAGCGCTCCGGCCGCGAAGGCGCGCCCGGATACGACCGGCGTCCCGATCGTGACGGCTCCCGGGGCTTCGACCGGCGGCCGGAGCGCGACGGAGCACGCGGTTTCGGGCGCTCGGAGGGCCGCGACCGCGGCTTCGGACGTCCGGGCGATCGTGACTCGCGCGGGTCCGCGCCCGGCGGGTTCCGGGCCGATCGCGGCGGATCCCGGCGGGACGATGTGCAGACCCTCGGCGGTGGCAGCCGGGGACGTTTCGGTCGGGACAGCTCGCGCAGTGAGTTCCGTACCGGCGGGGGAACAGGCCGGAACCACGAGCGGGGCCGCAAGCCGGTCGCGAGCCAGAACCCGTTCAAGTCGGCCAAGCAGCCCCTGCGGGATCCCGACTTCTACGACCGCGACTACGTGGACGAGCGGGACACCACCGAGGTGCCGGGCGGCGAGCGGCTGCAGAAGGTGCTCGCGCAGGCGGGCGTGGCCAGCCGCCGGGCCTGCGAGGAGCTGATCGGCGAGGGCAGGGTCACCGTGGACGGCCAGGTCGTGCGGCGGTTCGGCGCGCGGGTGGATCCGGCCAAGCAGATCATCCACGTCGACGGCAAGCGCATCCCGACCGCGCCCGACCTGGTCTACTACGCGCTGAACAAGCCGATCGGCGTGGTCAGCACGATGGAGGACCCGGACGGCCGGCCGTGCCTGAAGGACTACGTCCAGGAGCTGGCCCCGCGCCTGTTCCACGTGGGCCGGCTGGACACCGAGACCGAGGGCCTGCTGCTGCTCACCAACGACGGCGAGCTGGCCCACCGCCTCACTCACCCGAGCTTCGGCGTGCAGAAGAAATACTGGGCCAAGGTGCCGGGGCCGGTTCCGCGCGACCTGCACCGGGTCCTGCGCAAGGGCATCGAGCTGGAGGACGGCCTGGCCAAGGTGGACGAGTTCCACATCGTCCAGGAGCACGGCCAGCAGGCGCTGGTGGAGGTGGTCCTGCACGAGGGCCGCAAGCACATCGTGCGCCGCCTCCTGGAGGAGACCGGGCACCGGGTGATCGACCTGGCCAGGATCGAGTTCGGCCCGGTCAAGCTGGGCCGCCTCAAGCCGGGTACGGTACGCGCGCTGTCGCTTCAGGAAGTGGGGGAGTTGTACGCGGCGGTCAAGCTGTAACCTTTCCCGACAAATCTTCATTTAAGGGGACATTATGGTTCGGGCGATCCGTGGGGCCATCCAGGTGGACGGCAACGACCGCGACGCGATCATCTCCGGCACGACGGAGCTGGTCTCCGAGGTGATGGAGCGCAACCGCCTCACCACCGACGACGTCATCAGCGTGATCTTCACGGCCACGCCCGACCTGACCGCCGAGTTTCCCGCCCTGGCCGCGCGCAAGCTGGGCTTCCACGACGTGCCCCTGCTGTGCGCGAGCGAGATCGACGTGCCGGGCGCGCTGCCGCGGGTGGTCCGGCTGATGGCCTACGTGGCCACCGACCGCCCGCGCCAGCAGATCCAGCACGTCTACCTGCGCGGCGCGGTCGCATTGCGCGTCGACATCGCCCAGTAAGTCCAGTAATCAGCATCCGCCCAGTCAGTAAATAGCCACTTGTCCGAAAAACCGTGGATCAGTGCCCTCGGCAGCGCATAGTGAGAGCACAAACGCACGAGCACGGTACGTAAGGAACCACCCACCATGACCCCCAGCCCGGGCGGCGTGATCACCAGCGCCGCCATCGTCGGAACCGGCCTCATCGGCACGTCCGCCGCCCTCGCCCTGCGCCAGCGCGGGGTGCGCGTCTTCCTCACCGACCGCGACCCCCGGGCCGTACGGCTGGCCAGGGAGCTCGGAGCCGGGGAGGAGTGGGGTCCTGGCGAGCGGGTGGATCTGGCGATTCTCGCGGTGCCCCCGCAGTATGTCGCGCACCAGCTGCTCGACCTGCAGAAGACCGGCGCGGCCCGGTTCTACACCGATGTGGCGAGCGTGAAGGCGCTGCCGCTGGCGCAGGCCGTACAGCTGGGGTGTGATCTGAGCACGTACGTGGCCGGGCATCCGCTGGCCGGGCGGGAGCGGTCGGGGCCGGGGGCGGCACGGGCGGATCTGTTCCTGGGGCGGCCGTGGGCGCTGTGCCCGACCCCGGCGGCGGCGCCGGAGGCGGTCAGGGCGATGCGGGAGCTGGTGTCGCTGTGCGGGGCGAACGCGGTCGTGGTGGACGCGCGGGAGCACGACGAGGCGGTCGCGGTGGTGTCGCACGCGCCGCATGTGGCCGCTTCAGCGGTGGCGGCGCGGCTGGCGGAGGCGTCGGAGACGGCGCTGGGCCTGTCGGGGCAGGGGGTCAGGGACGTGACGCGGATCGCGGCGAGCGATCCGGGGCTGTGGACCGGCATCCTGTCCGGGAACGCGGGCCCGGTGGCGGCCGTGCTGGAGGCGGTCGCGGACGATCTGGCGGCCGCGGCCAGGTCGCTGCGCGAGTTCGCCGCCGAGGGCACCGAGATCGGCTCGGTCACCGAGCTGCTGTGGCGCGGGGTGGCCGGAACCGGCCGGATTCCCGGCAAGCACGGCGGCCCGGCCCGCACCTACGCGGTGGTCGGCGTGGTCATCGGCGACCGTCCCGGCGAGCTGGCCCGGCTGTTCCAGGTGGCCGAGCAGGTCGGCGTCAGCATCGAGGACGTACGCCTGGAGCACGTGCCGGGCCTGCCGCTGGGCGCGGTGGAACTCTCGGTCCAGCCCGAGGCGGCCGGCGTCTTCGCCGCGGCGTTGCGCGAACATGGGTGGCAGGTGCCCTAGAAACAGGTGCCCGATACCGTGGCTTCGCACTGGCTCCCGATCGGCGTGGAACTCCCACCCACCCAGCCCATTGTTTTCCCTCGGGCTCCGCC
>NZ_BLAE01000141.1 GCF_009687865.1 Acrocarpospora macrocephala
CCGCCACCACATCCCGGCAGTGACTGAACGCGAACAGCGGAAACTCCACCCCTAACAGCTCGGTGATCCGCGTACGCATGCCGCGAACGTACGCCCCAGAACGATGTTCGGTCCACCCGGAGCGAGTCAGGAGGCTGTCTTGGAGATGCGGACGACCCCGGGGGCGTGCCAGCCCTCCTCCTCGGTGAACGTGCGGACGATCCTGGCCGGCACGCCCGCGATCACGCAGTGGTCGGGGAACTCGCCCCGCACGACGGCCCCGCCCGCCACCACCGACTGCCGCCCGATCCGGGTCCCCGGCAGGATGATCGCCCCCGCCCCCAGCCAGCACCCGTCCCCGATCTCCACCGGATTGTTCCGGGGCCACTGCCGCCCGATCGGCACCTCCGGATCGTCATACACATGGTTCTGATCGGTGATGTAGACATAAGGCCCGGTGAACACATGCGACCCGATCACGAGGGACTGATGCCCGACGATGTGCGACCCCCGCCCGATCGAGCAGCTCCCCCCGATCCGTACGATCGGGTCCGGCCCGAGATCCACCCCCGGCCCCATCCCCGCCGAAATTGAAACACGTTCTCCCACCAGGGTGTGCGCCCCGATCTCGATCCATTCCTCGCCGAAGATCGCGCCGACCGGGAACGCCAGGCAGGCTCCCTCGCCCAGGTGCCGGAACCGGTACCCCGCCGGACTGAGCGGGCTCACCGCGCCCAGCGTTCTCACCATGCCCCAGCCCCGGTGCACCAGACGCCCCGCGGCCCGCCTCAGGATTGACATAACCGCACAAGTTACCCTCACGTTAGAGCCGGGGCCACAGCGGGTTAGCGCACGTGGTGGCCCGTTCAGGGCGAGGATTTGATATCCTGACAGCCCGTGGGCATGGCTGCCGTCTGGATCCAGTCGCGACGCCACTACTTCAGACCACGGGAGACCCCTTGCGCAACGCCGTACACACCAAACATCTGTTCGTCACCGGCGGCGTCGCCTCAAGTCTCGGCAAGGGGCTCACGGCCTCTAGCCTGGGGCGGCTCCTCAAGCTTCGGGGCCTGAAGGTCACGATGCAGAAGCTCGACCCGTATCTCAACGTCGACCCCGGCACGATGAACCCGTTCCAGCACGGCGAGGTGTTCGTCACCGACGACGGCGCGGAGACGGATCTGGACGTCGGCCACTACGAACGATTCCTCGACACCGAGCTGCACGGCTCGGCCAACGTGACCACCGGCCAGGTCTACTCCAACGTGATCGCCAAGGAGCGGCGCGGGGAGTATCTGGGCGACACCGTGCAGGTCATCCCGCACATCACCAACGAGATCAAGGACCGGATCCGGAGCATGGCCGGGCCCGGCGTGGACGTGGTGATCACCGAGGTGGGCGGCACCGTGGGCGACATCGAGTCGCTGCCGTTCCTGGAGGCCGTCCGGCAGGTCCGGCACGAGGTGGGCCGCGATAACGTGTTCTTCCTGCACGTGTCGCTGCTGCCGTACATCGGGCCGAGCGGGGAGCTGAAGACCAAGCCGACCCAGCACTCGGTGGCCGCGCTGCGCAGCATCGGCATCCAGCCCGACGCGATCGTCTGCCGCTCCGACCGGCCGATCACCAGCTCGCTCAAGCGTAAGATCAGCTTGATGTGCGACGTGGACGAGGACGCGGTGGTCTCCGCCATCGACGCCCCCTCCATCTACGACATCCCGAAGGTCCTGCACACCGAGGGCCTGGACGCCTATGTGGTACGGCGACTGGGCCTGCCCTTCCGCGACGTGGACTGGAAGGAGTGGGACCAGCTCCTGCGCCGCGTGCACAAGCCCGCCAAAGAGGTCACCGTCGCCCTGGTCGGGAAGTACATCGACCTTCCGGATGCGTACCTGTCGGTTACCGAGGCGCTGCGCGCCGGGGGGTTCGCCAACGACGCGCGGGTCAACATCCGCTGGGTGACCAGCGACGACTGCGCCACGCAGGAGGGCGCGGCCCGCGAACTCGACGGCGTGGACGGCGTGCTCGTGCCCGGCGGGTTCGGCGTGCGCGGCATCGAAGGCAAGATCGGCGCGATCCGGCACGCCCGGGAACAGAAGATCCCGCTGCTCGGCCTCTGCCTCGGCATGCAGGGCATGGTCATCGAGGCCGCCCGCAACCTGGCCGGCCTGGACGGCGCCAACAGCGCCGAGTTCGACCCCGACGCCAAGCACCCGGTCATCTCCACCATGCCCGACCAGGAGGACGTGGTGGCCGGCGACCGCGACATGGGCGGCACCATGCGGCTCGGCCTCTACACCGCCAAGCTCGGCGAGGGCACCCTCGCCCGCCAGCTGTACGGGAAGCCCAAGGTCGACGAGCGCCACCGCCACCGTTACGAGGTCAACAACACCTACCGCGAGCAGCTGGAACGCGTCGGCGTCGTGTTCTCCGGGCTCTCGCCCGACGGCCGCCTGGTCGAATACACCGAACTCGCCGTCGAAACCCACCCGTTCTTCATCGGCACCCAGGCCCACCCCGAATTCCGTTCCCGCCCCACCCGGGCTCATCCGCTGTTCAAGGGCCTCATCGGCGCGGCCCTCGGCTACGCGGAGAGCCGGGCCACCGCCAAGATTGCGAAGACTAAGTGATCATTGAAGACCGTCACGAGGAATGGCCCGTCACCGCTTCCGACCAGCGGTTCGAGGCTCGGGTGATCTCCGTCGTGACCGACACCGTCCGGATGCCGGGCGATGATCTCGCCGACCGCGACTACGTCGTGCATCCCGGCTCGGTGGCCGTGGTGGCGATCCAGGACGAACGGGTGCTGCTCCTGCGGCAATACCGGCACCCGGTCCGCAAACTGCTCTGGGAGCTGCCCGCGGGCCTGCGGGACAAGCCGGACGAACCGCTGGCGGAGTGCGCCGCCAGGGAACTCGCCGAGGAGGCCGGGTATCGCGCCGACACCTGGCACACCCTGGTCGACATGTTCACCTCGCCGGGGATGAGCGACGAGCGCATCAGAATCTTCCTGGCCAGAGGCCTCACGCCCATCCCCGCGACCGAGAACACGTTCGTGCACCGGCACGAGGAGATCGACATGCCGGTGGAGTGGGTACGCCTGGACGAAGCGGTCGAGAAGGCGCTGGGTGGAATGATCCACAATTCCCCGGCCATCGCCGGTATTCTCGCCGCGTACGCCGCATCCGACGACGACTACGAAGGCCTGCGGGCCGCCGACGCGCCGGAGGCATGACCTGACCGTGGGGAGGGACGCTGAACGAGCCCGAAGCCGTGCTGTCCAGCTACCTCGCCCATCTCGCCGTGGAGCGCGGGCTGGCCGCCAACACGCTGGCGTCCTATCGGCGTGATCTCCGGCGCTACGTGGACCATCTGAGCGCGCGGGGGCTCGCCACGATGGCCCAGGTGGCCGAGTCCGACGTGGTCGCCTTCCTGACCTCGCTCCGGGAGGGCGACGAGGAGCATCCCGCGCTGGTCGCCAGCTCGGCCGCGCGGGCCGTCTCCGCCGTCCGCGGCCTGCACCGCTTCGCCCTCCGCGAGGGCGTCGCGGGCCACGATCCCGCCCACGAGGTACGGCCCCCGCGGCAACTCCGCCGCCTCCCCAAGGCGATCACGGTCGAGGAGGTCGAACGCCTGATCGCCGCCTCCGGCCCCGGCGACACGCCCCTCACCCTCCGCAACCGCGCCCTCCTCGAAGTCCTGTACGGCACCGGCGCCCGCATCTCCGAAGCCGTCGGCCTGGCCGTGGACGACGTCACGCGGTACGCCTCAGGTGGCGGATCCGGTCCTGGTGGCGATCACGGCGACGGTGCCGGACCCGGCCAGGGCTGGGCGGACGGAGCCGCGGATGGTTTCATCGGCGGCGAGGTGCGGTTGCGGGGCAAGGGCGGCCGGGCCAGGATCGTGCCGCTCGGGCGGTTCGCCCGCAGTGCCCTGGACGCCTACCTGGTCCGTGCGCGGCCCTTCATCGCCGCCCACGGCCGTGGCACGCACGCGCTGTTCCTGAACGCCCGAGGGGGCAGGCTGACCCGTCAGGGCGCCTGGGAGGTGCTCCAGTCCGCCGCGGAGCGGGCCGGACTCTCCGGCGTGTCCCCGCACATGTTGCGCCATTCGTTCGCAACCCATCTCCTGGATGGCGGCGCTGACGTTAGGGTTGTCCAGGAACTGCTCGGCCATGCTTCGGTGACCACCACCCAGGTGTACACATTGGTCACGGTCGACCGGCTTCGCGAGGTTTACGCTGCGGCCCATCCCCGAGCCCAGCGGTGAGATCGAACTGCTTGTCCGTATTCTCCGTCTCCGTGGCGCGTCGCCTTGCCGCATACGTGCCTACCCTCTAGATTCAGTCCGGTTCGGGACCGTCAGGGAGGTTCATCAATTGACTGCGACCACTGATGCGACGTGGACCGCGGGGACCCCCAGCGTCTCGTTGGGGCCAACCGGTCGGCCACGCCCCGTCTTCCCCGACCCTGTCGTGCCCGACAGCCACGGGCCGGCCCGGATCGTCGCGATGGTCAACCAGAAGGGTGGCGTCGGCAAGACGACCACCACCATCAACCTGGGCGCGGCGCTCGCCGAATGCGGCCAGCGGGTCCTGCTGGTCGACTTCGACCCGCAGGGGGCCCTCTCCGTCGGCCTGGGCATCGACCCGCGGCCGCTGGAGTCCACGATCTACGACCTGCTGATGGAGGAGCCCGACGTCGTCGCCGAGGACGTGCTGCTCGGCACCAGCGTCGAGGGCATGGACCTGCTGCCCAGCAACATCTTCCTGTCCGGCGCGGAAATCCGGCTGGTCAACGAGGTCGCCAGGGAATACGCGCTGCAGCGCTCGCTCGAACCGTTGCTGCCCGGCTACGACATCTGCCTCATCGACTGCCAGCCGTCCCTCGGGCTGCTCACCGTCAACGCGCTGACCTGCGCGCACAGCGTCATGATCCCGCTCGAATGCGAGTTCTTCGCGTTACGCGGCGTGGCCCTCCTGATGGAGTCGATCGGCAAAGTCCAGGAACGCCTCAACAAGAACCTCGAAATCGACGGCCTCCTGGCCACCATGTACGACCCCCGCACCCTGCACGCCCGCGAGGTCCTCCAGACCATCATGCAGGGCTTCGGCGACAAGGTCTTCCACACGGTCATCAACCGCACCGTACGCTTCCCCGACGCCACCCTGGCCGGCGAGCCCATCACCCAGTTCGACCCCAGCTCCATGGGCGCCACGGCCTACCGCGAACTCGCCAGAGAACTCCTCGCCCGCTGGCCCGCCAAAATCTGAGCGAATTTCCCCCACCCACCCAGCCCTTGGTTTCGCCTCGGGCTCCGCCCGACCCGGCCATTGCCGTGATTGCCGTCACGGAGCCGCA
>NZ_BLAE01000142.1 GCF_009687865.1 Acrocarpospora macrocephala
GGTGGGGAGAGAGGCAGGGCCTGGGGAGAGGTGGTCGATGAGGTAGTGCCGAAGGTTTATGACCTTTCGGAGTTCTTGGTGGATGTGTTGGGGGTCACGGATGTGGGGGCTTATTTCCCGCATCGGGTGACTTATCATCCGACGTGTCATTCGTTGCGGGGGTTGCATTTGGGGGATCGGCCGCGGCGGTTGTTGGAGGGGGTGCGAGGGTTGGAGTTGGTGGCGTTGCCGGGGGCGGAGGAGTGTTGTGGGTTCGGGGGGACGTTTGCGATTAAGAATCGCGATATCTCGGCTGCCATGTGTGCGGATAAAGTGGGAAATGTCATGAAGACGGGGGCAGAAGTGCTCTGTGCTGCGGATAATTCTTGTTTGATGCATATCGGGGGGACGCTCCACCGGCAGAAGTCGGGGGTTCGGGTCATGCATCTGGCGGAGATCCTCGCGGCCACGGAGGGTGGGGCTCGATGAGTCAGACATTCGTGGGGATGCCGTCATTCCCGAAAAATGCTGCGAAAGCCGTACAAGACTCGCAGTTGAGGTTTAATCTTCGGAAGGCTACGCATACGATTCGGGGTAAACGTGCCGCCGTAGTCGGGGAGTTGCCGGATTGGGCGGAACTGCGGCAGGCGGGTAAGGCGATCAAGGATCATACGCTTCGTAACCTTGAGGAATATCTGCTGCAATTGGAGGCGGCGGTTTCGGCTGCCGGTGGGACGGTGCACTGGGCCAAGGACGCCGAGGAAGCCAACCGTATCGTCGCCGACCTGGTCAAAGCTACCGGCGAGACCGAAGTCGTCAAGGTCAAGTCGATGGCGACGCAGGAGATCGGACTCAATGAGGCACTTGAGGCGGAAGGCATCAAGGCTTATGAGACCGACCTCGCCGAGCTGATCGTGCAGCTTGGGAATGATTGGCCGTCACATATCCTGGTTCCGGCGATTCATCGTAATCGAGCGGAGATCCGGGAGATTTTCCTGGAGCACATGGAGGATGTGCCGCCGGGCCTGACCGATGAGCCGAGAGCCCTCGCCGAGGCGGCGCGACTGCATCTCCGGGAACGTTTCCTCCGCGCGAAAGTCGCGATTTCCGGCGCGAATTTCATGATTGCGGAGACAGGCACGCTCGTCGTCCTGGAATCCGAGGGTAACGGCCGCATGTGCCTGACCCTGCCGGAAACCCTGATCAGCGTCGTGGGAATCGAGAAGTTGCTCCCGACCTGGCGGGATCTGGAGGTCTTCCTGCAATTGCTGCCGCGCAGTTCTACAGGAGAACGGATGAATCCGTACACCTCAATGTGGACAGGCGCGGTCGAAGGGCAAGATTTCCACCTCGTTCTGCTCGACAACGGACGTACCGACGTTCTAGCCGACGAAGTCGGGCGGCAGGCATTGCGGTGTATTCGTTGCTCGGCGTGCCTGAACGTCTGCCCGGTATACGAACGGGCCGGCGGACACGCGTACGGATCCGTCTATCCCGGGCCGATCGGCGCGATTCTCACACCACAGTTGCGCGGCATGAACACCGAACTGGACCGATCGCTCCCGTTCGCGTCCTCCCTCTGCGGCGCGTGCTACGAGGTGTGCCCGGTCGCGATCGACATCCCCGCCGTGCTCATCGATCTGCGGGCAAAAGCCAAACATCCCCGCACCGAACGGATGGGCATGGCCGCCGCGGGCTGGGTCTTCAACCGTTCGGTACGGCTCGCGCGGGCCCAACGCTTCGGCGGACGTATGCGGAGACTGGTCCCCAAAAGGCTCCCCGGCCCGCTGTCGGCCTGGACCGACACCCGCGACCTTCCCGACATCCCCAAAGATTCCTTCCGCGCCTGGTGGAACCGGACAGAAGGCGGCACCCGATGACCTCCCGCGACGTGATCCTCGCCCGGATCCGCTCCGCCGTCGCGAACGCCCCCGACGTGGAGATCCCCCGGAACTATCAAGGCGCAGGAGCGCACAGAGAAGACATAGTCGAACATTTCGCCGAACGAGTCCGTGACTACCGCGCCGTGGTTCATATCATCAACGCGGCAGAAGTCCCCGACGCCCTCCGCGACGCGCTGAACAGACGAGAAGCCGAACGGGTCGTCGTCCCTGAAGGATTTCCTACCGATTGGCTCGCCGAATCGATGGTCGAGGATCTGACGACCGTGGACGCCGTGGTCACCACCTGCGCCGTCGCGATCGCCGAAACCGGGACGATCGTGCTCGACGCGGGCGCCGGCATGGGCCGCCGAGCCCTCACCCTCGTCCCCGACTACCACCTGTGCGTCGTCCGTGCGGACCAGATCGTCCCCGGCGTGCCCGACGCTCTCGCCAGACTCGACCCCGTACGCCCCCTGACCTGGATCAGCGGCCCTTCCGCGACAAGCGACATCGAACTCAACCGCGTCGAAGGCGTGCACGGCCCCCGAACACTTGAGGTGATCATCTCGATCTAACGCCATGCCGTACCGTATGGGCGTGTTCGACGAACATCTCACGATCCAAACCGAACGCCTGATCTTGCGGCACTTCGGCCCGAGCGACGCGGCCCAAGTGCGGGCGATCGTCCAGGAAGGCAACCATTCGACCGCCCTGCCGCCCGGCGCTCCCGGCTACGCGGGGGGAATCGCGCAGTGGCTGTCCCATGGCGTACACGAACTGCGTAAATCCGGTCAGGGCTTGCACCTGGCCATCCAAGCCGCAGGCACCATCATCGGCGCGATCAGCCTCTTCAAAACCCACTGGGGGACAGGCACCACCGAAGTGGGCTACGGCATACATCCCGACCATCGAGGACGTGGCTACGCCCCGGAGGCCGTACGCGGACTGGCCGAGTGGGCGCTCGGGCCCGCGCGGCTGCGCCGGATCGAGTTGCGCGCCACGGTGGAGAACTCCGCGTCCATCCGGGTCGCGGAGAAAGCCGGATTCACCCGGGAAGGTGTGCTTCGCGGCGCCGGATTCGAGGACGACGGCCCGCATGACGTCGTCGTCTTCGGCCTGCTGCGCGGCGAGACCGGCCCCACGTTCGGCGGACGCCTCGACAGCCCCCGCCTGATCCTGCGCCCTTTCGGCAAACGCGACGCCTTCGACCTGCTCGCGGCGGTCAAGGACGACGCCGAGATGAACCGCTGGATGCCGTGGGCTCCTGGCTACACCCTGGAACGTGCCCTCGACTGGTGCACCAGGCTGGCGCATTCCGATCGGGTCAACGGCCTGACATTCGCGCTCGAACCCCGCGATGGCGGGCGGCTGGCCGGCGCCGTCGGCGTGCACCGGGCCGACCAGGAGCGCGGCGACGTCGAGATCGGCTACTGGGTCTCGCCATGGGCGCGTCGCCAGGGGTACGCCGCGGAGGCCACCAAAACGGTTGCCAGCTGGCTGCTCGCGCAGGGGTACATCCGGGTGCAGCTGACCATCGCGACCGGGAACGTGGGCAGCCGCGCGGTCGCGCGACGGGCGGGTTTCACCGAGGAGGGCATCCTCCGGAAAGGCCTCCCGATTCCGGGCGGACGCACCGATGCCATCCTCTACAGCCTGCTCCAGGAGGAACTCCAACCTTAAATGACAGGTCAAGGATCCCCCATGGCCCAGTACCGTCCGCTATTGTCACGATCCGGACAAGGCATGGGAGATCGGTGAGATGAAACCGCCGCTGGTGCTCATCGGGCACGGCACGCACGATGAGACGGGCGTCGCTGAATTCGGCCGTTTCGTGCACCGGCTGCGATGCCGGCTGGACGGCGTGGTCGCCGATGTGACCGGCGGCTTCATCACCAAGGCCCGGCCGCCGCTGAGCGACTCGATCACCTCCCTGGTGGCCCGCGGCCACCACCACCTGATCGCGTTGCCGCTCAGCCTCACCAACGACCGGCGCGCCCTGGGCGACATTCCTGGCACGCTCGCGTTGGAGCAGGAACGGCACCCTACGCTTGGATACGACCTGGCCCGTCCGCTTGGTCCAGACCCGCGCGTGCTCGAACTCCTCGCCGAACGTCTCGCCGACGCTCAGGCGGACATGCCCCATCTGGTACGGACCGAGCCCTTCCGCCTCACCGACGAGGAGCCTGAGCGCATCACTCCTGGTGAGACCGCCATCGTCCTGGTGGGTCACGGTTCTACGAATGTGTCCGTGAACGCGGAGGTGCATCGGGTTTCTCGGCTCTTCTGGGAGACCCACG
Source organism: Acrocarpospora macrocephala (assembly GCF_009687865.1). Classification (GTDB taxonomy): domain Bacteria; phylum Actinomycetota; class Actinomycetes; order Streptosporangiales; family Streptosporangiaceae; genus Acrocarpospora; species Acrocarpospora macrocephala. Next base: position 4,160 of record NZ_BLAE01000142.1, read on the forward strand.
CGGCCGAGTTTCTGACCGTCGAGACCGCGTACGTGTCGCACGCTCGTCCCGGCGTTCCCGGCGGCCTGGAGCGCTGCCGCCGCCTCGGGGCGAAACGGGTGATCGTACTGCCGTATCTGCTGTTCGCCGGGGGTGTGTTGGAGCGGATTTGGGCGCAGGCGCTCGCGTATGGGGCCAATCATGAGGGCATCGACATCCGGTGCGCCGAAGTCATTGGCGACTGCGAGGGACTGGCCGACGTGGTCATCGATCGCTACGAGGAAGCCCTTTCCGACGCGGCCGAGTGGAGCGCCCGCCAGCGCGTACAACAGGCCCTGACGGTCCAGCGTTTTCCCCGCTCCCGCACCGCAACCACCTACGCCGAAGAACCCACCCCGGTGTAACCTCCTGCTTTTCCTCGGCTCCGCCGGGTTTGTTGCCGGGTTGTCCCACCCACCCAGCCCTTTGTTTTTCCTCGGGCTCCGCCCGCCCCCGCCAGCACCGTGGTCGCC
>NZ_BLAE01000143.1:2163-2572 GCF_009687865.1 Acrocarpospora macrocephala
GGTCGGCTGTTTGTTGTTTGTGAATTGCATAGTGGACGCGAGCATCTTTGTGGCCAAGTTTTTTAGGGCACACGGTGGATGCCTTGGCATCAGGAGCCGATGAAGGACGTGGGAGGCTGCGTTAAGCCTCGGGGAGTCGCCAACCAGACGTTGATCCGGGGATGTCCGAATGGGGAAACCTAGCACCAGTCATGTGGTGTTGCCTCCGCTTGAATGTATAGGGCGGTTGGTGGTAACGCGGGGAAGTGAAACATCTCAGTACCCGTAGGAAGAGAAAACAATAGTGATTCCGTGAGTAGTGGTGAGCGAAAGCGGATGAGGCTAAACCGTATGCGTGTGATAGCCGGCAGGTGTTGCGCATGTGGGGTTGTGGGACCCTCTGGAAGTCTCTGCCGAGGCTTCAGGCAGT
>NZ_BLAE01000143.1:3152-3778 GCF_009687865.1 Acrocarpospora macrocephala
TGTGATGTGACTGCGTGCCTTTTGAAGAATGAGCCTGCGAGTTATGGTGTGTGGCGAGGTTAACCCGTGTGGGGGAGCCGTAGCGAAAGCGAGTCTGAATAGGGCGTTTGAGTCGCATGCTGTGGACCCGAAGCGGGGTGATCTACGCATGGGCAGGTTGAAGCGTGGGTAAGACTGCGTGGAGGACCGAACCCACCAGGGTTGAAAACCTGGGGGATGACCTGTGTGTAGGGGTGAAAGGCCAATCAAACTCCGTGATAGCTGGTTCTCCCCGAAATGCATTTAGGTGCAGCGTTGCGTGTTTCTTGCCGGAGGTAGGGCTCTGGATGGCTGATGGGCCCGACAAGGTTACTGACGTCAGCCAAACTTCGAATGCCGGTAAGTGAGAGCGTGGCAGTGAGACTGCGGGGGATAAGCTTCGTAGTCGAGAGGGAAACAGCCCAGATCGCCGACTAAGGCCCCTAAGCGTGTGCTAAGTGGGAAAGGATGTGGAGTCGCAGAGACAACCAGGAGGTTGGCTTAGAAGCAGCCATCCTTGAAAGAGTGCGTAATAGCTCACTGGTCAAGTGATTCCGCGCCGATAATGTAGCGGGGCTCAAGTACACCGCCGAAGTCGTGGCATTGAC
>NZ_BLAE01000143.1:4341-5857 GCF_009687865.1 Acrocarpospora macrocephala
CGCTCGGCCTGATCTGGTAGTAGGTAAGCGATGGGGTGACGCAGGAAGGTAGCCCATCCCGGGCGATGGTTGTTCCCGGGGTAAGCATGTAGGGCGAGAGATAGGCAAATCCGTCTCTCATGTGCCTGAGGTGTGATGCCGAGCCGATTGTGGCGAAGTGGGTGATCCTATGCTGCCGAGAAAAGCCTCTAGTGAGTGTTGCGGCGGCCCGTACCCTAAACCGACTCAGGTGGTCAGGTAGAGAATACTGAGGCGTTCGGGTGAACTGTGGTTAAGGAACTCGGCAAATTGCCCCCGTAACTTCGGGAGAAGGGGGGCCTCTGCTGGTGAGGGCACGTGCTGTCTGAGCTGGTGGGGGTCGCAGAGGCCAGGGGGAAGCGACTGTTTACTAAAAACACAGGTCCGTGCGAAGTCGTAAGACGATGTATACGGACTGACGCCTGCCCGGTGCCGGAACGTTAAGGGGACCGGTTAGTCCGAAGTGATTCGGGCGAAGCTGAGAACTTAAGCGCCGGTAAACGGCGGTGGTAACTATAACCATCCTAAGGTAGCGAAATTCCTTGTCGGGTAAGTTCCGACCTGCACGAATGGCGTAACGACTTCCCCGCTGTCTCAACCGCAGACCCGGTGAAATTGCACTACGAGTAAAGATGCTCGTTACGCGCAGCAGGACGGAAAGACCCCGGGACCTTCACTACAGCTTGACATTGGTGTTTGGGACGGCTTGTGTAGGATAGGTGGGAGACTGGGAAGCTGTCACGCTAGTGATGGTGGAGTCATTGGTGAAATACCACTCTGGTCGTTTTGGATGTCTAACCCGCGCCCGTGGATCCGGGTGGGGGACAGTGTCTGGTGGGTAGTTTAACTGGGGCGGTTGCCTCCTAAAGGGTAACGGAGGCGCCCAAAGGTTCCCTCAGCCTGGTTGGTAATCAGGTTTCGAGTGTAAGTGCACAAGGGGGCTTGACTGTGAGACTGACGGGTCGAGCAGGAGCGAAAGCTGGGACTAGTGATCCGGCACCGACGTGTGGAAGTGGTGTCGCTCAACGGCTAAAAGGTACCCCGGGGATAACAGGCTGATCTTCCCCAAGAGTCCATATCGACGGGATGGTTTGGCACCTCGATGTCGGCTCGTCGCATCCTGGGGCTGGAGTAGGTCCCAAGGGTTGGGCTGTTCGCCCATTAAAGCGGTACGCGAGCTGGGTTTAGAACGTCGCGAGACAGTTCGGTCCCTATCCGCTGCGCGCGTAGGAGACTTGAGAGAGGCTGTCCCTAGTACGAGAGGACCGGGACGGACGAACCTCTGGTGTGCCAGTTGTTCTGCCAAGGGCATGGCTGGTTGGCTACGTTCGGAAGGGATAACCGCTGAAAGCATCTAAGCGGGAAGCTCGTCTCGAGATGAGGTCTCCCACCCTGTGAGGGGGTAAGGCTCCCGGTAGACGACCGGGTTGATAGGCCGGGTGTGGAAGCGCGGTAACGTGTGGAGCTGACCGGTACTAATAGGCCGAGGACTTGACCA
>NZ_BLAE01000144.1 GCF_009687865.1 Acrocarpospora macrocephala
CCCCGAACCCGCGGTCCTGCCGCCCACCGCTCAAGCACCTGACTCCGGAGCCACGGTCCCGCGGCCTACCGTTCAAGGAGGAGAGCCCATCACGGCCCTGCCGCCGACCGGTCAAGGAGCGGGAGCCACGGCCCTGCCGTTGACCGGTCAAGAAGCGGGACCTGAAGTCACGGCCCTCCCGCCGATCGGTCACGGAGCAGAGCCTGGAGCCACGGCACTGCCGTTGACCAGTCAAGGAGCGGAACCCGGAGCCACGACTCTGCCGCCGACCGGTGGAGGAGTAGAGCCTGGGGCCACGGCTCTGCGGCCCACGGGTCATGGAGCAGAGCCCGGGGCCTCGGCTCTGCCGCCGAATGCCCAGAACAACCCGGAAGCCAGAACGTCGATCCTGCCGTCCGCCGACCAAGATCGAGGGCTGGGATCCACCACCGAGAGCGGCGCTCGCTCGGCTCGCCGTGGTCGCCCGCTCGTCGTCGCGGCCATCGCGGTCGCCCTGGCCCTCATCGCGACCGCCGCGATCATCACCACGGTCCTGTCCCGGTCGAACGACCAGGTCGTCACCTCCGACGGCGTGACCACTGTCTCCGTCGGCGAATGGGCTCAGATCGGAGAATTCCGTATCCAGATCCCCAATCCCCCCAGGTGCGGCGCCCCCACCTACAAGGAAACCGAATCCACCGTCGGCCACTTCTGCCTGATCGGATGGTTCCTCCAGAACGAAGGCCCCGAATCCGCTGTCGAAGCCAGCCCTGTCACTCTCGTCGACGACGACGGCCTGGAATACGGCGCCACCGACCTCTCCGACGCCGCCCCCACCTCGCTACCCTCCGGCGGAACCGCGGTAGGCACCCTCGTCTTCGACATCCCCACCAACCGCACCCCCGCCGCGGTCCTCTTCGAAAACGGCACCGTCAAGATCACCCTTTAGGAAACCGCTCCACCCACCGCCGCTGCCAGGGCATCTCCACCGCCCGCGGATGATAGTTCGCCCTGGCCCACGCCACCGCGTCCCCAGACGGCACCCCAGCCAGAATCGCAAGACACGCGATCACAGTCCCCGTCCGCCCGACACCCCCACCACAGGCAACCTCGACGTTCCGGCCGACCCGCGCGAACTCGTACAAGGCCCGGATTTCACGAACAGCCCGCTCGCCATCCCGAGGCACCCAGAAGTCAGGCCAGTCAATCCACTCCCGAGGCCACCCAAGCGAACGATCATGCCGCCGCCGCAACCGCTCGGACCCCAGATAAAGCCCATGATCAGGAAAAATCCCCTCCGGCGCGGGCCGCCTGAGCCCACGCCCACGAACCCATACCTGCGAGGGAAGACGTATCGCACCCGCCAATCGCGTCTCCGTCATTCACCCATCTTGGCGCATCCCACCCACTCATCCCGTTGTTCCCCTCGGGCTCCGCCCGCCCCGCCATTCCCGAGGTCGCCCGAATGAATCCGGCTAATCCGGGTGGTCTCCCACCCAACCCTTCGTTTTCCCGCGGGCTCCGCCCGCCCCCGCCATCACTATGATCCCGCCATCACCGTGGCTCCCTGCCATCGCTGTGGCTGTCCACGATCACCGTGGTCTCCACCACCACGTGGCGGGGGATTTATTCGGGTGTGAAACGGTACGCAACCCGATAACGTTGGTAGTGCTTCAGGTGCGAAAGCTCCGGTTCCTTCTTCCAAAATCGACCCGGGGCTGTCTCTGATCTCTAAAGCTCTGACAACTGAATCGGAACTTCCCCGGTGCGCAGGCAGCGGATACTTCGGGAACGATAGGTTGCAGGTTCGAATCCTGCCCACCTGACCGGTTTTACCGGGTGGTAGCTCAAGTCCGGCAGAGCGATCGTATAGGCCCGCCGCCGACTCCGACCTCGGGGAAGAAGCTTTTTTGCACGGCACCGCCCGGTGCGACGACAGCAGCTACTTCGAGGTTCGAATCCCCATGTTCCCACCCCGTGGGGACATTGCCCGGTTGGCGGGCAAACTGCAGTCATCTTGATCTCGGGCGGCAACATCGTGATGTGCGCCTCCCCGGTGCGCCGCAGGACGGATACTTCTTTGGTAGAAACCGGAAGTCACTTTCCGGTGTGTGGATTCGATCTCCACTATGCCGTCGGCACTTTCGATCTCGGGGAGGCAAAGCTTCAGAATGTGCCCGGTGCGCAGACGAGGGCTACTTCCACTTCTAATGGGGTTGTTACTGGTTCGAATCCAGTCGGAGCTTCGGGCTTCGTAGCTCAATTGGCAGAGCGCCTATGTACCTTCGTCGACTTCGATCTCGGGCACTCGGCAGCGTGGTGATCACGTTGCCACCGGTAGAGGCGATCCCCGGCACTCCCCATGTCGATCAAGCCCGACCCTGGCACGTCCGGCTGGACCTGCTCTGGAGCCGTATCCTTGCATCGCTCACACGCTGATGAAAGGATACGCGTTATCCTTTCATAGCGGTGGGGTTATTGAAAGGATAGGTGCGGTGGCTGGCTACCAGGAGGCCTTGTGGGCTGCGGTCTGGGATGCGCCCAGTAAGAAGCATCGGCGGGGTGGGGTCTACCGGCCGTATGTTCCCGATCCGTTGGTTGGGCGGTCGCTCGTGCTTGGGCCTCAGTTGGCTCGGGACGTGGCCAAGGTCGAAGGCAAGGTGCAACGGCTGGTCGCGCATCCGGCGATCCATGGGCTTGAAGGTTTCGCGCGGTTTCTGCTTCGTTCTGAAGCGCTCGCGTCGTCCAGGATCGAAGGGCTGCAGACTTCGCCGCAGCAGGTCGCCCTTGCCGAACTCGCTGGTCAGGATGATGGTGTCTCGAAGGGGTTCACGGCGACGGCGCGGCTTGTCGCGAACAATGTGACGGCGATTCGGCAGGCGGTCACCGAGCTGGTGGCGGTGGACGCGGTCTCGGTCGATGACATTGTCGCGCTTCATCGGGTGCTGCTTCCTGATGAGAGGCATCACGGGCTCCGGGGCATGCAGAACTGGGTCGGGGGCGGTGTCTGGCATCCGCTTGACGCGGAGTTCGTTCCTCCGCCGCCGGAATATGTCCAGCCGCTGATGGATGATCTCGCCGCCTATGTCAACGGGGCCCAGCACGCGGCCCTTGTGCAGGCCGCATTGGCGCACGCGCAGTTCGAGACCATTCACCCGTTCACCGACGGCAATGGCAGGGTCGGTCGTGCGCTCATCCATACGGTTCTCGCTCGGCGAGGGCTGACCCGGAGCGCGATCCTTCCGATCAGTCTGGTGCTGCTCACGCAGTCTGACGCTTATGTGGCCGGACTCACCGCGTACAGGTATAGGGGTGAGGCTTCGTCACCGGAGGCGGAGAGCGGTCTTGCCCGCTGGCTGGAGGTCTTTCTCGAAGCGACGTCGACGGCGGTGGAGCAGGCCGACACGTTCGCGGACGACCTGATCGAACTGCATGAGGAGTGGGTGGAGCGGCTTCAGCGGTTCCGGATTTCGCGGAACCTGCGGCCTGCCCCCCGTGCGGACTCCGCGGTCGCGCGGTTGCTCGGATTGTTGCCTGCGGCGCCGGTGGTGACCGCGCGGACCGTGGAGCGGTTGCTTCGTGTGACACATCCCGCGGCACGGCAGGCGTTGGAGGAACTTGCCGGGGCGGGGATTCTGGCGCCTAAGCAGCTTGAGCGGAATACCACCGGATATCTCGCTCGGCAGGTTTTTGACCTGCTGACTTTGACCGAACGGCGGTTGGCGAGCACGCGGTGGGACACGCGGGAGTCGGTTCCTCAGCGTGTGGTGCCGGCTCGGCCGCAGAAGTGAGGCCGCAGGAGTAAAAAGAGGGCTGTCAGGCGACGTTGCCGCCGGGGAGGCGGTAGATGGGGGCCTCTAGTTGGGGGGTGGG
>NZ_BLAE01000145.1 GCF_009687865.1 Acrocarpospora macrocephala
ACGAGTTAACTGAACTAAATCATGAGTTTTCGCAGTTCAGGGGCATGTTGGCGGTGTCTCTGTTAGCGTCCCGCCTCATGGTCGGTGGGAATGATCAGCTGGATCTGGCGAGGGTGGTCGTACTCGATTTGGGACGGCTGGCCGAGACCGGGAATGCATGGGAGCCGTTCCAGCTGCTGGATGCTGACGGTGTACTGGTGGAGCCGGTGGCTGTTTTCTTCGCCGGGCTCCAGGCGGAGGAAAAGTCGGTTTCGACGCTGAGAGCCTACGGCAACGACTTGTTGCTGTGGTGGCGGTGGCTGGCGGCTGTCGGGGTTGCGTGGAACCACGCGACCACGATCGAGGGTCGGGACTTCCTGCGGTGGATGCGGATCGCGGACAAGCCGACTCGAGTTCATTGGCGTTATCGGGATGGGGCTTCGCCACCAGCCTCAGATGAGAAGCCCGGAACGGTGAAGCGTGCGTCGGCGGGGGCGAACCCGGTGACGGGGAAGGCAGGGCCTGGCCTCAAGTACGCGCCCGCGACCAGGGCGCGCGCCGAGTCGACCTTGCGCACCTTCTATGACGTCCACCTGGAGACTGGCCAGGGTCCCATCATCAACCCGTTCCCGCTGGACCGGTCGCGGCGTGCGGGCCGGGCCAACGCCCACCACAATCCGATGGACCAGTTCAAGCGTGGGCGGAAGGGTCGTTACCGGCCCAAGGTTTCGAAGCGTATCCCCAAGCGTATCCCCGACGAGCAGTTCAACGAGATCTTCGCCGGGTTGAAATACCACCGGGACCGGGCTCTGCTGGCGTTCTGGGTGTCGACCGGTGCCCGTGCCGAGGAGTTGCTGGACTCCTTCCAGGGTGACGTGTATCCGGGTGACCAGTTGATCTCGGTGACCCGTAAGGGCAGCCGGGATATCCAGCAGATCCCGGTCTCGCCGGACGCGTTCGTCTGGCTGCGGCTCTACCAGGAAGAGATCTGGAAGCGGGGAGCTCCCCGGGGCCGCGACCAGCCGTTGTGGTTCACGCTCCGGCGGCCGTTTCGGCCGCTCACCTACGCGGCGGCCCGCGCCATGTTCCAGCGCGCCAACGAGTTGCTCGGCTCAAACTGGGGCATCCACGACCTGCGGCACACGGCCGCTTGGCGGATGGCCCAGGACCCAGAAATGTCCATCACCGATGTCCAGTGGATCCTCGCGCACGTCTCGCTGGAGACCACCCAGCTCTACACCGCTCCCGACCAGCACGAAGTCATCGTCAACACCCGGGCCTACCACCAGCGGCGGGCCAGCAAGCCCGCCCAGACGCCTCCGCCGCCGGCTCCGGGCTACAACCCCGAGTCTCTGCGCACCCTGTTCGGGGACCCCTCATGACCATCCGGACTCAACCTCCTGAGCAGGAGACCCGATCTCAGGCCGGCGGTCAGTGGCAAGGTGCCGCCTCCGCCGCCGGCGAGGCGCTCAGGCAACTCCGGGCCAAGTTCCCGCCCCGTTCGATACCTGAGGCATGGCCGGCCACCTGCGCCAGTACGGAGCAGATCGTGGAGCGCCTGGACCGCCCACCGTTGCGAAGCGCCAACAAGCACACACACTATTCGCGGCGGACTGGGGCGCTCAGGTTGTTGGCGTGGTTGGAGACGATGCCCGGGACTACCTGGCAGCAACGGTGGCTGGCTTCCGGTGCCCAGGAGTCGGGCGCGGAATGGACGAACGAGCCGTTGTCCTGGTGGCAGGGACGAGACGGGCGATGCAACAGGGACCTGCTCGGGGCCGGGCTGGTCGCCGTGCTCTGCGCGGACGTGTTCCGGCCGGATCTGGAGTGGCTGTCGCGGATCGTCCAGTCCCAGCACTGGCGGAACGCGGTCGCGGCCCATCGCGATCCGCGGGGCTACGCCGACCTTCAGGCCGCGATCGGCCAGGAGACGAGCTCATCGAGCAGGGTGGCGATCGCGCTCGGCCAGATCGCCACCCTGGTCCTGGCCAAGGGCGGTGGCGTCAAGGACATCGTCGTCGGTGACTGCCTGGAACTTCGAGAGGTCGAGGCGAGGACTCGAGTCAAGAAATCCGCAGGAAGATCGCATTTCTACAGCATGCTGCGGGACCTGGGCATCTTTCCCGCCGACGCCCCGCCGACCATGCAGTATCTGCAAATCTACTCCGGCCAGCTCACCGTCGAGCAACTCGTGGACCGCTACTCCCTGCAGTGCAAGCCAGTCCGGGACCTGATCGTCGACTACCTGCACGAACGCCAGTCAATCCTGGACTACACCAGCTTGCGGCAAGCCTCCCGGACCCTGAGCATGCACTACTGGAAAACCCTGGAGTCCATCCAACCGGGGATCGAATCCATCCGTCTCAGCCCCGAGATCGCCGATGCCTGGAAAGAACGCCTCCGCACGAAGGTCACCCGCCAGCGGCAGCCGGACGGCTCCATAGCCGAGATTTCCTCACCTCGCACTAACGTGGTGAGCCTCCTGACGTCAGTCAGGGCGTTCTACCTCGATATCGCCCAATGGGCCGCCGAAGACCCCGCCCGCTGGGGGCCATGGGCCGTGCCCTGCCCGATCACGTTGGCCGAGATCTCGGCCAAGAAGGGCAAGGCGCACCGGAAAGCCCGGATGGATCAACGCACGCGCGAACGGCTTCCCGCGCTACCCGCTCTCGTCCAAGCCGCGCATCAGCAACTTCAGCAAGCCCGGCTCCGCCTGGACGCCTTCAACAGCGCAATGCCCGGCGAGTCCTTCACGGTCCTGGACCAGACGTTCATCAAGCAGAAGAGCTCCGGCGCTCATGGTCCATCCACCACTGCCTACGCCTTCGACACCGCAGGTCGTCGCCACAACCTGGGTTCCGCCGAGCGGCGGGCATTCTGGGCGTGGGCGACGGTGGAGTTCCTGCGGCACACCGGCTGCCGGATCGAGGAGATGCTGGAGACCAGCCACCACAGCATCACCCAGTACACCCTGCCCGATACCGGTGAACTCATCCCGCTGCTACATATCGCGCCCTCCAAGACCGACGAGGAACGCCTCCTGGTCATCGACGTCGAACTGGCAGATGTCCTTGCCGCGATCGTCACCCGAGTCCGTGACAGCACCGGGCAAATCCCCCTCGTCGCCTCCTGGGACCCCCACGAGAGGGTCTGGAACCCGCCCATGCCACTGCTGTTCCAGTGGCGGAACGGCGGCCATCTCCGCGGAGTCAGCGACAGCGCGATTCGCCTAAGCCTGAAACTGCTCCTCGAACAGACCGGCCTCACCGACACATCAGGGCAACCACTGCGCTACACACCCCACGACTTCCGAAGGCTCTTCACGACCGAGGCGATCCTCAACGGGATGCCCCCGCACATAACGCAGTTGATCTTGGGGCACAAGGACATTAATACCACCATGGGGTATCACGCCGTCTATCCCCAAGAGGTGATCAACGGTCACCGGGCCTTTATCGCCCGCCGACGGGCGCTGCGTCCCAGCGAGGAGTACCGCACTCCGACCGACCAGGAGTGGGAGGAGTTCCTCGGCCACTTCCAGCGGCGGAAGTTGGCCTTGGGCGAGTGCGGCCGGGCTTACGGGACGAGCTGCCAACACGAGCACGCCTGCGTGAGATGCCCTCTCCTGCGCGTCAACCCACATGAGAAGCTGCGCCTGGTCGAGATCCGCGACAACACGGTCGCCCGCATCGCCGAAGCCAACGAACGCGGCTGGCTGGGCGACCTCGAACAGCTGGGCCTCACCCTCACCGCCGCCAACGGCAAGCTCGCCCAGCTCGAAGAACGAGTACGGAAGGCCGCCGTCGTCCCTCTCGACATGCCGACCTTCCGCGACGTCGCCGGCCGCACGGCCACCCTGCCTGCAAGGAGGCGGAGCTGAAAGCTGTCCGCATCGACGTTCACAGCCAAGCTCCCGCAACCCCTCTTCATGATCGTTTGATAGTTCAGAGAATACGGCAC
>NZ_BLAE01000146.1 GCF_009687865.1 Acrocarpospora macrocephala
CACCCTCCCTAATCCGGGCTATCGGGTTTGCTCATCACGCATCTACGGTGACTGGTTGCGCGATCCTGTGTTGCGTGATGTTGATAATGATGAGAAATCGTTAATCACTTGTACCCCCGTCGGAGAGTTAAGTGCTTCCCAAAGGATGCAGAGACACTCCCGGCGGGGATTACTAGTCGGCTTCCTGCCCTTCTAACCATTTCAACCATTCTCTGCGAGAAATTCGACGCTCCCCGTTGGGAATCCTAATCGATCTCGGCCCTTTTCCAGTGGCGAGCCACTTGTAGAAAGTGGATCTAGGAACCCGCAGGATACGGCAGCAATCAGCCACCGTCAGGAATTCTTCATCATCACTATTCCGCGCCATTCATACCCCTTCCGGAAATGAACCGACGGACTAGCAGTAAATACCACAGCGAATTCACTCACGGGATCAGGCTTGTGGATTTTGAGGGGGATTTGGGTGGGAGAGGTGGTGCTCGAGGGATTCGACCTTGGTGGTTAGGCGGGTTGCGGGGCTGGGGCGGATGTCGGCTTTGAGGACGAGGCTTACTCGGGGGGAGCGGGATTCGACGGCTTTGACGGCGGCGTGGATGACGGTCATGGCCTCGTCCCAGGTGTCGGCTTCGAGGGTGGTGAACATGGCGTCGGTGTGGTTGGGGAGGCCGGAGGCGCGGACGACGCGGACGGCTTCCGCTACCAGGTCGCCGACGTTTTCGCCGGCGCCGATGGGGGTGACGCTGAAGGCGATCAGTACGGACATGGGGCCCCCTTTGGTTGTGTGATCAATTCTATCGCGGCATGAGGGATGGCTTCCTTCTGGTAAGTTACTTACTATGAGTGGGGTTCCTGAGAGTGTGGAGCGGCACTGTCCGGCGTTTCAGGTGGCGGTCGAGTTGGCGGGGCGGCGGTGGAACGGGGCGATCCTGCTGGCGGCGGCGCGCGGGGCTGCGCGGTACAGCGAGTTCCTGGCGGCGGTGCCGGGGATCTCGGAGCGGCTGCTGGCGCAGCGACTGCGGGAGCTTGACACCGAAGGAGTACTGGTGCGGACCGTCGTGCCGAGCACGCCGGTGCAGATCACCTACTCGCTGACCGATAAAGGGACAGAACTGGTGGAAGCGGTGCGGCCGTTGATCGCGTGGGGCGAGCGGTGGATCGGGGCGGGAGCGCGAGTCGATGGGTGACTTCGGGCATAAGCGGTCGATCGGGGCGGGAGCGCGGGCCAATGGGTGACTTCGGGCATAAGCGGTCGATCGGGGCGGGAGCGCGGGCCAATGGGTGACTTCGGGCATGAGCGGTGGATCGGGGCGGGAGCGCGGGTCGATGGGTGACTTTGGGCATGAATTGTGGTTTGGGGTTGGGTTGGTGCCGAAGGCGGCTGGGGGTGAGCGGTTGGTTCGGCGGGCGGTGATGGCTGAGGAGGTGGGGCTGGACATTTTGGGTGTGCAGGATCATCCGTATCAGCCGTCGTTCCTGGATACCTGGACGTTGCTGCCGATGCTGGCGGCGCGGACTACGCGGATCCGGTTGTTTCCTGATGTGATCAATCTTCCGTTGCGTCCGCCTGCCGTGCTGGCGCGGGGGGCCGCGTCGCTGGACATTCTCAGTGGAGGGCGGGTCGAGCTTGGGCTGGGCGCCGGGTACTTCTGGGACGGGATCCTCGCGATGGGCGGGCCCGGCCATTCCCCCGGGGAGGCGGTCGAAGCGGTCGAGGAGGCCATGGTCGTGCTGCGGGCGCTGTGGACTCCGGGTGACCCGGTGGTGCTGCAGGGCGACCACTACCGTCTCGACGGCGCCCAGCCTGGGCCGTTCCCGCCGCATCCGATCGGGGTGTGGCTGGGGGCGTACAAACGGCGCATGCTTGAACTGAGTGGTCGGCTGGCGGACGGGTGGGTGCCCTCGTCGGGGTACGCCGCGCCAGAGGAACTCGGCGGCCTGACGAAGATCGTGGACACCGCCGCCGAGAACGCCGGACGTGATCCGGGAGATGTCCGCCGGATCTACAACATCTCAGGGCGGTTCTCGTCGCTGTCGTCGGCGGAGTTCCTGAACGGGCCGCCCGCGCAGTGGGCCGAGCAACTCGCCGAGCTGACGTTCAACCACGGGTTCAGCGTCTTCATCATGTCCGCCGATGACGAATACGCGCTGAAGACGTTCGCCGCCGAGGTCGCGCCCGCCGTCCGGGAGCTGGTCGGCAAGGAGCGTGGGGGCGGAAAGGGCAGCGTGGCGGGGGCTGGTGGTGTGGCGCGGGCGAGTGGGCCGTTGGATGACGCTACTCGGCCGCGGCTGCCGAAGCGGGATCTGGCCGCGCTGACCGCGGCGCAACGGGCGAACGGGCGGCGGCTGGTGCAGATCCACGATCATCTGCGTCGTGAGCTCGCCCAGATCCGGGACGCATTGGAGCAGGTCGCGGCCGGGCAGAGCGAGGCTGCCGCGCTGCGATCAATGATCAACGAACTGACCATGCGGCAGAACTACTGGACGCTGGGCAGTTTCTGCGCGTCCTACTGCCGGATCCTGACCGCCCACCACAGCATCGAGGACGCCCACATGTTCCCGGCCCTGGCGGCGGCCGACGAGTCCCTGACTCCGGTGGTCGAGCGCCTGGAGCAGGAACACGAGGTCGTGGCCGAGATCCTGACCGGCCTCGACGCGGCCCTGGTCGCCATGATCGAGGACCCCGCCGGGCTCGCCGAAGTCCGCGACCAGGTGGACCTGCTGTCGAACGTCCTCCTCTCACACCTCGCCTACGAGGAGGAGGAACTCGTAGAGCCACTCTCCCGCCTGGACCTCGACATCTAAATGAGCCAGGTCGCTCGCCGTTATCCGGCGCCGTTCATGCAGGGGATGGTTTCTCGCCGCACCGGCGCCAAGAGCGGCAGCGGCATACCGACTGGAAGGTGGCGACCTCAGGAGGCGCGGCAGAAGTCCGGTACCAGCGGACACCCACCCCAACATTCGCGTCCGCAAGTCCGGCCTCCCCGGCTCCCTCTGGGCAGAAGTCCGGTACCAGCGGACACCCACCCCAACATTCGCGCCCGCAAGTCCGGCCTCCCCGGCTCCCTCTGGGCAGAAGTCCGGTACCAGC
>NZ_BLAE01000147.1 GCF_009687865.1 Acrocarpospora macrocephala
GGAGAACCACGCGGATCAAGCCGCCGCTTCGTTCGGACGATCACGGCGATGGCGGGGTCGGGCGGAGCCCGAGGGAACGAAGGGTCGGGCGGGTGGGAGAACCCTGGATCGGCTGCCGCTTCGTTCGCGCGACCAAGGTGCTGGCGGGGTCGGGCGGAGCCCGTGGGAAATCAAAGGTAGGTGGGAGATCTTCTGGTGACCGGGGGCTTCCTGGCATAAGAGGGCGGGTTGCTCGCCGTTATCTGGCGCCGTTGTCGCTGCGCTCTGGGAGGCCAGAGGCTGGGTACCATCGAAGATCGGGGCATTATGACTGAACTCTTCCAGCGCGGCATCGTCGATACGCAACGGTTGCCGCTGTTCGCGTTCTTCGTGGCGTTGATCGTGGCTTTCGTGTTCACGAGGATCAACGTGCGGTTGATCCGGGCGGAGACGCGCTGGTGGTTCAAGAACGTCAACGTGGGCGACATGCACATCCACCACGTGGTGTTCGGGGTGGTGCTGATGCTGCTCGGCGGGGTGGCCGGGCTGATCGTCTCGGGGGTATCGGTCGGGTGGCACGCGGTCACGGCGGCGGTCTTCGGGGTCGGGTCCGCGCTGGTGCTGGATGAGTTCGCGCTGATCCTGCACCTGCGCGATGTCTACTGGGCCGAGGAGGGCCGCACGTCGGTGGACGCGGTGTTCGTGGCCATCGCGGTCACCGGCCTGCTCCTGCTCGGCCGCCGCCCGCTCGACTGGACCGTCTCGGACGGGATCGGGGCGGGCACGGCCTTTCTCGTCCTGAACCTGGTCTTCGCCGTGATCACCCTGCTCAAAGGCAAGATCTGGAGCGGCCTGGTCGGCCTGTTCGTCCCCGTCTTCGGCTATGTCGGCGCGGTACGGCTCGCGCGTCCCGGCTCGCCGTGGGCCCACTGGTTCTACACAGGCAACGACCGCAAGCTGGCCCGCGCCCTCCACCGCGAGGAGCGCTGGCGCCGCCCGGTGATCCGAGCCAAAATCGCCGTTCAGGAATTCGTGTCAGGACGGCATGACCTCCCGCGTTAACCGAAAGCGTTAACGGAGGGTCGTCGTGGGCAGACGAATGGTATGCGACTCATCACGAAATTTCGGGAAATGAAGGCTATGGTCAAGCAGCGGCTGGGGGCTCGGACCGGGAACCGGCGGCTGGCGGCCGAAGGCCGTACCGAGACGGCGGAGGCGCGGCTGCTCCGGACCAAGGACAAGATCAAGGCCACGGCTCGGAAGATCCGCAGGGAGTTCCGCTCCGCCCGGTGACGTCAGGGCTGGGCCCCGGAAGGATCTTGGGTTGATGTCCTATTCGAAGGGGTCGATTTCGGTTTCTTCGGCGATGCGCATCGTCAGGTCCTCGTACCAGAGCAGGGTGAAGCGCTTGACTCGGGCTATCTGCTCCGGGGGGAGGCCGTACTCGGCGTAGGCGTCCTCGTCGTACACGAGGGCGGTCTCCAACTCGAAAGCCAACCCTTGCTGGGTGAAGCCCTCCTCGAAGTGCGCGCCCAGGCGTTCCAGGTCATCGAAGGAATACCGCTCGCTCAGGGCGGTCGCGTCGATGAGGTCCCGGGGGAGCGCCCGGTTCAGCACCGCCCCCACCTTCATGCCCGCGACATCGTCCAGATCCGCCACCGGCCGGTCGTCGATCAGCACCGGCGGCCGCTGCAGCGGTGCCTTGAGCACATTGACCGGGCAGTCCTGCTCGGGCACCACCGGATCCGAGACCACCATCCTGGCCTGCAGCGGGCTCCCCGGCCGCTGCTTCACCGCCAGCCCGTCCTCCCGCAACGCCTCGGCCACCTGGTCGGCGATGTCAACCAGCGGCAACTCACTGACCGTGACAAAGTCCAGCCCTCGACTCGGCCGCTCGACCAGCCCATGCGCCCGCAGCGCGTACGCCCCGGCCAGGCGCAGGCCGTAGCTCGGGTCCACCTCGCACACGGCGTCGAGAACCCGCTCATAAAAGGGCGTCAGCCGCATCACCGCAGAATCCGCGTGGGCCGGTTCCCGACCGGCAACGACCTGACCGGCAACGACGAGAACGCTCGAATCGTCATGATCGCAGTATGCCCGTCCTGATCAGGCCGTATCCAGCGGATCCCACGGCTTCGGCCGAGGGGCCTAAGAGAACGAGCGGTTCGCCGGTATAGAAATACGCTCTGGGTTCCCGAGCACCTCTCTCTTCAGCTCGTCCAGCCCCAGGACCAGGACGTTTCCCGTGTAGATCACGTCGGCTTGGCGGTTGAGGAGATCTCGGGATCGGTGAAGCTTCTCCCTCTTCGTTGAGCTTCTTGTAGCCGTGGCGAAGACGAGGAGGCGCGTGCCATGCCCCGCCAAGGACATCGTGGTGTGTCTCCGGGCGGATCACCCCCCGGCCGTAACCGAAAAGATCACGGAACCGGCGAGAGAACCCGGCTCCCTTGCCCATCTCCCACCGCGTGATTTTGTGGGCTGGGCTTCGTCGGGCCTCGGGGCACGCCTCGATCACCGAGACTATGGACTCTACGGGCACCTCCCACCGCCATCGGCGCCGCGTTCGCGTTGACTGGCGTTGACGCTTCTCCAGATGTCGACGAAAACGTTGATTTCCGGCCTCAGCGACGTCCCAGAAGACCGCCTGACCCAGAGTTTGCCTGGTTTCGGTCTTTCTACTATGCGGCCGAGACAGCGCGGGGACAGGTTCAAGCGCAGGGGCAGGTTCAGATGTCGGATCGCTTTCGTAAGGACCGGGTGCGTAGAGGCCCAGATCCCAACGGCATACGTCCCGAAGTTTCGGGATCAGGCCCTGTGTGTTGGAGACAAGTCTGGGCCGAAGGAATTCTCACTTTGTGAGGCCGAGGGCGATGAGCGGGTTGTGGAAGTCGTCGCGTGCCCAGCGGGTGCCTTCGGCGATGTTGGTGAAGTTCAGCAGGCGTAGCGCGCCGATCGCGTAGCTACGCATGGTGGCGCGCCGATCGCGTGGCTACGCATGGCGGGCCAGGATCGACCCTTCACGCGCTGTCTCAGGATCGGAGAACTCCCTCAACCCCTGGATTCCCGGCCTGGGTGGGTGGCGCTCTCGTGCCGGCCGGTTTCAGCGCCGGAACCGTCCGGCGAAGCGGTTCCTTTTCCCGAGGTAGAGAAGGGTCCAGGTGCCGTCGTGGTTGCGGCGGGTGCGGTAG
>NZ_BLAE01000148.1 GCF_009687865.1 Acrocarpospora macrocephala
GGCCGACCGCGCGCCGCCTGATCGCGCGAGTCGGGTCGTCATCCTGTGTCACGGTCCAGAACCCCCACTTTGCCAACTGCCGCCACTACCTTGACGGTACGTCGCCACACACCGCGACCGCAGACCTGTCCCCAAGGTTTTCTTATGGAAAAGTACACATCCGAGAAGCAGGAAACACCATCGGCCGCTGAGCCGTTACGGTGGAAGACCCTAGTTGAAAGGACCGACGTGTCCGATTCGGACCCTTGCAGTACCTGCCCGTGCCTCGGCACGGGCCCTAACGCGGCCATGGGACCAGCGCGATGAGCATCACCCTCGGCCTGCTAGCTGTTCTCCTGCTCACGCTGGCGACAGGATTCTTCGTCGCCCAGGAATTCGCGTTCGTCGCCGCGGACCGCACGATCCTCCGCGAACGCGCCGAATCCGACCCCGCCGCCGCCCGCGCCCTCGCGGTAACCGGCCGGCTCTCGTTCATGCTCTCCGGCGCCCAGCTGGGCATCACCGTGACCACGCTGCTCGTCGGCTTCCTGGCCCAGCCCGCGATCGCCGACGTGCTCCGCGCCCCGCTGACCGACCTGGGGCTCCCGTCCGCCGCCGTACCCGGCGTGAGCGTCGCGGCCGGTGTGGCCATCGCGACCATCGTCCAGATGATCCTGGGCGAGCTCGCCCCCAAGAACCTCGGCATCGCCCGCCCCGAGCAGGTGGCCATCAGCCTGGCCCGCCCCACGCTGATCTACCTCAAGGTGGCCGGTCCGGTGATCCGCCTCTTCGACTCCGCCGCCACCCGGCTGGTACGGCTGGCCGGCATCGAACCCGTCGAAGAGCTGGAACACGGCGCCACGCCCGAGGAGCTCTCCCGCATCGTGGCCGAATCCAGCGCCGCCGGCGAGTTGCCGCCGCGCCTGGCCGAACTGCTGGAGCGCGCGCTCGAATTCGGCGACCGTACCGCCTGGGACGTCATGGTCCCCCGCCCGCGCGTGGTCTCCCTCCGCGCCGAACGGCCGGTCTCCGACCTGGTCGACGCGGTACGCGAGCACGGCCACTCCCGCTACCCCGTGCTCGGCGACGGCGGCGACGACGTCGTCGGCATCACCGACCTGCTGGAGTACGTCGCCTCCCCCGCGGCCGCCCGCATCGCGGACATCACCCGCGCGCCCCTGCTCGTCCCCGACACGCTTCCGGTCACCGAACTGCTCAAGCGCATGGACGGCGACACCGTCGCCTGCGTCATCGACGAGTACGGCGGTCTGGCCGGCATCATCACCATGGAAGACCTGGCCGAGGAGCTGGTCGGCGAGCTCGTCGACGAGAACGACCCCGAGCCGCTGGGCGTGAAGGTCAACGCCGACGGCTCCTGGGACGTGCCCGGCACCCTCCGCATCGACGAGGTCGAGCGCGCCACCAGCGTCGAGCTGCCCGAGGGCGAGAGCTACGAGACCATCGGCGGCCTGGTCCTGTCCGGCCTCGGCCGGATGGCCGAACCGGGCGACACCGTCACCGTCGCCACCACCCCCGAACGCGACCTAGAAGACGAATCCCCACCCGCTCAGGCGCTCCTCACCGTCCTCAAGGTCCACCGCCGCGTCCCCGAATGGGTACGGCTGTCGCTGAGCGTTCCCGCCCCCACCGAATCCCCCGAAAACCCGCCAAGCACAGGTTCCGGCATGGACTACGCCCCCGAACTCTTCTCCGCCCTGTTCCAGGGGAGACCCGCATGAACACGAGTCCTAGTCGCGACCCAGAGCACCCGCGTGGACCCGGGAGTGGTCCGCGGGGCGCCCGTATGGACAGCGACCACGACGTCGTAGTGAGTGGCTTCCGGCTTAACGGTTCCTCCCCGGCCGTCGCCCAGGGGAGGCTGTCATGAACAGCCTGACGGCGATTCTGCTCGGGCTGGTATTGCTGGTGCTGAACGGGTTCTTCGTCGCGGCGGAGTTCGCGGTGATCTCGGCCAAGCGGCATCGGCTGGAAGAGGCGGCGGGCGGGCGGATGGCCCGGATGGCGGCCCGGGCGGCCGTGCGCGGCAGCCGGCAGCTGTCGTTGATGCTGGCGGGCGCTCAGCTGGGTATCACGCTCTGCTCGCTGGGGCTCGGCATGGTCACCGAACCGGCCATCCACCACCTGCTCGAACCGCTCCTCGGCGCGCTGCCCGAGGGCTTGCAGACGGCGCTGTCCTACATCGTGGCCCTGGCGATTGTGACGTTCCTGCACATGGTGGTCGGCGAGATGGCCCCCAAGTCCTTCGCCCTCACCCACCCCGAACGATCCGCCCTGGCCCTGGCGATCCCGTTCCGCGGCTTCGTCTGGCTGGTCCGCCCCATCCTGGCCACCCTCAACGGCCTCACCAACGGCCTGCTCCGTCTCTGCGGCGTACGCCCCCGTGACGAGCTCGCCACCACCAGAACGCCGCACCAACTCGCCGTCCTGGTCGCAGAATCCGGCCGGATGGGCATGCTCGACCGCAACGAACACGATCTCCTCACCCGGGCTCTACGCGTCCAGAACCAGCCCGTGGAACGCCTGATGATCCCCCTCTCCCAGACCATCACCATCCCCGCCGACGCCCCCGCCCACGTGGTCCACCAGACCGCCACCACCACCGGCCAACTCCGCATGCTGGTCATGGACGACAACTCCATCCTGGGCGTCCTCCACATCCGCGACACCCTGATCCACCCCGACCAACCTCCCTCAGCCCTGGCCACCCCCACCCCCCGAATCCCTCACACC
>NZ_BLAE01000149.1 GCF_009687865.1 Acrocarpospora macrocephala
CCGCACCACACCGGCCAGCCGCCCTGAGGGGATCACAGCGCCGCACACCAACACCGCCGACCACCTGATCAAGGGAGCCACGCCACCCGAACAGGAGCAACAAACCGGCCCGTCAGAAGAACCGCACCACACCGGCCAGCCGCCCTGAGGGGATCACAGCGCCGCACACCAACACCGCCGACCACCTGATCAAGGGAGCCACGCCACCCGAACAGGAGCAACAAACCGGCTCATCAGGAGAACCGCACCACACCGGTCACCCGCCCTGGGGATCACAGCGTCACTCACCGACGCCGGCAATCGCCTGATCATGGGAAAGCCGGACCACCTCGGCAGGAGATCTACACCATGTGAACGGGGAACCGCGCGGACCGATCAGGAGAACCCGCGCCATCTGGTCAGGAGAGTTGCACCACGGCGCGGGCCTTGGAGAGGACCCGTGAGTCGCCCGATTTGGCGGTCAGCGTGACGAGGACCCGCTTGTCCTCTAGCTTTTCCTCGATCACGCCGCTGACCACGAGTGTCGCGCCATTCTCGTCGTCCGGCACGACCACCATTGACGAGAATCGCACGCCGTAGTCGACCACCGCGGCCGGATCCCCGGCCCAATCGGTGACGAATCGACCGCCTTCTGCCATGGTGAACATCCCGTGTGCGATCACATCGGGCAACCCCACAGACTTGGCGAAACGCTCGTTCCAGTGGATCGGGTTGAAGTCGCCGGACGCCCCGGCGTACATGACGAGGTTCACCCGGCGCACCGTGTACTCCACCGCCGGGATCTCCTGTCCGGCCTCGACCTCGTCGTACTTGATCGTCGCAGCCATGGTTACGCCGCCCCTCCACGCTCGACAATAACGTTGTACGTCGTGCAGACCTGCTCCCCAGCCACGGTCGTGATGTCGCTCTTGACCGTCAGGAACTCATTACGCCCCACGCTGCGAATCTCTGAGATCGTCGACGTGCAGAGCAGCTGGTCACCCGCGTAGATCGGACGCTGGTAGGAGAATCGCTGTTCCCCATGCACCACCATCGCGTAGTTCAACCCGAACTCCGGATCGGAGAGCGCCTCCCCGGCCCCGGACAGAGTGAAGACAATGGGGAACGTCGGCGGAGCCACCACATCCGGATGCCCGGCGGCGATCGCGGCCTCCCGGTCCCGGTAGATCGGGTTCGAGTCGCCGATGGCGGTCGCGAACTCCTTGATCTTCACGCGGCTGACCTCGTAGGGAACGGACGAGGCGTACGCCCGCCCGAGGAAATCGCGATTCAAAGCCATCGGACGGTACTCCTTCGGCGGCAAGAGACAACGAAGCCGACACTAACAGAACAAGGTTCCGTTGTCTGCGCGGCCATTCCCCACCGTAACCAGCCCACCCCTCAACCACCGCTGTCGGGCCCCGCCAAGCCCACCCCGAACTCCCTGTACGGACACAACAAACCGGCGCCCCATTCACGGGTACGCCGGTTCGCCAAATGCACTAATGACCTGCTTTAGCCCGACAACAAAGGAAAGCAGGCAGCGTGAGACCGGCCACCGGGAAATGGCTCTGACACGCATTCGGGGAACGACACCGCCATGCAGGACCTGTTCGTCCGCCTGACCGGAGGCCCGCGACGAGATTCCCGACCTTGTCCCGGCCGGATGCGCTTGATCCGGAAGGCCTCGGGGCCAGAGGCCTGCGACGAGGTTCCCGACCCGGCTGCTCGCGGCCAACCTGCTGTTCACCGCCCTGCTGTGGGCAGGCTATCTCGTCGTGATCGTGGATCACTCGCCCAGGATGCTATGACCTGGGACGACAGGCCCCACGGAACTCACATGGATCGTGGTGTCACCGGAAGGGCCGGGTGTTTTCAGTCATGTCGTAATGGAGAATCTCAGCCCCGACCCGACCAGGACCTTCACCCCGCCCAGCGGATGGCAGGCGATCAGCTCTCCAGCCGCGCATCCGCTACCAGCGACTCGTCAGCCGCCAGCGCGAAAGCTATTCCAGCCCATGCCGCTAAATGCCTCGGCACGTGCTCTCCATCACCTGAACGTGACGCATGAAAGCGTTACGTCTCGCAAACCGGCGTACCCGTGAATGAGGCGTCGGTTATTGTGCCCGTACAGGTGAGTGAGGCTAAACCCCCCAGCGACCTGGGCAGGAGACCCGGCCTCGGAAACCGGCCGGATCACCATGCTCCCTGCCGCCGTCACCCGTGGTGCCCACCCCAGGGCGTCGCCACCGGTCACGCGGCGGCGACGGCCGCCTCAACCTCGCCTATGCCGATCGAGTCGCAGGGCGAGGACGAGGGAAGGGTTAGCGGGTCTCGCGGTGGGCCTGGTGCGTCTTGCAGTTCGGGCAGTACTTCTTCAGCTCAAGCCGATCCGGGTCGTTACGCCGGTTCTTCCGCGTGATGTAGTTGCGGTGCTTGCACTCCTGGCAGGCCAACGTGATCTTCGGCCTAACGTCTGTGGCAGCCACGTGGGAGTGCCTTTCTACGTTTGGGACTCTGGACAAACCCGGACCGGGCTCCTATGGAGGGGGACCCGGCAGGGTAGTAGCGGAGGCCGGACTTGAACCGGCGACACAACGATTATGAGCCGTTTGCTCTGCCTGACTGAGCTACTCCGCCTGGAGGCCGACGAAACTCACCGGCCACGCAAGGATACCCGACCTGCACGACAGTCACGCACATGCGCGCATCGCCAGGATCGGGCTAAGAAGCCCACGACTTTCACCGGAGCCCCCACATCACTTTCGGCACGAAACCCTGCGCCTGAACAGACGCCGCCCCTTTGCCAACCGACATCCTAACCCACCGCAACCCCGACCGAGACACGCGCTCACCCCCCAAGCAGGTCACACGGTCGAGTCACCTGCGTCACAGCGCCGTGGTTCTCCCACCCAGTGAGACTTGAGGGAGCAGCAGCACCCGGTGGTTCGGGTGGAATAGCTGTGACAGGAGGTGTTCCGTTGAGGCTGACCCAAACTCACCCTGACCCCGTGCCTTCGGGTGTCCTCGGGCTGATCTGTCGCCTCGCCTGGAGTGTCTCCGATGGTGCGTGCCGGGTTCGGCCGGAACGTGGCCTGATAGGAGCCTGTGCCAAGACTGTGTCTCGTCACTGGTCTGCCCGCCCGGCCGTCCGGCACGCACCACCTCCCTCATCTTCCCCCCAGGTCCCGAAGGTTGTACATGGCCAAGCAGTCGAACAAGCGGCGGGTGGTCGGCGGGATCGACACCCACAAGG
>NZ_BLAE01000150.1 GCF_009687865.1 Acrocarpospora macrocephala
AGCGCCTCCCCAGCAGAAATCCTCAAGGCCGGGCGATACCTGCGTGAACTGCTGGACCCGGGCACCCTGGACGATGACGCCGAAACCGACTACGCCACCCGTTCCCTGCTGGTCCGCCCGTCCAGTACCGGCGGCGTGGAAGGGGAGTTCCGGCTGCCCCGGGAGGCCGGCGCCCGCCTGCGCGAGTTCCTGGCCGCCTACGCCCGACCGAAAGGCAAAGACGACGACCGCCCGCTCCGGGTCCGCCAGGCCGACGCGCTGTCAGCGCTGTTGAGTAAAAAGGTCACCACCGAACTGCTGGTCCTGGTCCGCGCCGAGTCCCTGCCCAGCGACCACCCCACCACCGACCACCCCGCACATGACACCGACTCCACCCATGCGGCCTCCACTGTGGCGTCCACTGTGGCGTCCGGCACGCCCGCCACGGGGGCGCCGCACTCGCAGAACACATCCGGACGCGCCGACACAGCCGCGGCCGACACCACCGACTCCGACTCCGACTCCGCCCATGCTGGCACCGCTGAGTCCGACATAGCCGCGGCCGACACCACCGACTCCGACTCCGCTGACCCCGGCACCGCTGGCTCCAGCGATGCCCGGCCCGGGGCACCTCAGGCCGGTGACGGCTCGACCTGCTGCGCGGGTGGCCCCTGCCACACGGGAGACACGGGTTCAGCCGGAGCAAGTGCCGGCAGCACGGATGCCGGCGGCGTCGGTCCTGGCAGCGCAAGTCCTGGCAGCACGGATGCCGGCAGCGCAAGTCCTGGCAGCGCGAGTCCTGGTAGCACGGATGCCGGCAGCGCGGGCGCGGGTGAAGGGCCGGTGGAGGATGCGTGCGGGACCTGTGGGCACGCGCCGGACCGGCTCGCGCCCGGGCTGCTGATCGCCACCGGGCAGCTACTGCCCGTCTCCGACGTCCACCGACTCGCCCGCACCTCACGACTGGTCCGTATGGTCGTCAACGCGAAAGGGCGCGTCCTGGACATGGGCCGTGCCGTTCGCCTGGCCACCCCCGCGCAGCGGCAGGCCATCCTGGCCCGCTACGCCACCTGCTACCGCGAAGGCTGCCCCATCCCCGCCGACATGGCCGAAATCGACCACGTCCAAGGCTGGGCCGAGGGTGGCACCACCGACCTGGACCTCCTCGCCCCCGCCTGCACCTGGCACAACCGCGACAAAGCAACCCACCCCGACCGCTACCGCACCCGCCGCAACCACGACGGCACCTGGACCCTCCTCTACCACGGCAAAAGGAACCGCTTCGCCGGACGGTTCCGGCGCTGAACCGAACCGGCACGAGCGCGCCACCCGCCCCAAGCCGGGAACCGTCCATGCCGACTCTCAGTGACGGCTCCCTGCTTGGTCCGCTCCGGCTTTGTCGGGGTCCTGCGGCGTTGACAGTGCGGATGCCCGCCTGCCGATCTGCGGGAGATCGCGGCGCTAGATTGCCATGACTTCCTCGTTGCCGCCCCTCGTTACCGCCCCTGGCCACCTTCCCAAGGGACAGAGGCGCCATCACAACCGAGGGCGCGGTAGCGCTGTCGTAGCCGACCGACCTCGTCTGCGAACTCGACCGGAGCCGGCTGGGTTGTCAGCTTCGTGGGCGGCGGCCGCGAATTACCTCGGCGACGTCGTCGAACTCGGGGAGTCCGCCCGCTGGACCGGAGACCGCGGCTACCGTGCTGGAGTGGGGCGGCTTGATCGGGAGATTGGATCGCCAGCCGATGAAGTCCGTGATCGTGCTTCCTTCCGCGCGCTCCCGCGAGGAGTAGTAGCCCTGATAGTAGGTGTCCCACATGATGGAGAAACGCAGCGGCGTTCCAGACTTGTCCGTCAACAGGTCCCACCAGACCAGGGCCGGCCCATAGGACTCGTCCGGTTCGGTCTGGGCGAGCGCCTGGAATGTCGGCGATACGGCGTAGAGGTCGGAGAAGGTTAGCTTGCCCCTATAAATGTAGACGTCCTTGTGGACACGCCCCGTCGGATCATTGAAGACGGGTCCGGCGACGAATTTCTTCTGATAGGTGTCGGACAGCAACCGCTGGAGCGTCTTCGGCTCGAATATGTTGATGATCTGATCGGTGAAGGCGCCGCCGCTGAATGTCTTGCCGCGATAGGCCCACGTTTTCCCCTTCGGCAGTGCCGGGGCATACAGTTTGCCCGCTGTGTAGAGGCGGCCGTTCACCGCTGCGGAACGGTGGATGCCGGTCTGCGCGAGCAGGCTCTTGGCCTGCAGGTCGCCACCTGCCGCGTCCTGCTTGGCGATGGCGAGCGTGCCCGGCCGTTTGAACATGACACGCCGGGTCAAATTGGAGGCGGCAACACCACTTTTCCCGAGCTTCAGCCAGCCTTTTCGTTCGAAGTGATAGTCGAGGAGGCTAGCCATGTTGTTCACGGTGCGCCCCCGACCGCCCAGCATCACCGTGCCCCATTCAATGACTTTCGCCGTACGCCCCTGGGCCATCAACCGCTTCACCGCCGCGACGGGGTTCGGGGCGGCCTCAGCGGGAGACGGGACCAAGACAACACAGGCAATAACGGCGACGCCGACTCCGGCGGTCAAAGGTTTCACGAGCACGGATTCTCGCACGACTCGGCTCCCCGGCGATCACCAAGATGGTCGATCGTAAATATTCAGGCTTGGCACGTAGTGTGATGACGGCGCCCTCCCATCCTGTTTGATGTGACGGTCTGTGAAGTTGATCAGTGCGGGCGGATCTGGTGGGATCATCGAGTGTCCGCCCTGGAGGAGATGTCCCGCGATGAGCTGATCGTGCTCGCGCGCGCTCAGCAGGGGCAGATCACGCGGCTGGCCGAGCAGGTGTCGCGGGTCGCGGAACTGGAAGAACAGAGCGCCGAGCTGGCGGCCATGAACACCGAGCTGGCTGAGCGCCTGGCGCGGTTGGAGCGGCTGATCTCGCGTAACAGCGGGAACTCGGGGATGCCGCCCTCCAGCGATGATCAGCCGGGTAAGCCGCCGCCGAAGGACAAACGGGCAGGCCAGAAGATGGGCGGTAAGCGCAAGCCCGGGAAGCAGCCCGGTGCCGAGGGCCGGTATCTGGCCTGGCGCGCCGATCCCGGCGAGGTCGTGCCGCACTTCCCGTACGGGACGTGCGTGTGTGGCGATGACCTGGCAGACGGCCGGGACC
>NZ_BLAE01000151.1 GCF_009687865.1 Acrocarpospora macrocephala
TTTAGCCTTGCTCATGGAGCTGACCAAGCCACATGCTCGGCGGTTTCGTAGAGTGTCCGGATGGGTCCTTCCAGCACGGCTTGTTCTACGACTGGCAGCTCTGACCTGCGAGGGTCAGGGACTCCTTTCTTTTGATCGTCCGGCTGGACGGATCTACCCGGCGCATGTGCATCCCTGTTGAGGAACCCGCGGCCATCCCGGACCTCGATTCCGGTCGAGATCGTGTGATGGACCGCTGCTACCGAATGTCAGGTCCGGCACTCGGCGACACTCTGCGGATCATGCCCACCCGAGCGTGTGTCTGGAATGGCTCCTCACCTGTGAACCATCTGCACCATCGATGAGGAGATGGCGTGAAAGTACGGCTGGGCATCGACGTGGCCTGCCGGGCCGCGCATCAGGCGGCCTGCGCCGACCAGGCCGGGGAGTTCCTCTTCTCCGGCCGCCGCTTCCGCACCACCGTGGAGGATCTGGAACGGCTGTGGGCCGGCCTGCCCGCCAACGCCGAGGAGGTGCTGGTGGTGATGGAACCCACCCGCAACGCCTGGATCCCCCTGGCCGCCTGGTTCGCCGCCAAAGGCGCCAAAATCGCCATGGTCACCCCCGAACAGTCGGCCGACCTGCGCCGCTACTACCACAAACACACCAAAAACGACCGGCTGGACGCCCGGATCCTGGCCCGCATCCCGCTCCTGCACCCCGAGGGTTTGCGGCTGTCGGGCGCGGGTGAGCTCGGCCCGGCCGACCCGCTGCGCCGGGCCACCCGCCGCCGCCGTTCGCTGGTCAAACGCCGCACCGCCACCTACCAGCGCATCGACGCCCTGCTGGAGATCTACGGCCCGCACTGGGCGGGCGTGCTGGGCGAGGGCGACTACTCCAAGACCGCGCTGACCGCGCTGACCG
>NZ_BLAE01000152.1 GCF_009687865.1 Acrocarpospora macrocephala
CACCGGCGCCGACCCGGCCGCCCTCAAGCGGCTGGGCCGCAAACGCCTGACCGCGCTGCTGATCCGCACCAGCCGCGGCCAGTGGCGCGAGAATCACGCCGAGGCGATCCTGCACGCCGCCCACACCACACGGGCTCTATGGGCCGCGGGCGGACTGGACTTCGCCGAACTGGCCGAAGACCTGGCCGGAGAAGCCCGCCTGGCCCTGCAACTCACCGAAGAGATCAACGCTCTGGACTCCCGCATCGGCGTGCTCTATGAGGAAGCCGACCCCACCGGCCTGATCGCCTCCGGCCCCGGCATGGCCACCATCTCCGCCGCCGTCGTGCTCGGCGCGCTGGGCAACCCCGACCGCTTCGACAACCTGGCCGGCGTGCGCGCCTTCACCGGCCTGACCCCCACCCTGGACGAATCCGGCACCAGCTCCCGGCACGGCCCGCCCGCCAAAGCCGGCGACCCCGCCCTGCGCGAAGCCCTGTTCGCCGCCGCCGACCGCGCCCGCAAGAGCGACCCCACCCTGGCCGCCCGCTACCACCGCCTCGTCGTGACCGAGGGCAAGCACCACAACTCCGCCGTCTGCACCCTGGCCGCCGTCCTGGTCACCCGGCTGGCCGCCTGCTGGCGCAGCCGCACCCCCTACCAACTCCGCGATCTCGACGGCCGCCCCCTCACCGTGGAGGAGGCCAAGGCGATCTGCGCCGAGCGATACGCGGTCAGCGACGCCGACCGCGCCAAGAACCGGCCCAAACGCGCCAGCACACGGCTGAAACAGGGCACCAAACAGGACACGAAACAGGGCACGAAACAGGGCACGAAACAGGGGACGAGCCGACGCGGTCAGGAGTCGCCACACGACGCTCCGGCAGCCGGCCCGTCCAGCAGCAAGGCTACCCGCCACACGACGGCCTGACCGGCCCTCACCACCCCCAACCGACGCGCAACGCCGTGACACCCAGTCCCGGCGTCGACCCCGCCTACCCTGATCCTTCAAAGCTTGATCGGCTTGACTTCCGTTAGGAACTCAA
>NZ_BLAE01000153.1 GCF_009687865.1 Acrocarpospora macrocephala
CCGGGTCGAAGCCCAGCGTCGAAAGCCCCGTTGGGGGAAGCAACTGAGCGGTCCGTAGCGGAAGCGAAGCCTGCCGCGTCGTTAGACACCGAGAGAGAGCCGAGCCGGGCGACTCACGGCGAAGGCCATGGAAGCGGTGAAGATCCTGGAGTGCTGCCGTCAGGGACTCTCCGGCGTAAGAGGGCGCGGAACGTTCAGAGGGTGGCGGCGGGAACTGGGGAGGCCCTCCCCGGCCGGAGCGTGCTGCGGATAGGCGTGGACGACGCCGTCTTATAACCGGTGTGGAGCCGGGAAGTGGGCGGCGGCCGGGAGGGAGTCGGAGGCGGTCGTAGTACCGATCGAGCCGTAGGACAACACAACCTGCGGTGAGGGAAGGGCCGCTGCTTCGTTCACGTGCGAGATTGTGAGGACCAGGACTGGTGAGTGCCGTAACGGCTAGGTCCACTCTGGCGGCTGTCTGTGGGGACAGAGTCCGTGCCTTGCAGCATGCGCTTTACCGGGCGGCCAAGGCCGATCCGAACAGACGGTTCCACGCGTTGTTCGACAAGGTCCATCGCAGGGACGTGTTGGAACGGGCGTGGCAGGACGTGCGCCGCAACCGCGGCGCCGCCGGTATTGACCGCGTCACTTTGGCGGAGGTCGAGGAGTACGGGGTTGCCCGGCTCCTTGAGGAGCTGGCTGTGGAGTTGAGGGACAAGCGGTATCGGCCGCTGCCGGCCCGGCGGGTGTTGATTCCCAAGCCGGGTACTACCGAGCAGCGCCCGCTGTCGATTCCCTCGGTCCGTGACCGGATCGTGCAGGCGGCGGCGAAGATTGTGCTCGAGCCGATCTTCGAGGCCGACATGGTCGACTGTTCATTCGGGTTCCGGCCCAGGCGGTCGGCGCACGATGCCCTGCAGGTGCTCATCGACGAGTCCTGGCAGGGTCGCCGCTGGGTGGTGGAGACCGACATCGCCAACTGTTTTGAGGCGATTCCGCACTCTGGGTTGATACAAGCGATCGAGGAACGCGTGTGCGACCGGGCCGTCCTCGACTTGGTGCGCGGCATGCTGCGCGCCGGGGTGGTGGACGGCGGGTCGTGGCGGCGTGGCGTCACGGGTGCGCCCCAGGGCGGGGTGATCTCCCCGTTGCTGTGCAACATCTACCTGCACCGGCTGGACCGGGCATGGTCGAGTCAGCAGCATGGCGTGCTGGTGCGCTTCGCCGACGACGTGGTGGTCATGTGCCGGACTAGGGAGCAGGCTGAGGCCGCGCTGGCGCGGTTGTCCGTCCTGCTGGCCGATCTGGGGTTGGAGCCCAAGGCGGCCAAGACCCGCATCGTGCACCTGGCCGAGGGAGAGGAAGGTTTCGACTTCCTCGGATTTCATCATCGGCTGGTGCGTGGGTGGACCCCGAAGTCGGCGCATTTGACTTTCCTGGCTCGCTGGCCTGCACGCAAGGCCGTCCAACGAGCCCGTGACCGGATCCGGGAACTCACCGGCCGGAAATGGCTCTGGATGCCGGTGGAGGACATCGTCAGGGATTTGAACATGTTCCTGCGCGGCTGGGCCGGATATTTCCGTTACGGGAACTCCGCCCGCGTCCTTGGCCAGATCAGGAACTTCGCTCTCATGCGACTGGCGATATGGCTGTCCAAGAAGGGCAACCGGCGTCACTCGTGGGGGTGGGGTATCAAACAGGTGCTGCTCTCGCCGAGTCACCTGGGTTTGATCGGCCTCGATGGAACCGTTATTCCGCCCAGGCCCTTTCGGGACTGGCGCGGGAAGGCCGAACGCCGACGGTGAAGAACGTCGGTAAGCCGTGTGCGGGAGAACCGCATGCACGGTTTGACGGGCGGGGACTGGAAACGGGCCGCACCATGTGGGACCGCGCCAGTCCCCGACCCTCCCC
>NZ_BLAE01000154.1 GCF_009687865.1 Acrocarpospora macrocephala
TGCCGGATAGCGTGAGCGTAGTTGTTCGGATCCGCCGGAGCGAAAGGGGGGCGTCTTCCATGCTCGGGTCTCTGCTCGACGTGCGGGATTCCTCCCGTGCGGGGGGCGCCCGCGGACGCGAGCTGCCCGCGTTCCTGAAGGGCACGGTGCTGGATCCCGAGTACGTCCCGCCCCAGCGTCCCGCCGACGACGCCCACAGCGACGCGGACGGCGACACATACGGCGACGCGGGGCAGCAGAACACTCCGCAGCAGAACACACGGCAGCAGTTCCTCCCTGGCCCCTCCACCGACCCTGGCCGCTCGGCCGACCCTGGCCGCTCGGCCGACGCCGACGCTGGCCGCTCGGCGGGGCCGGAGGCCTGGGGCGAGCCGGTGGGTTCGGGGGTGCTGGTGGCCGAGTTCCGGCAGCTCGCCTCCCGGATTGCGGTGGCCGACCTGCCGGAGGATGCCGGGTTGTGTGTGGGCGAGACGGAGGACCTGCTGTTCGCCCAGGACCGGCTGAGCTCGGCGATCGCCGCCCGCGTGGGACGCGTCCACGCCACCGGTGAGGCCAGGAGCGCCGGCAGCGGCGGGCACGCCTCCACCGGGACCTGGCTGCGCGCCTCAGCGGGGATGAGCGATGCGGGCGCCTCCCGTCTGATCCGGCTCGCCATGCAGCTGGCTCGGCTGCCTGTCGTCCGGGATCGGTTCGCGTGCGGCACGCTGGCCGAGGGGTCGGCCGAGGCGATCAGCCAGATCACCACCCACCTGAACGATGCCCAGGCGGCGCTGGCCGAGCCGATCCTGCTGGATTTGGCCGACCACGCGTCCCCGGCGGAGATCGGCAAGGCCGGGCGATACCTGCGTGAACTGCTGGACCCGGGCACCCTGGACGATGACGCCGAAACCGACTACGCCACCCGTTCCCTGCTGGTCCGCCCGTCCAGTACGGGCGGTGTAGAGGGGGAGTTCCGGCTGCCGCGTGAAGCCGGCGCCCGGCTGCGCGAGTTCCTGGCCGCCTACGCCAGGCCGAAAGGCAAAGACGACGACCGCCCGCTCCGGGTCCGCCAGGCCGACGCCCTGTCAGCGCTGCTGGCCAAGAAGGTCACCACCGAACTGCTGGTCCTGGTCCGCGCCGAATCCCTCCCCACCGACCACCCCAGACACGACCACCCCAGACACGACCCCCCCACAACCGACCACGCCGGCACCGGCCACCCCGCACATGACGCCGACTCCACCCATACGGCCTCCACCGCGGCCTCAGCCACGCCCGCTACGGGGTGGCCGCCATCGCAGAACACATCCGGACGCGCCGACACCGCTGACCCCGACACAGCCGCGGCCGACCCCGCTGACCCCAACACCGCCAACGCCCACACCGCCGACTCCAGCGATACTCGGCCCGGGACACCTCCGGCCGGTGACCGCTCGACCTGCCACGCGAGCGGCCCCCGCCACACCGGAAGCACGGGTTCAGCCAGAGCAGGTACCGACAGCACGGGTTCGGCCAGAGTAGGTGCCACCAGCACGGGCACGGGTTCAGCCAGAGCCGATGCCAGCAGCGCGAGCACGGGTTCGGCCAGGGCAGGTACCGGCAGCGCGAGCACGGGTTCGACCGGGACGGGTGCCGGCAGCGTGGGCACGGGTGAGGGGCCGGTTAGTGATGCGTGCAGGACCTGTGGGCACGCGCCGGACCGGCTGGCGCCCGGGCTGCTGATCGCCACCGGGCAGCTGCTGCCCGTCTCCGACGTTCACCGGCTGGCTCGT
>NZ_BLAE01000155.1 GCF_009687865.1 Acrocarpospora macrocephala
GTAAATATTCAGGCTTGGCACGTAGTGTGATGACGGCGCCCTCCCATCCTGTTTGATGTGACGGTCTGTGAAGTTGATCAGTGCGGGCGGATCTGGTGGGATCATCGAGTGTCCGCCCTGGAGGAGATGTCCCGCGATGAGCTGATCGTGCTCGCGCGCGCTCAGCAGGGGCAGATCACGCGGCTGGCCGAGCAGGTGTCGCGGGTCGCGGAACTGGAAGAACAGAGCGCCGAGCTGGCGGCCATGAACACCGAGCTGGCTGAGCGCCTGGCGCGGTTGGAGCGGCTGATCTCGCGTAACAGCGGGAACTCGGGGATGCCGCCCTCCAGCGATGATCAGCCGGGTAAGCCGCCGCCGAAGGACAAACGGGCAGGCCAGAAGATGGGCGGTAAGCGCAAGCCCGGGAAGCAGCCCGGTGCCGAGGGCCGGTATCTGGCCTGGCGCGCCGATCCCGGCGAGGTCGTGCCGCACTTCCCGTACGGGACGTGCGTGTGTGGCGATGACCTGGCAGACGGCCGGGACCTGGGCGTTCAGGCCTGGCACCAGGTGCACGACATCCCGCCGGTGAGCGCGGGTGTGGTTCAGCACGACCTGCACGCGGTCGAGTGCCGGTGCGGCAGAGTGCACCTGGCCGAGCGCCCGGAGGGCGTGGCGTCCGCGCGGGTGAGCTTCGGTCTGCATCTTCAGGCGTTGTGCGTGTATCTGATGGTGATGCACGCGATCCCGGTGCACCGCTGCTGCGCGCTGGTGGAGGCACTGACCGGGGCGGCACCGTCGCCGGGGTTCGTGCACGGCATGATCGCCCGCGCCGCCGCCGCGGTCGCGGCGGCGAACGCCCGGATCCGGATGCTGCTCACGCTGGCCTACGTGGTGAACTGTGATGAGACACCGTTGCGGGTCGGCGCGGCGAAGGTCAAGAAGTACCTGCTGGTCGCCTGCACGAAGCTGCTGACCTGGTACATGGTCGGCGACCGGAGCCTGGAGACGTTCAAGACGTCGGTGCTGCCGGAGCTTTCCGGGGTGATGGTGCACGATCGGTATCAGAACTACGACTCGGCCGAACTCGGTGAGCACCGCCACCAGTTGTGTGCGAGTCATCTACTCCGGGATCTTGAAGACTGCGTCGAGGAGTACCCCGGCGCGGTCTGGCCCGTTCAGATCCAGCGGACTCTGCGCGGGCTGATCCACGCCGCCGGCACCGCCCGCGAGCAGGGCGAGGACGCCATCGACACAGGCGTCAAAGATGAGCTGATCCGGCTGTTCAAGCACGGGGTCCGCGTCGGCCTGTCCGAGGTTCCCCGCATCCCCGGACCCGCCAAAACCGTCACCCAGCCCGTCGGCCGGGTGCTGCTGGAAGTGCTGCGCGACCGTGAGGACGACGTCCTGCGTTTCGCCCATGACCTGCGGGTTCCTCCGACGAACAATCAGGCCGAACGCGATGTCCGACCAGCCAAAACCCAGCAGAAGATCTCCGGGCGGCTTCGATCGGAGACGGCGACCGGCAACCGGTACGCCATCCGCGGCTACCTGTCCACCGCCGCCAAACACGGCACCGACGTCATCTCCGCGATCCGCGACGCCCTGCTCGGCAGACCCTGGATGCCGCCGGACCCAGCCACCGCCTAACCCACGGGCACGT
>NZ_BLAE01000156.1 GCF_009687865.1 Acrocarpospora macrocephala
ACGCAGGCACCTCCATCGCTGATGCATGCTGCCGGTTTGGCAGCACGTGCCCGCTGTTATCCGCCTATGCGAGCGCGCGCTCGGCCGGAAAGGAACGCGTCTTGAGAACAACGATCAACGGCTGGGCCTGTTGACGACCGCCCTGGTGTTGCGCGCGCTCGGGCTCGGCGATCTGCTGACGGCCGTCCCCGCGCTGCGCGCGTTACGCCGCAGCGGCCTGCGGGTCGCGCTCGCCTGCCCGCCCGAACTCAGCGAGGCCGCCGCGCTCACCGGCGCGGTGGACCGCATCATCCCGACGTACGACCAGGAGCCGATCGCCTGGCCCGGCATGTCCGAACGCGACTCCGACCTGCCGTTCATGCCCGAGCTCGCCGTCAACCTGCACGGGCCTGGCCCGCGCAGTCACCAGATCCTGCGCGACCTGCGGCCGCGGCGCATGTGGGCGTACCAGACGGAGGACTTCCGCAACGGCCCGGGCTGGGATCCCGCCGAGCACGAGGTGCACCGCTGGTGCCGCCTGGTCGACTGGTACGGCTTGCGCAGCGACCCGCGTGACCTGTCTCTGCCCACCCCGCTGGTGCCCAGTGGCTTCCCCGGTGCGGTGATCATCCATCCGGGCGCGGGATCGACCTCCCGGCGGTGGCCCGCGGAGCGTTTCGCCGACGTGGCCAAGGCGATGGCCGGGCTCGGCCTCCCGGTGGTGATCACCGGGACCCGCCGGGAGCGGCCGCTGGCGCTGCTGGTGGGGACGCGGGCCGTGTTGCCGCCGCAGGTCGTGCTGGCGGGCCGGACCACCCTGCGGGAGCTCTGCGCGCTGGTGGCGGGGGCGCGGCTGGTGATCAGCGCGGACACGGGGGTGGCGCATCTGGCCACCGCGTACGGCATCGCGTCGGTGACCGTGTTCGGGCCTGAGCCGCCCTCGCGGTGGGGACCCCCCGAGGATCAGCCCCGGCACCAGGCCCTGCATCGCGGTCCGGACCCCGCGGGCGTCAGCACCGCCGACGTGCTCGCCGCCATCGACCGCGTCCTGAAACGCCCAGAAGTAAAGGTCATGGAATAACTCGGAAGCCGTTCGCCCCCGGCGGTATCAACGAGGATGAAAGGGTAGGGGGCTCGGTATGACACAGGAACAACGGTCGCCTACCGGGAAGCCGATGGTGCCCACGACCCCGTTGGATGTCATTCACATCCGCCTGGGGTCGTATGCGCTGGTGTTCTGTCTTGCGGTGCTGGTCCTGTCGATCATGACCAGGCTGTGGTGGCTGACCGCCATCGCTGCGTTCCTCGGGGTGTTCGTGGTCATTGACATCATCCGCGCGAGCCGGCGCCAGAGTTCCCTCGGCGGCGGCCCCCAATCGGAAGGTTGACGAGCGGCTCGCACCCTCGATCTTCCGTCCACGCCCCGATCTCCCGGCATCAATGGCCGAGGCCGAGAGATCGGGGCCCACTGCTTCTTTCCCCACGACGAGTCTCAAACGTGGTTCTCCCACCCACCCAGCCCTTTGTTTAACCTCGGGCTCCGCCCGCCCCCGTCATCGCCGTGGTTGCCGGGCGACCTGACAGCCTC
>NZ_BLAE01000157.1 GCF_009687865.1 Acrocarpospora macrocephala
ACCCAGCCCTTTGATCTCCCTCGGGCTCCGCCCGACCCCGCCATGACGGCCCCCGGGCTCCGCCCGTCCCCGCCAACGCCGTGGCATCCACCATCCCAGGTGCGGTGGAGGACAAGTTGGGTCCACACCGGGATGCATGAAGGATCGCCCCCATATAACGCAAAAACGGCTTCCAGCCAAGCAGGCCGCCGCCGAGCCGAACCAATGCTCGCTTACCCGAACACGGCAACGCGATAGCTCGGGGGGCGTGGGGGGCTTGGCCCCCCACACCGGGGGGCTCGGGGGGTCGTCCCCCCGTGTAACAACCGAAACGACCCTGGGAAGGAAGCCCAAAAGGCTTCCGACCAGGGTCGTCCCATTCGTGGAGGTGGCGGGAATCGAACCCGCGTCCTTCGGCACCGAGCCAGGGCTTCTCCGGGCGCAGCCTGTTGTGAGTTTCTCGGCCCCGGCGATCTCACAGGCGAGTCGCCGACGGGCTCAGTCGCTGTTTGGTTTCCCTATTGGCCCCGCGACCGGGTCAAGAGGTTTAGCCTCCTAGCGATGCCAGGTCCCGGGCCGGAGGCGGTCCCGGGCTGACACGGCTTAGCTCGGCTGCTTAGGCAGCGAGAGCCAGCGTACGCTGGCTAGCCGGAGTGCTCGTGTTATCGGCACTTATTGGTTTGCGGTCACAGTGTTAACGAGGTTATGTCCGCCGTCCTCGGCCCGCTTCCCCTGCCTTGAAATGTCGAAGTCGAAACCGGTCACCCCCCTGTGGAATTGTCAACCCCGGCCCCGCCGGAGCGGAGACAGGCAACGCAACCTTACAGCCGTCAACGCCGTCACGCGAACCGGTATTCCAGCAGCGCGCGAGGCCCCCGGAACCCGTAAGCCCAGAAGCAGCAAGCCCTGGAACCCGTAAGCCCCAGAAGCAGCAAGCCTGGCACCCACATGCCCCAGAAACAGCAGGCCCCCAGAGAGTCCCAGGAACAGCAGACCCCTGAAACAACGGGTCCAAGAGCCGTAAGCCCCCGGAAGCAGCAGGCTTCCGGGGGCCGACCGGCAGGGTCGAGCCGGTCCGGACGGCAGGGCTCCCCCCGAGATGGAGCCCTGGTCGTTGACCGGGTCCGCAACCCCCCAAGCGGAACCCGGTCACTTGAGAAGACGCAGGTGAGGGCCGGGATGGTTGCCCGGGGTCAGAAATCTTTTCTGGTGCCGCTGAAGAAGGCGCCGGCCACGGAGGAGGCGCCCGCGGGGTCGGCGCCCCGCATCATGACGGCGACGGCGACGTCGCCCTGCCAGCCGACGAACCAGGAGAGCTGGCTGCGTTCCTTCTTCTCGACGTAGGTGACCGTGGACGCCACGCCGTACACGGGATCGCCGGGGGCGGCGGCGGCGCGGGCCGAGCCGGTGGCGACGCCGGCGCGCATGAGGGAGCGGAGTTCGGCGGCGATGCCGGCGTCGAGGGGGCGGGGCTCGGGCGGCTTGGGGATGGTCTCGGGGGTGGGGT
>NZ_BLAE01000158.1 GCF_009687865.1 Acrocarpospora macrocephala
AACGACGCCCACGACGACGCCTACGGCGACACATACGGCGACACATACGGCGACGCGCACAGGGACGCGTGCGGCGCAGGGCAGCAGAACGCACGGCAGCAGTTCCTCCACGGCCGCTCCACCGACTCTGGCCGCTCGGCCTATCCTGGTCGCTCTACCGACGCCGACCGCTCCACCGACGCCGACGCTGGTCGCTCGGCGGGGCCGGAGGCCTGTGGCGAGCCGGTGGAATCCGGGATGCTGGTGTCGGAGATGAGGCAGCTCGCCTCCCGGATTGCGATGGCCGACCTGCCCGACAGCGCCGGGTTGTGTCTGGGCGAGACGGAGGACCTGCTGTTCGCCCAGGATCGGCTGAGCTCGGCGATCGCCGCCCGGGTGGGGCGCGTCCATGCCACCGGTGAGGCCAAGAGTGCCGGCAGCGGCGGGCACGCCTCCACCGGGACCTGGCTGCGCGCCTCAGCGGGCATGAGCGATGCGGGCGCCTCCCGCCTGATCCGGCTGGCCACCCAGCTGGCCCGCCTGCCCGTCGTCCGGGACCGGCTGGCCCGCGGCACCCTCGCCGAGGGATCGGCCGACGCGATCAGCCAGGTCACCACCCACCTCAACGATGCCCAGGCCGCGCTGGCCGAGCCGATCCTGCTGGACCTGGCCGACAGCGCCTCCCCGGCCGAGATCCTCAAGGCCGGGCGATACCTGCGGGAGCTGCTGGACCCGGGCACCCTGGACGATGACGCCGACG
>NZ_BLAE01000159.1 GCF_009687865.1 Acrocarpospora macrocephala
CACACGACCACCCCACCACCGACCACATCACCGGCCACCCCACACATGACGCCGACTCCACCCATGCGGCCTCCACCGCGGCGTCCGGCACGCCCGCCACGCCGAGCACACCCGCCACGGGGGCGCCGCCATCGCCGAGCACAGCCGGACGCGCCGACACCGCCGCGGCCGACGCAGTTGCGGCCGACACCGCTGACCCCGACACAGCTGCAGCTGGCACCGCCGACACCGCCACGGCCGACACCGCCAACGCCGACACCACCGGCTCCAGCGATACCCGGCCCGGAACACCTCCGGCCGGTGACGGCTCGACCTGCCGCACGGGCAGTCCCCGCCACACTGAAGGCACGGGTTCAGCCGGAGCGGGTGCCGACAGCACGAGCACGGGTTCAGCCGGGGAAGGTTCGGCTGGGGCGGGTGCCGGGAGTGCGGGTACGGGTGAGGGGCCGGCTAGTGATGCGTGCAGGACCTGTGGGCACGCGCCGGACCGGCTGGCACCCGGGCTGCTGATCGCCACCGGGCAGCTGCTGCCCGTCTCCGACGTCCACCGGCTGGCCCGCACCTCGAAACTGGTCCGCATGGTCGTCAACGCCCACGGACGCGTCCTGGACATGGGCCGCGCCGTCCGCCTCGCCACCCCCGCGCAGCGGCGGGCCGTCCTGGCCCGCTACGCCACCTGCTACCGCGAAGGCTGCCCCATCCCCGCCGACATGGCCGAAATCGACCATGTCAAGGGC
>NZ_BLAE01000160.1 GCF_009687865.1 Acrocarpospora macrocephala
CCCGTATAACGCAACGCAGCCGCCCGACGATCATGTGTTTGTGAGGACAAATGAATCGAAGGCGGCTGCTGCTGCCAGGATAGGGGCCGGGCACGCGCTGCGGGAACGGGCCGCCCTGCTGGAATCCCTGCGATCGTGCTTCGCCCGGACGCAGACCTGGCTGCACGCCGCGAAATACCTGTCCGCGCTGGTCAGCGACCTGCCGAAACGCAACGGATGGACCATCGCCGAGCACACCGGCGACCGTGCCCCCGACCGTACCCAGCGACTGCTCAACCGTGCCGTGTGGGACGCCCCGGAGGCGATGAGCCGGATCCGCCGGTTCGCGGCGGACGGTCTGGACCAGGCGGCCCGCCGCAATCGCCGCAAGGGCGCGATGACCATCGGGGCGCTGGACGAGACCGGCCAGGAGAAGCAGGGCCCGGCGACCGCGGGAGTCAAACGCCAGTACATGGGCTGCGTGGGCAAAGTCGCCAACGGCATCAACACCGTGCACCTTTCCTACGTGCGCGAACGGGCCGGGCACGCGCTGATCGGCGCCCGGCAATGGATCCCGCGCGAGCAGATCACGGATCCGGAAAGGTCGAAGGCCATGGGGCTGCCGCCCGGCCTGGACTTTCACACCAAAGGGGAACTGGCCGCACAGATCCTGGCCGACGCCTTCGCCGACGGCGTCCGGTTCGACTTCGTGTGCGGAGATGAGGTGTATGGGTCCTGCACCGGGCTGCGGCGGTTCCTGGAGCAGCACGAGCAGGCCCATGTGCTGCGAGTCCCCTCCACATTCATGATCACCCTCGCCCCCGGACTGCGGCTCACCTGCGCCCAGGCCGTGCGGCGCCTGCTGAAAGACCACCGCCGGTGGGAGGTCCGCTCCGCCGGCAAAGGCTCCAAAGGCGAGCGCTGGTACGCCTGGGCCTACTTGGCGACCGCCTCGCCCCGGCATCACCTGCTGATCCGCCGCCATCTGAAGAGCGGGGAACTGGCCTTCCACTGGTGCTACGTGCCCGAGGGACGCCCGCCGGCCCGGACCCGGCTGATCCGTGCCGCCGGGCTGAGATGGCCGGTAGAGGAGTGCTTCGAGCTGGCCAAAGACTGCTTCGGCCTGGATCAGTGCCAGGCGCGCCTGTACACCGCGATCCTGCGGCATCTGGTCTTGGTGATGGCGGCCCTGGCCGTCTGCGCGGTCGCCGCCGCCAAACTGCGGGATCGCACGGACGGCCGGGCCTGCGCCCCGGTGTCCCCCTGCCAGGCCCCGCCCGCCGATCCCGGGCTCATCCCGCTCACCGTTCCCGCGATCAAGGGTCTGCTCGCCGAGGCGCTTCATCATCCCAAGCCGCCCGGGCACACCGCGCGATGGCTTTACTGGCGACGCCGCCACCAGGCACGATCCGGCTGGTTCCATCAACGTGCACGGTTGAAGCGCGACTATGCCCTGGTCAGCTAGCGA
>NZ_BLAE01000161.1 GCF_009687865.1 Acrocarpospora macrocephala
CTTGTTGCTGTTTCGGCGCGAGTTCGCGACTCTTGCCGAGAAATGGGATGTCGTGGCCGCCGGCTGGCTCTCGACGGCGGTGAGGCCCCGTTCGTTACCGAGTCCTCTGTTACTCCTTGGGCTCCCTCCGCCGCCGCCAACGCCGTGGCCCCCGCACGAAAGCCAGGGCACGGGGGGTTCCCCACCCACCCAGCCCTTTTGTTTCACCTCGGGCTCCGCCCGACCCCGCCGGCGCCGTGGTTTCCTACACGAAATGACGACCACGGCGCCGTGGTTCTTCTACCCGCCTTCAATCGTTGCCAGATCACGACCCACCAGCCAGCGAGCGCAGTCGATCCGCCAAAGCCAGGACCTCCACGCGTAGCTCGTCCGGTCGTACCACCGCGAAGGACCAGCCCAGTCCGGCCAGCATCTGGGCCATCCCATCAAGCCGCTCGGCCCGCGCCACCAACCGGACCCCGGAACCGAGCTC
The DNA here is from genome assembly GCF_009687865.1 of Acrocarpospora macrocephala. Classification (GTDB taxonomy): domain Bacteria; phylum Actinomycetota; class Actinomycetes; order Streptosporangiales; family Streptosporangiaceae; genus Acrocarpospora; species Acrocarpospora macrocephala. Next base: position 473 of record NZ_BLAE01000161.1, read on the forward strand.
CGTCAGGGATCCCACCGAAGGAGGGACGCGCCGACGTACCTCCTCCAGGGGTGCGTGCAGCACCACCTCGACCTCGTGCCGGAACGGAACCCCGGCCAGCGAGTCCAGGACGTGAGTGACCGCGTTGAAATCGTCCGGGGGTGAGAAGGTCTCCTCCAGGAGGTCGACGGAAATCACCCGGTCGGCGCGGAATGTACGCAGTTCCTGGCGAAGATGGTCGAAACCGGTCACATACCAGCGGGCGGAGTACAGCACCAGGCCGTAAGGGTCCACGTCGCGCGTGGTCGGGGCGCCGCGGAAGGAGCGGTATCGCATCTGGACCCTTCGGCGGCGGCGTGTCGCGTCCGCGAGTGACAGCAGGGCCGATGGGGGCAGCGGCGGCGAGGCGGGGCGGTGGAAGGCCAGGCCGACCGTTTCCGAAATGGCGCGGACGCGTTCTCCCAGAGCTTTCGGGAGGACGCGTTCGATCTTGGCCAGGGCGCTTTCCGTGCCCAGGGCGATCCCGTTGTGACGGCCCACCAGCAGGCCTAGGACCACCGCCGTCGCCTCGTCCTCCGACAACATCAACGGTGGCAACTTGAAGCCCGGCAGCAAGCGATATCCGCCGTAACGCCCACGATCCGCCTGAACCGGCACACCCAGATCGGTCAACCGGGCCGCGTAGCGGCGGATGGTGCGCTCGTCGACCTCCAAACGGGCGGCCAGTTCCGGGCCGGTCAGACCGGGGCGAGCCTGAAGCAGCTCCAACAGAGTTAGCACACGATTCGTCGTCATATCAGGACCGATTCTGTCCGGATATATCCATACAGTCGAGGCAACGAATCAGACGAACCACAGGGCCTCAACGTCGTCGAGGGTTGGCGCGCGGCGCTCACGACGTCTCGTCTCTCGGCAAGAGCGGCGTGCTCGCGTCG
>NZ_BLAE01000162.1 GCF_009687865.1 Acrocarpospora macrocephala
AAAGGGCTGATGCTCCTATGTCCTGTCAAGCGGCTGGAGCAAGATCTTTTCGTGTGCTGGGCTGGGTTTTCGGGTGGGTCAGTATCCGGTAGAGCTGGCGTGCGATGTATCGCTTGAGGCAGCGGATGATCTCTCGTTTGGAGAGGCCTTCCTTGGTGCGTCGTTTGACGTAGGCGCGGGTGTTCGGGTCGTGGCTCATACGGACGAGTGTGATGGTGTACAGGGCGCGGTTGGCTTGCCGGTCGCCGCCGCGGTTGAGGCGGTGACGAGTGGTGCGGCCGCTGGAGGCCGGGACGGGCGAGACGCCGCACAGGGACGCGAAGGCCGCTTCGCTGGTCAGCCGGTCGGGGTTGTCGCCGCAGACGGCCAGGAGCTGCGCGGCGGTCTCCACGCCGACGCCGTGAACGGCGAGCAGGTCGGGCCGGACTCGCTCGACCATGGGCTGGAGCTGGCCGTCGAGGGTGTCGATCTCGGTGGTGAGGGTCTGCCAGCGGCGCGCGAGGTGCACGAGCGCGGCCCGGACGCCGTGGGCGGGGTCGGCCAGGTCCCCGCTCACCTCCAGGGCGGCGCAGGTGTCTGCGAGTTTGGCGCCTTTGAGCCCGGCGAGGTCCTCGCGCAGCACGGCGGGCGCGGTGATGAGCATGGACTGCAGCTCGTTGATGCAGGCGGTCCGGGCCTTGACCGCCCCCGCCCTCGCCGAGTGCAGGGCCCGGATCGACTCGACTATCCCATCGCCGGCCTTGGGGATCGCGGTGGCCCGGCCGGCCAGGACGGCATCGGCGGCGGCGTAGGCGTCCAGCGGGTCGGACTTGCCCTTGGCGCGGCGCTGCCTGCGGTCGGGCCGGTTGACCTCGATCACCGTGATCTGCTCGGCCGCGAGATAGCGGGCCAGGGCGGCGCCGTAGCTGCCGGTCCCCTCGACCCCGACCTGGCGCAGTCGGCCGAAGCCCCGCATCCATTGGAGCAGATCCGCGTAGCCCTGGCCGGTGGCGGGGAACTCCGCGTCGGCCAGCCGCCGCCCGTTCATCAAGGTCACCGCGGCATGG
>NZ_BLAE01000163.1 GCF_009687865.1 Acrocarpospora macrocephala
CAACCGACCACGCCGGCACCGGCCACCCCGCGCATGACGCCGACTCCACCCATACGGCCTCCACCGCGGCCTCAGCCACGCCCGCTACGGGGGTGCCGCCATCGCAGAGCACAGCCGGACACGCCGACACCGCCGCGGCCGACGCAGTTGCGGCCGACACCGCCAACCCCGATACAGCTGCAGCTGGCACCGCCGACACCGCCAGCGCCGACACCACTGGCTCCAGCGATACCCGGCCCGGGACACCTCATGCCGGTGACGGCTCGACCTGCCGCGCGGGCGGTCCCCGCCACGCTGAAGGCACGGCTTCAGCCGGAGCGGGTACAGGCAGCATGGGCACGGGTTCAGCCGGAGCGGGTGCCGGCAGCATGGGCACGGGTTCAGCCGGGACAGGTGCCAGCAGTACGAGCACGGGTTCAGCCGGCACAGGTGTCGGCAGCGCGGGCACCGGTTCAGCCGGAGCGGGTACAGGCAGCACGAGCGCAGGTTCAGCCGGAGCCGGTACAGGCAGCATGGACACGGGTTCAGCCGGGACAGGTGTCGGCAGCGCGGGCACGGGTGAGAGGGCGGTTAGTGATGCGTGCATGACCTGTGGGCATGCGCCGGACCGGTTGGCG
>NZ_BLAE01000164.1 GCF_009687865.1 Acrocarpospora macrocephala
ATCAGAACGGCCAGAGCGGCCGGAGCGGCCGCAGTGCTCAGGGTGCTCGGGGTGATCCGAGTGCTTGGGGCGGTCGGGGTGATCCTCGTACGCCGCGTCACGATCAGCGCCCTGAGCGGTCTCCCACCCACGACCGGCACCCCGCTCACTCTCCCCGGCACCCCAACCAGCCCCCCAAGCACTCCAACCAGCCTCCCGGAGAGCGTGACCATCCTCCCCGACATCGCGACCGGCCTGCCGGACAGCGTGACCGGCCGTTTCGGTACGCTGACCGGTTTCCCCGGCACGCTGATCTGTCTCCCGGACGGAGTCGCTGCCGGAGTCGGCTGGGGTGACTGGAGTTCGGGAGGGGCCGAGTAGCAGGACCGCGCCACGGGAATCGGCAGGGATACAGCCGGGTTCCTGTGCCCCGGCAGGTCGCCGGGGTGGAGGTGTTCGCGTGTGGAGGACCGGCGCACCGCCGGGGCTGACATTGAGGGACCCTCCGGCGGCGGGGTGGTGGGCGGGGTCGTGACCGTCGAGGCCGACTGGAGCGCAGGAGTTCACCGGCGCAAGGGAGGGGGCACGGTGGTCCGGCAACAGGACTGCACCCGAGGTCATCATCGCGGACACCTCCTGTCGTGGATCGACCGGCCGACCTACCACCAGGATATCGCTCACACGTTCGATAGGCAACTCTGTGTAGTTGCTTATGTGTGAATTGTCGCAGCGGGAAGGGTAAGAGCGCGGCAGGTTGATGTCACCGATCTTCCGTTGGGCTTCCGCTGATGTTCCGCAACGTGGCGAATCCCATCGCGAACCCCATCGCGAGTTGCGCGTTCGCGCGCCCGGCGAAGGGGGGCCTATCGCACGAGTCTTCTGTTTCGCCTCGGCTCCGCCCGCCGCCAACGCCGTGGCAGCCGCACGAAACCCATGGCACGGGGGTTCCCCACCCACCCCCCGTCTTGTTTCCCTCGGGCTCTGCCCGGCCCCGCCAGCGCCGTGGTTGCCTGGAGGGAACGGCAGTCGCATTGCCGT
>NZ_BLAE01000165.1 GCF_009687865.1 Acrocarpospora macrocephala
TCTGACCTCCAGACGGCCCTGACCACGGGCGGAATTCCACGGCCCTATCAGCGGGCGTGCCCAGGCACGCGCGCCCGCTGATGGCCGGATCTCCGACCACGTACCCCCAGAGCGACCGATCCCCCAGGAGAAGAACATGAACACGGACTCTTCCCACGCCCGTCGTCGTAAGACCCCCCGCACGACTGCTTCCCGCCTTCTCGTCGTCCTGGCCGCTCTGCTCGGCGGCTTCCTCTCCACTGGTATCGGCAGCGCGTCGGCGCAGGTGCCTGATCCGACACCCACGGCCGGCATCCCCGGTGCGGCGGGCCCGCCGGTGCCGGCCGCGATCGCGGCGTCGATCCCCTATGCCGCATGCGCACCGGATGGGGAGACCGGGACCGACACCGCCATCGCCGACCAGGTGCGACCGCAGATGAACGGCGCGCGCCTGGGCACGAGCGTGAATGCGTACAACGTCTCATGCGCCCGGATCATCACCACCACGACCAAGAACCGGAACCTGGACAAGCGAGCAGCTGTGATCGCCGTGACCACCGCCATCACGGAGAGCACCCTGCACAACTACACCGTCGCCGTCGATCACGACAGCCTGGGGCTGTTCCAGCAGCGTCCGTCGCAGGGCTGGGGCACTTCCGACCAGTTGACCGATCCGGTGTACGCCACCAACGCGTTCCTCAACGCCATGCTGCGCAAGTTCCCCAACAACAGCTGGATGAGCGGGGACATCGGGAGCATCTGTCAGACCGTACAGGTATCAGCGGTCCCGGACGCCTACGCAAAAGAGGTTCACGACGCCCAGCTACTCGTCGACGCCTTGTGGACCATGGAGCCGCCCTCCACACCTCCTACGGGTGCTTCAGGAATGCGGGCCGATTTCAACGGCGATGGTCTCGGTGACGTGGCGGCG
>NZ_BLAE01000166.1 GCF_009687865.1 Acrocarpospora macrocephala
CTGCTCGACATGCGGGATCCCTCCCGTGCGGGGGGCGCCCGCGGACGCGAGCTGCCCGCGTTCTTGAAGGGCACGGTGCTGGACCCGGACTACGTCCCGCCCCAGCGTTCCGCCGACGACGCCTACAGCGACGCAGACGGCGAGGCAGGGCAGCAGAACACACCGCGGCAGAACGCATGGCCGCAGTTCCTCCACGGCCGCTCCCCCAACACCGGCCGCTGCACCGACACCGACCGCTCCATTGACGCCGACCGCTGCACCGACAGCCCCGCTGATGCTGGCCGTTCCTCTGACGCTGGCCGCTGCACCGGCGGTGCCTGCTCGGCGGGGCCGGAGGGCTCTGGTGAGCCGGTGGGTTCGGGGGTGCTGGTGGCCCAGTTCCGGCGGCTCGCCTCCCGGATTGCGGTGACCGACCTGCCCGAGGTCTGCGGGGTGTGCGTGGGTGAGACGGAGGATCTGCTGTTCGCGCGGGACCGGCTGGACTCGGCGATCGCCGCCCGGGTGGGGCGCGTCCACGCCACCGGTGAGGCCAGGAGTGCCGGCAGCGGTGGGCACGCCTCGACCAGTACCTGGCTGCGCGCCTCAGCGGGGATGAGCAGTGCGGGCGCTTCCCGTCTGATCCGGCTGGCCATGCAGTTGGCCCGGCTGCCCATGGTCCGGGATCGGTTCGCGTGCGGCACGCTGGCCGAGGGGTCGGTC